>JBMNCQ010000055.1:3742-94376 GCA_049366715.1 Peptococcaceae bacterium | reverse complement strand
TGCCGGGTGAAGGCTGGGGGTCAGACGGGCTGCCGGGTGAAGGCTGGGGGTCAGATGGAGCTGCTGGGTGGAGGTTGGGGGTCAGATGGAGCTGCTGGGTGGAGGTTGGGGGTCAGATGGAGCTGCCGGGTGGAGGCTGGGGGTCAGACGGAGCTGCCGGGTGAAGGCTGGGGGTCAGACGGGCTGCCGGGTGAAGGCTGGGGGTCAGACGGAGCTGCCGGGTGAAGATTGAGGGTCAGATACAAGAGCTGAACCCGTGAGCAGATGTCAGACCCGGCAGCAGCCGGCCCCCGGCCTGTTCCCGGATTTTAGCCCGCAAGATAAATAAAGGAGGAGATAATTTGAATAAAATCGAAGCGCAGTCCTTTCAAATTTCCAAAAAAATGAAATGCAATTTATGTGACCGGCTGGAAATGGTGGAACAAAGACTGGTCATCTGGCATAATAACCAGGTTACCGGTGATTTGCATTTATGCAAGAACTGTCTTGTGGTGATGGCAAAGGTCATCAAGGGTGAAGAAGAGATTATTGAAGAATGGACTCCGGGGGGTGAAGGGAATGGAAAATCTGCTGCAGCAGGTTAGCAATTATGGTTTTCCCATGGTGATCAGCATTTACCTCTTGGTCCGGGTCGAAAGTAAACTTGAGGCCTTAGCTTTATCCATTAACGGTTTGACCAGGGTAATCGAAACTGTCAAAGAGGTGCAACCCCATGGCTGAACGGCAGGGGATTGTCCTTCACCATTCCGCAGGTCCCCGGGGGGTAGGCTGCATAACGGGGTACCGGGAAGCAATACCTTAGGCCCGGGAAGGTTTTTTCCGGGCAAAATTCTATAATTATTTTGAACGGCGGTTAGCAGGAGTTAGTTTGAATTCCCAAGAATTATATTGTAAGATGAGGAAGAACTGGAGGGATATTTTTGCAGGTGCAAGTTGTAACAGATAGCTCATGTGATTTACCTCAAGATATTATTGATCAATATGGAATCCAAGTTGTTCCTTTATTTATTCATTTTGATCATGAAACATATCTGGACGGGCTGGAAATTGATAAGCAAACTTTCTACCATAAACTTTCCTTAGGCGGGGAACTCCCTAAAACATCAAGACCTACACCCATAGCCTTTGCAGACGCTTTTACAAAGGCTCATAAAAAGGGCCCGGTCTTATGCATTACTCTGTCTTCAGGTTTGAGCGGCACCTATGAAAGTGCACTGATTGCCAGGGAAATGGTCCCTTTTGAGGTGGAAGTGGTGGATACCTTAAATGCCAGTATAGGTATCGGCCTGCAGGTACTAAAAGCCTGTGAATTAGCGCGGCAGGGGATGGATTTAAAGGAAATTGTTTTGCAAATCCTGCAATACCGCCGGGAGATGAGTACATATTTTACGGTAAATACCTTGGAGAACCTGATCAAGGGCGGCAGACTGTCCGGCATTGAAGGAGCCATTGGTCAGGTTTTGAATATTAAGCCTGTTCTTTATAATCTGCCTGACGGTTATATCGGGACTTTAGAAAAAGTAAGAGGACGCAAAAAGTCACTAAAAAGATTAATTCAGCTGGCTCAAGAATCAGGCAGGGATTTCTCCTCCGCTACAATAGGCATAACCCATGCCAGGGCCGGGGAGGAAATGGCCGAACTGGTCCGGGAACTCAGGGAGACTTTAAAGCCGCAAAAAATAATCATCAGCGAATTAGGACCGGTAATCGGAGCCCATACCGGTTTTGGAACAATACTTTTAGCTTTTTAGAGACGAAGGATAGATTATAGATTATAGTTCTCAGTTCTCAGATACCAGTTCTCAGTTGGTTAGTGACTGGTGACTGGTAACTGGTAAGGTTCATAAGTATAGTGCATAGTTTATAGTTTATAGAGAACCGAGAACCGAGAACCGGGAACAGAGAACTGAGAACAGAGAACTGAGAACAGAGAACAAACTATAATTTATTGGCTATAGAGAACTATAGCTATTGTAGAATATCGGCCGGTGCCGGTTATTCTTTTACTTGACAACCGAACACACGTTCGGTAAAATTTGGCTATAGCCTTCGCCGGTTATTTCTTCCTATGAGAGGGGGTATTAGATAATCATGAATCATTTTAATTTTGATAAGGAATGGAAAGATATTAACTATTTAATTCCTATTTATGACCAATGGGGGGGCAACAGCACCCAGGTATCGTTAACAGGCGGTAAAAATATAATCATAAACAATAAAACTGCTACGGTAGTCAAAAAGCTGGCTAAGGTTTTTGCCGTAGATCTTACCCAGTTAAAAAGAAAATATGGAATTTTAGTCGGACGCAAGACTTCAACCCCTCTGCCTTTACATCCGGACCTAATACTTATTCCTGTAAAAATCAGAGAGCCTCTGGCTAAAGATGAGGGCGCCAGAGGTTATGTTTTAAAAAATAAGATTGCCGATTTCCGGGCAATAGAATCCGCTATCACCAGGTTTAGCTTTAAAGACGGCACTTATTTGGACTGCTTACAATCTCTGACCAGTGTTAATCTTTCTTTGGCTCATGCTGAAATAATATCCAGGGAATGCACCAGAAATCATCAATCCGAGACGGTCCGGGAGCGGGAAGAACTTTACAGTGTTCTGGCTGCGGTACTAGGTTCTCTCCATAAGCAGCACCAGGATTAGAACAGCTGCCCCTCGGGCCGGTGATTGTCAGTAATTAACAGATAAATTTTGCTAGAAGGCAGGCCAAGAAGAGTGTAGAATTGAAGGGAGGAGGAATCTCCCCGTACCGAAAATTTCCATGCAAGGAGGCAAATATTTTGTTTCAGGAGAAAACTATGCAAAGGATGGCAGTAATTTTTTTGGTAATTGTGTTATTAGCAGCAGGCTGTTCCGGTAAACCGCCGGAAGATACAAAAGCCTCCGATTCTAATCCTGGGAGTAAACAAGAAGACCCGGCCGGGCAAGAACCGGTCTCTCCGCCGCAAGAGCCCCGGGAAGCAAAGATTGACCCTGCGGAAATAAAGGCCAATGAAGCCGGGCAGATTATGATTTTGGAATGGCATGTTATTGGTGAAAAAGAAGAGCGCTGGGCCCGTACATATACGAACTTCCGCCGGGATCTGGAGACCCTTTATGAAAAAGGGTACCGTTTAGTCAGCCTGCGGGATGTTGTAACCAATAATATCAGTATTGAACCAGGCTTTACCCCGGTGGTTTTAACCTTTGATGACGGGACAGAAGGACACTTCAGATATATTGAACAGGACGGCGAAAGGATAATTGATCCCAATTGTGCGGTAGGTATTTTAAAATCTTTTGCCGAAGAACATCCGGATTTTGGTTTGGAGGCCACCTTTTTTATAAATTACTATACGCCTTTCGGCCAGAAAGATTCCTGGCAGGATAAGATGCGGGCAGTCGTTGAGCTTGGCATGGACCTGGGTAATCATACGGTCAATCATCCCAAGCTGAGTACATTAGCTAAGGAAGAAGTAAGCGAGGAGATCGGTAAGATGGCTAAAATGGTCCAGGAGGTTGTGCCCGGTTATGAGCTGGATACCCTGGCTTTGCCTCATGGCATAAATCCCCAGGATGTGAATTGGGCAGTGGAGGGAGAATATCAAGGTGTCCGGTATCATAATAAAGCCATACTTCTTGTGGGGGCCGGACCCAGCAAATCA
Organism: Peptococcaceae bacterium; assembly: GCA_049366715.1. Lineage (GTDB taxonomy): Bacteria > Bacillota > Peptococcia > Peptococcales > BICA1-8 > JBMNCQ01. The sequence goes on along the minus strand of JBMNCQ010000055.1, from coordinate 90,723 downwards.
CCGGCGGCAGAGGGCTTTGACGCTGCCAAACTTCCCCGGATCCAGGTGTTTCAGGAAGAGTTCGATAAATGGCTGAATTATTTTGAGCAGAATCCTCAGAGAAGATATATCAGCGACGGTGATCCGGATACGATTAGTATTCCTGCAAGTGAAGAGGAGAAGATTGACCAATCCCTGCTCGGTTCTAAAGAGCTTTTTACCTATGAGGGATAGCTGTTTTAGCTTACCGGAAAGGCAGAAATAAAATTCGTGAAAAAATTGTGCGGCGCCGGAAAATAACAACTTAAAACGGGGGTTGGTTAGAGGAAAATATTCCTTGTAACTACCCCTTTTCTATGTAATATTAAAGAAGAACAAGGACTTAAAAAGGATCATTGCTTTAGTAAAGTCCAAAACTGCTGTAAAGAAGCGAATTAAACAGGCTATTTATAGAGTAAAGGGGATAATTCTTTGAAAAAAAATATATCTTATCTATTCATTGCCGCAGGAGCTTCCCTCTGGGGGTTAATCGGCATATTTGTTGAGGCCTTGAAAAATTACGGCTTCAGTCCCATCGAAATAGTAGCGATCCGAGCCTTGACGGCCAGCGGAATCCTTATTATATACAGTTTACTAAAGGATAAATCCCTGCTCAGAGTCAAGATCGCAGATTTAAGATATTTTTTGGCAACGGGGATTTTAAGTATTGTTTTTTTTAACTGGTGTTATTTTACCGCAATTCAAGAGGTTTCTTTATCTGTTGCTGTGGTTCTTTTGTATACGGCACCTGCCTTTGTGACGATTTTATCCCGGTTTATATTTAAAGAAAGAATTACTCTGGACAAAATAGTAGCTTTGGCCATTTTATTCATAGGCTGCAGCTTTGTCGTGGGATTATTACCGGCTCTGGAAATTAAGATCTCGACCTTTGGGCTGCTTGTTGGCTTAGGTTCAGGAATCGGCTATGCTTTATACAGTATTTTTGGAAAAATGGCCAGCGAAAAATACTCGTCGATAACAATTACTACGTACACATTTATTTTTGCCGGGGTAGCTTTATTGCCTCTGAGCAGATTATGGGAAAAATATGCGGTTTTTAACCAGGGAGAGGTGCTGATTTATAGTTTAGGATTAGGGCTCGTACCCACTTCTTTAGCTTATATACTGTATACAATCGGCCTGACTGAGGTTGAAGCAGGCCGGGCCAGTATTATAGCCAATATCGAGCCTGTGGTGGCGATGTTGATCGGTGTGTGCTTTTTGGGAGATGTTTTAACAGGAGGACAGGTATTGGGAGCAGTTGCAGTTCTTACGGCGGCTTTTCTGATTCAAAAGAGCGCAACACAAAATAGTGAACAGGCATTTGAACTGAAATATGATAGAAAAGGTTAAGAACACCCGGGAAGATAAATTAGGCGTCAGGAATACCGGTCGATTAACCAGGATTTGTTGGAAAAGAACAAAAGCAAAGCTTTAATTTGCTGCGTAGTAAAGGACTCTGAGACTTTACTGCTTTTTTATTTTTCGGAGATTTCAACGGTAAAAAATACAAATGAACTTTAGGCCGGAAATTTTACTCTAACATAAGAGAGAGGAGGCCGGGGGCTTGGAAAATAATCTTGTGGAGTTAGTTGCGAATGCCCAAGCCGGGGATAAAGATGCTCTGGTCAGGCTTGTTATGGATAACAAGAATGAGTATTACAGGCTGGCTTATGTGTATGTTCGGAATCAAGAGGATGCCTTAGATGCTCTGGAAGATATGATTGTAATCTTATATGAGAATATCCGGAAACTTAAAAAACCGGAATCCTTTTATAATTGGAGCAAAACGATTTTAGTGAATATCTGCAAAAAAATGCTGAAAAGACGAAAAAATTATGTGCCCTGGGATACAGTCCGGGAGGAGACCTACGATGAGAATTATGAGCATAAAGTACATCGCTCAGATTTGGCAAAACAGCTGGCTTCCTTGAATAAAAGCCAGCAGGAAGCAATAATACTGAGGTTTTTGTTAGATTATGATTACCAAACCATTGCCGAGATCATGAAGGTACCTTTAGGAACCGTTAAATCCAGAATTCATACCGGCCTGGCAAAATTAAGAGAAAGTTTGGGAGGTGAATACTTCTGATGGAGAAATTGGAGGATTTGCTAAACCGGGAAAAGGATTTTTTAGCCGGCTTACCTGCTCCCGATGGGCTGGAGAGCAGGCTAAGAAAGGGTCTCACTAAAGCCAAACCCCGTACCAAAAGAGGAGTAATAGCAGCGGCGGTTATTTTTTTCGTGCTGTTTACTTATCATTATGATGCCATAGCTTACTATGGCAAAAAGCTAATGGGCTATGATGAGGTAATGAGCGGGACCCTTAAAGATTTAAACCAATTGGGTAAAGGGCAGGAAATAGATCAAAGTGTTGCTTTTTCTAATGGTACTATTGTTACTTTGCAGGGGATCATGTTTGATGATAACCGGCTTATTGCTTTTTTCAGCCTTAAAGCTGAAAACGGAAATGTTGATGATTTAAATTTGTTATCCCGGGAGATGAAAGGACTTTTCCAAACATATCATCCGACAAGCGGGCAGGGGGTTTACAATGAGGCAGAAAAAGAAATAAAGTGGGTGCAGAATTTCGACCCCCCGGCTTTTTATGAACGCACCCTGACTTTTCAGTTTTCCCTGTCTGTTAAGGGCAAGTTTATAGGGCAGGATTCCATAAGTTTTAAATTAGATCGAAGTAAAGCTATGGGGTCTACCATTAAACAAAAAATTAATAAAACGCTAAATCTTGACGGGCAGAGGGTGAATTTTGCAGCCATTACGGCTTCACCTACGATGACGGTAGTGGAAGGCACAATAGTAATGCCGGCGGAAACCAGAGAAAATCTGAAGAGCAGCCGTAATTTGCGGATAGGCCTTGATTATGACCTCCTGGCCAATGGCCAAGAAATCACCGGAATGGGCGGCGGGATGAGGGGTACCCCGTTGGGCCACTCTTTCCAAGGACGTTTCGGCCCCCTGCCCGAAGACATTAAGAGTCTCCAAATCCGTTTAAATCACTTGCCTTATTCCCAGGATGTACAGGAAGCGGCAAGCATAGATTATCATACGGAAAATTATATGCTGCAAGCGGCAGGCAACGATATCTTCTTAAAGAAGCTCTCGGGCAAAGATGACAGCAGCTATTTAACTGTCGTAACGGAGGATGATGTTTTACTGGAAAAAGTGTACCTGGTGATAGACGGCCGGAAAGTTTCCGTGGAGAAAACCATTGCCGGTAAAAATGAAAAACAGCCGGACGGACGGATTACTTATGAAAGGACTTTGGAATTCAGCGGCCGGGGAGAAAAATATGAGCTGCTGATTGAAAGAATCAGTTATACTAAAGAGTATCAGGAAATAATTAATATTCCCATTAACGGGTAATGTTTTACCGGGGTGTGATTATGAAGAAAACTGCCGTTGTTTTTGGGGGACTGTTTTTCATGCTGCTGTGCTTTTGGTATCTAGACCGGACAACAGGAGTGATAACGAAACAGCTAGCTGATACGGATATTCCGGCTGTTCGAATTGAAACGCTGGAATTAGCCAGTGATAAAGATGAAGACGGAATTTTAGATTTAGCCGATATTATTGAGGGTGCCAGGTTGGAGGTTGAAGCCCGGCCCTATTATAAAAGTGCCTATTATCAAGGAGGGTATCCCCCGGATAATGAGGGCGTCCGTACTGACGTGATCTGGCTTATGTAGGATATATAAATGCGAATTTAAGTCATATATTCTCCAAATTCTCGAATCAAAAAGACAACTATAGTAATATTAAAGTAAATATTTAGATAAGATTATGATGGACGAGCTTATTAGTTCGGAAAAGAGTGTGAACTGATGAAAAAAGTAATTAGTTTGGGTTTATTAGTTGTTTTAATAGTAATATCTATTGTTTATATAAATAGTCAACAAAATATAGATATTCCTTTTAATCTTAACCCAAAAGTAAATATCCCTATAACCAAAAATACATTAATTGTTCCTTCGGTAGAGTGTCCAGTTGATAAAGATAACGATACACTTGATGATTTAAAGGATATTATTGGAGGAGCCAGGGCAGAAGTGGAACGCCAACCCAATTATCATAGTGCCTATTATGCTGGTGGATATCCTCCTGATGACGAGGGTGTTTGTACAGACCTTGTTTGGAGGTCATTCCGAGATGCAGGTTATAATCTGAAGGAATTAGTGGATAAAGATATAAAAAATAATATAAATGATTACCCAAGAGTTGAGGGTAAAGCTGAGCCTAATATTGATTTTAGGAGAGTACCTAATCTTTTAGTATTCTTTAAGAAATATGCTACTAATCTTGTAACTGTAATAAAACCAAATGATATTGAAAATTTATCAGAGTGGCAAGGTGGAGATATAGTTATATTTGGAAGTCCACTATGGCATATTGCAATAGTATCGGATAAGAGAAGAAGCGATGGAGTACCTTATATTATTCATAACTCAGGGCCGACACCGAGAGAGGAGGATTATATATTAGATTGGCCTTCACCAATGGTGGGGCATTTTAGGTTCCCAAAATATTAAATATGAAAAATCAAACCTATTCTTAAATTAGAGAACAGGTCTTTATATAGCGAAAAAGGTTTTCCACCAGAGACACAAAAAGGAACAGTGCCTTTAAAAATAGCACTTTTTAGTGCCTTAATAGGGAGTGCTGGTCAGTCCCATAAAGATAATCTTAATGGGAAAACACAAAAAGATTTAGCTCAAGAATTAGAAGAAACTAATAAACTTAAAGCCACTACAGTAAAAATAAAGCAGTAACTAAACTGCTTTTTGTTCTAATGCTTCTATGCGTTTTTCTGATTTTTTAACATCTTCAAAAATTCCTTTATTAATAATATATTTAATTTCTTTAACTTCTTTAGTATTCATAATGCCGGCCCAACCCCCCGGGAAGAAGATTGTCTGCTGGCCTGGAGTTCACCGTTGCCGGGGCATTTTCGATTTCCTAATTTTAATCTAAATGCTAATCGTCCTTAGGGACGATTTTCTTTTGCTCCGAATAGAATATAAAAAAGAGGAGCGTGATTAGTGTGAATATCATTAAGCTTCCTGTGCAGACTTATCCGAAAAGGCTCTGCGGGCCCAGACTGGATGTTTTTTATCCGGTAATCGCCGGCGGACCCAATCCCTCCGCAGAAGGAATGATTAATTATACAATTTATAATACGGTCCAGAAACTTTTATGGGAACAGGGTTATTTCCAAAATCCCCTGGCCAATGTTACCGGGGGTTTTGAAATTAAAAATAACCAAAGAGATATCTTAAGTCTCTCGGTTATTAATTATACTTTTGCCGGCGGCGCTCACGGGATGACAATCATAAAATCTCTGACTGCCGATATCAGCACCGGCAGGTTCTATAAATTAGCAGATTTATTCAAGCCGGGAAGCAACTATGTAGAGGTTTTATCCAATATCATTAAAGCCCAGATTGCAGCGAGGGACATCATGCTGCTGGGGGAATTTACCCGGATCAGGCCCAATCAAGACTTTTATATTGCGGATAAATCACTGGTGATTTATTTTCAGTTATATGAAATTACCCCCTATGCTTATGGTTTTCCTTATTTCCCCATTTCCGTTTATGAACTGACCGATATTATTAATGAAAAGGGACCGCTGGCCAGAATGCTGTAGAATTAAGGAAAGAAGGACACCTGAGCCGGGGAGTGATACTGAGATAAGGAATACCTTGCTCGGACTAAAAGAAACATGCCTTTTAAGGTTCCTGTTAAAGGGTAAAAAAAAGCGGCTTTAGACAGCCGTTTTTTAATGATGACTTTGGTCATTTTCAGATTTTTTCATATTAAAATCAACATTCTCCGCTAACATTGCATCAAAAGAATTATCCAAACCGAACATCTGATAGAAAATAACCCCGCCCAGAATAATCAGGGACAGCCAGCCCAGAACATTAATACCCATTTAAGTCACACCTCCGTTTGCGAAGCTCTGAATTTAATGTTAAATATAGATACAATTTCTATACATTATTTCTATACATTATTTCAAATTCCTTTTTTTAGAGCACTAAGATAACAGTAATCTTACAATATAAATTGAGAAATCTTTACCTCCAGGACGGGCAGTGTTGAGCACCTGCCTGTTTCCGGGATGATAAGCTATAAAAGGGGGGAAAACAACCGGGCGGTTGATTCCATAAACCGTAAAGCCAGGGATCTTTTTTGGTAATCAAAATAGCTTATTTCTTTGCTGTTTTGTAAATCTGTAAAAAAATCTTCCTCTAAAAGCCGGGCTACATTGCTATTATAAACAAAGGCATTCACTTCAAAATTGAGTTTAAAGCTTCGCAAATCCATATTGGCTGTTCCTATGGAAGAGACAAGGCCGTCTACTACTAAGGTTTTGGAATGAATAAATCCTTTTTGATATTGATAAACCCGTACACCTGCTTCTAAAAGTTCTTTTAAATAAGACATGGATGCCCACAGGACAAACCTGCTGTCAGGTTTGCCGGGAATGATAATTCTTACGTCTAATCCGCTTAATGCCGCGTTTTTGATCGCCATGAAGATGCTTTCATTGGGTATAAAATAGGGTGTGGTAAGATAAATAGAATTTTCCGCCGTAGCAATCATAGAAAAATACATCTGCATGATTGGTTCCCAAGGTGAATCAGGTCCGCTGGCGGCAATTTGGATGAGCTCTTCACCGATATTTTCCGGACAGCAGGGATAGTAAAGATCCTCAGTGATTTTTTCTTTAGTCGTAAAAAACCAGTCCTGAATGAAAATATGCTGGAGAAACTTAACGGCATCACCGTCAATACGCAGATGAGTGTCCCGCCAGTCGGTAAAATCTTTACTTTTCCCCAGATACTCATCCCCTATGTTTATGCCGCCGACAAAACCGATTTTGCCGTCAACGATTAAAATTTTCCGGTGATTACGGTAGTTGATCCTATTGTTAATAATCGGCAGGATTACCGGTGAAAAGCAGACGGTTTGAATACCGTTTTGTTCAAGTTCAGCGAGAAAATTTTTGGCAAGCTTCAGGCTTCCGTATCCATCATATATTAAGCGGATTTTTATACCTGCCCGGGCTTTTTGGATTAAAAGATCCTTTAATTGTGAACCGATCTTATCATCCCGGAAAATATAAAACTCAAGATGAATATGATGGCGGGCTTTTTCAATAGCTGAGAAAAAACTTTGAAAAGTCTGGGGGCCGTTATTAAAAACCCGTGTTTTGTTATTGAGCGTAAAGGGAGCACTGGCCGAGTTTGTGATTAAGTTGATGAGCTTTTTTTTATGAGGGATATAATTATTGATATATTTTTGCCCGCTAACGATCAGTTTAGATTCATCCCGGGTTATTTTAGCGAGTTCGGCTAAGTTCACCAGGCTTTTCCTTTTGAAGCGTTTTATTTTTCTGAACTTCCGGCCGAAAAAGCCATATAATAGAAAACCGATTATGGGCAGAAAAATAAGAATCAAAAGCCAGGCTAAAGTTTTGGTCGGATCATCATTCTCAAAAAATATTACAATACCGATAAAAACTATAGTTAAAGAAAAGATAGTCGTAACGAATTCCATGGCGGGGCTGAATGGTATTATATTATTAAGATGAAAAATACCCAATTTTACGACCTCCTTTGTAGTCGTAAATAATATACCCTAAAACTTGTCCCCGGCAAACTTTAAATACCGTACCAACAAATCCGGCTTACCGGTAATGAATCCGTGACAGTTTAAATGATAGGCTCCGGCATATAATTTAAAGGGATTCCAGATTTCGGATAAGAAGTCTGTCCAGACGATCACTTTATAATTATTACCATGCAATTCCCTAACTAAGCATGGATTTAGTAACGGATAATAAATATTGGCGATAGATGTCTGCAAATCGGCTAATGCAGCGGTCAAAGTTTTAACAGGGAAACTTTTGTCAATGAGCAGGGCTGTTTGAAGATTTAGTAAATTGGGCAGATTCCTGACGATCTCCTGAGAAAATGATGATATAATGGGATCATAAAGATCGTAATTCTTAATAACGGCGGCAATTGGTTCCAGTTTATCCAAAGGGAGTGGTTTTATTTCAAAGTTAAAAGGGATCCTGGAGCCAAAGAGCTGCAGAATCTCGGCCAGTGAAGGCAGAAACTCGCCGTTAGCCAGGGAATAATTTTTTATTTCCGGCCAGGTCAAGTGGTCGATGGGCGTTTCGTAGATATTGGGGTCATGATGGATGACGGGAACATTATCCGAAGTAACTCTGATATCCGTTTCAATCATTTCTGCTCCCAGGGCAATCGCCTGAGCGAAAGCCTGCCGGGAGTTGTGGGGTGAATATGCACCTGCTCCCCGATGGGCAATTACTAACATTTACCTCACTCCAATTGTGCCTTTTAAATATCATATACTATTTGATGTTTTTATGGAACATATTTATTAAAGAATCCGCGTTGACCTATTGTTTGAGGAGTTTTATAATTATATAAATATGGTAATTAAGTTTTCCGACAGCGAAGGAAAAAAGACCTACATTAAAATTTTAAGGAGGTTTTTATTATGTGTGATTGCTGTGGCGGTTCTTCTCATGTCCATACCGATGTTTTAAAAGTAGACGGGATGTCCTGTGGTCATTGTAAAAATGCTGTAGAGAAAGCAGTGGGTGCACTTAACGGTGTAGATAAAGTAGAAGCAAAACTCGAAGCGAAAGAAGTAGTGGTTGTCTATAATCCTGCTCTGGTGACATTAGATGCAGTTAAAGAAGCGATCACAGAAGAAGGCTACACTGTTCATTAAGTATTACCGGTGAAAAATAATCACTAACTGCATTATGCAAAGGGGTCAAATTCTCAGCGTAAAAAGTTCAGGGAATTTCTTTTTCTTCATGCCGTCCGGCTTCGGAGTGAAAGAAATATCCCGAACCGGCTTACGTATGGTTTGGCCCTTCCGTATGTTTAAGACAGGTGTTACTGCTGTGGTGCAGAGTTTACTTTGCATTTTGATGAGGTGAAACATGTTAATATTGTCATTAATCATTTCTTTTGCCACCATTATTTTTATGGTTAATAGAAAAATACCTATCGGCATAGCGGTAGTTACAGGCGGTATTCTTTTGAGCATGCTGGTCGGATTAAAAATACCCCGGATTATTGCCATTATTATTGAGGGTTTAGTAGATAAAGATACGATCGAGCTGGTTTTAGCGGTGATCATGATTACGGTATTGAGCAATATGATGAGATCTTATGGTGTTTTGGATAAAATGGTGGAGTCTTTAGAACAGCTTTTCCACAATACGAAAACTTTAATTTTTGTTATCCCTTCATTATTATCAACTTTCAGTGCCACAGGCAGTGCAATTGTTGCTGCTCCGATTTTAAACAACTTAGGTGACCGTGTAGGACTTTCGCAGACCAGAAAAGCGGCGATAAATATTTACATCAGACATGTTTGGTATTTTGTGCTTCCGATCGCAGTCCATTTAATCAATGCTTCTTTCATTGCCGAAATCCCCATCAGCAGGTTAATCCTGGCTCAAATCCCGATAGCAGTGATCTGCTTTATTACCGCATATCTGGTATATCTGGCCCCTGTCAAAGATGTCCGGACCGGTATGATTTCTGGGGAAAGAAAAGCTGTCATTTATTTCAATGCTTTCCGTTATACGTCACCTGTTTTAATCAGTATAATTCTGGTGTTTTTTATGCCCTTTTATTTAGCTTTGGTCGTAAGCTGTTTATTAACTTATTATTTAAAAACGGAAAATGTTAATTTAAAGGACGTGCTGGCCAAAGGCATTAATCCTCCCGTAATCTATGCTGCCGCAGGGGTAATGGTATTTAAAAACATAATTAAGAATATTCCGGAATTAGGGCAGCTTATTGAGCAAACAATTAAGCTCGGGATACCTTTAGAGGTGGTCTTTGTGATTATGACCTTAATCCTGGCCTATGTGGCGGCCAATGTATCGTTAACCGTCAGCATGATGTATCCCCTGGTATTACCCCTTGTCCCTGCCGAACATTCTATTGCCGCCGCCATGCTCATCTATATTTCTGCTTACACAGCCTATATGATATCGCCTATTCATATGTGTCAGGCCTTAACGATAGAATACTTCGGGGTATCCCTTAAGGAGCTGTATAAGGAATATGTGATTACGATCCCGGTGATGTTTTTATCCGGTGTATTGACATATATCTTCATGGTTTGTTTTTAGCTGACGTTTTGTTAATGGTCCGTCGGCAATTAATGCTGTAGGAATTGATTTATTTATATTAAGTATCATAATATTTACTTAAAGGTTATTCACTTAGTTAATACGGAACGATACTTAGGAAAGGACCGGGCTCCGGCAGTCTGTATAGAAGAGGGCGGATTAATTTAAAAATGATTAAGCTTAGATCCGGTGCCATAAAAAAGTGCACCTCCAAATAGCAGATTGATTCTATTTGAAGTGCACTTCATTAAGCAGGTTTGCTTGCTTTAGTGAACTCTTACGTTAGCCGCCTGACTACCGGCTAATATTTTTTGAGCTTTTTCGGCAGTATCATCGGTGCATTCTACGGTGACGAGGGATTTTCCCTGTTTGACATCATTTTCATAGTTTTTACTATCTTCTTCAGGGATCCCCATATCAACGAGAGCTCCGCCTAAACCGCCGGCCGCCGCACCGGAAAGAGCTGCTGCCAAAGGTCCTGCGGCAAGCAAAGGTCCAAATCCCGGTACCGCCAAAGCTCCCGCACTTAAAGCCAGCCCGCCTAGTGCGCCTAAGGTAGCGCCGGAGCCTGCTCCGTTCACGACGGAATCTCCTGTGCCCATATTCGTCATGCCGGAATTATTTTCCCTGTTTTCCTGTCCTTTAGAAACAACTGAGATTTCTTCATTGAAGCCTGATTGCCTTAGTTTATTGGCTGCTTCATCAGCTTGACTTCTGGAGGTGAAAACGCCGACTACTTTTTTACTCATAAAAAACCTCCTCAATTTAATATAAGATAGGACTAACTTTCTCTAGTATTGTGTGCAATTCTTTTTAAATTATTCTTGCAGGAAAGGAACGAAATATAGAGAAGAATAATAATTATGTTTTATAGATCGTAAAGGTTGTGGAGGTTTGAGCCGTGGAAAAAATTAAAGCACCAAGTAATGGTTATGCAATTAATAGTAAGATTTTTAAAATAATAGAAGATGAAGGATATGCGGCAATACGCATTCTTGCACCGGGAAGCAATAAAATAATAGTGTGTGATGCGGTAAGGGTTTGTAAAGATGCGGATCTTCCTCAAGGAGCTGATAAAGTTATTGGTAAAGATCTAGTCAGGGATTATGGAAGTTTAATCCTCATCGAAGGATTATTTTAAGCAAGATCATTTGAAGCAGGTGAAGATAAGTATGAGAATAGCATTAATTGCCCATAATGAAAAGAAAGATGATTTGCTCGCTTTTGTTGAGAAACATTTGGAATTTTTTAAAAAACAAGAGCTTTTTGCCACAGGAACTACAGGTAATATTCTTAGTGCTCAGACCGGACTGGATATCTACTGCTTTCTTTCCGGACCATTGGGAGGAGACCAGCAGATCGGAAGTAAGATTGCCTGCGGGAAAATGGACTTAGTAATTTTTTTCAGGGATCCTTTAACTCCACAGCCCCATGAACCTGATGTTACGGCACTAATCAGGTTATGTGATGTGCATAAGATACCGGTGGCTACCAATGCAGGCACCGCGGAGCTTTTAATTAAGGCCCTGCATGCTGTCTCTCCCGGCGGGGGACGATAGCACGGAAATGCAGTACAGCTGTTACTTTGCTATGACCTGCCGGGGCCGGTTAGTAAATTCCGGGTTTTAAACTAAGTTTACTCATTTTTTCCCGGGATGAACCATGAAATGAATTTTGCAAAAAGACCGGTAAAAGGCAAGACAACAAGAGAACTGACAATATTAAAAACCGTATGGGTATGGGCAATCTGCCGGGGTAAATTTGAACTTGTAAAAGACATGAGTGTAGTGAATTCCGTTAAAAAAGGATAGAAGATCAGGACACCTAAAATATTTAAGACGACATGGGAAGCGGCGACTTTCTTTCCTCCTGTGGTAGAATGGATACTGGCTAAGATTGCCGTGAAACAGGTACCGACATTACTGCCTAAAATAACGGCTGTTGCCGTCACGAGATTTAACTGACCATTTTTAGCCAGTACCAGGACAATACCTGTCATGGCACTGCTGGATTGGATGAGGGCAGTAAAAACAATGCCGGCTATTACGGCAATGAGACGGTTGTTATTTGTGAGGAGGAGCAGCTGATAGAATAAAGGATTTTTTTGGATAAAAAGAAAAGCTGTACTCATATAATTCATACCGATAAATATGAAAGCCAGACCGTTGATAATGAGGCCGAAGGTCCGCCATCTCTGCGGGAATGCTAAGAAGAACAGGCTGATAAATAACAGGGGAAAACCCATTTTTTCTAAATTGAAAGCCATGATCTGTCCGGTTAGGGTTGTTCCGATATTAGTTCCTAATATTATTCCTACTGCCTGGTGAAAAGACATTAACCCGGTATCTACCAGTCCGATGGTAATAACCGTAACTGCACTGGAAGACTGCAAAAGCATAGTTAATATTGTACCTGTCATACAGCCTTTAAAGGCTGTACCGGTGAAATGACAGATGATTCTTTTTATATTCCGGCTGCCGGCGGAATCAAGGCCGGCCTTTAAAATATATAATCCGATTAGAAATACGAGCAATCCGATTAAAAACAAAACACCATTAAGCATAATTACTCCCTCAGAAAAAGACAAAGGCAAGCTATGAGGAAATTTGGGGGTCAGGTAGAGATAGATTAGTTACTGGTCGGTTGGTCTGATCATCCTGTTAGCTTACCGCCGGTTTTTAATTATATATATTTAGTGATCCGGAAAAATAGAAGGTGACAAATATTAAAAGGGCTGATAGCAATTTTCAGCCCTTTTAATAATAAAAAAGACAAATTTTCATAGTAATCAATAAGTTTAGCTGATTATCCCCTTATCGCCCACTCTTTCACTTACTACCTTCACCTCTACCTCTATCTGACCGATAAGATTTGCCCGACAGCTTACTTCAACCTGCTTTTTTTCCCAGTTCCCGTACGTATTCGGTTATGTCGATTTTGGCTACTTGGTCATTAAGAAACCGGATAGCAAGGGCCGGAGTATTTAAAGGTATCTCAGGGGAGCTATTTGTTTTTGTGAATATTTTAATGCCAAGTATTTCCTGGAAAAGTTCCCGGGTTTTAAACAGGTTTGTGATCAGGACGATTTCTGCTTTTGTATATTCATCTTTGACGACAGTTAGTTTCGCCGGAGGAATGCTTAATGTTCCCAAGCCTTCCCGGAGATCAGTCAATTTATGGTTTGCTTTCCTGCCGGAAGAAGATACCCGCCTGTCTTGAAAAATCACGGAATTCAATTCAAAAAAGTCATAGCCCGTAAAGTCTGCTACTTCAACGTTATCCGCCAAAAGCTTAGTTTTCAGGAAGGAATCCAGGGAAACACTAAGAAAAGAGCGGGCATAGATCTCTACTCCTAAGAGCAATTTTTTCAACCTCCTCTCAAAAATCTGCTATATTATATTGCAAAGATGAGTAAAGTGTTAAGATTTTTTAAGCGATATTTAAGAGGCTGGTAATTAAAATATTTTACAAATCTTAATCATATAAAAATATGCCCTTAACCTTAATTAATTAAGTATATAATATAAGGTTGGGTAAAGGGGTGAGGCATATTTTTGAAAAATGCAGAATACAGGTAATTGAGGCGGATAGAGAAATTAAGGGGATCGTTATTAGAATGGAAGAAGATTTCATGGAAATACGGTGTGATAATATCGTTGATCTGGCGGTAAATCGTTTAATAAGCGTACATATTTTTGCTGAGACAAAGGGTAAGTTAAAATACTTAGGGCGGGTTGAGGAAATATTCGCCAAGAAAATAATGATCAGGGACCTTTCTTTAGTAACCGTTAAGCAAAGAAGAAAGGAAGCCAGAATAGAGCTGAACCAATCCATTTCCGTCCGGAAGTTAGGCAAACCCTGCGGGGATATAATCCAGCTGAGTAAAGAACTGCTCATGAAAATAATAAATATAAGTGCCAGCGGGATTTTACTTTTCTGTCGCCTTGATATACCGCAGAATGTGAGCTTGTACCTTGATTTAAATATCAGCAATGAATGCATTCAGGCTCTGGCCCGGATTGTCAGAAAAGAAAAAACGGATGATGGCTTTAACTATGGGTGTATATTAATCTTAAAAGAAAATCAGAAAGAGAAAATCCGGAAATCTATCTTTATGAGGCAGTTGGAAGAAAGAAAAAAGAAAATAAAAAATAAACTGGTTTGATAATAGGACCAGTTTTTACATTAGTAACCAGCCTGGATTTAAGATATAATATTAGCTGTATTATAAATGCTGTGAATTGTAAAAATATTCAGAGAAGGATTTTTATTTATCTATCTAGAAGTAAAAAGTTTATGAACAAAGCAAGTGAATTTGTGAATTTGCGTACTATGACCTTTGGATTCTGTCCAAACGAGTCGCAATTCTGTTTAAAGCGGAAGGAGGAAAAATATGGAAAGGATTGAGCTGACTGCTGTCCGGGCTAAAGGGCAAGAAACTTTGGCCGAGGTTACAGAGAAAAGCGGAGTTCGAGCTTCCAAATGCTATCAGTGCGGAAAATGTTCGGCAGGATGTCCGGTGGCTTTTGCAATGGATAGAACTCCCCGAGAAATCATGCGTTTAGTTCAGTTGGGTTTAATGGATGAAGCTCTAAAATCTCAGACGATCTGGTTATGTGCTAGTTGTGATACCTGCTCGACCCGCTGTCCCCGAGAAGTGGATATAGCCGGAATGATGGAAACTTTAAGAATAATTGCCAAGAAGCGGGGCTTTATCACGGAAAAAAACATGGATATTTTCCACAATTTATTTTTGAAATCTGTGGAAAGTTATGGCCGTGTCCATGAATTGGGATTAATATTAGGGCTGAATATTTTCAGCCTGCAGCCGCTGAAAGATGCTCAGTTTGGTCCCGGTATGCTGTTAAAAGGCAAATTATCGCTTTTGCCGCATACGATCAAAGATAATGGAGAAGTGAAGAGAATATTTGCCAATGTGCGAAAGCGGGGTGGTAAAGTATGAAGTATGCATATTTCCCAGGGTGTTCTTTAAGCTCAACAGGAATTGAATATGATATGTCTACGAAAAAGGTTGCGAAAGCTCTGGGGATGGAATTATGGGAAATCCCGGATTGGAGCTGCTGCGGGTCTTCCAGTGCTCATTTAACGGATCATCTCCTGGCTTTAGCCCTGCCTGCCCGCAATCTTGCCATAGCCGAAGCAGAAGGCCTGGATGTTGCGATTCCTTGTGCTGCCTGTTATGCCAGGTGTAAAGCGACTGAAATAGAAGTAAACGAATCACCGGAAATGCAGAAAACCATCAGCGAAGTTATTGAACGGGATTATACGGGGAAAGCCAAAGCCCGTGCCTTATTAGATGTTTTTGTCAACGATTTTGGTCTGGAAGCGGTCAAGACTCTGATCAATAAACCTTTAACCGGTTTGAAGGTTGCCAGCTATTACGGCTGTTTGCTGGTCCGCCCGCCCAAACTAGGGTTTGACGACCCGGAAGACCCGCAAAGTATGGATAAGCTGGTTGAAGCACTGGGGGGAACCCCCGTGGAATGGTCTTTTAAAACGGAGTGCTGCGGTGCGGGTCATGCCATGACAAAGCCGGGTGTCGGTTTTCCCATGATCGAGAAAATACTGACTGCTGCCAAAGAGTCCGGGGCCGATTGTATTGCCACTGCTTGCCCTTTATGTATGAATAATCTTGATATGCGTCAGACACAGATAGCCGGAAAATTTGGTCAGGAGTATAAATTACCGGTATTCTATTTTACGGAATTAATGGGTATAGCGTTAGGTTTAGATTTCAATGAGTTAGGTCTGAACAAGCATTTTGTTGAGGCGATGAGTTTGGCGAAAAAGCTAAGTGAGGCTGAAGGCAGGAGGGATACTGCATGAAGCGTGTAGGGGTATTTATTTGTCATTGTGGTTCTAATATTGCGGCTAGTGTTGATTGTGCAAAAGTTGCGGAAAATGCGCAAAGCTTTCCGGGTGTTGCTTTCAGCACCGATTATAAGTATATGTGTGCCGAGCCTGGACAAGAGTTGATCAAAAAAGCCATTAAAGATCATAAATTGGACCGGGTTGTCGTTGCGTCCTGTTCACCGCGGATGCATGAACCTACTTTCCGCAGGTGTATTGAAAGCGGGGGCTTAAATCCGTATCTTTTGGAAATGGCCAATATCCGGGAACACTGTTCCTGGGTGCATCCGGATAATAAAGAAAAGGCAACCTTTAAGGCTACGGAGTTAGTAAGAATGGCAGTGGCCAAGGTTCTCCACAACGAACCTCTGCAAAGATCGACGATCCCCATAACCAAACGGGCTTTAGTCATCGGCGGGGGTATTGCGGGGATTCAGGCCGCTTTAGACATCGCGAATGCAGGACACATTGTGGATGTGGTTGAAAAAGAGCCTTCTATCGGCGGACGGATGGCGCAGATCGATAAAACTTTCCCCACTTTAGACTGCTCTGCCTGTATTCTGACCCCGAAAATGGTTGAAGTGGCTAATCATCCCAACGTGAATCTGATCACTTATTCGGAAGTAGAAAAGGTAGAGGGTTATGTAGGTAATTTTGATGTGACGATCCGCCAGAAAGCCCGTTCGGTGGATATCAAAGCTTGTACCGGCTGCGGCACCTGTTACCAGAAGTGCCCCACCAAGGTTAAAAGTGAATTTGAGATGGAAATGATGGACAGGAAAGCAATTTATACGCCTTTTCCGCAGGCCATTCCCAATAAACCGGTAATTGACAGGGAAAACTGCCGCTACTTTAAAACCGGGAAATGTGGTGTTTGTGAAAAAGTCTGTCCGACCAATGCCGTTGATTTCACTCAGGAAGATGAACTGGTTACACAGCGGTATGGCGCAATAGTTGTAGCGACAGGTTTTGATATGTTTGATGAAAGTGTCTATGGCGAATACGGCTATGGTAAGTATAAAGATGTGATTACCGGATTGCATTTCGAACGTTTAGTCAATGCCTCCGGCCCAACCATGGGTAAGATTAAAAGACCATCCGACGGGAAAATCCCTAAGAATGTGGTCTTTATTAAGTGTGTGGGCTCCCGGGATGAAGCCAAAGGCAAGGCTTATTGTTCTAAAACCTGCTGCATGTATACTGCCAAGCATGCAACTTTAGTCAGGGAGAAAATCAAAGATTCTGAAGTGTATGTTTTCTATATGGATGTCCGTACTCCCGGTAAAGGTTATGATGAATTTTATACCAGGACAACTGATCAGTACGGAGCGAAATACATCAGGGGCAGGGTATCGAAGATCTATGAAAAAGGCGACAAGCTGATGGTCAGGGGTGAAGATACTTTACTGGGGAGACCGGTGGAAGTTGAAGCAGATATGGTTGTGCTGGCTACCGCTATGGTACCTAAGGCCGATGCCGCTAAACTGGCCCAGATGATTGGTTTCTCTTATGACCAAAACCATTTCTATACCGAGGCCCATCCTAAACTGGCTCCTGTTGAAACTCATACGGCAGGCGTATTTCTGGCCGGTGCCTGCCAGGGCCCGAAAGATATTCCTGAGTCCGTTGCTCAGGCCAGTGCTGCCGCAGTTAAGGCGTGCGGTCTTTTATCTAAAGAAGAGATGCCCACCGAACCTATTGTCTCGGAAGTTAATGAAGGGATCTGTGCCGGCTGCGGGATGTGTGTCACAGTTTGTCCTTACACGGCTATTGAAATGAAAACCATTCAAGAAAGGGTGCACGGCAAAACAGTCTCCAGAAAGGTTGCCACAGTAAACAGCGGTCTTTGTCAGGGCTGTGGTGCTTGTACCGTTGCCTGCCGTTCGGCAGCCTTGAACTTGAAGCACTTTACGAATGAACAAATCTTAGCGGAGGTGGATGCACTGTGTCTGTAAAGGAGATACCACAAAACTGGGAACCGAAGATACTGGTTTTTGCCTGTAACTGGTGTACTTACGCCGGTGCAGATCTGGCGGGCCTTAGCCGCCTGCAGTACCCACCGAACACGAGAATTCTCCGGGTGCCCTGTTCCGGACGGGTTAATCCCCAATTTGTGATCAGGGCCTTTCAAAGAGGTGTTGACGGCGTTTTGGTAGCCGGGTGCCATCCCGGCGATTGTCATTATGTTACGGGGAATTATTTTACCCGCAGGCGTTATTTGCTGATGCAGCGTCTTTTACAGTACGTCGGAATCGATCCTGAACGTTTCCAAGCCAGGTGGATTTCCGGCTCCGAGGGGCCGAAGTTTCAGCAGGTTGTTACTGAATTAACGGAAGAAATTAGGGCGATGGGTCCGAACAGGAAGTTGAGGGATGCCCAATGAACGAGTTAACCAAGAAGATGCAGGAAATTGCCCGGGAAATTTTGGAAAAGGGCGAAGCCGATGTCGTGATCGGCTGGGAAAAGGGTACCCTCTGGTACCTGTCTCCTCCGGCATTTATTGATAAACCTGAAGATACAGGACGTTTAGTCTGGGATGAATTTTGTCATAACAATTTAAGCAAATATTTACTGGATTATAAGCTTCATGAAGGTAAGGCGGCAGTTTTCGTCAAAGGCTGTGATTCCCGCGCCTTTAACAGACTGCTCCAGGATAACCAGATTCAACGGGACAAGGTAGTTTTGGTCGGTGTTCCCTGCCCGGGTCTTAAAGATCAGGATAAAGCGAAAGAACTGGGAACCGGCGGCGAGATACCCAAGGCCTCCAAGTGTCTGGAATGCAAATACCCCAACCCCCTGGTTTATGATTATTTGATCGGGGATGAAAATGCCCTCAGTGAAGTGGCGGCTACGAAAGAGGCCGATGATTATCGCGATGTTAAAGCAATCGAAGCGATGTTACCGGATGAAAAATATGAATTTTGGACTAAGCAGTATGAAAGATGTCTGCGCTGTTATGCCTGCCGTAATGTTTGTCCGGCCTGCAGCTGCCGGGAATGTATTTTTGACCAGACCAGAGTAGGCTGGATCGGTAAAGCGAATAATGCTTCGGAAAATCAATTTTTTGCTTTAACCAGGGCCATGCATGTTGCCGGCAGGTGTATTGAATGCGGGGAATGTGAACGGGTCTGTCCTATGGATATTCCCATCATGCTTTTGAATAAAAAGCTGTCTAAAGACATTAACGAGCTGTTTGGCGATTATGATGCCGGTATTGATATTGAAGGAAAACTGCCTTTAGGTCACTTTGATAAAAATGATCCGGAAGAATTTATGTAGGGAGGTGTGAGGATGAAGACGATTGCCAAGGTTAATTTGCCCCAGGTTCTGGAATTACTGGCTCAAGACTATCAGGTCCTAGTCCCTGCTAAATTTGAAGGAGTGACCAGGTTTGCTCCCTACCGGCAGGATACGGAACTGGCTTTGGAGGAAAATGTACTGCTGCCGCCTAAAGATATTTTCTTTCCGCAAACGGAGAAAATGTATAAATATAAGGCTAAGGACCAAGCACTGGAAATCGAAGAAATACCTGCCTCCGAAAGCGTGCAGCTGCTTTTTGGGGTGCGTTCCTGTGATATGAAGAGCATCGACTGTCTGGACCAGGTTTTTCTTACCAAGGGATACGTTGACCCTTTCTATAAGGATAAAAGGGATCGAAGCATTTTCATCGCTTTGAGTTGTGTTCAACCCATGGAAACCTGCTTCTGCACCTCTATGGGAATCGATCCCCAAAAAGGCTTGGGGGCTGATATCCAGGCCTATGATTTAGGAGATAAATTGGGCTTTGCAGGGATTACTGAACAAGGCCGGGAGGTGCTGGCAAAGATGGCCGGTCTTTTAACGGAGGAAGAAGTTACTGTTCCCCCGACGGCAGAATTTACCCTGACTGCCGATGTGGAAGGGGTACCTGAAAAGCTCCGGAATATGTTTGATCACCCGATTTGGGACGATATATCCCGTAAATGTCTGAACTGCAGTGCTTGTGCCTATATCTGTCCTACCTGCCACTGCTTTGATATTGCAAATGAGGTCAGGGGCGAAGACGGTGTGAAAATTCGCTGCTGGGATTGCTGTATGTTTGACGAATATACGGTCATGGCCGGAGGCCATCAGCCCAGACCAGGTAAAAAGGAACGGGTCAGAAACCGTTTTCTGCATAAGCTGCGTTACTTCCCGGAAAGATACCAAATGCTCCTGTGCACAGGATGCGGCCGCTGTGTCGCAAAATGCCCTGTAAATATGGATATTACCAGGGTTATTAAGCAAATCAAAGAGGCCTAAGGTAATAAGGCAAGCTATGAGGTGATATTAACAGGCCAGGTAAAGGTAAGCTATGGGGTGATATTACAGGTCAGGCAAAGGTATTTAGGATATGGATTTGTTTTCCGGTCTTTTTCTTAACCTTTTACCCAGCGAACGAAGTGCAGCGATACCTTTACCTTCTCAAAAATTTTGCGAATAATTTAGTGAAGGAGGGAGATAAATGGCAGTAACTCCTGAAGAGGTTAAAAAGATAAATCCTTTAGTTCCGATTAAAGCTAAGGTTATTAACATTGTACAGGAAACCCCTGATGTTAAAACTTTTCATATCAGCACGGTTGAAGGCCAAAAACCCTTTGACCCCATGCCCGGCCAATTGGGGATGTTGTCTTTGCCTGCCATAGGTGAAGGGATGTTTTCGATAACCAATAAAGGTGAAAATCATATCGAAATGGCAATCAAGTCTGTCGGGCAGTTAACCAATGCACTCCACGAAATTGAGGAGGGGCAGGAAGTCGGGATACGGGGACCTTACGGAAACGGTTTCCCGTTAGAATACTGTAAAGGCAAAGATATCCTCTTTATCGGCGGCGGCATCGGCCTGGCCCCTGTACGCAGTCTGATTATGCACTGTATCAAGAACAGGGACGAGTTCGGCAAACTTACGGTAATTTATGGGGCAAGGTCTGCTGCGGATCTCTGTTTTAAAGAAGATTTATTTGAAAACTGGACCAAAGTGCCTAATCTGGATGTTTTTGTTACCATTGACCGGGAGGAAGAAGGTTGGGACGGTCATGTAGGTTTTGTACCGGCTTATGTTGAGGAGCTTGCTCCCAAACCCCAGGTCACCATACTGTGCGGACCGCCGGTCATGATTAAATTTACCTTGCCGGCCTTACAAAAGATGAGTTTCGCCGATACCGATATTATCACTACCTTGGAAATGCGGATGAAATGCGGTATTGGTAAATGCGGACGCTGTAATATCGGCTCCTGTTACGTTTGCCTGGACGGGCCCGTATTTACCATGGAGCAGTTAAAGGATCTGCCGCCGGAGTATTAAACCGGAGTAATTATAAGTTGAAACCGGGTGTTTTGATCTGCACTTTCCTTATAGCTGAAATTAAAAAAACTGTTAAAATGTCCATTAAAATTAGATGCAGAGTTAAGTAAATTTTATAAATTTAATTTCTCAGTTTGGCAGGGAAAGATAGGAGAGTACAGTTTCTTTGTAGGGTAATACAATTTAATAGATTTGGATATTTCCTGCCGGGCTTGTTCAGATGTTGGAAAATTAGCACTCTGAATAAGCTCTTTTTTATTGTTCTATAAAATTATCCAATAATGCAGAGTCATTTTTTATAAAAAAAACTTTTTTTATAGGATTATATAAGTTTATGGCGAATTGAATAATTATTAATCGTAAATTCATATAGTAGGGAGTGAAATAATAAAAATTTATACAATAATTACAAAAAAAATGTATTAATTGGCAGGAATAACAGAATTTATGTTGAAATAAGTTAAGGAGGAAAAGATGAAAATTCCTATAATTGCATTAATATTACAGGGGATCCCTGAGCAAGTTGCAGTTGTGACGTTGGCTTTTGTTTTAGCTAAAGCAAGTATAGACTGGAAGAAAATTATATTGAGTGGAATCGTGATGGCTTTTTCTGCTTATATTTTGAGGTTACTTCCTATAACGTTTTGGGTACATACTATTATTTTAATTGGCATATTGTTTTTAATTGTAAATCAAGTGGGTAGAGTAAGTACTCAATTGTCCTTATTAGGAAGTGCAATAAGTTTTATCTCATTACTTTTGTTTGAAATAATATGTGTAAGTTTTTTATTAGGAATTTTTAATATATCTTTTGAAAGTGTAGATATGAATGTTTACAAAAGAATACTGGTTTCATATCCGCAAGTGTTACTACTTTTTTTGGTTTCCTATATCTTATATAAGAAAGGTTTAACTTTGAGAAAATTTTTTATGAAAGATGACTTCTCTTACAGGCAGTAGTTTATAAAAAAAGGGAGGTGATAAGATGAAAAAAGTTATGTTTACAGCTTTGACATCTATGTTATTCCTATTTGCAACCATAGGATCAGCTTTTGCATGTGGTGGATGGGCGTATCAACCAAAGGCTCCAAAATCTTTACAGAAATAATAAGAAAGAGGTGTCTAACACCTCTTTTTTATTATATTTTGTGCTGGCAAAAAATATAATAAATAGATAAAAAAGGAGTAAGAGATACTATGTAAAGTATAAAAAATGCTTTTTGTAAGGTTATCTACTTTAGAATAATAATATCGTATTAAAAAGGAAGGACAAATATATGGAAATTTCTTTGCCAGTATTTGTGTTTATGGGTATTCCGGAAGGGATCGCATTAGCCACTTTAGCCTTCACAATTTTAGATTTGAAAGTATCTCTAAAGTATCTCTTTCTAGTAGGTACAACATTATCAACAGTTGTTTATTTATTACGACTATTACCCATTACTTTTGGTGTACATACAATAATCTCTATTCTTGTTTTGTTTTTTATTTTAAATATTTTATTTAAAGCAAATGTTATATTATCAATTATGGTTAGTTTAACAACATATTTAATTCTTATTCTGAGCGAAACCATATCGATAATTGTTTGTGTTAAAATATTTAATCTGACACAGGTAATAATTGAAGATGACTTATTATTAGAAATTGCAATCGGATATCCGCATATTCTATTAATTTTTTTGACTGCATATTTGATTGATAAAAATATACTACAAATGCGATTATTAGTTGAGCGAATATTTAAAGAGCTATAATTTGTTTAAGAAGGAAAAAGTTCCTTTCCTGTAGAACAAACATACTTACCTACATGGAGGAAAAACATGAAAATGTCATTTGTAGAGTTGATTTTATTAGGGATTCCGGAGGGAATAAGTGTAGCTATTCTTGCGTTTGTAATATCAAAAATTAAAATAAAATGGGATATAGTTATCATCATTGGGTTTATTCTATCAACAGCTGCCTATTTATTAAGATTACTTCCGATCACTTTTGGCGTTCATACGATCGTTTATATTGCGTTATTAATCTTGATGTTGTATAAATTTGGACAAGTTAATATTATAACTTCAATAATAAATAGTATCGGTACTTTATTATGTCTTATCGTATTAGAAACAATTACTTCAGTGTTAATTATGAATCATTTACAAATTAACCAAGCGCAATTGTCAAGTGATTTATTTGTTCATATGCAAGTTTTTTATCCCCACGTTATATTGTTGCTTTTAATATCTTTAATTATAAAAAAATATAAAAGGATGAAATGATATGAGTTACTTAAAAATAAGTGAGTTCTTTTCCAATCAGATAACAAAAGATTTGGATTATGATGAGGAAAAAAAGGAGATAATTACATATTCCATTGAAATGATTTTTTTACAAGCATTTGGTTTTGTCCTAATTGTTGCCTTAGCTTCTTTATTTAATGCTCTTCTTCCTGCGGCCATAGCTGCTATTTTTGGTGCATTTTTAAGAAAACTATCGGGAGGAGCTCATTTTGATTCCGCGACAAAGTGCCTTGTATTTGGCGCTGTCATTTATACTGTTGTTGGTGTTGGCGCGAAGAATTTAATTAATATCAGCTTTTGGAATAACAATGTTAATTTATTACTGATTTTTATTAGTTTTCTTATTGTTGGGATTTTGGCACCTGTTGATAGCAAGGCGAAGCCTATTCGTTCCATATCTTTTAAAAGAAAGCTTAAAATATCTTCTTTAGTTTTTATTGCCGTATCTTTACTAATAATTATAGTAATTGATTCACTATTATTGAGAACAAGTATTGCTTTGGGAATTGCATATCAGTCGCTAACTTTATTACCGATATTTAATAAAGAGTGAAAGGTGGTGACATTATGAGAAAAGGGTTATTTGCCGCTATTGCTGCTATTTTATTGTTGTTGGCAAACGTAAGTTCTGTATTTGCCTGTGCCTGGTTCGGTTATCAACCTAAAACACCAAGAAGCTTGCAAAAATAAAAGGTGAGGTGTCAGCACCTCATCTTTGATTTAGTTAAAGGGGTTAGACATGAAAAAGTTAGAAATGGAAAGGAATAAAATAATAGAAAAATATATATTTCTTTCGCAGGTATTGTTTTTTCTGGTATTAGGGATCCTCTTTTTAAGAACATCTCATTTATCTATGTCTACTTTCGTCTTGAAAGTTGGACAAATTACGATATTCTCATTACTTTTAGCCTTTATTCCATTCGTAAAATACATATATGGAAAAACTAGTAAGAAAAATATAGCAATAGATCTCTTCATTATTATTGTCTATATCATAATTAGTAGTTATTTATTAGTTCATGAAGAGGATAACATTTTTAAAATTGTACTACTAATGCCAGTTTTAATTACTGCCTTGAAATATGAAAAAAGGGTATCTATAATCTCATCTTTATTTTGTGCAATTTCTATCTTCTTCATTAGCTTTTTAAAAGGTGCTGCTTCCTTTGATGCGGATATTATGCTGACAGGTGTATTTATTCTAGTATCTTGGTTACTGGGCAATATGATGGAAACAGAAAGAGGGATTAGAGCAGAATTAGAACGTCTTGCAACCCATGACAGTCTTACTGATATTTTGAATCATCGAAGTTTTCAGGCCTTACTTGATGAGGAATTAATTAAAGCTAGAGAAAACAATAGTAAGTTAAGTCTCTTACTATTAGATATAGATTTCTTTAAGGTATATAATGATTCGCTGGGGCATCAAAAGGGCGACCAGGTGCTGGTCATGGTAGCCCGAATTTTACAGCATATCACCAAAGATCCGGGCTATTGTGCCCGGTACGGGGGCGAAGAGTTTGTTGTGATTCTGCCAAAAATGGGAATCAAACCCACCAAAATCCTGGCCGAGAGAATTAGAGTACAAATTGAGGAAACAATCTTTCCCGGGATGGAAGTCTTACCAAAAGGGCGAATAACGGTATCCATCGGGATTGCCGAATTCCCAACTATGGCTGATGGCAAGGAAAAACTCATCCAGAAAGCTGACGAAGCTTTGTACAAGGCAAAGTTTGTCAGTAAAAATAAGGTTGAAACCTATTTTTCCGTTTTTGACGAATTGAGTCTTTCGTTAAAAGATGAAGAGCAGGAGCTGTTTAACTCGATCAGAACGCTGACTATGGTTATTAATGCCAAGGATAAATATACCTACGGACATTCGGAAAGGGTTATGGACCTGACTAAAAGATTCATTGCCGAAATAAACCTGGATAAAGTGTTGGAGAAAGATCTGATCTATGGTGCTTTATTGCATGATATCGGAAAAATTGAAATATCCCGGGAAGTACTAAATAAACCCAAAAAGCTGAATAACGCGGAATGGCAGCTGTTCAGGCAGCATCCTCAATGGGGTGCGGATATGATCAGACCTTTAAAATCTTTGCAAGGTTCCCTGGATATCGTCTTATATCACCATGAAAATTTTGACGGAACAGGATACCCCCAGGGCTTAAAAGGTGAAGAGATTCCTTATGGCGCCAGAATCCTGCGGATCATTGACAGTTATGACGCTATTACGACTCATCGTCCTTATAAGGAGGCTATGTCTATGATACAGGCGCTTGAAGAACTTCTGAAATACTCCGGAACCCATTACGACCCTGTTCTTTTAGAACAGTTTTGCAAAATGATTGCGGAAAGTGAAAATCTACCATTCGTTGCAAAATAAAAGCAACCTTTCGGATGAGAGGTTGCTTTTTTAGAAAGAGTGATAATCATGGAAATAGAAATAATCTATAAAAACAAAAAAAATTCATCAGGTCTTATCCGTGACGGGAAAATATTGCTGTATATTTCAAGCAATTTACCTGTCAAGCAGCAGCAAGAACATATACGTATCCTGAAAAATAGACTGCTGGCTAAATATCAAGCCCGGCAGAATACGGATTTCCCTTTGGCCAAAAGTCGGGTAAACGAGGATGACCAGCTGGCTAAGCTTGCTAAAGAAATCAATAATACCTATTATAATTTTACTTATCATAAAGTTTCTTTTAAACAACAGCAAAGCCGGTGGGGAAGCTGCAGTCTTAAGACAAAAAATATTTATATATCCCAAAGGCTTAAAAATGCCCCCTTAGAGTTGATTTATTATGTGCTTGTTCACGAACTCTGCCATCTGCGGGAGCCAAATCACGGGAAGAAATTCTGGCAGCTGGTAGAAAAAGCCTGTCCGAATTGGAAGGAACTAAGGTCTAAATTAAAATTTTTAAATTAATCAATTTCGGGTATAACATTTCTATAGGTAAAGTCGTATTCAGCGGATTCAATTAAATGGCGGAGGTGTTGATGAATTGGAAATTTCAAGTTTATTTTGGCTTTTTTTTATTGTTTCTATGCTCATGCCTATTTTAAAACAGCGTTCCCTGGAAGCGGGACGGATCAGGCTAATCCGGGAAATGGAAAAAAAGCGGGGCTCCCGGGTGATCACCCTTATTCATCGAGAAGAGTCGATGAGTTTTCTGGGATTGGCTGTCAGGAAATATATTAATATTGAGGACTCGGAAGCTATTCTCAGGGCCATCAGATTTACCCCTGATGATATGCCTATTGATATTATTTTGCATACACCGGGTGGATTAGTACTGGCCTCTGAGCAGATTGCGTATGCTTTAAAAAAGCACAAAGCTTCCGTTACCGTTTTCGTTCCTCACTATGCGATGTCGGGCGGTACGATGATTTCCCTGGCGGCAGATAAAATAATCATGGACGAAAATGCGGTGCTAGGTCCTGTTGATCCCCAGCTCGGTCAATACCCGGCCGTTTCGTTACTAAGTGTTCTTAAAGATAAGGATATTAATGAAATAGATGATGAAACTTTAATTTACGCCGATATGGCCCGCAAAGCCTTAAAGCAGATTGAAGCAACGTTATGTTTTATTTTAGCCGAACATTTTTCTCAGGAAAGAGCCTGTGAGCTCGCTAGAATTTTCAGTGAGGGACGCTGGACCCATGATTATCCTATTCGTTTTGAGGAGTTAAAAGAATTGGATCTTTTTGTAAGTACGGACATGCCCTATGAGGTTTATAAGCTGATGGATTTATATCCCCAAACCCAAAACCGGCGTCCTTCCGTACACTATATTCCTATTCCTTATGGTAAAGATGATAGCAAATAATAAATCTGGAACGAAGGTCGAAGGAATTAATAATATGCTAATGTATACATAATTATTTTAATTATGCTATTGTAGTTTGTTAGAAAATGTCGTAAAATGTGTTTAACAAAGCCCCTCATCATTGATGGGCGGAAAACAGCATAATATGAGCGAAGGCGCTTAGAATCAGGAATGTAATGCATTGCTTGATTTTAAGTGCTTTTTATTTTCCCTGAGGAGGTGAAAAGTAAATTACTGATCGGCAATTCATATAATTTAAGGAGGTTTTAAATTTGGATTCGCAAGTGACATTAACATCTTTACATTTTGTTTATTTTGCAATTGTAATTTTAATCATTGGTGTTATGGTAGCAAAAAGAGATACTGTTTTACCATGTATCATCGGTCTTTTTGTAATTGGTCTGACGGCTAAAGGCAGTCTTGTCGGCGCTGTACAGGTAATGTTTAATGCCCTGATGGCTGCGGGCGGAGAATTTTTAGGACTTATCGTAGTTATATCCCTGGTAGTGGCAATGAGTAAAGCGATGGCTGATACGGGAACGGATTACCTTGTTATGCGGCCGGCCGCTAAAATAATGGTTAACAGAAATATTGCCTTCTTTTCATTAGGTATAGCCATGCTGGTTGTCTCCTGGTTTGTCTGGCCTTCGCCGGCGGTAGCTTTAATCGGTGCATTATTACTGCCGGTGGCGATCAGGGCCGGTTTACCGGCTGTCGGTGCGGCTGTCGCGATGAATATTTTCGGACATGGCATAGGTTTATCCAGTGACTGGATCGTTCAGGGCGCACCGGGCATAACCGCATCAGCTGCCGGATTGCCTGATGCAACGGGAGTTACATATCCGGGTGCCCCGTTATTTGCCATTATGGCCGTAGTAACGGTTGCCGTTGCTTTCTTTATGCTGCAGAAAGATTTAAAACAAAATGCCGCCAAATATGAAAAAGAATTAAGCGACGCAACTAAGGATGATGAAAATGAGAATCGTAAGTATAGTACAGTATCCTATATCTTTGCTTTTGTCATTCCTGTCATATTTTTAATAGATGTTATTGCTATGCTGGTATTAGACTTAAGAGGCGGGGATGCTACCGCACTGATCGGTGGAACGGCACTGGCAGTGACGGCTGCCTTGGCTATGCTGGAATTTAAAGGTGAATCTTTAGAAAAGGTAACAGATTATGTACGGGATGGATTTTTGTTCGGAATCAAGATCTTTGCTCCGGTAATTGTAATCGGCGCCTTTTTCTTCCTGGGCAGCGAAGGGACGGCTAAGGCTATACTTGGTCCGGATTCTACAGGATTATTGACTGATTTAGGAAACTATCTGGCGCAAAACGTACCCTTGAGCAAAGGGCCGGTGGCCTTTATCATTTTGATCATTGGTGCTATTACAGGGCTTGACGGCTCAGGCTTTTCAGGGCTGCCCCTTGTCGGTTCCCTTGCTCAGACATTCGGGACAGCCATCAACGGTGATGTAGGTACGCTGGCTGCTCTCGGTCAAATCAGTTCTGTTTGGGTCGGCGGCGGAACAATTATTCCCTGGGGCTTAATCCCTGTTGCGGCTATTTGCGGTGTCGAGCCTTTGGAACTTGCCCGGAGGAATTTTATTCCTGTTGTTGCAGGCTTTGTTGCAACTACCATTATTGCAATCTTCCTAATTTAGCAGTTTATTTAGGAAATAATATTTTGCGCTATATCAAAAGGCCCTCCCATATTATGGATACGTCCGGGGGCCTTTTTCCTGTTACTGGGGAGATCTACGGCTAATAAGAAAGGACTCTACTAAAATTCATTTCAAGACTAACTATGGAGATCATTAGATTTTTTGAATCTTTATGTTTACAATACTATCGATCAGCAACTAAAATAGAGTATAAATCTATACGAAGGAAGTGAAGTCCGTGTTAGTCGATTATCATGTGCACGCTTTGGGGCATGCCGATCGGGAACATACCTTAGCAAACCTGGTGGAGTTTGTTAAAACAGCTCAAAAGAGAAATATCAAGGAAATAGGCTTTGCAGATCATGACCGTTATCTAGAAACGCTGGATTTTAGTTTATATGAAGAACTGCAGAAACTTTTTCCGGAAATTTCGATTAGAGTCGGGTTGGAAATAGACTATTTCCCGGATAAAACAGCTGATGTAAAAAGAAAGCGTTTCAGTCATGATTATGATTATGTAATCGGATCCGTACATTATATAGGGGACTGGATGTTTGATGCTGATAAATATAAGGATAAATTTACGCACTGGGATATTGACGTACTATATGAGAAATATTTAAGTCTGGTAGTAGAAGCGGCTCAAACGGGGTTATTCCCTTTGATCGGTCATTTAGACCTGATAAAAATTTTCGGTCACCGGCCAAGAAAGAGTGTCTCTGCTACCTTTGAGCCGTATCTGGTAAAATTACAAAAAGCAGGAGTCGTGCTGGAATTAAACACCAACGGATGGTACAAGCCTGTGCAAGAGCTTTATCCGCAGCCTGAGCTGATAAAGATGTGCTTTGAGGCCAATATTCCCATTACCCTTTCTTCCGATGCCCATTTTCCCGACCAGGTAGGCCGAGATGTGGATAAGGCTTTAGAAGTTGCCAAGAAAATAGGCTACACGAAAATAGCTACTTTTGCGAAAGGTAAAACTTATTTTGTTCATGTATAAAAACTTACTCTCTCCAGGCAAAATAAGACTAAGTACTTAAGAAGCTGTACTCTGGGCTCTGTACTCTGTACCCTGTACCCTGCACCCTGTTCTATGAACTTTACTACTAATCACCGGTTACCGGTTACTAATCACTAACCAACTGAGAACCGGTATCTGAGAACTGACAACTCTATCAACTATAAACTATGTTCTATGAACTTTACTACTAATCACCAGTCACTAGTCACTAATCACCAATCACCAGTCACTAATCACTAGTCACTAGTCACTACTTATGAGGGAGATACTCAATGCTGATTAACGCTGCAAAACTTGTGCTCAGTTTAGGGATAATTTTATTAGGGGCGGAAATTTTTACGAACGGTGTGGAATGGCTGGGTAAAAAATTAAAGCTTTCCGAAGGTGCGGTTGGAAGTATTTTAGCTGCGGTAGGTACGGCCTTACCGGAAACGATGATCCCTGTGATCGCGATATTATTCGGGAGCGCGGAAGCATCTACCGGCGGGGGGCATGATATCGGAATCGGGGCAATCCTGGGTGCGCCGTTTATGCTGAGTACCTTGGCTATGTTTATCTCAGGGACGGCTGTAATTGTCAATAGAAAGAAAAGGGATAATTATCCTGTCATGAGTGTGAATGTCCTGGTAATGGAAAGGGATTTAAAATTCTTTTTAATCGTCTATGCAACAGCTATAGGTACGGCTTTTTTACCGACACATACCATAAAAATGTTCGTAATTATCTTTCTGGTAGCTGCTTATGCTTATTATGTTTATCTGACCTTGAAGGACCCCTGTCCCGCAGGAGATGATGAAGAGCATTTGGCTGAGTGCTATTTTGATAAAATATTTACCAAAAAGGGTAATGACCCCTCCCTGATGATTATCCTTGTGCAGGTTTTTGCTGCGCTGGGCCTGATCATCCTGGGGGCTAATTATTTTGTCCAATCGATAGAATTTATAGCTGAAACCTTTGGTATTCCTGCTTTTGTATTATCTTTAATCATTGCACCTATCGCTACCGAACTGCCGGAAAAATTCAACAGTGTGATCTGGATTTCCCAGGGTAAAGATACCCTTGCTTTAGGGAACATAACAGGTGCCATGGTTTTTCAAAGTTCCTTAATTCCTGCTCTGGGCATAGCTTTAACCGACTGGAATTTAACAACGGGGGCTTTAATCAGTGCGGTATTAGCTTTAGTGTCCTCTTTGATGATCTATACCCAGTTAAAATTACGAGACCGCTTGACGCCGTATATTCTCTTATTTGGAGGAGCTTTTTATCTTATCTTTGTCAGCTTAGTATTTTTAGGAGTGGTTCACTAATAAGGACTAAGAAATACCTGATATTATCGGGTATTTTTTTATTTTATCTAGAAGATAATAACTCTAACCGGGGATATTTGCGGGAAAGGAGGTGTATTTTTGGCAAGTATTGATCCTTATCAAGCGGGTCTGTTTAAAAAAAATCCTTATGCCAAAAAAAAGAACATCAAGGGCAGACTAGTTGTTGTACTGGATGGAAAATTGGACGGCCGTAATTTAAAACTTATGACTCCTATTTCCCGGGTACTTAATAAATATGAAATACATGAATTAATTTTTACTGATGAAAAGGAGGCCGGACCAGGTAAGAAAGTAGACAATATCGCTTATCTGGGTTTTTTTGAGGTAGAGGAAGGCAGTGTAATGGTAGCAGGAGATGAGCTTTATCTGGCCGGTAAATTAACCGGCCATATTGCCGGTTTTGACGAAACCCATATGCCTAATCACCTAAATATCGTAATTAAAACCCGGGAAATGTTAACGGGGTTAGAATTAGGGGCACAGGTGGGAATGGAAATTATTTGTAAAAAATCGGAAGAATAATTGTTGCAGGTCATAAGAACAATAATAAAGATTATTCTCAAGATATTTGAAAGGAGGTTTTTTTCTTGTCGAAGATTGAAGAAAAGATTAAAAGCATGGGGCTGGAAATCCCTGAAGCTCCTAAACCGGTGGCAGCTTATGTTCCGGCGGTTAAAGTTGAGAATTATGTTTATACTTCAGGTCAAATACCCTTTGTTAACGGTGAGTTGAAGTACAAAGGAAAAGTTGGTAAGGAAGTAAAAGAAGACGATGCCTATCAAGCGGCTAAAATTTGTGCCCTGAATTGTTTAAGTGTGATCAAAGGAGTGATCGGTGATCTGGATAAAATTGAAAAGGTGGTTAAAGTGACAGGCTTCGTAGCCAGCGGGGAAGGATTTGGTATGCAGCCTAAAGTAATCAACGGTGCCAGTGAATTAATCGGGGAAATATTCGGTGAAAAAGGCCAGCATGCCCGGGCTGCCGTAGGTGTCAACGAACTTCCGCTGGATTCAACCTGTGAAGTAGAAATGATTGTGAAAATAAAATAAGTTCCTAGTTCTCAGCACATAGTTTATGGAGCAAACCTTATGAAAAACGATTAATCAGGAGTTATATCCCAGAATCTTAAAAAAAACAAGGAGGCTATATTTGATGAGTGCGAAATATAAATACCAGATGTATAAACAACTTCATGCTAAAGTTCCCGAGATTTATGCCGATGCCCGTAAAGCGGCAGATGAAATAGGCATTCCTCCGGAAATCAGAGGTAGGTTCGGTTTAACAGGAGCCATATCCGGGTGCCCGGCTCCTCTGCGAAAAGATATCATGGAAGCCAGTGAGGTCGGAGCCAAAGAAGTTATTCCTTTAGCAAAATTAATGGATGAAATAAGAGAAGTTGTGAAAGATGTATACGGAGATGAATGGGAAGCTGCCTCCACAAGCACTTGTGAGGCCGGATTGTGGGCTACTTTTGACAGTTTATTTACTCCGCCTAATTTGGGGCGCGGTGACAATTACCGGGCCCGGTATATTGCGCCATACGAAAAACATATTCATCACCAGGGCGGCTACGGCCGGCCTTTTCCGCCGCGGTATAAAGATATCGTTGCCGATAGGGGATCGACGCCCGGAGAGCTGGGGTTCTACGGCAAGAGACAAAATAATACCGACACGGTTTTTGTTCCTTTAGAAGGTGCTAAATATCCCGTTCACGGGATCAAGCAGTGGCCGGCTATCTTTTTATCGGAGGTAGAACCGGATGCATCTATCGAGAAAATTGCCTTACATGCAGAAATCCACGAAAGCATGCTTACCGGCTTTACTTCATTGGGTTATCCTTCCCCCGGTTACGGTTACGGTGTGCAAGACGAAGAAGGTACCCCGCTGTTATGCAAATATATAGCCGACCTGGCTCACTCTTATAATGTACCTTATGTCATTGACAATGCCTGGGGCTTGCCTTTTGTAGGATTAGATCCAGGTAAAGTAGGTTGCGACGTGATTATTTACAGTATGGATAAAGCTACCGGGGCAGCGACCAGTGGTTTGATCATTGGTAAAGAGGATGTTATGGTCCCCATCCGCCGGGCTATGGGTATCCATGGTGACCGGTGGGGAACGCCTTCTTCCTATGGTAAAGCCGCTTATGTAACTTTTGACCCTGGTAAAGAAGCTCTCTTGACGCAATTACAAGCTCTTAAAGTATTAAGGGATAAACCGGAAGTATTGACGAAACCTGTTGATGATATGTACGACATTATCGTTGAAGAATTTAAAAACATTCCTGCCAAATTTAAAGACGGCATCAAAATAACAAAAGTGTATAATTCTACTGCCGTGGAAGTTAATTATGAAGGAACCTGGAATAATGGTCAGATGGGGATTCCTGTCTTCCCAATTGAAGATATGTATGCGGGAACTAACCTTTTCCAGACGGGGATGAGTCAATTCGGGGTTATTCCCACAATAGCCTATGACGGGAATATCTATATTTCTACAGGTTTAGGTACTACCGATGAAGACGGCAATCTGCTGTCTGACAGAATGCGTTATGCGGTGAGGGCTTTGGTTAAATTGATTGAAATCGTTTGTAAGCACGCCGGAGTGCTGTAAAATTATATAATAGTGCTACAGTTCTACAGTGCTGCAGTGCTGCAGAGAGTTTTGCGTTATTCGCTTAAACTTTAGCTTCAAGCACTGGGCACTGTTATACTGTATACTCAAGAAATTGCTGAATGAGAAAGGAGTAATATAGATGGTAAAAGTAGTAGTTGTAGGCGGCGGCTGGGCCGGTTGCGCTGCGGGAATAAGTGCCAGAAAAGCCGGAGCCGACGTACTGGTTCTGGAAAGAACGGATATGTTCTTAGGAACCGGTTTGGTTGGAGGGATTATGCGCAACAATGGTCGTTTTACCGCAACGGAAGAATCGATAGCCATGGGTGCACATGAGCTTTTTGATGCGGTGGAAGAGACGGCACGCCATAAAAACATAGAATTTCCCGGGCATAAGCATGCGACTTTATACGATGTTGCCAAAATAGAGCCTGCAGTACGCAGGAAGCTGACTGAGGCAGGGGTAAAATATAAGCTGCAATGCCGGATTAAAGGTGTAAAGATGGACGGCAAAAAAATCGTAGCAGTAACCGACCAGGATGGTAATGAGTATCCGGGGGATGTCTTTGTTGAAGCCAGCGGTACGGCGGGTCCCCAGGGTAACTGTTTAAAATATGGTAACGGATGTGCGATGTGTATTTACCGCTGCCCCACCTTCGGCCCCCGGATCGAGTTAGCAACAAAATGCGGGGTGCAGGAATTTAAAGGTAAAAAAGCCGACGGGTCTATCGGGGCGATGAGCGGTTCCTGCAAATTACATAAAGAATCCCTTGCTGAAAATATTGTTCAGGAGTTAAATTCTAAAGGGGTAGCGATTATCCCCATTCCCAAAGAATTGCAAAAAGAAGGCGCCTTAGAATCAAAAGCTTGTCAGCAGTATGCTTTAGCCGAATTTAAGGAAAATATTATTCTTCTGGATACAGGTCATGCCAAATTAATGACACCTTATTATCCTATAGAGACTTTAAGGAAGATACCTGGCTGTGAAAATGCCCGGTTTGAAGATCCATATGCCGGTGGAATAGGTAATTCTATGCGCTATCTAGCTTTATCCCCCCGGGATAACTATTTGAAAACGAAAGGAGTAGAGAATCTCTTTTGCGGCGGCGAAAAAACAGGTTTACTGGTAGGCCATACGGAGGCCATTGTTACCGGAAGCCTGGCCGGCAATAATGCGGTCCGCTACGGAGCGGGCAAAGAACTTAAAGAGATTCCTACCAGCTTAGCTATCGGAGATGCCATAGCTTATGTCAATGAGCAAATGGCAACGGAAGAAGGGCTAACGAAAAAATATACCTTCTCCGGTTCAATTTATTTCCAAAGAATGCAAGAATTAAACCTCTATTCGGCAGATCCTAATGTTGTCCAAGAAAAAGTTAAGAAAGCGGGTATGACGAATTTTTATAATCAGGCTGTAGTATAAAACCTCAGTAATGGAGGGAAAAATGTGGAAGTACAATTAACTTCACTTCACTGGATATATGTATTCATGGTATTGCTTGTCCTGATCACTATGATTCTGAGAAGGGATACGGTTCTTCCTTGTTTTATCGGATTATTTGTGATTGGTTTTGCTGCGAAAAGCAGTCTAATTGGTGCCCTGCAGGTTGTTTATAATGCTTTAATTGCTGCCGGGAATGAATTCTGGGGGATTATCGCGATTATTTCCCTGGTGGTAGCTATGTCCAAAGCCCTGGCAGATGTAGGTGCCGACTATATCATTATGCAGCCGGCCGCGAAAGCAATGGTAAGTCCCAGTGTAGCTTTCTGGGTCTTAGGAATCGCAATGCTTTTAGTTTCCTGGTTTGTCTGGCCTTCTCCGGCCGTAGCACTAATCGGGGCTATTGTCTTACCCGTTGCAGTCAGGGCGGGTCTGCCCGCTATAGGTGCCGCGATTTCGATGAATATCTTCGGGCATGGCATGGGATTATCTTCGGACTATTTTATTCAAGGTGCGCCTGCCATTACGGCTAAATCGGCCGGATTCGCCGATGCTTCGGGAGTTATCGGGCCCAGTATCCCTTTGTGGTTAGTGTGCTCAATTATCGCTTCTGTTACGGCTTTTGTCATGCTCAAAAGGGATATGGGCAGAAATCAGGAGGCAATCAAGGCTGAACAGAAACAAATGGCCCAAGAACAGGAAGCAAAAGCGCAACAAAATTTCACCTGGGTATCATATCTAATTGCAATTCTGATACCCGTTGGTTTTGGCCTGGATGTAATATTCTTATATCTCTATGAAATCCGGGGCGGTGATGCCACGGCTTTAATCGGCGGGACTGCCGCTGCCATCATGTGTCTGGCGGCAATACTGCAATTTGGCTTGGATTCTTTAGAAAAAATTACCGACTATGTTAGAGACGGTTTCATGTTTGGTATCAAGATTTTTGCACCGGTAGTCGTGATCGGGGGGTTCTTTTTCCTGGGGTCGGAAGGTACTGCCAAAGTAATACTGGGTGAACAAGCTACCGGACTTTTGACGGACTTAGGAAATGCTCTGGCTGCCGCTGTTCCTTTAAGCAGAATACCGGTAGCCTTTATCCAGTTAATAATAGGGGCCATTACAGGACTTGACGGGTCGGGCTTCTCCGGTTTGCCGTTAGTAGGTTCGCTGGCTCAGACTTTTGGAAGTGCCATTGCTGCCGATAAGGGCACCTTAGGTGCACTGGGTCAGCTGGCATCTGTCTGGGTAGGCGGGGGGACTGTAGTTCCCTGGGGCTTGATCCCTGTTGCCGCGATTTGCGGTGTTGACCCTATGGAGCTGGCCAGAAGAAACTTTGTCCCCGTTGTGGCGGGGCTTTTAGGGGCGACGGTGGCTGCTATCCTTCTGATGTAATGTGTGAAGGCCGCTGAAAATTCTTCATATAGCTAAGGGGTCAAAATCCGCAACATATTAATATACGCTGCGGATTTGACCCCTTTAAGCGTCTTGCTCTCTGAATTTTGAACGGGCTGGCCTATATCTGACCAATAATTTTTTCCCAACCGCTAACCTCTCTAATTGGAGTCTTGCGTTTGGACCTTTTTACAAATAATTTTTTCTGACCTCCGACTTCCGGCTTCCGGCCTCTCAGTCCAGGGTTGTATTGTAGTGGCGTAAATTATTGATGTTAATCGATAACCTTTTCTTGGCGCTGTCTTGATGATTTAAAATATTGCACTTTTTGAGAATATTATAAACCCTGGCTACCGTTACCCTGGAAAGTCCGACAATGTTGGCGATTTCCTCCTGAGTGATATGTAAAATATATTCATCCCCGGATTTGATGCCCCTTTCCAGACACAAATGGAGCAGGGATTTACAAATTCTTTGTTCCGGGGAGAGATAAAAAATATCTTGAAGCTGCCTGGTCAGGATTTGGGCCTTGCGCATGATGGATTTCATAACTAATTCTGTAAAGAAGAAATTCTCCTTTGTTAAAGAGGTCACCGTATTTTTATCAAAAAAGGTAAGTACGGACCCTGAATGTATTTCAAATTCAAGATTTGATTCCAGTTCATTATAAAAAGGCGCTTCACCAAAAATTGAGAAAGGCTTCATGATGAAGACCAGTTTCTCGTTACCCTGCGGGGTGAGAATTTTGCCGCTTACCGTACCTTTCGTGATTAAGTAGAGCCCGCTGACACTTTCTCCATATCTGATCAGGATTTGTTTATCTTGATAGTTGAAAGTAGAACCTGCTTTTTCCAGTTCCCGGATATTACCGGCGGCAGGTGAGTCATCTAATAAACTTATGCAGGGCGAAATCAATTCGAATGGTTCAGGCCGCTCATACTTCATTTTTAGTACCCCCATAACCTGTTAACTACCATCTATAATATTCAACAAAATTTAAATAAAATCCTTTTCCGCAGCTGAAATGTCCCGTATCCGTGCACCTTTGCAAAGTACGGTTAAGGAGTAAGCCTCTGGTGGATGCATTTTTTGTAACTGGAGATACAGTAATGTTGATAAGTTATTTTTATAATATTCATAAAAGTCTGCGGGCACTTTCGAGTAATTAGGAGGGAAATGAGATGACTGATAAATTTGCCAGGGAAGCAGATGTAGCGGTCGAATCGGATATTCTTGTAATTGGCGGCGGTGCTGCCGGTAATATGGCAGCATTATTTGCGGCTAAAGAGGGGGCCAAAGTAAATTTGGTCGACAAAGGGGGGATCTTCCGGAGCGGTTGTGGTGCGGCCGGTAATGATCATTTTCTGGCGGTATTGGAAACCGGCCCTGACTGGGATACCAAAGAAGCCTTTCTAAAATGGTATAACCAATTGACCCAGGGAATGGTCAATCCGCAAATTGTGGAAAATGGTTATCTCAGGAACATTAAATTCTTAGTAAACTATCTGGAAGACTTAGGTATTCCGATGAAACTGGATAAAACCAAGGACGATTATATCCGGACCCAGTCCTTTGGCCAGCCTGGCCCTTATTTTATTAACTTTGACGGGAAAAAATTAAATCCGACAATAGCTAAAGAAGCCCGGAAAGAAGGCGTACATTTTTACAAGCATACCGCCATAACAAATTTGCTGGTAAAAGATGAGCAGGTTTGTGGGGCGGTGGGTTTCAATTTTAAGACAGGGACATTTTATGTATTCAAAGCTAAAGCAGTTATTTTGGCTACCGGGGGGGCTTGCCGTTTATATGAAAACACAACCGGCTTAGCTTTTAATACCTGGCAAAGTCCTTTTAATAACGGTGCAGCCCAGGCTGCGGCCTTTAAAATCGGTGCCAGGTTAGCAAATATGGAGGTGATCGGTTTTACTCTGGTCCCGAAAAATTTTAGTGCCGCGGGTCTTAATGCTTTAGTAGGAATGGGCGGGCATTTAGTTAATGCTTTAGGGGAAAGGATTGCTTTTAAATACCATCCTCAAGGGGAAAAAGGACCCAGATGGGCTTTACCCTGGGCTGTTTACTGGGAAACAAAAGAAGGGAGAGGCCCTTGTTATTTTGATTTGCGGCACCTGTCTCCGGAGGATCTCCATTATTTAAAGTATCACCTGTTAACTGTTGATAAAGTAAGCTTTATCGATTACCTGCACCAAAAGGAGATTGACCTTGCTAAAGATTTACTGGAAATGCAGCTTATTGAAGGTGAACTGCCGGCAATGGCGGGTCAGGTACATGGAATCGTTATTGATGAACATTTTCAAACAGATATCCCCGGTTTGTTTGCAGCCGGAGGATGTGCACTGGCGGTGGGCTCCATGGCCGGAAGTATGTGCTGCGGGAAAACGGCTGGGGAAGAAGCGGCGGCTTTTAGTAAGGGGGTGGACGGTATTTTGGAAACCGATGACGAAATAATTGCGGGATTTAAGGAGGAAATCTACCGACCATTAAAAATTAAAAATGGGATAGACTATAGGCGCATTGAAGGGAAAATGAAGAAAATAATGAGTAGTTATGTAGGAATCGGCCGAAATGAAAAGGGACTTGTTACCGCCCTGGAGAGTTTAGCAAAATTAGAAAAATATTTAGCTAAGATTCAGGCCGGTAACGGACATGAATTGCTCAGATGTAGTGAACTAAAGGATTTATTGGTTATTGCCCAGGTTATCGCCAGGGGTGCGTTAATCAGAGAAGAAAGCCGTTTCGGTTTGTCCCATTACCGGGGGGATTTTCCGGAAAGCCGGGAAACATGGCATAAACTTATCCTTCAGAAGAAGACCGGGAGGGAGACGGAAACTGCTTTTCTGCCCATTTATCATTAACATTTCAATGTAGGAATATTGAGAAAAAAAGGAGCTGGTAGTCCATGTCCATAGTAATTGATACTGAGAAATGTCTCAACTGCGGTATTTGTGTGGAAAACTGCCCCGGTGATATTTTATATCAGGAAGAGCTCCGGATAGCGGTAAAATATCCTGAAGAATGCTGGTTTTGCGGGTCCTGTAAAGTAGGCTGTCCCCAGGACTGTATAAGCATCGTTTTCCCGCTGGAAGTAATCATTTAAAGAGCTCCCGGATGAAAAAAATTTATTATGGAAATATCATAGCGGCGGCGGCTTTTGTTGTGTGGTTAACTGTCTGGGGAACATATGCAACATTCGGTATATTTTTAAAACCCATTACCAGTGAATTCGGCTGGGAACGGGGAGATATGGCCCTGGCCTATTCCCTTTCGGCCTTAGTGCAGGCGCTGAGTGCTTTAGTAATGGGCAGATTAACGGATAAGTTGGGTCCGCGTTTTATTGTCACGGTATTTGGGTCATGTTTAGCGGCAGCATATTTGTTATTGGCCCGGATCACCAGTATAGGGCAGTTCCAGGTAACTTATGCTTTACTGGGTGCGGTAGGACTCAGCACGGCTACGGTCCCTATTATGACTACAATAGCCAGGTGGTTTGCCAGGCAGCGGGGGACAGTAACCGGGATAGTACAATCGGGAATGGGGATAGGCGGTTTAATATTCGCTCCTCTGACAGGCTGGCTGATTGTGAAATTTGACTGGCGTACCGCTTATTTTTCCCTGGGTATGATCACTCTGCCGTTAATCGTGTTAGCAGGACTTCTTTTAAAGCGGGATCCGGGGGGAAATGTAAATTCAGCAGGTCAAGAAGACGGACTGCGGAGAAAAGCTGAAAACAGGGAAAATGTCCCTGAACCAGGATTATCTTTGCAGCAAGCCATGAGAATAAAGCAGTTCTGGATGATTGCAGGGATGTTTTTTAGCTTCGGATTTTGCAGAAGCACTTTTTTAGCCCATACGGCAGCTTATGTACAAGATTTAGGATATGCTTTAAGTGATGGGGCTAATGTAATGGCTGTGTTAACTTTTTCAAGCATTCTGGGCAGGATGGGACTTGGATTGCTGGCAGATAAAACGGCCTCCCGAACTGTTTATTTACTGAGTTTTGGGATTATGATTACGGCTCTCTTCTGGGGCAGGTTTACCGATCAGCTGTGGGGTATTTTCCTTTTTGCTGTTTTATTCGGAATCTCCTGGGGCGGGCAGGCCGTTTTGCGGTTCACCTTTACCGCCGAAATGTTCGGCTTAATGAACCTTGGTGTTATAACGGGGATTCTGGGTCTCACTGAGGCAGGTGCGGCTGCTTTTGGTTCTTTTTTTGCGGGTGTTGTTTTTGATTTAGCCGGTACTTATAAAATAATGTTTACTTTAGGTGCAATTCTTTCTCTGGGGGGGCTGGTACTGGCTTATCTGACCAAACCTCCCGGCGGGGAAGCTTATGAGCCTGCAAATAACCACACTACATAGGTATTTTGGTTCCCGGATGGCTCTGGTTCCAGGCACCGGGATGTTAATTAAAATTAAGGGAGAGTGATGAGATGCCACCGGTAATTGATCAGAAAAAGTGTATTAAATGTGCCAAATGTGCGCAAATCTGTTGTATGGATATTTTCGGCCCGGCCAGGGTTAAGGAAGTACCTGAGATCCGGTATAGTGAGGAATGCTGGCACTGTAACGCCTGTGTCCTGGACTGTCCTGTGGGGGCAGTAACCCTTAGATACCCGTTACCGTTAATGTTATTGGCCAAAGATGCTGTCTTAAATAGCAGTGCAAGGGAGGGTAACTGATGGTGGAGATAAAAAAAGAAGTCCGGGAATGTGATGTTCTCGTAGTCGGCGGCGGGATAGCAGGCTTAATGGCGGCGATCGCAGCGGCTGACAAAGGAGCAAAAGTTATTGTGGCGGATAAATCCGATACCAGACGCAGCGGTTCAGGAGCTACCGGCAATGATCATTTCCTCTGTTATATCCCGGAAGTACACGGGACTCCGGAAGATTTTCTGGTGGAATTCCGGGAAAGTATGGTCGGAGGGAATTCCGATGCTAAAATTCAAATGAAATTTATTGCCAGAACCTTTGAATGTGTTAAGGACTGGCAGCGGTGGGGAATAGATATGAAGCCTCACGGGCAGTGGGAATTTAACGGTCATGCCTTTCCGGAACGGATGCGGATCTGGTTAAAATATAATGGTGAAAATCAGAAAGCTGTTTTAACAGAACAAGCCCTTAAACGGGGTGTTGTTATCGAAAATAAAACACCCATCACCGAATTTTTAACGGATGAAACAGGAAAAATTGTGGGTGCCCTGGGCATCGATATCGCACAGCTTGAGCCGGAGATTAAATTGTTTAAGACCAAAAGCCTCATCTCAGCAACGGGGAATACCAGCAGATTGTATCCTGCAATTACGGGAGGGTGGATGTTTAATACGGCGCATTGCCCCAGTAATGCGGGCAGCGGCCGTGCGGCTGCCTATAAAATCGGGGCGGAACTGGTCAATCTGGAAATACCCAATACCCATGCAGGCCCTAAATACTTTGCCCGGTGCGGCAAGGCTACCTGGATCGGTGTGTTAAAAGATTCTCAGGGCAAGCCGGTGGG
The DNA here is from genome assembly GCA_049366715.1 of Peptococcaceae bacterium. Taxonomy (GTDB): domain Bacteria; phylum Bacillota; class Peptococcia; order Peptococcales; family BICA1-8; genus JBMNCQ01. Next base: position 48,195 of record JBMNCQ010000055.1, on the reverse strand, counting down.
CCCTTTTGTTACCAAGCCGACTAAGGAATTAGGCGATATCACCGCCGACGTGTGGCATTCTGTTTTTACGGAGAAAAATCAAAACGGCACCGGTCCTGTGTTTATGGACTGCTCGGAAACAGCACCGGAAGATATGGACTATATGATGTGGGGCCTAAAATGTGAAGGGGATACTGCTCTAATTGATGCTCTGGAAAAACAGGATATTGATCTGAGCCGGCAGATGGTTGAATTCACAAAATATGAACCCATACTGATTGGCAGAGGGATTCAGATTGATGAAAATGCGGCTACCAATGTAGCAGGTTTGTATGCAGCGGGGGATGAAGTAGGCAATTTCAGAAGTGATATAGCCGGGGCAGCGGTAATGGGCAGGATTGCAGGTGAAAAGGCCGCGGAATATTCATTAAATGCCGAAAATAGCTGTAATCTTGCAAGTCATCCGACAGTCTCAAAAGTCCGGAGTTTTTATACGGAATTGATGCAGAGGGCAAGCGGCCCTGTCTGGCAGGAGTTAAACCTGGCGGTGCAGCAAATCATGCATGATTATGCAGGCATAACATTTGTACGTTCGGAGACTTTATTATCGGCAGGTCTGAAGTATTTACATGATTTGGAGAAGACTGCTTATAAGACTTTGCAGTGTAAGGATTCCCATGAATTGATGCGGGCTTTGGAAGCCTTTGATTTATTACTGATCGGCAAGCTGATTTTCCTCACGGCACTGGAAAGAAAGGAAACAAGGGGCATGCACAAGAGGTCTGATTATACATTTACCAATCCCTTGTTAAACGGCATGTTTATCACGGTTAAAAAGGAGAATGATGCACCCAGGACAGCCTGGCGGAAAAGCGATTAAATATTGTGAACTTATTTGTTTCGGTGAGGAGTTTTTATCTGTTTAAGCTAAGGTTCGGCAAGCATAGTCAACGCTTGCTGAACCTTTTATTTTGACAGAAAAAATTTTAGCCGTAATTCCCGGTTTAAAAATTACAGCCAGTGGTTATTTACGATAATCAGAGATTTATTTATCCTTTCCGACCACATAAAAGAGGTGATCTTACGCTGCAGTTTTGAGGTATTAAGGCAGATCAGCGTGTCGGCATCGGATTGGGATATTTTTTGTTTGAGGGAAGTAAAATTTTCTACGGGTATGATACTTTCCGCCTTGACAGATGCCAGGGAATTCAGGTTTTTGGCCGGAAAATGGCTGATTATCATGATATCCCGGGAGGGAATCTGCTTTAAATAATCTACCAGGGGTTTTAGTAAGCAAAACCAAAAGCCGTCCACCGTAATCAAGATTTTTTCCTGGCCGGAGAGCATTAAAGGCGGTAGAGCCCGGCCCAGTTTATTCATCTCCAGGACATCATCGACAGCGATCAGGGGGTCAATTTTTAGGGGGGCTTCCGTAAAATGATTTTTCACGGCAACGGCAATTGAATTATCCTTTTTAGAAACTTCCAATACCACTCCCCAGCATGTCAGGCCGGCTGCAATGATCTCCAGTATCTGAAAAGGCCGAATGCCGGCTAACTTTTCACAGGGTAACCGGCATATGAGTTTAATGGCATCATTCTCGATCGTTTTGCTCAATACCGTGATCTCGCTTTTCATCCCGCGATCACCTCAAAAAATTTTTTCTTATTCACATGTTTATTCAGGATAAGGGGAAAACTTTACTAAGAAAAATTTTTATAAGTGTCTGTACTAGGTAGAGGTAGAGGTAAAGGCAGAGACTGTACTGTTTTCTGCACCCTGTACGCCGGACCCCCAAATAACTAAGAACCGGTATCTGAAAACTGAGAATTATATCTATAACCCATAACCCATAAACTCTACTAATCACTAATCACTAATCACTAGTCACCAGTCACTAATCACTATACAAGGAGGGGCAATCGTGGCCAAAGTACTGGAAAATATAATGGATGCACTGGATGTAGAAACTTTTTTGGTATGTGAAAGCGAAGAAGAGGGGAAAAAAAGAGCTTTGCAAATGATGAAAAATTTGGGTTTTGATGATGTGGATCTTGTTTTTATCGAATACATAGGACCTGGAGCAAGAATTAGAGCCCGGGCCTATTTATATAGGTCCGGAGATAAGTACGGCTGGTTGTTTACGGATAAGGAGGCTGAGTAATGACTACCAAGGTTTTACTTTCTCCCTTAGATCCTGTCCATGATATCGGGCTGAAAATGATTAAAAGAGCTCTGGAGGAAGCGGGAATCACCACGAAACTGCTGCCTCCTGATACCCCTCCTGAGGAAATAATCAGGATTGCTTTAGCAGAAGAATTTGATACTTTACTTTTAAGCAGAACGTTGGGTTATGGTGTAGCGGAGCTCCTGGCCAGATTTGTTGACTTAGCCGATGCTGCCGGTCTAAGGGAAAAGATAAGGATAGGTATCGGCGGGATGGCAATACGACCGGAGTTAGCTGCGGAACTAGGTTTTGACGCGGGTTTTGGTCCGGGTACCACCGTAGAAGAAGCCCTGGCTTTTGTGGAAGGCCGGGAGTATAACCCGAAGGCTGCGGAGGTCAAAAAAGAAAAAGTAGATTTCACGGTTGCTTACAAATATAACTACCACCATCAGGTCATCGGTGATTTATTAGATATGATATCCCGGCAGATCATTAACTGGGCGAAGAATAAAACATCTCCGGGGGTTGAAAGGGCTAAACTAAGGGATGAACTGTGGAGCATAAATGGTGATAACCGGGAATTTATCCGGAGATACCCTGAGTTATGTGACCAAATCCCTAAAGAATACTATCTGGAAGGGAAGCTTCATCCTAAAACCCGGGAGCTGACCCCGGAGGAATTGGCAAGTTACCGCAAGTTTATTGAAGAAGTAAAGCAAAACATGAAAGTCAAGAGATTACAGCATACCCGCCCGCGGCCTATTGTGTGGAACCAGTACGGAACAGGCTGTCCTTTTATGGATATTGGGCATATTAAAGTGAGTGAGGCCTGGGGTGCGGATGGAGTTGTGCATTTTGACCCGTCGTGGGGTGCCAGGACCGAAGGCTTTTTGGCAGGTAATCTCACCCACCAGGAAGACGGCACCGTCATTACTCCCGAGAATTTAGAGCGGATTCATAACGCCCTGGAGAAATCGACATTATGGCAAGTGCGGGCTCATCGAGGATTGAACACGCCGGAAACAGTAGTTCTGGCAGGGAAGGTCGGGGCGGATCTGACAAAAATCAATATCTGCTATGGGTCGCTGGCCGCCGGAACGGACCCGGCCCGTCTGACTGTTGATGGGTACCATGCCATCAATTATGCCGTTAAGTATCAGATGCCTTTTGATGTTGTTACGAATGAAGAACTAACGGGAGTTCCGGCCTATAAAGCTTTTGCCGGCATGTTAATCATGACGGATTTAGCAGTTAAACTAGGGGCCAGGCCGATACTCCAGCCATTATTTGCTTATTCGCCGGAGATGATGATCGGCAGGCAAATGGAAGATAATTACATTGATTTTAATGCAGCTAAAATTTTTGCGTTACGGAGTATCGTTGATGCTCCCATCTGGCCCGGAGCGCCGATAGGATTTTTGACCCAGACGGAGGACAGGGTGCAGTCCAGTTTATCTACTGCCCTTCATGCTCTTCTGGCAGCAGCATTAGGAGTGGATGCCATCTCCATAGCTTCTGCCGACGAAGCCTATTCGGGAGGACCGATTAGTGTACCTTCTAAAATCGATACCTTAAGGGGAGCCGCAGAGAGCTTTAGATTTCTTGGGAAAGCCGGGATAAAACCGTCGGCTAAGGCGGAGCAGTGGCAGGGGGAGATTGTTTCCGGAATTGAGAATACCTTAAGGGAAATAGCTGCCAAAAACGATTTTGTTCAATCCTTATATGACGGCTTACTGGGTACCCGGGAGGAAGGGGCATATCCCGGACGGGCCGGGCGCAATACAGTACGGGAACGATGAACAAGAGCGGTCTGACCATAGGGATAGCCGGAACTGCTAAGAATACCGGCAAGACAACGACCACCACTGCTTTAATGGAACAGATTAAAAACAATAATCTCAAGCTGGGCTTAACTAGTATTGGCTATGACGGGGAAGATCTAGATAATGTAACAGGTCTGCCCAAACCCAAAATTGAGGTCTGGCCGGGAGTTTTGGTGGCTGTAGCCGAAAGATGCCTGGATGTCAGCAGCGCGCTAATCGACGTATTAGAGGTCACTAATCTCAGAACACCGCTGGGGAAAATTATCTTGGGCAAGGTGATACAAAGCGGCAGACTGGTAATAGCAGGACCTAACAAGAGTAGTGAATTAAAACAGATATTAAGTAAGCTGCGCCGCCATAATCTTGATTTTATCATAGTTGACGGGGCTTTAAACCGTATTGCTCCGATGGTTGAAGCCGAGGGACTTGTCTTAACCACCGGTGCTGCCAGAAAAGACAGAATCAAAGATTTGGCTTTTGAAACCCATTGTATCGTAGAAATTTTAAATTATCCCGTGGCGAATCCCGCAAGTGAGCTCCTACTGCCGTCAATTCTTGATACCAGAGGGGCAGAATTCATGTTGAATGAAGCTCCAAAGGCCGGCATTATTGAGATAAGAGGTTTAATTGTAGAGAAAGCGCTGAGTTATTTAGTACAGAGGGCGGAAGAGCTTAAAGATAAAATGGTGATATTTCCTGATCCCATCAAATTATTAATCAGCGGAGATGTAAACAGGGTCCATAATTTATTAAATCAATTCAAAAAGGCCGGGGTAAATATTGGAGTAAGAAAACAAATTAAAATCATTGCGGTAACAGTAAATCCTTATTTCCCTAAATATAGATTTAATCATGATGATTATGAGGCGGCATATATTGATAAGGAAGAACTTCAAGAGGAAATAGCCCTAAATGTACCTGTCCCCGTATATAACATAGTTGAAGAAGGCGGGGAAAGGCTGTTGCAGAGTATCACGAAGTCAGACAGCGGTTCTTGAATATTTTAGTACAGAGGAGTGACTTTTATGATGTTTAGCCCGGAAGGTCCGCGGAAAATCCCCTGGATGAATAATGAAGCTTATAATCCTTGTTATGATGCGTATGCTGAACAGTATGAAGCAACCCCGGATGATTTGGAGCATTTGGAAGACCACCGTCAGGAATATATTATCTCTTCAATACCGGCAGAAATTTATGAAGCCGGATACGGCAATAAAATCCCGTAACCGGCCTGACTTTTTTAAGAATAGCGAACTCTTTTTATTTACCTCCAGCGTATCTTGCTTTAATATTTCTGGTCAAAACCTGATAATTTGTGACCAGCAGAACTCCCGAGAAGATCAAAAGGCCGCCGAGGAGATGGTAGTACATAAGTTCTTCTTTAAAAATTATGATAGATAAAATAGTTGTAAACACCGGAATAAGATTCAGAAAAATTGCAGCCTGGTTTGATTCTACGTGACTTAGGGCTTTGTTCCAGCAATAAAAGGCTAGGAGGGAAGGAATGATCCCTACGGCTAAAATACAAAGATAGTCTTTTGCTCCTAAAAGACCAAGCCAATTCCAGCCTTGTAAGGATGTCTCCAGAATCACATAAGGAATACTTACGATAATCCCGCTGAATACTAAAGTGATAAAAATGGCGGGCCAGGGAAAATTTGCTTCCTTTTTCTTTAAGATATTTGAATAAATCGCCCAGCTGATCACGGCAATAAGCATGAACCCATCGCCGGAATTAATCCGCATACTTAAGATATCTGCAATATTTCCTTTAAAAATTATCCATAATACACCGGTTAAGGAGATAACGATACCGATAATTTGTAAAGGAGCGGCCTTCTCCTTGTAAAAAACAAATCCAAAGAGAGCAAAGGCGATAGGATTCAACGAAGCAATAAAAGAGGCATTGATCGCAGTAGTATAAGTTACGGCCAGGTAGGTACCTAAGCTGTTAAAAAAATATCCTGTTAATCCTAAAATGATCATTAACGGCCAGTTTTTAATAAACAAAATTTTGTTTTTTAAGAGCTCTCTGCCGAAAAAAGGCAGGATGACGATAAAACTAATTAACCACCGCAGAAATGTCAGTGCTCCCGGGGGAACAGTTCCGGCAATCACCTTTCCGATGAGAAAATTGGCGCTCAGGAATAATGGTGCCAGCACTAATAATAGATAGGGGGAATTTTTCAAGTAGATGACCTTCTTTGTTTTGATCATAGTATTTTAAAATATATTATACTAAATGTTAGCAATTAAATATAGTAATTTGTAATTTTTAATAAAATAATTAAATTTATTATGAACATCAGGCACCGGCAATATATATAATAGAGGTAAAGGTAGAGTGGCGACAGTATGTTTGGGCCGGAGTCGTAATAGCCCCAAACCGTACTGTTTTCTGAACTCTGTACTTTGGGCCCCAAATAACCAGGAACCGGTAGCTGAGAATTAAGAACCGAGAACCGAGAACCGAGAACTGAGAACTGAGAACGATAAACTATAAACTATGTTCTATAAACTACAACTACAACTACAACGACAACCGCAAGGGGGATATTATGAACGTTCATGATTTAGCACATAATTTAGCCCAAGGTTTGAGAAATTCTCCGGAATATCAAAATTATCAGGAAGCCCTGGGGAAAATAAGAGGAAATCAGGAAAAAGAAAAGATTCTTACCGAACTGCGCAAAAAACAAATGGAGGTCCAGGCTCTGCAGATGATGGGCCAGGAAGTTCCCCCGGAGAAAATTAAGGAAATAGAGAGAACTTCTGAAATCTTAAATCTTCAGCCGGGAATCAGAGAATTTCTCGCAGCTGAGTACCATCTTGGCAAAGTCCTGGCCGACATTCAAAAAATTATCGGAGAAGCGGTTGAACTATGGTACCCGGAGCTGAAATAGTGACGGCAGAATAGCAAAATAGTGAAAAAATAGCGAAATAAGTTATTGAAAAAATATTTAAATGGTAGTATAGTATTTAATAAGTTTAGAATTTTTCTAATGGCTCATGAGAGACATTTAACAGTTAGTTATCTAATAAGGATGTGGTGTTTAGAAGAGAAGAGTGAGCTTAGTTAAGGAGAACAGCCGAGAGTTTGTGCGGGTATTGAAGTTGAGTGAGATTAGAAAAGTTGAGAGGAGAATGTGAAGATGAGTATCAGAGAAATGTCTCAGATCAGTTTGCTTTTAGCGATAGGATTTATTTTACGATTAATTGTGCCGGGTTATGGAGCAGGAATGAAACCGGACTTATTGTTAGCAATGCTTTTCGTAATAATTCTTTTAAAAAGGGATTTCAAATCAGCCATGCTGGCAGGAGCGGTTGCCGGGATTATTTGTGCTTTAACCACGACTTTTCCGGCCGGGCAGATTCCTAATATAGTCGATAAGCTCTTAACAAGTGTGGTTGTTTATTTTCTGGTCAAAGTTCTTTATGGAAGAATTCCGACAGCTATTGTCTCGGGAATTATTGGTGCTTTAGGTACGATATTCAGCGGAACGGCTTTTTTAAGTATTGCCCTGGTGCTGACGGGAATTCCGGCGCCATTTAGTGTATTGTTTGCTACTGTTGTTTTACCGGCTACTGTAGCAAATACGATCGGGGTAATAATACTTTATCCGTTGGTTGTCTTTAGTAAGCAAATAATTGATAAAGGAAAGCCTCAGGAAATAGTAAAATAAAATAAAAAATTTGCAGGCCAAGAAAGTCCAGCCATCAGGCTGGACTTTTTCGCATAGACAGTTTTATGTAATGCACAGTGTTATTTATAATCTTCCCGGACCGGGGAAAATACCTCTATTGCCCGGGAATCTTCCATAACATTGACTTTATGAGGAACTCCACCCGGGATGGCCCAGCTGTCGCCGGGATTAACCTCTATTTTTTGCTCGTCCATGATGAAAATCATTTTGCCGGAAATTAAATAACCGGTTTGTTCATGGGGATGACTATGCTCAGGGACCGTGCTTCCTTTGGCCAAAGAAAATTCTGCCAGCAGTGTTTTATCGCCGTAAGCAAGCGTCTTTCTCTGCACACCGGGGGCCATGTCAATAAACCTGCAGTCGGTGTTTTTAACAAACATAAGATACCTCCTCATTAGCTGGGATATTTTTATTTAATTCGCTGCGGTTTTGCATTATCCTCTCAGGACTTCTCTACGATCTTTGCTGTTTTCTTTAATAATGGAGTTCAGGTAGACTCCGCTGATGATGATCGCGGCACTTGCCGTTTTTAAAGGGGTAAGTTGCTCGTGGAGAATAGTCGTTGCTAAAATGATGGAAAAGATCGGCACTAAATTGATAAAAATATTCGTTCTGCCGGCTCCCAGGGCCTTAAAGGATATCTGCTGGATAAGGTAACCGATGACTGTAGGGAAAACAGCCATATAAAAGACGGAAGTCCAGCCCACCCAGCTGGTTGCAGCCAGGAAACCTGTTGTTAGTTCTTCATATATTACAAAGGGAACAAGCAGAACCGTACAGATCATAAAGCTGTAGGTGGATAAAATCAGGGGAGAATATCTGGGCATAACCCTTTTAGAAACGACTGAATAGGCGGCCCAGCAGAAAACTGCACAAAGCATGAGAATATCCCCTTTATTGAAGGTCAAACTGCTGACCAGATTAAGATTCCAGTTAGTGATGGTTAAAATAACCCCGGTTAAAGCGATGAAGATAGCGCCGGCTCTTTTATATGTCAATCCCTCACCTGCAAAAAATACCGCTAAAATTGAAGTGAGCAGGGGGTTGGTCGCGGCAATGATTGAAGCGTTGGTAGAGGTTGTGTATTGTAATGCTCCGAAAAATAAAATATGATAACCAATCATTCCTACCGCCCCCAGGAATAAAAAAACCTTCCAGTCTGCTTTTTTAAGACGCCAGTCTTTTGTTTCATACCTGACCATAACGGCGAAAATTATTACGGAGGCGATTAAAAAACGGAAAAAGGTCAGTGCGAGGGGGGAGAACTCCTGTATTCCATATTTGCCGGCAATAAAGGCTCCGGCCCAGAAAAAAGCTGCTATGATCATCAGGAAATAAATCAACTTATCGTCCTTTAGCAAAGGATCATCTCCTTAAAAAACCCTGCTTCTCCATCCAGGGGTTATTGGCGAGAATTTTCAGCAGCAAGTAGCCGATTAAGCTTCCCCCAATGGTACTAACCAGGAAAGGCACTACAAAAAAGAATACGGCCACATCATTCCCCAGGATAAATTTAGCAATGGGGTAAGAGGCAATACCCCCCAGGATTCCTGTCCCGAATATTTCCCCGGCCACCGTAAAGGAGTATTTCCCGGTTTTGGTAAAAAGCAGACCGGCCAGGAAAGCGCCCAGCATGCTTCCCGGAAAGGCCAGGGGAGAGCCGGTGCCCAGGATGTTTCTTAACAGGGAAATCACAAAAGCATTGGAAACAGCATAACCGGGACCTAATAAAACCGCAGAAATAACGTTAATGGCATGCTGAATAGGAAAACATTTGGCAACACCTACCGGTATGTAAATTACATGGCCTAATAGTGTTCCGATGGCGATCAAGAGAGCAGCAAAGGTTAGTTTTTTAGTAGCCAATTTTCATCACATCTCCTTTTTATGAACGGGGACAGGCTGCCGGCATAAGTATAGATACTTAGAATGTCCCGACGAATTAAAGCACTTATCCCGGAACAGGGAGAAGTGCTTTTCTAGTAAAATACTTCCCTACGCTGGCATTATCCAGATCAGGTCCAGGGTCTAGACTAAGATGGTCTACTCTCAGCCGGCCGCACCAGCTCCCCTCAAATATTCACTTATTTATACTATAGCATATTTAAGATGTTTTTAACAATCGGATTTCCTTAAAAATTTAGGTTCAAGATAAAACTTCAAGATTTAATAACGGCCGTCGGTAGAAAATTTATAGCGCATTGAATATAAATCATGTACGGAACCTAGTATGTAGATGGTATAGACCCTGCCTCTCCGTAAAGTAAAATGAGGTACTTCCAGAACTTCAATATTGGTTCCGGCCAGATAGACCCTGACTGTATAGGTGTCGGGAGTTGCCGGGTAATATTGGGTAGTCTCTTTATATCTTACATCGTTTACCATAATAAATCCGTCATCTGTAAATCTGAAATCCAGGGCTTCGGCATCAGGGGAAAGGTTAACAAACCTAATATAGGCCTTGGTAGAGTTAATCGGATAATGGGCATCAGGAACTACGAAGAGGTTAATATCATCCTTGATGCCGGAAGCTACGATAGTATGGTAGGAATCCTGGGGGAATTTTGTATAAGCGTTTAATATCGGATAGTGTTTCTTGTCGGTTTTGTAGACTTTAATGTAATGATCACCATGGTTCAAGGTTGTGTAATCATCTGATAAATAGTTATAAGAGCATTTTTTGGCCAGGTACATATTATTTGATTCTATATCTAAGCAATCGGTATTCACACAAGCATTTAGCACTCGAACATTACAGCTCATTTATTGATCACTCTCCTTTTAAAAGTTCAATATAGGATATGCATTGCGTACAGAAAGTGTGAATGAAAAAGGAGGCCTTCAGGCCTCCTCAGATCATTACTGGTGATCCATATTTTCAAATACGGCTAAATCTAAGACTTTTCCTTGAGGTGCTGTTACGATAACATCGTCAACTTCTTTCACATCGGTATTTTGCAGGGCGAATAAACCTACTCTGAATCCTGAAGAATCTTTTAGATCTAAATTAACTGTTTCTTTAACACCGATTTTGCCGTCACTTTTATCAAATAATTCAATCCGGGCTTCATATCTTTCGATATTTTCTTTGATGACTTCCCTCATTTGGTAAACAGCTTCAATTTGTTCTTGGTATGAAGCTTTATGGGAGGCGAAATCATTTCTAAACTGTTGAAGGGCGGCCTTAATTTCTGCTTTATTAACTTCCTCCGGGGGAACGTTAAGCATTAGCGCCAGGGTTTCTTCATCTAAGTCGTCTAAATTATAATATACGGCACTTAAGATCTGGTCACTGTTTTCCAAAGTGTAATCGGCCAAATCCTTAACAGTTTTTAATAAAGAATCAAGATTTACTTCCAGGACATAATTGTGGCCGTCTTTAGTAACTAAATCGGTCTGATAGCCGGCAAAAATGCTTTTTAAATTTTTAGTGAAATTATTAATTACCGTATTTATTTGCTGAGGGTTGTTAAGTTCATACTGTTGCTCCTGGGGCACTCTGATTTTAATGTACTCCACGTCTTGGAACAGCATTTCAGCCTGGGTTAAGTCTCCTGCTAAACCAGGCAGGTACTCTTTTAAAAAGCCCATCAGAGGCTGTATTTCAAGATAAAAGTAGTTGTCGACTAAGCGTACGTTGGTCAGGTGTTTGTAGTCCAGATGACCGGTTTTATAAGCTAAGTCTAAATTTAATTTTTCCGGCTGCTGACTGCTTCTCAGCTCATACTTAATACTTAAATCTTCCAGCAGGTCCATTGCTTTTTCGTATTCGGCGGGAACAGCTTGTCCGCTCATGTTAAAACTTACGTAGGCTTCACCGGTTAGCAAACTTTTGTTCATTGTCGCAATTTTACCATAGGTTTTCCAAAAACCTAATTCGGCCTGAGAACAACCTGCTACCAGGATGAAAGATACAATGAGTAAAACAACTAACAATGATTTGCGTTTTTTCAAAATGGAAGCTCCTCTCAAATTGATTTGTAGAATAAACTAGAATTAATTCTAGCAAAGCCCCATTTTTATTGCCATGTTACATATTGGCTCTGATCCAACTTCCTGGTTTTAAAGTTATATTTTATATGATAAGCTATAAAAAAATGCTAGAAGATGGCACCATAAGCAATTATTACACTGCTTATGACCTGTTAATCTGAAATAATGGGGGCATAATTTTGCAGGATTTTTATCAGCAGGTGTATAAAATAGTTGCCGGGATACCACAGGGAAAAGTAGCAACCTATGGCCAGATTGCATATCTGTTAGGACGACCCCGTAGTGCGCGCATTGTCGGCTGGGCCATGAAAGGGGCAGCCGATAAGTTAAAGCTGCCCTGTCACCGGGTGGTCAATAAAAAAGGGGAGTTAGCTCCTGATCATGCTTTCGGGGGTAAAAATGTGCAGCGGTTTTTGCTGGAAAGTGAAGGAGTTACTTTTACGGGAGAAGACAGGGTAGATTTGGCTAAGCATCTATGGGATGTCTAAGCAATTTTTAAGGAGGAATGAATATGGGGATTTTAGACGGACTTTTAGGAAATGCATCTGAGGTTGATGCTCAAAAGCTAGCCCAGGAATTTGAACGGTTTTTAGCCGAGGGAGAAAAAATTGAAAAGGCCTTTAAGGTAATCAGAGATATGTTCATTTTCACAAACAAGCGGTTAATCCTTGTGGATAAACAGGGGATGACCGGCAAAAAGGTTGAATATCATTCTATCCCATACCGGAGCATTACCCATTTTAGTGTTGAGTCGGCAGGTCACTTTGACTTAGATTCGGAATTAAAAATCTGGATTTCCGGAACCCCGATGCCTATTGAAAAACAATTTAAAAACGACAGCAATATTTACAACCTACAGCAGACTTTAGCCGGTCATGTCTTAAAATAAATATTTTGTGCCTGTCAGTGTGGAATGATCTACAGTTGGGGAGGGAGGAACTTTAAGTGTCTAAAAAAATTGGTTGTCTATTAATGCACGGCTTTGGCGGAAGTATTGAAGAAATCAAACCTTTAGCCCGGCACCTGGAGTTCTGTGGTTATATTGTTGAAAGTCCCTGTCTTGCAGGTCATACCGGAAACAGGAAGGATTTACGGGGTGTTACATATCAGGACTGGATCAGAACCGCAGAAGAAGGTTATCTCAAGCTGCAGCGGGAGTGTACCGATATACATTTAGTGGGTTTCTCAATGGGGGGACTTATTGCGGTTAATTTAGCTCTAAAATATGAACCATGTAAGATTGTAACAATCAATACACCGATTTATTACTGGGACAGGAAAAGAATGATCCGAAATATTCTCGAAGATATCAGAGAGCAGAAACTCAAGCATCTAAAGCGGTATTTTAAATCTTCCGGAGCTGTTCCCTTTACAGCCCTGCTTAATTTCCGACGGCTCTTGGTGTGGACGAAACCTAAGCTGAAAGAGGTGAAAAAACCCTTCTTGGTAATCCAGGCGGAAGATGATGATACGGCCAGGAGCGAAAGTGCAGCTTATATTTTTAATCATGTAGCTTCCCCGGAGAAAAGCATTAGGTATTATGACCGGGCAGGGCATATGATTTTATGGAGTGAGAGGGCTGCGGAAGTAATGCCGGCTATCGAGGATTTTTTAAAAAGATAGGATTTGCTTCGTTTATACAAAAAGCACCTGTCTGTGGGACAAGTGCTTTTTTAGAGCCGGTGGTATTAACCGCCAAAGGAAATTCCTATATTACGGGCAGTCTTGACGAGGGGTCCCTGGGGATTCACCAGTTTAATTCCTTTTACAACGGACAAAGGCACGCTGACGACTTTATTATCGACAAGGGCCGCCATTTCCTGAAACCTGCCCCCATAAGCAAGTTCAACGGCTTTTGCGCCGAGCTGGGTACAGAAAACCCGGTCGAAGCTGTTAGGTGAACCTCCCCGCTGTAAATGACCTAGAATTGTGGACCGGCATTCTACACTGCCGGCTTCTTCGATAGTACGGGCCAGCCAGTTGCTGATGCCACCTAATTTTATCAAACTAATATCCCGCTCTTCAACATCGCGAACAATATGATCACCTTGGAGGGTTTTAACTCCCTCCGCTACGATAATCAGGCTGAAAAGCTTACCTCTTTTGATGCGGTCGTTTATTGTATTGACAATACCCGGGATGGAATAAGGTATCTCGGGAATAAGAATGATATCTGCCCCCCCTGCAATTCCGGCATGGAGAGCAATCCAGCCGGCATCCCTGCCCATTACCTCCAGAATCATGACCCGGTGGTGGGATTCGGCAGTTGAATGGAGGCGGTCTAATGCTTCGGTGGCAACATCCACGGCACTGGAAAAGCCAAAAGTCAGCTCTGTTCCTACAATATCATTATCGATGGTTTTAGGAACCCCGACAGTATTGATTTCTGTTTTGGCAGCGACTTCATTCGTCATGCGCATTGTACCGTCACCGCCAATCACAATAAGGCAGTCCAGTCCCAAACTATGGTAATTTTTATTGATCACTTCTGACATATCCGCATAGACCTTTTCGCCATTGATAATTTGCTGGTATTGCAGGGGATTATCCCTATTTGTCGTACCTAAAATCGTACCGCCTTTAAAAAGAATTCCGGAGACGCTGTCATGGTTGAGGGTGATGTACTTATTTTCAATCAAGCCTTTAAAGCCGTCTTTAAACCCAAAAACCTTATCGCCCCTGGAGATGGCAGTTCTGGTAACTGCCCGGATTACGGCGTTTAAACCGGGGCAGTCGCCCCCGCCGGTAAGAACTCCTAATCTCATTTAAGCACCTGCCTTCAGTATAATCACTATCTTTTATATCTTACCATTAGAAGAGCTGTCAATAAACAAATGAATGTTATTTGGCAGAAGTCTTTTGTTTTTTTTCAAAAAGTTGTAAAATTAACTGGAAAATAGTTACTCTGAACATAAAAATCCGGCAGAGAGTATAAAATCCAGGTGATTGTTTAAAAGCTGTGCAAGGGAGGATATTTGTGAATCTTAGGGAGATTAAGTCTTTGATGGATGGTTTCATAAAAGAAAGCAGCCTGAATATTGTTCCGGAACTCAATAATATGCGGATTTTTGAACTGCCTCTCCTGGGTGTTGCAGATGCCCGGGACCCTCTTTTCGGTAAGCTGAAAGAACCGGAAGCCGTCGGCCCTCATCATCTTCTGCCCGGGGAATGGTTTCCCGGTGCCGTTTCAGTTATTTCCTATTTTCTCCCCTTCACCAGGGCAGTCCGGGAAGCCAACCGAGAAGATGCACAGCTGCCTGCCCGGGAATGGCTTTATGCCAGGATCGAAGGGGAGGCCTGCAGTGAGGCCTTACGGAGGTACATAGCTGAAGAAGTTAAGAAAAGGGGGGGAGATGCTTTAGTACCGGCGCTGGACCCTAACTTTCAGGTAATCAGGAGAAGAAGTAATTGGTCGGAACGGCATATTGCATATATTGCCGGTTTAGGTACTTTCAATCTCAGTAAGTCTTTTATAACGGCCCAAGGCTGTGCAGGGCGTTTTGGCAGCATTATAGTTGATTTTAAGCTTGAGCCGACACCCCGCAGGTATCAGGATATTTATGAGTACTGCAATAATTGCGGAGCGTGCATTAAACGCTGCCCGGTTGCGGCTATTGATGAAACGGGTAAGAGTCATGAGATTTGTGCGGATTTTTTGGATAAGGTGATTAAACCTAAATATAAACCCCGCTATGGGTGCGGAAAATGTCAGACTGCGGTCCCCTGTGAAAGCACGATTCCGGGAAGGCACTAGAAATTTTATGAAGAACTATTTCAGCTTTAATCATTGCTGAGAACAAAAGAGGTTGCAAAGATATTGCCGAAGCCTTAAATCCCTTGAATCTGCAAACTCAAGGCCGTAATTTGAAGAAAGAAATGTGTATTTAAACACAACCGGGAATAAAATTCAAATTAGAGGTGGTAATCTATGAATGATGATCTTTTTTACGAGGGACTGAGGGAGTATTTTAAAGAGCTGCTTGCTAAACATAATCTTGGGGAGGAAAATATCCGGATAACGGGTTCTATTTTGACTACGGAAGATGCAATTGGTAATCCGGCCAGGAATGATTTTCCCCTGCAAAAAGGCAAAGAAAAATTAATGCAGGCGGTATTTGAGGGCTGTAAAGGCCAGGCCTATACAGATATGCCTGCTGATTTTACCGGCAGTCTCCGGGAGATCGCAAAAATTCCCATTTCTGATAATTACCGGCGGGCGGTTTTTATCGCGACCATTAATGCTGTCCTGAGAAAGATGGATTTAGCCGGAAATACGGTTCACTGTAAAGATGACGGTCCTAAGAAGTGCGGTGAAAAGCTGACAGCAATGATTGCCGATCAGTACGGTGATCCGAAAATAGCACTGTTTGGATTCCAGCCTGCTATGGCTGAGGCAATTGCGCCCAGGTTTTCCCTGCGTATTTTTGATATTGATCAAGATAATATCGGTAAAAAAAAGTTCGGTGTTACGGTTGAAAGCGGATTCAGCGATCTGGCCGAAGTGCAAAAATGGGCCGATTTATTCCTGGTAACCGGGAGTACTTTAGGTAATGGAACGATTGTTGATTTTTTGGAGATTGATAAACCGGTTATTTTTTATGGGACGACCATTGCCGGAGCGGCAGAAATCTGCGGCTTAACCAGATTTTGCCCGGAGTCCGCCTAGTTGTTAAAAAGAAGCAGGGAAAGAAAAATTGAAACCGGCTTAGCCGGTTTCTTGACGTATATGTTTGCTAAACAGGAGGTTTTGTACTAAAATGGCCAACCCCCTAATATATTTAAAATAAATTTTCTCTTAGGGGGTAAATAATGAAAAAGGCCGGAATTTTCGTATTATTTGTGATATTGTTCTTCCTGTTGCGGCAGACAATATATGCACAAGAAACAACTCCGGGATCTGATCCTGAGACGGGTTATATCAAAGGAGAAGTTATTGAGGTAGTACAAGAAAGCGTGCAAAGTGCAAGTGAAAAGGGGATGCCTTCCGGAACCCAGGTCTTTAAAGTTAAGATAACCACCGGTGGATATAAAAATGAAATTATCACGATTGAAAATGTTACGACGGGAAACCCGGCTTTCGATAGCTGGGTGACGGAAGGAGATAAGTTGGTACTGGCATATCAAGCGGTAAAGGGGAAATTAGACTATGTTGATATAGAAGACTACGAACGGGATAAGTATATTTACCGCTTAATAGGCCTGTTTATTCTATTGCTTGTTTTAATTGGACAAGGTAAAGGGTTAAAATCTGTAATTACGTTAACGATTACTATTTTGATCGTTGTTGAGGTGATGCTGCCTTTATTGTTTAAGGGATATGACCCGGTTATAGTTGCCTTACTGGCGGGAGTGATCATTACTTTTTTTACATTAGTAATCGTCGGAGGAATTACCAGAAAGACAATTTCCGCAATCCTTGGAACCTCGGGAGGTCTCTTAGCGGCTTCGGAAATCGCTATGTATTTCGGAAAGATGGCTCATTTGCGAGGTGTGCGGGAAGAGGAAGCACAGATCCTCATGAGTGCCCAGGGTGTAAACTTTGATTTTCAAGGATTACTTTTTGCGGCAATGATCATTGGGGCTCTGGGAGCTGTAATGGATGTAAGTATGTCTATTGCTTCCAGCATCAATGAAGTTAGTAATGTCGGCAGGGGGCTGGGCATGATCGGCAGGATTAGATCCGGAATGAATGTCGGCAGGGATATAATGGGTACCATGTCTAATACTTTGATCCTTGCTTATACAGGATCATCATTACCATTAATGCTCTTGTTAATGGCTTATGAACCGCCCTTTTTGAAAGTGATCAATGCCGATTATATTGCCACGGAACTGATCAGATCGTTATCCGGGAGTATGGGGCTTATTTTATCTATCCCCATTACGGCTATCATGGCCGGGGTTTTAATGGGCAATAAAAATTAAAGAGGTAATGGCATCCGGCAAAGTATTTTTGGACAAGGGTGTTTGCCTTTTATGTCGAATATGTAATGAGAAAAATTATTTGCTGATGATAAAGTTAGGTGTAAAGATCATGGAACATTTAAGTGGTATTGTGGAGAGAATAACTTTTCTAAATGAAGAAAACGGTTTTGCGGTAATTAAAATCCGTGCCCGGGGCTTTTCTGAACTGGTAACTGTAGTCGGGGCGGTCTCCTTTGTTGCTGTAGGTTCGGCGGTTAACCTGCAGGGCCAGTGGAAAGAGGATAGTAAATACGGGAAACAATTTGCTGCTCAGGATTGTCTGGAGACTGTACCGGCAACCGTAACGGGAATAGAAAAATATTTAGGCAGCGGATTAATAAAGGGAATAGGTCCTGTTAATGCCCGGCGAATTGTCAAAAGGTTTCAGGAGGATACCATCCGGATCATTGAGGAGGAACCGGAGCGGTTGAGTGAAGCGGAGGGTATCGGCCAAAAAAGAATCGAGATGATAAAAAAAGCCTGGCAGGAACAAAAGGAAATTAAAAATGTCATGCTTTTTTTACAGAACCAGGGTGTTTCCACTACTTTTGCCGTAAAAATCTATAAAACCTATGGCGATGCCAGTATTAAGCTGGTCAGAGAAAATCCTTACCGTTTAGCCGATGATATCTGGGGCATAGGTTTTAAGACAGCGGATCAAATTGCCGAAAAGATGGGTTTTGCCAGGGATTCTTATGAACGCTGCAGGGCGGGGGTAATCTACACGTTAAATCAACTCTCCAATGAGGGACATTGTTTTGCGGCTCAAGACGAACTTGTCAGATTAGGGCAGGAGATATTGGCAGTTACCGAAGATAAGATTGCAGGGGCTTTGCGTAGGATGATCCTGGAAAAAACATTAATTGTTGAGGAATTGGAAAAAATTTTCTTACCGGCCTTTTATTATAGTGAAGTAGGTGTCGCGGAAAAAATCAAAGAATTGGTTAAAACAAGCAGCAGGTTTGCGGCGATACCCCGGGATGTGCTGCTGGCAGAGATTCGGCAGGAAAAGCAAATTCAATATGATGAAATACAAATGCAGGCCATTCATACTGCCGTAACTTCAAAATTCATGGTTTTAACCGGCGGTCCGGGAACGGGAAAAACGACGACGACTCTGGCTATTATCAAAGCTTTTACCAGGATGGGAGCCCGGGTACTGCTGGCTGCCCCCACAGGGAGGGCTGCCAAACGAATGGCGGAGGCAACGGGCCTGGAAGCTAAGACGATTCATCGCTTATTGGAATTTAAGCCCCCCGTCGGTTATCAGCGCAACAGTGAAAATCTATTGGAGTGCGAAGTTATAATCATTGACGAAACATCAATGGTGGATATTATTTTAATGTATAATCTTTTAAAAGCCGTTCCCCGGGATGCTGTAGTTATTCTGGTGGGTGATGTTGACCAGTTGCCTTCCGTCGGCCCGGGCAATGTTTTGAAGGATATTATTCATTCGGGAATTGTTAAGGTGATAGAATTAACAAGGATCTTCCGGCAGGCCCGGGACAGTATGATCATTACGAATGCTCACCGGATTAACAAAGGGGAGTATCCTGTCCTTAAAAAGGGCCGGGAGAAAGATTTCTTTTTTATTGAGCGGGATGAACCCCGGCAGGTAGCCGAAGAAATAAAATCTCTTTGTGCCCGGCGCTTGCCCCGGTATTACAGGGCCGAGCCGCTGGATGATATCCAGGTGATCACCCCCATGCAGAGAGGTGAAGTGGGGGCACGTAATCTCAATGAAGTTCTGCAGGCGACCCTTAATCACAGCAATTTATTTGTGCACTATGGTGGGATTAAGTACAAGTTAAATGATAAAGTTATGCAAATTAAAAATAATTATGATAAAAATGTTTTCAATGGAGACATCGGCAGGATAACGGGGATTGATTTGGAAGATAAGCAGTTAAAGATCAAGTTTGATGAGCATGAAGTGGAATATGATGTCGGTGAATTGGATGAAGTAGTGCTGGCCTATGCCACTACGGTGCATAAAAGTCAGGGAAGTGAATATAAAATTGTCGTGGCGCCTTTAGTAACCCAGCACTATATGATGCTGCAAAGGAATTTACTCTATACCTGTGTAACCAGGGCGAAAAAAATACTGGTGCTGATCGGCTCCAGAAAAGCACTGGCTATGGCTGTGAGAAACAATAAGGTGACGGAAAGGAATACCAGATTGGCTTATAGACTGAAAAGCTAATGGGTGAAGATGTTATGTTAGTTGTGCTCATGGGAGAAGTTTATGTGTCAGAATAGACTGCCAGGTTAATCTTATGTGAGCCGACAAGGAATCAATCACTTGAGCGAGAACTGACAAATAATGAATCATATAAGATAGATGCTGACAAAATATGAATCAGGGGAGATATATTGTGGAAATTTGGTTAAAAGGTTTTATTATTGGTTTATCCATTGCTGCTCCTGTAGGCCCTGTTGGAGTATTGGCCATCCGGCGGACTCTTGCGGCAGGTAGATTGTGTGGTTTTGTGACCGGGATGGGTGCTGCCGTAACAGATTTTATCTATGCTTTTATAGGCGGTTTTGGCCTGACAATCATTTCTAATTTTTTAATTGTTAACCAGTCTTTAATCCGTTTGGTTGGTGGGTTTTTTATCATCTATTTAGGCTGTAAAATATTCATTTCCGACCCTGCTGAAAAGGCTGCTGCGGTAATGGGTAAGGGTTTAGGGGGAACCTTTCTTTCTTCCTTTATTATTGCCATTACGAATCCGATTGCCATAATATATTATATTGCCGTTTTTGCCGGTCTGGGCGGAAGTGACATGATAAGCTATTCTGCTGCCTCTCTTTTAGTAGCGGGAGTCTTCACGGGGTCTGCCTTATGGTGGCTGATCCTCAGCCAGGGCGTGGGCTTATTAAAAAATAAGGTGACTGTCCGGGGTATCCGGCTGGTTAACAGGATTTCAGGAATGATCATAGCAGGTTTCGGGATTTATGCCATATATTCCGGTATTTTTTGAGATTATGATCAGGACAAATGTTAAGATGGGTGACGACTATTTGTTTGTTTACGGTACTTTATTAAAAGGATTTAAGCATCCTGTGCAGATGTTTTTCGCTGAGCAGGCTAAGTATGTGGATAAAGGCAGCATCCGGGGACAGCTTTTCTGTCTGGGAGGGTATCCGGGCGTAATCCCTTCTGCAAATCCGGGGGATAAGGTTTATGGTGAAGCATATCTTATTAAGGATGATGACAGGGTGTGGTCTGTTCTCGATGAATATGAGGGCTGCGGGGCAGGGGATGAATATCCTCAGGAATACCGCAGGGAAAAGGTGGAAGTGACTTTAGAAACAGGTAAAAAAATAACTGCCTGGACTTATCTATATAACCTTGATATCTCCGGTTATCGACAGATTGAATCAGGCCGCTTCCGGGATGCCGGAAATGAAGAATAAGAAGACGATAAAAAGCTATCTTTTTGAACGGGACGGCCATAAGTGCTGGTTTTGCAGCAAAGAACTCTTCTACAGGCAAATGAGTCTGGATCACTATTTACCGAAAAGCAAAGGGGGACCAGAAGAGATATTTAATTATGTTTTAAGCTGCAAGACTTGTAATAAGTTAAAAAGAAGCCGGGTGCCTGCTGACTATCAAGAGGTCTGGATTAACTTATTAAAGCAGGCTTTTAAGGATAGAAAGATTTATCTTGCCATACCTATGCTTGATTATGAAGCCGTTTTATCTATTATGGAGGAAGTGACCCGCCTGGAAGCTTTAAATCGTTATGTTGTATTTCAAAGCTTAAATCACAGAATCTATGTCCGGGATAACAGCATAAAAAAAATTATTCAAATCGCTAATTGGGCAGATTAGGATAACTTTCCTCCAAAACTGTTAACTTTTGTTTAAATAACCTTATTTATGTGGAAAAATATGGACAATTAGTGTAAGATAAATGATGAATCCGTTAAATTGAGGAGGGAGACATATGGATAGTTTTTTTCAAAAGTATCAAAGTTTCGCTGTTTTGGGGCTGTCCAGAAACCCCAGGAGTTTTAGCCGCGGGGCTTATCATTTTTTAAAGGAGCAGGGTTATCGGTTATACCCTGTAACGCCCCATGCCGATAGTATTGACGATATAAAATGTGCCAAGAGTCTGGCTGAAATTCCTGATGTTGAAGGGGCCATCTTCTTCACGAATCCGGAAGTAAGTAAAGAATTGCTGAGTCAGTGCCGGGAAAAAGGGATCAAGAATCTTTGGTTTCAGACCGGTTCCCTGGCTAAGGATGAACTGGCAAAAGTTAAAGATTCCGGATTCAATGCCACCAACTCCTGTGTATATTTGCATCATCCTGCCTCCGGGTTTCCTCATAATGTTCATAAATTCGTGGTTAATTTTTGGGGAAAAGATTAAAAAACTTGGCATTGCCAAGTTTTTTGACATTCTCCCGACATATTTCCTTGTTAAGCTAAGAGAGGTCGTAACCTTAGAAGTTAGAAAGGAGAGGCCTGATGGAAAAGATCTTAATTATTGAAGATGAAGTTGCTATTTCCCGTGTTTTAAAGGCTTATCTGGAGAAAGCAAATTTTCAAGTAGAACAAGCTTTTACCGGTCAGGAAGGGATAGACAAGTTTAATGGTTCGGAGCCGGTCCTCGTTTTATTAGATGTTATGCTTCCCGGTCAGGATGGCTGGAGCATTCTCAAATATATCAGAGAAAAGGGGTCCTGTCCTGTAATCATGCTGACGGCTTTGGGGCAGGTGGATAATAAAATTTTAGGTTTAAAAGAAGGAGCCGATGATTATATCACCAAGCCCTTCGCAGCCGAGGAAGTGGTGCAAAGGGTGAAAGCGGTGCTGCGCAGGTCGGCTCATAATGTTCTGTCTAATGAGGAAATCAGATATTACGGCAAGCTGAAAATTGATTTTAAAGCCTATAATGTATTTCTTTACGGCATTGAGTTGAGCTTTATTCCCCGGGATCTGGCTTTATTTATGTTTCTGGCCCGGAATCCTAACCAGACTTTTACCCGGGAGCAGCTCATTGAGCAGGTTTGGGGGCTTGATTATGAAGGAAGTGACCGGGCCGTGGATTTGGCGATTAAAAGAATCAGGAAAACCCTGGAAAACTGGCCGTCAGCAGAAGGAGAAATAAAAACATTGAGGGGGATGGGGTATCAATTTTGTGTGAAATAATTAAAAATTATGCATTTGGTCAAAAAGAAAATTTTTTAATTTTTGACACACAGCGGACATCTTTCTTTGTTACAATTGCAGAGTAAAGGACAGACCAGCGTCAAACCAGAAGCCGCAACAGTATTTTTGATAGGCGGGATGTCCGGTCTAAATGCATATGATATCCCTAGATCCAGGTCACTTAACCTCCTCATTAATATATAGCAAAGGGCGTGTCGCAAAACGTTAATTAAAAACGTAGGGTGACATGCCCTTTGAAATTTGAAACAAACAAATATTTGCATCATATATAAGTGAATTTTACTAATTTAGTGTGTTTAGGCACAGGAAAACAAGGGAAGGTTTTTCCCCTGTGGATAACATTTTAGTTTTTGGTTAGGCTGCCTGTGGAATATGCAAATATGCTCCAGGGCGATTGGATTGTATTGTGGAGTTTGTTTATCTTGAACGCTGTAGCCGCAGGAAAAACTCTGTTTGCACTTTTACCCGGCCTCGTAGAAGAAAAGGGCGAAAACCCATGTTTTGTTTCAGAACACCAAAGGCGCCCTCGACCTGGATGGAGCGATTTATCCGTAAGAGAATACCTTCGTCAGTATTGATACGGTCTTCCATCTCAGCTCGCTGTCTTTGAAATTTCTTGGAGACGTAAAGATTCTTGCTTCGCTCTTCCAATGGTACCTTGCTTTTACCTTTGATACACTTGGCCTTGTGCGGGCAGCCAGAGCAGTGAGGACAGGAATAAACGGATATACACTCCCGGTTGATATATAATCTGGACGTAAAATATTTCTTTTCATCAACTATAGTTTACGGCAAAAGACGGCTTCTGGCCTCTACCAGTTGCCGCCTTTTGTTCTTTTTATGGTGCTGTTAATGCAAAAGCCCCTTAAAACCCATGCTGGGCGGCGCGGATTATCAGATGAAATATCTTCTGCCAAAAAGGCTAGAGGATCTAACTCGAATTTTGTCTCCGGCGTATAAAAAAAGATTACTTCGTTTCATATCACGAACACCCAGACAGATCCAAGTTATTTTATTCATGATTTCCTCCTTGCACTAGATGCCTGCTATAAATCACCGACCTATGTATAAACCTTTTTTTTCTCTTGATATGGCAAGCCATATCTTGTCCCTCATATCTAAGAGGATCCCTGCCGACTGGCATAATAAATACGGGCATCAGGCCTGCTCGAAACATTCGTCGAGGCGCCGACCAGGTGCCGCGGCACATGTTACAAGGCCGTCCAATGGCTTAAAGTGAGCAGGACCATAGGGCGCGGGCGGAACGGAGGACACCACAGCGCTATTGTCCCGGAAAAAGACAGCTGCCTATACCCGCTGTCAAAAGACTGACGGGCAACATTCCTCGGGGGCAATGACGGCGGGGGTGTGAACAGTAACGATTATTAACAACAGATATAAATTTCGTTTGGACAATATATTGCTATCGTAAATGCAATTGCATATAATATCACTATAGAAAGAGTGATTGGTTATGGCGAAGACAACAAATTTATATGTAAGCCTTGAGCCGGGTCTTAAGGAACAAGCAGAAACTGTATTGCACCAATTAGGTATTCCGGTATCAAATGTAGTAAATATATTTTTTTGATATCAAATGGTTGCCATGGCACAACAAGAATCAAGTTGAGTTCGCCCAAAAGAATATGATATCTGGTACAACCATTAATAGTGATGCATATAAATCTTACAAGGCGTTCGCTAGGGAAGGCTATGACCATCAATTGACTGAATTTTCATTTTAAATGGCTGCACACCATGATCTCAAATGCAAAAGCCTCTATAGGTGATACATACCACGGATTGGGATCGAAACACCTTCAGCTTTATTTGAATGAATTCTGTTTTCGTAGCAATCGCAGGCGGTTTCAAGGCCAAATGTTTAACCGACTTTTAAATGCGTGCATTTCAACTCAAACCATCACTTATCGAGCGTTAACGGCTTTCTAAATCTTGCGGATCTAACTTGATATTATATCACGAATTTAAGGACTAAACTAAATTTGACAATTCCATAGACAATTTGCCCGAAAATTGAAATTTTCTCTGCTTTTGGGAGGCGAATCGAATGTCTATATCTCTTGGCACAGTACTTAGCTTACCATCAGGCCAGCTACTTAAGCTAGTGACAGGCAATTCAAAGCTAGATCCGGAGATTCGGCGCGTTCTCTTCTGGGAATTCTACCAAGACACACGCTGCATCATCAGTTGTGATCTCGTCCTTACAAACGGCTGGGGCTGGCCTGATGGGTCCCGTGGCGTTCAACTCCTTAAAGATATTAAAGTGGCAGGGGCAGCTGCTCTGGCCGTAGAACTGGATAGTTTCTGGACTGCAATCCCAGAAGATATTGCAGAGGAAGCCGAACGGATATCGTTACCGCTCTTGATAGGGCAACCAGGTATTTCGTTAGGGATGATTGGCGACGCGATTCAAAGCGAAATTTTTCGACGGCGGTATGATTCAATTGAGTGGGCTGAATCCGTCCATCGTAAGGTAACCGAAGCGGCGGTAGAAGCCCGAAACCTCTCCCATATCACTTCAGTGCTTTCCAATTCACTTCGCAAATCCATCGCGGTCTTTTATAGGGATGACAAGCTTCTGACCCATGCTGCGTGGGGCAAGGACGTAGATCCGGTGCGGCTGGCTACCATAGAAGCCGAACAGATCCCTCTCAAAGTGGTAAACCGCCTGGAACACATAGGGGTGATGGAAATTTTGCATAAGGCCACCAAGCCCTTTCGTTTTCAGGGACCCACTGATTTGGGAATGCAGGAACGCGTCATATGTCCGGTGCGTTTAGCCGGAGAAATGTCTGTATACTTTACAACCCTATCTGATAATGAACCCTTCTCAGAATCGGATATGCGCGTAATGGAACATGGAGCAGCGGTTATGGCGATGCACGTATTGCGGCAACAAGCGGTGGCTGCGGTAGAGGCACGCATTCATTATAGCCTCATTGATGCGCTTCTACTGGGGGACCCAAACGCAGATAATTTTGAACTCATCGAACGCGCTAGGTTATCCGGGTTCGACCTACGTATTAACTATTCAGTAATTATCGTAGCCCCGCAGGGGAACGAACAAAACATTTTGTATAAGCCGGAGGATTCTTACCGGCAAGAACGGTTAATTGGAATCGTGAAGGAAACACTCCAGTTATTTAATCTCCCGGTTTTTGTAACGAAATCAGTAAACCGCGTTATTTTCCTACTACCCTATGCAGCAGTTGATGATACCTCAAAGCTACGAAAAAAAATAGAAATGCTTTACAACCGAATTCACCACTTATACGGTCAACCCATTATGATGGCCTGTGGTTCACCGCATCCGGGCATGTACGGCATCAAAAAAAGCTATGCTGAAGCCCGGAGTGCCGAAAGCATTCATGGTAAAACAGGGATTTCATTGTACGAAGACAACATAGTACTACGGATACTGGATGATGCTAATCCAGCTATTATAGACGACTTGTACTCAATCACAATAGGAAAGATCCAGAAACATCCCAACAGTGAGATGCTGATGAAGACGTTGAGCACGTTGGCTGAACTGGATTTCTGTCAGGTATCTGCCGCAAAAACCCTCCACTTACACCGCAATACCCTGCTGTATCGTATCAGCATACTAGAAAAATTACTAGGAGGTAAACTCACCGATCCAGATTTAAAATTTAAGATTCGCCTTGCACTAACTGCGAAAAAGTTCCGGCATCAGCGTTAACTGTCACTATCGATTGTAGTTGATTGTAAAATGACTACACAGGCCTATCAGGTTGCAGGAACTGCGGCAACGGATCTGCCAAAAGGAAGTCCGGACCTACGCATCGGTTCCGGGGGCTATGTGTGACGATCACTTTCTTTCGCCATGGAGGATAAGCAATGTTACTTACGGAACGATATAAAGACAAAATCAAGGGAGTTAAGAAAAAACACCATGCTAAGCCTTACTAAGGCAGATCTTGCAGCACAGGCTAGTGGAAACCTGATTAAACAGGATTTAGCTCCTCATCGCTAAATGAAAAGTGGCTTGGGGGGACGGATGTGAATATTCTTTAGTCTATATGGAATAATCATCCAAAATTTGGCAATAATCTTATTGCAGCATAAATCGGGCAACACTGAGGAGCGCCCCAATAGTTCATCAAAATAGATTCCACCACCATTATTTTTCAAAAAGTCATCATTTATGGTATCAAATAAAATATTTCCATTATTTTACCAAAAAGAGGCTATGTTGAAGTACCATTTTCTTGGTCCGGACTTGGCCTCTAATTTTATGTTTATTTTTAAAATCTTATTATGTCATCTATAAAGCGTTCTAAAAAAACGGGCCGAAAAATGCACTTTTCAGCCCGTTTTTTGTCCATTTTTGGCTCCAAAACCACTACATATCGCAGCAAAGCTGCAGACAATAAATATAAAATCTTCTTTAAGACCAATCAGCGAACCCATCTTTTCTCGCTGCTTCCGGGAAGCCCCAAAAAACCGGACGACATAGAAGCGTATCTCGTGCTTCCCTTGCTTAGATCTGGCACAGAAGGCCCGAAGTGTTAGGCAGCCCTGGCTGGTTTAACAGGTTGTACGGTGTGAAGGTCGGACAGATGGATGAACGAAGGGTTAATATGTTTCCCATTGCGTACCACTTCTCGCTTCGGTAGCAGGTTTTGCAGAGATGGATGTTATAGAGCTTTTAAAAAAAGCTGGGGATAATTTCTATTTTCGGGCAGATTGTCTAAATACATGTCCTAAACTTCGTGCATTGTGTCCGTAGTATGAGTTCATTATAATTTGTATACTTTATTTAGTCTCGATGTGCTCTAAACCAATGGGATTATCGGTTCCATGCAAAATAAGAGGGTTAGCTAACAAAAAGGCAGGGCAAAGAAACCTCACATAGGTTTACATTTAGTGGAAATTAATATTAAATAAGGGATCTCCTGGTAAACATTTTCTGGCACCGTAACGTTGGAAGCTGTTAACAAGTTTTTCAACAATACCAGGATCTTTAGGAGCTAGTTTTTCACACTTTTTCAGTTTTTTCTTTTTCTCCTTTTTACGTTTAAATTTTAATGGAGATTTGAAGTTTTACTGGTCAAGGCCCCATAAGCGCGGAAAGAAGTCAAAAAAAATTTCTATCCCAGGAATATCTCCAGGTTCAAAGCCGCTTAGAACAGTATAAAGAGGAACCCGTTGTAACTGGTCAACCTACTTGGTAATACCAATGGAAGCAGGATCTCGGGGATCGGGGCCTTTAAAAGAATAATTTGGGAAATCCAGGTGGTAATGTAAGAAAGATAGGCAATTCATAATTTAAAGATGATAGACCTATCACTGAGACTATTATTCTAAAGGAGGAGAGAGGACATGTTTACAAAGAATGCTGGCACCTGAAATCTACTGATTATGTCTCAATGAGTATTGAGGTCACAATAATATAAAAGGAGGAGAGAGGACATGTTTAGTCTCAAATGGAAGACCTCGGAACGTAAGTACGATGTAGTAGTTGATTATAATGTTCGAATCCGCATGAGTGATGGAGTTGAACTGGACTGTGATATCTTCAGGCCCAGCGGGCCCGGTAAGTTTCCTGCTATTCTGGGAGTACACTGCTACTATAAAAGTTGGCAATCAGTACCAGCGATGCCCATTGGCATTACTTTGCGTAATGGCGGCATCGAATCCGGGGACCCGCAGTTCTTCGTGAGGAGGGGTTATGCCCATATAATCCTGAATGTACGTGGATCCGGCAA
Source organism: Peptococcaceae bacterium (assembly GCA_049366715.1). Classification (GTDB taxonomy): domain Bacteria; phylum Bacillota; class Peptococcia; order Peptococcales; family BICA1-8; genus JBMNCQ01. The sequence continues at coordinate 19,630 of JBMNCQ010000055.1, read as the reverse complement.
ATCAGGAGGGACATATCAGAACTATGGCCCAAGAGAGGTGCAGGACAGTTATGAGGCGATCGAATGGATCGCTAACCAACCGTGGTGCGATGGCAATGTGGGTATGTGGGGTGTCTCGTATTTCGCCACTGCTCAGAAACAGGTGGCAGCCTTGAATCCCCCCCATCTCAAAGCAATCTGGGCACCTTTTGGTTACACAGACTTTTACCGGCACAAGTTTTACCACGGTGGTATCCTTTCCCATGCTTTTATGCGCGGATGGTCTAAGATTATTGAAAACTGTCGGGCTGAACCTTGTACCAAGCTACGAATGGGCGAAAAGGATTACAAGGAAGCCATCAAACAAGCTTTGCAGGACCGCGATATCTGCGCCGTACCCTATTTGGTTGAAGCCTTGCAAAATCCGGACGCTGGTGCCAACTCGATGATTGTAGATATTCTCCTCAATAATCTGGATGGCCCATATTATCAAGAGCGCAACGTCAAACACGAGAATATCAAAGTGCCGGCATACCTGGGTGCGTGTTGGGGTATCTACGGTCTACATCTTCCGGGATCGTTCCAAAGCTGGGAGGAAACTACTGCTCCCAAAAAACTAGTAATCGGACCACGCATCTATCTAGATCGGCCGGTCTTCCAGTATCAGTACGAATCATTGCGTTGGTTTGATTACTGGTTAAAGGGCATGGACACCAAGATAATGGATGAAGCACCGGTGCGGGTATTTGTCGGTGGGACCGGTGAGTGGAAGGAGGCCGTAGATTGGCCGCTTCCGGAGACTAAGTGGACTCCTTTCTACTTGCATGCTGGTGGTCTTTTAAGTGAGCATGAGCATTGGCCGCATGAAGGTGCCACCTCTTTTGAGGACAATAGCTTCAATAACCGTGGGCACTTAAAGTTTGCCTCGCCGGTGATGGTCGAGGATACGGAAGTTATAGGACCCATTGTACTCAACTTGTATGCCGCTACTACTGATACGGAGGTACTGTGGTTCGTCAGTTTATGCGACATAGATCCTGATGGCAATGAGCACTTACTGACCAGAGGTTGGCTACGTGGGTCTCAACGAAAAGTCGATCCCCAAAAGTCCACACTATGGCTACCGTTCCATTCCCATACTGATCAAGAGGCTCTGACACCTGGAGATGTTTACGAGTTCAATATCAGCGTCGTACCAACTGGGAATCTCTTTAAAACCGGCCACCGCATTGGGTTAAAAATCAGCTGCGTGGACGACGAGTCCCCCGCGAACCCGCTGGATATGATGGCTCAAGGCCACCTGTGGCGACAAAGCCCCTCTTGGGTAACTGTTTTCCATAATTCGGAGTACCCGTCACACCTGTTGTTGCCGATTACCAAGGGGAACGTCATTGGCACCTATATTTCTGGTGGCAGTGTGCCGGCAAAGCCTTGGTCTTTCTAACCTAATTACGTAATGGTGATTTTTGGAGACCTCACCAAACCGAGGTCTCCAAAACCAATTAATTCGAGGAGGGTTCGAGTATGAGACTTTCACATGAAGTAGCCCTTATAACTGGGGCGGGACAGGGTATTGGGCGGGCCATTGCTTATGCTCTGGCTCAGGAGGGTGCGGCTGTGATCATCAATAGTCGGAGGGCCGATAAAGCAGAAACCGTGGCTAATGAGCTCCGGGCTAGGGGTAGCAAAGCCATAGCTGTGCAGGCTGACGTGGGGGATAGAGGCCAAGCGGAGGCCTTGTTCGAGCGGGCCATTGCGGAGTTCGGTCGGGTTGATATTTTAGTTAACAACGCCGGGATTTCTCCCAAGAGCCAGCCAGGCCCTCGTAAGTCAACTATCTGGGAGATGGATCCGGTCGAATGGGAACATGTTGTGGCAGTGAATCTGCACAGTGCGTTTTACCTGTGTCGAGTAGCTGCACCCGGTATGCGTGAACGCCGTCATGGGTTTATCATAAATATAGCATCACTTGCGGCCCGCATCGCGGTGGACCGGGCTGGTTGCCATTATTGCGCTAGCAAGGCGGGTTTGATCAGTCTGACCAAGACACTTTCCTACGAACTGGCACCATATGGGATACGAGTTAACGCTGTGGCTCCCGGTTCTGTCCGGACAGAAATGACTCTGACGGTCCCGGAAGAAGTCAATCGGAAGTTCCTAGAAACTGTCCCTATGGGAATGTGGGGCGAACCGGAGGATATTGCCAAGGCGGTATTGTTCCTGGTTACCGATCAATCCCGGTACATTACCGGCCTAACCCTTGATGTCAACGGTGGTATTTACATGCCCTGACCGCCGGGATAAGGTCGGTTTTGCGAAAATAAAAAAATTATACCTGTTGAAATTAACAAGTACCATATTGAATGCTATCCATTTGCTAATGTATTTAAGAAAGGACACCAAATTAAATTGGAAATATGCAGTATGAATATTCCGAGAGTATCTTTTTCATATCACCTATATAGTAGCAAGATTTGGCGTTTTATCTAAGACTTCAGTGCATAATCAAAACCATTTTGCATAAGTATTCTCAATTTTGATTTCATTCGACAGATTTCTTTTCATTATAATTTATTTTTTAAAAATTGTGTTTCGCTTCTGGGGTTCAGTATAAAGAATAGTTGTGAAAAAACTTGCATTCAAGTAATACGATGTCATAATGCAAGTGACGTATGATACTCAATGAGATTGGTTTACAAGAGAAATTATGCGAGGAGTTGAAAAAATGTCAAAACGTCTATTAGCTCAGAGATTAGATGAGCTCCCGGTAAGTAAATGGCATATTGGTATGATGGCGACTTGCAGCATGGCAATTCTATTTGATTCTTTCGATTCAACTATTGTATCCGTTGCCATTCCGCAGTTAACTGAGTTATGGGGGCTGACCAATGTTGAAATCGGTTTACTCAACTCAGGTGGTTTTTTCGGGATGTTTTTTGGTGCAATAGTATTTGGTTATTTATCAGATATTATAGGGCGTAAAAAAATATTCATGTCAACATTAGTGATATATTCACTTTTCACACTAGCATGTGCAGTTGCACAAAGTTTCCAGCAACTCTTGATTTTTCGTATACTAGTTGGGTTTGGAATTGGGGGATTGGTCCCTGTTGTATCCACTTATCTCTCTGAGTTTACACCTGCAAAAAATCGCGGAAAATTCCTTTCTTATTTGAATGGGTTCTTTCAACTGGGTTTAGGGTTTGCTTATTTGGTTGGTATGCTTATAGTAGTGCCTTATGGATGGCAATATGGATTCTTAATTGGAACGCTGCCAGCAATAATTGTTGTCTTAGTACAGAAAGTCCTTCCTGAGTCAACTCGTTTCCTGCTTTTAAAAGGTCGTTTTCAGGAAGCTATTAAAATTGTTGAAAACATAGAAATGGGAATCTTTAAAAAGAAAACCGTTGAAACTGATGAAGCCCTTGCTATAGAAAAAGCTAACGCTGAGAGCTTGCCAAAAGTTCCGTTAAGTACATTGTTTAAAGGAAAGGTTCTAAAATCTACTATAAACGTAGCGGTCTTACAATTTGCCCTAAATTTTTCTACTTATGCTGTTGTTATGTGGCTGCCGGTATTGCTTACTAAAGAACTGGGATATGACTTGGCCTCAGGATTCGCTTTTCTTACCATTGCAGCATTTATTGGTGCGCTAGGACAACTGAGCGCAGGTATTGCAGCTGATAAATTGGGAAGAAAGGTTACGCTAACTTATTCTTTCCTAGGTTACGCTATTTGTGCTTATCTCCTCTTTTTTACTTCTTTGGGAACCGTGGCACTTCTACTTATGTGGATATGTCTTGGTTCTTGTTGGGGATCAACCTATGCTTACAGCCCGGAGAATTTCCCTACAGCGGTCAGGAGTACTGGTCTTGGATTTGCCGGTAGTATAGGAAGATTGGGAGGAATATTCGGGCCCACTGCTGTAGGGATTATTTACGCTACATCAGGTATTGAAATGATATTGCATGTTAACGCGTTTTTTTTGGTAATCGCAGTAATTTGCATTATCTTTCTTGGAACGGAAACAAAAGCTAAGTCACTGGAACAAATTGAACAAGGCATAACAAAACCTGCTTAGTACTACGGCGAAAAATATTTGTTCTTTGATAGTTTATATTGTGCATGGAAGTGGTTAAAGTTGTAACAGTGCCTTCTTCCTGTGGAAAGTATACGAGATAAAGTTCTGCTTCATATAATAATCTACTTTCTTTACGGCTCTGCGTATAGACTCAATGTTTCCTGAAAGGGATGCAGCAATAGGCCTTTTAGCTTGGGTCATTGTCAAAACTGAAGTTTTTTTTAAAGGAAGCCTCATTTCAATAATAAATAGATGGGCTGCCATGACAAACAACATGTGCTTATGACATGCAGGCCAGGAACGAGTCTCATAGTGACCCATTCCAAGATAACTCAAATATTAAGCCCCACGCTATGGGTGGGAGACCTGAACAGGAAGTACCGTGAGGTATGACGGAAAGAAGTCCTCCTTTGCTATAATGAGAATTGGTTTCGCCAGCCAAATCTCAAGCAGAGGAGGACGGTACCCATGGGTGCAAATAGCTTATCCCACACCCGATGGGATGGTAGTTATCATATCGTATTTATTCCGAAATATGTACATATGTATGTCAAAGTTCCATCAAAACTAAGTGTATCCGAGTTTATGGGTTATCTTAGCGGGAGGTCTTTAAACAAGCTTTGTTAAGACGGGGCTTGCCTAAGATTTTATATTTGGATAATGATAAGGTTTATCGCTCTTGTACTCTGGAGACAGCTTGTGCAGAGCTTGGTATTTCTCTTGCCCGTACTCATCCTTATGATGCTCCTGCTAAGGGTAAGATTGAACGCTTTTTCCGCACGGTTCAGACTAGGTTCTATCCTCTGCTTAAGTTAAATCCTGCTAATTCTTTGGATGAATTGAACCATCGATTCCGCAATGGTTATTTGCTTGCTTTTCTGAAATTATGCAGAGGAAAAACTTCGGTTATATCCAATCGTCACAATAAAGGGGCGGCCCCTCACGGATATAGGAAAGCGGCTTCGGATACATAAAAACCTCCTCTCCCAAAGCCGCCGCCTGCTTATATGCTGTTCATTTGGACACAACTCATCGTCTGCCAAAAGACGGCTTTTTTTATATGCCGTCTGGCAGGTTCATTTTTTTGGCAATCATCTAATTCAAATATCTTTTCAGCCGACGATATACTCGGCGTCAACTGCCGGGGTGACATTGTAGTCCGGTTTCAACTGGCCGTTTTTCATGTGGTCTCCTTTCATCCGCATGAAGGTAGCGTCCCTGTCAATCTTGGAAAAGCTGTTCCTGTCGCCAAAGCTGTGGTTGTAGTCATCATATCGTTTCTGACGGGCAAGATACTCTTCGACGGTTTCGATGGCTTTCTGCAAGGGGGATTTCCGCTTGCCTTTCCCTTGGACAAATGTCTCCTTCCCCTTTTGGGCATACAGCTTTTTCCGCAGTTTCTTCAGGTCTTTGGCCGGATGTTTGCTCCTACATAAATGCGTACTCCAAATTGGTCCGCCGGGATCATTTCTCCGATGTCCATGGGTAGTACCAGTTGATATACATTCCCGCTTATTGTATAATCTGGCTGTAAAATGTTTGTCACAACTTTATTTTATAGCAAAAGACTGCGACTGGCGTAGGCCAGGAGCCGTCTTTTGTTTCTTTATTCGGAGGCTGTTACTGCGACAGCTCGTTATAAAAAATTCCGGGTTAGATGGAGTTCAGTATGTAATATCTGGAATGTGTCCGGATGACATTGATTCGACATAGTTCTTCGATATAATTATTATAATTGACGTTTTAAATATTCTGATGTTTCAAATATAACCGGGAAAGGAGGTGAATGAACAATATTAAACCGACATAAAATATTTTCACCATGGAGTATCTTATTCATAACGGTTTTTTTGTTGAGTTTAGTGCCTTTTCAGCTACAAGCGCAAGAAAGGGTAGGAACTGTTACGGGAGACGTAGTAAATATACGCCAAGGGCCGGATACCTCATATCCTGCAGTTAACCAGGTTAAAGAAGGCCAGGAAGTTTTTATTACCGGTGAGCAAAATAACTGGCTGCAAATCAGCCTGGCAGATGGTACTACAGGATGGCTGGCCAGCTGGCTGGTAAAGGAAACTCAAATTCTGAAAACAGCGGTAGTAACAGGTGATATCGTTAATATCAGGCAGGGTGCCGGTACAAATTATGCTGCAGCCGGACAAGTAAAGGCCGGGGAAAATTTGACGATCCTGTCCGGTCAGAATGACTGGTATTTAGTTAAGCTTGCTAACGGTACTCAGGGGTGGATTGCAAACTGGCTGGTCAGGGTTGAGGGTGAGACCGGTTTGCAGTCAGGATATATCACCGGTGATGCCGTAAATATCCGTCAGAATGCCGGTACGGAATTTCCGGCGCTGTTCCAGTTAAAAAAAGGTGACCAGGTTGTTGTCAGAGAAAAAAATGCCGACTGGTATCTGATTGACAGCCCGCAGGGTTCAGGCTGGGTTGCATCCTGGCTTTTGACCGTTAACGGTGTACAAGTCTCCCGGGGAGGGGGCGGAAATTCCGGAACACAACTGACAGGGGATTTAGTGGGGAAAACCATCGTCATTGATCCGGGACATGGAAGTATTCAGCCCGGGGGCTGGTCGGACCCGGGTGCTATTGGAAAAATTCTAGGGATTAAAGAAAGGGATGTTAATTTAGAGGTAGCTCTGCAAGTGCAGCAGTTACTTTCCCAGCAGGGTGCCAGGGTTATCATGACGCATACGACCAGTAGTACATATCTGAGTTTAGCGGGGAGAGCAGATATTGCTAACAGCAGTAATGCCGATATTTTTGTTAGTATTCATGCGAATTCTAATCATAATTCAGCATATTCCGGTACTTCGGTATATTACTATGCACCAAGTTCAAACAGTCTGTTGTTTGCGCAAAGAGGGCAGCGTCAAGCTCTGGCTTCATTTGTTCAGGAAGAAACGGTTAAATCAGGCGGGCGTAAAAATTTAGGCATCATGGAGAGCAATCTTGCTGTCTTAAGGGAAACAAGGGTTCCTTCGATTTTGGTCGAAATGGCCTTTTTAAGTAATGCCGAAGAAGAACGGCTGATGAATACGAGAGATTTTCAAAGCAGAATTGCCTGGGGTATTTATAAGGGGATTGAAAAGTATTTCACTAATTAAAGATGTTTATGAAAAACAACGGAATTGTCCGTTGTTTTTTTATTATCAACGGGCGGCAGAAACTTGTGGCAGGATTTATTTTTAACAAGAATAAAATACAGGGCTATTCCAAAAAATACCTTATAGTTAGGTCATATTAAGGGAGGCTTGTTTATTTTATGGAATTGCAGGTTGCTGAAAAAGATCAGGAAAATTATCAAAAGCTGGCTTCACTTATCACAAAATACAAAGAGCAGGAGGGAATGTTAATCCGTATTCTCCAGAAAGCTCAAGAAATATTTGGCTATCTGCCCATAGAGGTACAGTCATATATTGCAGATCAACTGGATATTCCAATTTCAACGGTGAATGGCGTAGTAAGTTTTTATGCGTTATTCACTGAAGAACCACAGGGGAAATATACCATCAGTGTTTGTCTGGGAACAGCCTGCTATGTGAAAGGATCTCAGGAAATTTTAGATACAATCTCCTCAGAACTGCATATTAAAGAAGGTGAAACCAGTCTGGACAAAATGTTTACGTTAAAAGCAACGCGATGCATTGGTGCCTGTGGTCTGGCGCCGGTTATAACAATTAACGGTAAAGTCTACGGACGTTTAAGCCCCGCCGATATACCGGGCATTTTACACGGCTATCTTAAAACCGGCAAAAAAACGGCTGCTGATGAAGAGGTGAAGGTATGAATCTGAAGCAAATCACGACTTATGAGGAATTTAAAGATGTGCAAGCCGGTCTTAATAAAGAAATAAGACTTAGATTAGGGGATAAATTGACAGAGAAAGAAATGCAGAAGTATCATATTCTGGTTTGTGCCGGGACAGGCTGTACTTCAACAGAGAGCAGCGAAGTGCGGTGCAAATTGGCGAAAGAGCTAAAGAAAAGAGGCCTTGAGGAGAGAGTAAAGGTATTTAAAACCGGTTGTTTCGGGTTTTGTAAATTAGGCCCGATCATAGCCGTTCATCCGGAGCATACCCTTTACTGTAAAGTAGGGATAGATGACGTGGACGAGATTATCGAAAAGCATATCTTAAAAGGGGAAGTAATAGAAAAACTTTTGTATACCTCGCCCCGGACTGGAAAGCGGCAAAGAAATATTCATGATATAGATTTTTTCAACAGCCAGAGAAGAATTGCTTTACGCCACTGTGGGGTCATCAATCCGGAAGATATCGGCGAATATTTAGCGGTAGGGGGATATGGGGCTCTGGCCGGGATTTTAAAAAATCAGACGCCGGCCCGGGATGTGATTGAGGTCTTAAAAAAATCAGGTCTGAGAGGCCGCGGGGGCGGAGGATTCCTAACAGGGAAAAAGTGGGAATATGCTTTATCCTATGAAGGTGAGCAGAAGTTTGTTTTGTGTAATGCAGATGAAGGCGACCCGGGAGCTTTTATGGACAGGTCTATCTTAGAGGGAGACCCCCATAGTGTGCTTGAGGCTATGATTATAGCGGGCTACTGCATCGGAGCAAAACAGGGTTATGTGTATGTGAGAGCGGAGTATCCCATTGCCGTAGAAAGACTGGAAATTGCCATTAGCCAGGCGCAAAAGGCAGGCTTTTTGGGAAAGAATATCCTCGCTTCAGGTCTGGATTTTGATTTGGATATCCGCCTGGGCGCCGGTGCTTTTGTCTGCGGCGAAGAAACGGCTCTGATAAAATCGGTGATGGGTTTCCGGGGCGAGCCCAATCCCCGTCCTCCCTTTCCGGCCAAAGCAGGTTTGTGGGAAAAACCGACTCTGAATAACAATGTGGAAACCTATGCCAATATCCCTGTTATCTTAGAGCAGGGAGCAGACTGGTTTGCCGGTATCGGAACGGCGCAAAGCAAAGGCACCAAAGTTTTTGCCCTGGCCGGTCAGATTAATAACACCGGATTGATCGAAGTCCCGATGGGTACAAGCTTAAGGACGATTATTTATGACATCGGCGGCGGAATCCATGATCATAAGGAATTTAAAGCTGTACAAACAGGAGGCCCTTCAGGTGGTTGTATACCCAAGGCCATGCTGGACATAAATATTGATTTTGAATCATTAACGGATGTCGGTTCCATGATGGGTTCCGGCGGCATGATCATTATGGATGAGACAGACTGCATGGTGGATATAGCCCGCTTTTACCTGGAATTCGCCCAGCATGAGTCCTGCGGCAAATGTGTGCCCTGCAGTATAGGTACCCAACGTATCCTGGAAATATTGACCAGAATTACGAAAGGGGCGGGGAGAATGGAAGATTTGCAAATACTGGAGGATTTATGTTTAGATGTTAAGGATTCCTCTCTCTGCGGGCTGGGCCAGACCGCACCCAATCCCGTGCTGAGTACTTTAAAATATTTTAGAGAGGAGTATATTTCCCACATCAAGGATAAAACCTGTCCGGCGGGGGTATGCAACAATCTTTTAAAAGTCGTAATCGCCGACGATAAGTGCATAGCCTGTGGAATATGTGCCAGGATTTGCCCGGTGAAGGCCATTACCGGTGAGCATAAAAAGCCACCCTTCACCATTCATCAGGATATCTGCATAAAATGCGGCAACTGTATCGTCAAGTGTCCGGTGGATGCAATATATAAAAGATGAGGCAGGTGAATAACCATGGAAAATGTCAGAGAACAGGACGAACTCGAAGCATTGGGAAAAAAAGTAAATATTAACATTGACGGCACGGATTATCAGGTACCCCCGGGGATGACAGTTTTAGAAGCAGCCCGGATGTTTAATATTGAAATTCCCAGTCTTTGTTATTTAAAAGATATTAATGAAATCGGAGCCTGCCGGGTTTGTGTAGTAGAAATTGAAGGAGTAAGAAATCTGCAGGCATCCTGTGTTTATCCTGTGAAGGAAGGCTTGAGAATAAAGACCAACACAGAAAGGGTGCAAAGAGCAAGGCGGAACGTGGTGACATTATTATTATCAAATCACCACCGGGAATGTTTAACCTGTATCAGGAATCTTAATTGTGAACTGCAAAATCTGGCCGATAATTTAGGAATCAGAGATATTCCCTATACGGGGGTAGAAATGCCGGATTACGGCTTTCACAATAATAATCCGGCGATTGAAAGGGACTATAATAAATGCATTAAATGCAGACGCTGTCTGGCTATTTGCAGCAAAATTCAGGAATGCCATGTATATACGACCTTAAATAGGGGTTCTCAAACGGTCATTGCCCCTGCTTTCAAAAAGGACATGAATGATGTTACCTGCATCATGTGCGGGCAGTGTGTACTGGCGTGTCCCACGGGATCTTTAAGTGAAAAGGAGAATATTCATGAAGTTTGGCAGGCTCTTCATGACCCCTCCAAGCATGTGGTCGTACAGACAGCTCCTTCTATTCAGGTTACAATCGGTGAGGTTTTCGGGATGCCCCTGGGTTCATTTGTAGCAGGAAAACTGGTGGCGGCTTTGAAAAGAATGGGGTTTGCCAAGGTTTTTGCGACAGATGTCACTGCTGACCTGACAATCATGGAAGAGGCCCATGAATTGATGGAAAGGATATTTAAAACCCCTGAAAAGCTTCCTTTGCTTTCCTCCTGCTGTCCGGCCTGGGTTAAGTTTGCAGAGCATTTTTATCCGGAGTTTTTACCCCATCTTTCTTCCTGTAAGTCCCCCCACGAAATGTGCGGCGCTTTGACAAAGTCCTGGTATGCGCAAAAACATGGTCTCAAAGGAGAAGATATCGTAAATGTTGCGATTATGCCCTGTACGGCGAAGAAGTATGAAGCAGCCCGGCCTGAAATGGGGCGGAAAGATTTTCAGGATGTGGATTATGTTCTGACAACACGGGAACTGGCCAGAATGATCCGTCAGATGGGGACGGACTTTGCTAAACTGCCTGAGGAAAAATATGATGAACCTTTTGATCAATACAGCGGGGCCGGGATTATTTTCGGAGCCACAGGGGGAGTAATTGAGGCAGCCGTACGTACCGCATATAAGATTGTCAACGGAACGGAGATGGATGTTCCGGATTTTGAGGATGCCAGGGGACAAAAGGGCTTAAAATATGCTAAAGTAGCCCTGGGCGGTAAAACAATCACCGTGGCTATTGCCCACGGGACAGGAAATGCCAAGAAGGCCCTGGAAATGTTTAAAAGAGGTGAAAGAATATTTGATTACCTGGAAGTTATGGGCTGTCCGGGAGGTTGTGTAGGCGGAGGCGGGCAGCCCATATTAAGTACCAGAGATTACAAGCGGATTTCCTTAGATTACCGTCATAACCGGGCAGATGCTTTATATCATGTTGATGATCATAAAAAGATAAGGCGTTCCCATGAAAACCCCAGAATCCGGCAGATTTATGAGGAGTTTTTAGGTCAGCCTCTTTCTGAGGTGGCTGATAAGTATCTGCATACATCTTATATCCCCAGGGGGAAATTTCCATATTTAAAAGCAAAAACATGAGCCGGGCTTTTGAGCCCGGCTGAATTTACTCTGCCGGCTTATCCTGGCGGGATGGGAAAAATACCATGGTTTATCTGTATTCCAGGAGAATTTTTTCCAGAAAAAGTACGGCTTTATACATAATAGCTGCCGCAACAGCCAGGATGATCACACTGGTCATGACCAGATCCAGTTTAAAGACCTGGCCGCCGTAAACAATTAAATAGCCCAGGCCGGCTTTGGATACCAAAAATTCCCCGACGATTACCCCCACCCATGATAAACCGACGTTGATTTTAAGAGCGGAAATGATAGTAGGAATGCTGGCCGGAAGGATTGCTTTTTGTAAGATTTGAAATTTCGTTGCGCCGAAAGTTTTCAACAACTTGATTTTATCATTGTCAACCTGGGAAAATCCTGAATATACGCCTAAAATCGTGACAATCAAAGAAATGAAAAGACCCATAGCAATAATTGCAGGCGGACCGTTACCAATCCAGACGATGAGAATCGGACCCAGAGCAATTTTTGGTAAGGCATTTAAGACGACCAGATAGGGGTCTAGTACTTGCGAAAGAAATCCGGACCACCAAAGGATAACAGCGATTAAAGTGCCGATTATTGTGCCGGAAATAAAGCCGATAACTGTTTCCAGAACAGTTATGCCGATATGGTAATATAATGATCCTTCCTGGTGGAGGTTTACTAAAGTCTGCCAGATCCGGGAGGGTTGACTTGTTATGAAGGGGTCAATCCAGCCCCGGTTTCCGGCCAGTTCCCAGAGCAGGATGATACCAATCAGCAATAATACTTGTGTCCCGGCAACTTTCCAGCGGTATAATTTGCGCCGGTGTAAATACGCTTCATGTTCGGAAGATATATATGGTTTTTCTTGTTGATTAGACATGGACATCCAGCTCCTTCCATATCCTGTTAAAATATTCTCTGAATTCAGGGGCCTCCCGGCAGCCTAAAGGCGTTTGGAGGTCACAGGTTAGCTTAATAAGGTGTATTGACTTGATGGTCCCCGGTCTTTTGGTTAAAACGACAACTTTATCAGCCATACTTATCGCTTCTGAGAGGTCATGGGTGACCAGAAGCGCCGTCTTATTTTCTTTAATAATTATTTGTTTTACTTCATCGCTGACGACAAGTCTTGTTTGATAATCCAAGGCGGAGAAAGCCTCATCTAAGAGCAGAATATCGGGATTAATTGCTAAAGTACGGATTAGGGATACTCTTTGTCTCATGCCGCCTGAAAGCTGGCTGGGATATTTATCTTTGAACTCATAGAGTCCATAGTCCTTTAAAAGCTTTGCAGCAAAGGACAAAGTTTTTTCGTTAATTTTGTTTTGGATTTCCAGACCTAAAATTACATTTTCCCAGATAGTCCTCCATTCAAATAATTGGTCTCTCTGCGGCATGTAGCCCACCATTCCGGTGGGCCCATGTACAAGTTTATTATTCAAGAGAATTTTCCCGGCCGAGGGATCTGTCAGGCCGGCGATAATATTCAGCAGAGTAGATTTTCCACAGCCGCTTGGTCCGACAATACTGATGAATTCCCCCTCCATAATATCCAGAGAGACGTTACTTAAGGCTGCAATTTCACCTTCAGGACTTTGATATTTCATAGAGATGTCATTAATTAATACTAAAGGGTCAGCCTTCACTATTAATCATCTCTCCTTTCAACAAAATCTGTTAGTGATTAGTGACCAGTAAAGTTTATCGAATATAGAGCATAGTTCATAGAATATTGTCTCAGTCATTCCAGAGAACTGATTACAGAGCCCAGTGACTATTGCCGCCGCTGAACCCTATTATTAGCCGGCTACTTAACAGTCTTGACGGCTTCTTCGGCAAATGCATTTGTGACCAATTTATCATAAGGTGCCCTCTGGTCTAATTCACCTGCTAATTCTATAACATCTTGCAAGCGGTTAAAGGCCTCTTCGGTGAATAACGGATTTTGCGCCCAGGCATCTATTTCTTTATAACGTTTAGCGACGGCAGTTAGAATTTTTTCATCGGAATCAGGGAAGGATGGTTTAATTACTTGGGCAATTTCTTCCGGGGAATGATTTGCTGTCCAGAGTTGGCCGCGGTAAATGGCATTGGTGAATTTTTGAATAATCTCTTTATTTTCTTCTAAATAGCTCTTTTGGGCGGAGAAAACGGTGTAAGGAATTTCGCCGCTTTCCTGGCCGACGGATGCGACAACATAGCCCGCTTCTTCTTGTTCCAAAGTAGAAGCTACAGGTTCGAACAGGGTTACATAATCGCCTGTTCCTCCGGTGAAAGCTCCTGCCATTAAGGCAAACTGGATATTCGTAAGTACCTCTACATCTTTGCCGGGCACGATGTTTTTGTTTTTGAGGACATACTCCAGGGTCATTTCCGGTACCCCGCCTTTACGCCCGCCGATAATCGTTGCTCCTTTTACCTGCTCCCAGCTAAAATCCGGGTCCGGTTCTCTGGCAACAAGGAATGCCCCGTCCCGCTTCGTTAACTGACAGAAGTTTACCGCATAATCCTCTTTTCCCTGATTGAATACATATACGGTTGCTTCAGGTCCCATAAAACCGATGTCGGCCTGGCCGGATAAGACGGCAGTCATCACCTTATCGGCTCCCTGACCATTTGTTAATTCCAGGTCAAGACCTTCTTCCTGGAAGAAGCCTTGATTAATGGCAGCGTACAGAGGTGCATAGAAAACTGAATGAGTCACCTCATTTAATCTGACTTTCGTTAATGTTTCCTGACCACAGCCCGTTAAAAAGCTCATGGTCAAAATAAAGAAGGTTAAAAGTACTAACCAACAAGTAAATTTTCTCATTCTAAACCGGTCGCCTCCTTATTTTTTTGGCTCACAAACAATAGACAGAGGAGCTAAGCTCCTCACCACTTAACTTATTTCGGCGGCAATATTATTTGTGGCCTGTAACATATTATTAATTATTCAAGAATTATGTTACAATTGATTTGAAATATACAGTATATTTGCCTATAATGAGTTTTTTTAAAAAAGTTGTCACGTTTTTATTCATTTTGCATAAGTAGTGAAAGTGACGGAGGAGGAAAGATAAATGAGAAATAGTGATGATAAGATTTTGGCAGCGCTTAGTCATATCGTTATTTTTTTTGATTTAGTCGGTTTGATTATTGCAATAATAATTTATGTTCTTAAAGGTAAAGAAGCGGCTTTTGTTAATTTTTCGGCTAAGCAGGCCATGGGCTGGCAGATTTTTGCCCTGATAGTAGAGAAAGCGGTCTTGTTTCTTACTTTGGGTTCCTTTGTTGGTGGAATGAGAATGGGGATTCATCCCTTCTCGGGAGTTTTTGGAATTATGAGTATAAATGGAATTATTGATTTGTTCTTTACGGTGGTTGCGATTATCGGAGCAATTAAAGCACTAAGCGGAGATTATTATAAATATCCTCTAATCGGAGATTTTATCGCAAAGATCTAGGAAGGTTATAAAATTATAAATGTAAGAAATGCTTTCTGAGCCTGCAATTTAATTGCCGGTTTTTTTTTGTGAGAAGGAAGGAATAATTCTATCATTAAAGGAAATTTGTTAATGAGTGCTAAAAGCCGGCTAGAAATGTTTAACAGTTGTTTGCTTTTTTAATACGAGCAGGAAAATGTAAATTTCATTAGCTTATGATTTTCCGTAGCGAGTATCAAAAAAGCTACCTAGAAATGTTTAACAGTTGTGCTTTTTTACTTTAGTAGTACAATATAACTAATATATCTATAATTTAAAAGAAAGATAGTTTAAATAGGTGGAGGAAAATAGGGATGGAGTTTAAATCGGAATTTGAAGTTTATAAATTCATTATGGATATGGAAACATACATTATGGAGAGTACGCCGGTACCTTTTACAAATAAAGTAATGGTAGATAAAAACATAATATACGATTATCTGGATACACTAAGAAGCCGGTTGCCTAAGGAATTGAGAGCATGTTCCAAAACGAAGGAACAGCAAAAAGATGAGCATAAACAGCCGGTGGATAGCAATGCGGTAAAAGACAAGGAACAGGGTAAAAATGAAATACATAAGAATGAGGGCAGCTCTGGTGAACAAGGGAAAATAGCAGAAGTGGAACAGGAGGCCCGGAGAATTATCGCCGAAGCTAAGAGATATGGGGAACAAATCCGGAGTGAAGCGGAAGGGATTAAAAAGAGCAGCCTGGCCGAACAAGCAAAAATAACGGGAGCGGAACAGGAGGCCCAAAGAATTATCGCCGAAGCTAAGAGGTATGGGGAACAAATCCGGAGTGAAGCGGAAGGGATTAAAAAGAGCAGCCTGGCCG
>JBMNCQ010000055.1:0-3642 GCA_049366715.1 Peptococcaceae bacterium | reverse complement strand
AACAAGCAAAAATAACGGGAGCGGACCAAGAGGCCCAGAGAATTATCGCCGGGGCCCAAAGGTATGCCGACCAGCTTTTAAGTGAAGCTGAAGCAATATATACCCAAAATCTCGCGGAGATCATCAAGGGCAGGAAAGAAATTGATAACGTTCTGATGAAAATTGCCAGGAGTAACGGTAATTATGATTTTAAGGCAATTTAACCTTTTAATTCCCCTGATAGCTTTTCGGGTTATTCGGGGATTTTCTTATTTTGGAAAAATTCCAATAGCATAAATACCCAGATAAAATTTTATAATTTCGAATATCTATAGAGAACTTTTTTTATTTTTTTACGTCTTTAAAAATAGTGATTCTTTAAGATAGGAGGGTTAGAAGAAGAGCTTAATAAATATAATGGAGGTTTAAAGTAATGTCCAAAAAACAGCTTTTTATTGTACAAGTACTATTGCTGGCTGCAGTTGTAGTTTTATTCTTTTCTGTTCCAGTTTTTGCTGCTCAGGATAGCTTTAAGTTTATTCATCTAACCGACACCCATATTGGTTCCGGCCCAGGAAATAAATATACTCCGGCAATTATTGCGGATATCGCCCAAAATTTCGGTGATGTACAGTTCCTGGTTCATGGCGGAGACATAACGGAGCTGGGTTTACCTACTGAATATCAGGCTTATAAGGAAATGCTTAAAAACCTCGACAAACCCTTTTATTATGTCCCCGGGAATCATGAAAGCCGTTGGACAGATGCCGGTAAAGCCATTTTCCAGAGTAATATGGGTAAAACCTATGATGCCTGGGATTTTCAGGGAGTGCATTTTGTAGCTTTGGATACGTCCATTGCTTTAAGTCAAAACGGGCATTTGGAGAAGCAGATGCTGGAGTGGTTAAAGAATGATCTGAATAAAGTGGATAAAAGTACCCCTGTGATCATCATTACCCATCATCCGCTTTTTTTTGATGAAGCTCTGGATGCATCAAAGTTCATGGATAATGATTGGGATATCTGGCCGATTATCAAAGACTATAATGTAGCGGCTATCTTTACGGGTCACGGTCATAAAGATTTACTGTGGGAGGTTAATGATATAACCTGTCTGATGACAGAAGCGGCTATGGACGGCGGGTATTCCATTATTGAGGTCGACAGGGCAAATAACCAGTTGGTCGTATATAACCGTTTGGTTGAAGGGCAAACCCTCACGGAATATACCCGGATACCGCTTACAAAGCCGGCACAGAAAAGAACCGTAAATATTGTATCTCCCCAAACTCAAGATACGGTAAAGGATACACTGGTTTTAAAAGCTGCTCTGGCTAACTGGACGGAACCGCCCGCCAGGGTCGAATATAAATTGGAGGATTTTGCCTGGAAGCCTTTGGAGTTAAAGGGCAATACATATGAGAAAGAGATTGATCTGACTGAAGTCTATGACGGCATCAGGAGTATTTGGGTGAGAGCCGTTGATGATACCGGTAAAATCTATCTGGATAGGGTCAGTTTTACCGTTAGTAAGGACAATACGGTAAAAATCCTCTGGCAGACAGATACTCAGGGAGGTATTCAGCATACTCCGTCTCTCAGCGAGGAGTATCTGTATATAGGTGATAACAGTGGACGGGTGTATCAGTTTGAACAGCAGTCAGGCCGGAAGATGTGGGAGTTTAAAGCGCAGGGTCCGGTAATCGGCTCCCCTTTATATCTTAACGGGGCAGTTTATTTTGGCTCATCCGACGGCAGCATTTATGCCCTGAAAGCCACTACCGGTAAAAAACTCTGGGAATTCAAGACCGGCGGGGCTGTTGTCGCTTCCCCCATTGTCGTTGGTAACAAGCTTTATGTGGGCTCAAGCGATTTCAATATGTATGCGCTGGAGGCTGGTTCCGGTAAACTGATTTGGAAGTATCCGCTAGGAAATACTATCGCCTGCTCAGCGGCTTACGGGGAAGACACAATATTTTTCGGCAGCTGGGATCAAAAGTTTTATGCTCTGGATGCTGAAACCGGTACCCTGAAATGGCTGCAAGAGATCGGTTCCCAGACCTATTATGCGCCGGCAGGAAGTGCACCTCTTTACTGGCAGGGGCAAGTATTTATCAGTACTCCGGGGGGGCAGGTTTATGCTTATAGTGCAGAAACAGGGGAACAACTTTGGGAAGTTAGCGCCTCTTCCGGTCTTTCCACACCAATTATTTATCAGGGTACTTTAATGTATAATACCACTTCCGGCAGCATTTACGCCCTGGATCCGGAGACAGGGGAAAATGTCTGGCAGTATGATACAAGGTTATCATCATATATCTCTTCTCCTCTAGGGCAGAGTGGAAATATCATCTATCAGGGTCTTAAAGGCAGGATATTATCTGTTAATACGATAGATAATTCCGTGCAATGGAATTTTAATTTAGGCGAAACTTACCTGTTTAATAAGGGTGCTGTTCATGATAATGTGCTGTTTGTAGGTACTTTGGAGGGGAAATTATTTGCTTTGGATGTTCCGGCAGACCCCCGCAGTAAACCTTTTCCCAAGTTTGCTGCTTTTAAAGATATTACCGACCACTGGGCCCGCAGGGATTTAAATAAGCTGGCTCAACTGGGATGGATAAAAGGTTATGATGATGAGACCTATCAACCGGAAACTCCCGTGACCCGTGCGCAATTAGCAAGTATTCTCAGCAGGTTTTTAAGTTTTGAAGAACCCGGCGCTTCTGACAATCAACAGATTTTTTCAGATATCAAAGGACATTGGGCTGAAAAAGCTATCCTAGCCATGCAGGAAAAGGGAATCGCCGACGGTTATACCATTGAAGGCCAGGATGTATTTTTACCCGATAATAAGATCAACAGGGCCGAGGCTGCAGTTATGCTGTTTAGGGCCCTCAACCTCCCGTATCCCCCGGCTGATTTTGTTTCTAAGTTCAGTGATATTGAAGATCACTGGGCTAAGGAAGCGATTATGGCCTTGGAAGAAAAGGGGCTTATCAGCGGTTACAGTGAAGGAGACAAAATGTTTTTTAAACCTGAAAATACCTTATCCCGGGCAGAAATAGGGGTAATCCTGGTCAGAACCCGGGATATGTAAGAATAGTTCCTGGATGATCGTTTATAGATTATAGTTCGCAGTTCTCAGATACCGGTTCTCAGTTGGTTAGCGGCTATGTTCAGTCAGGACATAGGTAACAAAAAAGGTTCAAGAGACAGGCAACACTCTTTTAAAATAATAGATGAAATAACTCAAAACAGGAGGTTTCATCTATGCCATATCTGTTCTCTATGTCTTGGACCTGTACCATTGTACATTGTACGCGGTAAGCTAACCCTCGCCAGTCACTAACGGTTAAAACCGGAGATTGCTTTGTCGTGCCTCCCCGCAATGACAGGCTCCGTTAGTGGCGGCGGGGGTTGTTTATGCCTTTTTCTGCCGGTATTTACAACAATGGCAGGTTCTCCCGTTCATGTCACGGCGAGGGGCAAAACAGTCCCGCTTCACAACCCATAACCCATAACCCATAAACCATAAACCATAAACCATAAACCATAAACCATAAACCATAAACCATAAACCATAAACTTCCTTCTTCCTTTCTTCTCTATGTCAATAGTTTGTGAAAATGTCACCCCAGATGGGTGTTAATTATTCTGACA
>JBMNCQ010000054.1:55109-257472 GCA_049366715.1 Peptococcaceae bacterium | reverse complement strand
TCTGTTCTCTGTTCTCTGTTCTCTGTTCTCTGTTCTCTGTTCTCTGTTCTCTACCGCATTATAGCCGAATTCTGCGGTAATGTATCAACTACAAACTATCAACTATCAACTTTAAACTATAAACTATAAACTTTACTGATACTACCCGGCTATGTGCTGCTTTTCGGCATCCGGCTCTTAAAACCGGAGCATTTACCGCAGCCGCTACATCCCCCGCTATGCAGCAAGCTTTTAAAACAGCGGGGGCAGCGTACTTCATTCTTATCTTTTATTTCATAACCGCATTGCGGGCACTTCATAATCATCCCTCCTGGGAAAGGGCTTTGAGTTTAGCCCCTCTGCCGATTTTAGTCAGCACAGATGTCAGACCGGCCGCTCCTAGAAATACAAAGATCGCAAACCAAACGCCTGTAATTTCACTCCCGAATAGTCCGGTTAATTTATTTACGATTCCACCCACTAAAAAGGCAATTACTAAAGAGCCAAACCACATAAGGGCCGCTTCCTGTTTATTACGTTCTTTAAACAATACTAAGATAGCAGCAATACAGGGGACAAATAAGGTTATTGTGATTAAAGCTATAACTGTTGCCAGAGGCTCCATTGCTAAGTCGCTCAGCCCTGCCGCCCCAAAGTCACGCCGGACAATTCCCATCACAAATGCCGTTGAGGCTTCTTTAGGAAGATTCAGCCAGCCTACGGTAATGGGGGCCAGAAGGTTCTGAATGGCTGTTAAAGCCCCTGTTAAATTTAAAATACTAATCAAAAATGCACCTATGGCAAAGAGAGGGGTAGCCTCTTTTAAGAAAGCATAGGACTTGGTAAAAGTTTTCTTAAGAACATTTTCAATGCGCGGAAGTCTTAACGGCGGTAAATCAATGAGCAAATCAGAAGATTTCCCCGGCAATAATCTGTTCAATAATGTCCCGACAATGGCCATAACGGTAAAAATGACAACAACATAAAGAGTGATATACATCCATCCTAAACCAGCCAGCATCCCTGCGATTACGCCCAGCTGGGCTGAGCAGGGTATTGCTAAAGCTAATAAAAAGATCGCAATTCTCCGCTCCCGTACCGACCCCAGGAGTCTGGTAACAACAGTAGCTAAAGTGACACAGCCAAAGCCTAAAATCATCGGAATAATTGCCCTTCCATTCAGACCTACCATAGATAACATTCTGTCCGTTAGGGCAGCTAGTCTCGGCAGATAACCGGAATCCTCAAAGGCCGACAGGAAGAAATAAAATCCTACTACCAGCGGCATTAACAGACCTAATACATAAGTGACGGTCATTGTCAATACACCGAACTCTCCGGCCAGAATATACCCGATAGTACTTTCTAAATGAACAAATTTACTTATTATTCCCTGCATAAATGGCTCATACATGCCCACCATTATTGTTTCTTCAGTAATCCCTACCACAGTTTGCGCTACAAAAACTCCAATGGCCTGATACATTAAATAGAGCATAAACAATAGAATAGGAACTCCGGTAAGGGGAGTAATCATCCACCGGCCCAATTTCGTTTTAAAATCTGTTCCTTCCTTAACTTCCGTCACTACATGACCTACCACATCATTAACCCTTTCCCGGCGCATCAGATAAATCTCCTCGCGATGCTTGGCGGGTTTTAAACCATGCCGTTCGGAGATAACAGGATCTCCTTCCAATACCAAAAGAGCTTCGCCCTGGCTGGCAACCTTTGCTTTCATTTTCGTAAGCATCTTCTGTAATTCAGGATTACTGGAGATCCCCGGAGTTGCTTTATTGAGCCCTGCTTTAACTTTATCCAGACCCTTTCCCTGAACTGCAACAGTCTCAATAACAGGTACACCTAATAAATGACTTAAAAGATCGGCATCAACTTTTATTCCTTGCTTTTGCGCATCATCCACCATATTTAAAGCAATTAGTACAGGAACACCTGTATCAATTATTTGCTGGGTTAAGAAGAGATCTCTCTCCAGATGAACGGCATCAATAACATTTACAACCAAATCAGCCGCCAGGATTACATCCCTGGCTATTCTTTCTTCATCGTTGAAAGATGATATACCATATACACCTGGAGTATCTATCACAATATCCTCACCAAATCTGCCATAAGAAATATCTAAAGTAGTTCCGGGATAATTAGAAACATCAACATACATTCCCGTAAAAGCATTAAAAAACACCGACTTGCCGACATTAGGATTGCCGGCTAAAACAATCTTCCGGCCGTGCTCAGGTAAATTTATTTTAATATTGGAACCATGACAATGGGCCATGCTAATCACTTCCTCTTCGCTGTATTATTCAGAATTGCAGAAAAGCAATGTTCTATGTCCGCGATCAACTTACGAGTAAACTAATGGGTCCGACAATTTACTCATAGGTCCAGCTTTTCCGTCTGACACAAGCATTGCAAGGGAAAATATTATTCGACAAAAATATTACCCGGAAGTATCTTCAGACGCTCAATGTTCACCCCAAAGTACTATCAGACCAACAATCTTTACCCAGTAGTAATTGTCAGACACAAATTATTAACGGGAAGTAAACATCTGCAAGTAATCCGTAAGCCGTAAGCCGTTAGACCGCTTCTACTAAGATTTCCTTTGCCAGACCGTATCCGACAGCAATCTCCTGCTTATTTCTTTTAATAATTACCGGTCCTGCCGGTATTAACTCATCACAGGTCACAACTGTCCCTTCAGCGATGCCAAAACGAATTGCCTGGGCCCGCACAACCTCATTAGGAATAGATAAAATTTTAAAAGTCTGACCCCTCTTTACATCGGCTAAAACCATGGTGCTCCTCCTCTATTGATAATGATTTTCATTTACACTCATATCATACTATATTGCTTGGTATTTAAAAAGCCTGTTATTGTACTAAATTTCCACTGATATTCAGCAAATTATTAGTACAAAAGTACTAATAATTCTGTATATTGCGCTGCCGGGAAAATAATAGACCCCACTTATTTATCATAAATAAGTGGGGTCTATTATCATTTAGCATCCTTATTGATAATACAGACCTTGACCGGCCATAAGAAATAGCCGGCCCTGCGAGTCTTTGACTAAAATTATTATCATACACATCCTGATTTTCGTCAGCCGGTAATTTATTTTTTGACAGTAAACCCGTGTCTTACGCCAAAGGCCACCAGATGTGCCCTGTTATCAACATTGACTTTATTGCTAATCCTCTTGATATGATTTTTTACAGTGTTGGGAGAAATATTTAGAATCCCGCCGATCTGCTGGTTAGTATGACCCAGGGTGACAAGGTGAAGTATTTCTCTTTCCCGCTGTGTTAAAGAATCCGTTTTGGCATTTTTTTCATTAGCCAGTTGCTCGGCAAACTGCCGCAGAATATCACAGGCAATTCCGGATGCCAGCGGTTCATTTTCAGCTACCACGCTTCTAATAACCTCTATCCAGATTTTAGGTTCTAACGTTTTTAATAAGTAGCCCTGTGCACCTAAACGCATGGCATCAAAAAGATGCTTCGCTTCCTGGGACGAAGTCAGTACGACAATTTTGGTTTTCCCCGGAAATTGTTTGCCAATGGTTGCCAACAAGGAATGGTGTTCATCCTGGAGCCACAGTTCTGTTACTACAACATCTACATCATTATTCTTTATAAAATCCAGGGCTTCCCCGGCATTTTGCGCTTCACCAATTACTTCTAAATCTTCTTCCTGGTTCAAGATAGCAATTAAGCCTTTCCTTACAAGAAGGTCAGGCTCAACAACTAAGATTTTTATATTTCTCATTTATATCACCTGAAAATTTTAGTAACCGGCATCTTTAAGAAATTCCGCCATTATCGCTAAGCCGGAACTCGTTCCAATCCTGCAGGCCCCGGCCTCAATCATTGATAACGCAGTTTTTAAATCCTTTATCCCGCCGGAGGCCTTGACTAAGGCTTTTGACCCAGCCACTTCCCGCATGAGCTTTACATCTTCCACTGTAGCCCCGCCACCGCTAAAACCTGTTGAGGTCTTCACAAAATCCGCGCCGGCTTCCACAGCCAGCCTGCAGGCCGTCATCTTTTCCTGACGGGACAGTAAATTTGTCTCAATGATAACCTTAACAAGCTTTTTGGGAACTTCATTTTTAGCGGCCTTTACTACTGCCCGGATATCTTCTTGAACTATCGCATCTTTTCCCGATTTTAAAGCTCCGATATTCATAACCATATCTACTTCATGAGCACCATCCTGAAAAGCCTGCCCGGCTTCAAAGACTTTTACCCCGGAAGTCGTTGCACCTAAAGGAAAACCTACTACTGCTGCTATCTTTACCTGCGTACCAATGAGGAGCTTAGCGGCTAAATTCACATACCAGGGGTTTACACACACAGCCGCAAAGCCATATTGTTTTGCTTCCCTGCACAGTTCAATAATTTCCTGTTCGGAAGTTTGAGGTTTTAAAGCAGTGTGATCGATGTATTTGGCAATTTCAATGGTGGACATAATTATGACCTCCCGCTATGAAAAGTTTGCATGCTCAGTAGCCAGAAATACTTCTTAGTCAACTATTTTCCGCCTGGCAACTACTTCTAGGTCTAGTTTGAGCGTCAGACAACCACACCTTTGTTAACATTTTGCGTCTGACACAAGTATTGCATATTATACGGAAAGTTGAGATTACCAAACTCCCGACAGTTGCTCGTAATGACGCAATAGGGTTAATTTTTGCCTTACTTTTAACCTCAACCTGACCGGGAAATCTATCCCCATAGCTTACCTGACAATGAAAATTAACGTTAGTAAGGTTCGCTCACACAGTAGTGTCACGCGGATATTGGGAATAACCCCTGAGCCGTCACGGACATGCCTAACTAAGCCCTTGCGCCTATATCAATCCCAGCAAAAGAGTTGCTAAGGTTGCATAGATGATTAAACCGATAATATCAATCGTAGTTGTAATAAATGGGGCAGATGCTGTGGCCGGGTCTACACCAAATCTTTTTAAGACAAGAGGCACCGCTGTGCCCATGGTGGCTGCGGTGAACATATTGGCCAGCATAGTTAAACCGACAACCAGGCCCAGCTGAAGGCTGCCCTGCCACAAAAAGGCTGCTAAAGCAACGATAGAACCCATAACGGTACCCAATGAGATGCCTACCATTGATTCCCTGAGCACTGTTTTAATCACAGTACCGGTATTAATCTGACCCGTCGCAATACCTCTTACGGTTACAGTAGAAGACTGGGTCCCGACATTGCCTCCCATTCCGATTAGTAATGGAATAAAGAAAGCCAGTGCTACAACAGTATTTAACTGATTAGAAAAGTTGTTCAGTACTTGACCCGACACTAATCCTCCCAGCATGGTTACCAAAAGCCAGGGTAATCTGGACTTTAAGGCTGTTGTGAATCTCGCTAAAGATTCATCTTCTTCGGCAGAATAAGTCCCGGCCAGACGGTATAAGTCTTCGGTAGCTTCTTCGTGGATAACGTCAATAACATCATCGACGGTGATTATGCCAATAAGATGCTGATGATCATCCACAACGGGGACAGCAAGAAAATCATATTTTGATACTAATCTTGCCACTTCTTCCTGGTCTTCATTAACATTAACACTGATTGTCTTTTTCCGCATTATTTCTAAAACTAAAGCACCGGGATCGGCAATTATCAACTCCCGCAGAGAAATAACGCCGACCAGCTGATTCTTTAAATTGATGACATAAACATAATAAACAGTTTCGGCATCGGGAGCTGTTTCCCTTAAAACTTCAATAGCCTTACCGGCACTTATATTTTCGGGGATTGCTACATACTCGGTGGTCATGATTCCACCGGCGGTGTCTTCAGCATAATCCATTAATTCCTGAACATCTTCAGCATCTTGATCTTCAAATAAATCCAGGAATTTTTCTTTTTCATTATCGGATAACTCACTGAGAAAGTCCGCCGCATCGTCAAAAGACATCTCATCAAGAATTTCCGAAACTCTCTGTTCTGAAACATTCTGCAGTAATTCTGCTACTAATTCAGCATCTAATTCATTAAGAACTAAAGCTGCAACTTCAGAATCCAACTGGGCCAATAAATACTGCTTACTCTCTTTCGTATCCAGATTTACCAGTACTTCTGCCAGGTCTGCCGGATGAATATCCAGCAAAAACTGAACAAGATGTTTCTCATCCCGGGCCGCAATTAATTCCTTTATTACCGTAAGCAAATAATTGTTACGCTCTTTCATGGCTCCTCCCTTCCGGGGAGCCTTAAGCGTGGATAACGGCCCCCCTCACACATGTCATAATATTTACTTCGCTACTTCGCGGGCTGCCTTCCACAATTTCTCACCTCAGCTTTTTTATTTGTTAACTCATCAGTTCAACGTTATAATTCCTCTTACCGGTTTTTAAAAAGAAATATTACTATTAGACTTTATCAATTTATAATATATGCTGTCAACACGAATTAATCTATTTATGATAAAATCTTAATCCTCACTCTCTCGCAAGATATCATTAAATTTCGGAGCGTTCAAAAATTATCCCTGTATCCTAAGTTCCGCAGCACTGCTTCCCTATTCCGCCAATCTTCCCGTACTTTCACCCAAAGTTCCAGGAAAATTTTACTGCCCAGTAAAAATTCTATATCTTTTCTCGCTTCTACTCCGATTTTCTTTAACAGATCGCCTTGTTTCCCAATAATAATACCCTTCTGAGAAGCTCTTTCCACCATAATTGTAGCTCCGAGATAAATTGTCCCGTTCGCTCTTTGTTCCATTAAGTCAATGGTAACGGCTACACTATGGGGGATTTCCTCCCTTGTTAATTGTAAAATCTTTTCCCGGATCAGTTCTGAAATTACGATTTGCTCAGGTTGGTCCGTAACCGCATCTTCCGGGTAATATTGCGGTCCTTCCGGAAGATAATCAATGGTTTTCTCTACTAGCCCGGATATATTGTCTCCTTTAAGGGCGGATAACGGAAATATTTCTGCAAAATCTCTTCTAAACTGCCATTGGTCAATAATAGCCAAAATCTCCTGAGGCTTGAGCCGGTCAATTTTATTTAATATCAGGAAGACAGGGGTATTAACCTGCTGCAATTTATCCAAAATATATTGTTCCCCCGTCCCAAAAGAAGAACTGGCATCTACCAGGTAATAAACCAGATCGACCTCAGGCAAAGTCCCTTGGGCCGCCTCAAGCATATACTGTCCCAGTTTATGCTTGGGCTTGTGTATTCCCGGTGTATCTATGTATATAATCTGGGCCTGGTCTCTCGTTAAAATACCGGAAATACGGTTCCGGGTAGTTTGGGGTTTGTCTGAAGTAATCGCAATTTTCCGTTCTAATAACTGGTTAAGTAATGTTGATTTCCCAGCATTAGGCCTCCCAATCATGGCTACGAAGCCGGATTTCATCTCAGTCTTTCCTCCTCTAATTTGTCCGGATTAAAGGCTAAGGGCAGTAAGTCAAGAGCCTTACAAACCTTATACTCCCCTTGGACATTAGCCATTATTACATCAATGTCGGCACCGAATTCTATGAGTACCTGTCTGCAGGGTCCGCAGGGAGAAGTGATCTCTTCGGTATCAGTAGAAATGGCTATTGCTTTAAATTTTTTCTTGCCCTCAGAAACAGCTTTAAATATTGCAGTCCGCTCCCCGCAATTCGTCAAGCTATAACTGGCATTTTCCACATTGCAGCCGGTAAAAATTTCACCGTCGCAAGTTAATAGCGCAGCACCTACCCGGAAATTAGAATAAGGTACATACGCGTTTTTCTTAGCAGCTGCCGCCTCTGCTACCAATTGTTTATAATCCATATTGACAAAACCTCCCAAGGGGAAGATATAATGATCACTCCTGAAGATATTTTTGGTATCCACCTAAAGCCCCCGGCTAGTAGGCAATCTTAGCATTCATAGGTACGATATTCAGCCAGGTATTTCCCTCTGCTAAGGCTATTTCTTCGTTTTGACTTCTATAAAATTTCGTTGGATCATTCCCCTGCTTTTTTTCCCAATATCCTTGCGTCACTTGTCCCTCAGAAAAAAATACTGCCCGCCCTGTGGACAATAAGTCAAGCTGAAGTCTGCCTTCATCGTCAATAACATTAGTATTTACAATTTGGATAATAATATTTTTCGTACTTAACTGGTCGCCGGCAGTATTCCAGTGTTTTACACCGCCGGTGAAGCGTAAATACCGTTTGGTGACTTGGTCATAAAGAAATTCTGCTTTAAAATCTTCATGACCGTAATCAATGGTTATTTTTTCCGAAGGAGAACCCGAGAATTCCTCATCCGGCTTTAAATAAGTAAAATCAGGAAGCTGCCCTTCCTCACGAAATCCTTCCTGCTCAGCTACCCTTCGTAAAGTTTTGGAATCAGAATAAAGATTATAGGGGGCTTCCCGCTCATCAATACGCCAAAAGGCCCGGTCTACCCCGCCTTCCAAACCATTAAGATTACCAATTTCATGAAACATGGCAAATGCCTGCGGACTGCCCCCGGCATGGACGAAAATCGGGTCATACTCCTTAGCGATCGTAATTGTATAATCACGGGCACTTCTGATCGGCCCGATTAAATCAGCGGAGAAACGGGAGAATACTGCCATAAATCTGGCTGTACCGCCTTCAATGGGCAGCTCATAAATATAATCGGCCTTTTCAAGTCCGGCTTGGGGTCGGGCATTTATATCATTATCAACCACCACGGCTAAATTTCTTGCCCGGGGCAGACCGGCCCATTCCGTCTCTTCCTCAGTGCCCTCAGACTGCTGCACCTGGGGTATCTCTACCTGAGGTTCCTCCTGTACCTCCTCCTGATGAGGCTTTAACAAATCTCCGATATAGATAAATCCGGCAACTCCTGATAATATCCCCAGACATATTAATGCGCCCACTACAAAGTAATACTTTTTACTCCCCATACGATACTCCCCCTATCCTTCTACTTGGTAAGGAGGACTTACTACACCTCCTGAAATTACCAGTTTGATTCCTTCTTCTACAGACATTTCTAAAGGTACCAAATCTTCTTTTGGTACCAGCAGCAAAAATCCCGAAGTTGGATTAGGCGTAGTTGGCAGAAAAACATTTACCATCTCTTGATTGGTTTTTGCTTGAATCTCACCTTTAGATGTACCTGTCATAAAAGCTAACGCATAAAGACCCTTCCGGGGGTATTGAATTAAGACTACCTTTTGAAAGGCTTCCTTATCATTGCGGATAAACGCTTCGATAATCTGTTTGACAGCGTTATAGATAGAATTGACTAAAGGCACGGACAGCATTAATTTATCGAAAAAACTAAGCAGTCTTTTTCCTAGTAAATTGGTGGCAAGAACCCCAATCAGTAAAATTATAACAATCGTTGTCAAAAAACCAATCCCCGGAATATTCTCGGCCAGGACATTCAAATAATTGAGACCGGGAATATATTTAACAAAAGGCAGTTTGCCTAGAAACAATTTGTCTATAAAATTGAAAATGATTAAAAAAACATAAATGCTGATTACTGTCGGAAGTAACACAACTAAACCGGTAATAAAATATTTTTGCAGCCTTTTTATCATACAAGTCTCTCTCCTTACTCTTCCTTTCTTAATATCACTTTATCTACCCTTCTCCCCAGTGTCTTCTCTACCGTTATTCTTACATTTTCAAAAATAATTTCCTCTGCCTCTTTGGGAATATGACCCAGAAGATGAAAAACCAATCCGCTGATTGTCTCATAATCATCGTCAGGCAGATCTACGTCAAGGGCTTCATTGATATCAAAGATACTGGCCCGGGCATCTGCTCTGATCGCACCGTCGCTAAGCATCACGATGGATTCCTCCTCAATATCAAATTCATCCTGGATATCACCGATTATTTCTTCAATAACATCTTCAATCGTGATCAAGCCGGCAGTGCCGCCGTATTCATCCAGGACAATTGCCATATGTACCTTGGCCTGTCTCAGCTCTGCCAATAAGTCCCTGACCTTTTTCGTTTCCGGTATGTAATAGGCAGGACGCATTATTTTTTTGATTTCTATCGTTGCAAAATCTTTGTTGATCACTTTTAAGAGATCCTTCGCGTAGATAATACCAACTATATTATCAATCGTATCCTCATAGACAGGTATTCTGGAATGTCCGGCATCTATGGCGATTTCTACGACCTTCGCAAAAGAATCGGTAATCTCGGTGACAATCATATCTATCCGGGGAGTCATTATTTCTCTCACCAAAGTATCGTCAAAATCAAAGATGCTATTGATCATTTCTCTTTCACTCTCGGCTATAAATCCCTCTTCCTGTCCGGCATTTACCAGGAGCTTAAGCTCATCTTCCGTAATAAAGGGATCCTTATCTTCTGCGCTGCCCATCAGCTTAAGCAAAAAATTAGTGATCAAACCCATAATCTTGATAATCGGTAAAAAGATAATCCCCAGCACCCTGATGATCCCGGCAATGGTTAAAGCCCATTTTTCCGCATTTTGAGCAGCAAAACTTTTCGGTGTAGCCTCCCCAAATACTAAAACCAAAATGGTCATAACCCCGGTGGCTATCCCCACACCGGTATTGCCAAACAAGTCAATTGCTAAAGAGGTCGCCAAGGCTGAAGCACCAATATTTACGATATTGTTGCCAATTAATATCGTTGCGATCAAATTATTCGCATTATTTAACATTTCCATTACCAGTTGAGCTTTTCTATTACCTTCTTCAGCCATATGTAAGACCCGGATTTTATTCAGGGAAAAAAAAGCTGTTTCTGTAGAGGAAAAAAAAGCCGATAGCACTAATAAAAACAGCAGAATGATGCCTTGCAAGATGTTGCTCATATCCAAAATAAATCCCACCCTAAAAATCTATGCAGAAATATACTATTAATATTTACTTAAAAAGTACAGATCTTACCTGAAATATGCAAATAATTTGGGGAGAAAAATAACCGCCCCGGTCACTACAGCATTTAGGGCGGCAATTAATACTGCTCCGGCAGCTACATTCTTGGCTGTTTCAGCTAATGGATGGTATGCTGGGGAAAACAAATCAACAGTTCTTTCTATTGCGGTATTTATCATTTCTAAAGCGATCACTACAGTAATAACAGCCACGACCAGAACCCATTCAATTGGAGAAATACCTAGAATCCAGCTTAACAAAAGAGCTGCTGCCGCTAGGGCTAGATGGATACGTATATTGCGCTCCTTTAAAACGCAGTATTTAATACCTTGTAAAGCAAAATTAAAGCTGGTAAAAAATCCCGCCTTTTTTCTCATAATCTATACCATCCTATTTCTCTGCGGATCAGCATTTAGGGGCAGTAACTAGTCAACCGGTAGCTAAAGTTACTTATACAGAAGCTTTTGAGCTATTTAGAACGCTGCTGGCGCAATTTCACATTAATCTATTTCTAATCACTTTTCAATAATGTTTATGTCAGACCACCTGTCACCTAGAAGTATTACCATTATCTTGTTAAGCCTGCAACCTTTAATAATTCTTCTTCCCTGGCGCGCATGACTTTTTTATCTTCTTCCCGCACATGATCATAGCCTAATAAATGAAGAAGACCATGTACCATCAAATATGAAATTTCTCTTTCTAAAGAATGTCCATAGTCTTTGGCCTGATTTCCGGCAGTCTCCAGGGAAATTATGATATCTCCCAGCAGCAATTCACTTTCCTCCGCTATTATTGGCGGCTCATCTTCCGTAGTCTCCAGCAGGGAAAAAGATAATACATCGGTAGGCTGATCTTTGCCCCTGTAGGTTTTATTTAATTCTTGAATCTGCCGGTCATCGACAAAAACCAAACTTATTTCAGCAACGGGCTTAACTTTTTCTATTTCCAGGCATTTTGCGGCAATCCCTGCTAAACTAAACTCCAGTCGGGGGGGAAGAGCCACCTTTTCCTGCTGATTGGCTATTATCAAGGGCATTGCTTTCACCTTTCTTTTCCATAGCTTTGATCACACTTTCCGGGTATTCAATACGATGATGGAAAATTCCGTTTAAAACCCGGACAAAGGAATTGGCAATTTTATCCAAATCTTTAAAGGTTAAATCACATTCATCTAACTGCCCGTCATTCAGCCTGTCTTTAATGATAGTTCTTACCATTCCTTCGATCTTGCCCGGGGTTACTTGCTTTAAGGATCTTACTGCCGCTTCAACATTATCGGCCAGCATTATTATGGCAGCCTCCTTGCTCTGAGGCTTAGGAGCATCATAGCGGAAGTCCCCTTCTTTAACGGAATCCTCTTTTTCACTTTCTTTCGCCTTATGATAAAAATATTTGACTAAGCTGGTTCCGTGATGCTGAGCAATCATGTCTATAATAACCTGGGGTAACCCATAAGATTTAGCCAGTTCAACACCATCTTTAACATGGGAGGTAATAATCAAGGTACTTAAAGGCGCTGCTATTTTATCATGGGGATTTTCACCGGAAATTTGATTCTCTACAAAGAAATAGGGTCGTTTTACTTTTCCAATATCATGATAATAAGCGCCTACTCTGACTAAAAGAGATTCGGCACCAATGGTATCGGCAGCAGCCTCTCCTAAATTACCCACCAAAATTGAATGATGATACGTACCTGATGCTTCCAAAAGGAGCTTTTTCAGCAGGGGGTGATTAGGATTAGAAAGTTCCAGCAGTCTTACGGATGTTGTAATCCCAAAACCGTTTTCCAAATAAGGCAATAATCCGATTGTCAAAACAGACGATAAAATTCCGTTGGCAATCCCAAAACCGGAACCGATAATAATCTGGGGCCAGCTCAAATTATTTAAAAGACCCAAAGAAAAAACACTGGCAATATTGGCAAAAGCAATCCAAATACCGGCTTTGGCAAGATCCGTACGCTGACTCAAATGGGATACGCTATAAACACCAACAAGGCCACCGGTAAGGGCTGTTAAAACAAAAGTCATCTGTCCGGTAAATAACCCCACAATGATGGAAAAGATCACAGTAATAAATATGGCCAGTTTTGTGTCTAAAAGAATGGCAATCAGCATTGTTCCGGCGGCAACAGGAACCATGTGCCCGACCTGATCGGCTCTTTCCGGAATATTGCTCAATTTTATCGCCAGAATTAATTTGCATACCACCAGTGTTAAAACGACTAAAAGCATTAATAATACTAAGTACGTCTCATTCCTATACAAATCCTTCCGGTAATGTCGCAGAAATAGCGCGCCCAGCATCATAATCAATCCGGTAAATAAGGCTAATCCGACCATAATATACGTTGGTGAGGCATTATTCTTATAGCCCAGCCAGGTCAGGATATCAACCTGCCTCTGGGTCAGCACATCTCCGGCACTAACTATTCTTTCATTTTTTTGAATTACCACATTTACAGGTTCTACTGCTTCCTTAGCCTGCTTTCTTTGTTCTTCTGTCGCTACAGGGTTGAAAAGTAAATTAGGCTGAAATTCTACCGAACTTAAAACACCTTTTATTAATGCCCTGTAAGCAGGGTTAATTTCCAAAAGCTCCACTTCGGATAAAATCTTATCTACGGCAAACTGCAAATTTTCACTATTTACGCCTTTATCAAAGGTATTATTGACTATTTTTTTGGTCTGCTCTTCTAATTCCTGAATTTGCTTCGGCTCCAGCTTCAATACTTCCTGCCACTGCTGGTCGGTAACACTCCAGCCGAAGGATTTTAAAGCTTTGGTCTTATCTATTTCTTCCAGTTTAGGGTTAACGGCAACTCCTAATACCTTGGTAAAACTAGCGCCAATTGCACGATTGGTACTAATGACTATATCCGGATTCAGCTCATAGACATCTTTGACATTTTGCGCGACCTCCAGCCGCTTCCTTTCAGTGGCATCCTCATCCTCAAAAGTCAAATAACGATTGGCGGTTATATCAATAGGGCTAACTTGTCCTACCTCTAGAGGCATTCGATCCGGCAGAAAATGCAGAGCTAGAATTCCTAAAGTAAAGCCAAAAAACAAAATGCTCCAGATTAATCTGCGCACCTTACTATACCCTAACCACTGCGTTAAGATTTTAGGCAGCTTGACTTTAATATTTTTAGGAAATGTCACGGAGTTACCTCCTTTCTTCTACCTCATTTTGATATAACTCATAAGCTGCTATTATTTTGGAAACTACGGGATGTCTCACTACATCGGCCCGGGTTAAATATTGAAAACTTATTTCGGGCACTGATTGCAGAATTCTTTGCACCAGGATAAGTCCCGATTCATTATTCCTGGGTAAATCAACCTGAGTTATATCACCGGTTACTACCGCTTTGGATCCAAAACCGATCCGGGTTAAAAACATCTTCATCTGCTCCGGGGTAGTATTTTGTGCTTCATCCAGTATAATAAAGGAGTCATCAAGAGTCCGGCCTCTCATATATGCTAAAGGCGCAATCTCAATTATCCTTTTTTCCATATATCTCTGAGCAGTTTCAATTCCCAAAATATCATACAAACTATCATACAAAGGCCGTAAATACGGGTCTACTTTATCCTGCAGATCCCCCGGCAAAAATCCTAATTTTTCTCCGGCCTCTACAGCCGGTCTTGTTAAAATAATACGTTGAACATCTTTATTGCGTAAAGCTTTAATTGCCATTACTACCGCCAGGTATGTTTTACCCGTGCCGGCAGGCCCGATTCCAAATACAATATCATTCTCCCTAAGGGCTTTAACATATTTATATTGTCCTATTGTCTTAGGCCGGATCTGTTTTCCCCGTGCGGTAACCTGCAAGGTTTCCGATAAGTATTCAGATACTTTCTCCTCCGGTTCCTGGGAAAGAATACTTAAAGCATAATTAATATCGGCAACATTTATCATCTTACCGTTATTTAATAACTCAATTAAATGCTCAAATAACTGTTTAGCAAAAAGCACCTCTTCTTCAGTACCTGTCATAATTATCTCATCGCTGCGGGCCACAATCTTAGCGGAAATGTTCTTCTCAATAAACTTCAAATGCATATCCTGCATACCAAAAAGTATGGCAGCTTGATTATTATCTTTTAAAGCTATCCTTGCCTGATGTTGATTGGACAATCTATTATATACCCCCTATTGTAGTGACGAATAACCATCCGTAAGTTCACAAAGCACTTTGCTTTTACGATATCATGTTAAGCCGGAAAATAAAATTCCCCGGTGGATAGATGTATAAACGAATAGCTAAATAAGCCAATAGATGTGCTTGATTCATTATACCTTATTAGATCAAGAATCGCCAATATTGTCGGTGGAAATCAATAAAGGAACAGCAATATCCTCCAGACATTCCCAGGTTACCTCTACAGTTACGATTTTATTATCTTGCGGCGAAATTAACTCCACGGATTTATTTAAAATTTTAATATCCTCCGGTAATTTCAAGGTTAAATTATCTTCTGCCCGTTTTACTGCTTCCTGATAGGCTCCTTCTAAACCATATTTATTAATTATTTGCTTTTCTTCAAGATAGATATTGGTAACTAATTCGACAGGCAGCTTTATATTCCTCCAATGAAAAGGTTCTACATGGGTTTCTAATTGATAATATTGAAAAGGAACGGCTTGGGGCCCCTGTACGACAAACTGCTTCCGGCCTACTTTTAAAATAACTTGCCGGCTTTCCAGGCCCGTAGTAATCCTTTTTCTTTCTTCTACGGGGCAATCTCCTTGCGTAATATGGGACACATTGGCCCTAACCACACCTTTGGCCCTGACAAGATCCGGGTTTCCTCCATGCCCATAGGTTCCATCATCATTTAAAAATATCTCGGGATAAACCATACCCGATATTAGAATTTGACCCTGGTGTACTTTATCTCCTTCTTTAACCAGAGGGGTCCCTATTAATACAAGCATTTCTTTGATGACACCCGCTTCTTTCGCCACTATATGAGCAATTTTGGTCTCATCTGTTTCCGGTATTAATACTTTTTCCGAAATTTCTATCGTAACTTTTGTTCCCTGGATACTGATCCCTACCCAGGCCAATTTGGGATGAGAATCCAGCATTTCTTCTTCAATTTTATCCAAATCGATTCTTTTAATTACCGCCCCGGCTTTCAAACCATGCCGGGCTGCAATTTCTTTTATTTTAGCGGCAGTCAGATCTTCATTTCCGCTAACTTCAACTACCCAGACAAAAGAACTTAAAATATATAAGCTCAATAAAAATAAAATTCCTCCTAAAGCCAGGGTTTTTCTTCGTTTGATATGCTTAATCTGAAAAGGCAGACCCTCCCGTCCTTTAATCTGAATACGACCGCCGCATTTGCGCGTAATGCGTGCCAAAGGCTTAAAAGCATGTAATCTTACTTTAAGAATTATTTTACGCTCACCAATATGCATAATATCCCATAAAAAAATTCCCCGGGTCATTGCCATATTAATCACTTTTTCGGGAAATTGACATTCAATTATAACGATTAAGTAACCTACTAAATAGGAATACCATCTCAACCTATTCGCCTCCTGTGTATAATTAAATGCGCTGCCGTCTGTCTCTGCAGCAGCTCATGATCATCTTAAAATATATCTTACACGTCGATATTTCCTAGACGCTCTCTCCTGTTTTTCGTTAAAGGCAACAGCATATCCCCAGACACCTTGGGAGATCTTATCGGGCATACTCTATACTTTTTATCCGCCCGTCAAGATATACTTCCTCAATATTAATGTTACGTAAAACTAAATCTTCCCCCTTTATGATCAGCTCCCCCAAAGAAGTGCTTAAACGGATCTGTTCACCGGTATATTCAATAATACCCCTATGATTTTCAATATATATTTGAATATCACCGATAATCGTCATCTTGGGTAAATCCAACATCACATCCTTCGGAATATCCAGTACATTAGAGAACCTTTGCTTTATTTTGTATTTATCGGTAAAAGGCATAAAAAATCCCCCTCTTTCCTAATAAATTTATGCCGGGGAATAAGGGGTTATGCTTACTAGTTACTCGCAACTCTTCGAACCTATTTACAAGTTTCTGTTCGGTACACTAATTTTTTCTTAATCAATTAAAAAAAGAAGCCCATCAGCGGGCTGCCTTTGTATTCTCCAAAAATAAAATCCTGGGGCATAATAGAATTATTAAAGGGTTGGTAAAAGCTAACAATTCTTTATTAAAAATTTTTATAGTGTTGTTATACCCGGTAATATCACAGAAAAGTTTGTTCCTTCCCCGGGCTTACTAGACACCTTTAACTCCCCCTTATGATCGGTAATAATCCTGTTGGAAATGGCTAATCCCAGCCCGGTCCCTCCTTCTTTATTACTAACAAAAGGATCAAATATTTTATCGATAATCTCTTCCGGTATTCCTTTACCATTATCAATAAAATTAATTATGACTTGCGACTTATCCGCTGAGATACCGGTTTTAATTAAGAGCAGCCCTTTTTCTTCCATAGCCTGAAAAGCATTATTTACGATATTTAATATCACCTGTGTTAACTGGTTCCTATCGCCCATCACCGGAGGCAGGGACGGGAAAAAATCCGTTTCAATAACGACACTTTTATGAAGCGCTTCATTTTCCATTAAAAACATAACTTCATTTAAGAGTGTATTAATATCTAATTCTTCAATCTTTATCTCCTTAGGTTTCGCTAAATTTAAAAATTCACTAATGATGTGATTGACACGGTCTATTTCTTTTAGATTAAGTCTACATAAGTATCAAATAAATCTATATTTATCTTGCGGGCTTTTTGATGTATTAATTGAACGAATCCTCTAACTGTAGTCAGAGGATTCCTGATTTCATGAGCCGTACCAGCCGCTAGTTCCCCAATTACAGATAATTTATCACTTTTGGCCAGATGAATTTCGATTTCCTTTATTTTTGTAATATTCTTCAAAAAAATAATTATTCCGTCAAATTCATCGGCATCGGTTTTCAATGTATGGGTATCACAGATATAAAAATGCTTTTTATTATCTATTTCAAAAGTAATTTCAAAATCTCTGACGTCTATTTGTTTTTGCAATGATTGTAAGATGTATTGATTTTTATTATCGAAATTATCCATCAACACGTCAAAAGGCAGTCCTAAGATATCACGTTGCTTAATGTTCAGACATTCTTCTATGTGTTTATTGATCATACTTATTTTAAAATCTTTATTAATTAAAATTACCCCTGTATTGATCGTATTCAAGACAATTTCCGATTGCTTCAGCAATCTGTTATAACTCACATCACTGGATATGTCGTTAATGATGCAAACCGCCCCTAGCCTGTTTTTATCAGAGCCAAAGATAGGATAAATGTTAATTTTGACCGGTATAGAACTATTATTGAGTAAAAGATTATCACGGCATCCGGAAATTGGTATGCCAAAATCTAAAATTTTAATTAGATTTTCCTCTTTTAAGTCTAATTCCTCGAATTGAAAAAAGTTACTGCCTTTTTCAGCCTCAAGTACATTTGTCATTTTAAAAAAAGCATTATTCACTAACATGATCGTACCTTGGTTATCAATGATTAAAATAGCCTGGGTCACTTTCTCTATAATATCAATAGATATCCTTTTTACTAACTTGGAGCTATTGGGATCTAGGAAATTTTCTACTATCATAGTTAAGGGGTAGGATTGAAAATCAGGAACTACATAAGAACTTTCCAAAGTACACCAAAACCTCCTATATTATCCTCAATTACTCACAATTATTACACATTTTACTAAAATATTCAATAGATTTAATATTTGTCCGG
The DNA here is from genome assembly GCA_049366715.1 of Peptococcaceae bacterium. Lineage (GTDB taxonomy): Bacteria > Bacillota > Peptococcia > Peptococcales > BICA1-8 > JBMNCQ01. Next base: position 238,779 of record JBMNCQ010000054.1, on the reverse strand, counting down.
GAAATTAGCACTGCCCTCTCTTTATTTTTGCGTCCTTTTTTATTACAGATACCGGATATCCCCGGGAATTAATTTTTTTTATTTTTTTGACCACTCTCTAAAAAATCCAAAGAAAATGGAATTTTCGCATCATCAGAAACATCTATCTGACCTGCTATCTTATCTTGATATAGATCAAAATATAAATTATGATTGGCATCAATGCTGGCATAAGCGACCTGTTTAATCTGTTTGATTCCTTTGATATCCAGCTGATTTAGCAGCCATTTACCGTCTAAACCCATGTTTACTAAATTTGCATATATCATCTGACCATCAACGATTACCTCCACTTGTAAGCCTTCAGCAGGGGCAACAATTTCCAGATCCCGGCGAGTTAGGGCGTCGGCATCCGTTTTCTTCAAAACACTAAATTTACCACTCGTCTCAATAATTGCAAACTCTACATCTGCAATATTAAAGATACCTTTATAACGGAGTTCGGAATTGAGCTCATCAAGATCATAGCGCATTTTTTTTAGATTATTCTCCAGGATCTTGCCATTTTGCACGACTATTACCGGTTCACCACTGATAATTTTCCGTAAAGGGCGGCTCTTTAACGATACATATGACATCGAATAAGTCAATACACCGAAAAAGATCAATCCGGCTAAATGCTGCCACATAATCTGATCTGTATCAGTCGCCATCGTGGCAGCAATAGAGCCAAAGGTAATCCCGTTAATGTATTCATAATAGGTCAATTGAGCCAGCTGCTGTTTACCAAGAATTCTTGTTAATACCAATATCGTAAAAAATGCAATACATGTCTGCACTAATATTTTTATAAATAGGTTCATGTCCACTCCTCCGGCTTATTCTGTTAATTTAAAATAAGGAAAACCCTCTCTCTAATTTCCGGTTTCCGCACTTCACCGCAGATATCAGCTTTAACCACCGCAAAGCAGTCTATCACTATTTTCAGGATAATAGGTTTTATTTATACTTAGCTAACAAAAAACGTCCGGGAAATACATAATTGATAAACGGTTAGTTCAACCACCAATTCTCTGTATGTTCCCGGTGACAAAAAAAAACCCTGCTCGCAGGAACAGGGTTTTTTTTCATCTTATATATTTATTTTTGGCTCTGGGTGGTCCCAGTATTTCTGACCAGATAATCCCGTTTACAACAGCCTTCCTGTCAATATCCACGGGATATTTTGTTTGCTTCCAGCGTTCTTCCTGTCGCTGAATAACTGACGCTGCAGTATTTGAAGGTCTCGCTTCTTGAGGCCGTTGTTCCTTTTCACTCAGATATTGTTTCTCCGCCATTTTTTTCTTTGCTCTTTTTTCTGTCTTGACCGGTGCTTCATTCCTGGGCTCTTGTTGAGGCAGCTCAAAAGGGAACCAGGAAGGTGCAGGTTCTTGTTTTTGTTGCGGACTGACCTGACGTCTTGATTGAGAAGAAGGCCGGTTTTTCACTTCCTTTTTCGTGCCGGGAGCCTGCCTGCGCCGCTCTTCACGTTTTCGCTTGGCATCATTGCTACTTTTAAAACCTTTAAATATAAACCAGAGAAAGATCAATATTCCTAACCAATTAAAATCCAGGAGTAACACCACCTTTCGACCACAATCCGCTAACACGTAATTTTTAACAGCATCCGTAAAATGATGATTGATCGTAATGGGTTTGTTTTTTCGTATTACTGCTTAATACATCCCAAAGATGTCAAATTCCTTCCTAACGGCTAACTGTTATTTGTTACTCTTGGGCAGGATTTTCCTGGCCGGTTGTTTTTGCAATATTTTCCCGCATGGAAGTATCAGCTAAAATATTTTGCATGTTATAATAATCCATGACACCCAGTTTGCCTTCTTTTAAAGCTTGCGCCATAGCTCTGGGAACATCTGCTTCCGCTTCTACAACCTTAGCTCTCATTTCCTGAACTTTGGCTCTCATCTCCTGTTCCTGAGCTACTGCCATTGCTCTCCGCTCCTCAGCTTTAGCCTGAGCAATTTTCTTATCGGCTTCTGCCTGGTCGGTTTGCAATTCGGCGCCAATGTTTTTACCTACATCAACATCAGCTATATCAATAGATAATATTTCAAAAGCCGTACCGGCATCTAAACCTTTGGCTAAAACAGTCTTAGAGATACTGTCGGGATTTTCCAAAACATTTTTATGGGAAACCGCACTACCTATAGTCGTAACAATACCTTCTCCAACCCGGGCAATAATGGTTTCTTCACCTGCGCCCCCTACTAAACGCTCAATATTGGCCCGTACGGTAACCCGGGCAGTTGCCTTTACCTGGATGCCGTCCTTAGCCATAGCAGCAACTACAGGGGTCTCAATAACTTTAGGTGTTACAGATACCGTAACGGCCTCTTTCACGTTTCTCCCCGCTAAATCTATAGCGGCTGCCCGGGAGAAATTTAAATCTATCCCGGCCCTTTGAGCTGCGATTAAAGCATCAACAACCCTGTCGACATTACCCCCTGCCAAATAATGAGCCTCTAATTTAGAAGTATCTAAATCCAGCCCTGCCTTTACCGCTTTAATCAGCGGCATAACAATTTTGGAGGGTGTTACTCTCCGCAGGCGCATACCGATGAGGGTAAACAGACCTACTTTTACTCCTGCTGCTAAAGCCGAAATCCATAGCCCTATAGGAATAAAAGTCAATAAAATAACTACCGCTAAAATAATGAACACAAACATGACTAACAATGACAATTCAAAAAACATATGTTTCCTCCTTTAATCAATTTTTCTTACAATTACCCTATTACCTTCCACCTTTATTATTCTAACCCTGCTTTCTTTTTCTATATATTCTCCTCCCGACACAACATCCAGCCTTAAACCTCGTTCCAATTCCACCGTACCCGCCGGGCGTAAAACTGTTAAGGCTTTTCCTTCTTCTCCTATATACTGGCTTAAATCCTGCCGGCTGGCTATATAGCCATCTTCGGTAACCAGTTTATTGCCCAGAATAATTCTTTTCCAAAAATTACGGGTAGTAAGGAATCTCATACTTACCAATACCAGAACAACCGTCCCGATTATGGCAATCGTCAGAGAAATCAGAGCAGCTTCAAATCCCGGGGAAACTAAGAAAATACTGGTAATAAAAGCCAGGAGCCCGCCAATACCAAAAATGCCAAAGCCGGGTACAAAAGCTTCAATGACCATCAGGATTAGTCCCAAAAGAAACAAAAGTACCGCTTCCCAGCCGGAAAAGCCGGCTATGAGATGTCCACCAAAAAACAGAGCTAAAGAGGACAGACCGATTAAACCGAAAATACCAAAACCAACAGTCATAATTTCGATAACTATTCCGGCAATTCCTATCGTTAAAAGCACCGGGGCCACATAAGGATTTGTAACGAAGCGGGAGACCTTCTCAGCAACAGTAGGATCGGCAGAAATAAGCCGGGCATCTTCCAAACCTAAAATACCCAGTAACTCTTCCCGGTCGGCCACCTGATAATCAGCCATTCCCAACCTAACAGCATCTTTAGGGGTAAGGGTTAATAATTTATCTTTATTCACTATTCCTGCTATTTCCATATCCCGATCGGCAAAAGCCCTGGCGATTTCCGGGTCCCGTCCATGGGCTTCGGCAACAGTTGCCAGTTCTTCCCGCCAAGCAGAAAGAATCTTCTCATCGGCCCGCTCCCCGCCTACTCTAGGTTCGGCATCACCGATGGTTGTTCCCGGCTGCATAGCAATATGATCGCAGGCCAGAGCAATGTAGGAACCTGCCGATAAAGCCTGGCTTTTTATCAGTGCAGCCGTAGGTATTTTGGAGTTCATAATCGCGTCTTTGATTTCCTTAGCTGCATCTATTAATCCTCCGGGAGTATCCAGTTCAACAATGATCAAATCTGCATTCTCCTTCTCAGCTTCCTGAAAGGCTCTTTCTACAAAAGAAGCCAAACCCTGCTCTACCGTTTTTTCTATGGGTACTATCATAACCAGCCTAGCCGGAGCAGCAATCACAGGTGAAACCAATAGAACCATGAATACCAGTATTATTACTAATGCTCCTAATTTTTTTGTCAACCAAGTCACCCCTTTCCAAATAGGCAGCCTCAAAGGATTATTTGTATCTGTGCGATTAGGAACTCGTCACTGAGTCTACTTTTTGCCTATCATTTTAGTGACTGAATATTCCTTGAAAAGTTCCACCTATTTTTCAATTTATTAAAAATTTTTTTATGATCCTTATTCATTTAATTTACCATATTCGCATATTTTATAAACTGCAAAATTATATCTTTATTATACGTGGATAACAGATTAACTATCAGTTGTTTTTACTAATTTTTCGATTAATTTTTTATTTTCCTGCAATTGTTTGTGAATCCGGTATAAATAAAAAAAATGCATAAAAACTAACGCAGCGAGAATTATGCCCAGAAGACCTAAAATCATGATTAACCCCCAAGAGCCGGGTTGAGAGCGCAAAACAATTCCTGTCATCGTAATCACCTGCTACTTTTATAGTGAGATATTCTAAAAGGCCGCTACTTAAACCTTATTGGTAAAAATAGCAGCCTCTCTGCCAAGCTTTTATACAGGCCTGCGCCTTAAAGTCCGAATAGCGACTTCGTGATCACCGAGAATTTCATGGATAGATATCTGATCTTCCCTTATTTCTTTCACGGAACCTGCGATTTTCGCTAACCAGTGCTGTATGTTATCCTGTTCAGCTTTGTAAACCTCAGTCTTATGCTCCACAGCCCGCAAAATTTGCGTATTTTCCCCTTGCTGGGTTTTTATAATATCTACTTCCTTTTCCAGATTGTCAAATCTGCCTTCCAGATTGTCAAATCTGCCTTCCAAGTTGTCAAATCTGCCTTCCAGATTGTCAAATCTGCCTTCCAGATTGTCAAATCTGCCTTCCAAGTTGTCAAATCTGCCTTCCAGATTATCAAACCTGCTTTCCAGATTATCAAACCTGCCTTCCAAGTTGTCAAATCTGCTTTCCAGATTATCAAACCTGCCTTCCAAGTTGTCAAATCTGCTTTCCAGATTATCAAACCTGCCTTCCAAGTTGTCAAATCTGCCTTCCAAGTTGTCAAGTTTTAAATTAACCTGAATTTTAAAATCCTTAAATTCCGCCAAAAATTCTTTTAGCAATTCTTCCATACCAACACCCCCCATTTATTCTTGTGGAGTTGACCCTTCTTTAAGCTAACTCGGAACAAAATATTTGTTCAGTTAATTATAGCATACGGTCGGCACCAGGCCAAACACTCATTTGAAGATTGATCACCGGACATAATTCCCGTCAAATAAGATTAAAACAAACTTCCGACCACCGTCGAAAGACGAACCACATGTGAAAATTGATCCACACTGTATGCACAAAGAACTATATCAATATCATGATCACGGATATAATCTTCAATGGTTTTCTGATAGTAGCGGACATCAATGAGATGCACAGAAGAAAAATGCGTCTGCAAAAACGGTGTAAGGGAATCAAAGTATGAGTCGCGAAGCACCAGCAGATTCGGTTCATTTTCAAAAACCGTCTCAAGAACAATCAGCGGTTGGTTCCCACCTAAAAATACCGCGTACTGGTCTTTTTTAGCAAGGTTTTCCGGCACATAAAGGGAACCTTCTTTAAAACCGGTTCCATCAAAGACAGAAAGGGTAGTCCCCAGATCGCCGGCATAAGATTCAATCGTGTCGGGATAAATCCAAAAAGCGGGCGCTTTTGCGTACAGGGTTCCATAGAAATCATCACTTAATTCCGTTTTTTTATAACTGGAAAGAGCAACCGGCTGCATCCCCAAGGCACGGATAAGTTCTTCATAGCCGTAATAGGCACCAAGGGAAGTCCAGTGGTGATCGGTCCGGTAAAAAATGTCTTCGTCTTTATGGAACAGCAAAGAGGAGGCAATGTCAAGACAATTTTCTCCGATTTCCCCGTATACTTTTTGAATCAGTTCCTCTTGATTAAGGCCGGGGGCACCCGAAGGAAGCTCGTCCTTTAGAATACAGGCCGCATCCGGAATTAAAGCCACATAGACAGGAATAGCAAGGGTTTCCTGCAGCTTTCTGATACTTTGAATATTTTGGTTTAAAAGTGTTGCATCTGCCTCCTGCAGATGGGAAAACAAACGTTGACCTTTAAGGTACACGCCTCCGATTTCGCGTTTTAAAGTAATGTATTGATAGGCGGTGCTCATACTTTTAAACCCATCCCGCAGAGGAAACTGATCGTTTAAATAGGCTGTAAATTCTGTGGCATACTGTCCGGAAAAGACTTTTTTAAACGTGGCCCGCGGAACCTTGGCAAGCATCCTGTTTTCCATTTCAGAAAACGAACGGTCCGGCATGAGCAGATGAGCGCCGGCAAAACCGTAGACAAATACCAAAAACACGATACATAGAGTTGCATTGAGCTTCTTCATTTCTCTCCACCCTTAAAAACGGAAGTATAAAAACGGATTGTAGGTTGAATCGACAAGTGACGCCGTACACACCGTCAGACCGAGGATCACAAGAATAATTTTTAAAGTGCCCTGCAGTTTCGGTGAAAGCTTAAAAAACAGGTTATGCCAGAACGGGATGCTCGAAAGTGCCGCAAGGACAAAAATAACACCGTAATTAGCAAGATAAAACCAATCGTAAGCAAATACCAAAGAGGTGTTGATCCCTGCGGTAAACATTTTGGCAAGCATAGCAAGGCAGCGGGAAAGATCCTCGTTGGAAAACAGGACCCAGCTTATGACAATCAACAGCAAAGCATAAACATGCCCAACAACATGCGGCACTTTGTCCAAATATTTTAAAAGCCACTGTTTCTCAATCACTAACAACACAAAGAAATAAAGCCCCCACAAAAGGTAGTTCCAGCTTGCGCCATGCCAGATGCCCGTTAGCGTCCATACCACCAAAAGGTTAAAAATGGTACGCCAAGGACCCCGGCGGTTCCCACCCAGTGGTATATATAGATACTCTTTAAACCAGGAAGAAAGAGAAATATGCCAACGCCGCCAGAAGTCTGTAATAGAACAGGCGATATAGGGGTAGTTAAAGTTCCTTAAAAAGTTAAAACCCAGCATTTTCCCAAGTCCGATGGCCATATCGGAATACCCTGAAAAGTCAAAGTAAATCTGAAATGTATAGGAAATCACGGCCAGCCATGCACCAAGTGTGGATACCTTTGCGAGCTCCATGGCATGATACGTGTCAAATAAAGAGCCCACTGAGTTTGCGATCAGTACTTTTTTACAAAGCCCCACCGTAAAAATACCGATACCTTCACTGAATTGCGCCGCCGTATACGTGCGGCATTCAAGTTCCCGGGCCACGTCTTTATATTTAACAATAGGACCTGCAATCAATTGCGGAAACAGCGTGACATATGCACCCAGCGTGACAAAGCTCTTTTGCCTCTGATTGATGCCGCGATACACATCAATCGTGTAGGACATGGTTTGGAACGTGTAAAAAGAAATCCCAATGGGAAGGGGAATTCCCAACGGTTTCAGTCCTGAAAGCGCAGGGATGTAAGAAAGATTTAAAATAATAAAATCCAGGTATTTAAACACGCAAAGCATAAATAGATTCCCTGCAAGAGAGACGATCAGGAAAGCTTTGGCATGCTTTTTATTACCCGCGCTTTTTTCAATCATAAAGCTGCAAGTGTAATCCAATATGGTCGAAAAGATCATAATGGAAATATAGACGGGCTCCCCCCATCCGTAAAATACCAGACTTACAATAAATAAAACCAGGTTCCGGAACTTCGGAGGTACCGCATAATAGATTAATAAAACGCTGGGCAGATAGACAAATAAAAATAAAACACTACTAAAAACCATAAAAAAGTCCCTTTATTTACCGCAATGACAGTAATTCATCATTACCGCCAAAGCGCCAAAATGTAATTTTTGTATATTCATTGCCGATAGCAAGCCCGGTCCAGTAATAGAGCGTTGCTTTATCGGCAAACCAAACATCGTGGGAGATTCCGTCCCTGTCAATATAGGAGAAAAAGAGCGCCTGACTGGATTCATCCCGAAACACTTGGGCTTTATAAAGAGCCGCAAGTTCTGCTGCCTGCTTTTCCGTGACAGCACGACAGGTACCGCCGCTCCAATCAAATCCGCCGTTTGCCAGGGCCATACTTACTTCTCCCGGCAAGCGGCTGTTTTTGGCAAAGGTTTTCTCTAAAAAATCCTTATCTGCCTTGGGTCCGGGGCCAGAGTGGGTACCATAGAGGTTATAACACATCACAACGTATTCAGGCCCGGGAGGGAAATTCACAAAATCCACACTGTTCCAAGCTAATACAGCCCGGAGACGCAGTCCCTTTTCAGAGGCTGCATGGTAAAGCTTATCCAAAAAAAGGCAATAACGCTGCCAAAGCTCGGTGTCATCTTTAATCGATTCATAGTCGATTTCGATCCCGTCAACACCATACGATAAGGCCACTTCTATCAGCTTTTCAATATGGACATCGGTTGCACTGTCCGTACCCAAAAGCCGCCAGAGAATTTCCCTGTCCTTTTGTATAAAAGTACCGTCTGTCTTTTGCACATCGTTTGTATAAGACAAAAACACATCCCTTGTCTCCCGCTGAATACCTGCCAAATGCCCCAGTATCTCCCCGACAGGCTCCAGGATCAAAATGTCGTCATGAGGCAATGAAAACAAAGCTGCAAAAGCGACCACATCGCTGGGCATCACATCGTATGAGTAAAGTTCGGTCAGGCCGTCCTGCGCATCCCAGTAAGGAATCCACCCTGCCCACGTAACACCGCTGCCTGTCAGTTCCGGCCCTGTTTCAAGTTCCCGGTACTCCTTGGTTTTAAGGAAAAGGAAAACTGCAGCCAATAACAAGACTGATACAACGATAACCGTTAAAAAAGGTACTTTTTTCTTCACAGCTTCCCTTCTCCCCTAAAGTTGATGAATCATACGCCGGTTTCTGGCACCAAAAACAATCCAAGAAAATAAATGTCTATTTGTTCAACCATAGCAGTCATACTGAGCAGTAGCTTGCAAGAATCGGAGGCTAGAACGAGTTAATAAAGAAGCTCGCGACTTTTTGCAGGACATTGGTGATGGTTTTCCCTGCTTTTTCAAAGAAAGAAAGGGTGTACGCATAATATATATCCTGCTCATCAGGACTGGATATCGTAAGGTTTTCAAATACCCCGTCATACACATCGTCAATTAAATTCCGCTGATTATACTGCTCCTGTGTTAAAGCCGAAGATTCCAGGTATAAATACCCCTCCTGTGATTCTACCTGCAAATTTTTAATGACCGCCTTCCCATCCATTTCGATGGTAAGCGCACCATTTTTCACCCGGATGGACAAATTCCGTTCTCCCAAGTCAAGCAGGTCAATATCAGGCACATACCCTTCGGCTCCCTTGTCCGTAGTTGCTGCTTTGACATTGGACCATTTTTCCAGGATACGGTGCGCTTCCTGAAGTTTTTGATAGTCGTAGTCATGCTTTAAAATCGAGTTTCCATAGGTAAGCATGCTTTCCTTCTCATTTTCCTCCACCGACTGCACAGAACCACCGTCAAATTCGAAAAGGTCTAAGCTATAAAGCTCTACTGCCACCCCGGCACGAATGTTACGAACATAGAGCCGATTATTTTCAAGGGAAACAGTCACTGCAGTTTGCAGTTCTCGATCAGCGCCAAAGCCAATGGTTTGCTTCCCGGCAACGTTCCCTTTTAAAACAACATCCAAATCAAAATCACTGTCTAATGGCCGCAGCAGGCGCATACGGGCAAATCCATCCGGTTCACTGGTCAAAACAATCGTATCTCCGCGGAATTCCGCCGCGCCAAAGACAGTATCCCACCGCTTTGCCTCCGTGTCGTCTCCTGTTACGAATAAGGGGGTCTCGCCTGTGTCGTCGGCAATACGCATGATCAGATGATTGCTGTACCAGTTGGCCTGAGGTTGCATACGCGTCAGGTCATAAACGGAAGAATCCGGTGTGTTCAAACAAAGGCCTTCCCGGTTAAAGTTCATGGCAAACTTAGCTTCTATTTCCTCTTTATTGACCGCGCTGACATAAGGGTCCGTACCAAAAGCTCCGGTATTTGCATGCATCAGTACATATAGGGAAGGCAAAAACCCCAGCTTTGTCTCATAGATATATTTCATACTCTCGTAATCCGCTGTAATGCGTTGACTCATTTCCTCATAGGATTCAACGGTCAGCCGGTCCTCGTCGCGGATAAAGTCCATCAGATAGTGGTTATAATCACGCCGCAAATAAGGCGAAACCATAACAAACTCATCCGAATTTAAGCGTCCGAAAAAATTACGGTAACGGTCGTACACATTGATGTACTCCAGGCGGTAGCCGTTTGTCCCCGGTTCCCAATATGTGGTACCTAAAAGCTTTTTAATATCGGCAGGGGAAAGAAATTTATTATCTTTCTTTGCAAACTTATCGGCATAGGTCATTACACTTGCCATAAAATTGTTTTCCTCTAACAAAGGATGGGCAAAAACAGCCGTGTCGCGCCGGCCATCTTCAAACATAAGGAAAAGTGATTTTTCCGGCAGCGGCGTTCCCTTTTGATAATGATCTGCAATCTGCTGCTGCGAAATGGTCGTATAACCCATGGCAGAAAGGGCGGACAAATGCTCTTTTAAACGCTCCTGACTGATCAGTGTTCTTGATTTGTTTGCAAATTTTTCCACTCCGAAATAGGAGATCGCAATAAACTTGTTGGAAGTTTCCGGCTTATCGGCTACAGGGATATACTTATGTCCCGTTGCGAAGAGATTTATGAACGCAGTTACAACAAGAAAAAGCAGCACCACTTGAATAAGGACCCGGATCTTCTTCTTTCTGTTTTTTCTCTTGACAGCGCCAATACGCTGTTCGTCACCGTACGTATCGAGTGGGGACGGGTTTAGTTTTTTATGGCTTTCAGCATTCATAAAGCAAACTCCACCTGTTATTTCTATAATAAAATCTTTACTTCTTGGAAGAATGCAGGTCTCGTTGTTTCTTTCTGTTCATTTTTCTGGCTTGCGCCGCTTCATCGGCAGGTGTCATACGAGTCCCCCAGGTGGAAACCCAAAAGGTCACCCAAGCCCAGGGCATCTGCCAAAGCAAAATTGCTTCGTAGTAAATGCAAAACCATAATCCGTAAAGCCACAGACTGCTGCGCCGGAGAAAAAGCTGCATAAAACTCATTAAAAGAGCCATACACAAGATGCCGATTAAAAACGTCAAAGGAAATATCTCGTGAAAAATCGGCACATAGATTAAGTTATAAATCACAATAACAGGAGCAAGAATCGGTATAATGAGTCCCATATAGAAAAAGCAGGCCATAAACGGCTCTTTCTTCCACATAAATGTAGCGGCAATCAGCGATTCACGCAGCCATGAGCGCTTCCAACGCATCTGCTGGCGAAGAATCACCTTGTTGGTATGGGGGACAATGGTCGAGCAGATGGCTGTATCCTGATAAACCGTACGATTTTTTCTCAAAATCATCTGCGTCAGTGCACGGTCATCACCGAAAGTAGCTTTATACCCTAAAAATTGCTGATTCAACCAGCGGTCAAGATTATCTAAAACCGACTGCTTACGGTAGCAGGACAAAGGTCCCGACAGACACATAACCGAATCAAAATACGACTCTGCAGCTTTCATCATCCGAAACGCGATATAGTACCGCACAGCCTGCATCTTGGTCAGTCCGTTGGTAAAGGTGTTGGCAACATCGGTACGCCCGGAGACCCCATGAACCTTGGGATCAAAGAAAGGCTGTACCAGATTTTTAATTGCATCCGGTTCTAAAAAGCTGTCTGAATCCACAAATGTAACAAATTCCTTAGTAGAAAGGGCGATTCCGGCTGCAAGAGCTTCCCGTTTGCCTTTATTTTTCTCAAGACGAACGGCTTTTACCCGTTCTTTGGTCTTAAACCGCTCAGATTCTCCATGGAGCAGCGCAACCGTCTCCTGAATCACACGGTATGAATGATCAGTCGAGCAATCGTCCACTACAATAACTTCCAGCCGGTCTAAAGGGTAATCCTGATCCACACAGCTTAAAATAGTCCGTGAAATCCACTTTTCCTCGTTAAAGCACGGGATAATAATGGTTACGCCGGGGGTAAAACTCGGATCAACGGGCGTCGGCCTGTACAATGCGCCGAAAAAATAGCGTGACAGCAAGAACACAGCTGCGATAATGCTATACACACTTAAACTGGTTGTAAAACGCAAGTAAAAAATACTCTCATAGCGCATAAGTGCGATTGTAAACGAAACAAGAAACAAAAACAGCGCAGCCATGCTCAAAAGAAACCAATCTAATCTCCTCTGAAAATGCAAATACAATGTGGTGGCGAACTTAAAGCCCATCCCACCCGTATTTTCATCCAGACGGACAAAATAGCCTTTGATATTTGCGCGCTTTTCCATGCCCTCTAATAAGGTTCCGGGCGGTACACGAAACTTAAAGATAACGGTTAAATCTCCGCAAGCCTCTTTTTCTGCTTGCAGCCGTTTCGTATCTTCCTGAGAAAATAAAACCTGCATACCGCTTTGTGAGATATCTGTACACAGACCATAAAATTTATGATTTTTTTTCATAGAAGGTACGGTAGCCGTTACGCGGAAAGACGCGTTATAGCGCCGCCCCTCAAACTTAGCAAAGCGCGAATGGATCTCTTTTCTATTTGAGCCTCTGCGATCGATATTGGAGCGGATGCCCTCAGGGTCTTCGACATGGGGCAAAAGGCGCCTGTCCCGTTTGGGGATAGTCAGGATACCGGCCTGCTGCTCCGTCATCTCAGTGTCCTTCGTGGTTTCTATGACTGATTGCTTAATCGTTGAAACTCCCTTCAAAAATCTCTACAAGGGCATCTTGTTCTTCGTTTACAAGCAACGCAACGTAGTTCCCTTTTTGGTAAACACCGCCGTTGGAAATTTTGAAATATTCATCCGGTAGGTAACCGTCCATTTCATTCAGACGGCTCTGATAGCGCGCTTCCATCTTTTCTTTAACAGATGCAGCAGCATCCTCATCGCCGGCCTCGATCATTACGATCTCGTCACCTAAAATGCCAACCGTACTGATTTTACCTGCAAACTGGACGTATTGTTCGCTGCTGATGCCATAAAGCCGTTCCAGGTCCGATGCCGTAATATCCTGCAAGCCGTCCGGAAGCGTAAGCTTCTCTTCCATCGTCGCCAGAGTATCTAAAAGGTTGGCTTGGACGTTCTTTTGTCCACATGCGGTAAAAAGGAACAACATGGCCATAAGCACCGTAAATACCATAATTTTTTTCTTCATAAAAAGCACCCCTTTATTATCAGCTTTTAAACCGTGTGGGTGTATATATATCGGGCCCATACAGCACAAGCCTCTTCAGTAAAATGAAAACCCATACCGTCCGGATCGGAACACATTTCCAAGGGGAGAGACCCATCTCCCAAGCGGATGGCAGACGAAACGTCGACATATTCATATCCATACCTGGCACAAAAGCCCACAAGGGCCAAAGTGTACTCAAAAATTTGCCGGTTGGAAGGACGGAGTCCCTCCTTAGCGGTACCGGGTGTAATAGACATCACGTAAATTTTAACATTGGGAGACTGCTCTAAAATCAGTTGAATGAGCGTCTGATAGTTTGCGAGATAAGTATCAACGTCACTGAGCAAAATATCGTTCATACCCAGCATAATGTAGACCTTTTCCACATCCATCCTGCCAATGGCGTCTTCTATGAGCATACGCTCTCCCTTATAGCTTGGATGACGCGACTCATCACTGACTTTCCACAATGCGTTGCGTACGCTGAGCCCTCCCGCCGCCAAAAATTGCGCCGTTCCGAAATAACCCGGATCTTTTTTTCTTTGATTTTCCACGTAGTTCTGGATGCCTGCCATAATAGAATCACCGACAAACACCGTTTTGTCAAAATACGAACCCGGCACTCCCGCCGACTCCTGAAGCCCAAAGGGCTCTTTTGTAGTCAGGTTGGGATAAAGGCTTACATCCAGCTTTTCCAAAAGTTCCTGCGAAACTTCCTGCTCCGGAAGTCCTTGCGCCGCAGCATCCTGAAGATTTTGCAGCGGAACAACCTCAAGATTTTCAAGCTCCATAGCATCCAATACCCAATGAGTCAAATCAACAATATCCACATCATTTTGCACGGACTCGGAGGAGATCTCCTCTTCCACAGTAGGTTTCAGATCATCTGCAGGTTCCGCCTCTTGGGCAGGCTTAGTATTGATTTCCGTCTCATCAAGCTCCTGTCCGAGCTTAATTGAGACAATTGAACCGCGGGAAATGCTGCGTACATAATTTTTAGCCTGTTCCTCATTTGCAAAACTACGGTGATTGAGATAGACGCTCGGCTCCACCGCAGCTTTTAAACCGGCTAACCCCGCAAGCTTTAAAATCTCCTCACTGTACTCAGTCCCATTGCAACGAAGATAAGAAGGCGTTATCATACCCGCTGTAAAGATTGCTTGCTGGGTAAGATAAAACTGCCGTGCATTCTTCGTTGCTTTGTTCTCCTGCATGCTTTTCTCAGCAGAAAGGGTATAATTTCCAATTTCAACACCCGCGTCTGCGACGTATCTCACAACAGCCGGATGCTCCATCGCTTCGGCTCCCGAAAGGAACATTACAGCATCAACGCCCCGTTCCTGCAAAAGGTCCGCCAATTCCATCATAACATCCTCATCCTCAGATCCTTCAAACACCAAAGAAACCGCTCTATTATAGACCGTTACTTTTCCATACACCGGAATAGGGGCAGAGGAAGATAATCCATTCACAATAGCGGACACAGTTCTATCCTGCGCACTCACCGTCGTGTTGGCTGTTAGCTGCCTGGAACAACCTGTTAAAAAAAAACTGACGGTGATAAAACACACCAGTAAAAATGCGGAAACCCGTTTGCGAATTGTACTCACTCCTTGATAAATCGTGTGATCCCGTAGGGTCTCGTGCTTTCCCGGAAAATAAAAGCCCCTATTATTCCAGATAAGGGCTTTTAAGTTCTGGTTACCGACCATCTGTCTTCACTTGTAAAACCAGAATATAATCTATCAAATGATGCAAATTTATTACAAATATAAGTATAGATGATTCTTTTTTCTTTTTCAATACTTTCATAGCAACCATGTAACAGGGGCGTGACAAGATGACGGGGAATATTGTCAAGTTACACTTCTGGATAATTCCTCCCCATTTAAAAATAAGCATCCACAAGCATATTTTGATTAGATAAGGTGTAGTCACACAAAGAGAGGCTAATTTATTAAAAATCAAATTATAGGAGGTAAAATAATGAAAAAAATACTTTGATTATGTTAATGGTTTTTATGCTCTCTGTGTTAGTTACAAGTGCTGGTTTCGCTAAAGAAAAATTAGAAGCGGCTAATAGCAAAATTACTTTTGAGGCAAAAGAGATAACAGACCAGAAAGAGCTTATTAAGAGAGCAAAAAAAGGTGTTATTGAAGGGCCTACAGTTCCAATACAGAAAGCTAAGTTGACTAAAGATGGCAAGGATTTCACAGAGAAAAATGTTAAGACTTTTGTAACCGTTCAAAAGTTAAAAGAAAAAGAATATATAAACAAAGAAGGTAAGAAGATTATAACCACTACTTACAAACAAGATGTTATAAGCTTTGTGTCTTTAGTTGATGAAAGCGAAGGAGGAGTAATGTCTGAAATAGGCACTTTGGGATTAGAAGATCCTAACGAAAGCTATGATGATGATGGACCAGACAAAACAGCTAAAGTTAGAAATACTATCTATTATAATACGATTTCTGTAGGTATAGAAACAGCCTATAATTTTACAAAAATTACTTCTAAATGGGATAAATTAGATTCTAGTATAACATGGGATAATTCTTATATAGGCTGGAATAAACATGGTACATGGTATAATAGCTCGGGTGTAAAAGTTGGACAGGGTACACTTGGAAACCAAGAAATGGTGCCTTCAAGTGGTATTCCATCTATCGGAGTTACCTATACACTGTATACATATAGTGATGAGTATGTAGTACCTAGCACCACTAGTTTTAGTATGTACGGTCAATCTATGATAAAATTGTATAGGGGGGGGCTCTCAGTGGGACTTTAATTTCACAAATGGATTAGGTTAATAATATGTGTGTACTTAAACCGTATGCATGGTGGAGGAGGCTGGCGATTAGCCACCGCCTCCTACTTGCTTTATTCATTCTTCTTTGCAAAAAAGCAATGGGAAAAAAGCCAGTATTTCTAAGAATTTTTTAAAACTAAAAGCCTAATATTCGAAAGAATAGAAATCTTCATAGCTGCAGCCTGTGCATCCAAGTGCTGATTCACAGCGTTGCCTGCCAAAACCAGCGTTTTTTACTGCGTCATCTGTATTCTCGATTTTATAATCGATAAGGATTCTCTAGGCATAAATAATCTTCCAAGCCTACATTAAGTGAAAGGGAGTGAGTTTTTATTAAATATAGAAAATATTTTGAAGAAATTACATATAATATGATATTCCTTTTAGTATTATTCTTTGGTCTTAAGCTTTTAAAATATATTAATATGAATTTTTTTGATTATTTCTATCTATACTTTGCATTGTTTTCTGTAATGCTAGGAATGTATTTGGGAGTGCCTGGTATATTAAGGAAATTCCCAAAATATAATGGTTCTTGGAATATACACTGGTTAAAGTTACTTAGGAAATCTTTTTTTTCAATTATATTATTAATACATCCATTTATATATTTTTCATCCTTATCTGAATTATTTAAGTTTTATTATTATGTTGAAATGATAGTCTTACGAACTCATGGTGACATTTTTTATATGTTAAATGGCGTTTATTTAGGTTATACATTGATTAGCTGTATTGAAAAAAATAAAGAGACGGAGCAACCTAGTGATTTTGAAAAAAAACACACCAACAAAGAACGTTAGTGCTTAAATTGACCCCTTGCTCATTATCTTTCTCCCGAAAAGAAAGAATTTTTGCAAAATCAGCCAGTATATATCCCTGTCTATCGGTACCGTAATGGACGTTACCGTGGTGGATCAGCCATAGGATCAGGGGAAGATCCTACGGCTTGTAAGGTTGAGTTGTTTCACCAAATTCAACAAGCTATTAAGGTTTATTTTAAGAAAAGAAAGCTTACTCCTGTATTTATCTTGGATGAGATACAGATGGCTAAGAACCCTTTTAAATGACCTTAGTATTCTTTTTAACTTCATATTATCCTTATAGTTGCAGGTTTACCTCATCTTTTGGACAGACTTTCTCTTAACCATAACCAGCCCCTTTCTCAACGCATTATGATGCACTACAAGCTTGAGCCTAACTAAGGATGAAGTGACCCGCTACATTACCCACCACATGCAGCTAGTCGGGGCTAATCACACTATCTTTAGCGACTCTGCGATACATCATTACCTCGTTATCCCGTGGCTGACCCAGATTGATTAACAAGATTGCTACCCATTCTTTACTTGACACCAACTCATCAAAAAGGTCACTTTTGAGGATCACGACATAGCAATTCTTAAAATACTAAAGAAAATTTTCCTTTGGCGTTTACCGCCGACAAGTTAGACAGCTTACTTTTTTGTTTGATTCCCAAGGTAATCTTTAGCCGTCCGCCATGCTACAATTGCTTGACCCGAGGATGTATTATCCAGCAACTTACTTCTTCGCATCATTCCGCGGCCTTTTTTTCAGCATGGCGGCAATTAGAAGTCAAGACGCTTTTCGCTTGACTTCTAATTGCCGCCATTTTATTCTAGGGTGACATTTCTCACGATAATTAACGTGTCTTTGGGGTGACTTTTTTAAAAGTTATTGACATCAATCATTTTAAATTTAAAAAACAGCCGAATAATTAACCCGAACGGTAAAACAATAATACATAAACACGCTACTTTATTTAATTTTTTCTATTTAAAAAGCCAAATTCGCCTACAGTAACGGAGCGAATTTTTCTTTAAACTCTTCAAATTTATATCTACTCATGGATGCATTTTTATTATATTCCAAAAATTCAATATCAAAAGATCTGTTACCGAGACTTTTGATCATTTTGATTTTTTCCAAATTTATTAAAAAGGACTGATGCACCCGTAAAAAGTTATCTCCCAGAATCTTTTCCAAATTATTCAGGTTTTCACTGACAATATATATACCATATTTTGTATGAACAAGGGTATCCCTGGAGTTCCTTTCAATAAAGATAACATCCCCAGGTTTAACAAAATACGTCTCCTCCTTATTTTTTAAAGTCAGCTTATTTTCCTTTTGTGAGGTAACAGAATTATTCAACCGGTTGACAATTTTAACGATAACCTCAGAAATGCGCTCTTTATTAACCGGCTTTACAATATAGTCAAAAGGGTGAACAGCAAAGGAGTCAATGGCGTACTTAGTATAACCCGTAACAAAAACAAAGATTGTCTCCGGTAAAAGACTAGTGATGATTTTAGCCACTTCCAATCCATTCATAGCCTCTGCTGCCCCCAGTTCAATATCCAACATCGCAATTTCTGGCTTATGCTTCTCCGCCAGTTTAACAGCTTCCCGGCAACTGGACGTATCATAGACATTGGCTATTAAAGGATTATTCAGCAATAGCTGTTTAAAAAACTTTCTGGTATATGCTTCATCTTCTAAAAGTAAAATATTAACCATACGACTCAATCCTTATCTTTCAGACTCCGGGGAATATCCGGTTCGTAACAAAACCATACACTATTAGGGCCTATTCCTATGCCGGCTACCAGTACCGCCAGACCGGCCAAAAAAGAAGCAAATTTGGTTATATATCGCATCCTACCTACCCCCTTCCCTAAATACTTCATAGACGATCGCAGATCTGAAATCTCCTGCTATTTCCTCATTATTTAACTTTTTGACTAGTACTTAATTGTCGCCAGCGACTTTAGCCATTACCGATATTTTGTAATCGCCTATGACATTAAATAGTCTTCGCTATTTCCTCAAAAATTCCCCCTGTTTTGTCTATTTAGTACGTATTCCGGTCTATTTAGTACAAAATAGCACCTATTTAGCCAATCAGCATCTTTTTCTGATCTAATAAACCCATAATAGCTGTCTTCTATTTTTTATTTCTTTCCCCAGACTTTATGTTCATTTACAAAATTACTACGATATTATATTTTTTAATACAGCTCATAAAAATAGCCTGGTTAAATAAGCTTATTTTTGGCTTAAATAGACACGAATATGGGTTAAATAGGAAAATCTATAGACAAGCATATTTTGATTAGATAAGGTGTAATTAACATAATAGTTTTTGAGGGGCCTCTCAAAATAAGTATTATTGAGTTTTTTAGAAAGGAGGGATCATTAGGAGTAGAAAAATTTACGACAAAAACTTATCTTCTAAGATAAAATGAAAATGCTGAACACATATCAAATTCGATAAATAGAGCCAATTAATATATTTAAAAAAATAGATGTAATATAACGAGGAGGAAATAAAGTGAAAAAATCAATCTGTTTGACATTAATTGTTTTGTTTGTTATGTCTGTATTCTCCGGGGGGGCTTTTGCTTCGACGAAAATTGAACCTAGCAACATTTTAACAGAAACTAATCGAAATTTAGTTAATTATTTACATAAGCAGTCACTTAACCAAATGGATTCCAAAGATATTATTGAAAGTATAAAGTCCTATTATGCTAATAGTTTATTAAGGAACTTGAATCCTAACCCTAACATATTAAGCTCTTATTCAATGAAAATAAAAGAAGAATCAATAACTAAAAATACTGTTAAAATATCCAATAACTTATTTATTACTTTTTATAATGATGGTAGAACAACTGTACAGATTATAGAAAAAGTCGTTCCACAAGTTGGTATAAATGCAACAGAAACAACTCAAACACTTACTTGTATATGGGCACAATTTGTATGGTCTGATTTTATTTATGACTTAACTATTACTGGGAACTTCATGTTTGACCCTGATGTGAATATTGTCTCTCCTCTTTCTTGGGCATCTTCTGACACAAGGAGTAAATATATAACTTCAGTTACTGATCGTGATGATGGAGGTGAAGTCACTGCTTTAGATGGTTCTGAGGCAGAAATTTGGGCAAAAGGTAAATTCAAATATAAATGGACCGGATTTAGTTATACAGATAAACCAAGACCTACCATAGAATGTGATGGTAGTGGTAACTATACACTAAAGCCTAACGAAACATGGTAGTCATGACCCCCTGCATAATGGATAGTTTACTCTAATCCTATATGCTAAGTTAATTCTCAGAGCGCGTGGAAAATTTCTACTGCAACATATCTTTTTAAAAAGGGGCTGCTGCACAATGGACTAAAAAAGTCCATTGTGTAACTAGCTCTTTTTTATATAAAAAAATAACTACGAACTCCAAAGAGGCCTCAGAAACTATATAATTTAATTATGCCAATAAAAAAGCCATACACCAAAAATTATAGCGAATTTAATGGATTTTGTAGAAATTAATCCTTGAAATCTATAAGGCTTGGTTAACTGTGCCTAAAATCAGTAATTCGGTAGGACAAATTGAATCTCCGTTATTTTAAGGCTACTTTTTATTTTCCAATTTCTTTATGATATGAAAGGAAGTGCTGCTAGCTACTTGGAAAAAGTAGTTTTGCAACTTTTTCCTTTCTCCTAACTCATTGTAAACAGGTTAGCTCCTTTAAAAAACTTATCGATTTAATGCTGATAGCCTTTTAGTGGTGCGAGAAAAGTATAGTAATTAGTTTAGTTAACGTTCAGTTTGATTTGAAATATAAATAGATTTTATAGGGACACCTGTTATTTTTAAGTTATTGCTGATGTTCCTGTTTTTCTTGTCATAATATTTTGCATAAATATTTTCTGTATCTACTTTTAAACAATGTATAAAGGTACCTTCATTATCAACATCAACAATGAAATTTTTTTTGTCATTAAATATTTTCACGTAATCAATTGTATTATGAGGATTTTCCCCCAAAAAAATGAAGTACTTACCTTTATTCGACTCAGAAAAAAAAGAATAGACCAGCTTATTATCAATCTCTATTGTTTTTACTCGGGGTCGGAACAATAATTTTTCCTCAAAAATTGCATATCCAATCCGTTCTCCTCTTTTAAAATGGAGAATATTTAAATTATCTATTTTGGCATAACTTCTAGTATTAATTTTTAGAGAATAATCATCCACATCATTCATTAAACGTTCAATTTGTTTTTCATAATAATCCTCCGGGATGATGTTAAGATAATTAGTATAAATACTAACCAAACCCAAAAATAAAATGATAATAACAATATTTTTTTTATTCATATTTGAAGAAGTCTCCTTTATAAACATAAATATGTCAAAGGCAGGTTCTTAAAAAGGTCAATTGGTAGCTTTGATAACTTCAGATATATTAAATCAATTCTCGAACTATATCCCGAAAATCCTTTGAAATCACAAATAAATATGAAACTTCGACTAAACCTGCTAATTTAGAACTAACCTGTGAGTTCACAATATGGGATAATGGACAACCATTACAATCAGGTCTTGCTCGTCTTGAGTTAACCATAAAAGATGCACAAGTTCAAGGAACTTTTGCAGGGGCAGATGGGAAAGCATATGACGTTACCCCAATAGTATACTAAAAAAGAGTCTTTAAGCCTCTTTTTTAGTAATCATGTTAACCTAGAATTGTTATTTAATATTTGGTATATTCTAAAAACGAATACTAATACAGCTAAGTCAATAAAGATATTAATTATCGGTCGCATCTTCATAAAAGAGAAATAAAATTTCCCATACCATGTACTTAAAATGGTGTATATATAAAAAATATAGGCATAATATACCTCCTTTTATAATTTTTATAATAACATGATTTTCTTTACAATTGAATACGCTGAGCCGAATTGTGCATTCATGATCCCCGATAAAAGACGCTCCGTATAATGGATTTATGTGCTGGAATCCCAGCGCAAATAATCCAGATGTAGAACCTGCAGGTGGTTCCATAGCTGTACTATCAATTACCATAGTAGAACCGCAGATTAAACCTATCCTTATTAAAAACTTAATTTTTATTATAATCACATTGTCAAATGTAAGACATTCAAATTCGCCTACAGTAACGGAGCGAATTTTTCTTTAAACTCTTCAAATTTATATCTACTCATGGATGCATTTTTATTATATTCCAAAAATTCAATATCAAAAGATCTGTTACCGAGACTTTTGATCATTTTGATTTTTTCCAAATTTATTAAAAAGGACTGATGCACCCGTAAAAAGTTATCTCCCAGAATCTTTTCCAAATTATTCAGGTTTTCACTGACAATATATATACCATATTTTGTATGAACAAGGGTATCCCTGGAGTTCCTTTCAATAAAGATAACATCCCCAGGTTTAACAAAATACGTCTCCTCCTTATTTTTTAAAGTCAGCTTATTTTCCTTTTGTGAGGTAACAGAATTATTCAACCGGTTGACAATTTTAACGATAACCTCAGAAATGCGCTCTTTATTAACCGGCTTTACAATATAGTCAAAAGGGTGAACAGCAAAGGAGTCAATGGCGTACTTAGTATAACCCGTAACAAAAACAAAGATTGTCTCCGGTAAAAGACTAGTGATGATTTTAGCCACTTCCAATCCATTCATAGCCTCTGCTGCCCCCAGTTCAATATCCAACATCGCAATTTCTGGCTTATGCTTCTCCGCCAGTTTAACAGCTTCCCGGCAACTGGACGTATCATAGACATTGGCTATTAAAGGATTATTCAGCAATAGCTGTTTAAAAAACTTTCTGGTATATGCTTCATCTTCTAAAAGTAAAATATTAACCATACGACTCAATCCTTATCTTTCAGACTCCGGGGAATATCCGGTTCGTAACAAAACCATACACTATTAGGGCCTATTCCTATGCCGGCTACCAGTACCGCCAGACCGGCCAAAAAAGAAGCAAATTTGGTTATATATCGCATCCTACCTACCCCCTTCCCTAAATACTTCATAGACGATCGCAGATCTGAAATCTCCTGCTATTTCCTCATTATTTAACTTTTTGACTAGTACTTAATTGTCGCCAGCGACTTTAGCCATTACCGATATTTTGTAATCGCCTATGACATTAAATAGTCTTCGCTATTTCCTCAAAAATTCCCCCTGTTTTGTCTATTTAGTACGTATTCCGGTCTATTTAGTACAAAATAGCACCTATTTAGCCAATCAGCATCTTTTTCTGATCTAATAAATCCAGCAGGTTATCCAGGCTTTGCATAAAAAAATAACCGCTAGGGGTAAGCAAGAAAAGTCCGGCTAGAACCCCAAATACCAGGGAAAAAGCCAAAGAAACCAGCTGATACAGTACAAAAACCAATGTTATAACCAGATAGACAGTCAATAGAACAAAGGTTTTTATTTTCTGCTTAATTCGTAATCCGGAGTCAGTTACAGTTTTTTTCCGGGTCCCGGCGGGCACCCATTTGATAATGGAATAAACTCCCAAGATTGCCGTTATTAAAATACACAGCCACAAGATACTTAAACTCAACTTATAAGCAGCAATTTTCCCCAGTACTAAGAGGACAGATATACTTCCTGCTAAACATCTGGTGTAAGTACATAGATGCACACCTCCGCCAAAAAATCTGATTCCCACAAATCCCACCGTACAAAGGATAGTCGTCCCTAAGATATTTAATTGACCAGCTATTAATAAAAGTAACCCTATTTTAAAGATTCCACCCAGCATAATTTCCAGTCCATAAGCATACACTTCTAATTCCTCTTCCTTGGCGGCCAGCTGTTTTCCTAACCATCCGGCCAGTCTTGCGGAAATACTTTTAATCATATTCTTTCTCCTTCCGGGGAATTGAAACTATAAAAGTAGTCTTATCTTCCGAAATGATTTGAATCTCCCCCTGGTAGTTTTGTACCAGCTTTTGTACCAGGTAAAGCCCATAGCCTCTACCAATAGAATCTTTTGTAGTATAACCCAGGTCAAATA
The DNA here is from genome assembly GCA_049366715.1 of Peptococcaceae bacterium. Lineage (GTDB taxonomy): Bacteria > Bacillota > Peptococcia > Peptococcales > BICA1-8 > JBMNCQ01. The sequence continues at coordinate 214,757 of JBMNCQ010000054.1, read as the reverse complement.
TTCTTCTTTTTTCTGCTAAAGTTAACCTGGGACCATTATTGTAAACATAAATCTGATAGAGATGGTCCTCTAATTTAATTTCCATGCCAACCCGTTTATGACCGTTATTACCGGTAACTGCCTCAAAAGCATTATCTAATAAGTTAGCGATAATACTGCATAAATCCCAGGAAGGTATATGAATTTGGGAAACGTCACATTTTACGCTAAAATCGAACTCGATTTTTTTAATTTCCGCTACTTTCCTTTTGCTGTTTAGTAGTGCAGTCAAAGCAGGATGCCCTACATTAATAATATCCTGCATATACCAGTAACTTTCGGCAATACCGTCAATATATTTTTCAGCTTCTGCAATTTCTCCTAAATGAATCATGGCCTGAAGGGTTTGAATATGCTTGGTATGGTCATGCTTCTGGGTTTGCATTGAAAAAAGTAGGCTTTCAATCTGCTTAAGATGGTCCCGTAACAAATTGATTTCTACTTTTCTCCGGGCATTGTTTTCTAATTTTTTTATTGAAATTAATAAAAAGCTTATCAGTAAAATCATCAACAGGTTAATAAAAGGAAGGAGCATTTTTAAAGCTGCCGGATTATCGAGGATATAAATATAGTGGTTCATAACGATAATGAGAAAAGTTTGCATGAGAACTGTTAAAACAATAGCTATGTTTTCCATTGGGGCTTAGCAACCTTTATAATATATTTTTAAATCGTATAATATAAAATTAAATCTTTTGCTTAGATAGTACAATAGCGTCATGATTAACCCGGAAGGCAGAAAGAGGATAAAATCTATCCAGGGCTTGTCCCCGGCCTCATTGACATTTATTCCACATATCTCTATAAGAGCAGGCAGCGTAATACCTTGTAAAATTCCTACAATGATAATCCCTGTAAAAATGCAGATAAAAGATTGAACAAAACCGATTTTGTAAAACAATCTGGAAAACACTACTAAAGTTATTAAAATTATAAATGTATGGACCCCAAAAAGAAAAGGGATCTTCCTGATAAAATAGGATAATACCCCACTGAAAACTGATAAAATTAATTTATCATTATTGCTTATAGGGATATTGAAAAGATTAAAACCCAGCGATAAAAATAAAAATGTCTCAGGTATACTAACCGTTAGGACAATATACCAGGAAATAGGATGGATCATATCATATTTTCCTCCTGTGATAATAACAGCCTTCTATTTTTTAATTTCTTTCCCAAATTTTTTTAATCCTTTACAAAAATTACTACATTATTCGACTTATTATGCAATATCGCAAAAGAAACTTCTGTTCTTTCACCTCTTGACAATCAATTCCATACCACTCCTTATTCAAAAAAATTGATCAAATAGACTTTTTTGGGGATTAAATTCGAATATGTACTAATAGGAAAATCTATAGACAAGCTATTTATGATTAGGTAGATGAAGATAAACCTATTATACTTATCTGCTGAAAAACCCGTTCTAATAGTCCCTATACTCACTATGTAGTAATAACAGGTTATTATAATTCAATAGACCCTACTCTATATGATTTTAAAGCAATAGATCCCTGAGAAGGAGAAGAGGGTAATTTAGAGATTATTGTTCAAGGACGCTCATTATATAGAGCTGTCCAAGCTCGATAACGAGCAGCTTATTATAGGAATTACTGTATTAAGTATTGAAAAATATTCCGAAATTTTAAAGCAAGACGATTTTTACCGACATAGTCATTTTATAAAACAGGTTGAGGATTATGCCCTATTTTACGAATTTTTTCAATTACTATGGATTTATAAATCAAAGAAAATGCACATATGTTTTCAAAAATGGATTTCACAAATGAAGAATTTATTAAAAGACTTCATATAAATGATGAACAGAAAGACGAAGTGAAAAATACAGGTAAAAGTCAGGAAAAACTGTTTCAGAAAGAAAATAAAAAATGCCCACGATAAAATTGCTAAAAGGAATATCAATTTAATGCCTGGATTCCGGATGTAGATGACGGGAAATTCAAAGGAATAGCAAAAGAATTAGGCAGAGCGTTCGCTAGGGCATATTGTATTGATGGAATAGAGGAAAAAGACTTTAAACCATTGTTACTAATTAACAGTAAGTCACAAACCGGTTTAATAGGGTTCTTACATTCGGATGGCACAATAACACTAATTAAAACTAAAAGATGTCATTAAGAATTGAAAGAGGTGATGTGGGCAAGTGAAGAACTCAATTATCTTTTTGTAATCTAACAACATATAAAGATAGTATACGTATAGATTTTGATGGTGAATATGAACAAAATACCGCTGATGGATCTGCAAGCTTTACTTACCGACCAGAGACTTGGAAAGTACGGGGTAGCCATTTTGGCTATAACGAAGGGGTACCTTCGCGGAAGATTATTCTTCTGATATGGCAACTCTTGGACCTTGCCCATAAATAAAAGAATTATTATTAATATTTATTTGTATGACCATTATCTTAATAATTAAATAACAAAGAGCTTAAAGTGATCGCTTTAAGCTCTTTGTCGCCTATTTTAGTCTAGCGGGAATGTGGATAGCCCTGCCTTCAGCCGCCAGAGCTCCTTCTAAAAAAGCTTCTCCCACCGTAGGGTGGGCATGAATCGTGCTGATTATTTCTTCTAAAGTTGCCTCCAGCCTTAGAGTCAGGGCTCCTTCCGCAATCAAATCGGTGGCCCGTGGTCCCAGAATCTGTACCCCAAGAATTTCACCATGCTTCTCCTCGGCAATAATTTTAACCAGGCCTTGCGTATCATCCATAATCAATGATTTGCCGTTAGCGGCCAGCGGAAAACGTCCGATTTTCAGACGGTACCCTAATTCCAGAGCCTGTCGCTCCGTCAAACCTACTCCGGCCATTTCCGGCCGGGTGTAAATACAAGACGGAACTGTTTTATAATCAATCGTTACATCTCCTCCCCCGATATTTTCTGCTGCTACCATCCCTTGATGAGAAGCAACATGGGCCAGCATATTGATGCCTGTACAGTCACCGATAGCATAAATGTGGGCTATACCGGTTTGCAGTTTATGATTGACCACAATTTTATCCTGGTCTAATTTGAGCCCGATTTTCTCCAGGCCCAGGTCCCGGATATTTACTTTCCTGCCTACGGAGACCAGTACCTTTTCCCCTTGAAATTCAAGCTGTCCATCCTGTCCCGTCGCTTTAATAATTAAGGACTTTTCGCCGCCGGTTATCTCACTAACCCTGACATTGTTTATGATTCTAATACCTTTTTCCAGCAATATTTTCTTTAAAACACCAACGAGTTCCTCATCCATGTTGGATAATATTTGGGGCATCATTTCGATTATGGTAACCCGGCAGCCAAAAGAAGCATAAAAAGATGCAAATTCCACTCCGATTACGCCACCGCCGATAATCAGCAGGCTTTCCGGTATTTCAGCCAGGCTTAAGGCCTCCGTACTGGTTATTACATCCGGTAATTCAATTCCGGGGATCGATGGCAGAAAAGGCTCGGACCCGGTAGCAATAATAAAAAAATCCCCGGTGATTGTCTCGCTGCCTCCTGAAGTCAGGCTTACTTTTATGGCGTGCGTGTCGACAAAGGCCGCTGTCCCCTGAACCACCTTAACCTCATTGGCCTTCAAAAGACTGGTAACTCCATTTACTAACCTCGTGACTACTTTTTCTTTTTTCTCCAACAATTTATCCCAGTCTACCCCGGCTTCTGCTATTTTAAGTCCTACATCCCCGGGTTTTTGCAAACTCTCATATATTTCCGCCGTATGAAGCAAGACTTTAGTGGGGATACACCCGATATTCAGGCAGGTACCTCCTAATTTTCCCTTTTCAACCAAAGTTACTTTTCCTCCCAGCTGGGCCGCCCTGATGGCCGCTACATATCCTCCCGGCCCACCGCCGATTATTACTATTCCGGGCCTCTTATTCACGCTCAGACCTCCTTTTATAACAGCAGCAGAGCCGGATTTTCCACCAATTCCTTGATTCTGGCTAGAAACCGGGCTCCGTCCGCGCCGTCTATTATTCTATGATCAAAGGTCAAACTTAGATTCATCAGCGGCCTGACTTCTACCTGACCATCTACAACAACGGGTCGGTCCAGTATAGCATTTACGCCTAATATAGCAGCTTCCGGCTGATTGATTATCGGGGTGAACGCATTAATACCGAACATACCCAAATTGGAAATAGTAAAAGTACCACCGGTCAATTCTGCACCGGACAGTTTGTTATTCTTGGCTTTATCGATAAGTTCGCCGGTTTCGGCAGCTATCTCCCTAATGGTTTTAGCCTGGGCTTTCTTGACATTGGGAACGATTAACCCTCCCTCCAGACTTATCGCCAAGCCTATATTCACTTCACTATGCAGAATATAGTGCTCCCCGTCAAAACCGGCATTAACCATGGGATATTCGGTAAGGACTTTGGCACATATCTTTATCAGCAAATCGTTATAGGAAACTTTCAAGCTTTTCTGCATTTTTCCCCGGAAAATTTTCAACTCGGTAACATCTGTTTCCATATGTAAGGTTACCATAGGAGAAGTGTGCCAGCTGGCCGACATCCTTTCTGCAATAACCCTTCGCATGCTAGTGGGTGGTATTCTCGACTCTTCTTCTGAAGTAATCGTTCTTACTGCCGTTAATACATCTTCCTTCATTATTCTCGACTCTTTCTTAATCACACTCAAATCCAGCTGTAAGTCCCGGGCCAGCAGCTGGGCTGCCGGAGATACTTTAAGCTTAGAAAGTCCGGCAGCATACCCGATAACATCCTTTTCCACAATTCTTCCCTGAGGCCCGCTCCCCTTGATCTCCGACAGGTTAATCCCTTTATCCCGGGCATATTTTTTAGCAGCGGGAGAAGCTTTAATAAAACCTCCTCTATTAACGGTTATCATGTATCTCTCTGCTTGGATATTTCTCTCACCTGTCTTTTCCTGCTGCTTAATACCAAGGGTACTTCTTAAATTTGAGAGATCTTCACCGGCTTCACCAATAATGGCTAGTTCTGCAGAGACACCTGCTGTTTCTCCTTCGGCTATCAAAATTTTCTTTAGTACCCCTCCGGCCGGAGCTTCTACTTCGTTGGTTATTTTATCGGTAGCTACTTCCAGGAGCGCTTCACTTTTTTCTACCTTCTCTCCCTCTTTCTTCAGCCATTTAACCACAAGACCTTCAGTCATGGTAAGTCCCAGTTTTGGCATTGTTACATAAACTGCCATCTCAGTTACCTCCTATAAGATTAAGATTTCTTTTCTTGCTAAGTCTACCTCACTCCCATTACATCAGGAAGCCAGGTTGATACAACGGGGAAATAGGTTATAAGCATCAGAGCTATTAATGAGGCAATTAAAAATGGAGTAAGGCTGCGGGAAATTTCCTTAAGAGAAATCTTGGAAATCCCGCAGGCGACATACAGATTAACCCCTACAGGAGGAGTAATTTGACCGATTGCCAGGTTAACTGTCATCATTACCCCAAAAGCAACGGGATCATAGCCAACCTGAGTTACTACCGGTAAAAGAATCGGAACTAAAATCATATAAGCAGATATCGCATCTATAAAACAGCCTGCCATGAGAAGCAGGATATTAATGATCAATAAAAGAACAAATTGATTGCCGGCAATATTTAACAATAAATTACCTGCCTCTTGGGCAATTCCCTCGGTAGTTATAATCCAAGCAAAAAGACTGGCATTAGCAACAATAAGCATAACTACCGCAGAGGCGGCCGCTGCCTCAACCAATATACTCATAAACTCTTTTCTTTTTATTTTTTTATAGATAAAAATCCCCACAAACAATCCGTACATAACAGCCACACCTGCTGCCTCAGTAGGGGTAAATATTCCGCCGTAAATGCCTCCCAGAATTATTACCGGTGTCAATAACCCCCAGAGTGCATCTTTAAAAGCAGCCATTACTTCTTTAAAAGACGCCTTTTCTTCCATCCTGTAAGCTTTTTTTTGGAAATGAGCAAGGAAGCAATAATCAGGGCCAATCCTACTAAAAGCCCGGGTATAATTCCGGCAATAAACATCCGGCCGATGGAAACCTCAGCAACTACACCATAGACTACAAAAGCTATACTGGGCGGTATGATTATCCCAATGGCACCGGCCGAAGCCAGAAGAGCTGAAGACATCCCTTTTCCATAACCGGAATCGACCATAGCGGGAATTAAGATCACACCTAATGCTGCTACCGTAGCAGGTCCTGAACCGGATATCGCTGCAAAAAAGCACGAAGTAGCTACAGCAACAATAGCTAAACCGGCCGTCAGGTGACCTACCGCTTTATTAGCAAATTTAATAAGTCTTTCCGAGATACCTGATTTTTCCATGATAATCCCGGCCAGAATAAAGAAAGGAATTGCCAGCAGGGTAAATTTGCCCGTTGCCGCAAAAATAATCATGGGAAACATATCCAGAGTCGTACCCGTAGCCAGCAAGGCAGCGATACTGGAAAGGCCCAGGGCAACGGCAATAGGAACATTGAGCAATAACAGCACAAAAAATACTAAAAATAAAAGAACTGATACCGACAATTACTTTCCCTCCTTTTTGATAAATTCCGTTATGCCCAGCTGCATAAATCTAATGATCAAAGAAAATGCCCCCACAGGAATAGCCAGGCCAAAAATCCATTCCGGCCATCCTAGTGCCGGCGAAGTCTGACCATACTTAATCTGAGACTGAACCATATTTATCCCGTATTTAAAAAGCACGGAAAAAAGAATCACTGCACAAACTACACTAAATAACGTAACGTACTTCTGAAAACGCGGGGGCAAAAAATCCGTCAGTATACTAAGTCCTAAATGACTTCCCCTTTTCGCTGCCACTGCTGCTCCCAGCAAGCTGGCCAGCACAAAAAGATTGGTGGTAATTTCTTCTGTAAAAGCCCAAGAAGCATGAAGGAGGTATCTGGACAAAACATTGGCAAAATTGATAATTGCCATAACCAACAGGCTCACTCCAATAATATATTCCTCAATATTATTCACTAGCTGTTTAAACACACTTCCACCTCCTGTTGATGAATTATGTTTAGTAAGGATGCAAGCCTTGAAGTACCTACTTCTTCAAGGCTCGCCATTATACTTATTTGAATAAATCCAGCAATTCTTTACCCACAATAGGTTCATACTCATCATAAACAGGCCGTACTTTTTCCTGGAAGGCCTTAACCTGCTCCTCTGTCAGTTCGGTCACAGTCATGCCCTTTTCCTTGAAAAATTTCAGCTGTTCCTCACCGTTCTCCCTGTTGATTTTCCGTTGATAGATACAGGCTTCTTGCGCTGCTTCCCTTAATGCTTTTTGGATATCTGCAGCAAAGCTGTCAAACTTATCTTTGTTCATGCCCAGAATTATGGCATCATAAGAGTAATTCCATAAAGAAATCTACTTTTGTACCTCATAAAGCTTGGACGAATAGATTACATCTAAGGGATTCTCTTGTCCATCAATTGCGCCTTGCTGGAGAGAGGTGAATACTTCAGCGAAATTCATGGCTGTAGGGTCCGCACCTAAAGCTTTAAATAAGGAAATATACATTTTGATCCCCGGTATTCTTATTTTTAAACTTTGAATATCGTCGGGGGCAGCAATAGGGTTGACATTATTTGTAATTTGCCTGAACCCGTTCTCCCCAAATCCCAGCGCTACCACATTTTTTTCCAATAATAATTCGGCAACTTTTTCACCGCCTGCCCCCTGAACTTTGGCATCGGCAAGCTCATAATTTGGTAACAGCCAGGGTAGACTGATTACACCAAACCTCTCATCCATAATGGAATAAATAATATTACTGTGAAAGCTTAAGTCTGTTGCTCCGCTCATCAGCATTTCAATACCTTTGCCCTGATTACCGCCGGAAAGCTGTTCATTAGGGTACACCTTTACAATTACTTTTCCCGCTGTTTTCTCTTCCACTAATTTCGCAAATTCATAAGCTCCTTTTGTCCAGGAGGAACCATCGGCAGTTGTAACACTCATTTTTAAGGTTACCGGCTTGACATTTTCGTTTTTCACCTCACTCTCTTGAGGCTGTTCCTCTTGTTTACCACTGCCACAGCCAGCGACCATACTCATAATCAAAACCGTAATCAATAATAAAACCAGACTTTTCCTAAACATATTTAATCTCCCCCTTTTATTTATCTGGCTTTTGCCAGAAAATTATCTTAACTTTCTTAAAATTAAGATATCATTAATCATTACTTATTTTAATATTTTAAATAAATTAAATTGCGTTTCTTCATCAAATACTCTGCTGATTACTACATCACTAAATTCTTTGATCAGCACTTCTATGGTAACTAGTACAGGGTTTCTGCCCGGAAGAAAATGCCCCCCGTAAATATTCTTATAGGGATCACTTATTAAGCCGTGCAGATGAACGGTTATCTCCCCATTTTCCCTTAATCCTATCAGACCCTGGCCGCTTAAAAATTCCAGAGGACCTGGAACAATAACAGGTTCGCTATAGGTAATATTGGTTTCATTCTTTCCGGAAGGAACGGCAAAAATGAATCCGGCCTCTTTTAAACTACCGATTAAAGCTATAACAGCTCCGCAGGTTAGCTTATTTTCATTGCAGACATCTATTAAACCCTCCAACAGATCTACACCCGGCGGCAGCCTGGCTACGACGGCTCTGCCTTGCTGAGAAACTTTCGAACTGATAAAATCAGCCATACTACTCAACCACCTAAAACATTCCCTTTATACCCTCTGCAATATTCCGGGGCGTAACAAGATAAGCTTTTTCCAGAGGCGGGCTAAAAGGGACAGGGGTATAAGGTGCTCCGAATCTTAGAATTGGAGCATCCAGATAATCCAATCCTTCTTCGGCAACTAAAGCTGCTATTTCTGCGCCAACTCCCCCGGTTTTAACCGCTTCATGGGCAACTGCCAGCCTTTTAGTCTTTGCTACCGATGCCAAAATGCTTTCTTTATCAAAGGGAGAAATTGTTCGCAAATCAATTACTTCGGCTGAGATTCCTTCTTTCTCCAGAATCTCAGCCGCTTCCAAAGCTTTTTGCAGCATTATGGAATAAGATATTACTGTTACATCTTTACCTTCTTTAACGACATTAGCTTTGCCAATGGGCACTATGTGTTCTTCTGCAGGCACAGGACCTTTTTGTTTAAATAAAACCTTGTTTTCAAAATATATCACAGGATTATCATCTCTAATGGCCGCTTTTAAAAGACCTTTGGCATCGGCCGGATTAGAGGGTGCAACAACCTTTAAGCCGGGAATATGTAAAAACCAGGCTTCTATACTCTGGGAATGCTGGGCAGCTGCTTGATTGACAATGCCGTCAGGGGCTCTAACGACAACAGGTACCTTGGTCTGCCCCCCGAACATGTATCTTATTTTTGCCATTTGATTAAATATTTCATCCATACAGACACCCATAAAATCAGCAAAATGCATATCGGCCACAGGACGCATTCCCGCCAGGGCAGCACCTATTGCCGCGCCGATAATGGCTGTTTCCGAAATAGGTGTATCTTTTACTCTTTCAACACCAAATTTTTGCGGAAGCCCTTTAAACTGACCAAATATACCGCCTTGCCGGGCAATATCCTCACCCATTACAAAGACATTTTCATCCCGGCTCATTTCTTCATCCATTGCTTCTAATGTAGCCTGGGAAAAAGTAATTTCTCTCATTATTCCACCTCCTTAAGCATATAAATCATTAAAAAGTTCTTCCGGTTCGGGAAAAGGACTTTTTTCGGCGAACTCTACGGCATTTTTAATTATTTCACTGACCTCTGCCCGCAGATCGTCCAGCTCTTTTTTTGTTAATAATGATTGGCAAAGAACCTCTGTTTCAAAATTTTTGATCGGATCATTAGATTCCAAACGCTCCCGGACCTCTTCTTTTGTCCGGTACAGCTCCGGATCTCCCACAAAATGCCCTTTAATCCGGTACGTCTTGGCTTCAATAAGAGTAGGTCCGCCACCCTGTCTGGCCCTTTCCACCGCTTCTCCGGCGGCATCATATACCCTAAATACGTCATTTCCGTCAATGATAACCCCGGGCATACCATAGCCCACGGCCCGGTCGGCTATATCCGTTACAGAGGTTGTCGTCCGGTAAGGAGTAGTGGAAGCCCATTCATTATTCTCGCACACAAATATTATCGGCAGTTTCCAGGCCGCAGCCATATTTGCAGCCTCATGGAAAGTTCCTCTATTTGAGGCCCCGTCTCCGAAAAATACAACGACAACAGCATTTCTTTTCTGCATTTTCGAGGCCAAGGCGGCACCGGTAGCCAGGGTAAATCCTCCGCCTACCACACCATTGGCTCCTAACATTCCGACACTGAAATCGGCAATATGCATCGAACCTCCTTTTCCTTTACAGTGGCCTGTTTTCTTACCGAAAATCTCCGCCATCATTTTATTGATGTCCGCTTTTTTGGCAATGGTATGACCATGTCCGCGATGCGTGCTCTGAATATAATCCTTATCCGTTAAGTTGGCACATATACCTGTCGCGACAGCCTCTTCCCCAATATACAAATGTACAAAGCCCGGTATTTTCCCAGCCAGGAAAAATTTTTCTATTTGCTCTTCAAAGAAACGGATTTTCAGCATTGTCTGGTAAAATTCACTCAATAGTTCTTTGCCATAGTCGGACATTTTTTAATCTCCCCTTTCTCTTCCCCGCTTAAAAGCAGCATCAATTACCACCTCCTGAATCAGCATTCTATCATCTATATTGCAAAAACTATGCCGGATCCAAGCCTTCTTTAGTGGCCTACCTTAACGTGGAAGATCTTTAAACCGCTAATAAAAAGTGCTCAAAAATTCAGCAGTAAATTGCTAAATCTTTGAGCACTGTTCAAAAATTTCACATTATTCCTCTATGTAATACTTCCAAGTCAAAATTATGCCCTTAATCCTCTGCATGCCAAGCTATAAAAAGCCTTCTGCGAAGATCGGCTCTTATCCCGTCCCGCAGACCGCTGCTCAAAGACCGGCCTCAAGGAGCGGATAGGCAGGCGTCTCAACCGCTAGGGTCTTCATACGTCCAGGGCATATTTTTTTATTTTATTGTACAGGGTATTTCTGCTGACTTTTAACACCCCGGCCGCCTGGCTGATATTGCCTCCCATTATCTCCAGGGCTTTTTTTATCGCTTTCTTTTCTAAATCTTCGATGCTTTCAATCTTCACGATCTCCGGAGACACAAAATCAGCTTTTTGCTCTTCCCGCTCTCTTAATATACTCAAAGGCAAATCCCCTGCATTTATCTGCCTGGTCCGGGAAATATTAATCGCTCTTTCAATAACATTTTCCAATTCCCGGACATTACCCGGCCAGTTGTAGTTAATTAAATACTTTAAAGCCCGCTCAGATATTTTTTCTACATTTTTGTCCAGCTTTTTATTTATCTTATGTATTAAATACATGGCCAGCTCTTTAATGTCGCTTACTCTCTCCCGCAAGGGAGGGATATTAATATTGAGAACATTTAAACGATAGAATAAATCCCGGCGGAAATTATCCTGGGCACATTCCTCTAAAAGATTTTTATTTGTAGCTGCAATAATCCGTACATCAATATCAAAGATGCTTGTACCGCCGATTCGGGTTATTTTCTTCTCCTGCAGAACACGCAGAAGCTTAACCTGCATGTCTAAAGGCATATCACCTATTTCATCCAGGAAAATAGTTCCGCCGTTAGCCAGTTCAAATTTTCCGGGGCGGCCGTTTTTCAAAGCTCCGGTGAAAGCCCCCCCTTCATAGCCAAAAAGCTCACTTTCAATTAATTCCCGGGGAATAGCAGCACAGTTAATCGTTACAAAAGGCTGCTCTTTTCTGCCGCTGGTCTTATGAATTGCCTGGGCAAACAACTCTTTTCCCGTTCCGCTTTCTCCTTGGATTAAAACGTTGGAAGAACTTTTCGCAGCAATTTTAGCCAGTCTGATACTCTCATTAAAAATCGCGCTGCTGCCGATTATATTCTCAAAAGAAAAATTAGCCTGGGCCCCTACTATCTCATTAACCATCTTTTGCACCCTGTTAATTTTTCTAAAGGTATCTACTACACCGGTAATATTACCGTTTTCATCGCGGATCAGAACAGCAGTTTTGATGAAACGCATCTTTATCCCATGATTATTGGTAATTATAAACTCTTTATCGATATATCCCTGCCCGGTATTGAGCACTTCCAGCACTATCGGCTTAAAATCCACCAATTGAGAGACGTGCCGGCCGATTGAAACTCCGGATTCAACATTCAGAATATCTGCGCCTATCTGATTTAAATAAGTCACATATCCTTTACTGTCAATGGTTAAAAGTCCGTCGGACATAGATTCCACAATAGCATTTTGATACTTATTTTTAAGCTGCAATTCCCTGGCAGCCATCTCTGCCGCCATTTTCGTCTCAATTGTCCGGGCAGCGGCCATAACCATCCCCAGGGTATGGGGATATACCATATTCTGATACCCGCTGACATTTAAAACCCCGATACTTTCTCCATTACTTTTTATGGGAGCAGCCGAACAAGCCCATTCCCTATGCAGAAGACAAACCTGTACAGGTTTGTCTTCTGTCAGCGAAGTATTGATAGCCGTGTTGCCCACATACTGTTCATCCCACAAAGCACCTTTGATAAAATTCAATTGTTGGGCCGAATCCGACAATATCTCGGCATCACCGAGTACTTCTAAAACCCTGGCCTTTTTGTCAGCCAGCACAACAACAAATCCGGAGCCCTTCACAAAGGAATACAAATCTTCCATAAACGGTTTGGCAAAGCTGATAAGTTCCTGATTTTCCCGCAGTAACTCATTCAGCTTTTCCCCTTTTAACACCATCGGGCATTTTCCCTGGTAAGGATTAACTCCCAGGCTGATGCACCTTTTCCAGCCGTTTAAGATATAAGGTTTATTTTTGTTGGACTCGGCTTTGATAAGAGCTTGGATTGTCTCCGTTTCTTGAACCCATACTTGATTGAACCCCACGTCAAATCACCCCCGCATCTTAGTAAATTATACCATATAACTTTACCTTTTTCTAATAATTCTGAAAAGTCCTGCTAACGGGTTGCAACTCTACAGAGCTACAAAATCATACAGCCTCTTAACTAACCAGATCTCTTCAAAGCCTTTCCCTGTAGTAGGAACAAATGTTATATTCCAATTCCCGATAAGAAAAGAATATAGCAGCCGGCTTATGACCTATTTAAGAAGGCAGCCTCGAGAGGCTGCCTTCAGTAATTATTTTAGCATACTATTTACAACTTGATTTACTAATTTGCCGTCTGCTTTACCTTTAACCTGCGGCATCAATTTACCCATAACCTTACCTATATCTCGAGAGGAAGCAGCTCCTACTTCCTCAATCACATTCCGGACTAATGCCCTAATGTCATCTTCGGTTAGCTGCCGGGGAAGATAATCTAATAATATATTTATCTCTGCCTGCAAGCTTTCCACAATATCCTGACGGTTCGCTTTTTCATATTCCGGAATACTATCACGTCTCTGCTTGACTTCCCGGGCTATTACTTCAATTATTTCCTCATCATTTAATTCCTTTCGAGAATTAATTTCTACATTTTTAATTGCGGCCCTCACCATACGGATCACGGAAAGTTTAAGCTTCCCTGCTTCCCGTTCTTTCATGGCACCCTTCATGTCATCAAGCAGCCGCTGATTAAGGGACATCAAAATTCCCCCTTAGCCAAATTTTCTCTTATTCTTTCTGGCCGCTTCAGATTTTTTCTTGCGTTTAACACTAGGCTTTTCGTAGTGCTCACGCTTACGGCACTCTGATAACACACCGGATTTTTGGCATGACCTTTTAAATCTACGAAGTGCACTATCAAGAGTTTCATTTTTACCAACATATACCTCGCTCACTAATATCCCTCCCTCCACTACTAACCCTGACTAAAAAAACAAATTTAAATGGGATTAGCTTAACTAGGGAATTTAAAAAATTACACATAGCTTATTATACTAAAAGATCCACCCATAATCAAGCATTAACCTGGAGGCCACTGCATCTGCCGGCCGCCTAATAAATGGAAATGAAGATGTCCCACTGTTTGGCCGCCGTAGTCTTTACAGTTGTTTACTATTCTATAGCCTTCATCCTCAATACCCTTTTCTTTAGCGATCTGTCTAAGTATTTTAAAAATATGGGCAAGCAAAGGTAACTCTGTTTCTTCTAAAGAAGTGATATCAGCTACATGTTTCTTAGGAATCACCAGCACATGCACCGGCGCTTGGGGAGCTATGTCATTAAAGGCTATTACTGTATCGTCTTCATAAACAATCTGAGTAGGTATTTCCTTATTGACAATTTTACAAAATATGCATTCACTCATACTTTCACCTCCCCATTGGTTACTAGTGGCTAATTCCTAGTTGTAAGTAATCTTTTGGGCTGAAATTTTTGTCGGTGTGTAGGCTTATGGTATAAAATGCAAGTTTTTAACACATTCACCTATTATTAATATACTCTTGGAGAATAACGAAATGTTATTTCTATCCCTGATAAACTTCTACACAGAAGTTTTAGTTCCTTCTTTCATCTAATATTCCCCGCACATAATTTTTTTTGAACTGCTTTAACCTTACCGGAACAATTTCTCCTTTTTGCGCATTCCCTGTAAAAACCACCCGCAGATAATTATCCGTATGCCCTTCCCAGCCTCCTTCCGGCCAGGAAGTTTCAATCAATACTTTGCGGGTTTTGCCGAGGTATCTGCCGGCAAATTGCTTTAACCCGTCTGCACCGGCTTGAATCATGGCCTTACTTCTCTGTTCCTTCACCGGAGAAGAAACCTGCTCGGTAAATTTACTGGCGGGTGTACCCTTCCGCGGTGAATATTTGAAGACATGCAGGCCGCTAAAGGATATGTCTTTCACAAATCCCAGGCTATTCCGGAAATTGACATCCGTCTCACCGGGAAATCCAACCATGATATCGGAAGTAATGCCGATCTCCGGTATCATTCCGCGTATTTTACTGATGATTTGGCGATAATCCTCGGTTGTATAAGGTCTCCGCATTTTTTTTAGTATTTCATCGTCACCGTTTTGCAAGGGAATGTGCAGGTGACGGCAGAGACGGGAATTTTCTTTAATCAGTAAGATAAGTTCATCATGAATTTCCGTAGGCTCAATGGAGCTTAATCTTAAGCGTTCAATGCCGGTTTGCGTCAGGATTTCCCGGCAGAGATATACCAAATCAACATCGCCCGCTAAATCCCTGCCATAAGCTCCTAAATGAATTCCTGTCAGAATAATCTCTTTAAAACCTGCCGCGACTAATTTATTTGCTTCCTGCAAAGTATTTTCCACACTACGGCTGCGGGAAGGACCGCGGGCATAGGGAATAATACAATAGGTGCAAAACTGCTCACAACCTTCCTGAACCTTTAGATAAGCCCGGGTCCTGTTAATCAGCCTGTCGGCAGGCAGTTCTTCGAAATCTTTGGCTTTTAGGATATTCCCGACATAAGTCGCAGGCTCCGGCCCCTTTTGACAGTCCTCAATCAACTCCACAATCCTCGCCCGGTCACTGGTACCGATAATTAGATCAACCCCCGGAATCTTTTCTATTTCCCCGGGCGATGTCTGAGCATAACAGCCGGTTACAACAACGAGGGCTTCAGGATTCGTATTGATTGCCCGGCGTATGATCTGCCGGGATTTACGATCCCCTAAATGGGTTACCGTACAGGTATTTATAAGATATATATCTGCTTGTGCAGTGAAATCAACAACTTCATATGCATGTTCCTTAAATAACGCGGCCAATGCTTCCGTTTCATTTTGGTTTACTTTACACCCTAGGGTATAGAAGGCAACCGTGGGACCTGCCAAAATTATCACCCCAAATCACCGAATTCATATAAAACCATAATCAATGCCGCAAATCCTGCCGTCTCTGTCCGCAAAATTCTCGGGCCAAGGGAAACAGTCTGCGCTCCTCTTCCAGCCAGCTTATTTACTTCATCTAAAGATAGTCCGCCTTCAGGACCGATAATTAATGTAATTGCGTCCGGTTTTAATTTTTCAGTCAAGTATCCCTTCAGACCTATTGCAGCCTCATCTTCCCATAAAACCAGAACTTCTTCGGAACGATCAAGGAAACCTAAATACTCTTCCCAAGTGCAAATCGCCGTAATTTCCGGTACGGTGCCCCTTTTACATTGCTTGCTGGCTTCCCGGGCAATTTTCTGCCATCTGTCCCGGCGTTTTTCCTTTTTGCCCTCATCCAGCTTTACTATTGTTCTCTCCGTTACCACAGGCACGATTCTCTTAACGCCCAGTTCAGTACATTTTTGGATGATTAACTCCATTTTATCGCCCTTGGGAATACCCTGAACAAGGGTGACATCTATCCCGGCATCCCGGGCAGATGAAGTTACACCTGTAATGATCCCCTCGGCCAGGCTATCGGAAATCATGGTCAGCTGCACCTGATATTCTGAGCCTGTCCCGTCGATGGCAATGATTTTTTCCCCGGCTTTGATCCTTAACACCTGGGAAAGATGACGGGCGTCGGTACCTTGCAGATATATTTTATTGTCCTTAATTTCCTCCGGTGACACAAAAAAACGCCGCATGTTTAACTCTCCTGTGAATTTATGGGGCAAGTGATTGGTAATTAGTTACTGGTGACTGGTAAGCCGGAACATAGATCATAGTTTATAGTACTGCTTGTTCAATTATTTTAAGACAGAGGACAGAGTACAGAGTACAGAGTACAGAAAACAGAGAGCACAGTTTCTTGGATATCTGTTCCAGGTACTATCACACCATAGATAGTCACCCTTACCTCTACCTTTTAATTACTCCCTCACTTTGGGGCTGGCTGCAATAGCTACCCAGCCGTTTTCTTCTCCTACTTCGATTATGTCAAAATTGTGCTGTTTAAGTACTTTAAGTACGTCATCTTTACGCTCATCTATTATTCCCGAAGTAATAAAAATCCCTTGTTCGGATATTTTCTCAGGCACCGCAGGAATCAATCTGAGTATAATATCCGCAACGATATTCGCTACGATCAGATCGGCCTTGCCGAAGGCATGATCCAGTAAATCACTGCGGGTCACCGTGATAATTTCACTATGTTTATTCATCAGAACATTACTTGCGGCTGCTTCAACGGCAACGGTATCATAATCTAAAGCTTGAACGGATTTAGCCCCCAGCTTAGCCGCTACAATACTCAGTATTCCGCTGCCGGTGCCAACATCAAATACATCCATATCCCTTTTAAGGTATTTCTCCAGCATTTTGATGCATAAAGCTGTAGTAGCATGATTTCCGGTACCAAAAGCCATTCCCGGGTCCAGTTCAATTATTATTTCTCCCTCCCGGGCAGTATAATCTTCCCAGGACGGTTTAATGACTGTTTTTTCTCCGATTTTTTCCGGTTTAAAATAAGCTTTCCAGGAATTGGCCCAGTCTTCTTCCTGAACTTCGGAAACATTAAACTCTATGGGGATATTATTCAGGCGAATTTGGAGATATGACAGCTCTTGTTTAAGTTCTTCTATCTTCGTAATCAAAAAATCGTCCATAGGTAAATATCCTTTAACAAGAACCGCTTCTTGATTTAATATTTCTTCAGAAAATTCATGATCATCCCATTCTCCCCGCCGGGCGTACATAGCAATTAGCTGGGGGTCTTCGATTACGACACCCCCAGCTCCCAACTCATGAAAAATATTGGCGATACCTTCAACAGCCTCCTGTTCAGTCTTTATCTTTACCTCTAACCAATTCATAACTTTATATCTCCTTAGCCTCTATTTAAAGGCATCTTTTACCCGCTCAAAAAAACTTTTTTCCTTGGCCGCCTCTTCACTGGTCTCGACCTTATGCTGTTCTTCGCCCAAAGTTGTACCAAATTTATTTAATAATTCTTTTTGCTCTCTGGTCAGGTTCTGCGGTGTAACAACTTTGACTTTAACATGCATATCACCTTTTCCATAACCCTGCACGTTTTTGATTCCCTTGCCTTTGAGGCGGAAAACAGTATCTGTTTGAACTCCTTCGGGAACCTTAAACTTAACTTTTCCCTCTATAGTGGGTATTTCGATTTCATCTCCCAGCGCAGCCTGCATAAAATTAATCGGAAGTTCATAGTAAATATCGTCTTCATGTCTCATAAAATACTTGTGGGGTTTGACCGTAATGAAAATATATAAATCTCCCGGAGGTCCGCCTAATTCACCTGCTTCACCCTCACCGGCCATACGTAAACGTGAGCCGGTATCAACTCCCGCCGGGATTTTAATTTGGACCTTCTTATTCTTTCTAACCTTACCCTTCCCTTTGCAGTGCGGACAAGGGTTTTTAATGACTTTACCTTCCCCTTCACACTCCGGGCAAGTCCGGATCGTTTGGAAATGACCCAAAGGTGTTCTTTGGGTATGGGCTACCTGCCCGGTACCTTTACATCTGGGGCATGTCTCCGGATGAGAACCTTTCCTGGCCCCCGTGCCCTGACACTCTGCGCACGATTCCCAGCGGGGAATCGTGATGGTCTTTTCAGCTCCAAAGGTTGCCTCTTCAAATTCAATGGTAAGATCATATCTTAAATCAGAACCTTTTCTAGGCCCTTTGCGGGTTTGGCCGCCTCCAAAACCCCCGCCGAAAAACATATCGAAAATATCACCGAAACCGCCGAAATCCTGAGCACCATATCCGCCAAAGCCGTTTTGCTCAAAACCGGCATGCCCGAATTGATCATAACGGGCTTTCGTTTCCGGATTTGACAAAACTTCATAAGCTTCTTTCGCTTCTTTAAACTTCGCTTCCGCCTCTTTATCTCCTGGATTTACATCAGGGTGATACTGCCGGGCTAGCTTCCGATAAGCCTTTTTGATCTCAGCCTCACCGGCCTCTTTACTTACCCCTAACACCTCATAATAGTCACGCTTATTAGCCATCCCGGTTCACCTCCATTCTCTAAGTTAATGGTTCATAGTTGATCATTCATAGTCATTAAAAATATGGTACAAACAGGAAAATTGGACAGGGTTTTCCCCTGCCAATTTTCTTTTTAAAGGTTATAAATCAGCAACCGGCCACTAAATTTATTTCTTATCGTCATCCACTTCTTCAAATTCGGCATCTACGACATCATCTTTTTTACTTTCTTCGGCCTCCGGACCCGGTGCATCCTGTCCCTGAGGATTAGCCTGCTCATACATTTTAGAAGTAAGTTTGTAGAGTACCTCGGTTAACTTTTCAGATTTTGCCTTAATTTCTTCGGTATTATTGCTTTCCAAGGCAGTTTTAAGTTCATCTTTTGCTTTTTCGATAGCTTCTTTTTCTGCCGCCTCTACTTTATCACCGGCTTCTTGCAAAGTTTTTTCAGTTTGATAAACTAAAGAATCACCCTGATTTCTGGTTTCAACCTCTTCTTTATGTTTCTTATCGGCATCAGCGTTAGCCTCAGCCTCTTTAACCATTTTTTCAATTTCCGTATCGGATAATCCGCTGGAAGATTGAATGGTGATATTTTGTTCTTTACCTGTACCCAGATCCTTCGCAGATACGTTAACAATACCATTCGCATCTATGTCAAATTTTACTTCGATCTGAGGAACTCCTCTTGGAGCCGGAGGAATGCCTGTTAATTGAAAACGTCCCAGAGTCTTATTATATGACGCCATTTCCCGCTCACCTTGTAAAACATGGATTTCCACCGAAGTCTGATTATCAGCTGCAGTTGAAAAAATCTGGCTCTTAGAAGTAGGAATTGTGGTATTACGTTCAATCAGCTTGGTAAAAACACCGCCTAAAGTCTCAATACCTAAGGACAGCGGGGTAACATCCAATAGTAAAACATCTTTAACTTCTCCGGCCAAAACACCCGCTTGAATAGCAGCCCCGATAGCGACACATTCATCAGGGTTAACACCTTTATGGGGTTCTTTGCCTAATATTTTTTTAATCCCTTCCTGAACAGCAGGAACTCTGGTAGAACCGCCTACCAATATTACTTTATCAATATCTTTGGGAGAGAGGCCTGCATCAGACAAAGCCTGCCTGGTCGGTCCCATGGTTTTTTCAATCAAGTCTGCGATCAGTTCTTCAAATTTGGCCCGGCTTAAATTTAAATCTAAATGCTGCGGACCTTCAGCAGTTGCCGTAATAAAGGGCAGATTAATATTAGTTGTGGTAACTGAAGATAGTTCATGTTTAGCTTTTTCAGCAGCTTCTTTTAAACGCTGCATAGCCATCTTATCCTTTGCTAAATCTACTCCGATTTGTTTTTTGAACTCCTGAACCATCCAATCCATGATTCTTTCATCGAAGTCGTCCCCGCCTAAACGGTTATTACCGCTGGTGGCCTTTACCTCAAATACTCCGTCCCCCAGTTCCAGGATTGATACGTCAAATGTTCCGCCACCCAGGTCATAAACCAGAATGGTTTGATCTTCCTCTTTATCTATACCGTATGCTAAAGCTGCGGCAGTTGGTTCGTTGATAATTCTCAAAACCTCTAAGCCGGCTATTTTTCCGGCATCTTTTGTCGCCTGCCGTTGACTATCGGTAAAGTATGCAGGTACCGTAATAACTGCCTGGGTTACTTTTTCGCCGAGATAGCTCTCTGCATCGGCTTTTAGCTTTTGCAGGATGATAGCGGATATTTCCTGAGGAGTATAAGATTTATCATCAATTTTCACTTTATAATCAGTACCCATATGTCTTTTGATAGAAATAACTGTTCTGTCCGGATTGGTGATGGCCTGACGCTTGGCGACCTGTCCGACTAAACGTTCACCGGTTTTAGAAAAACCTACTACCGATGGTGTGGTTCTATTGCCTTCCGCATTAGGTATAACTACAGATTCTCCACCTTCCATTACTGCTACACAGGAATTTGTTGTTCCTAAGTCAATGCCGATAACTTTACCCATGATAAGTTTACCTCCTAAATAAAATTTTTTATAAAATTTTATAGCTGTAAAATATTTTATAAACTAAGCCCTTAAGCTATTTTCTACTTGCCGTCGTTTTTCGCTACTTTAACCATGCTGGGTCTAACTACTCTATCTTTAAAGATATAACCGCAGCGTAATTCCTCAATAACCGTGTTATCAGGAACTGAACTGTCCTCAAGCTGCATTACTGCCTCATGTTTTTCAGGATTGAACAGCTCCCCCACAGCTTTAATAGGCTCTAAACCCGACTGGGTTAAAATCTGCAGAAGCTGCCGGTAAATCATTTCCATACCTGCTAAGAATTTTTGCACTTCTCCGCCGGGTTCCTTGACCTCCAAAGCCCTTTGAAAATTATCTAATACCGGCAACAGCTCACAAATCAGACTGCTGTTGGCATATTTAGCCAGTTCCTCTTTTTCTGTACGGCTTCTTTTCCTAAAATTATCAAAATCTGCAGCTACCCTCATGAGTCTTTGGTTTAATTCGGTAATCTCCTGCTTTAACTGTTCTGCCTCATTTGCTTCGGCAGAAGAAGTGTCCTGCTCCGGGCATTCCGGAGCTTGTTCCTGCTCATCAACTATTTCTTCTTCCAAAATTTCCTGGTCTTGAACATAATTCTTGTCCGTCATTGTTTTCACCACCTATAATTTACTAGTTTTCAGCATTTTGTTGAGAACTATTATTTTCTTTTTTACGGATAATCGTATCTATGCGCAAAATTGCTTCTGCAACTTCACCGGCAGCTTTTAAGGCATAAACTTTTACCAGAGTAGGATCAATTACACCTATCTCCAGCATATCGACTACATCTCCCGTATCACAATCAATCCCTAAAGAATACTTTTGCTGCTCAACCTGAGCCTGCGTTACATCCCCTAATTTTTCCAAGGGATTATAGCCGGCATTAGCCACAATTTGCATAAAAGGGCGCTGTAAAGCCGCTAGTACACAATTGATCCCAAAAGCAGCCATGCCCCGCAGATCTTTTTTTAATTCTTCTACTTTTCTTGCCGCCGCTAATTCCACAGATCCGCCGCCGGGGACAATACCGCCTTTGACAGCAGCTTGAACCGCTGAAGCGGCATCTTTAGCAATTCTTTCCCTTTCCCCGACAACTTCCGCTGTTGAAGCACCTACCAAGACCGTAGGAATAGGCTTGGCTTTGCCGTTTAGGATTCTGATGTGTTCCAGCTTTTCATCTTCCAGCACTTTGTCAGCTTTACCCAAATAACCGAGAATTTCTTCGGCACTTTTTTTCAGACCGGTTCTTTTAATCATCCTCGCACCGGTATGTTCCCCGGTATTTCTCAGCTCTTTATTAGAAACCCGCTGGACTACAAATATTCCCGCATCTGTCAATATTTCTTCAGCCAGGTCATCAACCCCCCGGTCAGCCAGCACAACATTAACACCCATTTCCACGATCTTGTTGATATTACTTTTAAATTCTTCCCTTAACTGCAGGTACCGGGAAAAACCCGATTCCGTAGTCAGGGCTTCTTCATCCATATCTTCCGGTTCTAAAGCGTCATCAATAAGCAGAATGTGCGCCGCTTCCATTACTTTAGGCATTTGCTTATTCATTCTTTCCTTATTAACTACAACGCCCAGAAAAACTTCATTTTCCGCACCTTCAACGGCTTTGATCGTTTCCGAAAGTTTAAAAGAAGGATCCCTTAATTTCTCTTTACCGATAATTTGGGCCGCTTTAACTACAAGATCAGCTATATCCTCATGCTCCCGGCCGGCAATTAAGGCAGCCTTATGTAGAAAAGAGTCGTCAAGACTCTCAACGGAAATATTATTTTCTTGGATATTTTTGATTGCAGAGTTAACACCTTTCCTGAGGCCTTCAATAACCCTGGCAACAGGCACTCCCTGAACGACTTGATTAAAACCTTCACTGACCATTTCCCCGGCCATCAAAGTAGCGGTTGTTGTCCCGTCACCGATTTCCTCCTGCTGGGATTTAGCTATATTGATCAGCATCTTGGCTGCAGGGTGGTTTACCTCCATTAGATTGAGGATCGTTACGCCGTCATTCGTAATCACAACATCTCCGAATTGATCAACCAGCATAGTATCCAGGCCTTTAGGGCCAATCGTCCCCTGCACTGCTCCGGCAATTGCCCTGATGGCATTTACATTCGTTTCCAGAGCACTGAATTTGGTATCTATCTCAGAATTTTTCGTTACATTCTTGACATTCAAGCTGGCAGTACCTCCCTAATATTAGTGACTGGTGACTGGTGACTAGTGACTAGTGACTAGTAATTAGTAGTAGTAGTAGTAGTAGTAGTAGTAGTAGTAGTAGTAGTAAAGTTTATGGAGCATAGTTTATAGTTTATAGTTTTTAGTTCATATATCGTTCTCTGCATTTATTTTGGGGCTGTGTTCATGAACGGGTACTGTTCCAGATACTGTAACTACTCTACCTTTACCTCACCTTGTAATTTTACCCAATTATAGTTTTTTTAATGATGCCGTCAAGGTTTCTGTTAAAAAATCCAGCACTGAAACTGCCTGGGAATAATTCATCCGGGTAGGTCCTAAAAGACCCACCGTACCCAGTACCTTCCCGTCAATTGTATAGGTAGCGGTAATAATACTGCAGTCTTTGACAATTTCAAATTTGTTTTCATTGCCGATTTTGACATGAATACCTTCCTCTATTTCATCTTTCAGGATATTGGAAACCACATCTTCATTCTCTAATAACTGCAAAAGACTTTTCACTTTGGTAATATCCTTAAATTCCGGCTGGTTTAAAATATTTAATGCCCCGGCCATATAGACCTTATTTTCGGTTTCTTCATTAAGAAGGGAACCCATGAACTCCAAAGCCAGAGAAACTACCTTGTGCTGCCGCATCAACTTGGAATGGACTTCTTCGAGGATAATCCTGTCCCAGTCCTTGACCGCTAATCCTTTAAACTTCTCATTAATGACTGTGGAAACGATCTCCAGATCTTCCTTAGTTACCGAAGGGGGAATATCAACAATCCAGTTTTCTATTTTGCCCCCGTCGGTAACAACAACGATTAAAGCTTTACCCGGCTCGATCAGCATCAATTGTATCATTTGCAAGGTGCTCTTCCCCAACTGGGGGGTTAAGACTAAAGAAGTATAATTTGTCATCTGGGAAAGTGTTTTCAATGCTAATTGGATAAGATCCTCCAACTGCTTAATTTTACTGTGAAAAGTATTTTCGATCAGATTTTTCGCTTCTTGAGCCAAAACAGCTTTTTCCATAATACAGTCGACATAAAATCTGTAGCCTGCATCAGAAGGAATCCTCCCGGCAGAAGTGTGGGGCTGCTCGATTAAACCCATTTCCTCTAAATCAGACATTTCATTTCTAATGGTGGCAGGACTGACACCGATATCGTATTTGCGGGCAATTGTCCTAGAGCCGACAGGCTCAGCAGTAGAAATATAATCTATAATGATAGCCTCTAAGATCTTCCGTTTCCGAGCATCCAACTCCATTAAATCACCCCCCGGGATTGTTAGCACTCTCCTCCGATGAGTGCTAAATGCTAATTAAAAAATATCATTTTCTAACCTCTTTTGTCAATGATTCAATTATTATCATAGAAATTCTTCAAACACGAGATTTCCCAAATATAATCCTTTTTCTGTTAGTTTTAAAGTATTGCTGTTTAATTCTATGAGGCCCCGCTCCAGACATTTACTTACGGCAGCGGGGAAAAAATCCCGGGGTGTTTTCCCGTAACGGATTTTAAAATCCCTGATGTCTACTCCCGCTAAAAGCCTTAACCCCATAAAAATAGTCTCCGACCTGGCCTGGGAGCAGGATATTTCTTCCGTAACCTGCGGAGGAACGACGGCATTTCTATCTAATAGTGCCTTTACATATTCCTGCACATCTCCCAGATTCTCAATCCGCAAAGGAGGAAGAAAAGAATGGGCCCCTGCTCCTAAGCCGAGATAAGGCTTGGTGCGCCAGTATGTTTGATTGTGGATACTCTGATAACCTGGTTTAGCAAAATTTGCTATTTCATAATGGATATAGCCTGCTGCCTTTAAGATTTTTTGAGCCAGCTGATACATCCGCAAAGCCAGCTCGTCATCAAATTCCGCTAAAAGTCCTTGCTGAAATTCCCGGCCTAAGGGTGTTCCTTCTTCTATTTTAAGCTGGTACAGAGAAATATGTTCCGGTGCAAAACTTATTGTTTGAAGTAAAGTTTTCTCCCAATCGGCAAGGTCTTGCCCCGGCAAGCCATACATCAGATCCAGATTGATATTCTCAAAGCCGGCTCCCCGTAATAATTGAATGCTCCTTACCGCCTCTTGAGCCGTATGAATCCTGCCCAGTCTTTTTAATAATTCATCATTAAAAGACTGGACCCCCAGGGAAATCCTGTTCACACCGGCAGTTTTTAATAAATCCAATTTTTCCTTGTTCATTGTCCCGGGATTACTTTCAACAGTTAATTCAAGGGGAAGCCGATAAGGAAAGATCCTTAAAAAAAATTCGATCAGTTCAGCAAGAAGCCCACCTACAAGGCAAGTGGGCGTTCCTCCTCCAAGATAAACTGTGCGCAGATTAATCTCCTGACTCTTAACTCTTAACCGGGCTTCCTTCTTTAAAGCCTCGCTATACCGCTTTTGAAATTCAGCAGGATATCCTGCAAAACTGTTAAAATCACAATAAAAGCATTTGGCCTTACAAAAGGGAATATGCACATATAAGGCTTCCATCATTTCTGCTTCACCCCTAATATTTGAAGTCGGACGATTACTTCAGGGTTACATTCGGGGTCAGACATACTTCCGGGTGAGCTATTTACGTCTGACATCTGCTTACAGGTTAATTTAGTTCAGACATACCAAGAAGATAAATTTTGCGTCTGACACAAGCATCGCAAGTTCACTGGAAAAGCAGAAATTGCCATGCTCTTTTTAGTCAATGGCAGTGACTTCATAATAATTACAAAGGAAAATTCTCTAAAGCATTCCTATAGCCTTAATCTAACAAAACCGGCTGCGGGGCATCTTTATTCAGGATAACAGAATACCTTTTTGATTTCTGTAGCACTGTAGTTTCTGTAGATACCGTAGCTGCGTTTAGAAGAATAATATATTATTCTTCTAAACTAAGTACTGCCATAAAAGCTTCCTGGGGAATTTCCACGCTTCCTACCTGCTTCATTCTTTTCTTACCCTCTTTTTGTTTTTCCAAAAGCTTGCGTTTCCGGGTAATATCACCACCGTAGCATTTATCGAGGACGCTTTTCCTTAACGCTTTAACAGTTTCCCGGGCAATAATTTTGCTTCCGATCGCTGCCTGAATAGGTACCTCAAACATCTGACGGGGTATGATGCTTCTTAGCTTATTTACGAGAGCCCTGCCGCGAATATATGCTTTATCCTTATGGACAATACAGGACAGGGCATCAACAGGCTCATTGTTTACCAGAATGTCCAACTTAACCAGCTTAGATTCCTTATAGCCTTTCATTTCATAATCCAAAGAGGCATAACCTTTGGTGCGGGTTTTAAGCTGGTCGAAGAAATCATAGACAATTTCACTTAAAGGCAGATCATACTTTAACATTACCCTGGTCTCCGAGAGATACTCCATATTAATAAAGGTACCCCTTCTTTCCTGAGACAACTCCATTACCGGTCCCACAAAATCAGTGGGAACCATCATTGTTGCGTTAACATATGGTTCTTCGAGAATTTCTATCATCTGTACGGTAGGCAGATTGGCCGGATTATCAACCAGTAAAACTTCCCCATTCGTCTTCGTTACTTTATAAATAACACTGGGCGCTGTCGTGATCAGATTTAAGCCGTATTCCCTTTCTAATCTTTCCTGGATGATCTCCATGTGCAATAATCCTAAAAAACCGCAACGGAAGCCAAATCCTAAAGCGGTTGATGTCTCGGGTTCATATAATAAGGAAGCATCATTAAGTTTCAGCTTATCAAGGGCATCCCTGAGATCAGTATATTCATTGTTTTCCACAGGATACAACCCGCAGAAAACCATAGGTGTTGCTTTTCGGTAGCCGGGCAGCGGCTTTTGCGCCGGCTTTTCGGCGCTGGTGACGGTATCCCCGACCTGAGTATCTTTGACATTTTTAATACTGGCAGCAACAAATCCCACTTCGCCGGGATTTAACTGATCGACTAACATCATGGCCGGTGCAAAAACTCCGACCTCGGTAGCTTCAAAAACTTTACCCGTTGACATCATCTTAATTTTCATGCCCTTTTTTAAGACACCCTCCACAACCCGGATATAGGAAATTGCTCCCCGGTAAGGATCATAATGGGAATCAAATATCAGGGCTTGCAAAGGTTCCGTACTATCCCCTACCGGCGCAGGTATTTTCTTCACGATATCTTCCAGTATTTCCGGAATACCAATACCTTCCTTAGCCGAGCAAAGGATAGCCTCACTGGCGTCCAGTCCGATCACATCTTCAATTTCCTTTTTCACCCTCTCAGGCTCAGCGCTGGGTAGATCTATTTTATTAATAACCGGTATTATTTCTAAGTCATGTTCAAGGGCCAGATAAACATTGGCCAAAGTCTGGGCCTCAATACCCTGAGCGGCATCAACTACTAAAACAGCTCCTTCGCAGGCAGCTAAACTCCGGGATACCTCATAAGTAAAATCAACATGCCCCGGTGTATCGATTAAATTCAAGACATATTCTTGGCCGTCACTTGCTTGATAAGGCAGTCTGACAGCCTGGAGCTTGATGGTGATACCCCGTTCTCTTTCCAAATCCATGGAATCCAGAACCTGCTCCACCATTTCTCTCTTTGTAAGCGTCCCTGTATATTCTAAAATCCTGTCAGCCAGAGTAGACTTGCCATGGTCAATGTGGGCGATTATACAAAAATTTCTTATCCTCTCCTGCTTCACCGAGGCCCCTCCTTCATTTACAAGCTAAAACATTAAATGATATTATAACAAATTAAAGGTGATATTACCAGATATAGTTCTCAGTTCTCAGATACCGGTTCTCAGTTGTTTAGTGATTAGTGACACATAAACTATAAACTTTAAACTATCATCCTACGCCTCCGTTTTCTTTCTCTTCAGCCTTCTGGTCAAAATGCCCAGTGCCATCCGGGCTTCTTCCATCTTCATAAAGGTAACGATAATACCGTAAATAACTGCTCCTACTCCCACGGAAATCAACACCTGCAATATTTGAATTACTTTAAGGTTTATATTAAAATGTATTTCTATGAAATAAGCCGTCAAATATACCATAAGGCCCATTATTAATGATGCTGCCAGGGTCTTGGCAAAGGAGACAAGCATGTTCCGGCCGTCGATATGCCCAATTTTGCGGCGTAAATAATACAGCAACAGCACCATGTTCACTAAACCTGCAATGGAATAGGCCAAAGCTAAGCCACCATGACCTAAAATATTTATCAACAGGAAATTAAGAATAATATTAATAAATATTGTTACTATTCCCACTGTTACAGGGGATCTGGTATCCTGTAAAGCATAAAAGGCTCTGTTTAAAACCTGCTGGGCGGAATACCCGATTAATCCCAAAGAATAGAATAAGAGCGCATACGCTGTCGCCTCAGTATTATTCGCAGTAAATTCACCCTGCTGAAACATCGCCCTGACAATGGGAACTTTTAAAGCAATCAAGCCTACTGCCGATGGTAAAGTGATAAAAATAACTGTCCGCACGCCTAAGGACATCGTCCTTTTAAACTCTTTTTCCTCATTGCGGGCAGCTTGACCGGTTAAAGTAGGGAAAACTGCCAGAGCAACAGCAATAGCAAAGACCCCTATCGGCAGCTGCATAATACGCTGGGCTGCTCTCAGAGCGGATATCATACCGTGGGGCAGAGACGATGCCAGAAACTGATTGACAAAAAGGTTAAAATGGGTTACGGACAAGCCGATAAAAACAGGCAGCATCAAGACCAATATCTTTTTTACGCCCGGGTGCCGCCAATTTAAGGCCGGCCTGTATTTAAGACCAATCTGCTTTAAAGCCGGAACTTGAACAAGAAAATTTGCCATCGCCCCCGCTACAACTCCTATGGAAAAACCCATAATTCCAAATCTGTCGACTAATAAAATTCCCACCACAATAATACCCAGATTATACAGCACCGAACCCAGGGCAGGAGAAAAGAAATGTTTATAGGAATGCAGAATACCCTGGGAAATACCATTTAAAGCCATAAAAAAACTCTGGGCAAACATGATTCTTGTTAATAGAACCGTCAAGCGGAATGCTTCTTCTGTAAAACCCGGCACCAGCAGCTTTATCAATTGGGGAGTAAAAATCAAGCCTAACATAATGCCGATGATCATCAATAACATGACAATATTAAAAATCGTACTTGCTACTTCCCAGCCGTCTTCTTCCTTATCTGTAGCCAGGTACCCGGAAAAAACAGGTATGAAAGCAGAACTGAGCGCCCCGCCTACTAATAAATAATAGAGAAAATCCGGTATGGAAAATGCGGCATTATACGCATCAGTTCTGAAATCCTGACCGAATTTCGTATAAATTACTACATCCCGAATATATCCAAATATTCGGGATAAAGTCATGGCTATCATAATAATTCCCGCAGCTTTAAAAATACCGCCTGTTTTCTTCTTCTCTGCCATAAGTTCCACCTTTTTAACTAAAAATGATTCATTACGCCTTTTAAGTCATCTTGCAGCTGACCAACTCCTTTTTCCCATTGCAAGAGAAGGTAATCGGCCCTCGGAATCAAGTTACATTTTACAGCAACATAAGAGTTTTGTATAGAAGATTTAAGATTAGAATATCTTTGCCGGGCTCTTACCAGCGAATAATCATAATGGCTGCCTAAAATATTAATTTGAACCAGGTCACGATTTACAGGCACGAATAAAAAGGGCGGGGTTATTTCCTGATTTGTAATAGCGGCCAGCCTGCCCGCTGAAATATTTGTACCTAAAATTATAAGGCTTACAAAAAAAATCATGGAAATAAAAACCGCACTCCAATATTTCCAGCCCATGATCATCACCTGCCTCTAATATTTCTGAGGATTTAAGCATATTAATATAGTTTCCAGATGCTTACAATGTTATTCCCGTCTCCTCCCTCAGTGGAAAAAAACCGCGTAAATTATCAAATGAAAAGAAGGTAATAATCCCTTTTCAGATGCCCCGCAGATTGTCGCAGCTCCGCTAAAAGTTCATATTACCTAAAAATAACTTGCATTATGAAATTAAAATACTCCTTTAAATACCTTTAAACTCTGCCTTGCGTTTCTCAAGAAAAGCAGTCATACCTTCCTTTTGATCCATAGTAGAAAAGCATAAGCCAAATACTTCGGCTTCATATTTATAAGCCGATTCATCATCCATATTTAAACCGGTATTAATCGCTGTTTTGGCTAAGCTTACCGCAACGGGACCTTTATTTAGTATCTTGTGGGCCAATTCCCGGGCTTTAGTTAATAATTTTTCCGGTTCATAAACTTTATTGACTAAGCCTATTCGATAGGCTTCCGGAGCATCGATCATCTCCCCGGCAAAAATAAGCTCCTTGGCGATACCTTTCCCTACTAAGCGGGCCAGTCTCTGGGTCCCTGCGAAGCCGGGAATAATCCCCAGGCTTACTTCCGGCTGGCCAAACTTAGCCTTTGTCGAAGCCAGCCTGATGTCACAGGCCATAGCCAGTTCACAACCGCCGCCTAAAGCAAAACCGTTAACTGCCGCAATGACGACCTGGGGCATATTTTCAATTGCCGAGAATACATGCTGCCCGAGCCTGGCGAATTCTTTACCTGCCAGGGCATTGAGGTCCTTCATCTGGGAAATATCGGCACCTGCTACAAAAGCTTTGTCCCCGGAACCGGTGATGATCATAATCCGGACTTCTTTATTTTTCGCTAAATCATTCATTAGCATATCTAACTCCTGTAAGGTAGCACTGTTCAAGGCATTTAAGGCCTTCGGCCTGTTGATCGTCACTTCTGCCACCGGGCCGGAAATTTCACATAAGATGTTTTCCACGCTACTCCCTCCTTAAAGAATAATTAGCATACTTCCTTGGTATATTCTAACCGTAGCGGAACTCGACACCGAAGGTGCCCCGCGGATAATTCCATTCCAGAACACCGGAATCTGCACACAGCACCCGGCAAGTACCACACTCCAGACATCCTGCAAAGTCAAAGCTAACCGTGCCGTCCTCATTAATTGCATACAACCCTGCCGGACAGGCAATCACACATTTCTGGATATCCTCCATATTAAGCCGCTCCTTTTTGATGACGATATGGGGCTTGCCTTCATCAACAACAAATTTATTTACGCCTAATTTTTCGGCAGTACTCATGAATTTCATAAAGCTCCCATCCCTTTCCAGGCATCCTTGATTAAATGACCCATCCCCACCTTTTTAACATGGGAAAACACTTTTTTTCGCAATGGGACAGGGTTTTTTCCGTCCACTAAAAACATATCCGTCAAAACAGATTCGGCTAATCGGGGATAATCATTAAAAATCCGCTGATTTTCCATAAATTCAGGGAATTTATGATAAGCCTGCAAATCCTTCATGACAAAGGAATCATCTAATAATCCTTGATAGCAGGCTAAGGTATTCTTACTGAAATCCTCTTTCTCCGCAGCGGCAATAACGGCCTTGGCGGCGCATGCACCGGAAGCAATAGCTAAGTCCATCCCCCGCACCAGATATCCGATATTAATTACCAGTCCTGCCGCATCCCCTGCTACTAAGATTCCGTCTCCATAAAGCCGGGGGACCATACTCAAGCCCGCTTCAGGCACTAAATGACCGGAATACTCCAGCAGTTTACCGTCCTTGATGAGGGGCCGGACTGCCGGATGTTGTTTAAAATCCTCCAGCATTTCCGGCACACTTTTTCCGGAGTTGCCTAAATCAGCCAGGGTACAAACAATACCCAAGGATATGCTGTTTTTATTGGTGTACAAAAAACCTCCTCCGATCCTACCCTTGGTACAATCCCCCACAAAAAGCCTGGCCGCACCTTCATCCTCACTTATATTAAATCTGTCTTCTATTACCGTCCCCGGCAGTTCAATGACTTCTTTCGCCCCCACTGCAACCTGCCGGGCCTCCAGCTCTTTTTTCAATCCGGCCTTTTGAGCTAAAAGGGAGTTTACTCCGTCGGCTAAAATCACCACCCCGGCTTCCATCTCATCTTCACCGGCTTTAACACCCGTTACGCGTCCCTCCTGCCACAAAAGGTCATCGACCCGGACACCTGCAGCAATAATTGCTCCCGCGTCCTCCGCTTTTTCCGCCAGCCAGCGGTCAAAATCAGCCCTTAAAACAGTATACGAATCTTGACCGGTATGCAGAAAACTCTGGGAATGAATATCCAGCGAAACTGCAGTCCCGGGTGTTAACAAAGTAATAATTTCTTTGCTTACTTTCCTTTCCAGAGGGGCCTCCTCTGTAAATCCTGGCATGACCTGCTCTAAGCTATGAGTATAAAGCCGGCCCCCGGTCATATTTTTACTGCCTGCCGTTGTTCCCCTTTCAATCATCAGCACTTCCAAACCGGCTCCGGCCAAAATATAGCCGGCCACACTGCCGGCAGGCCCGGCCCCTACAACGATCACATCAAATTTTTCTTCCGACATGAGCTTCCCCCCCTATTTAGTGACCCTTTACTTGCTTTACTGCCTTGGTGAAAGCCGGCAGCACTTCTTTTAAATCTCCCACCAGATAATAATCAGCTACTTGGAAAATAGGGGCATTCTCGTTTTTATCAACGGCGACAATAACCTTCGCATCTCTGATTCCGTAAACATGCTGGACCTGACCGGATACTCCCGCCGCTAAGTAGAGGGTGGGTCTCACTACTTGACCGGAAATACCAATATACCGGTCCTCCGGGAGCCAGTGGAGATCTTCCGCTATCGGTCTTGTGCAGCCGATTTCGCCCTTTAAGGCTTCCTTTAATTCTTCCGCAATCCCCAGTTCTTCTTTACCGGCGAAGCCTCTGCCCACGCCCACTACCGTATTGGCTTCCCCAATATTAACCGTCTCCTGGGGTTTGGGCCGCCGCTCGATTACCTTAAGCTTCGTTTCCTGCGGTAAAATTAACTTCGTTATCGAACCCGCATTGTCCCTTGCTAATTGCTCGCTTTTATTAAAGGTCCGGGAAGCAATAGTAGCGATGACACAGGAATTAACACAAGCTAATTTTTTTTCCGCTAAGCCGCCATAAATGATCCGCTCTAATACAATCTTGTCACCGGCCGGCTCCAGCGATTTGCACTCTGTTACACAGGGAACATCCAAAAGGGCCCCTAGCTGAGCAGCCAGGTCCTTACCCCTGCGGCTGGCGCCGATTAATATCAAATCAGGCCGTACGGCTTTTGCTTCCTCTGCCAGGACCGGCCCGTACTGCTCCCAGGCAGTTTCTGCCGGTAAATCCATTAATTTTACATGGTCTGCTCCATATTGAACCGCCTTTTGCCCCTCTTCTTCCCGGCCGATCAGATAAGCGGCAATACTTCCGCCGTCACGTTTTAATTCCAGGGCTTTACTAATCATTTCATAGGCAGTTTCTGCCATATCGGAGATAATCCAAATCCTGTTCATTTCCCCGCCCCCTTCAATCTAATGCGCCTTCCAGCTCAAGTTGTTTTACTAATTTTTCAACGGCTTCCTCCACCGGGACACCCTCAGAATTCATCCTGATTTGTTTCCGCTCCATTACGCTCCCGGCAATACTTAAAGTCGTAAGCTTAGGACGGCAGTCTTCCTCCCGAAGACCCAGTTCTGCCGCAGCCAGCTCCGTCGCCGGCTTCTTTTTCGCAGCCAGTATTTGCTTTAGACTGGGAATCCGGGGTTTATTGATATCCGGCAAAACAGTAACCACCGCCGGCCCGTTGACCTCTACAACCTCCACCCCGTCTTCCAGTTTTCGCTCGGCTTTGATTCCTGCCGGGGTAAGCTCCACTTTATTAACAAAAGAAAGGGAAGCATACCCCAAAAGGGCCGCCAGCCTTGGCCCGACTTGCTGAGAATAATCGTCTCCCGAACCTTCTCCGCAAATGATTAAATCTACCTCCCCGATCTGCTTTAGCATTCCGGCCAGTACTTTGGCGGTAACCTGACTGTCGGCAGCCGCCATAAACTGATCCTCCAGGTAATAAACATTACCGGGTCCCCGGGATAACACATCTTTTAAAGAAGCCTTCACATCCGTACCGCAGGTAACAGCCACAAATTCACACCCGGTCTCCTCACTCAACAAGGCTCCCTGCTCCAGGGCATTCCGGTCATATTCACTGATTTTATATTTGACCCGGTCAAAGTTTAAAGAATGATTGGCGCCTTCTACTCTGATATCGGCTTCATCCACTACCCATTTATAACACGCGGCTATCTTCTTCATATTCTGCCTCCTTTGAAGTTGATTTTATGCCAATGGCTTACGCCCTTACTTAAGCAGGCGCAAGCCAAGCTGATTCACTTATCTTAGTAAACTCCCTGCGATCACCATTTTCTGTACTTCCGATGTTCCTTCATAGATTTCCGTAATTTTCGCATCCCGGAAGTATCTTTCCACAGGATAGTTCGTAGTATAACCATATCCGCCATGAACCTGAATCGCTTTAACCCCGCACCACATTGCTGTTTCAGCAGCAAATAACTTAGCCATGGCCGCCTCTTTACTATAAGACATACCATTATCTTTGCACCAGGCGGCATGATATACTAAATAGCGGGCCGCTTCTATTTTGGTTGCCATCTCCGCAATCATCCATTGAATGCCCTGGAAAGTACCAATGGGCTTATTAAATTGTTGTCTTTCTTTGGCATAGTTAACAGAAGATTTTAAACAGGATTCCGCTATCCCCAAAGCCTGGGCGGCAATACCGATGCGGCCTCCGTCCAGAGTCTGCATAGCAATCCTAAAGCCCTTGCCTTCCTCACCCAGTAAATTTTCTTGCGGTACTTGACAATCTTTAAAAATAATTTCCGTTGTACTGGAGCCTCTGATCCCTAATTTATCTTCCGTCTGGCCCACCGCAAATCCGGGAAAGGTTTTTTCAACGATAAAGGCGGAAATACCTTTGACCCCTTTACTTTTATCAGTCATGGCCAGCACAATAAAGATGTCGGCATAGGCACCGTTGGTAATAAAGCACTTGGAACCGTTTAAAATGTAGTGGTCACCCTCTAAAACCGCTATCGTTTGTTGCGAAGCGGCATCAGTTCCGGCACTGGGCTCAGTAAGGGCAAAAGCGCCCAGCTTTTCACCGCCGGCCAGAGCCGGTAAGTATTTTTGTTTCTGTTCTGCTGTTCCAAACTGGTTAATTGGCTGACAAGCTAAAGAAGTATGTCCTGACAAAATGACGCCGGTAGTCGCACAAGCCTTTGATAATTCTTCCACAACTAAGATGTAAGAAAGGTTATCTGCTCCACTGCCTCCGTATTCTTCCGGAATAGGGATCCCCAGCAGATTGAGTTCAACCATCTTCTTAACGGTTTCTGTGGGAAAACGGTGGTTTTTATCTACTTCGGCAGCCAGGGGGGCCACTTCACTTTCCGCAAATTCCCGGGCCATATTTCTGATTAATTCTTGTTCTTCCGTTAATTTAAAATTCATGCTGATCTTCCTCCTTAAATTTGACAATCCCGGACTTAATTTCCGGCTGCACAATCAATTGTTAAATAAAATAAGCGCTTCGCCCTCTGTAACAACTTTATGGTCTTGATTTTCCACATAAGTTTTAATCGTGAATCTCTTTTTCTCCGAATCTTTAGCAACTACCTCAGCTACCGCCGTTAATTCATCGCCTAGATAAACGGGAGCTTTAAATTTCAGGGTTTGGGACATATAGATAGCACCCGGTCCGGGCAGCTTTGTGCCCAGAACTGCCGAGATCATACCGGCACTGATCATTCCATGGGCAATACGTTTTTTAAAGATCGTCTTCCGGGCATACTCCTCATCCAGATGGACCGGATTTACATCACCGGTTGCCTCGGAGAATTTCAGGACATCCCCGGCAGTAATTTTCTTAGTAAAAGAGTCCTTACTCCCCACCTCAAAATCACTGAAATGTCTTTCTTTAATCATTTCGGCACCTTCTTTTTTTATTTTTGATTAAGACCCATTGTTTCAGGCTTGAATATCCTCAGATCCATGGTTTTCAGCTCAGGGCTAATGACAGGCCGGAAGTCCATGTGGGCCAGAATATCCCTTTGGACATCAATTCCCGGGGCCACTTCAATTAAGCATAAGCCTTCTTCCCGGAGTTCAAATACTGCCCTTTCCGTAATATAGAGAACCGGTTGTCTGACTTCATTGGCATATTGGCCGCTAAAGGTTACCTGTTCTACACCATTAATAAATTTCTTAACCTTTCCTTCATTAAGAATATTTAGCTTACCATCCTCGATGGCTACCTTTAATCCCCCGGCGGTAAAAGTACCGCAGAAGAAAACCTTCTTGGCATTCTGGGTAATGTTGATGAAACCGCCGCACCCGGCAATCCGGGGGCCGAATTTGCTCACATTGACATTCCCCGCATTATCAACTTGCGCTAGACCCAGAAAGGCTAAATCAACACCGCCTCCGTCATAAAAATCAAACTGGTAGGGCTGGTCGATAATTGCTTCCGGGTTGATGGCTGCACCAAAGCTCAAACCACCGGCGGGAACACCGCCGATGGGGCCGGCTTCTACCGTCAAGGTCATATACTCACCGATACCTTCCTCGTTCGCAACCATCGCAGCAGCCTCAGGGATTCCGATGCCCAGATTAACAACCGCACCGGGAAGCAGTTCCAGGGCAGCCCGGCGGCCGATTATTTTCCTTTCATTAAGCTCGATCGGTTTTACATTAGTAACAGGAATTTTAATTTCGCCGGTATAAGAAGGGTTATATTGCTCCCCAAAGGTTTGCATATGATCCGCCGCATTACTTGCGATCACAACGGCATCCACATAAATTCCCGGGATTTTCACTAATTTCGGATCTAAGGTCCCCTTTTTAACAACTCTCTCAACCTGTACGATTACTTTGCCGCCGGAATTTCTGACAGCCTGGGCCAGAGATGTTAACTCCAGAGAAGCAACTTCTTTTTCTATGGAAATATTCCCGTTTTCGTCGGCCGTTGTCCCGCGGAGAACCGCTACGTTCAACGGGAGAGCCTTATAGAGCAGCTTTTCCTGCCCGTTTATTTTTATTACTTCCACTAATTCCTCCGTTGTCCGGGAATTTAATTTTCCGCCTTCCAGTCGGGGATCAACAAAGGTTTTTAATCCGACATGGGTAATCGTCCCCGGCTTACCGGCGGCAATGTCCCGGACTAAGTGAGCGATTACCCCCTGGGGCAGGTTATAAGCTTCTATCTTATTTTCTACCGCCAGCTTTACCATTTGGGGAGCCAGATTCCAGTGACCACCGATGACTCGTTTTACCAAGCCTTCCTGGGCAATGTGATTCAGCCCCCGGTCTTTCCCGTCACCGATGCCCGCAGCATAAAATATGGTCAAATCCCGGGGCACACCTGCCTGGAAAAATTTCCGAGCCATGCTTTTCGTCAATTCTTCCGGATGAACACCACCCATAAATCCGCTAAAAGCAACAACATCACCGTCCTGAATCAAATCTACAGCTTCTTGAGCAGAAATAAATTTCGGAGCCATAATTCACATCTCCTTATTAATATTGTGGTAAAGCAGCTTTCAGAGATCTCCGAAAGCTGCTGAAAATTCAGGCAATCCCGAACAAGGTGGCAAGAATGATAAGAATTGCCGTGGACGCAAAAGGAATGACCACGGAAACCATCCCGATATCGGGATAAGAAGCTCTGTGGTTTAAGCCGCAGATCGCCAGCAAAGTAATTACGGCCCCGTTATGCGGCAGACTGTCAAACCCGCCGGAGGATAAGGAAGCAATCTTATGTAATAATTCCGGATTGAGACCGACCTCATTTCCCCACTCCAGGTATCTCTGGCCCATAGCCTCTAAAGCAATGCTCATCCCGCCGGAGGCGGAACCGGTGATACCGGCCAGTACGTTTACGGTAATAGCCTCGGAAACCAGCGGTGTCCCGGGGTCAATACTTAACATAAAGTCCCTGACTACCGTAAATCCCGGCAAAGAACGAATGACATTACCAAAACCTACCTCGGACGAAGTATTCATAATTGCCAAGAGAGAACCGATAGCTCCTGCGTTGAGCGCTTTGGCCAGCTTCGCTTCCGTCTTGATATTTTTCCAGCCAAAGATCACCGCCAGAATAATCCCGATTACCAGAGCCGATATCAAGGCCCAGATCGCCACAACCGTGGAGATATCCAAACTGCTGAACTGTTCGTATTCTTTTAAGAAAGCCGGATCCCAGGCTAAAATCATTTTTGTGAAGGTAAAATTAAGCACTAAGACAGCTAAAAGGGGTAAAATTCCTAGGACCGGGTTCATTAAACCGGCTTCGTCAACAACAGCTTCAGGTTCATTAATGAATTCATGTTTAGAGCCGTAATTTTCACCTGCCGCTATAAACTTTTTCTTACGGTATTCCAACCAGAGAATCCCACCGACAGCCATCATTAAGCCGGCTAAAATACCCACTGTTGGTGCGGCATAACTGGTAGTCCCGAAATATTTACCGGGAATTAAATTTTGAATTTGGGGGGTTCCCGGAAAGGCCGTCATCGTAAAGGTAAAAGATCCTAAGGCAATACAGCCCGGTATTAAACGCTTGGGAATATTCCCTTCTTTAAACATGGCGGCGGCAAAAGGATAAACCGCAAAAGCAACAACAAACAGACTGACTCCGCCGTAAGTCAGCACAGCACAGGCCAGCACTACGGCAGTTATGGCTTTACCGGAACCTAATTTTTTAATAATCCAGTGGGCAATCGCTTTGGCGGCACCACTGTCTTCCATGACCTTGCCGAATACGGCACCCAGTAAAAATACCGGGAAATAGCTTTTCGCATAATTCATGCCGTTAGGCATAAAAACTTCAGTATAGGTCGCTAATAACGGCCAGCCTGCCGTGGCCGCAGCAATTAGGGCACAAACGGGTGCAAATAAGATGACGGAATACCCCCTGTAAGCAATAAACATCAATAACGCCAATGAAAAAACAATACCTAAAACCATAAGGTCCCTCCTTGTGAATGTGATTTCTTTAGCATTTTTCTCTGTAAAATCCAGCTATTTTTGTTACTTTTTTAACGCCAGCGTTATCTGATACTAATGCACAAATCATGCCAATCACTAAAATTCCCGTCAGCTAACGCAAATTTACCTTTATTGTTCTTTGCACAATAAGTTATCCGGGAGTAAACTATCCTATTTATCAGACACTTTTTATGTGAATTATTGCGCAAATCCTTTGATGATCCGGCCTATAAGACTTTTCCTAAAAAAAAGACACTGTCCTTTTTTTAAGACAGTGTTTCTTTAAATTTTTCCAGTTTTTTATAAAGCTGGGAACGGCTGATTTTTAAAAGCCGGGCAGCCTTTAAGCGGTTACCCTTGGTAAACGCTAAGGCTTTATTAATGATCCTTCGTTCCGCCTGTTCTAAATTTTCTTTGAGACTAAAGCCTTTTTCCGAATAATCCTCGTTTCCCATACCTTTATCTGCCTTGATATTTAATTGTTCAACATCAACAACGCCTTCTTGGGCAAAGATTATCGCCCGCTCTAAAACATTGGCCAATTCTCTGATATTACCCGGCCAGGCATATTCATGGATTAACTGCAGTGCCGGTTTGGTAATCTGCGGTTTTATTTTATTTAATCTTTCGGCAATAGTACCTAATAAATAATCTACTAAAACGGGCAAATCTTCTTTATGTTCTCTAAGGGGTAATAATTTAAGTTCGATCACATTCAGACGATAATATAAATCCATACGGAATTTGCCTTCCTTAATGTATTTTTCCAGGGGCCGGTTGGTCGCAGCAATTATCCGGGTATCGACAGACAGCGGGCCGGTTCCTCCTACCTTTTCGATTTCCTTTTCCTGCAGGACCCGCAAGAGCTTGACCTGCATATTCAGAGGCATATCACCTATTTCGTCCAAAAAAATCGTTCCTTTATTGGCTAATTCGAATTTCCCTATTTTACCGCCTTTTTTGGCACCCGTAAAGGCTCCCTCTTCATACCCGAAAAGTTCCGATTCCAGCAGATGTTCCGGTATAGCGGCACAATTAACCTTAATAAATTTGTTTTTAGCCTTGTAGCTGCTGTTATGAATAGCTTGCGCAAACATCTCTTTACCGGTGCCGCTTTCCCCTCTGATTAAAATAGTACTGTTTGTTTTAGCCACCAGTTGGGCTTTATTTTTTTGTTCTTTCATATACGGGCCTTCCCCGATTATATCGGCAAATGTATAGTATTTCTCTCTTTTTTGCAATCTGCCTTTATAGTACTCCAGTTCCCGCTCTAATTGCCCTAATTGATCCGATAAAACCTGGAGTTCTTTAACATCTCTAAACATCATCAGGCCGACTGCTCCCACTACCTGGCCATCTTCTCTAATGGGTATTCTTTTGCATACGGTGTTATGGCCGTTTATTCTTTGAATATCCCCAACTTCTGAAACACCGGTTTTAATAACGATGTGCATGCGGGTATTTTCAATAATCTGAGTCACATGCTTACCAATTACCTCTTTTTCTTCAATATTCA
Source organism: Peptococcaceae bacterium (assembly GCA_049366715.1). GTDB lineage: Bacteria > Bacillota > Peptococcia > Peptococcales > BICA1-8 > JBMNCQ01. Next base: position 174,115 of record JBMNCQ010000054.1, on the reverse strand, counting down.
AAAACTTTCTATAAGGTTCATTGATTAGCACGATCCTGCCGTTTTTGTTGACAACTACGATGGGATCCATGGTATTGTTGATTATTGCTTCAATAAGATTTCGATTAGCCCAGATATCGTCTAGAAGAGTAATATTTTTCATTAAATCTCACCCTCATTAGCAAAGTGGAAAATAACCGGTATCCATAATTCATTTTATATTAATTTTTCTTATTTAACAATTAAGTTTTTTTTATCGCTGATGTGGAAATAGTAACTTACCGTTGATTTAAACCTGATCTTCCTGCCAAAAGAAATTGAATTCCGCTCCTGTACTCAGTCTGCAAAAGGATTAAAGCCCACAGCTCTCAAGGCCGGGGGCTCACTTTTAAATTTACTCCGCTTCTCCGTTAGACATTTTCCGTTGAAAAAACCCAACATCTATCCATCATCCCGGCCGCCCTAAATTTAGCGGCTCAATTAGGCATTTCCTTAATAACCTGGCCAACTACCGTAGCCATCAGACTGGCACTGTACCGGGCTTCTTCAAGGGTATTCAAATCACTTCCGACCTCCAGGATCAAAGAATTAGGATGCAGGTGCTGATTATATCTGCGGTTGTCGGCGATTCTAATATCTCTAATCAAACCCGGATAGAGCTGGTTAGCCTTGGCTTCTAATTTTTCAGCGAAGGCTAAATTACTTTTCCACCGCTCATGTTCAGTACCTACAACAATCATAACCGACGCGGCTTCCTTCCCTGCAATTTTAATGGTCGTGGTACTTTTCGATTTAAATCCGGCATCCCGGTGCACATCAAAAACGGCCCGGATGGTTTTATTGGCTTTCAATACTTTTTGGGCAGTTTCCAAGGATTTAATATAGGACCTTGTAAAATCAGGAAAATCATGGATGACCTCAGAACGAATGGTTTTCAGCCCTTCCTGGCTTTCCAGGCTTTCTGCCATAACCTTTGCCACCTTAACTATGCCCGAGTTCTTTCCTTCCTGTTTACTTGTACCGTCAGTAGGTTTATAGGTCTCGGCATTATGCGTATTATAGATAAAAACAACAGGATCTTTTGTTAATTCTACAGGTGCGGTTTCATCAATTTCAAAATGCCAATCATCTAATCCGGGCGGGGTTTCCAGGTAAAAATCTTCCTCCTCATCATAAGCCGGAGCAGAGGGATTTTCCACAATATTTACAGGCAGCTCATTGGGATCAACGGCTGCTAAAACAGCCATCTGAGATTTAAAGATGGTGACGGGATTACTGCTGTTCAGATCCGTTATATAAGATAAACCCAGGGTCAATAGCCTGACAGGGTCCGGAAGATCATGATTTTCCCCGCTCGCGGGCAGCGCTACCAGCGGACAGCCCTCACTAAGAATTGTTTTCATTTTCCCTTCCGATATATCGAAAAGCTGCAGGGTTTTATTAAATCCCTGCAACAAAGAACCCGGCTGCTCACTAAACTCCCCGGTACTAACAGCAACAGCTGCCTCATCTGCAGAATGATTTATAATAATCCCCCAAGCGGAGACAATACTTAAAGCCAGTATGATCAATAATACATACAGCTTGGCCTTTCTATTCGTAAATCTATAGAATAATATCCTTCTTTTAAAGCGAAACAAAATAACCCCTCCAGCCTTTCCATCATAATTGATATATATGATGGGGACAGAGGGGTTATGCCTACACCTCTTATCTTAATTCCGTAGGTACAAATGAATCAACTAAACCAATGACTAGAGCTGCTAGCAGCGCACCTAATATCGAAACCGACAATTGATTGGGTATAATGAATTGCGCAGCATAAATAACGACCGCTGCCGAGATGAAACCAATTATCCCCCTGCTTTTTGGCGATCTTTTTTCACCTAACAAACTTTCGGCAACCCACCCTAAAACAGCTATTATTATTGCAGCAATCAACGCTCCGACAAAACCGTTTACACTAAACCCGGGCAATAACCAGCCAACTAATAATAAAACTACGGCAGACACAATGAATCTTATAATTGAACCAATCAAATTAAACACCTCCCAACAAAAATATAATTTCATTTTTCCCCCGCGGCAGAAAAACTATTCATAAATTCCTTTATAGTTGCATTTTATTACACTGCATGGTAGAATATAGTCTGTTGAAAATACGGAATTACATAGATAGATTATGTTTAAGGCTTTAAAGGAGGTGACACCCTTGGCTAATATTAAATCCGCTTTAAAACGTGCGAAAAAAGCTAAAGTAAGGGCTTTAAGAAATCGTAATATCAAATCTACAGTTAAAACAGTGATTAAACGTTTTGAGGAAGCAGTACAGACTAACAATATTGAAGAAGCAAAAACCCGTCTGCAAAAAGCTGTGCAAACTATAGATAAAGCTGCTTCCAAAGGTATTTTGCATAAAAATAATGCTGCTAACAAAAAATCCCGCTTAGCAAAGATGTTCAACAAATTAGCCAGCTAATTAAAGTCGCCGACGGCGGCTTTTATTATTAATCGAGCGTTGAGAATAAAGAATTAATAATTTACGGGAACTGAGCCTGGAATATAGTATACAAGCATGGTAAGCTCTAAGTATAGAATACAGAGTACAAAGTATAATAAGCTGAGAATTTTTTATTGCTTCGGAATTAAAAAATTACTATAATATTATCAAGAAAAATAAATTAAAACGCTGAGGTGCCTTTTAAAAGAAGGAGAATAGGGAAACCGGTAAATTCCGGTGCGGACCCGCCACTGTAAGGTGGAGCTTAACATATTTAACCACCGCTTTAACCCGGGAAGGGATGTTAAGTGAAGAAGCCGAGCCAGGAGACCTGCCTGATCGTTTAAATTGACACATGTAGGTGATGGAAAAGCTTACGGTTTTTTAACCGTAGGCTTTTTTTATTACCGGGAAAACATAGCGCAAAGGTCTGCTCCCCTCGAAACTGTTTAGCAGGAATTAAAGCTCCGGCAGCGTGGATGAGGTAGATCCTCTGGCTAAATTTCCCGTTTAATATTAAAGGAGGTTCATGCAAATGAATACCAGAAAACTTGTTCTCGTATCTTTCTTTATTGCATTAAGTGCCGTAGGCGGCTTTATTAAGATCCCCAGCCCCACCGGTACGATAGCCTTGGATGCTTTACCGGGCTACCTGGGCGTAGTAATTTTACCGGGCTGGCCCGGAGCGGTAATAGGTGCCCTGGGCCATTTATTTAGTTCCTGGACCGTATCCTTTCCCCTGGGGCTTCCCATCCATCTTTACATAGCCCTGCAAATGGCGGTCTATGTAACGATCTTTGGTCTCCTTTTTAAGAAAGGACAGAAAATTTTAGCCATAATTGCAGCCATTATTTTCAACGGTGTCCTGGCACCGGCTTTATTAATCCCTCTGCTGGGATCCGGAATGTTCTGGGTTCTCCTGCTGCCCTTAATAATCGGTTCCGCTGTTAACGTTATTTTAGCCGCTTTACTGGCTAATTCCGCTATGCTGCAAAAGGTGGGAGAACAAATTGGACAAAGCCACTAATTTCCGGGATTTAACTCTAATAGAATTAGGCGGGGGGGACTGCCTGGTCATTGCTTGTGATTCCTTAGGGGGTATCGGTCCCAAAAGCCGGGATAAAATTAAAGCCCCGGGGGAAATCCTGGGGATTTTTACCGCCAGGGTTCCCCTGCTGGAAGTCATGGCCGCCGGGGCACAACCCTTGGCCGTAATCAACACCTTAAGTGTAGAAATGAACCCTACCGGTGCCGCTATCTTAAAAGGCATCACAAAAGAAGTGGCGGCGGCAGGTCTGGCCGGAGACCTGGTCATAACCGGCAGTACGGAAGAAAACATCACAACGGTCCAGTCGGCTTTAGGCGTCACAGTGATCGGTAAAATCCATAAAAGTAAGCTGCGCTTAGGCCAATCAGCCGGCGGTGATTTAATTGTCTGTATCGGCATTCCCCAGATCGGTGAAGAGGTGCTGACGGGCAAAACCGCCGATGCCCGGCTGCTGCTTAAGCTCCTGGCCATCCCCTGGATAAAGGAAATTTTACCGGCAGGCTCTAAAGGCATCGCCTATGAAGCGGCCCAATTAGCTGAAGGTGCCGGCCTGCGGCTGGATTTACTTCCCGCTCAGACCGTAGATTTAAAAAAATCCGCCGGCCCTGCCACCTGTTTACTGGCAACTCTGGATAAAAATTATTTACCACAGCTAATCAAGCTGACGGATTTGCCGGTCCATGAAATCGGCTATTTAAAAAACTAAGCTGCCTCAGTATCACCCGCCGAAGGGACAAGGGGACAGGTTCCTTGTCCCTCCTGTCCTGATTCTGGAGCCAGGCAGGGAGCCGGTCCATCATATTCCGGGCAGCGGCTTCATTATCCAGTCCGTGCACACTGCACGCAGTAATCCTGGGCAGTATCACCCACAGCAAAAGCCGGCAGCCTTCTTCATAGACATTCCACAGGTAATACAGATCTTCATCATTACCACATCCCCTTTTATATTTCACTGGGCTCTTTTCTGTTTAGTCCAGGTTACCACCCTGTTTTAGCAATTTCTCACAACCTTTTCGCAGCCTTATACAGCGTAGCTTTTCCGGCTTAAGTTCAAAGCATTCCAACTAAAACCTCTTGTTATAGTCCGTTCATACATACATTTTAGCTAAAATTATTTGACATAATAGCTAATAATCTGTATAATAGTAGCCAATATTAGAGGAGTTGGTGATATGATGCGTATCAACACCACTGATTTACAGAATGCTTTTGGAAAATACCTTTCCCTGGCAAAAAAGGAAGACATTGTTATTACTAAAAACGGGAAAAGTGTTGCCAAGCTCAGCTACTATAACGAACCTGATTACTTTCTTGTTCACGAAGAATCATTAAAATATAAAGCTACAAGAAAAATCAGCTATGAAGAATATCTGACTCTCATTAATTCATCTGAGCAAAGGTACGAACTCATCGATGGTGAAATCTATCTGTTGGCTTCACCTGGTTTTAATCATCAGGTTATAGTAAACGAAATAGCCTGGAACTTTAATAACTATTTTCGGGGAAGAGCCTGCCGCACATTGACCGCCCCCTTAGATGTGAGGCTGTTTGGTTATGCCACTAAGTTCGAAGAAGACCCGAATGTTGTCCAGCCCGATGTTATTGTGATCTGTGATGAAGACAAGGTCAATGAAGATAACAGGTATGAGGGCATACCGACACTGATTGTAGAAGTATTGTCTCCCTTTACTAAAGGTAAAGATATGGTTACCAAATTAAATCTTTATATGAAAAGCGGTATTTTGGAATACTGGATTGTAAATCTGGAAAACAAAAGCATTTTTCAATACAGTTTTTCTCGTGAAAGAGAACTGGATAGCTTAATAAACCTGGAGGAAGGAGATATCATTAGCTCAACTAATTTTGAGGGGCTGGAGATACCCCTGAAGAATATTTTTTCCGGAATTTAGTCAAAACGGGACAAAGGGAAGAGACAGATTGTTTGTCCCTCCCCTTTGTCCTATTCTGCTGCCTTCCAGGCAGGCAGACGGGCCATCATATTCCGGGCTGCGGCTGCAGCAGCTTCTTTATCCAGTCCCTGCGTCCGAACAATAAAAGCGGTCAGAGAACTCAGCTTTTCCTCATATGACTGCATCGTCCCGTCAGGCCGTGCACAATGCACACAGTAATCCTTGGCAGTATCCCCCATAGCAAAGTCGGCAGCCTTCTCCATGGGCATTCCACAGGCAATACAAATCTTCATGATTACCACATCTCCTTTGGCCTTTTTTCTATTTAGTTTTACTCCCCCTCCCAGGCAATCATGCCTCATCCTTTTACAGCCATTAGGCTCATAAAATGCTCCAGCAGTTCCTGCCCATAACGTTCTATTACAGATTCACCCGGGGCAAAAAGATCATTATTGGCCAGATAATAGTGGAGCAATCCGATCCAGGTATTAAAAAGTAAATGCAGCGGATAGACAGCGATTGTCCCTGTTTGCTGCTCCCTCTCCGCTGCCTGGCTGATATGGAAAGAAATGGACGACTGAATGATGATGAATGCATTCCGGGCGCTCTCCGGAAGCAGCCGGCCTTCAATCACCAATCTGGTATAAAAAGCCTCAAACTCCCTCAGGCCCTTAAGATGTGCTGCCAGCACCTCCCGCAGGCCGGTATGGCCGGCGGCTAATTCATGAAGCCTCCGGGAAACCCGTACCCCAAATTCTTCAATGACAGCATTAAGCAATGCCTCCTGGGTCGGGAAATGGGCAAAAACCGTCCCGTGGGAAACTTTAGCGGCTTTCGCAATATCCGCTGTTCTGGTCGTAGTCAAGCCCTTTTCAGCAAACTGCCGGAATGCGGTTTCCATAAGATGTTTCCTCGTTTGCTCCTTCTGCACCTGGCGCTGTGTCTTACCCTGTTTTTGATTCATTTTTTATTGATTCTCCACTCATTGACTTTATACTCATTATAATTTATGTAACTCTGCCGAGTCAAGAAATTTTTCGGAAAATTTTTGTTTATTTAGGAGGTAGGATTGAATTTTTAGATAAAAAAATAACCCCACAGTTATTATTAAAATAACTGCAAGGTTATTAGTAGTTTTAGAATTCAATTTTGAAATTTTCTTTGTTCACTCAATCCCTTCTAAAATAGGGTTAAAAAAGATAATGTTCTGCCCTTCCTGTTTTCTTCTAAAAAAGCACAAATCAATAAACAAGAAAAAACAATTCTCTCAAAAATAATAAGTAAAATAAAAATTAATGCCATTATTAGAATTTTTATTATTCCAATCGCCTAATGTTTATTTTCCCCTATTTTTGTCCTTATGCAAAATGTAGTGGTTTTACAAATTTTCTCATACACAGTCCTGCATCAAACAATGCTTTTAAATTTGTTTAGCTATTCAAGGTTGACTAGAATCATAACCAGGGATGGAAAGATTCCCTGATAATTGCAGGTCTAACTGTAATTCTGCTATATCTTTTAATAAATATTTTCTCTAAGTAATATTGCTTCTACTTCTGCCCTTATAATTAAATCCTTAATATCTTCTAACTTAAAAGGTTCACCAGTTTTAAAGTTAAAAACACCTCTTTTAATCCACCCACCTATAATTTGGGCCATTAAATAACACCTCCCATAGACATTTGCATTTGAAGAAGTAAATCAATTTTCTCATTCTGTTCTTGTATTATTTCATCTTGTGTTAGTGGTCTATCAATATATTCATAAAATTGATCTTTTGTTTGAGGATTAACACATCGAATATAATCAACACCTTTTTTATACGGAGGATAATCTAAAAGACTTTCAACAATGATACCATCTTCTTTACTAATTTTATCATTTTCAATTGCATTAAGATTATATATACTTGTAATTTTGATTTTAGTTTCAGTAATTTTATCACCTTTTAGTAACCACATTGAAAATCACCTCATTTTAAATTAATAATATTCTGGAAATGTACCAATTTTACCTGGACCTATAGCCATACCATTACGATTATTTAAGCTAGTTCCTAAATCTATATCTAATAAGAGGGTTCCATTCTTATTATATTTTCTTAAAACTGTGTCATACTGACAAATTGCATAGCAATTCCCATCAACATCAACCTCTACATTATATATACCCTCTTCAGTATCGCCAACATTAACTACAAATATTCTTGTTAAAGTAGTTAAATCAACACCAAGTAGTTTACCATCGGAAGTTCCTAGAAAAGCTATATTATCACTACTTATTGCCATACTTCGAATATATCCTGAAATAGCACTAGAAGAAACACTTGCACTTCTAATAAAAGTGCCACTGTCAGGATTTATTTCATTCATAGCTCTATCATGCGACCGATACAGTTTACCATCTTTAGCAAATGCTAATCTAGCAACAGACGGTGAATAGGAACTACTAAGTAATTCAATAATTAAAGAGCCAGTATTAGAACTCCTCTTTTGGAAATAATAGCTACTAGGACCCTCAGAAAATGAACCAAGAATACAATAAGCATGCCCATTACTATCAGTTGCAAGACTATAACCGTTAAATGAACTATAAGTATGACCAGTACTTCTTAAACTACCCGCTATTCCACTTTCACTAATACATACTAAATAGCCAGTTGTAGCATAGCTCCTGCTCATTATAATAACTATGCCTTTAGAGGAAGTCGGATATATAGCATTAGCAGAATAATTAGTACCAGAGTAATATTCTGTACTCCATATTAAACTTTGTAAATCAGCAGTATATTTGTCTAGATATCTTTGCCTTATAGAAAATAAATAACCATCAGGATTTGTGGCCAGTATATCATCCCAAGCACTAGGACTTGTATTTATTATATTTCCATTTGTATCTCTTTTTTGAGCGTGTCCACCACTAGAAGCTTTTACTAATAAATACGATGTTACTGCTTGCCATACTTTTACCCATGTACCTGATACCTTCTCCCATACAGTTTTATGTTTTACCCATGTACCTGATACCTTCTCCCAGGTCTGTTTTACATTTGTATAATCGCCCGATATTCTTTCTTTAATCGTACCCATTAATCACCACCTACCTTTGAAAATAAATATCACCGTTTGAACCACCACTAGGGTCAGCAGTTCCGCTCGTTATTCTTCTTACTTCTAAATTCGATCTTGCAGTAGCCGCATTGTCGAAATTATTATTACACTGCCTGCTGTTTGAAAGTCTACTATCATTACCAACACATACAGTGGAGCTTGACGTCCCCGTAGGTATTCTTGCTATTGCTAATGTCCCACTATTTATATTGCCGGCAGAATGATTATGGGCGGTTGGGGTCCGGGCATTTGACAACCTGGTATCGTTTCCCTGGCAAACTGTTCCCGAGGCCGTTCCGAAATTCTTGTTAAATGCATTGTTTTTGCTAAAGGCCGGTTCAAAGGCCGAAGCCTGCTGCCCGTCCAATGTATCGGCATCTAATCCGCTGCCGCTGCCGTCTACGGTTTTCAGAGCCGTTAATATTTCCGCGGCGGTCTGATTTCCGGTAGCCCCTGCTTCAATCCCATTCAGCTTACTTTTATCGGCAGCACTCATAAAACCGGCAGCAGAAGTAGTGGCCGTTCCATGAGCGGAGCCTGCTGCACCAACGTGAGTCAGGGGGGCCTGCTGAACATTATCCACATTACCTAAGCCCACCTGCAGCTTTGTGACCATGTGAGGATTCGTACTGTCTCCCGTATGTGCACTAACCTCGTCACTGACAGCACCGACTTCCTGATCGGTGTAAGCCCTGGCCGCATTTTCTGCGGCCAGGGCTTTGGCTTGTGCCCCGTCGGTAGTTTCGGCATTCTGGTCAATTAAATCTAAATTTTCGTTATAGCTTTCCCTGTTAAAAGTTTCATTACCTAACGGCTTTTTCAGTTCTAACCTTGCAGTAATATCCGCCATTTTAAATATACACCTCCAGCTCATCCCAAGTTAAATTTAAAGCATCCCAGGCATCCCAGGTCATATTCAGGCTGTCTATTTCATCCCAGATTAAGTAATTTAATTTAAATTCTATCCCCAGATGGGCCGGTACTACGGCCCTTAAGGCCCTTTTCAGGTCATCCAGATTAGGGGGCACCCCTTTGGTATCCACAAATTTAATGATTGTATGATAAAGGGTGTGGTCCTGGATTACCTCAATTGCTCCTTTATCATAGGATTCGGCTACGTTTTTTACCACATTGATGGTTGCCGTACCGGTACCCCGCAGTCTGGAGATAATCCTGTCCCGCCGTTCATTTTCCGTCTGGTCCAGGGCTGCATCCAGCCCCAGCTCCTTTTCCCAGCTTTCCAGAGCCCAGGTGGCCGTACGGACAAAAAACTGGTCTAAAATTTCATCTACGGCACCGGCTAGCCGGTCAATCTCACTACCCTGGGCTGCTAAAATTGTTTTCATGATCCGGCTGTTCTCATAATATTCCGGCAAATAGCCCAGCATCCTCTTGGCGCCGCTACTGGTTAAGATATCTGTCATGTCAGTGACACCGTCCCTTTCAAGGCTACCTGCTGGCTGCCGATCTCAATGTTCCCGTCCTGCCCGTTAACCAAAAGATCGTCATAATCCTTTACGCCGGTGGTATCTAAAATAGCCTGGCCAATCCTGACATACCGCACATCATTATCGTCCTGAAAGGCTGTGGAACGGACATAATCCTCAATATTCTGTTCCACGCTTGCTTTTATGCTTTCGGCATGATAACCTTCCGCAATGGTTAAGACAGCAGAAACATTGATCAAAACAGCTTCGGCCGGTTCCACTGTTACTTTTGCGCCCACGGGGGCTTTCCCCTCACCGGTATCAGAACTGAATGTGGAACGGTAACTGGCTCTATCCACCCATAAAGTTGTTGCCTGATCGGCCTGCAGCCGGCTGATTCTCAACTCCACCTGGTCCAGACCGTTCCAGTAAAATTCCTGCCCGGTCTCCGCAAATGATGAGGACAGTTCTGCCGCCGTCAAGGTTGTCACCGCCTCATTTCCCCCCTCGCTGTTTGTCCCGGCCCAGGTGCCGGCGCTGTTGTTCCAGATGCCAAACTGCAGTAAGCTTTCCTCTGAATCGTCATGATCAACTTTGACCGAGATACTTAGCCGCCAGATTCCCGGCAGAGCCCGACCGGTATTGCTGAGGAATTCCGCCAGCTCTTCTTGGATAATCGTCCCCGGTCCTTCCGGGCTATAAATCATCCTGACTGCATTTCCCCTGTCATCATCCAGGGTTTCATCAAGGCTGGTGCCATTCTCCCCCCAGGACATCGCTTCTGCTTCTTTTTCAAAATTCCAGAGAGGGGCAATATAGTCCTGAACCTTGTCCACAAGCTCTTGCCCGGCAGGCTCCTTTTTATCGTCAATGATAGCCACACTGACGGTTCCGGCCCCATCCCGCACCGGGATAACGGAAACACCCCCCACCCCCGGAACTTCCAGGGCCCAGTTGACATAATCAGCCCTGTTCCCTCCGGCACTGGGACTGCGGACTTTTTGCAGATACCGGGCCAGTAAGCTGAGATCGTCCTCCTCATCCAGTCCTCCCATGAGGGCTTCCAAATTATCAACACTATTTATCCCGGCAATCTTCGTAACAAAAAACCGCACCGTATGGGCGGCGGCATTACCCTGTTGACCGGGTTCCAGGGCCTCGATAGCAGCAGCGATGCTTCCGCTGTCCCCGATGGCTGCCTCTTCTTTGGTCGCATAGAAAATAGCCGGCCGGGTTTCCGTACTGGCAGTGCTCATCTGGGTCCCGGCCGGAATGATGGTTCCCGCTGTCCCTGTAAAGACTGCATAGCCTTCTGCCGCCACTGCCGGGCGCCGGGCCAGCCCATGTTCCTCGGCCCGTAAGCTCAGTTCCCGGGTTTTTTCCCCGGCTATCGAGCTGGCCGCCGTACCGGCAAAGCCCCGGCGCAGCACTTCCCGGGCCCAGATGGCAGCCTGGGCCAGCTCAATTGCTGCCGGGGAAAGGGCATCAAAAATAAATCCCCCTTCTGTTTTATCCAGGTCACCGGGTACCTGCTCCAGCATCCGCTGTCTGATTTTTTCTTCTGTCTGTTCCTGTAAAAATTCCGGTAGCTCAATCATTTATCGATACCTCCAATCTTTCCCGGGTCCCAATCACCGGCTTAACGGTAAAGCCGACCCTGACCCCGTCACCCTGCCAGTCATAAGCAAAATCCGTTACGGCCTCGGTCCGGGGATCAGCCAGTAAAGCTTCGGTGATTACCCGAGCCAGCTCTGCCTGCACCCCGTTTCTGGCCGGTATTCTCCTGATCCCGTCCCTTTCCATCCCGAACTGCCCGCTATAAGCCAGGTAAGTGAACCGCCGGGTTAAGACAGCCTTTAGGCACCACTGGACCCAGGCTTGGTAACCGTCGGTTTCGCTGACTTTTCCGTCCCCTTCCAGCGTAAAATCACCCTTGGCAAAATCAAAATGAAAGGATTTCCCGTACCGGACAGTTTGCAGGTTTGCTTCCCGGGCTGCCAGCTCCGGTGCTGAAAACACAGGATATATATTAGGCATTTTCATCCCTCCTAACAATTAACGACAACATCAATTACTACCGGATCCAGCCCCTGGTTGACCCAAGCCACCAGTACCCGGTCCCCGGGCTGCAAAGGCGCCAGCTTTTCCGGTCTTTTAATCTCATGAAAATGAGCCCCTTCCGTCCCGGGATGAGTATGAATACCGTCTCCGGCATACTGGCTGTGACTGCCACCGGGCCCGTGGCCGTGCAGGCCCTGATTTGCCACAGTACCGGTCAGGGGATCATCCAGGGTCAGAGTCCTGGCCACCAGGTAATCCCCGGCCGGTATGGTCACCTCAAAATCATCCGTCAAAAGACTCAGATCTTCTTTAATCATCCCCAGCACCAGCACCTCGGAACTTTTACCCATTTCTGCGGTAAAATTTTTCATAGTCTGGGCCAGCTTACTGATTCCCTTCATAAATCCTTAACCTCCATGATCATTGTCTGCCGGTCAATTTCGTGCCGGACACCGCTCACAATATAGTAGCCGTCCAGGGTTCCCGCCTGGATATGAACCTTATCCCCTTTTCTGATAAACGGCAGGTCCGGGGCAGTCACCTTCCGCTTCTTCCGGGGCTCGCCCCGTTCCCTAATGATTTCTTCGGCAGCCTTGCGGGCAGCAGCAGGGGTATCAAACTCATCCAAGTAAAGGACCTCCTGCAGAATTCCAAATTCCGTAGCACCGTCCTCAACGGCAACAACAGGCGGGACCTTTTCCGTACGTTCCTTACCGAACACCTTTACCCGGGTAATAAGCTCCCGGATATCCTGCTGATCATCAATATTCATAACCCCCGCACCGCTTTCGAAGTGATAAATAACGGTATTACCCCCTGCCCTGATGATATCCGCCTGTCCCTCCCGGGCCCGCAGGATAAATTCGCCGGCACCTCTTTTTTGCGCTTCCCCCAGCACTTCTGTCATCATCCCGGCAACAGAACGGTTGCGGAAGATTTTTTTTCCCAGCTCTGCCTCCGGCCCTTCCACTGTACCCAGGGGTATCTTCCAGAAAGAGGCAATGTCTTCTAAAATAACCCGGGCCTTGGTCCCCGGTGCATATGAACGGTGGTCTTTAGATCTAAGCTGATATAACATGTCATAAGCCTCCAGGTTTAAATGTCCTAAAGGATCGGTCCGGTAGAACCACTGTCTGATATTACCCCGGAATACTTCCACCTGCCCTTCCCCCCAGTCGGCCCAGAGATAGACCTGGCCTCCTAAAGGCAGCAGTTGGTGCAGCCACTGTCCGTCCACCTGCTGGTTGTGAATTTCCATTTTCAGACTCACCGCCAGCTCTTCCGGCTGTTCTTCCAAAGACAGACTTCTGTAAAAATCGTTCAAATGCAGCCTGTCGCCCTGAGGCGTTACCGCCGCCAAATCATATTTAATCTCCGTTATGTTGATCATTGCTCAGCCTCACCACCCGGTATGCGGAAAACCTGCCCGGGTATAATCAGGTTATAATCCTCACCGATAATATCGCGGTTTAACTGGTAGATTTCCAAATATCTCCCGCCGTTTCCCAAAAGTTTTTTGGCGATTCCATAGAGAGTATCATCAGGCTTAACCGTATACGTTTTAGGCGGCGGGGGGGAAGACCTGGCGGTCTGAGCAGCAGCAGAGCCGGACTGTTCCGTAGTAGAAAATATGTTCAGTTCCCTGACCTGAACCAGGTTTAACCGGTATTGAACATCACCAAAACCCCCCTGCCAGGAGTATGCAAAAGTTTCAATATATACATCCAGGTTAAGAGGACTTTCAGTAATCAAAAGCCGCAGCTTTTCACCGGCTGTTTTATATCTTTCTATCCGTTCCACAACGGCTTGCGGTTCCTGCCAGTTTTGCACATAAGGCATCTCCTTCCTGGCTTCCCCCGGCAGCATTCCTTCCCAGGAGATCCCCGTTACGGAATTTCCCCGGGGGATTTTGATTTCCCCTAGCTGCACAATATTAAAGCTTTGCAGCAGGGCTCCGGACCTCACCTCAACCTTTTGAGGACTGAGGGGGAAAGTGATTAACTGTCCGGACTTATCCCGCAAATAAAAATCCATAGCCTCACCTCCAAAGAACAATCGCCTAAAGGCGATTTTATCTCCGTCCATTCGTCAATATCTTAATTTGAAATTTTCCCGTGCTTTAATGAAAACGGGCGACCGCAGGTCGCCCCTACATTTTTTTATCATTCTTCATTCTCAAATTTCAATTGTGATTACCGGTAGAAAAGAACCGGAAGGACCGGTTCTTCTCCTGCCAATAATCAATGCCCGCCGTCCAGGACCGTATTGCTCCAGCGTCCCTGCAGGGATTCGGCCATCCTATCGCCGATTTCTTCCGTCAAAGCATTCAGATTAGCTTTGATTACCTTTAATACTTCTCCGGCATCTACGTAGGTATTTATATTAAATTCCGGACTTACATTTACCGTGACCTGCAGCTCCTGCCTGGCTTTTTCAGCGGGGATCTGATAAGGAACAGGCTGGGGAACCGGGCTGAGACTGCCGGTACCAACCCCCGGTTCATTAAAACCGGCAGCTTGCGGGGCTAAGCCTTTTTCCCGGTCTGATCCGAATTTACTTTCTAAGAATCCAAATAACTTCTCACCGGCTAAACTACCCAGCTGGGCTCCGACAGCACCGCCCAAAGGACCTCCTACTAAAGTTCCCAGTGCTGTCCCCACAGCGGAACCTCCCTTTTCTACTACTAATTCTTTAGCCTTGGCCCACCTGTTTCCTTTGCCTGCTGATATTATCTCGGCTGCTCCCAGGGCGATATCTACATAAGGAATCTTTAAGCCTTTGGCCTTGCCCATGGCTCTGCGTCCTGCTTGCAGGAGCTTACCCGGGAACCCTTTTGCAGCCACCGGTTCAATGGTGTTAACACCTTTAGTAGCTGCCTGCTTAACTGTACTCCCTGTTTTGCCGGACGTATCTTTACCGGAAATTATGCTTTTTGTTTTTTCCCGGCTTTTGTGCTGCAGCTCCTGGTCTGCCTGAATCTGATCCATATTTTTTTTAGCATTTTTCGCTGCTGCTGATTTTTCCGTGACTGATTTGCTCCTTTTTACGGAATTTTCTTTTTCCTTAATAAGGGGGGCTGTTTTCTTGCTGCCCGTTGATTTAGGAGCTGATCCTGCTCCTTTATTGGGGCTTTTAAACAAAGATATAATTTCCAGAACGGACTTTATTGTACTTTTAAAGGTATTGATTAAATCATTAACCCCTTTGACGGTATCCTTTACTTTGCCAATAAAATCCTGAATTGTGGTCAGGGTCTCCCCCGCCCTGGTCAGGGAATTTTCTATCCTGCCCAGAAAAGATTCTCCGAATGCTCCCCCGGCAGTTGTCTCAGGCCGGGCAGCAGTGCCGCCACCCTGTGCTCCGGAGTCACCGACTTTCCCTGAAGCGGGCAGACCGGAGCCGGAACTTATTCCTGCCGTCTTCAGGTCCAAAGGGGTTTGCAGCCTGGAAGTATAATCCCGGACTGTCTGCAGCTTATCGGACAGTCCTCCGGCTATCCCCCCGGCTGCATTGCCGCCAAGAGTCAGCTTGCCTCCGCCGCCCAGCTTTTTCAATCCTTGCAAACGCTTTTCGATTTTGCCAATATTTTTCTCGAACTTCGTTAAATGATCCAGAGCTGCTTTAAATACCGGTGCTTCGATTCTAAAAACCGCCGTTGCCATGCTCCTCCCCTCCTTCCTGCTGTTCATGCTCCAAAACCAGCCTCATGGAGGCCAGCACAAAGGCCCGGACTCCCGGGGGCTTGGTCAGCACCTCGTCGGGAAAAATTCCGAGCCTTTGCCAGATATGATGTAATAATGTGGCCCTGCCCCCGGCCTTAATCAGTTTTTTGCCAGTTTTTCCTTTTCGTCCTCCAAGTCTTTAAAACCGCTGATTTCATCGATTTTGTCAACAACGGCATCTTTCTCCCCGGCAAACAACACCCTGTCGATAAGGTCCGGACCGCTTAATACATCCAGCTGTTCCCAGACCCTTTTATTATTCCACAGTTTTTCCCGGTCCTCTTCTCTGGCCGCATAGTAAATCAACAGGCTGCGGAATTTGGTGGCATCTGTTTCCTTGGGGATTCTAATCCCCGTTTTAGGAGAAATAACATATTTGGTTGCCTGGTCCCGGCAGTCATTATACTCCTTTTCCGAAAGGGGATGGACGGCGAATTTAAAGAGCACCTTGCCCTTACGGGCAATTTCAATGATGGTTTCCTCCGTATTTTTTTCATTGGCTGCCGTTAAAAGCCCCCGGATGAGGTCATCTTCCCGGAGCAGTAATTCATCCTTAGCAAATTCATCCATCAACCTTAACCCCCTAATAATTCCTGTAATTCCGGCGGCTCATTGATCCTGAAGCTCCAGGCCCGGTTAATAATCTCACCCGGCTTGACATTGAGCAGATCGATAGCCCCGTCCGGTACACAGCTCCGGAAGATCTGCCTGCTAACGGTATCATCATGGCCTTTTAATTTGCCCTGGAAGCCAAAAACAGGCTGCTGACCGCTCCTGATCGCATCCAGGAACTTTTGCAAAAGAACTGCATCCCGGACAACAGTCTCCGTTAAAGTTAAAGTCAGGGTGTAGCTCTGCATGATGGCTACACTTAAAGGCGAGCCCGCCGGCTGGTAATCGGCATTGGTGACATTGGCCTGGACCTGAAAGGTATTGACCTCAGCCAGGAAATCACCGTCCTCGCTGTACAACTCCCCGTCAAACCCCCGCAGTATTTTCCTTAAATCTAATTGTGGTGCCATTGATTTCTCCTCCCTTAATTAAAATTGAAAGCCCACGGTGAGATAAATTTTCTCCGTGCTGTCCAGATCCGCCAGTTCCTCAATGACAAACCAGGCGCTGTCTCCGGCGGGTAAATTGGTTTCATCCAGTTTTACGGTCCCGCTCACCAGCGCCCCTTCGCCAATCATCTTATTCACGATATCCTGAGCGGCGGCAATCAAAGTGGCCCTGCCGTCGGGACTGTTGTTTACTTTACCGATCAAGGGATCCCAGGCAGCAACAATCCGGTCAATAAGATTATCCCTGGTCCTGACCCGGCGGTTTTTCCGCCAGCCCGCATCCTGGTCGGCGTCAAGGGTAACCAGGGTATTGATGTCGTATTCCACCTGCACCTGGCCGGAGCTGTTAGCGGTAAAAACGAGGGCACCGCTTTGTACGGCCTCTTCCACTTCGGCATTGGTTAATTTCCCTGCCACATCAACGGCACCCTCAATAACTTCATGGGTCAGGCTCCTGGTAATACCGGCCGCAGCCGACTTACCGGCCATTCTGGCTGCCGCCGGATAACCTGTGATTTCAGTCCCTGCGGAATTTTTAAATCCGTTGGCCACATAAGTAATAGCCAGGTCATTAAAGGCTTGGGCATTGGTCAGGCGGGTAGCCAGAGCTACACCCGTGCCTTCCCCCAGTACGGCCCGGACCCGTTTCCCTTCGCCCCGCACACGGTCAATATAGGTTTGCACTGCAGCATGAACGGCCGCATCTTCGCTGTCCACCGCCAGGACATTCCAGCTTTCAATTTCCAGAGCGGCTAAACCGGCTTCGTATTCCGTTCCCGCTACCGCAGGATCGGCCCCCCCTGTTAAATCCTCCTGGCTGACCTGAGCCACCGTACCGTTGCCGTCAGCCAGCTTGGCCGCCGCAATCCACGCGCTGCCCTGAGTATTGACGGCATCTACCAGGTTTTGCGGCTCGTTAACACCCCCGGCGGCAAAGGAAAACTTATCCGCCAAGGTAAAGCCCTCATAAATTAACAGTTCTTTTTGGCTATCGTCCACTAAGGATTCCCGGATCGTAGCATTTAATTCTTTACCACCCGGATATTTAGCTTCAATCTGTACAACATCCACCGGTGTTTCTTCGGTATCCTGCAAATTTACCTTGCCTTTTTCACCACCTGTGCCAAGCCTAAAGGCTTTGACCCTCCGGGCTCCTCCCCGGAAGACCTCGGTGATTGCCGCTACCGTACCGGAAGTACCAAAGATATTTTTCGCTTCTTCCGCCGCTTCCAGGTCAACAACCTGATTCAACGGTCCCCAGGAAGACCTGAATAATACGGCAGCAACACCCTGACTGACAACAGCTCCTTCACTTAATCCTACCTTGGTCGTTCGAATATAGACACCGGGACGAATTTTCGTTTCACCTTCTAAAAAGATAATTCCACCCATCTATCCTACACCTCTCTCTTGGTAAATTTAATAATTGCCGCTTTGACTTCGGCTTTAGTCATTTTACTTTTGCCTGCTAATTTAACGGCCCCGGCCATTACCTCCGGTTTAACACCCAGAGACCGGGCCCCCTGCCTTAGCTCCTCAGCAGTAAATAAGCTTTCCTGCTTTCTTTCCGACATCGTTAACCTGCCTTTCTACATGACATCCAGAACAGCGTTATTTAATTTTTCGTAAGTTCCCCCTGTCTCCTCTTCCGGCCCCACGCCATACCTGACAGTCAAACTGATTTGGCCTGTACGCAGATAATCCGCCCGGAAGTCGGCTTTCACCGCCCGGATAAATAAAGGCGAACCTTCAGCCAGGTTTAAGAACTTAATCAGGGACAGTCTTTCCATGACCTTCTTAACCCAGCCCGCTCTCCCTTCCTGGGTCGGAGCAATAACATAGGCTGCCAGGCGGGCCTCTACCCAGGAGGCGGTTGCATATTGTTCCACGATTTGCATCTCTTCAACCTGCCAGTAAACGGCCGGATTCCCATCACCGGGCATCCAGGTACCGGGATCAAGCTGGGCTTCAAAAAAGGTCTCCCCTGTCCATTGATTTAGGGCGGAGACAGGGTCCGATCCGCTTGCGACCTGAACAGGGAAATTGATCAGGTCAAATTTAACGGTTAAAGACACGATTAAATTACCGTCGGCATCATAATCATCCACCGCCGGACTGCAGGCCGACCTCCATCTCATTCCCGTCGCCGGCCCGTTATCCGGGTGAAATATCCCCCCGTTCAAGAGCTCTTGCAAACGGGCCCCGATTACCCCGGGATGCACCATGGAGCGGGATACACTCCAGATGTTAAAACTCACTGCTCCACCTGTTCTTTGCTGCGGTTCCTCCGACCTTTCCACGACATAAGTCACCCGGGGATAAGCCTCCCCCGTCCAGCCCGGATCGTCATCAGGAGGCGCCTGCCCCGCAAAGACCGCCGCTCCTTCCCCATACCCGGCCAGCATCCCGGTCAGCATACCGTCGCCGGTCAGCTTTTCTTGTAAAAGTCCTGCTAAATCCATTGCCTTTCACTCCTTTACACATCACTCCCTTTTGCGGGTTAGTAGAAATTCCCCGGCATCACCTCCTTAAAAAACGGGCATCGCTGCGCTAGGTAAAGGTAAAGGTTGAGAAAAAGAAAAACGTGCCGGATTAGCACGTTATGCGGTATATAAAAATAAACCCTAGTGGGTTTATTGCGCAGTTTTGTCCTATTGTGCAGTTAAATAAGGCGGCTTCTTATTCTTGCTAATTCCACCTAATCCAGAATCATATAACGCTTTAAGATTATTTTGACTTCTTAAAGGTTGACCAGCATCATAATTAGGTATTGTAGGATTTCCGCTTAGTTGTAAATCTACTTGGAGTTCTGTACTGTTTGTAAGAGTATACTTTTCTTCATACAAGTTATCTATCTCAGCATTAAACTCGTCCATGGTATTCAAAATTGTTATTTTAGCATGATTAATAATTTTTTGTACTTTATCCTCATTTGTCACGACAGCTAGCGTCGCTGGTATGTCACATTCCAAAAATTGATATGCCGGTGAGACTTTAATCCCTAAAGTTTCCTCCATATTACTTCTTGCATCTTCTCCTAAAATATCTAATAAATTACCTTGAATTTTTAAATACATGCTAATTTCCTCCATTTATATTAATTAAAGTACGAAACACCCAAATAAATTATTTTATCTGGATTTGAAAGTTCTATTTGATTACTTATTGTAAGTATTGACCCGCCTTTCATTCCCCCTATACCCAAAGGAGTTCCCGACGCGTAACTTAATGAATGGGTATTAATTACTGATAAATTATCAGGGTTTAATTCATATAAGAGTTTTGAGGAATTATCACTATGATAAAGTCTATTGTTTGTGCCTCCTATTCCTTGCGGGTCACTTGACGGACTAGATACGTTTCTAATGCTTGCCAAAGTATTAGAACTAATTTCGTATATATCATCACCAGAATTGTCTACATTATATAATCTATTGTCTATGCCTCCTATACCTCTTGGAGCTCCACTAAAAGCCGGTGAGCTGTTAATAGAAGCTAAAGTAATAAGGTTAACTTCATATAAATAATCAGAATTACTATTTGAAATATATAAATTATCTTTAGTCCCTCCTACACCCCATGGGACAGAACCAGGGTGTTGTGTGCTTCTTATCACC
The DNA here is from genome assembly GCA_049366715.1 of Peptococcaceae bacterium. Taxonomy (GTDB): domain Bacteria; phylum Bacillota; class Peptococcia; order Peptococcales; family BICA1-8; genus JBMNCQ01. The sequence goes on along the minus strand of JBMNCQ010000054.1, from coordinate 153,680 downwards.
GCTAAAGTATTAGGATTTAATTCATATACTAATTCTGTGTCGTCATCAACATGATAGAGTTCTCCTATCACCCCACCTATACCTCTTGCCCCAAGTCCAGGTGAAGATGCACTATTTATTACTGCTAAACTATCGGAGTTTATTTCATATACAACATCAGGGTGTAAATCTGTGTAATATAGGCTATTATTAACAGATTGTGCAGATGCTTGTACTTCTTGTAATGTTCCAGCTTTACCAAATATATTCACTCCAGCTTTAATATTGCTTTCCACCCAATCCGCCTCATTATAGTATAAATAAGCACTATCAGAGAAATAGCCGGCACTATCTATACTCATCCTCAGTTGCGTACCACTGTAGGTTAGACTATCTGTAGCGTAGCCACCTGTTTTATTTGCCATTGTACCTGTTACCAAGGACCCATCTACATAGGCTTTTTTACCGCTTAATATTTGTGCTGCCGTTGCATCTCCGGCACTGGTATCTACTACAGTACTGCTACCAGCTACTCCGAATATATTTTTGCCTGCCTTAATATTTGCACTTACTAAGTCAGCGTCGCCTATTACGGTACCTCCAGTCGTATATCCAGCAGGAATACTTTGATTAGCTGTTCCTGGCGTGATAGTACCTAAACTGCCATTATTCGGCATTGTTCCAGTCCGTTTGGCTCCGCCTTGGTAAAATGTTTTACCTGCCAGAACATTTCCTACAGCAGCCGTAGCATCATCAGAAATATCCCTTATTTTTGCAGCTAATGCGGCAAAAGCATCGCTTCCACTGGCAGCCTGACCCATGTCAGTGATGGCGGAAGCGACCTGAGTCTTTCCATCACTGACATTTGTAAAAAGCTCATGTAAAGCCCCTTCTACTTCCAAAGCTGCAAAATGACCTTCCGTATCCTCAAGACCGATATTTTTACCCAAATGGGCATCGTTCATACTTTCTGCCTTATGCGCATCATGGTTGCCCTTTAATTCGTTGATTGCCGCAACAATATTACTCTTTGCCGTGGTTAAAAGTGAGCTCAGAGAGCCGACTAAACCACTGGCAAAAGTTTTAGCATTGTTTTCAGCTGTGTTGGCTTTAGCCTGAGCGCCGGCAGGGATTTCTTTTGTTGCGGTTTCATCCACATTGTTTTTGAGCGCCTGATCTATTTTGTCCATATTTCTACCATGCAGGTTTACATCATAAAACTCATTTTCTGTTGCTTTCTCCAAGTTATAATGAGATGTTAAGTTTGCCATTATACAAGGACCTCCTCTCTAAGTTGTTTGTGCGTATAAGCCGCCAGCTGGGCGTGGGTGTACTGGGTTAACTGGGCATGGATCCGGTAAATAATTACATAGTTATAGGCTAAATGAGCCGGTTTAATTTCTTCTATTGCTGCCGTCAGATTTTCCATATTGGGGGGTATTCCCAGTGTGCCGGTAAATTTGATTTCAAACCGGTATTCATTGGGATATACAAGTACGTCCACTTGACCATTACTGAAACTTTCGGCAACGTTTTGGATCATAGCTTTGGTTGTTGACCCCTGGCCGCGCATCTTACTCATTATTCTTGTCCGTCGATAGTCATAAGGTTTGGATACATCGCTTTTAAGCCCATAAACTTTTTCCCAGTACGTTAACCCCCAGGTTGTAGTCGCAATATCAAGCTGATTAAATAAATCATCTTTGACAGCAGCTATGGCTTCAACCTGGGTGTTAAAAGCCCCTTGAAGTTCTACAACTTCCGGGCTGTCTGCGAAGTTCGGGGATAGTAAATCAATCAGAGATATAGCTAATCACCACCGTTCCGGCTGCCGGTACCTGATCAGAGCCAATTATTATATCAGCCGTTCCGCCGTTGACAGTTAAAACAGTGTAATCAATAACGCCGTCAATATCTAAAAGCATATATGCGAGCCTGTTATATACAACTTTGTACCTATCAAAAGCGATACTCTGCAGGTATTCAGCCAAACGCTCGGCAAATGTTTCCTGTACTATGGCCTTGGTGGTTGTGCTTTCAAATGAGACGGCAGCCGATACATCAATCACTAAGCCTTCCGCACTTAGCACCGTTACAGTGGCGCCAATGGGTCTACACACCTCTAGATGCTCAGCACAATTAGCAACTACGGAAGCAGCAACCGGACCTTTATCCGGCCCAACAATCAAGACTTTTACAGTGCCGGGACCATTCCAGAGAGGTACGACTTTTACCCCGCCTACGCCATCTACCTCCAAAGCCCATTGCTCATAATGGTATATATTGCCGCTAGTGGCCGGCTTACGGAGATAATTATGAAGACGTTCAACCAGACTGGCATCACTTTCCGGGTTTGTACCGCCAGCTGCAGCCTCATTGGTAACAGCAGAAAGTCCTGAAATACTCACAATCTGCTGTGTAATCGTTCCAGCCGGCACGTTGTATATTTCCCCTACATCCGTGGCATTGGCTACAACACCGGCCACTCCATCAGCTATAATAACTGCTTCCTCTGTTTGAAATTCTAAGCCGTCAGCTGTTAAAAAAACCGTTCCCTGGGGGATAATAGTCCCATCGTTGCCGGTAAAATTCAGTGTCGCATATGCTTTGGTCCCCGGCTTGCGAATAATACCGTAATTAGCGGCTTTTTTATCAATGTATTCTCCGGAGGTTTCATCAACATAAACCATAGGGATCAGGGCATTTAAGCTGTCATATAATTTCCAAAGCTCTAAAGCCGTAGGGCTAACCAGCTCATTGGTATAGCTTCCTTCCCTTGTGTCCGCCAGAGTCAGGTCATTTAAAATCTCCGCTTTAATGCTCTCCGGCGTCTTGTCTTCAAACATCTATATTCACCTCTCCATACACGGTAATTATTTTGCACTGAATGGATATTAAACCATCTAAAAAGGTAATAGATACATCGGTAACATCAGTAATATAAGGATTGATCAACAAGCACTCCCGGACATAACGGACAGCTTCCGCTTTTTTAAGTTCATCTGTGTAAGGCTGGCCAATTAATGATTCTATTTCGTTTCCGTAGTCCCAGGTGTATATATCATACCTGTACCGCCCGGTATGGAGCGCTTTCCAAGCCCAAACTAAAACGGCCCTTTTTCCGGTAACAATTACCGGAGAGCCGTTCCGATAAATTGGTATATTCCGGGCAAAATCCCAGTCAGTTTCTTTAGACAGCGGGAGTCCAACATTTGTACGGATTGCCTCCGGCTGAATCATTGGAAAAATGCTCAAATGCTCACCACCTTACACAAAATAATAAACCTTTGTTGGTCCTCAATAGGCAGTAATAAAACACTGTCCCCTTTGTTAAGCCCAACCACAATATTACTTCTTAAGAGATCAAAGCTTTCTTGGACAGTGCCGCTGACTTCTATTTTGAGGGGGTCGATATTAACAACAGTGCCAAAACAATAGGCAACGGGGGTCTGGGCTTTAAGATCTTCACGAATGTTTTTTACCAGCTCTGCATAAGGATTTCCCTCCATTTTATTCACCTCCGGGTTTGTTAATATAGGATCAGGCACTGCCTGGAGCTTCAGCTGTCTTGGATCCTGTCTTATTTGGTAAGGTCCCAACCTCCTTTTCATCCATAATATTCTTGAAATTAAGCGCTAATTTATTAAGGTATAGGCCATTTTTCCAGGTGTGGATGTCACTATCAATATAAAAAAGGCCATACAACCCGGTATGAGGTTCTCTGACCACAACAGTACCACCGGTCACATTGGCCGCGTTGCCCAGGTTATTAATGGTTATTTTTTGCTGAACACCGTTATCATCTAGAATTTTTTGCGCCTCAGTTCCTGTATTTTCGCCTTCCCGTTGTTTTAGATACTCCTGCATCAGCCCGTATAGTTTAATGGCCTCCTCGTTCTTTACCTTATCAAGCAATTTGTCGTTCTTATCATAAATTGCCACCTGGTTGACCATATTGGTGATACTGTCGGTAATGCTTGCATCCATTAGATTAGTGCCGCCCTCAATGACGAGAGTTGCATCGGTGACTTTCTTTTCCAGGACACAAAGTTTAGAGCCTTTAAATGTTACATGATATTTCTTTTTGGTTTCGGCTGAGGCCAGGGTATAGGCAGTCTGGATAATGTCGTAGAGGGTTGAGCCCAGGAAATTCCGGCTTATCTTAATGCCTGTGGTCACAATTTCACCGGTATCAATCCCAAAGTCGGTACATACCCGCTTGGCGATGGCCTCAGAAGTCAGCTTGGTAAACTTATAGGAAGTCTTATTGCGTTTCAGATAAATCCCCCGGTCAAAGCAAATTACATCTATCCTACTGCCGGCCGTATTCTTTTGCCGCTCAAACACAAAGCCCTCAAATAGGGTCCGGTCATCCAGCATTAACGTTACTGCATTGCCAAGGTCACATTTAACTGCCGGTATTAATTTATCCATCGGTGACGACAACAAATTAAAACTTAACGTCCTGGCACATTGTAGATAATCCCCCGACCAATCTATTTGGGACACCAACTCCTTTATATCAAAGGGGCCGTCACTATTTGTTATTAATAACTTTAACAAACCGACACCTCCTATAATTGACTCTTATCCAGTATCTTTAAGGTATGCCCGGCATAAATAAGATTCGGGTTTTTAATGTTATTGGCTGCCGCAAGCTTCGGATAGAGAGATGCATCCCCGTAAAACTTACGGCATATGGAGCTTAAGGTATCACCTTTTTTAATAGTATAGGAGGAAGCAAGCGACGTGGATACGCCGGCCACTCTGGTCTTGTTACCGCTACCTGCTTTCTCCGCTCTGACTGCACTTAACTCCCGGTATTCCCGCAAAATAATCGTGGCATAAACATCATTGGTGCCATCTTTTTCCGAATAAGTAATCGACTCTACAAGAACAGCTATATTAACCGACGTATCTGAAACTATAAATCGCAATACCTCTCTTTCATCACACCATTTTATAAAGTAATCTACATATACATAGGGATCCTGATTTTCCAGGGCAAATGGATAAGATTGGGCCGGAAAAAGACAATCAATCTTTAAATTGGCCAAAGTACCATAGCCGGCGATATTGACATCGCCCAGAGTATGAATATTAATAGTCTCTATATTAATACCCTGCGTCATTGTAAATGAAGGGGGGGTTACCGGTAACAGAATTTCGCTGTTTTTATCCTTAAATATAAATTTCCTTTGCATTACATCACCTCATTGGCATAAGAAAAGCACTCAAAATGAGTGCGTTAGAATTATTCGTTTTTACTGTGTATTCAGTTACCTAATTCTTTACTATCACCTTTGTAGTATGTCGAGAGGATTTACGAAAATTATTTTTACGCTGGATCAATAATCAATAAGACATTGTCTCCTTGCACTCGATAAATATAATCACCATTTTCTCCTGTAGCAAATGTTAAATTCGCTTTAGTTAAATTATTTAAATCTAATTCATTGCGAATTCTCTCCCCATCGTTTGGATCAACTACCCCCATTATCAAACCCAAGCACATTGAATATTCATCTATTCCCTTTTCATCCAACATATCAATATCAGCCGATAATGCTATTTTCATTACCCTTCCTTTGTCCTCGTCTTCATAGAGAAACAAAAAGCCTCCAGTAGCAAAATAATAGGTGTGGCAATTCACTTTGCCATACTCGTCGGTATTTTTTTCGTCAATGCCTCCACTTTGAATACTATCAAGCCCTGCGGCAACAAGTCCCCTATCTATGAAATCATGAAGTTCATTGATCGTATAATTAAAGTATTTTGGTTCGTCTATAGTTTTCTCTTCTACGTTAAAAGTTTGTTCTTGCTGCACATCCACTAACACTGGCGTTTCTTTGATTGCACCATCATTTATATTGTTATCCCCACAGCCAACAATGGCTACCAAAAAAAGTAAAACAGCAAAAGACATAAAACCTTTTCAACATTAATCACCTTCTTATACAATTATAGGATAATTGTACCTTAAGATGGTTGTTTTTGTAAGCCCTGAGTATTTCTCTTTACATCACCCTGTATGCACTGATAATCTTTCGTATAATTGAAAATTGCTTCCTCATGACGTATTTTCCTGTACCGTAAGAAAAACGCCCTTCTTAAGAAGGCGCTTTTGGCACTTTGTACTTTAATTTAATAAGTTATTGGATATATGTTGACATCAACAACCCCATCTTTGAGAATATTTGCATAAAAAACATTGCCTTCTGCTTGGCTCCGTACGTCATTCGCCGTCATATTCTCCACTTCTAAGGTTAATAGCTCGTTTTGTTTTTCGGGATTGAAAAACTGTGCAATTTTTTGAAAATAAATCCACAGGTATTTGCCTCGTCTGGACTCATCTGTGCTAAATGCATACCTAAATTTAGCCCGACAATATTATTAGAAACTTTGTCCGCCATAACCATAATATAAGAACCATTCCCTATGTGTGGTCATATATAAAACAAGATTTCCATCGGCAAATGGTCCTCCGTATTCCTTTAGCTAAAGAAACCACTCCTTTAAGAATGTTTTTTTAATTGACCGGCAAAACTTTGCAACGTTACTAATTAGGGCGAATGGCACTGGGGGTTTGCGGTTCCGGTTCGGGTATGATTTTAGCTGGCGCTATACTAATATAATCTCCTACATTACCAACAGCCGTAAACTCGTATACCGTATTTCCTACTGTCAACATTCGATTATAAGGATAATCAATACCTTTTGGACCCTCGAATATGTAGAGGATATCGGCTATGTCCTCCTGCATACCCGGGTTAAACGTATCGAATATGAGGTATATGTAATCACCATTCATTTTGGCCTGCTCAACTGAGTCGGTTTTAATATGAAAGCGTATAGCCTGAATTTTATCTGGATCAGTTGTTGCGGTGTAAATTTCCAGATATTTAGTTTTATCGTCATAAGAATAATGATGTGGTGGGTTGAGTGCGAAAGATTTCATCTCTATTTCTTTCAGGGCTCCATAGCCTAAAGCGGCGGCTTTCTCATTCAGAAGATCAACAAATTCTTGAGCTGTAATAAGAAAACGTTCATATCCACCCCTGCTGTAAGGACTCTCTGATTCTATTCCGTTGTTATCAGTTTCAATGAGTTTTTCAAAGCCCCATTCATTACTCATAATGGTAATAACTTTTATGCCAGATTTTGAGCCATTATTGCCATCACAACCGGTTAGCATCAAAATAAACCCTAAGATCAATAAAATACTTAAAAGCCTTTTCCAACATTAACCACCTCTATTTCCAATATATGCACATTATACTATAGAGTGGTAATAATGATTATTTTTCTATAGGTGAAATGTCCAATATACATGTCCTATCTCTTTCAAAAAACTCATAATGCACATCTCCATCTATGCAATCTTCCCACACCAATTCATACGAATCCTTTATTCCAAGTTCTTTTCGAAGATCTATCCATTTAGAACTAAATAATAATGGGATTCTTGATGTATAAAAACCTGCCGATCCCAAACTTTCTTCATTTTTGGAGTGAAAGTACCATTGTAAAGTAATCTCTTGCGTATTTCCGCTTTCCCCTGTTTCGAAAGCGAACGAAATATCCCCGCCTAACTCTAATAGTTCCCCCGACGCTTCAAAGTCTGGAATATGTAAAATGTTTTCCCTGGTTTTTTCGGAATAGGTTTTAGCTTGTTGGTTAAGTATTTCAATTATTTCTTCCGGTTTAGCAGTAAATTCTCCGTTTTCGACTTTAACTAAATTAGTAGTTCCTCCACAACCAAGCACCCCGGTGCAAAGAAGCAGGATCAATAAAATACTTAAAAACCTTTTCAACATTAACCACCCCTTTTCCCAATATATGCACATTATACTATAGAGTGGTAATAATGATTATTTTCCTATAGGTAAAACGTGAAGACTACATAACCCACCTAGTTCGTTGAACTCATAATGCACATTTCCATCTATGTAATCTTCCATCACCAATTCCTTAGAAAACGTTATTCCAAGTTCTTTTCGAAGATCTATCCATTTAGAACTAAATAATAATGGGATTCTTGATGTATAAAAACCTGCCGATCCCAAACTTTCTTCATTTTTGGAGTGAAAGTACCATTGTAAAGTAATCTCTTGCGTATTTCCGCTTTCCCCTGTTTCGAAAGCGAACGAAATATCCCCGCCTAACTCTAATAGTTCCCCCGACGCTTCAAAGTCTGGAATATGTAAAATGTTTTCCCTGGTTTTTTCGGAATAGGTTTTAGCTTGTTGGTTAAGTATTTCAATTATTTCTTCCGGTTTAGCAGTAAATTCTCCGTTTTCGACTTTAACTAAATTAGTAGTTCCTCCACAACCAAGCACCCCGGTGCAAAGAAGCAGGATCAATAAAAGACTTAAAAACCTTTTCAACATTAACCACCTCTATTTCCAATATATGCACATTATACTATAGAGTGGTAATTTTAAAAATATTTAAATTGCTAACATTGCCGCAATTTTCATTAGGCTGCATATTTCTCTAGCTATTTTTTCAATATCTGCTTCTTCACGAACCGTAAAGTTGTTGCCGGTAACCAATACCTCCGCGCGGCCATTGGTTGAATTAGCTGACCTTGCCTCACTCGCAGCTGAAACTTTTTCGTCCTGATAGAGCAAAGCTGGAAAACTATCATAAGATACATAAGCCTGTTTAGCATCCCAAAGCTGCCCACCTAGGCTTTTTGATGTAGGTATTGGGCCTTTAGAAAACTGCTGAGTCATAAGCCAGTCGCCATGCCAACGCTCATCCTCCGATGAAGTATCTTTTCTTATTCTTTCTGCCAGTTCTTTATCTGCCTTCAGCTGCCGTTGGAAAACTTTGCTCCCCTTGAATTCATTTTCACCTTTAATCTCAGCCTCTGCCAGCAAAGCCTTCACCTTAGCCCAGTTGCCTTCAGCAAATGCCTGCTGATATTCAACACTGTTCAGCAGCATTTCATCCTTCGCATTCCTAATAGCCTCCTCACGCTCATTCTCCAGAAAGGCTTCCCCTTTACCAATCATCCGCTTGGCTTCTTTCAGCTTTTCCCCGCTCTCGCCCCTTAGCCAGTCAATCTCAGCCTGCATACCTTTCTCATGTTCCTCGTTATAACCTTCCCCCTTAGCAGCATCTATCTCATCCCGGGCTTTCTGTAAAGCGCTTAGGCGGCCTGGGTATGTTTGTAACTCCTTTACCATACCGCCGGCAAAGTCAGCGCCCATGTACTTTGCTATAGCTTCAGCGGCTTCCTCACCGGGTATTAAACCTTTGGAGACCATCTCCTGCACCTCAGCTGAAGTTTTTTCCGATGCTTGGGCCAAATACTCCCATACAGGGATCTGTTTTTTTAGAAACGGGTCTAAATATTCCACAGTAGCTTTTTCTGCATCTTGCAGATCTTTCAGATAAAAGGCCACATCCTTCATATCCTCGCTGCTCATCCCTAAGACGGCTCCCGCATCCTCTACCTTTGTCAGCAGAGGTAGTAACTCATCCGCCTTATAACCGAAATCCAGTAAGTTTTTACTCAATTCCGCTAACTGATCATATTCAAAAGTAGTAGTGGCTGCAAACTCGGTCATCTGAGCCAGATATTCCGCTGCGGCTTCATCACTGCCCAAACGTCTAGCAAATAAGAGCTGCTTTTGTTCCCGACTGCCGGCAATGGCCGAACCAGAAATAAGGGACTCTCTCTGCATCTGCTTTGCGTTCTCATAAAAATCTCGCACAACAGCTTTAAATGCTTCACTCTTTGATTCATTAACATCGAATAAGCCGTTTACAAGCCCTATTCCTGCACCAATCGCAGTACCTACTCCTGGCCCCCCGATCGTCGTTCCGACTGCTGCTCCGGAGGCTGCTCCGGATAAAATGTTACTAAAAATAGTGCTTCCTTCTGACCCATACGCACTACTTACAAAGCCGCTCGCAATATTAGCAGCCGTATCGCCTAAAAGATTAAGCGCCCCAGCAGCTGCCAAACCGGACAGGAGATTTTTCGTACCGCTTCCTGCTTTATTTTCTGCTTTACTTGCTGCGCCTGTAAGACTTAATATATCCTTTTCCGCTTGTTTAGCGTTCTTAGATACCAAATCAAGGTTACTGCGGGCAGTTTTATAGTTTGCATTTGCCAGTTCTAAATTCAGCTTGTCGGCGGCAAAGCCGGTAGCCGCAAATTGTTTCTCGGCTTCCCTAAGGGCTGTCTTAGCTTTATCCGTATCTACTTTTAAAGTAATCTTGCTTTTATTTAAATCGTCAAGCCTGCTTTGTAAGCCGGTTATGTCTTTGTCAAACGCCTGACTGGCGTTCCTCATGGTCGTAATAGCCTGGGTAAAATTATCCCGTACCGAAATAACTATACTAACATCACGGGCCATTATCATTCCCCCATTAATTTACATTTACTTTGCCAATCTTAACTCCATGTTTTTCTCAAAAAAGGCTCTTATTAAAACCTTCTCACCGGGAGGCAGGTTATAATAAGAGCCTGGCATTATGTTTTTTTCAGTAAAAAGATAATACATCAGCTGCATTTCCGGGTCCGAGTCTATTTTTTTTTAACCTCTTCCACCGTAGTGATCCGGTAACCGCTTAACTTTTCAATCTCCCGCGAGATATCTTCAAGTTCCCCCGGAAGCAGCATAGCCTTTATCATTTCTGCCGGCGTTACCGCATTGTACTTCTTTTTCAATTCTTCAGATTTCAGATCCGGAGATACTACTCCGGCCAGGAGAATATGAACTTCCATATCCCCGCCGGCATGGGCATTTTTAATTTCAGCCACCCGGTTATAGGTCAGCGCCCTTAACTTAAAAATCACAGCACCGCCGCACTCTTTGCTAAGCCTTTTTAACTTAACCTCTTTTTCGGGTAAATTGCAGGGTTCGGACTTTAACAATAGCTCCAAAGTATCCATTTATCCGGCCTCCACTGAATCAAGATACTCATAATCCGTAAAGGTAAAAGGTGCCTCAATTTTGCCGTTAGTGGCTACTTCCCAATCCGCCAGGGTTAAATCATCGAAAGAAACATTTTTCAGGACAACCCGCTCTGCGCCATAGGCATCCGGGTCGTTCAATTTTGAAATAACCGTAAACCGTAAATCTCTACCTTTGGCTATGGCGCTTCCGATTGTATTGGCCATGCGGCTAGATACCTTATGCATCCGCATGGAACCGGTGCAGTTGATAGAGGATACTTTTTTATCCGTAGCCATTCTCCCGCACATAGCCACGTCTTCTTTGCTGAAGTTCACCTTAGCCTGCAGACCATAGCACTCGCCTACATAATCATTGTCCAACCAGACCTCGCCCCAGGTGCCGGACATCACTCTTTTCGCACTATCCATTCAAAAACCTCCCTTAAACCGCAATCATAAGATCTATATCTTCAATTGCATCTAAAATCTTAATACTAGCCCTTAAGAAAACCTTGTCACCGGTATTTGCTTCTTTAATTTCCTGTTCCGTCATTACAGAAGTATCAACACCCGTAGACTGCAAATAGGCTTCCTGAGCCGCTAAATCGATGCCTACCAAACTACTGCCGGCCTGTAGTATCCCTATTTGTTCCAACTGGGTAAAATACCCGCCAACGGCAGCAATCAGAAGGCATTTGTTATCATAGCTGTTAGCGTATTTGCCAATATAATTATCCTGAGCAGTCATCCTGATATCATTTTTAATCATGTCTACGGCTTCAACAATTTTAATTTTCTTGAAGATATCCCCTTTGTCTTGGGTGGTAGTCAGTAAACTGTTGACCGCCCGGCCTACTTTGACTTTTTCACCGTCCTGGAAAATGATAAACTCTCCGTTATCGATGGCCCCATCCATTTCAGCTTTGGTAAGCCGTTTCACATCGGTAACTTCCGGCAATGGCGCATAGGTACAGCTGATTGTCATCGGAGTGCCGGCAATTAGACCGGCAATACGGCTGCAGTAGCCCGCAGTTGCGTACTCTGCAGCGTCTACTTTAATTTCATCTGTTGTAAAATTAACAATTGCCTCACTATCCGCAGCCTTAGCAGGCAGCACTGCTTTAGGAGTAAAATTATTAGCTCTTTGACTGCTAATCCAGGTTGCTAAGGCCGTAGCTTCATCAGAATCACAATCCGGCGGACCAACCAGATAATCAAAAGTTTGTGTTTCTAAGTAGGCTAAAGCCTCATGCAAATCAGGTGCGGTGTCCGGCAAAACATAAGCGATTACTTTACGGGGGGCATTAACATAACCAATAAAGGCCTGTTCGATATATGCCTTATTTATCGCTCCTAAATCCGCCGGAATTTGGGTAATGTTTGTCATCATATGGGCGCCTTGCGCTCCAATTGCAGCATCCTTCAAGATCATAGCCACAACCCCTTTTTCGGAACGCTTAATAGCCGAAGTTGCTTTAGATTTAAACTCAACATTAATATTTGGAAGTCCCAAATTTTATTCCTCCTTCACTTTGATATAGACCTCTTTCATTAGCGGTGGTATTTCATGCGGGGCATTAGATCGCTCTTCGTAATATTCAACCTGCAGGTCAATATAGGCCTGGTCAAAATCTCTTCCTCCTGAGCCGGCTTTTACCTCAATCGCCCTGTCATCAACCAGGATATAACCATTCCCGAATATTTCCAGCACCCCTTGTTGAATAGCTAATAAATTAATTGTTTCAGCAAAGCATGTAATAGTAAAATACTCTGTTTCTTGGAAAGTTTTACAGTTTACCGGATTTTGACTTGTGGTGACAAGTTCAAGCAAAAAACCAGGCCCTTCAAAATCCTCAGGGCAAAGCTCAACATAAACCGGATAGTCGGGATATTTTTCCACCAGCAACCTGTTTATAGCATCTAAAATTTTTATACTGTTTAATATTCTGATCCCCCCTCTATTCTTCTGGCCAAGTCTGCAGCCAATCCTTCCGCCAATCTTATAGCCTTAAACTCAACTTGCGCCTCTGCCTCTTTCTTAATTACTTCCGCAATTTCTTCGTGCAGTTTTTGGCGAGCGCCGGGTATTTCATCCAATAAGTCATTAAGGTCTTTTGTTAACTTTTGCAACCCGCTAAATTCGATGCTTGGCATAGTTACACATCCTTCATCGTGTCTATTCAGACCACTATCAAAAAATACTAGGGGCGACCAAAAGTCCCCTCTACAACTAATCTGTGGTTTTGATGTAGGTACGATCGCTGACCGCCTGCCGGGTAGTAATGTTTATTCACTATGAGTCTGAAATCAAAACTATCTTGTACTAATTACAGCGCTATTAAGTTGTCTCTCACTTTCAATGAGCCTCACTTCCTTTCTAAGAGCCAGCCTAATCTTGTCGTTAGATCCGGGATATTTCCTCCAACCTAAGAGTTTCAATCTTTGGGACATTGTCCTCGAATTCCCTCTCCTTCCCGGGGCTTTTGCAAGATTTCCAATAAATTTTTACCCAGATCATATAATCCCGAGGCCCCGCCGGAGATAGCGATACCCGTCAGGATGTAATCGACAAAGGTAAAATTCAGCACCATATCCCCCAACACCATCCCCGGGATTTTTAGGGAAATCGCTGTTAATCCCAGCATTTCTAAAATACCGGCCTGATAGATCAAGCAAAGCACAATCCCGGTGACAACTGCCACAATTCAGGTCAAATTTAACGCTTAAAGACACGATCAAATTGCCGTCTACATCATAATCATCATCTACCGACGGACTATAGGCTGATCTTTATCTCATTCCCATAGCCGGCATCACCTCCTTAAAAAACGGGCTCGCCCGTTTCAGGTACCGCTGCGCTAGGTAAAGGTAAAGGTTGAGAAAAAGAAAACGTGCCGGATTAGCACGTTATACGGTATATAAAAATAAACCCCAGCGGGTTTATTGCGCAGTTTTGTCCTATTGTGACAGTTCTGTTTTATAGGGCTCTGGGATGTCTTCTATTAAAACTCTGTCAATTCTAAGCAAAAATTTCCACCATCTTAATTCTTTTTCATCCAACTAAACCACCCCCAATTTTTCAACCAGCAAGTCGGCAACTATCATTTCTAACTCTGCTTTTTCTTTTTTAACCGTCGCTAACTCTTTGAGAATATACGTAGCAGGAGGTGCTTGCCTAATTGATGATGCGGAAATTAGGATGCCATTTTCATCTACCTCATTTATAATTATAAAATATTCAAATTCATCACCTGGAACAAAATTATCTGACTTTGCAATACCATTGTCATCTATTGCATTAGGCACAACATCATGTACTGCTATCACATACCCATTGCTTTTTTGGTATTCTAAATAGAACATATCAACCCTCCCAAATTAGATTATCATCTAACCATAATCTGTAAACTCTCACTTTCGAAAATTGCGATATACTGGCAGTAGATGTCACCTGTGCATGACACCTTAAATAAAAATCTCCGTCTAAATTTGAAACGTCTAATACTTGTATTTTTTTAGTAAATGCTCTTTCAGTCCAATAGCGAGCATCAAATACTGAATTAGAGCCTGTCTTGTTTGTGGATGCAATAAAGTGTGCATTAGTATTATTCGTACCTTCACACTCAAAATCCCATTCTACACTTATTGTAGATACTCCTGTCAAACTAACTGGAACATCAGTTACAACGGAAGTGCCTGCTTGTGTACCTGTGGCAGACCTTTTGGCGTATAATTCAATGTTATCGGCATTAACAACATAATAACTTTCATCGCCACTCAACCTACCGCTAACCAATGCAATATAGTCAGAAGGCTTCCACTCCCCGTCTATACCACAAAAAACAGCATCTTTTTCTTTCCAAACACCATCAACGCCTACCCATATATTTTCTACTTCTTTGTATTGTCCACCTATACCTACGTGCAAATTAACCACCACCTATGGCTTGTATTTTATAAATATGTCACCGTTTCCTGGGGTTCCTGATGGGTCGGCTGTTGAAAGAATAATATTCCTAGCTTGCTTGGTGGTATATGCCGTATTGTTGCCTACTATAGTTTTACCTGGTATTCTAACATCACAGGCTCCGTCTTCTCGACCTAAAACTATCTCGTCGTTTTTGCTTGTTGTAGCTTCTCTACCAATGGCAACTGAGCGGTTATATAGAGCCTGTGCTTGTGCTCCAACTGCTACTGCGTCTTGTGCTGCATCTGTATTAGCACCTAACGCTATACCTCCTGATTGATCTAGGGCTATAGTTGCGTTTTCTCCTAACGCTATTGCATTGGCGGCATTTGCTATAGCATTTCTTCCAATAGCTATAGCATTATACCCTTCAACTTTTGCTGTCCAACCTAGACCTATAGCATAATCTCCAGCTATTGGTTCTGCACTTGCGTCCCTTCCTATTCTTATGCCTCTATATGGGGCAGTAATTACCTCACCAATACCTACACCATTACCCAATAGTGCTTTAACGTTCCTGCCAATAGCTACCATTCCCGCACCTGCAGCTTCACTATTTTCCCCTATTGAAATTTGATTACCAAAAGGATTCCAGGTCCCGGTGTGTAATACTTCTTGCCATGGCGTCCACGCCCCGCTGCCTTTATTTCTTATATATAATTTTATAAGTGTAGTTTCATCACCACCTGCACTTTGTGCAATTTGTGATGCAGAATTTGAGTCATATCGCCAATGTATAACTTCCCATGCACCTGAAATATTAGGTGCATTCCCCGTAGGTGCATCAGTGCTAGAAATTTTATAAAACCCACTAGCAGTTAAGTCATTTAAATTAGCAGTATGTACACAAGAGGAGCCTAGACCATAATTTCTAAAATCTATATTAGGTACATTACTTAAGCCAACATTTTGCGGTGTATGTGCATTAATCGCTTCATCTGCCTTATGTGCACCAATCTCATCCTGAACACTACCCACTTCCTGGTCAGTGTAGACCTTGGCCGCGGTTTCTGCGGCAGTGGCTTTGGCTTGGGCTCCGTCAGGGGTTTCCGCATTCTGGTCAAGCAAATCCAAATTTTCATTGTAACTCTGCCTGGTAAAGGTTTCATTCCCCAGGGGTTTCTTAAGGCCTAATCTTGTCGTTAGATCCGGCATTAACAATACACCTCCGCTTTTTATTAATCCGTGTTCATCCGCATTAATCGGGACATTCCTCCAACCTAAGAGTTTCAATCTTTTTGAGGGACATTCTGTCCCCGAGCTTCCCTATGCTTCCCGGGGCTTTTGTAAGATTTCCAGTATATTCTTTCCCAGATCATATAATCCCGAGGCCCCGCCGGAGATGGCGATACCAGTCAGGATATAATCGACAAAGGCAAAATTCAGCACCACATCCCCCAACACCGCACCCGGGATTTTTAGGGAAATTGCTGTTAACCCCAGCATTTCTAAAATACCGGCCCGATAGATCAAGCAAAGCACGATCCCGGTGATAACAGCCACGATTTCCGTATGCTTGCTACTGATAAAACGCTTAAAGCGGCCGGTCAGCATTTGGATAAATAAAGCCAGGATAAAGGCCGCTGCTAAGACATCCACACAAATCCCTCCTATCTACAGCTCATAATTAGCTGCTATTTGACTGATCTTCCGTAATTTTTCCTCTAAAGCCTCATTTTCTTTATCCAAATAATTGGCCTGGGTCCGCAGTTCCAGATAAGATAGAATATCCAAGACCACTTTTCCCTTTGACTCATCATAATATAAGGTGGCTTCTAACAATTCGGCTAATTGTTTAACCTGCACATAGGACCGCTCTTCATCAGTTTTGATATAACCCGGAATCACGACCCCGTTTACCTCCACGTCAACGGCTTTCAATTCCTTTTCCTGCACCAGCAATTTTCTCACCCTTTCCATATCGATTACCGGGCACTGCTTCCAACTGTAGCCGGGGAATTGGCTGTGCCCCCAGAAATCCTCCGGCGTTAGCCAGGGCAATACCTGTAAAATGTAACGGCCCAGTTCCCTCAGGGCCTGCCATTGCTCCCCGGTAGGCTGCCCACCCTGGCGGAAATCCCCCACCAGGCAAATGCCCAACGCCTGGTCATTGGAGTTGCCTACATGATAAGTAATAGTTTCCAGGTCATGGCACCACTGAATTTTCCCGTCAATACAGATTACATAATGATAGCCGATGCCCGGCCAGTCATTTTCCTGAATATGATAATGGGCAAAAGAAAAAGCATCCCCGCTTGCAGTCATAGAATGATGCAGGGCTGCTTTACGGATCTGCTTTAATTCCCGGCTTTTATATTTCTTGCCGCCATGCCGGGGCAATTCCTTTCTTAAATCAACGATCTCCACTAATTCCCACCTCCCCTCCCGGCCAGATAACCGGTTAAAGCTGCAACCACCATACGGATAATTTCCAGAGCCGCCATGGTTACTTTCGCCATAGGGTCCTGGCTTTTTGCTTCCTCCTGACTACTATCCTTACAGGTTTTAATTCTGCCCTGCACCAGCAGGTCAACGGTACTCTGCATAGCCGAAACTTGATTGCCCAGTTTGGTCAATCCTTTTTGAATTTCACCCAGCTGCTCCTTTAATTCCCTGGTGTCATTATCACTCAAACAGGCTCACCGCCTTCCACAATTAACAACAGGTTCTATTCTTTGTTATACAATTAATAAGACCTCCTTTTTTTAATTACATTATGAAAAAAGGAGGGGATATAAAAATTCTTCCTCTTTATACAAATCTAAAACTTAGCTTACTTCTTTTTAAAAACGGCGTCCCTTCTATTTCAGCATACCATTCGTAATAAACATTTTTTTCTTCATCAGCAATATAGTCAAAGAAATAGTTTCCGGTTGAAATTCTATTGGCACTGTTTAAAATAAATTCTTCAAATTTCTCATATTTGTCATTATAAAAGACTACTTTTACTGAATCCGGATCAACTGCTATGTTATCAAAATTTTTAAAGGTACATTGAAGTCTGACAGTATTTCCCGTTTGATAATAGGTCAGGGTCATTTACAACACCTCAATTTCTAATAAGATTTCCAGAATTTTATCTGAAATTATGATTGGAGTTGTTTCTTCTATGAAAGTAATGTCCCTTAATACTCCATATTGACTAAATCTAAAAGGGTATATTCTCTTAAAGAAAATTTGTTTGAAAGCTCATCGGTAATAATTTTTAATACTTGATCCGATATAACAGCAATTGTTTTTGTTATACTGGCTAAATTATAAAGATCATCTTTTAGATATGCATATATTGTAGCCGGACCACTAGGAAAATTATTAAAATTAAGAATTCCTGCAAATACATTTCCTTGATAAGCGAATATATGATCATGTCTTTGTCCTAAGCTATCTATTATATAAATTTCCTGAAACGTACTTAGATTTTCATTGGCTGTAATTCTTATTTCTGTCTCTGTATCTTTCATGGTATAATCCGGGGCAAATATTTCTAAACTTGGAGAAGTAGTATCTAATTCAAGAGTAAAATAGCTACTCATACTCTGACCACACTCCCTGCTCATTTTGGCCATAAATATTAATCCGATATGTTTTATTTCCAAAAGTTAATTCTTCGTTTTCAATATCAAAGGTGATTTCTGTTCCAACTGTAATTGGACCTATCCCACTTCCGACCAAATCACCTTGTCCTGCTCCATTCCCATCTGCTCTAGCTTCCCATTCAACAATATCTTGATCAGTAGTAAATGTTACCGTGCATATATCTTTACCTATTTCATCAGATATTTTTGTCGTAGTTATATTTGCTATTGTTATTATAGGGGCTGTACTTGGAGGATTCTGAAGTTCGTTGAATACCCTTAAGGTTGGATAATCATCATTAATCATTATCCAAGTATTTTCAAAATCCCAATTGGTATAGGATGATTGTGTTTTCATCTCAGTTGTAGTAAGACCAGTTCCTAAAAACGAATCATCAATATTCAGATCAGAATAATCAATATCGAAATAGCAATTAGTAACCCCGTTACTACTATCACTCCATCTTATAAAACCTGTATTATAATAATCAGATGATTGAGTAGTACATGAAGTATAACAATTAATAATTTGCGCATTATCATTACTAAAAGTTACAAAGCCGCTAGACTCTTCTCCCTGAACATCGCAATTTATAGAATAACAATTTCGAATAATTCCTCCGCTATTATAAGCAATAAATGATGCTACTGCCCATGTACCAAAGGCAGTTCCGCCAGCAGTGTAACAATTTTCAACTAGTCCTTCATTCCAGCCCACAAGACTACCTATCTCTCCAGTACCCAATCCCCTTGTTATTGGATCTATTAATCCTAAATTACGGATTTTTGCTATTGATGAAGTCACTCCAAACAGTGATAGGTCCCAGACATTAGAACTTTCTATGTAAATATTTTTCACACTATGACCATTGCCATCAAAGCAACCAGAGAAATAAACATCCAAGGAAGAACAACCAATAGGAACAAATCCTATTAATCCCAGTTCAATATTAATCCAATTTACTGTATCACTAGCATCTATATCATTCATAAGCATATAATGAGCGGTTAAATCATTTTTAACTTCATCTAATTGTGCTAAAGTTGTTATTTGATATGGATTTTGTTCAGTCCCATCCCCGCCTGCAAATACCATCTATCTCACCACCAAACGATATATATCATACGAACCGGTAGTCCTGACCGAGATTGTACAATTTAACCAAAATTTACTAAACTGACCATTGACCCGATTCATCTTTAACGAACAATTTGATGAGTTTTACTCCATCACCACTTGAGACAGTTTCTAAGTCTGTACCGTAAATAGTACAGTTAATAGGAGTTGCTGCCGGATATCCGCCGTCAGCACCGCTCATATTGATACTTCCTCCTGACGTAGGTATTAAAGTGCCTGTATCATGAACAGAACCGAAACCAGCTACTACCTTGACTTTATATTCGTCAAATATGCAGTCTGCCCGGAAGCTGAATGAACATACATTTTTACCTGTAATTTTAGAAATCTTAGCTGCATCAGGTCCGGTAATGCTCACTGCAGGTAATGTTGTGTTCAAAATAATAGAATCTGATCCTTGCCCAGACTCGTTATACACATCATCCCTAATCTTTAAATAAAGGTATTTCTCGCCATTACCGGCTGCCAGTTGAATTTGTTTGGCCCCGGCAAAAGTTATCCAACTGGAAGTAGTTTCAATATCCTGAATATTTACGTCATAGGCTGTGTCTACATCTCCCCAGATTTTCATCTGGTATCCTGTGGTATCACCATCCGTAGTCCCTATAGTGCAATCCACCAGTTGCTGGGTTGTATATGTTGCCCCGCTTTCTATAAAAATACTGGGATTGGCCGGACCGGTGGTATCCAATGTCAGGTTAAAATAATTAGCCATTTTTATCGCCTCCTAAAATACTAAATTTAATCTAAATAAAATTCCCAGGGGCCAGCTCCTAATCCCTGGGAATACTTGCTATAATCAATCCATGGGGATTTTTAATACTTTATCCACCACATCGGAAGTTTGCAGTTTTACTACCTGATCTAAATTTCTGAGTAATGACCATTTTCCAAAAGAGGTGGAAATAGATAAGTTACGCGGCAGTTAGCATTCATGCAGAGCATAAGCTACACCGCTCCCGGTAACGATATCCTAATCCAGCGCCATTAAGTTGTCCCTCATTTTCAATATACTTCACCTCCTTTCTAATAAAAATTCCAAAAAATAAGACAGCCCCGGAAGACTGCCAATCTTATACAGATTAAATTTTGCCCATAGCATTTGCTATCATCAGCATAACATAAGCTCCAGGAGAAAATCGTCAGCTATTCGCCTGAAATTCGTCAGATTTTGAGGACGAGAAATTCCTGAAACCTCGCCAGGATTTTTTCTCTTTTTCTTCTGATGGTTGCCTCTCCGCAATTCAAAGCAATACCGACCTGAATATTGCTGCGCCGGTAACAGTAACACTGCTCGAAGGCCTGGCGTTCAAAGTCATCAAGATAGTTATCTGCAATATGTTCGATCCAGTCAATTTCCATTCTGTACTGATTTATTTTGCTGAGCAGCTCATATTTTTCCTTAAGCCCTTCATCAATTTTATTAACTAACTCCACCTGATTTTTCAGATAAGCCTGTACAGCTTTTTCTACCGGTGTAAATTCGGAGGAGCCCCCCCGGCCGCCTCCGGCAATAAATTTTGCCTGGGCAGGCGAGGGAATAAGTTCTTCCTTTTCAGAAAGGATTACCCGTAAAGACTGGATCTCTTTCTC
This sequence comes from Peptococcaceae bacterium, assembly GCA_049366715.1. Taxonomy (GTDB): domain Bacteria; phylum Bacillota; class Peptococcia; order Peptococcales; family BICA1-8; genus JBMNCQ01. The sequence continues at coordinate 132,513 of JBMNCQ010000054.1, read as the reverse complement.
TACAAATTTCAGTTTTCTTTCCAGCATCTCAATTTTTTGTTTTTTTTTCCAGAAATCCTTAAGAACCCTTTCCAGCTTCAATTTAACCTCTTTGTTCATTCTGCTCTCACCCTTTCTTTTCTATCTACCCGCTCTATTTCCACGTTTTTGCCCAAGGCTTGTCCACTAAAGTTTTATGTCATTTCTATTTGAAAAATCATTTCTAATCCCCCCTTTAGAAATCTTTTAAAAAAATTCAAAGGGAAAGCTTGCTTTTACAAAGCTAAAAACGCTTTATTATAAGAATATTTTGTTTATTGTGTTAAATACTATCTTAACTGAAAAAATTTGAAATATAAAATACTTACCATTGTAAATTGTAATACACATCAATTGCATCGCCAATTAATAAAGCAAGGCCGGCAGCCCTGCTTTTAGACAAATTTCGATCCATTACTATTATTTTCTTACAATTATTCAATAATTTACTTATTAATATAATAACATACAATAATTCCAATTTTCGTCATCTATTCGCCGGAAACTCATCAGGAATTTTTTTCCAAACACAAAAAAACCAGCCAGGCTGGTTTTTTTGTAAAAAGAGGAGGAAAGAAACAGGCTCTTAGCCTTTGTGCTGCCCATTACATTGTGGACAATTTATATGATTGATACTATTTTTACCATTATCTTATACTAATCCTTTATTGCGGAGTAACCCCAGGGCAGGCACCGGATCATTGCAGGTCAATAAGGTTGCGCCGCATGCCAGCGCATAAGCCGCCTCTTCTGCGGAATCCGGACAAAAGCACCAGGTTAAAAGTCCCTTGTCCTGAAATTCTTGTACCCTTGCCGGTGTCAGCTTAGCCATGGGAAAGGCGATGGACCACATTTTCGAATATGTCCCCTGTTCCCCCGGGTCGAAGTTCAACATGTCCTCTTGTAAAAACCCCTGGGTTTTCTGCTGATCTGTATCATGCAGGTAAGCAAGGATGTCCGCATCAAAGCTGGTGAACACACAGCGGGACAGCAAGCCATATTCCGAAGGGACAAGGGAAAGGGACAAGGGAAAGGGACAAGGGGAAAGGGACAAGGGGACAGGTTAACTGTCCCCTTGTATTCTTACAAATTATACTTTTTGCTATTTTCTTTTGCTTTTATTCATACCTCCCGTCCGGGAGATAAAGTAACAAGCTGCCTGTCTCCTTCCTTAAACAAGGTTTGATAATACCGAAACCCGGACGATTAAGCCCTGGAGTTTATGATTATCATCAACAACAGCGATAGGATATTTACTCTCCGTAGCAATAGGTATCAGCTCCTGGAGATAAGCCTCCGGACCGGTAGTAAAGAAATCATCCTTGATAATATCCGCCAGTTTTTTATTCTCTTTTATGCCTTTAACCGCATCATCAATAGTAACCAGTCCCTGCAACCTCCGGGCCTGATCTACTACAAAAATACTGGATATCCCTGCCTGTTCCATTTCTTTTACGGCAACTTTCAGGCCGTCTTTATCTGAAATTATGGCGGATGGTTTAAACATGATATTTTTCGCCTGTAAAACTCTGGACCTGTCAATATCCTGAACAAAAGTTTTGATATAATCATTTTTCGGAGCGGCCAGGATCTGCTCCGGAGTGCCAATTTGTTCGATCACTCCGTCCTTCATGATGGCAACCCGCTCCCCCAGCTTGAAAGCTTCATTTATATCATGGGTAATAAAAATAATTGTTTTCTGCAGGCGGGATTGGATATCCAAGAGTTCTTGCTGCATCTCCCGCTTTATTAAAGGATCTAAAGCACTGAATGGTTCGTCCATCAATAGGACATCGGGGTCATTGGCCAGGGCTCTGGCCAGCCCTACTCTCTGCTGCATACCCCCGCTAAGTTCATTAGGGTATTTATCCTCCCAGCCTTTCAAGCCTACACTTTCCAGGGTCTTCCTGGCAATTATTTCCCGTTCTTCCTGCGATACTTTTCTTATCTCCAAACCATAGACAACATTTCCCAGAACAGTCCGATGGGTAAATAAACCAAAATGCTGAAACACCATAGCCACTTTACTTTGCCTGAATTCCTTCAGCTTTTGCTTATCATATTCTACTATATTCTCACCGTCAACACATATTTTCCCTTCGGTAGGTTTATTCAATAAATTTAAGCAACGTATTAAGGTGGATTTCCCGCTTCCTGATAAACCCATGATTACGAAAATTTCACCTTCATTTACCTCAAAGGATACGTTATTTACACCTACAGCATGACCGGTTTCCTGCAATATTTTTTCCTTGGACTGGCCTTTTTGAATTCTCGCCAGAACAGCTTTAGGGTTTCGGCCGAATATTTTTGATAAATTTTCTATTTTTAGCTTAACACTCATTTTTTCCACTCCCTACTCCGGGTATTTAAACTTTTCAGCAACACCCTGGGATATTCGATCAATGATTATCGCTAGAAAAACAATACTGATACCGGCTTCAAAACCCCGGGCTATATCTATTCTGTTAATAGCGATTAAGACCTCCATGCCCAGACCTTTGGCCCCGATCATAGATGTTACGACAACCATCGACAGGGCCATCATGGTAGTCTGATTTATCCCGGTCATTATAGTAGGGAGGGCCTGCGGCAACTGAACCTTAATCAAGGTCTGCCAGGTCGATGACCCGAAGGAATGGGCGGCTTCGACCATTTCCCTGGAAACTCTGCGAATACCTAAATCAGTTAACCTGATGACCGGCGGAATGGCATAAACAGTTGTGGCAAAGACCCCCGGAACTTTTCCTAAGCCGAATAACATGATGGCCGGAATCAAATAAACAAAAGTCGGCATCGTCTGCATCGCATCTAAAACAGGTTTCATGACAGCATTGGTTTTGGAATTATAAGCCATTAATATCCCCAGGGGAATCCCGATTATTAATGAAATGACCACTGACGTTAAAACAATGGCTAATGTCAGTAACATAAGATCCCATAATCCAAAAGCCCCGATTAAAAAGACTAGAAAAGCATAGAATAGACCCGAAATTAATTTCTTGGTTCTCCATCCTATCAAAAACACAATTAACAGAACCAACCACCAGGGAATAAAGGCCAGCCCCACTTCTATCTTTAATAAAAACCAGGATATTCCCGACCGGATTGCGTCAAATACATCTCCATAATTCACCATCAACCAGGTAACAAGCTCATCGACATAAATACCTATTTTAATCCTTAAAATCTCCGGAAATTCACTCATAAGCTAAGATTACCTGCTCTGACAGGCAACCTTATCACCCCTCTGCTCTTTATTTGAAAAGAACAAAGTAGCTGGGAAAAATTCATCCAACTACTTTGCTTTATTAAATACTACTGGCCCGGTTTTTATAAAGCTGCTTCAACTTTTCCGGCCACATCTTCCGGAACCCATTTAGTCCAGATATCCTTATTATTTTCCAGATACCAGATTGCCGCATCCTCCGATTCCGCCTCGTTATCCTGCATATAGGCCAGAATTTCATTCATTTTACTGCTGGTCATTTCAAACTTCTCCAGTAATTCAACTACTTCAGGTGCATCTTCCAGCATACTTTTATGAACAGTTACCGTAACCTTATCGGCAGGGAAAGCACAGTTGAAATTATCATTCCATTTTTCTTCAGTATACTCAGGTTCTGCAAGCAAGGTCATATCGTATTTACCCATAAGCCAGGTAGGTTCCCAATAATAGGCCACAACAGGCTCACCTTTTTTAACTGCTGCCGCAATAGCCGAGTCAAGGGCGGGTCCTGAACCTGGTCTGAAATAATTATAGTATTCATCCAGTCCGTAATTTTCAATTTTTACCGGTAAAATTTTATCTGTTGACCACGTTGTAGGTGCACCAACAATCCGGCCTTTACTCGGGTCCTCCGGATCTTTGAAGAGTTCCCAGTATTTCTCCAAATCGGCAACTTCCTGCAAATCCGGGGCAAAAGGTTCAATTCCCCTGTCAGAGTCACCCTTTATTACATAAGTCGGAACATATAATCCCTGCATATTTTCCTTCAATATTTCAGCAACTTCCACAACTGTACCGTCTTCGATCGGTCCAAAATATTCTTCTCCATAAGATTTCGTCCAATTTTCAATACGAATATCCAGGTCCCCTTTAGCAATTGACTGCAGTTCAACCTCGGACGAAGCCAAAATAATATCGGTTTTATAAGAAAAACCATTTTTAATAATAAATGAAGCTATTTGAGCATTGACCTGAGAACTATCCCAGGTACTGCCGGCTATAACAATCATTTCTTTTTTCTTTTCCGCCTGGGCGTTATTATCGTTTTTATCGCCTTCACTTTCACTCGTGCCACAACCTGCCGCCGCCAACACTGTAAAAGCAAACAATAACAATACTATCCACACATATTTTCTTTTACCAAAAGAACTCTCCATCAAATCACTCCTATTTAAATTTAATTAATTGATTTTTACCAATATGTCCAAACCCGGGTATTTTCTACTTTGTACCAGCAAAAACCAGCGCAAACTTTTACTATTGCAAGAAGTTGTTTTTAATATTTTATAACAAGGAGAAAATATCTGCAAAGGGGATAAGAAGGAAATAACAGCCTTAAGAGGGGACAACCTTAAATTAAGAGCGGAATCTAAGGAATATCACAGCAACTTATAATATTAATATAAATTGTCTGTAAAAAATACCCTGTTCTAATTTTAGCAAGTAGTTTCTAACAAAGGGGAAAGGAGACAAGATTACTTGTCCCTTCAATTAGAAAAGCCAGCTAAATGAGCTGGCTTTTCTAATTGAAACTGTATGATTAAAATATAAAGTTATGCTTTCTTTAGATTAGATAAAAGGCCATAATTCTGCAGAGATAAAAAACTAAGCTTATGCTTACAGGAATAATTAACAGGGCGCCCAACCAGGAAAAGGCTAACAAACCGGTAGTAATACTTATTAAAAGAAGGCCGGGAAGGGTCATGATAAATAAAAACTTGCGTAAAGCAAACTGCTGATCCTCCAGACTCAAATAAAATAGCTCCATAAATTCGGAGGCCAAGTTTTCTTTCCAGAGCAACCCGGCAAAACCTATAAAAGCAAAAGCAAAAACCAGCCACATCAACCACCTTAAGCTGTCCGGTATACCCATTATTTGAAAAAAAATGCAAAACAGTACAAACTGAAGGTACTGTAATAAGTGCCGTCTATTTCTAAGGGTTAATTTAATAGCTAACTCAGCCAATCCGTTGACTGCATTACGCTCTTTAAAAATTAAACCGGAATTAGGAAAAAGCCAGGGACGTTTTCTTTGTTTTCGAGGCTTTTTCATATTTATCCCCGCCAGGCTTAACAAAAGATCAACATATTTTAACCTCTCATTCTGCTCCCTGTCCACGTCGGCTAAAAAAGCACCTTGATAGTTGATTCTCTTGCTGCTTAATATTCCGCCGGTAATAAATAATATCAGTATAGTTACGATGCAAATCATGAAATTCTCAAGCATTTTCGAAAGGGAAGCCGCAAAAAGCAGAGTTCCTAAAATCAGCGAACCTTTTAAAACAATAAATTGTCTCCAGCCGCTAAATCTTAAGGTCAAAAGCTGTTTGGCCAGCCCCAGGAATACTTTGGACAGAAAGGTCAACAAAAAAAAGGCTGTCAGCTGAAGTAGCGAAAACTTATAATACAGCAGGATAAAAGGAGCCAGGAGTAAGATAAAAAACATGCTGAAAAGAAGATCTAGGGCAAAAGAGTAAATAAGTCCGTACTTGATTATTTGCTTTAACCATTGTTTTTTATATAGCAAAAAAAGCTGGTCCTCTTCCCGGAGAAAAACCCTCATTGTCCCCGACCAGGCAAAGAAAAAGGCCATAGCAAAAAGCAAGTCTGCCGGCAGTAAATTAAGCCAAAAAGGAGGATTTTGCCACCAAAGAAGATATTGATATATCGCAAAGGCAAGGGCAGGAAGTATAATATATAAAGCTACAGTCCAATCAATAGCGCTCTTCCAGACACTGAATTGAAACTTTAATTCCCCTAAAAGTCTTCTCCGGAATAATTTTTTTGGTGACATCATACCTGGCTCTCCAAAATGAAATTAAAACAATCAAAAAGGGATACCTTCGATAGATGGCATTTTCTCCGAATCTCATCCAGTTTTCCCTGGGCTACCAATTGACCCTCTGCTACCAAAATAAAAGCATCGCAGATCCGTTCTGCTATATCTAATTGGTGGGTAGAGATAAGTATCCCGGCTCCCCGTATTTTTTCCTCATTTAAAAACCGCAGCAAATCCATAGTTGCCCGAGGGTCCAACCCCACAAAAGGCTCATCTATAATATAGATTTCCGGTTCAATTAATAAACCTAAAACAATCATCACCTTTTGCTGCATACCTTTAGAAAAGGTAGCCGGGAAGTGATGTTTTACTTCCAGCAACCGAAAGGTATTCAATAGTTTCTCTCCTTTTTCCAGAAAAACATCCCTTTCTATCTCATAAACTGCCGCTGCCAATTCTAAATGTTCCCAGAGAGTTAGCTCTTGATAAAGAACCGGTTGCTCAGGTATATAGGCAAATTTCTTATTTTGCCCTGCAAATTGCACTTTGCCCGCGAACTCCGGTAAGAGACCTAGAATAGCTTTAATAATAGTGCTTTTACCGGCACCGTTAGGCCCGATCAAACCTACCAACTCACCTTTTTTGATGGAAAATTTAATATTATTAATTGCCTCTTTTTTTTCGGTATAACCTGCCTGTTTAATTTCCACTTCTAAGACATTCATTGGATCACACATCCTTATAAAACCATTCCAAGGGGACAGGGACAAGAGGGGGACAAGGGGACAGGTTGTTTGTCCCTCAGACTCTAGCAATTACACTCTTCGCTATCCCTGTAACTCGTGCTAATTGCCTTATTGTAACGCCTTCCTTTGCTTTCACCATCCTTAATACCTCATCCCGCTTACTTTTCTCAAGCTGCTTCAATTTATTGATATCAACTATGCCTAATCGCGCAAAATATGACCTGATTTCATCATCACCAGTTATTTTTCTTTCCTTATATTCCAGGCATTTATCTTTGTTTGCCTTATTCATAAACTCTACATATTCTTTTATTGCTTTTTCTCCTTTTGAGGATAATAATTCCAATGCAAAATCTATTGCAACAATTCCTGCTCCTTCAGTATATTCACTATAACTACTCCATTTATAATCCCCTGCTTTTCTTACTATACCTGCTTTTACCGGATTCTGGTGAATATAGCGCAGGACTGTTAAAAAGTATTCATCGTCTTCTATCACTTCACTTTTAAATCTCTCCTGAAATAAATGACCGCAGCGGTCATATTTCATATTATACCAATATACATAACTCCCGCTTATCCTTTTAATTATTGTTGCAAGGGGCTCCTCCATCTCTCTTATTAACAAGTGAATATGATTATCCATTAGACAATAACTATAAATTTCATAATTACTAATTGCCTTATAATGATTTATTGTTTGAAGCAGCTTTTCTCTGTCCAAATCATCATGGAAGATATTCTGCCTATTTATGCCCCTCATCATAATATGATATATTCCGGTAGCGCTCTTTTTTCTGGCCGCTCTTGGCATAATTAAATCACCTCGGGATAATTATATCATTTTGGTGGCTATTTTAGGCACAAATAACCTGTCCCCTTGTCCCTGATATTCTTTTTACTTGTAGCATAAGGCTATTACCAGATTCTCCATCACTTCCGCGGGGTCACCGCCGCTGGATTTTAGTAATACCTCTGTTTCCAGCAATTTCTCCAGGGCTTCTACCAGCTGTTCCAGCTGAAATTTCCTGCCCTGGTTGAGGACCTTACCGGCTACAAAGGGCTGTACCTGGAGTTTTTCCCTGATCTGCTTTTCCGAATAGCCCTGCTCAGCCAGGTCCTTGGCAATCAAAATCATGCGGAACTGTCTGACCAGCAGATAAATCAGCTTGAGCGGGACTTCCCCCATAGCCAGGCTGGTCTGCAGCAGTTGCAAGGCTTTCTTCCCCTGCTTGGCGGCTATGGAATCTATTAATTGAAAAATATTGATTTCCGTATTCCTGGTAACAATCTCCTGTACCATGTCCGCCTTTATTACCGGCTCATCCCAGCTAAAGGAGACCAGTTTTTCCAGTTCATTTTGTAAAACATCTAAACCTTCACCGGCTAATAAGGATAGATAATTACAAGCTTCCCTATCGGCCCGCTTCCCGTACTGCTGTAAAAAACCCTGGATCCACCGCTCCAGGTTCTCCCCGGTCAAGCCGGCAAATTCAATGGTTTGTCCTCTTTCACCAACAGCTTTGAATATTTTTTTCCGTTTATCCGCCTTGCCCAGAATTTTAAAGATCAAGCAGCAACCGGTATTGGGGTTCTGCAAATAATTATGTAAGGCCCCTTCGTCAACTTTACCCTCAGTCCCTTTTTGGGCAGAGAAGTAAAAGGCATTGTCCACAACAACTACCCGTTTTTCCGACATGACAGGCATCGTATTGGCCAGGTCGATGACTTGACCCAGGGATATTTTATCCCCCTCTACTTTATCATAGTTAAAAGCTTCCAGTTCCGGAGGCAGAACCTTGTCCTTAAGCTTCCGGACACTCTGCTCCATTAAAAGTTTTTCCGCACCATAAAAAAGATAAACAGGGGCAATTACGCCCCTCTTGATACTATTCATTAGAGAAGTATATCCCATAAAATCACCCCGATTAACGGTATGGAGACCCTCTCCTGCCGTAAGAGTTAAACATAGTTGTTCTTTTTCTTCTGAAACGCCTGGTTATGCGCCAGGTAATCTGCAATAAAAATATCCCGGCTAACGTATTGATGATCACTCTATTCCAAGGGAAGGGCTTCTTGACCCCTTCTGCGGCCTTAACCGGAATTCTTTCCTTTTCTTCCCCGTTGACACTGATTACCAGTTGACCTAAAACCTTACCTTCTTCAATAGGTGTCTCTATTTCGTCCAGAACCAGCTTCCGCTCAACATTGGTTTCGGCATTATTGGCAACAGCAATGGAAGCCGACCGGTCAGAGATCAAATTTATTTCTTGATTATCCTTCATCTTAATTGTTGCCACCACTTGATTGTTTTGAGCCAGACTGAGATTTTGAAAATGCTCAAGACCATAATTCAACAAATCCCTGGCATCATCCCAAATTCTGTTATCGTTACTGCCTAATATAACGGCAATTAGTTCCCGGTTATCTTTTTGAGCTGAAGCTACTACCGTATATTTAGCTTCGGAAGTATAACCCATCTTCACTCCGGTAGCTTCATCCATCCGCCATAAAAACTTGTTTTTATTAATTAATCTGGTCTGCCACTCTTCCCCTTCCCAATCATAAACCTTTTTCGCCGCTAATTCTCTAAACTGGGGGTTCTGCATAGCATACCTAGCCAGCAAAGCCAGGTCATAGGCTGTCGTCAGATGATTCTCATCAGTCAGACCATGGGGATTTACGAAGGTAGATTCCTTTGCTCCTATTTCTTGTGCTTTTTCATTCATCAACCCGGCAAATTTTTCCTGGGTGCCGGCAATATGCTCGGCCACAGCCAAAGCGGCGTCATTAGCCGAATGAAGCATAACGGCATTAAGGAGCTTTTCCAGGGTTATTTTTTCTCCTTCCCGCAGGTAAACTTTGGTTCCTTCCACCAGAGGTACATTTTTGCTGATGGTCACGATATCACTTAGTTTGCTTTTTTCCAAAGCAATTATGGTCGTAAGTATTTTGGTCGTACTGGCCGGATGTAGTTTTTTATGTATTTCATGCTCCAATAAAACCTGTCCTGATTTCCCATCTATCAATATATAAGCTTCCCCATAAATATCGGGAGCAGCAAAAATTCCGGAAATATTGGTAAAAACAAATACTGTTGTTAACAAGATCAAAAAAAACTTTCGCAATATCATCACCTCTTGGAAGCTACTATACGTGCACCAATTTATTATAGCATAAAGAACATCCGGAAAATCCAAGCAGATTTTGTAAACAGTTTATATTATACAGGAAACAGGAGACCGGAGCAATAATACCAGTGGATAAACACCGGACGGATATATGCTTCCGGGTAATATTTTGCGCCCGACACAAGCCTCGCAAGTTAACTCTGCATAATTTCAGAATCGCAGCTTTGTAAAATAAATTCTCAATTCTCAACTCTCCATTCTCAATTATTTTCGAGCATTGTATCAAAATGCAGGCTCCTCCCGTCTGTTTTAATAATTACCGCTCCCTGTGTATCAGTCCGGTAAACCCTTATTCCGTTTTTCTGCAGACCGTCGGTCACCAGGCTGTGGGGATGTCCGTATCTATTGCCCCGGCCTGCAGAAATCACCGCAAAGTCAGGCTTCACCCTGCTGTAAAACCGACCGGAGTATGCATCCTGACTACCGTGATGGGGAATTTTGATTACTTCAATGTCTTCCAGCCGGGGAGTCAACCGGTATAAAACCTCTTTATCGATATCACCGGTAAAAAGAAAATCCTGGTCCCGGTAGGTACAGTTGATCACTAAGGAAGTATTATTGGTATCCGGTAAATGAATTTTGCTTAGATCCGGGGATAATACCTGTAAACCGGTTTGGGAAGGAAAATTCAGAACCATCCCCGGTCTGCCCTCAATTACCTGTGTTCCTTCTTGAACCGCTAAGCTTTTTAAGCCGGCTAAAGCCTCACTGTCTGCTACATCAGGAGGTACTAACAGAACTTCCGTCTTAAAATCCTCCAGCACTTTAGATAAACCGTTGATGTGATCATGATCAGGATGGGAAAGTACGACCAGGGCTACTTTATTGACTCCCCGGTATTTTAAATAAGCCGCAACAGTACTCTCCCCCGGCCCTCCGTCGATGACGACATATTTGTTGTAAGGGGTCTTGATAACCGCCCCGTCCCCCTGGCCTACATCAAGAAAAACAATTTCTAAGGACGGAGGGCCGGGTATCGCTATGCTCGTTAAAACAGCGATCAGTATTAAAACCACTACATACCTTAAATTAGCAGGTACTAATTTTTTTATTCTATCGGCTTCCTTTAACCCTGCCAGCAGGCAATAATATCCAATTATTAACACCGGAGCGGGACTCCCCAAATAAAGATATCCTGATAATGACCGGTCAAGAAAGGTAATAATACCGCTGATCCCATAAGTCAAACCCCCGGCTAACAGGATAAAAGGCTGAGCCAGTCCGCTGTAAAAAAAGGAAAGCACTAAAGCAGCGAACAATAAGGGAATCAGGAAGGCGACCAATGGAACCAGCAGAATATTATAAAAAGGAGCCAGCAAGGATAAAGTATTGAAGTAATATACCGTCAGGGGCAGGGCCGCCAATTGGGCGGCCACAGGCACCGCCAGTATTGTGCTGACTTTATCCGGTAAAAAGAAGAGCCCTTTCTTAACGACAGGCATTAGATAAACAATTCCTAAGGTTGTCACGAAAGAAAGCTGAAAGCTGATGGAAAAAAGGCTGAGGGGATTAATCAGCAAAATCAATAACGCCGCAGCAGCCAATATTGTATAAAAATCCCTGTATTTGAGAATCTTTACCGACAGTAAGCCCAGCAAAGCCATAATTGAGGCTCTCACCACAGAAGGGGTTAATCCGGTAATCAGGCTGTAACCGGCTAAGAGAAATAAACTCCCCGGCAGAATAAAGAGGTCCGGCAGCTTCAATAATTTACATGACACGAGAAAAAAGGCCAGGATAAGGCCTACATGCAAACCGGAAACAGCAAACACATGGGCAATCCCCAGCTTTTGGGCAGCCTCATAAAACCCCTTATCCATTTGGTCTTTATCACCCAGCAGAAGCCCCAGCAATATTCCGGCTTCCCTTTCCGGCAGGTTCTCCTTGATCATCCTGTAGATACTGTCCTGCAGCCTGGCAACATAAACAGGAAAACTCCGGGCACCTCCTATAACCTGACCGGGGGACAGGGCATTAAGCTGATAGCCGACCCCTTTTTGCCGCCAGTAATCCCGGGCGGAAAATCCTCCGGGATTTGTCGCCGGTAAAGGCTTGACCAGCAGGCCCCTGAAGGACGCTTGCTCCCCCGGCCGGTAAGGCTGTGAATCCCGCCTGGACAGATATACAACTAATCCGGGTTTCCCCTTTATTTGCTCCTTATTCACGGTATTGACCTCAAGAATAAGATAATTATCCGCTACTGATTTTACCGTTCCACCTGCTTTAAGCTCCTGACCTGCCCAGCGGTCTAACGAATGCAAATCCGCCTCTTGATAATCAAGGATAAAGAGACCCAAAAAGAAAAAAACCAGCATTAAGATGAGCTTATAATAAGGCCGGGAGAAGCAGATATAAGAAACCACCAAAACAATCAAGAGAACCGATAAAATAAACAAGGCAAACTGATCGGGCAGTAAAGTATAATACCCCAGAATTAAACCGCTGATGAAGAATAACGTATATGATACTAAATCCCTTGCTACGTTCATATTCTCACTCCATTTGCCCTGCAAGTGCAAACTGCGCAGAAACTTTTATCATTATAAATACTTTTTTTCTCCGCCCTTTTCCTGCCGGAAAGGAAAACCGGTTGAGCGGGTTTTGCAATCTCCGGAATTTTTAGCCCCTCTGCTTTTATTCACAAGAATTACAGGTCAAGCTTTCCCGACCATAAAAGTTACAATTTTCACTTGCATTTGTTCTTTTTTTCACTTACAATTAAAATAAATCGTTGCGGATTAACCTGACCGGCCGGGGCTTGCTCTATCCGGGAGGGAATTAACAAGTACATAGCTGCTTATTGCCTAATCCAAGGGGACACCCTGAGGAACAGGGGAATCAGGTGTAATGTAAGGACTTTTCGCCCGTGTTGTACCTATTTCTCAGGTGCAATACGGGCTTTTGTATTAATTGAGAGTTGAGAATTGAGAGTTAAATAAACATATGTCAAAATCCAATTCTCCATTCTCGCATTTTAATTAATTCAGAATTAAGAGTTGAGAGTTGAGAATTAAATAACATATGTTAAAATCCAATTCTCCATTCTCCATTTTCAATTCTCAATTATCATTTCAAGGAGGTTGCTTTATGGAAAAACGTATTGGTGTGGTAGGGATTGTCGTGGAAGATAAGGAAAAGGTCAGCCGCTTAAATGCAATCCTCACCGAGCACAGTGAGATCATCATCGGCCGGATGGGCGTTCCCCGCAGGGGTTCGGTAAATGTAATCGCTTTAATCGTTGAAGGAAGCAACGAAGAAGTAGGCGCTTTAACAGGCAAGCTGGGCAGTCTGCAAGGCATCAAAGTCCGTTCGGCTCTAACCAATCATGTCATCACGGAGGGATAAAATGAGCAAAGACTTTTATGAAACCTTGAAAAAAGCCGGGGAAACGACAGAATTAGATCAGGAGGATATAAAAATTCTGCTGACAGCCGGTGAAAATGAAAGTCCGGTCCTTTTTAAATTGGCTGATGAAGTCAGAGCCCGGCACCTGGGAAACAGGGTTCACTTGCGGGGGATCATTGAGTTTTCTAACTACTGCCGACAGAACTGTCATTATTGCGGTTTGCGTTCTGCCAACATAAATCTCCCCCGCTACCGTCTGAGCAGACAGGAAATCTACACCACAGCGCAGGCCGCAGCAGGTCTGGGCTACAAAACTCTGGTCCTGCAGGCCGGGGAGGACAATCATTACTCTCCCCGGGAGATTGCAGGATTAATCAGAGATATCAAAAAACTGGATGTCGCCGTAACCCTCTCCTGTGGCGAACACGATTACAAAACTTACCGGCTTTGGCGGGAAGCCGGGGCCGACCGTTATTTATTGAAACACGAAACAGCCGACCCGGTTCTTTATGAGAGAATACGTCCCGGTAAGACGCTGGCTGCAAGATTACAATGTCAAACCTGGCTCAAGGAACTGGGCTACCAGCTGGGTTCCGGGTGTATGGTCGGCTTACCCGGGCAGACCTTGGATACCTTGGCCCGGGACCTGCTGCTCCTCAAAAAAATGAATGTTGACATGGCCGGGATCGGGCCTTTTATTCCCCATCCGGAAACCCCTTTAGCCGGTAGTAAACAGGGAACTTTAAGCATGACTTTAAAAATGATCGCCGTGGCCAGGCTCATGCTGCCCCTGCTTCACCTCCCTGCTACCACTGCTTTAGGGACAATTCATCCTGCCGGCCGGGAAATGGCCTTACAGGCCGGGGGAAATGTGGTAATGCCTAATGTAAGTCCAACCGAATTCCGGGAATTGTATCAGATTTATCCCAACAAAATTTGTAGCAAGGACCGGCCCGGTGACTGCCGGAATTGTATTTCCGGAAAAATCCTGGCTTTAGGAAGAACTGTCGCTAATGACTATGGACATAGCCCTAAATTTTTATAAGGAGGTTCCTAAATGAGAAGTGTAGATTTTATCAATCCCCAGCAAATTTACAGTGATTTGCGTGAAGCAAAAGCTGCTGCCCCGGAACAGGTCCGCAAGATTATTGCCAAGGCCAAAAGAACTAAAGGCTTAACCCCCCGGGAAACGGCTATGCTGTTGGAAGTAACCGAACCTTCCCTCCAAGAAGAAATATTTAAAGCTGCCCGGGAAATCAAAGAAAAAATATACGGAAAGCGGATCGTTATTTTCGCTCCTTTGTACCTGAGTAATTACTGTGTCAATAAGTGTGCTTACTGCGGCTACAACCATGATCATGAGATTCACCGCCGCAAATTGACCAAAGAAGAAATTGTGGAAGAAGTAAAAATTTTAGAAAACATGGGCCATAAAAGGCTGGCTTTGGAAGCCGGTGAAGACCCTGTTAACTGTCCCCTGGATTATATTCTGGAGTCTATTCGGGTTATCTACGATACCAGTGAAGAAATGGGTGCCATCCGCAGGGTAAATGTCAATATTGCCGCCACAACTGTGGAAGATTACCAAAAACTTAAAGCAGCAGGCATCGGAACATACATCCTTTTTCAGGAAACTTATCACCGGGAAACCTACGCAAAAATCCATCCCGCCGGCCCCAAATCTTCTTACTTCTACCATACGACAGCCATGGACCGGGCCATGGCAGGCGGTATAGATGATGTGGGGTTCGGAGTGCTGTTCGGTCTTTATGATTATAAATTCGAGGTTTTAGGCTTACTCTATCATGCCCTTCATTTAGAGGAAGCTTTCGGGGTCGGCCCCCATACCATTTCCGTACCGCGCTTACGGCCGGCTACAGGGGTTAGCTTGGCTGATTTCCCCCACCTGGTACGGGATAAGGAATTTAAGATGATTGTCGCCACCCTCAGACTGGCTGTGCCCTATACCGGCATTATCCTCTCTACCCGGGAAGAAGCCGGTTTCAGAGATGAAGTAATCGCTTTAGGTGTATCCCAGATCAGCGCCGGTTCCTGCACAGGTGTAGGTGCCTATAAAGAAGAGTTTTCTGCCGGTCCGGCGTCCCGGGATACCAGTCAGTTTGAAGTAGGGGATCACAGGACCCCTGATGAAATCCTGGCTAACCTCTGCCGGTCCGGTTACCTGCCCAGCTACTGTACGGCCTGCTACCGCCAGGGCCGGACCGGAGACAGGTTTATGCAGCTGGCTAAATCAGGACAGATCGCTAATGTCTGTCAACCCAATGCTATCCTGACCTTCCAGGAATATTTACTGGATTATGCTTCCCCGGAAACAAAAAAACTAGGCGAAGCAGCTATCGCCAGGTTTTTAGAGGATATCCCCGATCCAAAAATTAAAGAGTTGACCGGCCGGCAGCTAACGAAAATTAAAAACGGCACAAGAGACTTATATTTATAGGAGATAATCCCATGCGCATAGAAAAGGATTTTTTAGGCGAAAAACAGCTGCCCGCCGGTGTATACTGGGGAATCCATACCCAGCGGGCTCTTGAAAATTTCCCCATTTCCGGGCATGAGGTTCACTCCCAGTTAATCAAAGCTCTTGCCGTGGTAAAAATAGCTGCCGCCCAAACCAATATGGAACTGGGCTTTCTCCCGGAAGATAAAGGCTCTGCCATCAGCGAAGCCGGAGCAGAAATACTGGCCGGGAAACTTGCCGGCCAGTTTCCCCTGGATGCCCTCCAGGGCGGGGCAGGTACTTCCACCAATATGAACATCAACGAAGTTCTGGCTAACCGGGGAACAGAACTTTTAGGAGGAAAAAAGGGAGAATACCTCCTTGATCCTCTGGATGACGTCAATCTTCATCAATCAACCAATGATGTCTATCCTACGGCCTTAAGGATAGCAGCCGTCCAGTTACTCCTCCCTTTAAGCGAAAGTATGGCCCGGCTGCAGGATGCACTTCAGGAAAAGGAAGCAGAATTTGCCGGGGTCATTAAGCCGGGCCGTACCCAGTTACAGGATGCCCTGCCCCTGACCCTGGGTCAGGAATTCAGTGCCTTTGCCCAGGCGATTTCCCGGGACCGCTGGCGGATTTATAAAGTGGAAGAACGTCTCCGCCAGGTAAACCTGGGCGGTACTGCTGTAGGGACAGGAATGAATGCCCCCCGGGATTATATCCGGCTGGTCATTGAGAAATTAAGGCAGCATACCGGACTAGGCCTGGCCAGAGCTGAAAATATGATTGATATTACCCAAAATGCCGATGTTTTTGTCGAGGTCTCCGGTCTTTTAAAGGCTGCCGCAGTAAACCTTACCAAAATTGCCTCGGATCTCCGCCTCCTTTCCTCCGGCCCCTATACAGGTCTGGGTGAAATCATTTTACCGGAAAGGCAGGCCGGCTCCAGCATCATGCCCGGCAAGGTAAATCCCATTATTCCGGAAGCCGTTAACCAGGCCGCTTTCCAGGTAATGGCCCATGATTTAGCCGTTACCCTGGCCTGTCAAAACGGCCAGCTGGAACTTAATGCTTTTCTACCCCTGGTGGCTCACAACCTGTTAAATGCTCTGGAACTGTTAACAAACAGTGCCGCTACCCTGGCCGACAAATGTATAGAGGGTATCAAAGCCAATGAGACCCGCTGTGCCCAACTGGTAGAAAATAGTTTGCTTACCGCTCCGGTTTTAGTCCCGCATTTAGGGTACGAAAAAACCGCCGAAATCGTTAAATATGCCCGGGAAAACCAGACTACGGTCCGGGCCGCAGCCCGGGAATTAGCTTATCTGACGGAAGATGAAGCAACAACAATCCTTAATTACCGGGAGCTGGCCCGCCCGGGAATTGCAGGAAAAAGGAAGTGATCATTATGCAGGATACACCGAAAGGCTCCCGCCTGCATCTAGCCCTGCTGGGCAGGAGAAATGCCGGGAAATCCAGTCTGATTAATGCCCTGACTAATCAAAATACCGCTCTGGTTTCAGAAATACCGGGTACAACCACAGATCCGGTATATAAAGCTATGGAAATTCTCCCTGTCGGTCCGGTAATGCTTATTGATACCGCCGGCATTGACGACGAAGGATCCCTGGGGGAAATGCGGGTTAAAAAGACGCTGGAGGTTCTGGAGAAAACCGACATCGCTTTACTGGTTGTTGACCCCCAGTCCGGCCTTGGTGACTATGAAGAGAAAATCATCGGCCTCTGCCGGGACAGGGAAATTCAAGTAATCACCGTCTTTACGAAAAGCGACCTTGTTTCCCAGTCTGAAAAACAACAGTTGGAAAATTCTTATAAAAAGGACCATTCCTTACCATATATCTGGGTCAGCGCCTTCACCAAGGAGGGCATCTTAAAACTCAAACAGCTGCTCAGCACAATCAAGCCCGCCGAATGGCTGGCTCCGGCCATAGTCGGCGACTTGCTGGAACCCGGGGCGGTGGCAGTTCTGGTGGTGCCTATCGATATGGCTGCCCCCAAAGGCCGGCTGATCCTGCCCCAGGTCCAGACAATCCGGGATATTCTGGATCATGACTGCCTGACCATGGTCTGTAAAGAATACGAACTGAAACTGGCCCTGGAAACACTAAAAAAACCACCTGCTTTGGTGGTTACCGATTCTCAGGTCTTTATGAAGGTTGCTGCCGATACACCCCCTGATGTAGCCCTGACCTCATTTTCCATCTTGATGGCCAGATATAAAGGCGATCTCCGCACCCTGACCCAGGGAGCTAAAGCCGTAGACAGCTTACGTCCCGGAGATAAGATACTGATTGCCGAAGCCTGCACTCATCATCAACAGCCTGATGATATCGGTAAGGTAAAAATCCCCCGCTGGTTAAGACAGCTGGTCGGCGGTGAATTAACCATTGATTTTGCCAACGGCTTTAAATTTCCCGCTAACCTGCAGGAATACAAGCTGGTTGTCCACTGCGGCGGCTGCATGCTAAACCGCAAGGAAATGCTCTACCGGATCAAACAGGTGAAAGAGAAAGGAATTCCCATTGTCAATTACGGGGTTCTCATCGCCCACCTCCACGGCATCCTGCCCAGAGCACTGGCACCCTTGGGGATTTATTATGAAAGTTAAGCTATTGGGTCAGGATACCAGGCAGCGGACTTTGGCGTCTGACACAAGCATTGCCTGCAAAATTACCGGGGACACAGAAGATCCACCCAAAACAGTATGTCAGACGGGACAATTTAACCCTAAAGTAATTGTCAGACCCTCAATTTTCACCCGGCAGCATGTCCGACGCTCAATATTCACCCAGAAGTAAATCTGACCCATAATCTTCACCCGGCAGCACCGTCTGACTCACAATGTTCACCCAGCAGCTAATGCACCGTTATTCTGTCCCGTATTTTGTCATAAGTGGCTTGTCCGATCCCTTTGACATTCATGATTTCCTCGATAGAATTAAATCCGCCGTTACCTGTGCGGTATTGGATGATGGCCTGGGCTTTAGCCGGGCCGATACCGGTAAGCCCTTCTAACTGCTGAGAAGAAGCAGTATTTAGATTAATCATCCCGTTACCGCCGGCACCGGTGTTTTGCTGGATGACCGGGGCAGGCTTTAAGAGAGCGGCCTCCCCGGCTTTTCCCTTTTGATAAACAGTAATCTTATCCTGATCCTGCAAAATCTGAGCCCTGTTAAGATAAGCATCCACATCGGCATTTTCTGTGGGCTGGGCCATCCTCAGTGCATCTTCCACCCGGGCACCTTCCGGCAGCTCATAGATTCCCGGCTTTTTAACCTCACCGGCCACATGAACATAGATGGCGGCCGGTTCTACCGGAACAGGTTTTACTTCTATTTCCGGCTCCGGCAAAGACGTCTCCTCAACAATTTCCAAGGGCTCCGCCGCTAACCGCCACCGGGCATATTGAATCCCAGACCAAAAGGACACGGCAACAATCACCGTACAGATAACCGCCAGAAACTGTTTATTTTCCCGTAAATGATCAAGCATCGCCACGATCTCCCCAAATTAACAAATCCTGACATAAAAATACGCTTTTTGTTCCTAATATTCCTGCCTGCATGAATATTTTAAGGTATTTTTTTGAGTATCTTTGTCCGGTTCTCATATCTTTATTCTCTATGTTCAGTCAGGACATAGGTAACCTATCTTCAATCATTGTCTTTCTGATAATAACGGGCCTCTTGCCATCTTAACGGATTCAGATCAATGTATTCCCAGTTTTTCCGGTAGTCTTCCTCATTGCGAATGATGTGGTCATAAAAAGATTTTTGCCAGATAGAAAAACCGTTCTGTTCGGAAATTGACCCTTAAATTGCTGCATAACCCGTGATATTGACGCAGGGGCGACCGCTGGTCGCCCCTAGGATTATCGCCCGTTCAATTCAATAGAAAGAACCCACATTCTCTGTAGTTAGCTGGACCGGCTTCCAGTAATTTTGATTTTTCTTATCCATGATCATTTTATAAATTGTCTCTTTTCCCTTTTCCCGGACCTTCAGATATACCTTGCATAAATTGGCATTTTCGATATTAAGAGCCAGATAAGGCATACTGGAACGCCAAAATTGAATCTGACCTATGGTGATTTCGGCATTTTCTAATTTCCCGGGAAAATATTTACCCTCTTTAATTTCCTGGACATAGGCCTTTACTTTCTCCAGCACTTCTGCCTGTAAAGGGGAATCGGGAAAGGTGCTGAAGCCGGTGACATACCAGGTATCCTGATCCTTCTTTAACTCCAAGGCATAATCCATGGTTATGCCTCCCCCCCCGGAAGTAAAAGCTTCCGCCCTTAAGGCGATCGAAGCATGATCCCGGCTAAAATCCGGCTGATAATCCTGCAGCTCAATTTTTACCCTGTAATAAGTTTTTTCTACACCCCTTGGCTCCGGACTCTCCTTAAATTTGCTGGTAAGATCAAAATAAGCCCACTGATCAGGGGAATAAGTATCGATAAAATACTTTTTAGCTCCTGCTAAATCAGTTTCTCCTCCTAGTTCAAACTTACAAAGAATATCCACTGCCCCCCGTAATGTCTGCCCGATCTCCTCTTTGGCAAGTTCCTCTTCTGTCCAATCTCTGCTGTCCGCAATGATATTAATAATCTCATTGCTTTCAAAATCAACTTTTTCCCAATTCTGCCCACCGACATAGCCTGTCTTGCCGTCAGGAAGTAAAGCAATGTTACTGCCGCTTACCGTTAGCTTTTTGAGCTGGCTCCCCTTTTGATCAGTTATATACAGCAAAAAATTATTGCCGCTGAAATCGTTATCCGCAATAATATAAGCAATTTTGCCATCAGCCACAAATCTGACATCATAAACATATTCTGCCGTTAAAGTTTTCACCTCATCAGCTCTGTCGATATCCGCAGTATAGTAAAGACCAAACCCGCCTTCACCAACCTGAAGTAGAGATTTTTTATAGGCATCCCGGAAACACCCTTCTGCCAGGACTTTGACGGTATTCCCTTGTTTATCAATAATTACCGTCTTCATCCCGTCGCTTCTTTCGGTATTTGACTCTTGTTCCCCCGCCGTCGACCATCTGGTCGCATAATAATAGTCATTATCCAGCTTCCCTTTAAAATAAAGTTCTTCGCGGGTTTCATAGGCTTCTACTTTTTTTTGGGAATCCACATAGTAGATCGCCCCATTAACCAGACTGGCCTGTTCCGAATATAATTTGCTTTCATCTTTAGGTGACCAGAAAAAATAATTAACAGAATCATTTTGCAACTGATTTTCTAATAATAGCTTATCGGCTTCCGGACTATAGATGAGCAGTCTTTCACCCCCGCCAAAAGCCACCAGAGTACCGCTTTGATTCCACTGAACCCGGGAAACAAAAGGAACATTTTCCGCAAGAGTCCTTTCTTCACCGGTATCCCCCTCCAATCTGTACAGGCGGACTTTTTCCGGGGAAGAGCCTTTGATCACGGAAGAAGTCTCCTTTAAATCCATAGGCTCCATAAAGTACATGGCTTTGCCGTCGGGAGCGATGGTAAGAAGCACCTGATCCCAGCTATCCCCGTCTCCTGCCGGGAGACCCCGGTATTCTTGAAAAGGAATCCGGCCTTCCGTATCTAATTCATCTATAGTTTTATCTCCATAGTCGGAAGCAGCATGTTCCCTTTCGACCACATAGACCTGATTATCTTTAATTCCTCCTTGTCCGCACCCCGTACTCAGCAGAAAAGTCAGGACCAGCAAGAAAAGAAATCTTTTTTTCATCATTGTCTCCCCTTAACAGCAAATTACCTGTCGTAATCTTATTACTACTATCATAACATATTATCGGCAAGCCGGCTTCTGCCGGTTTAAGTTACCGGTATCCGGTTACTCAATGTCCCATTGACGTAAGTTTTTTTTGTATTTTACCCCACAGAAAAAAGGGGCCTCTACCTGGTAGAGACCCGTTGTCCAAATGGCCCGTTATTTTTGTGTTGTTTCTTCTGCCGGCTGTTCACCGTCTTGCTCCTCTTCGGCGGCATCGCCGTTACTTTCGGGAGCAGTTTCAGCATCGGCAGGTTCTTCCGGTTGTTCTTCTTCCAGTTGCGGCTGTTCTTCACCGGTACCTTCTTCTTGAGGAGTTTCTGTTTGATTTTGCTCAGTGTTCGGAGCGGCCGGCTCCTTTTCCTTTTCCGGTGTGCAACCTACTACGAGAAACATTGCTAAAGCCAGACACAAAACTAAACTTACTACTTTTTTCATAAAAAAACCCCCTTATATTTTGGGTATGTATATAATCCAGAGAATTCTTTGCACCCGAACCCTGTCTTCCCTGGCCCATAATTATCATAACAATTCTCTTCATCCGATCTATATCCAAGTTGTAAAATAGTTGTAAAAAATGTCCAAGTCATTTTGCTGCCCTAAATTAATCATTTCCCGGCAATTTTCTGACGGCCCGAAAGCCACCCTGCATTTGTTTCTACAAAAAAAAACGCCCCGGGGCGTTTTTTGGTAATTTTCCACATCAATTCTCCATTATTCTTGTTCTCCACTCTCCATTTTCAATTCTCCTCTAAAAACAATGCCGGCTTTGGTACCTTTCCCCGGCTCACTTACAATCTCCAGATCAGCACCGTGGCCCTGAATAATCTGATTGCAAATGGCCAGTCCCAGCCCAATTCCTCCGTCCTGCCGGGAACGGGATTTATCCACCCGGTAAAAAGGCTCTTTCACTTTGCTGATTTCCTCCGGAGCCATTCCTTTACCCTGATCCGACACATAAATAACGATTCGATTTTCATCCCCGGTGATTCCCAGGGTCACTGTAGCTCCGGAAGGGCTGGCGTTTACAGCATTGTCTACCAAATTAACCAGTACGGTTTTCATTAAATCCCGGTCGACCCTGAGGCTTATATTCCCGCCCTGAATGGCCAGTTTTATATCCCTGTCACCGGCTTTCACCTTCATAATATCTTTAACTTCCGTTAATAAAGGTTTCATTTCCTGCTCCTCCAGATACAGAGCTTTTTCCCGCAGCAAGATGACATCCCTTAAGGTATTGGATAATTTCAACATCCGGTTTCCCTCCGACCGGATGTAACCTAAACTCTTCTGAAACAACCGGGGTTCATATTCTACCTGCTGTAAAAACTCCGCATAACCGATGATAGAAGTCAGGGGCGTTCTTAATTCATGGGTCAGGTTATCAATAAATTCCTGCTGACGGCTGCTTTCCTCCTCTAACTGATTGATTTTCTGCTCAATCTCCGCCGCCATCATATTAAATTGTTCCGCTAAAAGACCTATTTCATCTCTTCTCGTTACCTGAGCCCGCTCCTGATAATTTCCGGCAGCGATGTTTTGAGCGGTCAGACTCAAAACCTCCACCGGCCTGATGACCAGTTTGCTCATGCCCCAGGTGATCAAGGCTACAAATACCAGCCCGATAACGCCTATCCGGGCAAAAAACAAATACTGCTCTTTCCGCTGCTGGTCAATATGAGAAATATCTTTAATTAAAGATAAGATGATTTTTTCTTCGTCAATTTGCAGAACATTTGTTACAAATAAAAAATGGTTGCCCTCTTCATCTCTGCGCAGGATAAAATTCTTCTCTTCTTTGAGGGCTGCCTCCAGTTCCTGCCGGGGTAAGAACCAGGCCTTGGTAGAATTGGAAGCTAAAAGATTCATTTTTTCATCAAAGATTTCCAGATAGTTATTCTCCGTTTCAAAGAGGTCTACCATACTCTGACTGTAGCTCTGCAGCTGGACTTTTTGCCGGGCCATCTTTTTGTTATTTAATAGATACAGAGTAAGGGTTGAATGCAGATTATTTTCTTCTTCGATACTGCGCTCGATTTCTTTTCTCAAAAGACTTTTGTAAGTATTCTCCGTCATAAAAATCCCGGTGGTCACTAAAGAAATAATATAGATTCCCATGCAGAGAAAAAAGATTCTCCAGGCAAATTTCATAATTAATCCTCCAGTCGGTAGCCGACCTTATACACGGTTTTAATTTTATCAGTCTCCAGTTTGTTCCTCAACCGCTGGATATGCATATCCACTGTCCGGGTATTGCCTTCATATTCATAATCCCACACCAGCTGCAGTAATTTTTCCCGGGACATCACCATGCCCTTATGTTCAGCCAGCAGCCTGACAAGCTCAAATTCTTTAAAGGTTAGTTCAACCTCTGCACCTTTTTTTAATACTTTATGCTGGTCCAGTAAAATCTGAATATCACCAAAAGTAATCTGGGATGTCCCTTTCCCGCTTCTGCGCAGGATAGCCTTAATCCTGGCCAAGAGTTCCACAGCTTCAAAAGGTTTGGTAAGGTAATCATCGGCGCCCATATTTAAGCCTTTAACTTTATCTTTTAACCCGTCCCGGGCTGTCAGAACCAAGACCGGAATATTCTTCTTAATAATCGTCGGCAAGAGCTCATATCCGTCTATTCTGGGGAGCATAATATCCAGTAAGACCAAGTCAACTTTTGCATTTTTAAGGTAAGCGAGTCCTTCACTGCCGTCACCGGCTTCCAAAGTATCATAACCGGCCATGGTCAGATTTAATTTTATCAATTCCCGGATCGGTTCTTCATCTTCAATAATCAGTATGGTTATTGCCATCTTCTCTCCTCCTGACTCCCGGATACATATATCCAACCGGAGACATTTCGCTAATTGAAAATTGAGAATGGAGAACAGGTCTTTTTAGCCTGCTTCCTATCTCCTGTATCCTAAAGTTGGGGACATTCCTCGGCCCATGAAGCTTAAAAAGGAGGTATGTCCCCTTTCATTATACACATAATTTTGCGGATAAAAACAAAATAGAAAAAACCGGCAAAAGCCAGTTTTTTACACCCTTGATCCGGTATGCACCCGGGACAGTGTTATTTCATCCCGGATGTATCTTTCATGAAAGGTATTCTGTTGTAAAAGCTACCGGTCTTCATCAGCTGTAAAGATATGATCATTCTCTGCTTCCTTAATTCCTAATTCCTTTTTGATCAGAGCTAATTCCTCCAGAATAATTTTGGTATTGATCCAGGAAGCAATAGAGCCGATTATGGCCAGAAATAAAACGATGCCGATTATGATATTAAAGAAATCATCCACCTCCCACCTTATTTTCCCTATCCCCCACCTTTACCCTTAATTATAACTTATTTCCGTTATATTGTACTGAATTTATCAGAATGCATGATATACACCTTCTAGGCTTATGTACCTGCTGATACAGATTTACGAAGATTATTCCTATAAAAAATATGATACAATATTTTTTATAGGAATAATTAAGGAATTGTAGCAGGTGTACAGCTATGGGGGATAAAAAATGAATCATATCCTCCGTTCATTAATATTTTACGCTAAGCCGTCAATTGGCGGCTTTTTTCATACTTTTAAAATTTTTTGTAGCCTTTTCTATCGTTAAAAGGTGTTTATAGTGGAGGGAGGTTTGCATACATGGAGATACCATCGTTAGATACGGACGATTGCCTTGATGTAATTGTGGAGAAATATTCAAATATGGTTTATCGATTGGCTTTTTCGCTGCTCAGGACCAAAAGTGACGCCGATGATATATACCAAGAAGTTTTCCTGAGATACATTAGAAAAAATCCTGAATTTAAAAGCGAAGAACATAGAAAAGCCTGGTTGATCCGGGTTACCATTAATTGCAGTAAAAAATTCCGGACATCATCATGGATAAAGAAAACTGTTCCGTTAGAAGAATCTGTATTATTTGAAACGCAGGAAGAAACCAATCTCTATTATGAATTAGCAAAATTACCGAAAAAGTACCGAACTGTTATCCATTTATTTTATTATGAAGATTTATCCGTTAATCAAATAAGTGAGCTTCTTAATATTAAGCCGGCTACGATCCGTACCCAGCTTACACGGGCCAGATCCAAACTAGAAAAAATCCTGAAAGGAGAATTTTAATGCTCGGTAAAAAATATAAAAGCCTGATTAACCAGATTGCACCACATAAGAACTTGGTGGAACGGACATCATTACTTATGAAATCGGAATTAAAGAAATCTGAAACCAGGAAAAAAAGAGCAATACATAACCGGCTGGCTGTAACCGCTGCAATTTGCATTTGTATTGTACTATCCATCCCTGTTATGGCTGCCATTCCATCTTTTCATCATGTACTTTATAAAGTTGCACCGGAAATTGCACAATTTTTACAACCAGTAGAAATGTCAAGTAAAAGCAATGATATCCGCATGAATATTATTGCTGCCATGAATGACGAGGATACCGCAGTTGTTTACCTTACTCTGCAGGATTTGACCGGCAGCAGAGTTGATGAAACGGTTGACTTATATAATTACTCCATTAAAGGCTTTAACGCATTTACCCACGATTTGGTTGATTTTGACGAAAAGACAAACACGGCAACGATTCGCATGCTTGCCCACGGAGGTGAAAAGCTTAACGGCAATAAAATTACTTTACAGTTAAAATCTTTTTTAAGTGATAAAATCTTTTCTGAAGATGTTCGATTAGATATTGAAATGAAGGATATCCCCAACACAAAAAAACTTCCCCTGGATATGAGCAATCTATCCGGGGGCGGAGGACCTGGTTTCGAAGAACTGCGTAGAACTGGAACAGTAAATATTTTAAAGCCGCATAAAACCGAAGTAATTCATATCAAAGGAATTAATTTCGTGTCTATATCCGGAATCGGATACGGCAACGGGTTCCTTCACATTCAGACGGACTGGAAAGAAAGTGTTGATAATCATGGCTATATTTT
Source organism: Peptococcaceae bacterium (assembly GCA_049366715.1). Classification (GTDB taxonomy): domain Bacteria; phylum Bacillota; class Peptococcia; order Peptococcales; family BICA1-8; genus JBMNCQ01. The sequence continues at coordinate 105,987 of JBMNCQ010000054.1, read as the reverse complement.
ATTAAAAGATCATCTTGGTAATGAAGTTTCCCCTTATGCCAATTTATCTTTTAATATAGATGAAAATGATCAGGTAACATCTGGAAATAGGTATAGAGAATATATCTACCAAATTCCCAAAGAAGAACTAAGCAAATACAAAGCTTATGGTTACTTCATTGCAAACGGTCACTATACTGAGGGGGACTGGCAGGTAACATTTAAGCTTAATCCTGTTGGTGAAACTTCTCTGGTAGCAAAGAACTTGGAAGTTGACGGAATAACAATTGATGCGCTTACTGTTACGCCTCTCGGTATTCACATCGTGGGCAAACAAGCCGACATTAAAGACCTGGATATTCAAGCAATTACAGATGCAGGAGAAAGGATAAATTATAATTCCATCATCAGAAACAGCTATAATGGAATATTTAAAATAAAATATGTCGCTACTCTGCCGGTACCAATTGATACTATAGAAGAAATAAAAATAAACGGATCAGCAATTCCTGCCGGTCAGTTTCATAAGGAATTAAACAAATAAGCATTTACCTACTGAAAATAATTGCCATCATGAGACGCATTATGTAAAACTGTGTCACGGAATAAAAGTTTTAAAATATCACTCAGTTTAGCTGGTAAAAATATTTGGGTTTAAGAAGTTGGGTTATATGAGGGAGGTATAAATAGCCAGCCTTTTAATCTCCCATAGGCAGAAAGCTTATTCGTAATGCTTATTTCATTCCTTATAAATTTATCAAACATTATAACTAAATCAGGATGTTGCATTTGCAACATAGATTGAGTTTGCTGGCTAACAAAATTCTGAATACCCATAAAAACTATTCGAAACATAAGCTCATCCCGAAGTATCTCCGTATTAGAGGGAGTATTAATCGATTTAGGCGGCCTGGGTGGTAGAGGTATCCCGTATTTATTTAACTCAATTTCAATTTTTGTAATTTCATCATTTAATGTCTTAGTTCCAAGTCCAAGGATAGATCTAAACTCAAAATCATTAGCAAAATTCTCAAAGATATCGGTCAGCTCATAAATATCATAGCGTTGCACCAAATGCTGCCATAATGCAAATGCTTCACCACTATGTATTTTGGTTTGCTGAGAAGTTGTTGTTGTCGTTCCGAAAAAATCTGTAAGCTTCAAGATTGACCACCCACCAAATTATATTTAAATCTATTTTTTCTAAAGGAGATAACTTTTATTAAGTTTTTAACAAGGCCGAATAAAATATTTAGTTCACAGTTAAATAATTTACGAAGCAAGGAATGTGCCACATGAGGAGGTAAAATTAAAAGGTTTTGCTCATTGGCTGGCATATCTGCTAAGAGAACCAATCGATATCATGGTTAAGAATGTAACTTGGCCGGCGGTGCTTGTACGCAGAAGATGTGAATTTAGTAAATTACTTGACTTTTAAGAGGATTTTCTGATTAAGTATTGTAAGGATCTTTGCTAAGGAGATTCCCCAAATTAGTCCTCCAAATATTTGCGTAACAGTAGTACCGGTGGAAGAAGTGGAAAGATATTTGGTCCCAAAAACAACCGGAATCGCATAAATAATAAAACCTGTTATAAAACCAAAAAAAGCTCCTTTAATTAGGTAAGTTTTAGAGGTAATAAAAGGAGTCAAAAAGGAAAAAATAACGCCTAAAAAACCTACCCACATAAGTTGTGAGGCAAATCCCAATAAAGATTGCACTAAATTTGTCGGTAAATGACCGAAAAGCATAATACAGCCCCAGTCTAAGTAACGAAGGTTTGAATAATTTAATATATGGTAAGCAAACAGATCCCAAATATTCATAGGAATACTTGCTAATACTCCGGCTATCAGGCCCCTATTAAATCTGTCCAAGAAATGACATACCCCCTTATTTTTTTACTAAAATTAGTATTAGCAAAAAAACAATTAATACGCATTCCAACGAAAAGTATTTATTAAGCAAAACTTAACCCCGAGAGGGATTATTCTTTTGTCGTTTGCATAATTTACATGTAAATTATGTAAACAGAAGCAAAATGGGTTATAATGAAATTTATGAATGATACGGATAAGTATATTCTAAAATTTAAGGCAAGGCAGGAACCGTCCTGACTTGACAGGGATGGTTAGTTTGAAAAATTAGCGAGGTGTTTCATGGAAATAATCCTGCTTATTATAAAGGCACTTATCTGTTATTTTATTGTAACTACACTCCATGAAATGGGACACATTGTTATTGGCCTGCTTTCAGGTTTTCGATTTGAGTTATTTGTAATTGGGCCTGTGGGCTTAAAACGCAATAATTATGGTAAAGTTGTTCCATATATCGAAAAAAATACGGCAATGTGGGGTGGAGCAGGAGCCACAGTACCGATAAATTATCATGACGATAACATAAAGAGGTTTGCGAATATTTTAATCGGAGGGCCACTTACTTCACTAATATTTGGATTAATCATCCTCATTTTAAATTTCCACTTGCAAAATAAATTTTTATTTTTGTTAGGGGTAATGGCTGTTAGTATATCGATAGCTACATTGATACCTATACGCGCCGGAAGTTTTTATTCTGATGGCGGGAGATGGCTAAGAATAAAACAAGGTGGATATCCTGCAAAAGCTGAAATAGCAATTATAGAGTTTATGCAGTCTTATTTTGCAAATAAGACTTACGGAAAAATAAATATAGATCATACAAAATATCTAATAAAGGATAAAGACCCGAGAAATAGGTATTTAGGGCATTACTTTGCTTACAAATATTATAAAGAAAATAAGCAAATTGAAAAAGCAATGGAAGAACAGAAAGCATTAAGCACTCTGGCAGGAGAAGTTCCTAAAAACTTTGTAAGATTAATCCGGGAAGAATAATAACTGCATTTTAAAGATAGGTTTTAGGAAGTTCGTAGCCTGAGACTAGCTGTAGAGAGGATATATAATGGAAATTTATCGGGCAAGAAAATTTTTATTAAGGTTATTATCCGGTGCGGGAATCTTTTTTCTAAGCAGTCCCGTAATCTTATACTGGTTTATTCATGGTAATCACCAAAGATACCTTTGGATTATCAACGGACCGTATCCCTTTAGCCGGTTCGGTGGAGGACCCTTTCAATTATTTATGTATCTCGGCTTATTGATCTTGGGGTTTGCACCGGATAGAAGTCGAATGCCGGAGGTTAGAGATTAGGTTATACTTCTAAGCTTTAAAATATTGTAAACTGTACGGACAGTTCAAAAGTGGTAAATAGCAGGTCAATTAAAAAACCGAGTCCGCAGTCGTATACATAATACGCCGAAGACCTCGGTTTTTAAATTAACACAGCCAGATGCCGCTTTTCAAGTGTCCACTATAGATCGTCGCGCATAACCGCCCCGGTACTGGCCGAAGTAACCAGGGCCGCATATCTTCTCAAATAAGAATTGGGCATGGCATTGGTCGCAGGCTTAACCCATTTCGCTTTTCGGGCAGCCAATTCCTCAGCGGACAGCTTAACATTCAGAATCCGCCGGGGAATATCCAATTGAATAATATCCCCTTCTTCTAACAGACCGATGGGCCCGCCTTCTGCCGCTTCAGGAGAGATATGTCCTACAGATGCTCCATTGGAACCGCCGGAAAATCTGCCGTCGGTTATTAAGGCACATTCCTTGCCCAGGCCCATACCTGTGATTGCTGCCGTAGGACTGAGCATTTCCCGCATCCCCGGCCCTCCTTTGGGACCTTCATAACGGACTACGACTACATCACCTTTCTTGATCTCACTGTGCATAATTGCTGCAAAAGCTTCTTCTTCCGAATTAAATACCCGGGCAGGACCTTCATGGGTATACATTTCCTGAGCCACAGCCGCCTGTTTGATTACGGCTCCTTCCGGTGCTAAGTTTCCTTTCAGAATGGCGATTCCGCCCGTCGCGGAATAAGGATTATCCAGAGGTCGGATAACCTCCTCGCTGAAGATTACTGCCTGCTCGGCTATTTCCTGAACTGTCAGTCCGCTAACATTAAGAGCGCTGCCGGCCAGCAGGTCTTTTTCCAGCAAGCGTTTCATAACGGCCTGGATACCGCCTGCTTCATAAAGATTACTGATCCGGTGCTCCCCTGCCGGGCTCAGCTTACAAATATGGGGTGTTACCGAGCTTACTTGATCAAACTCTTCTAATTCCAATTTAACCTGAGCTTGATTGGCAATAGCCATTAAATGGAGTACGGTATTGGTGGAACCCCCGATGGCCATATCTACGGCAATGGTATTACGGAAAGCCTCAGGCGTCATGATATCCCGGGGTTTGATATCCCGGACAACTAATTCCATGATCCGGATTCCGGCCTTTTTGGCCAGGGCTTTCCGGGCTCCATAAGGTGCAGGTATGGTTCCGTTTCCCGGTAAAGCTAATCCTAAAACTTCCGCCAGGCAGTTCATGGTATTGGCCGTGTACATCCCGGCGCAGCTGCCGCAGGTAGGACAAGCCGTATGGGCCAGTTCCTCTAAAGTTTCTTCCGTAATTTTCCCTCCGGCACATGAGCCCACTGCTTCAAAAGCACCTTTGATTAAATCTGTTTCTTCCCCTTTATAACGGCCGGGAAGCATGGGTCCCCCCCCCACGTAAACAGCAGGAATATTTAAGCGGGCCGCCGCCATCAGCATGCCTGGTACAATCTTATCACAATTTCCGATTAAGACCATCCCGTCAAATTTATGTCCCATTACCATAGCTTCGATAGAATCAGCAATTAATTCCCGGCTGGCTAAAGGATATTTCATACCGCTGTGATTCATGGCAATTCCGTCACAAATACCTATGGCCGGAAACTCAATAGGGGTTCCCCCGGCCTGGGCCACACCAAGTTTGGCGGCCTGAGCCAGCTCATCAAGGTGAAAATGGCCCGGAATAACTTCATTATGAGCATTTACAACGGCAATCAACGGCTTTTCCAGGTCCTCAGGCAGGTATCCCATCGCATAAAACAATGACCGATGGGGCGCCCTCGCTATCCCTTTTGTTACTTCATGACTTCTCATTACTGCATCCTCCTTCTTATTAGAAAATTAAACCAAATATCAACGGCACATAAGTAATTACCAGTAAAACGAGTACCAGGCATATCATTAAAGGCACGACAGCCTTGCTGATTTTCTCAATAGGAATATCGGAGATCGTACTGGCAACATATAAATTAATCGCCACAGGAGGGGTTATCATCCCTATTGCTAAGCCCATAACCATGATCAAACCAAAGTGAATTAAATCAATCCCCAGCTTTTCTACCAGCGGTAAGAAAACCGGTGTCAGGATAATTAAGGCAGAAGCCGTCTCCATAAAGATACCTGCAATTAAGATGATGATATTAATCAATAACAGCAACACAAACTTATTCTGCGAAAGAGCCAGAATTGCATTGGCAATAATGGTAGGGATCTGCCAGTTGGCCAGAATCCAGCTCAAGGTGTTCGATGTGGCAATAATAAACATGATAACCGACATGGTAACGGCTGAACGGGTGATAATCCGGAAAATATCCCGCCACCCCATATCTTTATAGATAAAGATGGCCACAAACAAGGCCCAGTCTACAGCAATTACGGCAGCTTCCGACGGGGTAAAAAATCCGGAGAAAATACCGCCTAATATGATAATCGGCGTCATTAAGCCCCAAATAGCCCCTTTGAAGGTTGTCCAAATATTTGCGAAAGAAAACTTTGCACCCCGGGGGTAATTATTTTTATAAGCAATGTACAGAGCTAAGGCTACCAGGCTCAGGCCCATTAAAGCCCCCGGTATAAAACCGTTTAAAAATAACTTTGCCACCGATTGATCGGCAATGACAGCATAAATAATCATAGGAACAGAGGGTGGTATGACAACCCCCGTACACCCTCCGGCGGCGATTAAAGCTGCGGAAAAAGGCGCGCTGTAATTCTTCTTTTTCAACTCAGGAATTAAAGGCGTACCTACCGCTGCAGTCGTCGCCGCACCGGAACCGGAAATGGCCGCAAAAAACATGGAAGCCATCACTGCAACTACCCATAAACCGCCTTTCATAAATCCTAAAATCGAGTCTGCAAACTGCACCAGCTTTTCCGATACTTTACCATGGGCCAATAAATCTCCGGCCAGAATAAAAAAAGGTACGGCAACCAGAGGAAAGGAATCGGCTCCGGCAAACATCCTTTGCGGCAGCACGATTAATGAAGTATCCTGGCTGACTAAAACGACGAGGGAAGTTAAACCGATACCAATAGCTACCGGAACACCTAACAGCAATAAGATAATAAAAGTTACAAATAATAATGCGATCATTTAACTTCACCGCCGTTCTTATATTCAGTAAGCTCCCTGCCAATACCGGCCAGGGCATGAATAATCATAATCATTAAACTGAAAGGTATACAAAGATATACATACTGCATGGGCAGACCCAGGGCAGGTGAAATCTGAAAAATTTGCATCTTGATCATTTGCCAGCCGTAATAAATTACACTGCAAAAAAACACGATGGATAAGAGATATATTAAGACCGCAAACAGTTTTTTCATTTTGGGCCCAAAGGCTTCAATTACAAAGGTCAAAGCAATGTGATTACCTCTTTTGTAGGCCATTGTAGCCCCGAAAAAGGTTCCCCAGACCAGTAGATAACGGGAAAGTTCCTCACTCCAGGAAAGAGCGGTAAAAAACACTCTGCAAACTACCTGAGATGTGGTAACAATAACCATCCCGGCTATGACAACAAAGACTAGCCTGGTTACCAGCCAGTCAATTTTTTCACTAAACAAATCGCTAATTTCCATAAATTTACTCATAATGTACCCCCGGTTGTCACAAAACTTGGTTCAACTATAAAATATGCACCCATTTTTCTTGCTTCCGTAACGGGCACAATTCCGCCTTGATTCCTTGTCCGCCGCAAGTTGTGAATATCAAGGAAACACGGCAGTCTTTAAACTTAACATGCCCTGCCCAATATACAAAAGGTATTTTAGCGGCACCTTGTAAAACAAGGTGCCGGATCTTATTCTTATTTAGCTTTATTAATCTCCTCGATCAAAGTACCGAACTGCTTGCCGTATTTCTCATAGACAGGTTTCACAGCCTCTTGGAAAGCGGCAATATCGGGATTTTCTACAATTTCCATGCCATTATCCCTCAGAACCTTTAGCTGCTCCTGCAGTTCTTCCGCAACCCAGGCTCTGGTAAGCTGTGCACTTTCCTTGGCTGCCGCTATTAAAACATCCTGAGTCTCTTCAGCAAAGGAATCAAAAAGTTTTTTACTCATCAAGATAGAAGCCGGAGCATAGGTATGTCTGGTAAAAGACAAATATTTCTGAGTTTCATAAAGCTTAAATGCATAAGCTACGTTAACAGGGTTCTCCTGACCATCAACAGCTCCCTGTTGAAAAGCTGTTAAAGCCTCGGTCCAGGCCATAGGAACAGCATTTGCGCCTAAGGATTTAAATGTTTCAATATAAACCGGATTCTCCATTACCCTGATTTTAAGGCCTTGTACATCGGCAGGGGTTTTAACAGCCCGTTTGGAGTTCGTTAAATTCCTGAATCCCCGCTCCGTAAAAGCCAGCCCTTTGATATTAATCTTGTCCAGGTTATTTAATACTTTCTGGCCGACTTCACCGTCTAAAACTTGATAAGCTTCTTCAGGTGTAGCAAACATAAAAGGCATTTCAAAAGCTGCAATCTCCGGCAGGAAATTGGCAATAGGACCGTCGGTAATGATTCCCATGTCCACTGTACCTACCTGCATCCCTTCGATTAATGTTCTTTCATCACCTAAAACAGCATTAGGATATATTTCAACCACTACCTGCCCGTCTGTTTGTTGTTCAACTAATTCTTTGAATTTTAAAGCATTATAGTGGTAGGGATCTTTTTCATTTACAACATGGGCTAATTTAATTACTACCTGTTCCTGACCGGCCTGTTGTTCTTCCTGCTTAGGCTCTTCATTATCCGCCTCTTCTTTGGGCTGGTCCGCTCCGCAGGCAGTCAAAATAAATGCGCATAACATTAAAAATGATATAAATGCCAAAACCTTTTTCTTATGCATAATAATTTGTCCTCCTTGAGATATAAATACGATTTGGGAAGCATTTTTCACTTTATTACCGGACGATGCTGATTACCACCCCTTACTTAAGTGTATTATATAAAAGGCAATTTTTCTATAAACTATACTATAACATTTTCTGTATTTTGTATATAGTATTTATTCAAAAAAATATTTCCGCCCGTATAAATTTTGTTAATAAACTAAATAATATTTATTTTTCTTCGTGCTTTATTTTTCACTAAAAAAGAGACCGGTATGCTACCGGTCCCTCCTGTAATAACCCTAATTAAATATGCCGGCTACTCCTGCCGCCAAAACAAAAACGGCAAATATCATCCGGTAAATTGCAAAGATCTTCATAGGCCTTTTCTTTAAATAGGCAATAAAACCATCAATAACTTTTAAAGCGACGATAAAGGATACGATAAAACCCACGGCCAGGGAAATAATTTCCGAAGAGGTGAGATTAGTCAATCCGCCGATCTTTAAAATTTTTAAAAAACTCATTCCGACCATTACCGGGATTGCTAAGAAAAAAGAAAATTCGGCAGCAACAACAGTGGAAAGCCCGGATACCCATCCGCCGATAATCGTTGAAGCAGAGCGGGACATCCCCGGTATGATCGCCAGGCATTGAAAAAGCCCGATAGTCAGGGCCTGCCTGGCCGAAACTCTTAATTCCTGCCCCTGAAGATTATTATTTCTAAATTTCCGTTCAGCATAGATCATCCATATCCCGCCCAAGAATAATGTTATGGCTACAGTAACCGGAGTAAATAAATACTTTTCGGCCAGATCATCTAAAAGCACGCCAAAGATCCCCCCGGGAATACAAGCAATAAAAATCATCAGCCAGAATCTAAACCCGGACTTTCCAAAACTTACTTTGCCCGGAAAAAAATTTATTAAAGTATCGGATATCTTATCCCAGTAAAGAAAAATCACTGCCAGGATCGCACCTAGCTGTATTACATAGGTATACATTTCAACATAATCAGGGGTTATGCCCTCAAAATTAAGCAAATTTTGAAAGATAACCAGATGACCTGTAGAAGATATGGGCAGAAATTCCGTAATTCCCTCTACAATGCCTAAAACTAGAGATTTTATTGCCAGGTTTAGTACATCCATAACAACAACATACCCTCCTTTGAATATTGCTCATAAGTATTATTCAACTATTTTCAATTATACTCCTTTCTACCGGAGATATTAAAGAAAATTTCTGAGACCGGGTATTTAGCAATTACAACTAGTTTTTACAGCTGGTCTTAAAAAAACCGTACGGCAGCTGTTTCTCTGCCCGCCCAAGCACCCTGCACCGCTTTATCGCCCTGTTCCTTGTCCAATAGGTAAAGCTGCTGCCTGCAAAAAAAAGCAGGCAAATCTGCCTGCTTCTTAACATAAATGTTTTTACATATTGATTTGGTCAACAACCAATTTCTCCAGTATTTCGCTGCCGTCCTCATTTCTCATAAATTCATGACTCCGGGTGCTTTCCTCAACCTCTCCAAAAGCCCAGTGGTCCTTGGGCACATCAGGAAAAGTAGGTTCAACATTTTGTAACGGCCCCCGGTATAAAAGACGGTTAATCATCGTCACGGCCTCCGACCTGATCAAGTTGCCGTCAGGTCTGAAGGTTCCGTCGGCATAGCCTTTGATAATACCGTTACGATATATCTCTTCCATAACATTTAGCGCCCAATGACCCTTGATGTCACTAAAATGGATCTTGACAGGCTGAGGTTCACTCAGCTGCAAATACCTGGCTATTACGGAAGACAGTTCCGCTCTTGTTATGGGCTGATCGGGACGGAAGGAACCGTCGGCATAACCTCCGAACAGTCCTTTTCGTGCGGCTGCTTCTATCCCTTGAACAGCCCAGTGATCTTCAGGTACATCCGTATACAGGGATTCGTTCTGGACATAACCCCGCAAATCCAGAATCCGGGAGAAAATAACCGCAATCTCCGCCCGGGAAACATAGCGGTCAGGTTTAAAGTTGCCGTCGGGATAACCGACAATGTACAACTTATGAAAGCCTTTACCAAAACGGTTGGAGAATAATAATACTTCCATAACTGAAATATCGTCCTCATAATTGATTAAGGAATCCGTACTGGTTATTTGGACGGTACTTTTGACCGTGACTTCCCCCTGGGGTATTTCCAGAACTTTAACCTTAAAGGTTAGACTTCCAGCGGCCTTGTCGGCCAGCTGACCCAGATGCCAGATCAAAAAATTGCCGGAAAGCTCCGCACCGCCGGCCGCTGCAATTTCAGTATACCGGGGAATGGCAGCCTTAACTACCACATCATTGGCCGCTAGGCTGACTTTGTTTTTATAGTTTATGGTAAAGGTTATGATACTGCCCTCTTCATATTTTTTCTGACCGGCTTCCAATGAAACTGCGATGTCTTTATCTTCGGCCTGATTCGCAGCTTTGGAAATTCCGGGAATAACTGTCCCGCCGCCGCCGCCATGGTCATTATCATGATCAGCTTCCCGCCGCATTTGAAAATCATGACGCACGATTTCTTCGCCCACAGAGATGATTTCACTGGTATAGGTTCCGTATCCCGGTTTTTTCGCCACGATATAGTAATCGGTATGCGGGAATACCAGCCAGGCATACTTGCCGTACCTATCACTATATTGGGGATTTTTGTTGTCATTAGGCGGAAAAGGCGGATTTTCCAAAACCGGCAAAGGTACTAATTGTCCCGGTGTTTTCCCGGCTGCAATATTTTCCGGTGTATCGGCATAATAAAGTTCCACGGCCACATTTTCAAGAACCGTACCGGTTTGCGCATCGGTAATCGTACCATAGGGATCAATTAAGGTTGTCCCGATTTTTATTTCCCCATTATCATTTATTTCGACATTAATGGTTCCAATGATTATTTCTTCACCGGTATCGGGAATAATCCTGGTAATGGCAAATCTCATGCTCTGATTGGTCTGTAAATCCTCCACGCTGAAGATACCCGTTTCTTCATCAATGCTGCCTTCTATTCCACCGGGGATAATCACGGCGCCTTCTCCGGTTTGTTGAATCTGCCGGACCCTCAGCTTCCGTAAAGTTCCTTGATCCAACAACTGGGGAATACCCTGGGTATCATTTTGCAAAATAACGCCCGTTAAGGTATTTTCCGAGGGGTAAGCAGGCTCCTGGCCTGTACCGGTTACCATTCCCGCTCTGGCCTTTTGCTTAAAGGTCATATACACCAGCATATTATTGACCAGTACCGGTTTGGTTATTTCGATATGATAGATAACATTGCCCCGGGGAATAGCCATCTTGTATTCACCTTTGGTCAGATCGGGACGTGTCCCTGTAAGATAAGTAGCCCGGAAATTTAATTCCTCATTATAAATCACTACCCTGGCGCCCTCTATCTCTTCACCGGTCTCGTTATCTAATACTACCCCCGCAATAGCTCCCGGAGCAAAGGTAATCAAAATCTGATCCTCGGCGTATAAATCCCGCACCGGGTCGAAAACCTCTACCCTGACAGGGATCTCTTGGGAAACAATCCCTTCAATGGCTACGGACCGGTAAGTAACTCGAGCCTGGCCGTCAGCATCAGTAACTGCATCCCGGCCGTCCGGGAAACTTCCCAAAGGGGCATTGAACTTAGCATCTACACCGGGAATAGGGTTGCCGTCTTTATCCCGGACGGTGGCGATTAAGATTGCCGTATCCGTACCATTACCTACTATGGTAGAAGGGCTGGCTTCTAATTCAATGACAAAGTCCAACAGCCGGACATCAAAGCGGACTTCGTCAGCCGACGGCTGGGCAGGTAAAGTACTGATCATCTGCCGGAAATCCTGGTAAAGATCATGGGTAACCTGCAGCCGGTATTTTTTAACCGCAACATTGTTAAAACGGTAATTACCGCTACTGTCTGTTGCTGTTTCCGCTACCGGTACTCCCTGCAGGTCCAGGAGCTTAACAGCCGCATCCGGGATCACTTCACCTGTTTCCCGGTCGCTTACCGTACCAACTAAATTAATTTTCCCTTTGAGGGTGAAATAATTGTTAAAGCCTTTTTCAGTCCTTAACTCCGTCGGCGTCCGATCTTCTTCCGCTACTGTCGTAAACTCTACAAAGTACCTGCCTTCCGGTAAACCGTCGGGTAAAATAAAGCTGGTGTTCTCCCACTTGGTAAATCCGTCTTCCACATCCGTAGCCTCATTAACAGCATTTAATTCCAGGCTATTCCCATAGGTCGTCCCGTCAACTCCCGTCAGATGTGCATAAACTCCGGTAACATCTACGGAAGTAAGGGCGGCCAGCTTCACGGCGGACCCGGGATAGTAAGCCGCTTCCTGCCAGTTTTCCCGGTAAGCGGCATAATCCCACGCACTCCACAAGCCGTTATCTACCCAGCCGTCCAGCTCTTCGCCGATTACTTTGATTCTATCCTGTGCCGCCAGGGGACTTCCCAGATAGTCACTGTCTACGGTAAGATAGATATACTTCAGGTTATCACCTGTTTTAGCCGTCTCTTCAGGCACTTCCACGGTAAGTTCTAAATCTTTGCAGCCACCGGCATTGACCGTGATTCTGCCGTCTTCCACTATTTGCCCGTCTGCTTTTAAAACAACTGCAAAAGGAGAATCAATGGTAACGGTAAAGGTATCCTGTCCTGCTCCCAGGTTATTCAACCGGTGTTCAAAAACAAGGGTGTTACCGGCTTTTATTTCCTGAACAGCCCCTCCTTCCAGGGTTGAATCCCCCTGCCGGGTCAGGTTCACTTGTGCCCGGTCGTTAACTAAGTAGTGCACCCTATGCTGGGAAAGTTCCGTGGAATAATACTGAACGAGCTCTAAATCAACAGGATCATTAATGGCTAGTGCGGCATCGGCTCTAGCCTGAGCTCTAAATTTAATTTCCGCCGAACCTGCCGCCGCAACATTTTCTACGATCCAGGTAATTGAATTGGTTTCCGGGTCATAGTCACCATTATCCAAACCGCCGCTTACTGCTTGCAGGCTCTCCGGCAGGACAGCAATAACCGTTGCCTGATAGGCCGGACTGCCGCCGTCATTTCTCAATTCTGCCGTGAACTCTATTTCTTCTTCCGGCTCTGTTAAGGCGTCCTTATCAGCAGAAAACCCGGTCAGGCTTAAGTACGGTTCTTTAACTTCCCTGGTCATCTCATGGGTAATGCTATCCTGATAATCACGGTATTTACTTGTCCAGCTTACCGTAGCCGTGCTCAGGGCCTGCAAAGGAGCTTCCACATCTTTAACTACCTGAGCATAAACATAAATATCCTTGTCGGTATCCAATGCAGTATATTCTTTAGTCCAGGTGGTGTCATTAACTGTCTCGGTGTAACTGCCCACTTTAATTTCATTGATAATAAGATTTGCATTGACCTCCTCCCGGATTTGCACGTTGGCCGCTATTAAGCCGTCGGGAATATCTACCTTTAACAGGTAGACCAGTTGGTCACCGGGCCGGACATAGACTTCCCCGGAATTTGTCGTAGCGTCAAGGGATTTCACAAAGCTTACGGTAGCCGTCTTTAATAATGCTGCTGTGCCCACGGAGTCTTTGCGCCTGGCGGCATCTTTATCCCCGGCCGTGTAGTAGTTCCCGCTGCCGGCGGAAATATTCAGTTCTTCATCGGCGCTTAAATCCAGGGTTTCCACAGTAAACTTGCGGTAGACAGAATCGGCCACACTTAGATCAAAGGGCTCCCCGTCATAAACCTCTTCCGAAACGGTAGGACCGCTGAAGAAGCGGATGATCCTGTCAATAAAGCTGTAACTGCCGTCAACATTGTTGAGTTTTAAACCAAGGGGCAGCTCCACATAGGGTACAAATTGATAAGCGCCGGTTTCACCCGCATGATTATCAATGCTTAAAGTATACTCAATCTCCTCGGCGGCCGCCACCGTTTTTTCACCGGGTGTCAGACCGACGGCCAGCTCAGGTTCGGCAATCACAAAAGTGTTATTGGCAATTTGAATCTCATCCCGGGTTTCTCTATCCTGTTCACTACCGGTATTAAAGGAAGTGAATTCTACAAAATACGTCCCATTGGAGATACTGCCGGGCAAAGTGAAATCACCTTCCCATTTCCCCTCTGCAAGTTTTGTTAAAGAAATGGGCGTAACATTTGTCCCGGCGATATATCCGCTGTCCTCACCCTTGATCTTGGCTTCTACAGAGTCAATATCATAACTGGTCAAAGCCGCCAGCTTAATGGTACTGCCGGCCCCAATGGTGCTCTCCCGCCACTCTGCCTGCCAGTCGTCATCATCCTGGGGTTCCGTGATGCCGTCAAAGTACACGCTATTGTATGCTGCGCCGATTATTTCTACGGTATCGGCAACCTCTGCCTTCTGACTGCCATTACCGGTACTGACGGCGGTTAATTTGAGGACATCGCTGTCACCTTTCGGCCGGGATATTTCCGGCGTTACTTCCAGCTTAAACTCTTTCGCGTCACCTTTATTCATCGCACCGGTGTTGTAAGGCAGTGTCTGCTCCTGCCAGGTATCTCCTGCTTTTACAAAGAATTTAGCAGGATACCGGTTTTCCATAGTAATCGCATAACTGTCCTGACCCGCACCGTTATTCGTTAAGGTATGCAGGAATTCCCCGGTTTCTTCAACGATCAATTGGACAAAATCAGGGCTGGCCCCGGTCAGGGTATGCTTACCTTCTACGGGAATCGTTAAGCTTGCCTCTGCGGTGCTATAAGTCTTCCCGGTACTGTCATCTTTACTGCTGTATTGATTTATCCCGGCAGAAAAGTTTAAATCCGTGTTAGCCGGTGTAACTGTCTGCTCTGTAATATTAAAGGACAAAGCAAGACTATCGCCCCCGGCAATATCCTCACTTAGATTCCAGATGATTTTCCCTTCATCCTTAACCCCGCCGTTACTGATATCCGTAATGTCGATACCGGCCGGCAGTGCTCCCGTTTCAATCACCGGGTTATAAGCAGTCGTTGCACCGGCATTGCTAATGGTAATGGTTACCGTTGCCGCACTATGCTCCTGATCCAGTTTAGTCAAGGCACCTGGCGGGTCATCAGTGGTTGCGGCACGCATGCTAAGACCCAGTTCCGGTTCTTCAACAGGCCCCTGAACCGCAGCACCGGCGGAGCCGTCCGCCCAGCTTAATGCAGCGGTATTGGCAAACTGATAGTCCGGGGTATACGCCCGCTCATTATCAATTACCGCAGCAATTTCATAAGTATGGCTGCCCTCCGCAAGATTTTCCGCCGCTGCCAGGGTCAGTTCCCGGCCTGAGGCCTCTGCCCCGTCCAGTGCAACAGCCTCCTGCTCCGGTCCCAGAGTATCGGTGATGCTTGCAGCATAAAGAGTAGTATTGGCAGGGACCTCAACGGTAACCTTGTAATTCACCGTATCCCCCGGTCTGGTATAGCTGTCACTATCCCAGGGAGCAAACAGCGTTGCAGATACGATTTCCTTGCTGATGGTTGCCGGGGCTATCTTTAGATATTTAGGCTCACCAGCAACAGAGCCGTAGATCTTGACGTGGTCTTCGCTGTCCCGGGATTTATAAGAATTTATGCGGAAGTTTACCGGTAAATTGCCGGCACCGGCACTGGAAGTGCCGTCCGCTTTAAGTTTTACTTTGAATTGAAACTCCTGATTATCATCCGCCCCCGGCAGAATATCCAGGTCATCCCAGTGAATTGTAGTAGCATCGGAAGTTGTAGCTGCCGGCTGGATAACTTCGGTCACTATAAATTCCGGATCCACCTCAGCCCGGAAGCTGCCCCCGTAAGCAGGGGAAAGCCCCGTGTTTGTCACAGGCACCGTGATAGTGATCTCCTGAGTGGCATTATTAAATTCTGTGCCTGATGCCGCTATGGTTCCGATTGCTAGGCTGGGCCGCTTGACATTTATGGAAACATCAACTGCATTTACCGTTATATTGCTGTCCTCATCACCATTTATTTTGTTCCAAGTGACTTTCACCTGATTGGTCTCCAACTTACTGGCAATATAACTAACCGTTGTTTTGGCCCGGGCCTGGACCGTCCGGGTAATTACGATATCTTCCGTTCCGGTACCGGCATCCTGGTCACCTATGTCAAACACAGTCTGAGCGCCGCTTACCGGCTCAAAATCAGCCGGCAAGGTGTCCGTAATCACCACATCATAGGCAACGGTACCCCTCGCCACCGTAGTGGTAATTTGATAGGTCACCGTATCACCGGGGCGGAGATAATCCTCGCCTGTATTGGAATGATCAATGATCTCCTGGGCAATGGTCACCCTCTGGATTTTTATATTGGACGAATCCAGGACGGAGGCCTGTTCCCCTGCACTATCTTCTGTTGTATAGTAATTTCCGGTCCGGGCAATAAATTGATACTGACTGCCGGAGGACCTAAGCTCATCAAGGGTCGCCTGAAAGGTGTAGGTCAAAACATCTTCCTCAGCAAAGCTCACCACCTGAGGAAAGGTAATCGTATCACCTGCAAACTCCCCTCCGCCTGAAATACCGGCGATACTGAAACCACTATCGGGGATAGCTACAGAAGGCGTAAAATTATAGGCCGTATTCAATCCGATATTCTCAATGCTTACGGTAAAATCAACGGTCCCGCCCTGAACAATGGTATCTTCGTCCGGAGTCAGGGATATTTTTAACTGGGGTTTTTTCACGGTAATCTCTACCGGTTCGTCGGAGGTGTTATGCTGAGTTCCCTCCGTGTCCTTATCATCCCAGAAGAAGGCAGCGTCATTGGACTGGGTTTCACTATTACCGGAAGAAATGTTATCTATTCTGGTTTTAATATAGTAATCATGGCCTCCGGCACTTAAATCACCGGTAGGTATTTTTTTAGCATTACCGCTGAGATCCCCGATATCCGCTAAGGCCGTTCCCTCCGGATCAGCATAATAAGCAGCCGCAAATGTCTGGTTGGCCGGGATATATTCCTCAATATATCCGTTAAAGGCCCTAGTACCGGCGGGAACATTTAAAGTGATCCGATAGATTACCTCGTCGCCGATCCGCAGACCGGAAATATCTGCCGGTGCGTAGACTGCTTTCGTCAGAGTAACCGCCGGTGCCTCTAAATTTGCGCTGTCACCGGGCAGATCCTGATTATATGTCCGCCGGGGTTCTCCAGAATTGCCGTAATACTCCTTAAGGGACGCGGTATTGGTAAACTGCCGGCCGGCCCCTACCGGATTGACCACCGTGGCCGTATACGTAATGGTTGCCGTCTCCCCGGCCTCTATGCCGGGGACAGCAGTAAACGTCACTTTATCTTCTTCCACAGTCAGATCCATTCCGGGGGGGGAATTTAAACTGTCCATTACGGGAGAGGTCAATTCCCCGGGCAGCAGGTCTTCAACTACTACCTCATAGGCCGGGCTGCCGCCGGTATTCTCTACTTCCAGGGTGAAGGTAACCTCAGTCCCCCCTGCCGCATCAACTGCCGGCGATGCTGTTTTGGTAATGGTCAGATCCGGCTCAATATAGGACAGGCTGACGGCAGCACTTTTACTTGTTACATTCCCCGGGGAATTCTGATAGGACAATTTCACCAGGTTCTGTTCCCCCTTATCGGAAACAACAACGGGGTCGTCCGCCACCCTGACCTGAACCTCGGCTGTCATTGTTCCGATATCCTCCGGCAAATCCCCCAGCTCCCACAAGAGATAATGGCCGCCGGAATAATAGCGCGGTTCCACACCGTTTAAGGCAATGGCAGCTAACGAACTTACCAGCACCGTCCCCTCGGGGAGGAAATCCACGATCTCCACCTGATGCTGCTTTACTTCCAGTCCGGCAGCATTATACTTCACGGCAAAGGTAGCCGTATCCCCTACCGTTAAATCAGCCTCGGCAGAATCGGCTGCCGCTGTTCCGTTTACCTTGATTATTTCTTCGGCAATGGACGGTTCCGCCGCTTTCTTGCCTGTACCGGCACTGTCGTTAACTTCCGCTCCGACCTGATAATATACGGTACCATAGACTGCAGCATTATTACTTACGGTATCCCCGGCATAAAGCGGGCCTCCGCCATAGCGGGAAGTCCAGTTAGCATCCACAGTTGTCGTGTATTTTAGTGTTATCACCGTTTCCTTAGGCATATCGCCTAAATCCCAGGTTAGGATTGTCTCCCCGGCGGCATTTTTGGCAGGACTCTCCGTCTTGGACCGCACCTGTGCAGGGGTTTGCGTATAGGCAGCAAAGGTCTGCCCGTCTTCAACCGTGTCCACAACCCGGACTGCAGTTACATCATAATATTCATTGGTTTGAACGGTCAGCGTATGTTCAATTTCCCCGCCATACTCAACGGAACCGCTGCTGGATTTGATGATGACGATATCCTTGGCGGTAGCAGAGTAATTAATATTGCCGGAATATTCCCCGCCGCTGACCCGGCCTGTGTAAGTAAGCTTATTTTGCAGCTCGCTTCCGTCAGAGATTATGGCGCCGGTATTTTCATCATTATTCTCCATGGCCCGATTAAAGATGGCTGCGTCAAAGGAAATACTTTCATTCTCTGTCTCCGCTGCCATGGATAAGCTCCAGCTTTGCCGGCGCTTATTATCGGCAACGGTCTCCGAAGCAGGGGCCGGCCTGAAATCTCCCGCTTCCAGCGAGCCATCAACCTCATTGGCAAGGTCAAGGTCTAAAGCATAGCCTGTCCCTTTGCTGATTTTAATCCCGTATTCATACTGCTCCCAGTTACCGTCAGCCGAACTCAGGCCTGCACCTTTCACATGCTTGCCCCCGCCCGAAACTTTGACTTCAAAAGGAACGACTTCCAGGTTAAAAGTCCCGGTTACCGTGGGGGTTATGGCGTTATAGACCCGGGCATCATCGCTGGCATAAATATTAACTTTACCCTGAAATACATCTTCAAACTCCACCGCTACCGGATCACTGTCCTCATCTTCATCCATTGCAGGATCAATTTCTTCATCCAGGCGGCGGAAAGTCTCCAGAACTTTTACTTCAATGGGAAAACTAAAATCTTCCCCTAATTTCAAATCCTTAACATCTTTCCAAAATACCCGTTGTTTCCCGGCGTCATCACCTGCTAACAATTCCTTGTAATTGGGAGCCGGACCGACTACTTCCAAACCGTCGTCCAAAATCAGCTCCACACCCAGGTTATAAGCCCCTCCCCACGAATCTTCCGAATCAAAAGAAGCATTACGCAGGCTTATGGTAACATTTTCATTTTTGCCCAGGATTCCTTTGCCGTCGGTAAGGCAGGCAAGGATTAATCCGTTGTCCTCAGCTGCAAATACAGGCTCCACATAAGGTAAAACCAGATTAAAAACCATCAGCAGAATCAAACAAGACGCTAGTGTTTTCTTTTGCAAATATTCACCACCTCTTTTTAGATATTAAGCATCTCGGTTCCCAGGCATCACCCCTTTCCAAAGGAATTTACTTTTTCTGACAAAATACGCATTATTCCGGCATTTTATTATAATATTCTATCACCCGGCACTGAAAAACCACTGAACAAAGTCCGGTAAATAAAAAAAACAGGGCTGCACCCTGGTATTCAATAAACGCGCTCTTAATTATTCTTCACTACTTTTTGCAAAGCTTCCAAAACCCGCTCTTTAATAAAAGGCTTAATAATAAAATCCCGGGCTCCCGATTCGATAGCCTCCACGATCATCTCCTTCTGCCCCATGGCACTGCACATAATGATCTTACAACGGGGTTCAAAGGATCTTATCTGCTTCAATGCTTCTATTCCGTCCATTTCCGGCATGGTAATATCCATTGTTACCAGGTCCGGCCTAAGCTGTAAATATTTTCGCACGGCTTCCAGACCATTCTCCGCTTCACCAACAACTTCCAATCCGGCATATTTCGTAAGGATATCTTTAAGCATTACCCTGGAGAATTTAGCATCATCAACAATCAATACCTTTACAGCCATAGCAAACGGGCCCTCCTTGGCTATTAAAAATTACCAATTTTTAATATAAAGAAAGCCACTGAACAGATACTGAACATACTTTTCAATGGTATGTATTGATCACTAAGATCCCTTAGTACTACTATTTGCAAACTTCAAATCAAAATCCTTAAACTCCATATCAGGCTTAATTCCCAGCTGTTTAATAAAAATACCGGCCATTTCCTGATATAATTTCCTGGCTTTAACCTTATCCCCCTTTTGCAAACAGATTTTAATCAGCAGCTCCCAGCATTCTTCACAAAAAGAATCCCTAAAAACCAGGACTTCCAATAATTCAACGGCTTTATCGTAAGAGCTTCGGCTATGGTAAAATCCCGCCAGAGCCAAGACAGCTTTTTTATATTGAGCAAAATACCACTCCTGTTTCTGGACGGACCAGGGATACCCTTCGAATTCATAATAATCACCCCGATACAATTCCAGGGCATTTTGTATTTTATCAATACTTCCGGTACTAATATTGCTTTCAGATAACAGTGACTTGAATTGTTCATTATCTAAAAAAACATCCCCCAAATCCATCCGGTAACAGCCGCCCTCATAGGTAACCCGGATATCTAAACCGGCATCACAAATCGTTTTTCTAACTTGATAGACACAAGTATTTAAATTAACCAAAGCCTTCTTATAATCCCTGTCCGGCCATAAATCAGCCATTATGATCTCCTTTTTGATGCTTCTTCCTGTTTCAGCCAGCAGATAAGCAAATAATTCCCGTACCTTGGCCGTCCGCCATTTTAAAGAAGGACCCCGGCCCGCTGATTTTACCTCAAAATCTCCGAAGGTTAGGATTCTGCTTTTTTCTCTCTCTAAAACTCCCGGCAGTTCTCTTGTTCTTAGAATAACCCTTTGCAGAGTCTTAGCCATTCTTTCTTTGGTAACGGGTTTCAAAAGATAGTCGATCGCTCCTTTTTCAAAGGCATTAAGCGCATACTCATCATGAGCGGTTGTGAAAACTACCCCGGCGGCAGGAACGGCCTTTACAACTTCTTCTGCAAATTCCAAGCCATTTATCCCCGGCATCTCGATATCAAGAAAAATAATCCGGGGAGTCAGCTTAGTAATTTCCTGCAAAGCCCGGCAGGAATCCGTATACTCCTTAATAATTTCCACATCTTTGAATTCTTGTAAAACATATCTCAGCTTTTTGATCGAAAGAATTTCATCATCAATAATTACCGATCTAATCAAGGAAACCACCTCTTATTCCACCGGCCGATTTTTCGGTATTTTAAAAGAAATTTTCGTCCCTTTGCCATAAACACTCTCGATATTCAGACCCTGGCCGTAAATGTTTAAAAGCCTCTTCTGGACATTAACCATGCCCACGCCTTTCGTGAGCTTATTGCCTTCCGGAAGTTCTTTGAGCAGGTCATGCGGTATACCTACCCCGTTATCTGTTATTTTAATCAAGATACTATCCTGGTGGTCGTACACGGCTATTTTAACCCTGCCTCCTTCCGGCAGCTTCATCAGACCATGGCCTACGGCATTTTCCACCAGGGGCTGGATAACCAGGGGAGGAATCATACACTTGACATCACCATCCAGATCATATTCAATTTCCAATCTTTCCCCGAATCTTGCTTTTTCGATATTCAGGTATACTTTAACCAATTCCAGCTCCGATTCCAGGGGAATCAAGGATTTATCACTAAATCCCCGGAAACATTTGCGCAGATAGATACTAAGTTCGTCAATGAGAGCACTGGCCTTTAAACCGTCACTGAGGCATAACGAACTGATGGAGTTTAAAGCATTGTAGAGAAAATGCGGCTTTATTTGAGATTGCAGAAAGGCCATTTCATTTTTCAAAGCCCCGGCCAGGGCGTTTTTCAGTTCGATTAATGTTCTCACTCTCGCCTTAACTTCTTTCGCATCAAAAGGTTTTCTGATAAAATCGTTGGCGCCGGCGGCAAAACCCAGCGTCAGGTCCTCAGGTATGCTCCGTACCGTAACTAAAAGAACGGGGAGTTCCAATAAAGTAAATTCATTCCTGATCGTCCGGCAAACTTCAAAGCCGGATATTTTCGGCATCATAATATCTAATATGACCAGGTCAAAGCCGCCTTTGTTTTTGAGAATATTCAGGGCCTTCTGCCCGTCCAGGGCCGTATAAAGATCATAATCCCCATCAGCCAGTAAATTTGTTAAGACATAGATATTGGCAGGGTCATCATCGACAAGCAAAATTTTGTATTTTCCCCCTTTAAGCAAATCAAGATTTTCTATATCTAGCGAAATATCTTCTTTAAAGTCCTCCGGCTTAATCAGCAGAGAAATTTCACTTTCAGCTTTTTCCCCGCTTACCGGCAAGGTAAAAACAAAGCGGCTGCCCTTACCCGGTTGAGACCACTCAATAGCAATACTGCCGCCCATTAATTCCAGAAGTCTTTGGGAAATAGCGAGTCCTAAACCCGTTCCTTGGCATTCCCCGTCGGCAGTATCCTCAATTTGGACAAAAGGCTGGAAGACTTCCTGAAACTTCCCGGGCGGTATTCCGATCCCCGTATCCGTGATGGAAATTTTTACCCTTTGCTCATCAAAACTTCCGGCTATCGTGATCATACCTTCCGGTGTAAACTTCACTGCATTGCCTACAAGATTATATAATACCTGCCTGAAACGGCTTTCATCAGCAATAACGGTGGGTAACCCCGGAGGAATTGCGTTTACCAGTTTGATATTTTTACCGGCAACCAGATAGCGGAAAACATCAACAATTACAGCCGTGTTCGCAGCTGCATCTACCGGGACAAGACAGAGATTTATTTCATCCCGCTTCATTTTAGCAAAATCCAGAATATCCTTAATCAATTCCCCCAGCCTTTTGGCCGTGATATTAATGACCGCTAAATTCTTCTCGGTATTTTGAGCTTGTCCCGCCCCTTCTGCCTTTTCCAACATGGACTGAGAGATATTAACGATCCCGTTTAAAGGAGTCAGTAACTGATGCGAGGTATTCGCTAAAAATTCATCTTTGAGTTTATCCAGGGACAAGAGCCGTTGGGATAAGTTTTCTATTTTATCAAAGGAGCCGGAAAATCTTTGAGCCAGGATATTGGACTGTAAAAACACGATATAAAACCCGAAAATAGATGTAACGGGCTTATCAATATTAACGATAACACTGGCATGGAACAAAGCATCGCTGACAAAAGTAAGCATGAAAATAATAATGCCGATAAGAAACCTTACGGCGCCTTCCTTTTTTCTTTGGATCGCTTTTCCTACTATAAAGATACAATAACACATCATAACCAATAAAAAGCTTTCAAAAACCGCTGTATATCTTGTATATATTCCTATGGGAACTACAGCAATAAATACGGTCATAGCCGCAACAATCATCATAAAGCCCTTAATAATTTTGGGGGCTGCTTCCTCTTTAAAAAACTCATTTATAAACATGGCAAAAGCGGTAGTTCCCCACAACATGGAAAAGTACTCCAGAAAGACCTTCAATCTAAAATCTAAAGAAGGGAAAAAACTATTGATTAAACATTCACCTGTTACAGCAACTCTGATCATACCGATGAAAAGCATCAACCCAAAATATAAAGCCGGCGTATTTTGCCTTTTCCGCAAATAAATATTGAAATGATACAGGGCCATTATGAATAACACACTGAGGAGAATTGCATCATCAACGGACATTCTTTCCTTGGCCGCCAATATTTGCTGTTCCATGCCCAAATAAGCAGGATACCAAAAGCCCCCGCGGGCATATATGAAGTTAGCTGTTTGCACAATAATTTCAAACTCCGTATCCTCATTTGCAAAGAAAACAGCTAAAGGCCGGTATTCGGGAGTTACACTCCCCTCATTTATGCCAACTACGCCATTCCCGGCGATAACTTTATCATTAATCATCACTTTATAGGCAGTCGACATGGTTAAGATTTTTAGACCGAATAAATCACCGGCCTCCCTTGTTTTGACCCGCAGTCTGTAGGTACCATACCCCTGACCGGGCAAATTTTCTCCGGCCGCCTGATAATTATTCCACACATTAGGAACCTTGAAATAACCACTTAATAACTCCTGATGATCTTTTTGGAAGTCATCATAAGTAAGGAGCCGGTTCCAGTAAAACTCCCATCTGCCGTTTAAACGAACGAGACCGTCCTGCCGGAAGTCCCAGTTTGTCAGGTCTAATACTCCGTTATCAGCCTGAGGAGCTTCTTTGCTATTTTGCCTAGTTATGATGGGATTAACCAAAGCGATAATTACAATCACTAACAACAGTAATTCTATTAATATTGATTTATACTTCATTTAAGTCCCCCGCTGATAGATTTTTCCGACAGGCAAATCCGGCAAATTTTATTCTATATAACAAAATATACTACACACCGGCAAAATTTTCACGCAAATTGCTAGTTTATCCGAATTATCATACAATAGAGTGTCTCCGGACCGGTAAATAACAAGGGAACAGGTTCAATTGAGCCTGTTCCCTTGCTCTATCCTAGAAAAAAATAACTTTTTTTATCACATATTGTATGTTTTATTTATCAGTATCCACATAACTCTTATTATTTTACGATCCTTACTATCCCTCCATACCAATATTATACTTTTTTTACTATTACTTGTCGCTACCAATGAGCTGTCATTATTTTCTTATATTATAAAAGCCAGGGTCGTTCAATCCCCTGGCTTTACCGCACTGATTACCCAGCTCAAGCCGGCGGCCCGCTTTATAAAAAAGCCGGAAAAGCTGTTAAAACCTGTTTTTTATAAAGATCATACCTGCTAACAGAGAAATTAATATCCCCAGCCCGGCAAAAGATAGATGTAATCCGGCTAATTCACTTGCAAATCCCACCAGCAGGGAACCGAAAGCACTGGCTATATCTATGGTACTTTCCTGAACGGAAATTGCCGTAGCTCTGAACCTTTTATCTACTGTCTCCACCAGCCAGGCGATTAGTACCGGAAGACCTGCCGCGAAACCTAATCCGCCTACTATACTGCTAAAATAAAGAATGAAAGAAGCCTGGGGCAGCAAAACCAGGCTCGCCGTCCCTAAGCCTAATAAGAAAACCGCCGGCCAAATCACGATTTGTCTTCCTAAAATATCAGAAACATATCCGGCTCCCAGATTAGCTGCAATGGAGGCTATGGCAAATAGCGTAAAATAAATTCCCGGATTGGTAATTTCCGTAACATCAGCTATGTAAACTGTTGCAAAGGTCAGAAGCGAACCGTAGCAGAGAGAAGCCAGCGCAATTCCGGCAAAAATAATCCATAACCGCCTATTTTGCAAAACATCGGCTACATATTGCAGAGAATTGAAAGTCCCTTCCGGTATTTTTGCAAAGTCCGGCACCTTTAGTAAAGCAATCAAGGCCACTGCCGGTAAGCCTAAGAGAAAACTAAGCAGGAACCAGGTCCGATAGCCGCTGTTATTTAATACAAAGATGGATAACGGTGAACCGATAAGCAGGGCCAGAGTAATGATCAACCGGTGCAGGCCGATATAAATTCCCAGCTTGCCCGGCGGTGCAACATCAGATATGTATGAAGAAGCACTTGAAAAATATGAGGCTAACCCGACTGCCTGATAAATGCGGGCCAAAGTTAAAATGAAAACGGTTTTACTGCCTAAAAATAATAATGGTGCAGTCCCAAAAGTGATGGCCCCGACCAAGAGAGGCAGCTTTCTGCCCCGGGAATCGGCCAGGGGGCCAAAATACAGGCGCAGAAGTACGGCGGTGAGCAAAAAAATCGTACTCTGCAGACCGATCTGAAATTCCGTTCCGCCTAGTTTTTCTATGTACAGAGGCAATACCGTAAATGATGTGTAAAAATTAATGAAGACCAGAAAAGTTGCCGTGAAAAAGCATAATAAATTTAAAGTACTGCTCCGTTCTCTTCCCATTTCCAATTCCACTACAGTTCAGCTCCAAAATAGTCTCTTTTAATTTAAACTGCCAATAAACTACCGAATCCCCGGATTTTATCCTGTACTCCGGCTATCCGCAGGCAATTCCAAAAAGTAGCCTGGACTGCCGAAATAACGGGCTTACCCAGATCCTGTTCCAGAAAATCCAGGATAGGAATACTTCTTAATCCTGTGCACAGAATTAACACTGCCTCAGACTCTTTGACATCACTTTCCCCGGTAAAGCGATACACCGTCTCTAAGTCCTGACGGTCAATCTCCGAGTCGTAAGCCAAGCCTAATCCTCTGATCTGCATGATCTCTAAGCCCTTTTCTTCCAGATAGGACCGGGCCCTGTCATTCACTTCATCAACATAAGGGGTAACAACGGTAAGCTTTTTAATATGCAAATAATTTAAAGCCGTACATACGGCGGCAGATGTGGTTATACAGGGAATGCCTCCGGCTAAAGCCGTCATATCTTTGCTTAACTGCCGTTCATAAGCCGGCCCGTTTATAAAACTCCCGCTGGTACATCCTAAAGCAATCACGTCTAAAGGCGCTTGAGCCAAGAGCTTTACGGCTTCTAAAGACCTGGCGCCGATATTACTGAGTTCCCCGGCCTGCACATCCTGCAGAGAGATTCTGGTGGTATAAGCAGCTACCCCCCGTGGCGCCATAGCATAAAACTCAGGTTCCATGACCCAGCCGGGTGCCGGATAAATCAAACCGATCCTGGCCCGCCAGCCGTATAAATCATCCACGTCCTTTCCTCCCTCCCCAATCAGATCGCATCTTTATATCCTAAATAACCCGATAACAAGCCGGTGGCCTCGGCCAGACCTTCTTTAACATCCATTATCTTGTTAAAATTCAACCGGACAGAGGGTCCGCTGACGCTTACGGCGGAAACTATTTCCTTTTTATAGTTTTGAATAGGCATCGCAATACAGCATAATCCTAAACACGATTCTTCAACATCAATACTGTAACCCTGCTTTTTAATTTTCTCCAGTTCAACCAGCAAGTCATCCAGATTTGTAATCGTGTTGGGTGTATAACTTTTGAATTTTTCTTCCCCTAAAATCTCCAGGATTTTGGTTCGATCAAACTGGGAAATAAGCATTTTCCCCATAGCCGTTGCATAGAGAGGCTCACGGGAGCCTATTTGTAAATTGGCCATTAATGTAGTTGCCGGTTCAAACTTAGCTATGGTAATCACATCACTGTCTACCCGGACTCCTAAATTTACCGTTTCTTTGTATAGATTACATAACTCCTGTAATATGCCGTAATCACACTGGAAAATATTCCGGTGCCGGGGGACTACATTGCCGATCTCATAAAGTTTCCAGCCTAAGCGGTAACGGGTATTGCCCTCACATTTTTCAACATAATTATAGGCCGCTAAAGTGTCTAATATCCTGTGAATCGTACTTTTACCCATATTCAACTTTTTATCCAAATCGCTAATACCCAGCCCCCTGCTGTCGCTTTCTTTAAAGAATATTTCGATAATATCCAAAGCTTTCTCGAGGGTTTGAACGGGATATTTGGGATTATAAGATTTTTTTTCCAAAATAAATCAACCTTTCATTATATTTTTAAGATTGCTTAAATTTAAAGCAATTAGCCTGCAGTTTTCCTTTCCAAAACATTTAAGCCTTATTCATAAGCAATAATTTATTACCCCGTGTCGGCAAATCTTAACCACCTAATTGGCAAAACCACTTAGTTATTCCGCTATTTAAATTGATATTCTATTATATACTTAATTTGTTTTTTTTCACAATATCCTGTTTGTTGAAAATTTTGTTTTCTTTGTAATCTCCTCCATCTTAAACTAATTTTTCCTAAAAAACAATTCTCTTCCCCCCAATTATTTTTGGCGAAGTACAGGTGTCCTCTTATCAGAAAATATCACAGGGCAGGAATACCAGGTACCCCAAACCTCTAAAAGAAAACCACCATTAAAAATAATTGTCCTCTAATTCCAAATAATAAAAAATAAAACAAATATTAAGAATTTATCCTTGACAAATAAGTTATGATTTAATAATATAATTTTAAAAAATAATGATTACGGCAATGAGGTCGCGGCTGCACTTAGGTGTGGTGCGGCCTTTTTTGTTTATTTCCGGAGGTTTAAAAGATCCTCACAGGTAACTGCCCGGCTAACATTCTAATTTTCGCTGCCAAGTCAGGTGTTTTTTTACCTAATCCTTATTCTTTTTTATGTTACGCAAACACTCTCTGACCGCCAAGGGATCCATGTACGATGATCAGTTTCTAAAATTATTCTAAATAATAAGTATTGGTATAAATATTTAGAATAATTTTACCGACAAGCAGGAAATTTCTCTTTAATGTCAAAGTTACTAAAAAAAGTAAATTCTTTGCGGTCAGAGAATCATAAGAACTTAATATTTCTCAGCCGTTTTAGGTATTTTCTTTTTCATCTATCCTTTTTCTATTTTTAGAATGCGGTTCTTTTATCTTTAGGTGAGGAGGGAAAAAAGCATGTCCAGGTTTACCGGGTACACCTAACACCAATTCTAATCAGGGTTCTTTTGGTTAATAAGCTTGCCGTGATTAATTATGAACACGAAAAATTATAAACTATGGAGGTCTTACTAGATGACTTTTGCAAAATATGAAAACTACTTAAAAGAAACGACCACTCTTCCCTTGCGGGACCGTTATGACTTACCGGATTCAAAACTGCGTTTTCCCGGCGGAGCGCAAGCCCGGATAGAGATTTCCGGCATCGAAAACTGCTCAAACTTAGAAACGATGGTTAAGGAAGCTGAAAAACGCAATGTTACCGTACATAGAGTAATCTCTTTGGTAAGAGGGGCTACCCTTTTAGATACCGCCGAATTAAAACATTTCGCTGAAATAGGCAGGGACAATAACCTGGAAATCCTGGTGAACCCGGTCGTCAGCCGGGGTTGGGATACGGGCAGGCAGTATGTAACCCGGGAAGGCTATGTATCAGGCATGAGGTTAAGAGGACACGACGCTATGTATCACTACTTAAAAGAAATTGACAGGTGCATTGCAGCCGGCATCCGGGGTTTTTTAGTTACCGATGAAGGGATGTTGACAGTATTAACCGGTTTAAGAAAAGAAGGTATTATTCCCCCAGATGTTAAGTTCAAAGTATCGGTCTTTGCCGGTCACGGTACTGCTGCCGGCGGAACTTTGCTGCAAAATTTAGGAGCGGACAGCTTTAACCCCCTGGCGGACCTGACCCTTCCAATGCTTGCTTCCATCAGACAGGGCGGTGTTAAGATTCCTCTGGATGTTTATATGAGTTTAGTTGAGTCTATGGGGGGTTTCCAGAGATATCACGAAGCTGCCGATATAGCCAGAATTGCCGCCCCTGTTTACTTCAAGATTGAACCGGGCCCCTCTGAAGCTGAGCTTTATAATACCTGGATTGATTCTTCCAACCCCAACTATGGAGACAACTTAGCGAAAATGCGGATAAAAATCGCACAAATTATTTTAGAATGGATAGACCGCAGTGGTATCAAAATTATC
Source organism: Peptococcaceae bacterium (assembly GCA_049366715.1). GTDB lineage: Bacteria > Bacillota > Peptococcia > Peptococcales > BICA1-8 > JBMNCQ01. Next base: position 76,537 of record JBMNCQ010000054.1, on the reverse strand, counting down.
ATGAATGATTACAAGGAAGACCTCTCCATACCCCGGCCCTGATCTCCGGTAAGCCCGGGGAAAAATCCCTTGCGGAAATAAATTGAAAAAACTGCGGATATGCGCTTAAAGCCCACATCTCATAAAGGAGGAGAAACATGAGCAGAAATCCTTTTGAAACTGCCTTAAACACACTGCAAAGTGCCGGCAAGGCCGGCTCAATTACTCCCAAAGTAATCGAGCTGCTTAGCAAGCCCAAGAGAATTATGGAGTTCACCATCCCTCTGCGTATGGATAACGGTGAAGTGGAAATTTTTACGGCTTACAGGGTTCACTGTAACGATGCTTTAGGTCCTGTTAAAGACGGGACACGTTTCATGCCCGATCTTACTTTGGATGAAGTCAAAGCTTTAGCCTTATGGATGACCATTAAGCATGCCGTAGGCGGAATTCCTGCCGGCGGGGGAAAAGGCGGGATTATTGTTGATCCCGGTAAATTAAGCAAGTGGGAATTAGAAAGGCTCACCAGGGCCTATATGCGTAAACTGCCCTTAAAGGGGGCCTGGGTAGATGTCCCCGGTGCAGATATTGGCACCAGTGCCCAGACTCAGGCCTGGATGCTGGATGAATATGAAGAAATTATGGGTTTTCACAGCCCTGCCGCCGTTAATGATAAACCTGCTGCGGTTAACGGTACTATAGGGGCCTGGGAAGCTACCGGACTGGGCGTCTTCTATATCACGATGGAAGGGATCAAAGATTCCGGTCTGGCAAAAGACTGTTCGGTAGCAATCCAGGGCTTTGGACAGGTAGGGGGAATCGCCGCCCGTTTACTTTATCAGGAAGGTTTTAAAATTATAGCGATCAGTGATATCAACGGCGGTATCTATAATGCCGCAGGTATCGATATCTTGGATTTGGAGAATTATGCCGGGGAAACAGGCTCTGTGCAAGGCTTCCCCGGAACTACAGCTGTTTCTAATCAAGAAATTTTGGAACTGGACGTAGAAATTCTTATTCCAGCAGCCGTACAAAGTGTAATTAACGAGGAAAATGCCGGACGGATCAAAGCCAGGTTAATTCCGGAAGCGGCCAACGGCCCGATTACCACCGCCGCCGAAGAAATTCTCCTCCAAAAAGGCATAAAAATTATCCCGGATGTTGTGACAAATGTCGGCGGGGCCATTGCCTGTCACTTTGAACGGATTCAAGGTTTAACTGATGATTACTGGGCTCTGGACAAAGTCAAACAAAAGCTGAAGGAAAGAATGCTCAAAGCCTATCGGGAAACGCAAGCCGTAGCTCAGGAAAAGGCCACTTCCCTGAGAGTGGCGGCCTGGATCAATGCTCTTCAGAAAATTAGCGCCGCCGTGGAAATGAGAGGCTGGGTATGACTTCATCATCTATAAAAAGTTATCTGCGGCAATTATCTAAATTTTCAGGAAACTGCGGAATTCATATTTACCGAGGAGGGTTGGACAGTGGCAAAAAAGACACGGATTTATCCCGATAATGCGCCTATCCCGGCAGGTCCTTACACCCCTGCCATAGCAGCCGGTGAGTACGTCTTCGTCAGCGGTCAGACACCGGAACATCCCGGAACAGATATCCTGGTGGAAGGCAATATCAAAGCCCAAACCCGCCAGGTCCTGGAAAATATTAAAAACATTTTGGCCGCCGCGGGCTGCACAATGGATGATGTCGTCAAAGTCAGTGCCCACTTACTGGATATCAATGATTTTACAGGCTATAACGATGTTTATAAAGAATATTTTCGCGAACCTTTTCCGGCCCGCACCACCGTACAAAGCGTTATCCCCGGCGGATCGCTGGTGGAAGTTGACGTAATAGCCCTGCGGGCCGGCAGTTGAAATTCTAAAGAGATTGATGCGCGAGAGGAGGATTTACCGAAATGAACGATTCCCAACCTGCGGAGGAGGTCCGCCTCCCGACAATCAGGGACATCTGGAAAGCCCGGCTGAGAATCTATCCCCGTATAAAAAAAACACCGGTAATAAAATCACCGGTACTTTCAGAAAAATCCGGTTCTGCAGTCTATTTAAAACTGGAGACCTGTCAAAAAACCGGTGCTTTTAAGATACGGGGAGCGGCAAATAAAATTATGAGTCTCAGCCCCCGGGAGCAACAACATGGAGTAACTACCTTTTCTACCGGTAATCACGGCCTTGCTGTCGCTTATCTGGCCGGCAGGTTAAAAATCCCGGCGGTCATTTGTATTTCCGACCGGGTCCCGGAAAATAAAGTCCAAGCCCTGCGCAGTTATGGGGCCAGGATAATAATTCACGGACACAGCCAGGACGATGCCCAAGAGCACTGCTATCACCTGGCGGAAAATGAAGGGCTGACGGTAATTGAGCCCTTTGACGATCCCTATATCATCGCCGGTCAGGGTACGATCGCCTTAGAACTCCTGGCAGACCTGCCTGAAATTGATACGGTACTGGTCCCCCTTTCCGGGGGAGGCCTGCTGGCAGGGATTGCCCTGGCCTTGAAAGCAACAGATTCAAAAATCAAAGTGATCGGAGTTTCCATGCAGGAAGGTGCTGTAATGTATCACAGTATCCGGGCAGGAAAGCCTGTTAAATTACCTGAGGCAGATACCCTGGCCGACAGCCTCCTGGGCGGCATAGGGCCGGATAACAAATATACCCTTCCTTTGCTTCAAAAATATGTGGATGACACTGTTTTGGTTTCCGAAGAGGCTATTGCCCGGGGGATGGCTTTCCTTTGCCGGAACAACCGGCTGCTGGTGGAGGGTGCGGCAGCGGTAGGAATTGCAGCACTGGCTGAACACAATTTAGCTTCCCCGGGCAGCAATGCCGCTGTCATTATATCCGGAAACAATGTAGACGTACCGGCATTCTTAGCAGCAACCAAAAAGTACTTATGAATTGAGAACTGTGAATTGAAAGTTAATTGCCAATAAGCTGCACTCAGTTCTCTGTTCTCAAAAATAACTGCGAACTGCAAACGATAATCTATGAACTATGAACTATAATCTATGCTCTATGAACCATATACTATGCTTCTAACCAGTCACTAGTCACTAGCCACCATTTTACATGATCGGGGGGTCAGATGCCGTGGATATACGCCAGGAAGTTAACAGCCACTTTGCGGAATTAGTTGCATTACGACGTGATTTTCACCAGCACCCTGAACTGGGGTTTAGGGAATACCGGACTTCTGAGATGATTAAAAAATACCTGACGGATTTAGGTTTAGAAGTGAAAATATTTGCCCCAACAGGTGTGGTCGGTCTTCTGAAGGGCAGTACTCCCGGAAAAACCTTAATGCTCAGGGCTGACATTGACGCCTTAGCAGTTACGGAATTAGCAGAAGTACCTTATAAATCCGTCCATCCAGGTATAGCCCACAGCTGCGGTCATGACGGTCACACCGCCATATTGCTGGTTGCCGCCAAAGTTTTAGCGAAATACCGGGATAAAATTAAGGGCAATATTAAGTTTCTCTTTGAACCCAACGAGGAAACTGCCGGGGCTCTGGAAATGATTAAGGAAGGGGTTCTCAGCAATCCTGATGTTGACGCGGCTTTCGGTCTGCATTTATGGACACCTATTACCAGCGGTAAAATTGGCGTTGTAGCAGGACCGGTGATGGCTGCCTGTGAAGAATTTGAATTAACCATTATCGGCAAAGGCGGGCACACCTCTGCCCCTCATACTGCCGTAGACCCCATCATGGCTGCCTGTCAGATTGTACAAAGCATGCAGATTATTCAAACCCGGCTGGCAGATGCCCGGCAGCCCACTACCATTATGTTCGGCAAAATACACGGAGGAACCGGGCGGAATATTATCCCTGAGCAAGTTCAGCTAGGTGGTACCATCCGGTTTTTGTATGAGAAAGAAGACGAAGGCAAGAAATGGCTGCTCAATAAATTTACGGAAATAATCAAAAGCGTTTGCGGCACTTTAGGTGCAGATTTTAAACTCACCTTTATTCCCAGCAACCCCGCTATTCTTAACAATCCTGCCCTGACGGAAATTGTCCTTTCAGCCGCTAGGGAAACCCTTGGCGGCAGTAAAAATATTGTCTCCCAATTAGTTATGGCGGGAGATGACTTTGCCGAGTTCAGCAAACGCGTGCCTAGTGCCTTCTATTTTGTCGGCGCAGGAAATAAGGAAAAAAACTGCTGCTATCCCCACCATCATCCTTGTTTTAATATTGATGAGGACTCTCTGGCCACCGGATTGGCGATGCACTTAAGAACAGCTTTGACCTATCTCGGTAATAAATAATAACATTTTACAACCCAAGGAGGTTATTGAAAATGTTTAGCTTTGAAAAATCCGAATATCTGGAAAGACTCCAAAAAGTAAAAGACAGCATGAATAAAAAAGGCATAGCAGTCCTGCTTTTAACAGATCCCGCTAATATTTGTTATTTATCCGGATATGATGCCTGGTCCTTTTATGTTCATCAAATGCTGGTCGTCATGATAGATCAAGAAGAGCCGGTTTTTATCGGCCGCTATATGGATGCTATGGTTGGAGCGAAAAAAACCACCTGGCTTGCTGATGAAAACATAATTCCTTACAGCGATGATTATGTACAAAGTGAAATAAAACACCCCATGGACTTTGTGGCTGACTTTTTAAAATCACACGGTGCCGGAAATAAATGCATTGGCGTAGAAATGGATGCTTATTATTTCTCTGCACAATGTTATGTCAGCCTGCAAAAAGGTCTGCCTGCGGCCCGCTTTAAAGATGCAACATCACTGGTTAATTGGGTCAGAATCATTAAATCCGACAAAGAAATTGCCTTTATGAAACGTGCCGCCAAAATAGTAGAAAAAGCCATGGAGACCGCTATTAACTCCATTGATGCCGGGGTCAGGGAATGCGATGTGGCCGCTGCTATCTACCAGGCTCAGGTCAAGGGCACCGACGAATTCGGCGGTGATTACCCCTCCATCGTACCACTCTTACCTTCGGGAGAAAATACAGGGGCTCCTCATTTAACCTGGACCGATCGTAAGTATGAAAAAGGGGATGCGGTAATCATTGAAATTGCCGGTTGTTATAAACGTTATCATTCGCCGATGTCCCGGACAGTTTATCTGGGTACTCCTCCCCGGAGAGTTTCCGATGTCGCCGACAGAGTGGTCGAGGGAATAAATGCAGCATTAGCAACTGTCAGGCCGGGTGTTACCTGTGCTGAAATCGAGGCTGCCTGGAGTAAGGTATTGACCAAATATGGTTTAGAAAAAGAATCCCGGATTGGTTATGCCTGCGGACTTAATTACCCCCCCGACTGGGGCGAACATACTGCCAGCATCAGGAAAGGTGATAAAACGGTGCTCCTCCCCAATATGACCTTCCATATGATACCGGGCATGTGGTTTGATGACTTTGGAGTAGAGATCAGCGAAGCTTTCAGAGTCACCGAAAAGGGCTGTGAAACACTAGCCTGCTTCCCGCGTAAACTTTTTGTTAAGTAAACCTCTAAAATTCTCTTACATTTAAGGAGGTGTTGGAAAAGACAACAATCTTTTTTTAGTGAAAGGAACTGTATTGAACCGCTTAAATTAAGGAGGGTAAAATTCTTATGAAAAATAAATTGATGTTCATCCTGTTTGTTCTGCTGATAGGCCTCTTAGTTCTTGGCTGCGGCTCTTCCGGAGAAGAACCACAGCAAGATCAGGAAAACCCGGCTGCTAATAATGCCGAACAGGAAAATGCCCCGCCGGCAGAAAAAATCGCAGCCAAATTCCTCTCGGAAGAAATCGAAGGGGACTTCATGACCGTGTGGGCAGAGAAATTTGCTGAGGAAATGCAAGAGTCCAGCGGCGGCAATTTCGACATTACTGTTTATCCCTATGGTACTCTCGGCGATACCCGTGACATCAATGAACTGGCCCAGCTTGGTGTGGCGGAATATGTCTTTTCGGACTTCGCCTGGATCAGTTCTTTCGTTCCCCAGGCTCAGGTTCTGGCCCTGCACTATTTATGGCCCCGGGAAAGAATCCCGGAAGTTATCGAATGGGTAGTAAAAAACGGTGAATTTATGGACGTTTTGGAAGCTAATTTCCGCAAGAACGGTTTAGTGCCTCTAAGTGTTATGTTTGAAGGATGGCAATGGATATCTTCCAATGACCCCATTGAATCCCTAACTGATATGAACGGCTTTAAAGTGCGTATTATGGGCTCCAAACTCCTGGTAGAAGACTATCAAGCCTATGGTGCGGTACCCACGCCTATGTCCTACGGTGAGGTCTACAGCGGACTGCAAATGGGCTTGATCGAAGGCCAGGTTAATCCGTTATTTGCCATTAAAAGTATGAATTTTTATGAAGTTCAGAATTACTTAACCCAGCCTTATGCCGAACCATTTCTGGGTATTCCTACGGTTAACATGCAATTTTTCGATTCCCTGCCGAAAGAAACCCAGGAAAAAATGCGTCAATGGTGGGCAGATGCTATTGTTCCCGCAGGGGAATGGATTCAAGAACGGAACGACAAAGATTTAGAAACAATGCTGCAGAATAAACCTGAATTAAAAGTAGTTGAACTCAGTCCGGAGGAACTTGCCAAATTTAAAGAAAATGCTCAGACGGTTTACCCCAAGTTTCTCGAAGTTGGCGGTGAAGGTGCAGAAGAAATTCTGGAAGTACTGCAAAAAGATATAGCAGATGCCAAAGAAGCCCTGGGCATCGACGGCTGACAATCCGGCTGCAAGTACTTATTAACGGGGCTCTGCCCCGTTATAAGTACTTTCTGAAAGGAGGTATTTGTTTTGGACAAAAGAAATGGAATCCCGGGCCTTTTTTGGTCATTAACTAAGAAAATTGGCGACCTGGTGGAATGGATTGAATTTTTAGCTCTGACCTTAGGCGTCTTGGCCTTAACATCACTTTGGATCGCCAATGTAATTGCCCGCACTTTTTTTGTAAGTATCTACTTTGTGGAAGAAATCTCTGAATTTTTGGTTTTGCTGATTACCTTTGCCGGGCTGAGTTACGGGGTTCGTAAGGCCAGACATATTCGAATGGGTGCCATCTTTGATGCCATGGGGTACCGCCTGCAAAAAACATTTATTTTCATTATTGCCGGTTTAAGTATGACAGTCATGTTTTTAATGTGTAAATACTCCTATGACTATACCCTGTCAAGCTTAACCATGTCTCATACTACCCCTGCGCTGAGATTGCCGTATTGGCTTTTTTGGGCAATCCTTCCCCTGGGCTTTTTGCTGGCAGGAATCCAGTATATCCGGACTATCATCAAAAACATCATCGAGAAAGATGTTTGGCTGTCCCCCCAGCAACAGAGCGAATATGAAATCGAAAGCGTAAAGGGTGAATTATAAATATGCTACTATTATCTTTACTCATGATCAGTCTTTTATTACTGGGCTTCCCATTCATGGTGATTTTATTAGGATCAGTAATCGCATACCTCATTATTAAGATTCCTGAATTTAATATGACTGTTATTGTCCAGCAGATTATTTCGGGAATAAGCCCGCCGGCCTTGGTTTGTGTACCTATGTTTATTCTCGCGGCAGAGATCATTACTTCCGGTGAAGCTTCCAAAAGACTTATCCGGATGGTTAAATCCTTGATCGGCCACATACCCGGCGGCCTTCCCATTACAACGAATCTGGCCTGTACTTTCTTTGGTGCGGTTTCAGGCTCCACCCAGGCTACAGTTTCCGCAATCGGAGGAGCCATGCGGCCGATGCTCTTACAAGCCGGATATCCAAGTTCATTTACCCTGGGATTAATCATAAACTCCAGTGACATTGCTTTTCTGATTCCCCCCAGTATCGGATTTATTGTCTATGGAGTAGTAACGGGCACTTCTATCGGCAAGCTGTTTCTGGCCGGGGTATTTCCGGGATTATTGATTGCCTTCTTCTTTTCACTTTATTGTATATATTATTCCAAGAAAAAAGGCATCGGCTCCGGGGAAAAAGCAAGCCGGAGCGAGCGTAGAGCAGCTTTTAAAGAAGGTATTTTAGTTCTGGGCTTTCCGGCCATTATCATCGGCGGGATCTACGGGGGGATTTTCAGTCCCACAGAAGCAGCCGCAGTAGCAGTAGCTTATGCTCTGATCCTTGAAGGCTTCGTTTACCGGAGCCTTCAACGGGATACTTTGATCCGGTGTTTTCTCTCCACAGGTCTTGTTACAGGAGTTGTCTTCATTTTAGTCGGTGCAGGCCAGGCCTTTTCATGGCTGATCAGCTTTCTGCGCTTGCCCCAGGAGTTTTTGCCGAAGATACTGGGAGCAGACCCCTCTCAGTTGAAAGTAATTATCGTTATTATTATCGCCTATTTCATTGCCTGCATGTTTGTCGACCCTATTGTAGCGATCTACGTTTTAAGTCCGATTTTTGCCCCCCATGTGCTTCAGACAGGGATTAACCCCATTCTGCTCGGTGTTCTGGTAACGCTTCAGGCTGCTATCGGTTCGGCGACACCGCCCTTTGGCTGTGATATCTTTACGGCCCAGCTGGTATTCAGACGACCTTATCTGGAGGTTATCGGACATGCGCTGCCCTTTATCATAATCCTGCTTTTTGTAACTGCTTTAATCGTTGTCTTTCCCCAGCTGGCGCTCTTTTTACCAAATATGATGTCTTAAGGGAAGCTAATAAAATGTGCGGCAAACATCTGCTGTACATTTTATTAGCTCCCGTATTACAAGAAAACAGGCCATTTCCGGGCTGCTGACAACAAAACAGGCTGCATGTTCCCTTTGAGGGAATATGCAGCCTGTTTTGTTGCCGGGGATTCCAAAGGGGCTTGCCCCTTGGCACACGACTTTGCGAAGCAAAGTGTAGTGTGTTATACGCTCTGTCGGCGCTACCGCGAAAATGCCGTTGCCGCCGGGGAGGACAAGGGCGTCTGAAGCGGCAGGAAAGCAGGCGGGAATTTGCGGCACGGGAAGCCGCAAAGGACAATCCGCTTTCAGCAGCGGACAGGGCATATCTGAACCCCCCGCCTATCGTACCCACTTCGGGACAAGTTGGGGACTTGATAGAAAATTTAATCTCTAAGGATAAGGCTTAATTAAAAAAACCATATTATGCTTTGCATTGCAGGATTTACGTTTTTTAATTATTGACAAACCATCTATTGCGTGCTACTATATAGCAGTAGTAAGTATCACTGAATACAAGTCATACAGATTAGCAAGGGGTGATTATGCTGGAAAACCTAACGGAAATGCTCAAAGGCGTGCTTGAGGGCTGCGTCCTTGAAATTATAAGCCGCAAAGAAACCTATGGCTACGAAATCACGCGGCGGCTAAACGCCCTCGGCTTCACAGATGTTGTGGATGGAACGGTGTACACCATCCTGGTCCGGCTTGAAAAAAGCAAGCTGGTAGAGGTCACTAAAAAGCCATCCGATATGGGACCGCCACGAAAGTTTTTCGCGCTCAACGACGCGGGGCGCAGGGAACTACGGAAGTTCTGGGAAAAATGGGAGTTCGTATCAGCAAAAATCAACGAGTTGAAGGAGGAAAAATAATGAATTTTTATGAAAAGGTTACGGGCAGCGACATGACTAAAGAATTGAAGGCTTTTGAATCGCGAGCAAAAAAACTGCCGGCTGATTATCAAACGGCATGGGAAAAAATTAAGCTCAATCTTTGGCCGCACTCGGATTTCACCGGCCGTAACCTCATGCCGATTCTTAACGGCGTGCTTGGCCTGCTCGAAGAAACGGCGGCGGACGGTCAGCGTGTCCAAGAGGTTTTGGGTGACGATATCAAAGGCTTCTGTTCAGCACTGGCCGGTGAAGAAGGGGCAAAGTCTTATCGCGACAAGTGGCGCAAGCAACTTAACAGTAAGATCGCTAAAAAATTAGGTAAATAGGAGGATAAAATGAGAATACAAGATATCATCGAAGGCAAAAAAGAGTGGCGCAAGCACGTGGCGCGTGTCAAAGCGCTCCCGCAAGATTATCAGATTGTTTATAAAGAGATTCAAAAATATCTCTTTAAGGTCGGCCCTGTTGAGCTAACCGAAGGGACGGGTCTGCTCTCGGGGGTCGTCGATCTTTTTGAGGAGGGCGCGGCCTCGGGGAAAGGCGTTCTCGAAGTAACGGGCAATGACGTAGCGGCTTTCTGCGACGATCTGGTCAAAGATTCAAAAACTTACGCTGACATCTATCAGGAATCTGTTGACCGGGAAGTTTACAAGGCTATAAAAAAGGATACGGATAAAACAAAGTAAAAGGAATATCGGAATGGAAAAAGCAATTCAAGTAAAAGGGGCCGCAAAAATCCTATAAACAGCTTCATGTCCTGAAAGGTGTTGATTTTGAGGCGGCAAAGGGCAACCCGAAAATCGCCGCTTTGCAGGGGGAGCTTGCACAGGTGGACACCATCAGCCCGGAACAGGTGCGGCAGATTTCCGGCTATCCGGATACGTGGGAAAGTGTGAGCTTTGACGATAAACGGCGGGGGCCGGATTTGCCGGTTACTACCGTGGAAGCCACCAGCGGCAAGATGAACATTACAGGGTAACGGTACTTTAAAATTTAATAAACTACTCTCCTCCTACAGTATAATAAAAAAAGTACTGCCCTGATTCAGCCGGCTTTCCACCCAGATCTTCCCATTATGTTTTTCGATAACCTCTTTCGTAATGTATAAACCTAAACCACTGGAGTCTTTTTGAGAATTCCGTCCTTTATAATACCTTTCAAAAATATGGGGCAGGTCTTCTGCATGTATTCCCCGTCCGCTATCTTTGATAGAGATTTTAATTTTCTTATCCTCCAGAGAAACTATACCGATTTCAATTTTCCCATTTTCATCGCTGTATTTAATACCATTCAGTAATATGTTTTCCATAGCCCGCCGGAATTTGAGCTTATCGATTCTTTTTATAATATCTGCTGTATTATCTATATTTGAAATAAGTTCAATATTCTTAGACTTGGCTTTTAATTCAACAAGTTCGATTACATCTCTCAAGATATAATTTATGTTCACATCTTCTTTATTAAAGCTGACTTTTTTATCTTCCAGCCTGGAGATAAAAAAGAAATCATCAATCAATTCGCTTAAATATTTAAGCTTTGTATAGGTTCTTCTGATATATACCGCTTCAGTTTCTGCACTCCGGACTCCGCTATCCAGAATAGCTTCTAAATACCCCATTGAAACGGTGATGGGCGTTCGCAAATCATGGGAAATATTAGCCATAAGCCTTGTTTTATCTCTGTTGGCTTCCTCGGCTTCACCTTTGGCTTTAGCAAGTTTTTGGAAGGTTTTCGTTAAATAATAAATGGTAATAAACAATAAAATAAGCAAAACAAATACGATAAGTATCAGCTTAAATTCCCTGGTATTATCGGCGGGAATAACTAACGTGCTCTCGTATAATTCATCATAATTAAGATGTGATATTACCTTATTTATAATGGGAATTAATGCCGCTAAATCCTTTCTCACCGCAATTGATATCCGGTTTTTCTCCAACAAGCCGACTATTTTCAGGTTATTATTGTACCCTTGCTCTTTATAGTATGTAAAAACCGGCAATTCACAGACCGTATAATCAGCCTGCTTATCGGTCACTAAAGCCATAGCTTCCTGGGTATTTTTTACACCAATCATCTTTTGCGCCGGGTGGTCTTTTAAAATTGTCTCCAGGAACCAATACCCGCTGGGTACGGCAAAAGTTCTTCCGGCCAGTTTATTATAACTTCCGACTAATTCTTCATCTTCATGACCGACCAGAACCTGCGTCATTTCGATATAAGGCAGGGAAAAATCCAAATATGCTGTTCGGTTTTCAGTAAAAGATACCGTTGCCAGAATATCGACTTTCTTTTCCCGGGTGCTCTGCAGAATTTCGCCCCATGTTTCAATACTGCTATTGGCATAAAGTTCAAAATTCAAGCCTGTAAACTCGTGTATTTTTTTTATTATCTCTATACCCAGTCCTTTAGGTACACCATCCCGGTCAAGATACTCAACAGGAATATAATCCTGTGCTACTCCTACATAAAAATTTTTCTCCTTCTGCAGGTTAATCCAGCTCCATTCTTCCGTAGTAAAGAGCTCTCTCTGCAGGTGTATTTCCGGACTCTTTATATCTAAGGAGCCGGTTTTAGGGGACCTAAGGGAATAAAAAACATAAAAACCAAATACACTCACTAATATTGTTAAGATTATTACCGGTATTTTTTTCACTTTTTCGCCCCTTTAGTCCATTTTCTTAATGTTCTCCTGAATTTGACATGAATATATAAACAATACAATATATTATAATAATTTTATATTTTATAATTCAAGCTCATTTCTTAATTACCTTTTTAATCAGAATAATTAACGACTAAGATTTTACATAATAGCGAATGAAAAATATCATATGGGAAACTATAATATATTAATTGTGGATAATGACCCTGCTATTCATGTATAAGGCCGGGTAATATTACCCAGACTTTGAGAATTATTAAAAACGATACCTGTCAAATAATAAATATGAAAAATATGAAAAATTACAGGACTTTATCTTGCCAAAATGCAATTCTAGCAATAAATCAAATTACATAGCTAAGCCGATTTAACGCTTTTTAGAAGGAGTGATTGAAGTGATCAAAATTGCCGGAACAAAGGTTATTGTTACAGGAGGTGTTTCAGAGCTTGGTACTTCCGTCTGCCAGGTACTGGGACAGGCAGGGGCATCTCTGGCTATGGTAGATAATAATGAAATAAAAGGGGCGGAAATATGCCGGGAGCTCACAGCACAAGGGATTAATTGTAAGTTTTTCAAGGCAGATATTACGAAAGCTTCTCAAGTGCAGGAAATGGTTGACGCAGTCTTAGCCGGCTGGGGACAGGTCGACGTTTTGGTAAATAGTGCCGGTGAAGCTGCCAAAGGTTTTATCACAGATATCACGGAGGAACAATGGGATAACATGATAGACCTGAACCTTAAAGGGACTTTTCTGACCTGCCGTTCCGTTCTGCCTCACATGATTGCAAAAGGCTGCGGGAAAATCGTTAACATCGCCTCTGTAGAGGGTAAACAGGGTTTTCCCCTGGCAGGAGTACATTATAGTGCGGCTAAGGGCGGTATCATGGCCTTAACAAGACAGTTAGCCCTGCAGGTTTCTCCTTTAGGCATCCATGTCAATTGTGTAGCGCCCGGACCAACTGCACAGGAATTTGACTCATTAGCCCGGCAGGAAACTCAAGAGGAATTACTGGCCAAGATTCCTTTAGGACGGCCGGCTAAACCTGAAGATGCAGCTTATGCCGTGTTGTTCCTGGCTTCTCCCATGGCCGAGTTTTTAACGGGGGAAACCATTGATATTAACGGTGGTAAGTATTTAGCGTAAAGGAGGAGATTATTGATATGAAAAATTTACCGATAGAAAAATTTTTACAGGGTCAGACCGTACTAATTACCGGAGCCTCAAGGGGGTTAGGCCGTGAATATGCCAATGTCTTCTCCCAGGCAGGGGCAGACATAATTATCAACTATCAAAGCAAAGAGGCAGACGCCGAAAAAACAAAAGCAATAGTAGAACAAAACGGCTGCAAAGCTCTTATCTACAAAGCCGACGTATCCGACGATAATCAGGTAGAAGCAATGGTGGCAGCTGCTTTAGCCACTTTTGGCAAAATTGACGTCCTGATTAATAATGCCGGCTTCAGCCAGCCCAAATTTTTCATGGATATCAGCAAAGATGAATGGGACCGGATGATTAGCGTCCATTTAAAAGGGGCTTATAATTGCTGTCATTATGTAATCCCTCATATGATTGAACGTCAACAGGGTAAAATCATTAATATGTCCTCTTTAATCGGAAAAAGCGGAGGAGTCTGGGCCGGTACCCATTATGGAACCGTTAAAGCCGGTTTGATCGGGATGACCAAATCCCTGGCCAACCAATTGGCTAAATATAATATTACCGTAAACTGTGTTGCTCCCGCCTTTATCATTACTGCAATATCCAGCTGGCGGACACCTGAACAATTGCGGGCCCATACCGAGCTGACTGCCTTAAAAAGGACAGGCAATACTTTAGAAGCGGCCTATGCTACCCTGTATTTAGCATCTCCCTACGCCGACTATGTTACAGGCTTTACAATGGATATCGGCGGCGGAGTATACATGGATTAAAGCCGGCATCATTAAGGAATCTGTCCGGCTACGGCTAAGAGAACTTAGCCGTAGCTCGTACGCCCAAATATGTTAACCCCTCCTCAACTTTAACAATATTGCATTTTGTGATTTCGTATCAGAACCTTTAAAATTGATACTATAGGCCTGTATCGTGATCAAGCGTCTGATAGACTATAACAAAAAAAGGTTCAACTTCCTAAATGAAGCTGAACCTTTTTAGTTCATTATATTTTCTTATACACAACCGGTTGGTTTGGGAAGTCCGGCTATTTTACAAGCACCTTTTGCAGGGCCTGTGGGGAATAAATCATAGATTTCTTTTAAGCTGAAACCTGTTGATTTGACAACTTTACGAACCATTGGAGCAATACCGAATTCCTTATAGTAATCTTTCAGATAGTTTACCACTTTCCAATGATCTTCAGTTAATTCATCTACCTGTTCAGTTTTTGCTAATACTAAAGCCACATCTTCATTCCAATCATCAAGGTTTACAATAAAACCGTCTTCATCTAGCTCAATTTGTTTGCCATTTACATCGATAGACGCCATAAATTAAGCACCTCCATAAATTTTTTGGTTAATTTTTCTCGAGGTCTTTATATTCAGGATAATCCTCCAGGTAACCTTTAAGCATATCTACTGCCATCTCGATGCCATCGGCCACACCTTTTTTATACTCACTGGATTTAAAATCCCGCATTTGATATACCAGTTCATCACAAAAAGCTACCCATTCTTTGATATCATCCATGACCTTCACGACCCAGACCTCCAGTACAAAAGTAAGGCCAAGGCACAAAGACTTGGCCTTATTGTCTGCTACTCCTTATTGGCTAATGTAACATAAGAAGTACCCAGATACAGAAATTCCACTACACCTTCTTTTGCCATTTCATTTATCATTTTATCCACATCTCTTTTACCGGCACCAATAGCAGTAGCAATATCCCTGTTTTTTGCTTTGTCTTTTTTCTGCAAATACTCTAAAATCTTAGCTCGTAGTTCTTCCGGGGTGAAATCTGCCATATTTACACCACCCTCATATTAAATTTATTTTGTAAACTTGAATTGTGTTGTTGAACGGAAAGTTGGTACAGAGAAAGTAAAGTCGTCAATATGCTTATCGGTAAAGGGCAATCCTGATATTTCAAAGAATTTTTCCCAGCCGATTCTTTCTACCCACTCTCCATATCTTTCACCTTTTTTCGCATCTTTAACCCAAATTTCTACAAGGTTTCTAATCGCTGTTACTAAAGAATCCCATCTGGGCGGCTCATTAGGAATAAAAGGGATTACCAGTTTACTGAAGGCAGGGCCGGTTCTGGAGTTAGAAACCTTACCGCCGACAAATACTGCAATACCGTCATTTTCCGGATCCATTATCGGAAGAGACGGACACACTGAGAAACAGTTACCACAGTACATACATTTCTCTTCATTGATCACAACAGTTTTATCCTTAGGATTAGGACGAATTGCACCTGTAGGACAAGACGCAACAACGTTGGGAATTTCACAGGCGTTAGCTATGCCTTCTTGTACCCGGGGTATTTTTCTGTGCACACCCACAAAAGCAATATCGGAACAGTGTACGGCACCACACATATTTAAGCAGCAAGCCATGGAAATTTTTAATTTTGCCGGAAGATCATCTTTCTTAAAGTAATCAAATAAATCATCCATCACGGCTTTAACAGTACCGGAAGCATCAGTTGCAGCACTATGGCAGTGAACCCAGCCCTGGGTATGGATAAGATTCTTTAAGGATTTGCCGGTACCGCCTACAGGCCAGCCTTCAGCTTCAACTTCCTGAATTAATGCCTCAACTTTACTCGCATCTGTTAATAAAAACTCCACATTATGTCTACTAGTAAACCGCAAATGTCCATCACAATACTTATCTGCAATATCAGCAAACCATCTAATGGTTTCAATACTTAACAAACGAGGTGAAGCTATCCGCACTGTGAATAATTCATCCCCGGTTTCACCAACGTGCTTTAATACGCCAGGTTTTACTTTCTCATGGTATAACCATTTACCATAGTTGTCTTTGATTATCTGTGGAAGCATATCCCAAAAATAGGGAGGTCCAATATCAGTTTGCGCAAATCTTTGAGCTTCTGTCATTATTCAGACACCTCCGTTCCGGCAACTTCTTTTCCAGCTTCTTTCGCTTCTTTCTCCGCGGCAAAATCCTCCGGATACCAGAAGAAATAAGGGTTAGCCCGTGGATGATGAACCATTTGCGGTACAGGTTCTAAACCGGTAGCTTTTAAGAATTCGCCCATACCTTTTCTGTAAATCAATTCACCGACACGTTCACGCACTTTTGCGTTTTCGTCCCACCAGTCCCAGATTTTCTCAACGATATCATGCAATTCCTGGTAGCCATCTTCTTTATCAAGCTTAATAAATGGTTTAATTACCCAGGATAAGAATGCAGACTGTACAATAGTCGCTTTACCACCTAAAAGTAAGGTAGCACCTTTTTCTTTACCTACCCGTAAAGCTTTGGGCATAGCACTGATACAATGCATACATCTTACACAATTATCATTGTCAATGTTAATTTCTTTCTTTTCAGCGTCATATTTAATACAATCACTAGGACAATAAGCAACAACTTCTTCTTGAATGTTTATTTTTTCTGCATATTCTGCTACAGCATCTTGGTTAACTCGGATCGCATCTCTCCAGGTACCAATGATTGACATATCGGCACGAGCTATTGAAGAAGTACAATCATTTGGACAGCCGGAGATTTTAAACTTAAATTTGTAAGGCCACATTGGTCTATGAAGCTCATCTTGATAGTGATTCGTTAAATGGTGACAAAGATCTAAAGTATCAAAGCAAGCATATTCACAACGGGCAGGTCCACAGCAAGCGCTGGGAGTTCTTAAGTTAGAACCGGAACCGCCAAGGTCAAAGCCAGCATCAGATAAATCATTGAAACATGGTTGTAAGTGCTCGGTAGTTGTACCTAAAAGGATGGCATCACCTGTAGCACCATGCATATTTGTTAGTCCGCTGCCATGCTTTTCCCAGATATCACATAAAGTACGAAGCTTATCTGAGGAATAAAACCATCCTGATGGCTGGTTTACACGCAAAGTATGGAACTCTGCTAATTCAGGATACTTTTCCGGTAAATCAGAATATCTTCCGATGACACCGCCGCCGTAACCTCTAACCCCTACGATGCCCCCGTGTTTCCAGTGGACACGTTTTTCTTCATAAGACTGTTCCAGCAGATCCAGCAATGATTCTGTTTGGGGTTTTGTTGCAGCACTTTTTTCCATTTCTTTTACAAAAGACGGATATTTACCCTTTTTCAGTTCATCAAGCATGGGTCTCTTTTTCTCTGTCAAATCCATACACCTCCGTTAAATATATTTTTAAGAAATTGAATTATACCAAGTGCCGGCCCAGCAAGGAATTCTGCTTTTTCATAATACCGGTCACAAAAACAATACCCTTATCAGAGTTAAACAACTCTCTATTATCTAAGCATTCGAACTCTTCGAAATTAAAACTCATTTAAAGTAACTGCTCCAGAAGGACAAATCATAATACAGCTTTCACAACCCATACATTCATTGTCGGTTACCACAGCAACATCTTCTACTTCAAATACTTGGGCAGGACAGGCACTTGCACATTCACCACAGGCAGTACATTTTTCAGCATCAACAGAAACAACAAACATCAGATACATCTCCTTTCATTTATATTTAAAATTAAATAAAAAAACTTGTGTTTTATTGTATATCTGATTAAATTTGCAGCACTTGTGAAGTGATTCACGGATATTTGCAAAAATAATCACATGATACTACATTTATATAATTCGTAAAAGAATTTCAATATCCTCTATCCTGAATGTTAAGGATTTTTATACAGGTGATAAGTGCTATTTATACAGAAAATATTGCTTTCTCCGCTAAATAGCAAACATCCCGCACGCTCAGCTGCTAACGCATCCGCCCTTATATGCAACTGCCGCCTTAATAATGCCTTCCGCCCACTCCGGAACAGATGCTGCATGAAGATGATTATAAGCAGCAAAAACATTTTTATAAATAATTCCGTCTGCTTTACCCGTTATTCCCTTACCTCTGATAACCTCCAAGGCAAATCTTGGACAACCATCGGTAAAATTTACTGCCTTAGAGTTATGAAACTCATGACCTCTTATTTCCAAACCGGCAGGGAGAAAAGGATTTCCGGCCAGTACTTTATGGATTGTGTACCCATGACCTTGAGGCTTTTTTTCCATACGGATATCAAAAGGCAGAATGCCTACCATCTCCTTACAATTTTCATCCCAGCAAATCTTCCTGCTTAAATACATCAGACCACCGCATTCGGCATAGATAGGCAGCCCGTCTTCGGCCGCATTTTTTATTGCCTTCCGTAGTTTTGCATTCTCTTCTAACTGTGCGGCAAACATTTCAGGGAATCCGCCCCCGATATATAAACAGTCAATTACCGGCAGGGAATGATCCTGCAAAGAGTCTATAAAAACTACCTCAGCACCTTTTTTCTCCAGTGCTTCTATGTTTTCAGGATAGTAAAAACTGAATACTTTATCCTTAAGAACTCCGACAGTGACCTTTTGTCCTGTTGACGGCCATCCGTTATTACCGGTATATTCTTCCAGTAATCCGGCATTGCCGGCGATTTCCAGCAATTTATCAATATTTACATTTTCAGCAATTAACCGGCTCAGATGATCAACTGCATTTAATAATTCTTCCTGTTCGTTGGCCGGAACTAAACCTAAATGACGGTCAGGAATTAAAATATCTTTGGATTTGGGAATGATGCCGACAACAGGGACCTGGCAGTATTTCTCTATCGAAGCGGTCAGAATGTCTTTGTGCCTGGTCCTGGCAACATTATTAAGGATAACCCCGGCGATTTTTATCCGGGGGTCAAAGTTAACGACACCGTTAACTAAAGCTGCTACACTGCGGGTCATCCGCTGGCAGTTAACAACCAGAATAACCGGTGCTTTTATCATAAAAGCTATCTCAGCGGTACTTCCACTACCCTCAACATCCAAACCGTCAAATAAGCCCATTGCCCCTTCGACAACACTGATGGATTTATCCAATGAATTAGCAATAAAAGTATCAAGCAAAGCACTCCTGTCCATCATAAAAGCATCTAAGTTACGGCACTCCACTCCGGCAGCATAAGTTAACCAACTGGGATCTATATAATCCGGTCCTTTTTTAAAAGGCTGAACCTTCAGGCCGCGTTTTTTTAAGGCCTGCAAGAGACCCAAAGTAAAGGTAGTTTTTCCTGAGCGTCCTTGACAGGCCCCTACAACTATCCGAGGTATGTTTTGCACATGGAGACCCCCATTAATCTTTTTGTGAAATAATGTACAATCCTTTTGCATCATCTCACGTACATACTATACCAAAAAACCTTACTCGATTAAAAATAAGTTAATTTTATGATAACTATTAATTGAAAAAAACTATTGAGTTAAATACTGCCAGATAATGATAGATCTTGGCAAAGATATTACATTATATTAAAAAACCTTCAAAATAAATTAACATAATGTTTATTTTTTTAAAAAAATATAAAAAGGGAAGTTTAATTTTAAAACGAAATAAATATATATAGTTAATAAGGAGGTGAATACTACCGTTCGTTCGCCGGTTTTTAAACGATAGTGCTGATTTTTAAAGTACTACCGTCTTTTTATTTTAGACACATTCAAGTCATTATAACGGGTTTAGGGAGTAATGTTCAACTTTATCCCCTAAACCTATCGTCAAGGAGGGACTTTCTTGAAAACATACGTACTAACAGAAAGCGTATTACTTCAATCTCCCGGAGCAATTTTTGTTTTTGACGATAATGAAGTAGTCATACCTGAAGTAGTCATCCAGCAATTAGCTAAATTCAAAAACATAAAAACTGACGAAGGAGCAAATGCCCGTCAGCTGGCCAGGGAGCTCGATGAGTTGAGACAATGTGGTTGTTTAACACAAGGGGTACCTTTAAAAAATGGTGGTATCTTAAAAGTTGAAATGAACCATCATTCCGTAAAATTACCTCCTAATTGGAACCCCAAAGACCCTGATATCAGAGCATTACAAGTTTGTCTCGCTTTAAAACAGGAGCATAAGCAGGTAGCACTTGTCACCAGAGATGTTTTTCAGCGCATTCAAGCTACATCCGTCGGCATTGAAGCCCAGGAATTCTTAAACGAAAGGATCGAACAGCATTATACCGGTCGAACAACCGTTGCCTGTATCCCTTCTTTAATAGATACATTTTATAAACAAGGTTTCCTAAACTTAAGTCAGCTTTCTCGAGAGATGGCTGTTAACTTAGAACTGATTAAAAATCAATTTGTTATTTTAAAAGCACCGGAAGGTCTTTCCGGCTCGGCCCTAACCCGTTTTGACGGTGAAAAATTCGTCTCTTTAAAATACGCCAATGATACCCCGTATGGAATCAAACCCCAGACCGTGGGACAGCGCTTCGCTATCGAAGCTTTAATGACTCCTCCCGAAGAAGCACCGTTATGCATTATTAAAGGTGTCGCCGGCAGCGGTAAAACACTCCTGGCTTTAGCCGCGGGATTATCCTATGTTATGACCCACACGCCCAACCCCAGATACCGCCGCATCTTGGTCTGCCGCCCCAATGTCACCATGGATGAGGAACTAGGTTACCTCCCCGGTACCGAACAAGAAAAAATCTCACCTCTTTTACGCCCTATAAAAGATAATTTAGAGATCTTAGTGGATAGTGATGAAAATGAACGCTATAAAAATGAAAATAAGCTGGCCGACAAAGTAGAAGAGCTTTTTAACAGGCGTTTAATCGCTGCGGAAGCGATCAATTTTTTGAGGGGCCGTTCCCTGGTCAAGCACTTTTTAATCATTGATGAAGCCCAGAATTTGACCCCGGGTAGAATTAAAGGCATCATCACCCGGGCCGGCAAAGGAACAAAAGTTGTTCTTTTAGGCGACCCCAGTCAGGTAGACCATCCCTATTTAGACCAGCGCAGCAACGGTCTGGTTTATGCCGCGGAAAACATGAAGGGCAGCCCTCTATGTTACCAGGTTTCTTTAGAAGAACACGAATGTGAACGTTCACCTCTGGCTTTAGAGGGGGCATTACGGCTATAAGAACCGGCCGGTTTAAGTGATTAGAGACTGGTGAAGTTGGGGCCGCCATAGGGCATAGAGCACAGAGCACAGGGCACAGGGCACAGGGCACAGAGCACAGGGCACAGAGCACAGGGCACAGAGCACAGGGCACAG
>JBMNCQ010000054.1:0-55009 GCA_049366715.1 Peptococcaceae bacterium | reverse complement strand
GCACAGGGCACAGAGCACAGGGCACAGAGCACAGGGCACAGAGCACAGGGCACAGGGCACAGAGCACAGGGCACAGGGCACAGAGCATAGTGTTCCTTCAGGACATTGGTAACACTCTTTTAAAATAATAGGTGAAATAACTCAAAACAGGAGTTCATCTATGCCCGTATAATTTCCCTTGTATAGGAAAAATAGTCACCTTGCGGTGACTATTTTTTTCGTTTTTGCGCCTTTACTTTTCTTTACCTCAATCTTTATTTTCCTACTACAATATTAACCAATTTATTGGGTATTACTACTACTTTTTTAACCTGCATATCCCGGAGGTGCTCCTGAACTTTCGGCTGGGAAAGAGCAGTTTCTTCAACCTGAGCCTGCTCTAAACCAACAGGAATTATCATCTTATCTCTAACCTTTCCATTGACCTGCACAACAACGGTAACCTCATCAACCACCACGGCTTCCGGAGCATAAACAGGCCATTTTTGGTCATGAACACTCTGCGTCTTACCCATTGCAAACCATAATTCCTCAGCTATATGAGGGGCAAAAGGTGCCAGCATAAGAATCAGGCTTTCGACAGCTTCTTTTACAACCAGGAGATTGGGCCGGGCTTGTTTATCCTTATAATTATACAATCCATTAACTAATTCCATGATGGCACTGATCGCGGTATTAAAATTGAACCTGGCCTCAACATCCTCGGAAATCTTCTTAATCGTAAGGTGTGTTAAGCGGCGCAGGTCTTTATCGGCACCTTCTAACTCACCGATCTCCCCGCTAATCCCTGTGATCTCCTCCAGATAGGAAACACATAAACGCCAGACCCGGTTTAAGAAACGGTAACATCCTTCTACGGCCTGGTCATTCCATTCCAAATCCCGTTCAGGGGGAGCGGCAAACAAAATAAACAGCCGGGCGGTATCGGCGCCGTATTTATTAATAATTTCTTCCGGACTTACCACATTCCCCTTGGATTTGGACATTTTCGAGCCGTCTTTCAGAACCATACCCTGGGTTAAAAGATTGGTAAAGGGCTCATCCACACTGACCAAATTTATGTCCTTGAGAAATTTCGTAAAAAATCTGGCATACATTAAGTGAAGAATGGCATGCTCCACCCCGCCGATGTACTGGTCAACACCCATCCAGTAATCCACTTTGCCTTTATTAAAAGCTTCGGTACTGTTTTGCGGATCACAAAATCTTAGGAAATACCAGCTGGAACAGACAAAGGTATCCATCGTATCCGTCTCCCTGCGGGCAGGTTTTCCGCAAACAGGACAAAGGGTATTTACAAACTCCGGTGAATGCTTTAAAGGAGACTCCCCGGAAGGTTTAAACTCTACTTCTTCCGGTAATAAAACAGGCAAATCCTGATCAGGTACGGGAACCGTACCGCACTGATCGCAATAGATGATAGGAATAGGTGCCCCCCAGTACCTCTGTCTGGAGATTAACCAGTCCCGTAACCTATAATTAATCTGCCGCTGCCCGCAATTATTTTTCTCTAAGTAATCGGCAATCTTCGCCATCCCTTCCCGGTTCGGCAGTCCGGAAAAATCTCCCGAATTAACCATTATCCCGTCTTCGGTACAGGCTTCTTCCATCGTCTCCAGCCTTAATTCCCGATCCCGGGGCTGAATCACAATTCGAATATGCAAATTATACTTTTTAGCAAATTTAAAATCCCGCTCATCGTGAGCCGGAACACCCATCACGGCACCTGTTCCATAGTCCATTAAAACGTAATTACCGATTAATATCGGTACTTTCTCCTCATTTAACGGGTTAACGGCATAGGCACCGATGAACAGGCCTTCCTTTTCCAACTCCGTAGAGGTCCTGTCCACCTCACTTAACTTTTGTACCTTTTTAATAAACTCACTTACAGCCCCTTCATACTCGGTTCCCGCCGTAAGTTTCGCAACCAGGGGATGTTCAGGAGCAAGTACCATATAAGTGACACCAAAAACCGTATCATGACGGGTGGTAAAGACCTCTAATTCATCCCCCGTTTCCTGAACGGTAAACTTAATTCTGGCTCCTTCACTACGGCCAATCCAGTTTTCCTGCATGATCTTAACCTTATCCGGCCAACCCGGCAATTTATCCAAATCATCCAAGAGCCTGTCCGCATAAGCCGTAGTTTTAAAAAACCACTGTTCCAGGGCTTTTTTCTCTACTTCAGAATCACAGCGTTCACAAGACCCGTCAACAACTTGCTCGTTGGCCAGCACGGTTTGACAGGAGGGACACCAGTTCACGGATGCTTTCTTTTTATAAGCCAGTCCCTGGTGATAAAGCTGTAAAAACAACCATTGCGTCCATTTATAATAATCAGGATGGCAGGAAGCCACTTCCCGGCCCCAGTCATAGCTTATGCCCATGGCCTTTAACTGCCGGCGCATATTTGCGATATTGTCCCAGGTCCATTTCGCCGGCGGCACACCATTTTTGATTGCCGCATTTTCCGCCGGCAGACCGAAGGAATCCCAGCCCATGGGATGTAAAACATTATAGCCATGCATTGTTTTAAATCTGGCAACTACGTCTCCGATGGAATAGTTGCGCACATGGCCCATATGAAGATTACCGGAGGGGTAGGGAAACATTTCCAAACAATAATATTTGGGTTTATCTTTTATTTCTTCCCGGTGATCGGCATTTTTTTCTGCCCACACCTTTTGCCATTTATCCTCGATGGCCATATAATTATAACGCTCGTCCATTATTCATGCCCCCTTCAATGTTCTAACATTGTTAAAAAACAGCCTAGTTATAATAATACTATTGACATTTAACTATGGCTATAGACTTCTGATCAGAAATGCACCCATTTTTCTATGCTCACCTAGAACGCCTCTTTGTACTGCGGCCTATGTACTTTATAGGAATATAAGCTTACTTAATTTCTCCAGTACAAAAAATCTCTCATCCCATTGGGACGAGAGATTGTCTCGCGGTACCACCCAAGTTGATAGGAATAATATCTCCTCTTCCTCTCAATTGCTGATAACGGCAGCAAACCGGTACAGATTACTGATATTTTCACCCGCACAACTCAAGGACGAGTTCAACCGCCGGCACTTATTGTCTCTCACCATTTGACAACTCTCTGCAAAGGCGTACGATTTACTACTTCCCGTCTTCATCGTTTCTATCTAAAACTCATAAGAAATTATATATAAATATTCGAAATATGTCAATTTCTAACCAGATTCCGCCTTATAAGTGTTTAAATACCCTTTATCTCAGCTTCTTTATACTTTCAACGCAGCTGCTCGGTTACACTCTTTAAATATTTATCGATAGCTTCATATTCTTCGGCGGCTATCCGTAATTTTACTTCATAAGTATCTTCACGGAAGATTTTTTTTGCAACTTTACCATGTTTGACCCTCAATGATAAATCATAATATTTTGTATCTTTATTCAGCCGGCTTCCTTCCTGATATTTTCCCCAGGAAAAACCTGTGATTTTCTCCCAACTGATATTATTACCGGAAACTACAATTCCCCCGTCGGATATTTCATTCCTCCGCCATCCCCTGTAAAAATTCAAGACAGTTAAACAGCACGACATCATTATCCCGATCAGCATTTGGAAAAGAGCGGACCGGTAAAAGGCTATCTCACTGAGTTCCCGTATCATTTGCTGCTCGAAAAAATATTGCTGCAAACTTTTTAATTTACCAAAATCAAACAACTGATAAACACCGGTTATATATTCCTTATTAAATAGATCATATAATTTTAGAGTTTCCTGGCTGAGAAGTATGACCCAGATTAATAAAGACACCAGCCAAAAAAATCCGGAAACTAAATTAGAGTTGACGGTTCTAATACTCCTGACAATTACTTTACCCCGGCGCTTCTTAGCCCGGCGCAGGTCTTTAATAATAACAATTAAGACAAACAAAATAATCAGTGCCATTACTAAATATCTCCAATTTTCACCCATGTACATCCCTACCCATTTTTTCTCTTCTCCTGAAAAATTTATGGATCTGCTCAATCAGCAGGTCGTATTTGACATATATCATGCAACTCTGCCCTATCATCACTTAATTATTTGTATCAAGCCATCCCGGTCCTGTTCGGAAATCAATTCAACACGCTCGCCCGTGACCCGGTATTGCCAGCAGCTAACCGGTTGAATACCGTTGATTTTAGCCTCCCAGGTTTTTGTCAGGGTAATTTGATACTGCCCTTCACCTGTAGAAATACATTTTGTTTCCAGTATACACCTTAATTTCATCCCGGGGTGCCGCCCCCCGGCATTGACCAGAATCTCCCTGGTGCCGTCCCAATCAGGAAATATCCTCCTCAGCATCACCACGAGGTCAATTGCCCTGGCGGCTTGTTTATCTGTCCTGTCTTTAACCATCCGGTCTATTACGGGAGCATCTGCTCTGTCAATCTCCGCAAGATAATTTTTAGCCTTTACTACTTGCTGCTCCCACAAATCTTGAGAGGTCTCCTCATCTCCTGTAATAACAATTTCCGCCAAATCCCCGGGGAAAATTTCTTTGATGGATTGGGTCCTCATGCCTCCGTCCAAAGCCTCTTTATATTCAAGCACCTCATACTCCCCGCCGGCGGATTTTTGCAGCTGTATTCGAACAGGTTCACCCCCGCCCCCGGAAATAGCGGTAAAGGTATTGTTTGCAAAACCGAACCACCGGAAACTCACCAGCAGATAAACATTTATTGTCCCGCCTTTTTCCTCAGCCCGGTAAACCTTATGCGCTTCTATGGCCTTCTCCCCCATCCGGTAAGCCTTTCTGTTTCTGGCAAGGATGCAGTTGGAGATCACATCTTCCAGGTCCTGCAGATCGGTATGGGCCGGTAAAACAAATGGTGCCCTGCCGGCGGTATCCTTAAACAATTCATAATCGGCATCAACTATGGGAAAATCGTCATCTTGTTTAAAGGCAGCGTACTTGTAAAACCATTCCCGGCCGCTGTTAATTCCTAGGCCCTTTTCTTCATCAAAATTGCCCATGATTTTCGCACAGGCCGCAGCCATAATATATTCCCTTAAGCCGTCTTCATGACTTTGAGCAAAGCTGGCAAACATATAGGCCCGGGCGGGATCTCCCAGTGCAACAAGCTCGGCAAAAGCTGCATTGTCTTTAAGATAATCATAAGGGTTAGAGGAAGCCGCAGGACCGTTAGCAATAATCTCCTGCAAAAGTTGTTCTACTTTATCTTTGACAGCAAGGGTTTCCCCTTCCGCCGTTTGCTTGATTAAAAGGGGATACTTCCCCTGACCCCTTCCTTCCTGACGGCTAATCTTAAATAGAGCCGCATCTGCTTTTAAGTCTCCCTCATTTTCCATCTCAAAATCGAACTTATCCCTCTTACCGGGGTAATGGCCGACAACCTTATCGTCAGCCACAAATACCAGTGTATAAAATCCGTCCTGGAGCATCTCTTTCTCCAAATCATTAAAAAAGAGGTATCCTAAAAAAGTATCACAATTGGTCCAGCGTGCCCCTGTCAGCTCATACATCTGCTCCGGCGGCGTATAGGCAGGGAAATAATAAAGCTTATCCCATTCAAAAGGCGTCATATCACGCAAATCTATGATATTCTCCGTCTTAACCGCCGACATAATCCGGTTTGCAAATTCTTCGGCATCCTGCCCGGCTACTTTCAGCGTTCTGTACTCAAGATAATAATAACCGAAGACCAGGAATAAGCCTAAAGCTATAATCAGCACGATTTTTCTAGAACTACTCATAACCATAATAATCCCCTCGTGATAATATTTATCTTAGCTGCCTCCGGTCCGGCCAAGGTCAGTCGTTGGATAATCCTCCCGGACAAAGCCGCTTCCATTGAACAAATAAACTTTGGTGGATGTCTTTAAATCCCCTTGAGGAGATACTCCGTCCTCGGCAAGACGATAAGTAGTTTCCCACTGGTAAAGCCGCCGGCCTTCCACGTCTACCTGATACCCGCCGACTTTCATCCGGAAAGTTTCCGGTCCGGCCATCATTGACCGCTCTGTTAAAGTGCCCTGCCAGATCTCTGTAAATTTTCCCTGGGCCAAATACCAGAGATGCTCGGTAAAAATATCCAGACCGGTGCCGCCTGTCCGGCTTATCAGCTTGAATATTTTTTTATCCGCCAGTTCCAGAGGAGCATCCAAATCCCACTGTTCCACTTTCCAGTCCTGTTCGGTGATTAATTTATAGTCTCCCCGGGCATCCTGATCAAAGATAAAAAATTGGCCCAAATGAACAGCCCCGTCAATCTTCGCCACGATTTCCCGTTCAGCATCATCATCCAGGTTAGCAAGATCATAAGAAAGCCCTGGAATATAGTAAGAATCTTGCTGATATTTTCCCTGGACGCGAATCAGTTCTGCAATCTGCTCCGGAGAAATTCCCTCAGCCTGTCCGCCGGTACCGGATCCGGTCTGCTCGATAGCTCCCGTTGCACTTATGCCGGCCAGAATAAGCAACACTGCCAGCAGCAATTTTAAAAATCCTTTTCTCATTTTCATCCTTCCTTTAAAATAAAATATAATATTATTAAAGACGTTCCGATATCCAAATTGTTCCTAGAAATAATTCTTTTTACAATAATAAAACCCAGGCTATTTTATGACCGTTTATGATACGCTGTACCGTTTCCAGCACCCCTTTAACGGCTAAAACCCCGTTCCCTCCGGCAAACCGGGGAACGGGGTTAAAATATTTATAGATATACAGTCCAACCACTCATGTTATTTGTTTGGTTAAGACACATGATACACTTTTTATCTAACTAAGGAGGATAAGTGTTATGGTTACTCATTTCGCTGTCACACCGGCCAGAACCGGAGAATGAATTTATCTGATCAGCAGTAAGACGGAAGCAGTGCTATTCTTCTCCAATACTCTACACTAGAATGGGCTGTCTTGAACATTAGATTTTCCAGATATTATCTCAATATAATATTGCCGTTTCTCAAATATACCAGCGCCCCAATATAAAACCAGACCATAAACAATAACGGAGCAAAATGAACATAACTCCCTATATATTCATACAAATTTAGATGCTCTAAAACAATCCCTACCATATAACCATAAAAAGCAAAACCAACAATATAAGGATAGAGAAAAATCCTCCTTACCGGCAGAAAATAAAAAAAGAGCATAAAGGCAAACATCCACGCTATCGGCGTCCAAAAAGATACTATGCCGAATATATTAAAAACTCCCATATTTTTATACTTAATCAAGTGCAAAACAGGACCTAAAATTGTGACTACTATTACATCACCGATCGCACCAAAGATAAATCCGTAAATAAAATAGCGTTTATAGACATCGCGCGGAATAACTATGACTGTAGCTAAACCGAAAAAAAAGGCTTTAAGAAAGAAAAATATACTATTTCCCAATTGATCAATCATAATCTTCCCGTCCTCAATTTTATTATGAAACATCTATTTGAATAATCCCGTTGATTTAAGGAGGAATTTTCAAAAATCCATAAAAATCCGGAGGTCTCCCGGCAAACATCTTCAGCATATCATTATCACCATCTAATACTGCCCTTTCTGTTAAGCTTATATTTTTCTGTAACAGATATTTTTATTCTTAGCAGGAAAAAATATTTATCTTATCGAGATCTTTTTTAAATAATCATCGTTTTTTGCATAGATAAAGATAGATATCCCCATACTAAATTAACTGTATTTTACTTTTATAATATTTTTTTGGAAAGGGATCTGCAAAAAAATCCTAAGAAAACTGGTGCATGCGGCCTTATTCCCCTTCCAAATTCAGCCAACTCGGGTCCTGCCGGGTAAAATTGTATTTTATAATTTTTATAAGAAATTTAAGCGCAAAATAATATTCTCGACCCCTGGGGGGAATTCTCATGAAAGATTGGATAGTGCTTGGGGCAATTGCCGGTTTTGCAGGAACATTGGGCGATGAAGTCGTTCACTGGACAGCAGTATGGAGCGGCCTCGCAAAATCAACCACAGGCCACTACCTGTCACAATTAATATTTCCCCACCAGCCTGTTACCTTCCCAATGCTCCTTATGGGCGAACTCACTCATCTACTGGCCGGAGCAGTGCTGGGATTAGTCGTCGTACTTATTTTTATGGTATCGGGACTTGATTACGCCGTTATTAAAGGCGCAGGGTTCGGAGCGGCTATGTGGATTGTTCACGTCGTAGTCATTCCCAATCTGGTGGAGCCCCGTCCTTATATCTACCGGACATATAACGAGGCTGTAGTGGATATGCTCAGTCATCTGGTCTGGGGAGCCATTGCCGCACTTATAATCAAGGGCTATTTAATAATTGATCCGGAAACAAAGGAAGCAAATATACCTCCCTCTCCTTCCGAGCAAGCGCACAATAAGACTCTGTTAAACCGATTTATCCGGGGCTGTATACCAACAGTTCTTCTGAGTCAATACTTGAAAATTTTTAATAAAGGCAAAGGAGATAGGTAAAATGGATTTGATTTTACGGATTAAGGAATTTTATGTTCTGGAAACACTACAATTGGCCTTATATCAATCTCAGCTGGAGTCACTGGAAGACAATACCGTACGCCATGCCTACGAAAGAATGGTGGAATTGGAGCAGCATCATGTTGACTATCACAGGGGATTATTAATCAAATTTGGTGAAAAACCCCCTGTTATAACAGGAGGTCTTGGTGAACTTGCAGGTATGGTCTGGGGAGAGGGACTGGACCTTATTAATGAGAGTAACCGCTACCTAACAGGTGTGAAGGTGGAACAAAAGGCAATGGAAATGCATAAAGCCTTTATTCTAGAAGCATGGCAATATCCCGATATCTGCAAAAGGCTGTGGCACAATATGACCGACGAAGAATTCCATATGCTTTGGTTTAAAGATAAACTGGAAAAAATGCAGCATTAATTTCCTACGGCCTATCCTGTTTAAACATAATATTCCATCAGCAGATAAACAAATCCCGTTTCATCTGGTCTTCCTACGGCTTAATCTCCTGTATAGAGTGGGTATTTAACCCTTTAAAAGTATTCTATGAAGCTCTCCGTTAACATTCCACGATACTAATTTCATTTGCATCTCCTCTGATCCTAATGTTTATCTTTGCTGCCGGCAAAAGTCTTTAAAGACACCGGGAGTTTCTGCCGCCCATTTTTATTAAGAAGTTGTTCCAATAAGTTGGATAGTTTTTTTGTAATTTTTAGTCAAAATTTTCCGTCAATTTGCTCCGGCAGTTGATACCCGGCTTAGGAAAATACAGCCTGCAAGTGGAATTTGACGGCAACCTCCGGAATAAACAGCCTTGAATAGAATACATAGGTAGAGTTCCACCCAGTCTTTCAATTTAAAATATTTGCCGGCTTTGCCGTAAAGCCCGGGGGCATCCCGCACAAGAGACCCGAAAAGATTATTTTTGCTTCCAGCAGGGTGTCCTCTTGTTAAGAAATGCATTTACACCTTCATGTGCATCCTCGGTTGTGCACAGCATTGCAAAATGGTTATTTACCATTTCAAAAGCCTTTTCATATTCTAGGTCAGCCATTTTGTAAAATGACCTTTTACCTAATTGTACCGCCAAAGGACTTTTCGCAGCAAGTTTATTGGCAAGTTTCATGGTCTCCTCTTCTAACTGTTCTTTTGGTACGACCTTGTTAAGCAATCCGATTCTTTCGGCCTCTCCGGCATCTATTATGTCGCCGGTCAACACTAATTCAAGGGCTTTTTTCTTGCCTATATTGCGGGCAAGAGGTACAGCCGGTCCCATGCAGAAAAGACCAACATTTACAGCAGTTGCACCAAAACGGGCTCCTTCAGCAGCTATGGCCAAATCGGCAGCGGCTACCAGCCCAATACCGTTTGCTATGGCAAAATCTTGTACAGACACGATTACAGGTTTTTTCATATTTGCTATGGTTAGAAAAGGCTTTTCCATAATTTGTACCCAATTATAATAATCTAGCGGGGTTTTTCCTGCCAATTCATTTACATCAATGCCTGCACAAAAACCCTTTCCTTTCCCTTTTACAATAATCACACGTATCATCAAGTCCTGCTCCAGCCCTTCCAGGGCATTATTAAGATCTGCGGCTAACTGAGTATTAAATGTATTTAGACTTTCCGGACGATTAAATATTATTTCCCCAATGTGGTCCTTTTTTTCCACTATAATACTTTCAAAATTCATTTTTCCTTTCTCCTCCTTTTTTTTCTTGGCCAATGCCCTAGGTTTTTGAAATTTCTATCCCCCTTTCAAGTTTATTACCGGTATCTAGTTATTATCTGTTTTATTTTTACATATGTTCATAAATTAATTATACCTTGTATTTATAAAGATATTAATCGTTTTTTCGGCGGTCTTCCTAAAAAACGTTATAATTTTGCAAAAGGAAGTCCCTTAGTTTTCACTAAGAGACTTCCCCAGCTAAAGGTCAATTTTCCGACTCTGTAAAACCAGCACGTATTTTCCCTTTCGCCGCTAATCTTCCAGCACCTGTGGCAGGGAGCTATAAAAAAGATACCGCAGGTAAAACGTTTTCTACAAGATAATGTTCATATCCACGTTATTTTTGCCATGCAAAGCCGGGTAGATTTTACCTTCTTTCATTACAAATACGCATTCGGACAGGGCATCACTTTCGTTCAGCAAATCTTTTGACCATGCTGCTATATCTGCATATTTCCCCGGTTCTATCGACCCTATGTAATTACTCAATTCCAATATCTCCGAATTTACAGAGGTAGCTGCTTTTAAAGCTCTAAATGGATCAACGCCGCTCTTTAGCCATGAATCATACTCGTACCAGCTCTCGTAGCACTGATGCACCGTAACGAAATCTGAACCATAACCTAGTTTAATTTTACTATTAATGATTACATCTCTGCCGGAGATCAATTTATCACTGTATTCTCTCAGTTTTGCCTGGAATTCCGGGGGCTTTTTAGCCAAATTTTCTTCATCCGCTCTAATTATCTCATCGTATGGTGAGAATGTAGGTACTACATAGATCCCTGCTTTTTCTATCATTTCAGCGGTCTCCTCATCCATCATAGAAGCATGCTCCAGGCCTGTAATACCAAATTCAACCAGCTTCTGCATCAAAGGCGGATGATAAACATGAGCTGTAACAGGCTTTCTTAAACCTCGAGCCGTGCTTATTATGGTAGATAGTTCTTCATCGGATAATTGCTGATCCACCGGGGTATCGTTTGGAGTAAAAAATCCCCCTGAAAGCATTATTTTAATACAATCACTGCCATATTTTACTTCTCTGCGGACAGCCTCTCTAAAGAACTCAACCCCATTTCCTATGCCTGCACCAGTTGCAGCATCCGCCAAATCAGGATTACCTGACAGATTTTGAGTCATATCTCCATGGCTGCCGGTTGACCCCAGCATATGACCTGAAACGACCATTCTGGCCCCCGGGAAATAACCGGCGTTGATCATTCTTTTAACATCAATCAGCCCAAACCCTTTTACATTTATATTAAATGTTCTGATAGTTGTAAAACCTCTTTCCAGACATCTCTGGGCGGTGTGCAGATGCGACAATGTAAACCATTCTGATGAGTGATTAAAATTAGATGCAAACTGGGTCCAATCCAGCATATCTGAATGCATATGGGCGTCTATCATGCCCGGGGTAACCGTTAAATGAGATAGATCAACAACCTCAGCAGATTGGGGACGACTGAGATTTCTACCTACTTCCTTAATGATTTTCCCCTCTACTAAAATCTCCATGCTGGACAACAGTTCTGCGCGTTTACCATCAAACAGCTTACCACAAATAATCACATAACTTTTTTCCATAAGAACCTTCCTTCCCATAATATTATAAATATAGATTTTCACGAATTATGGAGCCGGGGCTGCTCCTTGGTGCCAGCGTACTGTCAAGGTATATGCCCTATCTGCAAAAACCTCAGCTCTCCCCAATATCACTGTTTAATTCGATACATCTTAACATTATTGATCAACCTGCTCTATATTTATTTTACATACCTGTGAATAAATCATTAAAGAAACAAATCTTTGAAATTGACCAAATATTTATTGATACCTGGCCAATTTCAAAGAATTCAATTTGAAATTTGCTTAAATAGTTTTCTGAAGATTATCAGTAGCTGTTTGGGCAGTCATCAAAGTCACAACACAGAGAACTATTACCGCCAGGGGCACTGATATTACACTGCTATTTATTCCATAAGGTTTGTTCAAGGGAATCTCCCATAATAAAGTGACTATAACACCTGTAAGCATCGAGGCAATACCGCTATATCTGTTTACACGCTTCCATAATATTGCACCTAAAACTGCCGGGGTTATTCCGGCTCCATAGACCGTATAGGAGTACATCTGAACTGCCAATATTGTTGGGAAGAATTTCACCATAATATATGAAAATAAACCTATAATCGGTATCACAAGCTTTGTGGTCATTAGTTTAGCCTTATCTGTCAAATTGCGATTAATATACCTGCCATAAAAATCATATGTAAAATTAGTAGACGCCGACAGAAGGAAAGAGTCTCCCGTAGTTACGATAAAAGCGGCTACTGCTGTAAGTAGACATCCTCCTATAAACTGGGGTATTACCGTAGAAGTAGCAATTAATGCCATACCAGGGCTAATATTAGGGAACATGGACCGCGACGCAATGCCAATTACAGGGATAGTTGACATGATTATTACCATACCTACAAACCAGCCGATTATGGCACTTTTAGTCTCCTTATTTTCCTTTCCTGCCGTTATTCTCTGGTACATATTCTGATCACCAAGGATCAGGAAGAGAGTGGGAATTAAATATCCCAGCAATTGTACCACCGTAAGTGACCCGGTAACATTGAGATGGGTAGGAGGCACATTGGTAACTATGTGTTCCCATCCTCCTGCAGCAACGATTGCGGCCGGTACGGCAATGATCAAACTGACCACCATAATAGTTGCGCTTATCGCATCTGTCGGCGCTACCGACTTTAGTCCTCCCATAGTCGCCAATAGCACCATTACAAATGCCCCTACTATAGTCCCTACATCTACAGAAATACCCGTGGTAGCATTTAAAATATATCCTAAACCTGTGAACTGATAGGATATTATGCCCACATAAGAAAGCAATACAATTATAGTTCCTAATCCCCTTGAGACAGGCCCATACTTTTCTTCTAATATTTCCGGTATCGTGTGTTTATTCATAGATCTTATTTTTTCAGCAATTAAAAATAAGGATATAATTCCGAGTATAGAAGGAACACCATAAAACAGAGAAGGCCCGATTCCATAATTATAGGCCAGTGAAGTAGGTCCCCCTGTGACGGTCCCGCTGCCACACCATGTTGCTACCAAGGTACCCATTAAGACAAACATGCCCAGTGATTTTCCGGCAAGAATAAAGTCATCACTGTTCTTAACTTTTTTAGATCCGTATACACCTAAGCCAATCATCAGAATTACATAGGCTCCTAGATACCATAAAAGATTTGGATTTTTTACAACTTCCATATTAACCTCCTATTCCTTTGTTAATTAACACATTTAGATAAGTAGAAGATGATGTCTCCATTTAAACTGCTTTACTGCATATAACACCTCCCTATCCTTTATTTTAATTTCTGGTGATTTATGATTTTGTCATACTGCTACACCAATATGTTTTAATTACTTTCCACTACTCTTGGAAATCTTTTATCACTCTGACAAGATTGTTCACGACATGCTCATGATAGGTTTTTCCTTTTTGCAGGGAAGATTTGGTGGGTTCGCCTGATGTTCCGCCTGAAACTTGCGCTCTCTCTTGCATCTGACTCTTAGTACTGGGAACATAACAAAGTGTGTCGTCAGGATAGGCAGGATCTGTTGAATTCAGATTTGCACCGGCAATGAAATTGTCTTTTGCCCTCTCTAAAAAAACCAGTTCAGGGTACCTATACATCATATGAGACGTTTCAATTTCATCGGCATGCCCAAGAGGCCCGAAACCAAGTTCTTTGACGATATTTTTTGACATATACGCGGGATCAAAAATATATACTTTAACCTTAAGGAGCCTTTGCGCTCTTTCTGCTGCGATTTGCATCCAGGGCACATTTACTATTCTATGCCCGTTAATCAGTACAAATCTAGTAAACCCGTGTTCCTGTAACGAAGATATAACATCATACAAAAGCTCTATTAAAATTTCCGGCCTTATAGTCACAGTTCCTGGCAGCACCATATGATGAGGGCTCCAGCCAAACCACAGAGGAGGTGTAATAACTGTATTTGTTTGTTCCGCCGCGTCTTCGGCCAGTGTTAAAGCAACGTAAGTATCGGTACCTAACGGAAGATGATACCCATGTTGTTCAACACTTCCAACAGGTATGATGACAGTACGATTGCCTGTCTCACTTTTTCTTTCAAATTCTTCCCAATTCATATTCTGCAGATAATTCCTCATCGCTTATCCTCCTTATTGCGATTAATTATAATAGCTAAATTTTAAAAAAAATGTGTTCCATGACACATTTTTTTAAATTCTTGTATAAATTTTACATTTTTTATATTATAATCTTACCAAGAATGAACCAGCCTCAAGAGCATAAACTAAAGTTTCTTCAGGACAAATAACATATATATTATTTTATTTTTTTATATAATATATTTTGATAATTTAAAAAATTTTAAATTATCAAAATATATTTGAAAATGAACTGCGGCAATAAATAAAACGATAGTTCAGCAGGCAGGTGAGATATGATTTTGGATAATAATGAAGATTTACTTAATTTATTTGAATTATTCCAATTAAAATACAATTACAAGGAACCAATATTACAAAATTTCCTTGGAAAAGGAGAAAAAATATATTTTGAAAAGAAAAAGATCATTGAGCCTGGTTATAAAATGCTTAACTATGTTTATCTTATTTTAACCGGAAGAGTCAGACAGTATTTTTTAGATAGTTTTGGGTACGAAAAAACTATCTTAATATTATCCCCAGGAGATATATTTGGTGAAATCACCTTATTTCAAGAAGATTTGGATAGGGTAGTAACCGAGGCAATAGAAGATACCATGGTGGTTAAAATAAGCAAGGGGGAATTTTTGAGTACTCTTAAAAAACATCCGGAACTTTATGACGCAATATTAAAAATGGTAACAACAAAGTTTAGAATTCTTATGGATCAAATATATGATTTATCCTATTACTCCACCAAGGACAAACTTATAAATCTTTTAAAAAGATTAGCCAAGCAAAATGGAGAAAAAATTGAATGCGGTATAAAAATTAATATTAAGCTTACCCATTATGATATAGCCAAAATGATAGGAACAACCAGAGAAACTATCACCAAGCTCTTGCCTTCTCTCAAAAGGGATAAAATAATAGATATTAAAGATAAATATATAATTGTCTTGAAAAATTAGTTTCGGAGGGGATCGGAGGGTCAGGCTTCAAAAATTCAATATCTTATTAACTTGTCAAATATTTTTTGTGTTTTATTCTCTCCTATTACTCTTCCCTTATTGTACGGATAACAGCTTTAGTACTTCTGCTGCCCTTGCCAAATTCCAACGAATATATCCCATCAAAAGCACTCCGCCTATATAAAAATTCTGCCTTATGAAATTCATAAAGCAGAATTTTATTTTTGGTCCCGTTCAAAAAGACAGTTTTTTATAAACATCATGCCGCGCCATTTTCCAATTAATCAACATCCACCTCAACCCCAATAGGGCAATGATCACTGCCTAATACTGCCGAATGAATATCAGCTGCCATTATCTTATCTTGCAGGTCCTGGGATACAATAAAGTAATCTATCCGCCAGCCAACATTTTTCTCCCTGGCCCGGAACATATAAGACCACCAGGTGTAGGCATCTTCCCGGTCCGGATAAAGGTCACGGTAAGAGTCTATAAAACCCATTTCCAGCAATTGAGTCATTTTCTCTCTTTCTTCCTCGGTAAAGCCGGCATTTTTTTTATTATTTTTAGGATTTTTCAGGTCGATTTCCTGGTGGGCTACATTCAAGTCTCCACAAACTATTACCGATTTGCTTTTTGCTAAATTCCCCAGGTAATTTCTAAAATCATTCTCCCATTCCATTCTATAAGCTAAACGGGTTAAGCCCCGCTGGGAATTAGGAGTGTAGACCGTCACCAAGAAAAATTTTTGATACTCTAGGGTTATTACCCTGCCTTCCTGGTCATGCTTGTCTATACCTATTCCATAAGAAGCGGTCAGAGGCTCATGTTTCGTGAAAATTGCTGTTCCTGAGTAGCCTTTCTTGACAGCATAATTCCAGTACTGATCATATCCCTCTAAATCCAATTCGATCTGGTCTGCTTGCAGCTTTGTTTCCTGAATACAAAAAAAGTCGGTATCCACACTTTGAAAGTATTCCATGAAGCCCTTATCCAGGCAAGCCCGTAATCCGTTAACATTCCAAGATATCAGTTTCATTTTTCATCTCCTCTAAACCTAATACTAATTTTTCTTATCGACAGGATTGTCAAATTATAAGAGTCCTCAACCTAAATTTTATTAAAGTTGCATATCTTAACCTTGTACACTATTTTAGCACATTTAGTCAATTATCTGGTGAACAAGTATTTTCGGAATTCTTAAAAACCTTTTAGAAGTATGTAAAGAAAAGTGATTTTAATTTAAAGCTAGAGCCCCGGCAAAAACGCAAAGGTAAGTTAGATCCAGATAAAGAGCTAATTGATGAATGGTCAGTAAATGACCTTAAGGCGAAACCAAAACAACGGCATACAGCTAAAGGGATATATGACCGGTTAAAAGATATATATCGTGAAGAGTTCAATGTGTCAGAACGTGGTGTTAGAAAACATGTTGCTCAAAGGAAACAAGAAATTTTACGCGGAACTATTTACAGAGAATAAGAAAGCCTTAACTCCTCTATCCCTCTAATTCCGTTTGAAGTCTATCGTCTGGAACTGGCCAAAGCTGATAACTACGGTAAGGTTAAATATGATAACAGGATATATTCCAGTACACCAGCCTTTGCGGCTCAACAATTATGGCTTAAAGCCGGTGCTTCTTCGGGGTGAATTTATGATCTTTCTTAATTTTATAAACCTTAAAAATAAAGGCATTTAAATAACTATTACTATATAAAAATTCATTTTCCATATTCACTACCACCTTAATTTACTACAACTCTCAACCTTCAATATCGCGCCAGGAAGACGCGGTTTAATGCGCCCAATTTCATTTAACGTTCCCGGCTCACGACGTCCTCCGATCTTAAGGCGAAGTCCGGGTCTTACCATAGCTCTTATGTTAGGCCCGGCGAGCCGGGTCATGCCTGACTTCGGCCGGAGGATGTGACGCGCAAACTTCAGCCTTGCCCCGAAAACCACCTTCGCTGCCTTGCTACCCGCGCCCTTGCATGAAGCTATTGTTATCCGGCGCTCGTTATCTTAAATTACCTGTTAAAACGTCTCTTAGAATTTGTCTCAAATGTTGCACTTGATAATGGTCCTTTATATATATCCTCATCTAAAAATTTGAGTATATTTTTCATTTCTTTTTTATCATCAGGAAAAACCAATTTGTTTACTCCTTCTTGTTCGGTTAAACTAATCTCAACTTTATATTCCGCTGCTTTTTCTGCTATTTGTGAAGCACTATATTCATCTAACACTCCTGAGTCAGCTATAAGTGCTATTTTTCTCCTTACCCATGAGTCAGCATTATCATTAAAGGATGGTTGATTACATACATATACACATTCATGAGCAACAAAGGCTACAACATCTCTATCTGTTGCTATCCTATAAAAATTTGAGAGGTCAAATATCTGTCTAGCAGATAGGTATGATGTAAACAAAAGCCGACCATCCTCAGTGTATACACAATCAATATTACTTAATATGTTTATCCCAAAAGATGATACCTTTTCAAAAGTATTTTGATTATGAAATAGACTAATCCCTTTTCTGGTTATAAATTGGCTTTTATTAAACTTTTGAAATGCAATTCTAATATATGGTTCCAGTCGACCAGTAAAAATGCCTTTAATATCTGGCAATGACTCACTATTTGGAGTAAATGGATCAATTCCTGTGGGTTCTCTCAGTGCATTAAGTATTTTATCATCAATCTCATAATCAACTATATACTGTACT
Source organism: Peptococcaceae bacterium (assembly GCA_049366715.1). GTDB lineage: Bacteria > Bacillota > Peptococcia > Peptococcales > BICA1-8 > JBMNCQ01. The sequence continues at coordinate 36,866 of JBMNCQ010000054.1, read as the reverse complement.
TCTCCATGATCTGGTTTATATCTTCCGTCAAATTCGATGAATTCGTTATTTTCATTTATCATTTGATTAGCTGAGTCACTAAATAAACTACATAATGCTTCTTGACTTTCCCTTGTTAGATTTAATCTGTTAATTTCGTAATTCCCATTTTCTGTTTTAAGCATTATAAAAAAAGTTGTGTTTTGAAACATTTAAGATTCCTCCTTAACATCAAATACCATATATTCTGTCAACTGTATTACTTTTTTTACGCTCGTTGTATTTCTTAAATCTCTCTTTGTTATAAGCAAAAATGTAATATTATTTCTAGTTGTAACCTCATAAAAATGATAGCCAAAAAGGGTTAATAATGGATTTATGTGGTAGGAGTTTGTACTCCATATGACCAATAAAAACAAACCAAAAATAAATATTAAGACAGCTCCATTAATCTGATCCGATGCTAAAGTGGCAAACGGTATTAAGTATGCTACTAAAAACCCTAAAACTTCGCTATCTGCAGTTTTAATTGAACTGATTGTAAAATCCACAATTTGAATTTTCTTCTTCGCAATCGATAGAACGTACAAGCATAACAGCATCAATAAAATTGCAGTAAATAAAATGTAAACGATCTCCCTTATGGGTTTGTTGCCTATCCACAATACAAAAGCATATGTTACTAATACTGGTGCAAATGAGGTCGATACCAAACATGCTTTAGCAAGTTTGCTTAGCATTTTATCACCTCCATTTCGAATGTCATATAACGGAATCGCCCGACACTCACCAACCCAAACGCTTACCCCATAGGGTGAGTGTGGTCCGGCATGCTATCTTCTCAACTAATTCGGACCCGTTAGTGGGAATGGACATGTTAGATGGCGGACCAACTTGAATCCGACCTTTTAATTATTCAACATATAAAAATAAAAAATTAAACACTGTATCCTTTCTGATCCAGTGTTTATGCTAATCAATGAACATCTTTATTTGTTTTTTCAGTTTCGGCAATTCATTTTCAACTACATTCCATACGGCTCTCAAATCAACTCCAAAATAATCATGAACTAAAACATCTCTTAGTCCAGCCATCTTTTTCCATAGGAATATCCAAATAACCGTCTCTTAATTCTTTGGAAATATTTTTAGTTGCTTCACCAATTATTTCTAAGTTTCTAATAACACCATCTTGAATTAATTTAGTATTAAAAAAAGTTTCTTTCCCTGATTCTGTATAACTCTCTATCCATTCGATGCATTCATAGATATGTATAGATATGTATTAGATATAATTTGTCATCCTTCATATCTCTATAGCCTCTTCTTTAATCTTATCCTTTAAATACCAATGAACAGACTCTTCTGTTACTACACCAACTTTCCTATCTAATATCTCTTCAAGTTTATTTTTTAGATCTATCAAGTCAAATAATGAGCGCCCTTCTTCAAGGTTTATAAGTAAATCTATATCGCTATTTTGTTTATCTTCTCCTCGTGCAACAGAACCAAATACACGAATATTTGTTGCGCCATAACTGGATGCAACTTGTAAAATCGCTTCTCTTTTATGCTTTATTTCAGAGATAGCTGGCATAATATCACCTCAGTATTATTATACCGATTTTTACAATTGATAAATAATTTTCTAAAGAACTTGCAGTTCACTAGTCTGTTATCTAACGGTTTGCGAAGTTCCGAAGTCTGGTTATTACTTGCATATTTGCTCAGATTTTGGAACTTCGCCGTTATATGACGTTTCCTGCCCCACGGAGCCAGAGCGTGCCACGGCCGGCACGCCCCCAACAAATCCAATAAAGCAATTTTGTATATTCTAAATGTATTGTCTTTACTACTAATATTTTATTACATAAATCAACTCAGTTACTAGAACACAAAGCCATTGAACAACAGCAAATAGGAATATGGTTTCTATAGCATATGATGGGTCACTCAAAATCAATATCATAATTAGTGGCACAGTAAGAATAGATATTATACCTGAAATTATCAAGCTTTTAGACAATATACTAAGCTGGTATTCATCATATTTTCTTATTGGTTTTAAACCAATTAATATAAGAATTATAATAGTCAGTATAATTATCACATATCCTATATATTCCATGTTACCAGATTTAATAAAAATTGACCAACCGTTCCAGAAATCAGATTGTAGAGTCTCAGCTTTTGAAAGCAGTCGTAGAAACTCAATATGATTTGATGTAAATATAAATAAGAAGGAATAAATTGCTGACATAAAAACTATAAATGTTGCGTTTACTATTGAATGCTTTAAAAGTTTCATTTACGTTCACTCTCCTTAAAATCAAAAAGAATTTAAGCAATTAACCCCCGAAATAATTGTTGTGAGAAGTTACCCGGTATGCTTATATCTGATACTACTTCCCGACAATGATCAGGAAATCCTTTCATTAAACCCTGTAAGCAAAAATAATAACCGGACTGTGGCCGGTTATTATTTTTACTCATATGATCTCCATAGCCTTTAAAATCTCTTGAGCAATAGCGGCAGAACCGACAAAAACAAAACAAGCTACGATGACAATCTTCCAGCCTGTTTTCTTTAGGACATCCAAATCTTTGCTAATGGCAATACCGGCATAGACCAGGATAGGAGTAGGCAAGGCTAAAAAGCCGACTAATTTACGACCGCCTCTGCACCCGGAAAACCAGGATAAGCAATCAATTATACAGCCGATTAAAACAATATATGCAACGCTGGGAAGCTTAAGAGGAATAAACTGTTTTAGGATAACTCCGGCCATAGCGATCAATCAAAATCACCATGCCGGGCAAAGACTCCATAATACCATTGTTATAGCCTGCTAAGTTAGCCGCCAAAGACAAAATACCAACTAGAAGCATAATAAATAACGTATCTTTCAGCTTCATTGCGCAACCCCCTTAGAGGATATTTCTTTCCCATATTTTAAAACATCCCATTTTTTATACAGCCATTCGGAAGCAGGCAGGGCAAAACATATAAACCGTCTAAACCTGAGAGCATATTGCTGACCGCCCCATAGGCTGAATCATTTCTGCCATATCAGGAAAATGACACGCAAAGAGCCCACCGCAGCCGTCATCATACTGACACTGCCCACACCTGCCGCCATGGCTAAAGCGTAAGGACGGGTCGGTCCGATTAAAGTACCGTACCGGCCATCAAAGCAGCAAAACAACGGTAATGAGACTGTTCGCATCCGTCATATCCCTCATATTTAATAACCTTTAAAAAACTTAGGACTGAGAAATATTCCCAGAATAAGAGCAATTGCATGAATTTTTCAGCTTTTCACCACTAATCGCCTTCCCTAACGAAAATAATTTTCCAGTGTTTTAAGATACTGTTCCTTACTTAACAAGGGCCTGTGGGTACTCAGGATAGTCCTGGCCTTTTGCGCTCCGTCGCCTAATAAATCTATCGCGGTCATCGCCATGATTTTAGCCGGTAAAACACATGCCGCATAATAATCACTAACTGCAAAATCACTGGCATGAAGCGATCCCCTTACTCCTCCTACAAAGGGATGAATAGCCGGCAGCAAATGAGAAACATCTCCCATATCCGTTGAAGCACCAAAATGACCGGAATGAATAATTCGCTCCTCCGGAATGAATTCCCGGGCATTATTAACAAATATCTCGTTAAAAGCCTGCGGGCAGCTTAAAGGCAGATAACCCGGGATAGTATTGATGTAAGTCTGAGCACCTATTGCATCCCCACCGGCTTTTAAGGCCCTATCCACCTTTTGATGGGCCGCATCAATCGCTTCCATGGTTTTAGCCCGCACATATGTTTCCAGCCTGACATCAGCGGGAACACTATTTACCAAATCACCACCTTTGGTAATTATGGGATGGACCCTTACTATATCCTGATCCCGGAAGGTTTCCCTTAGAGCATGAATACCCATAAGTCCCAGCATAGCGGCATTCAGGGCATTAACACCTTGCTCAGGGGCCTCTGCCGCATGGGCTTCTTTTCCTTTATACCGAATTGTTTTACCGATAAAACCATTGCTGGATTCTCCTATGGCTACTGCTCCCCGGGGACAATTTTTTAAGGAATGAACCATCATTGCCAGATCTACATCATCAAATTCCCCCCGGTAGATTAATTCCTGCTTACCTCCCAGAAAGTGAATTTTACCTTCTTGTCTTAACTTGGCACGATATTCAATTTCCACATATTCCTCAGCCGGCACGCCCATAAAGATTACATTACCGTCCAAATATTCTGATATCTCAGCTGATTTTAACCCCAGAGCAGTTCCGGCCATAGCAGCTAATTGCAAATTATGACCGCAGGCATGAGCAGCTCCCGTTTGCGGATCAGCTTTATCACTGCCGGGGCATAAAACAGCATCCAGTTCCCCCAAAACGGCTAAATTCGGTCCGGCAGCTGATTCTTTTAGTTTTGCCTTCAGGCCTGTGATAGCTAATCCTTCCCGGCAGGCAAGATTTAAGTCCTGCAAAAAATTAATTGTAAGCTCTGCGGTTTTGTATTCTTTAAAACCAAGCTCCGGTGTTTTTTCACTTGCTTTCGCAAATGAAATTATTTTTTCCTGCTGATCGTCGATCACTTTACAAACCCGGGATTTTAATTCTCGTAAATTCACAAAACTCACCTCATAATTCTTTATTAAACTCTCCAGACTTTCTAAGAGGGCATTTATTCATAATAAGCATTATATACTTCCAATTATTGAATTACCAGTATCTTTATGTTTTTTGTATTTTCCTGTATTTTAATGCTGTTCTTAACCAAGTAGCCATACCAGACTCATAGGGAAATTCCGGAGATTATTCCCCTGCTTTAAAAAATGAACAGCGTCCTGAGTTTAACTCCTGACGCTCTTATCTCCGCAAACATCTTACATCATCATTTATTTGTAATTTACCACCTTGACACCTTCATTTTCAACGATCCGTTGCAAACTTCTTAAATATTCCGGTTCCGGAGCCTTAAAGCGGTTTGACGGCTTTAAGAGGCCTAAAGCTTCATATTTGCTTTCACCAAATAAATGATAGGGCAGCAGCTCTATTTGCGGGTCAGCTAGATTAGCTTTGACAAATCTAGCGGTTTTGCTGATATTCTCTGTATTGGAATTTACACCGCCGATTACCGGGATGCGTACTACCACAGGTACTTTTAATTCCTTGAACCGGGAGATGTTCTGGAGTATCATTTTATTTCCTACGCCCGTATATTCTCTATGCTTAGAGTCATCCATATGTTTGATGTCTACAAAAATTAAATTTAATTTTTCCAGGATATCTTTTATAGCGGTAAAATTAAAATAACCTGACGTTTCAAGGGCCAAATCAATAGCTTTGTCATAAAGTTTAAAAACCAGTTCTCTCAGGAGATCCGCCTGCAGGGTAGCTTCACCACCGGAGAAGGTAACACCGCCGCCGGAATACCTGTAAAAAATCCTTTGTCTTTCTATGATCTCCAGTATTTCTTCACTGGTAGAGCAGTAAACTAATTTTTTTCTACTATTGGTCGGGCAGAATTTTACACAAAGCCCACAGGATTTACAGTTCTGGCGTTCCCCGGGATTATTCAAATCAATGCCTACTCCATTAGGGCATACCCGGACACACTTCCCGCAGCTGAGACAGGTCCTTCTATAATAGGCAACTTTAGGGGAATCGGTTTGCCCTTCGGGATTAGCACACCATTGACAGCTAAGGGGACAACCGGCCAAAAAAATAATTGTCCTGATCCCGTTCCCGTCATTCACGGAGAAATTCTGGGGTTCCATCAAATATCCATTTATACCCGTCACCTCAACTCCCTCCCCGGTTCAATATATTAACAATAGGTAAAAGCCCGGGGCTTCATTGGCCCCGTACCCTAACCTGATCTAATAATTTTCGTGAGCTGTTCTGGCAATGATTGCATCCTGCATTGATCTGGACAGGTTAACAAACTGGGTGCTATATCCTGCAACTCTCACCAGTAAATCTTTGTAATCTTCGGGATGATTTTGCGCTTTGCGTAATGTTTCGGTAGATATCGTATTAAACTGCACATGAAATGCACCCAGAGCAAAAAAAGACTGAATCAGCGCACCTAGATTGCTCTGCCCTCTTTTGGTATTTACCAGATCTTCATTTAATCTTAAATTTAATAATGTCCCCCCGGAATGAATATCTTGATTAAGCTTCGCCGCCGACCGCATGGCCGCCAGAGGCGTAGACGTATCGGAACCGGCAAAGGGCGATACGCCTTCCGACAGAGGTTCTTTCGCTTTTCGCCCGCAAGGCGTAGCACCAATGACCTTGCCCGCCGGCAAATAGTTGGAAATTCCCATAAAAGCAGTATTAAAATGATTACCGTGAATATCCAGATATTTATGCCCTTCCTGATAATAATGATTGGCCATTTTAAGGGCAATGTCATCTACATAGTCAAGGTCATTGCCATACTTGGGAACACCCAGAGCCCATTGCCTTAATTCTTCATAACCTTCCCAATTTGCCTCCAGGGCAGCGGTCAGAATCTCCATTGTCACGATTCTATCTTCAAAAACAAGTTTTTTAATCACAGCCAGGGAGTTGGCCGTAACGGCAAGCCCTATTCCGGTTAATACCGGTCCTAAATTGTATTTTGCACCGGCATCAACTAAATCCTTACCCTGGAGCAGACACTCTTCCATACAAGAGGACAAAAATGGCCGGGGAACCATCTCCCGCTGAAGTTTTTGCGCCACTAAGGTAGCTGTAACGGAGTGGGCAATTAAATTATCGAATTGTTTATAAAAAGCTTTTTCCACTTCTGCGTAAGAAGCAAAATCATGAGGATTTTGCTCAGGGAGTCCGATTTGCTCCCCGGTGATCCTGCTTTTGCCCTGGTTCAAGGCAAATTCCAAAGCGGCTGTAAAGTTGATGTTTACCGCCGAGGTCCATTCACCTGTTTTACGGAAATGCGGCACTACACAACCACAATTATTCCAATCCCGGGCATCTTCCGGTTCATAGCCTGCATTTATGAGCATCTGGTAACCCGCGGCATCATTGTGAATTGCCGGAAATCCGGTACCTTTACTTACCAGATGAGTGACCGCCTCTAAAAACGGTCCGGGACAATCCTGCTGAATTCTCACACTGAGACCCGGCTGATGGGTTTTCACGCTCTCCGTGGCTTGTAAACACATATAGGAAAGCTCGTTGGTAGCATCTTTGCCATCCCTCGTCTTACCGCCCACCGTTAGATTCTGAAATTGATTGTATCCGGCAAAAAACTCAGCAGTATTGGCAGAAATCGTCCAGACCCACTCCGAAAGTTTTATCCAAAAGGCCTCAATAAGCTCCTGAATCTCTTCCCTGGTCATAACTCCTTTGTCCAGGTCCGATTTGTAGTAAGGATACATAAATTGATCAAACCTGCCGATATTGAGGGCCAGCGGGTTTTCCGATATGATTCCGCCGATTTGGGTAAACCAAACAAATTGCAGAGCTTCATAAAATGTGTCGGGGGGGTTCTCCGGTACCTTATCACATATTTCAGAGATTTTTAATAGTTCAGCCTTGCGGAAAGCATCTTTTTCCCTTTCAGCCATCTCCCCGGCTTTAGCTCCATATCTCCCGGCCAGGGTAATAATTCCTTCCGAGGTAATAATAATTGCCTGGTAAAACTCTCGTCTTTTCATGTCTTCTCCCGAAGTTAAAGAAAGAGTGGAAATATGTTCCCGAGCCTCCCGGATAATGCCGCTAAAACCTTTGGGGAACAGCACATCCTGATAATCAGGTGTTATTTCGCCAACTGCCTGCCGCCATTTTGAATCATTATCAATAAAACCGGTATCTACAGCAACTTTGGCAGTTTCCGGAGGCAACTGGGCCAAGAATGCTTCCTCTAATGATTTTCCTTTCCAATAGGGAAATATCTTTTCTCTGACAAATGTCCTTTGCTCATCTGTCATAACATAGGGATCCTGAACCCTCTTTTCGAAATGATCCATTTCCCTGTCTACCCAGGTCCAGGAGAACTCAGGAGTCAAAAGGCCGCATTTTCTGAATTCGCCGCTGACACCAACAATCAGCTCTCCTGGAAAAATAGTAACAGCAATCTTTTCACAAGTATCCCGAAAGGCCTTGGCTCTTCTAAGCACAACTGATTCGCCTTCGGTCTTCCGGTAAGATTCTGTCCAAATCCTTGCTCGCTCACAAGAAATCTTCGGTTTGGCCTGGATATAATTTTGTCTGGCCAGTTCAATCCTCTTACTTACCATAAATATCTCCCTCCATTCTATAATTTATGTTTTAACATAAATTATATGCTATAGCGCTCACTAGGAGAAAATAAATCTCCGGCCTGTTTCAGTGATACGCCGGATTTTTAATATTTAACGATATTTTGAAAAATCACTTCGGTCTCGTACGGATTATAATAAGCATGCTTCTTATTTGCTTTGAATTTTAATGCAGCCGGAGCAGTCAGTTCAAAGGTTTCTTCTTCTACAGTCAGCACCAGGGTACCTTTGGTTACCACAGTATATTCTTCCGTTCCGTTTTGATGAGGCGCCGAAACATGTCGGGCCCCCGGAAGCAGTCTAATATAAAAATATTCAAACCCTGCCATAGGATTAAAGGGGAAAACATCATATAAAATCATTTTGCCGTCAGATTCATAAACCGGCTCTATCTCATTGATAGACACTGCTTCATAATGATTGCTCTCACTGCCTAAGAGTTCGGAAAAGGAAATCCGCAGGCCTGTCGATATTTTCCATAAAATGGATACGGTAGGATTTGATTCGCCTCTTTCTATTTGCCCCAGCATGGCTTTACTTACACCGGTTAAATTAGACGTCTCCTCTAAAGTCAAACCTCTTTCAAAACGCACCCTTTTTAAAACAGCACCTATATTAAATGTAGGATCATTCAATGTATCTCAGCCTTTCTATTACGCATTAACATGCATTATATTATATAATATGCGTTATAACATACATTTGTTTTAGAATATCACCGGAATAATGATCTGTCAATGCAGCTTAATAAAACGTCTATCCGGATAAAGAGACAATAAAATAACCACCCTTGAAACTCCTGTTTAATAGCAAGGACCGGAGGCCTGCTATGAAAATAGAAAGCCCCGGTCCCACATATTCCGTACCATTGTAGGACCAGGGCTAAAAAATGCGCCTTGTCTTATCATTTATTTATCGGCTATAATTCATCACCGAAAATTCTCCCTGACTATTTAAAGTAAAAGTTTTTCCATTTACGACAAAGGGTTCATTATAATCGATTCCCAAACGGGACAATTCATCTTTAACATTTATTTCACCATCAGGATAATTCTTAATCAATTCATTTAAAGTATCCACTTTTCCTTCTTTTGCTGCAGACCACAGCTTATGTACAAAAAATGCGGCTTTATTAATATCCTTATGTTCTTGCGTACTAAAAGAATCATAAATTTCAGCCAATCTTTTTTGTTCAGGAGTAACCTTTGTTCCCGGAGGGCTGTAAGGTACACGCGGGCAGTTTGTTGTTTCAAGGCCGCCGTTTGAGAAAATTCGCATTTGAATTTCTTTGCCGTCGAATAGGCCTAATGAAAAGCACTCATTGATTACCAGTGTATTATTTTCAGCTTTAAGCGGCAGGGCTTTTATATCCACGATTGAGGTATTTTTATAATTACTAACAAAAGAATCCACCCCATTGCTAAATTGTCTATTATTTGACTTGCTTAAATTACTTGCATACTGATCTAGATGAAGCATTTTATTAAACGGCAACAGCCTGCCAATTTTCATTACTAACACCTCTGTATTTCCTAATATTATCTACACGCTCATTATGAATGTATCAATATTCATAATATATGACTAAAGTAGGCGTAGCGTTTAAATATTTACCAGGAATATCTTTATTATCTACATAGAATTTAGCCTGCCACTCCTGTTGAGGGCTTTGCCCGTCAAAGGCATGTGTGATTACACTTTCTGAAACATAAACAGATTCAGAGTCATTTGCTAAATTCATATGTAAGCCGGAATAGTTATCCCCTGAGGTAGTCCACATAAGCATTACTCCATAAATTTGCGCCCCGTCCGGAACTCGTGAAAGAATCAAATTGGTGCTTGGCGACCATGATACAGTTGTTGACCAAGTATCTTCATAATAGACATAACAATTTGAAGGCGTTCCATGACCAAGATTGGCACCTACCGTAGTCGCATGTGCAGTCGCCACGGAAAATATTAACATCAAGCTTACTAAAAAAAACAGGCATTTTTTTTTCACGATACCTCTTTCCTCCTTTCATTTTTTATTATGCTTATAATACTTTTTTCCAGATTAACTTTAATAATCCCTTTCCGAAAATATCGTAATATTTCGACAAAAATAGCCTTTATACAGCATAATTCACCCTTCCTTCTTCTTAACTCTTTTTAAGCTCCTGCCGCAGCGGATCTTTCTTTCATTAGCCTTAAGGCACCGGCGCGGGACTGTTTATTTCGAAGCTGCCCTAAGCCAAAGGACATTGCCGTCCTTTTATTGAATTTTTGAAGCCTGCAGTCCGGCTCTTTGATTTACCCCGTCTGCGCAAGAGCCGAAACAATCAGGCCTTTGCCTTAGAATTATTACAAAATCCTCCACACCTTGTTCAAACAAGAATTGGAGGATTTCCGCACTTGACATTTTTCAATCACAATAAAGTCAAAAGCTAAAATTTTGTTCACCTAATAATTTTTCAGTTGCCGCTGATAACCTCATATCTGTAGCAATCTCTTGGCCGGCCTTTTTTAAAAGCAGCAGATAATCGGCTACGGCCGGCTGTAACTTCTCTGGTGAAGCAGTGAGGAACTTTCCCCGGGTAGCATAGATCTCCCCAATTAACGACATGTGCATCTTTTGGGCCACCCTTTTAATCCAGAGCGAGGTAACTGCAAATTCAGATCTGTCAGGATAACCACAATTAGATATCATCATGAGCTTAGGGGCCTGCCCCTTTATTTGCGCTAATTGTGCACTCTCCCCTTTTACATCTTTTTCTTGCCGAGGACTACCAAGCATAGTCATGCGGTCCATAAAAACTTTTAAAATGCCGGAAATATTTTCAAAATATACCGGCGAAGCAAATACAATAACTTCTGCTCCGCCGAGCAAGGCTAAAACCTTCAACATATCATCACCAATTACACATTGTCCGGGGCCCTTCGCCCAACAGATATGACACCCTCTACAATGTGCTATTTCTTTTTCCGCTAAAAGGATGTTTATCGTTTCTGCCCCTGCTGCCCGGGCCCCCTTTAAAAAGGTACTTACCATCATATTTGTATTACTTGTTTTTCCCCTAGAGCTGCCATTTATTGCTACAATTTTCATTGTGAGATTTCCCTTTCCTTATTTTTTGCGCCAATACTGACTTCCGTCAGGCTTGCGGTCTAAATAGCCGTATTCAATCAAATATCTGCGCACCGTAACATAATCATCATTAACAGATTTCAAAATCCGGTTAACCTCTTTCTCACTATAGATCCGGTCCCCTTGCAGTTTATCGGCAATCTCCCGGAGAACAGCAAATACCGAGCCATGCATCTCCGCAACATGCTCACGGATGCGCTTTTCCCTTGCAGAAGAAACAGCTTCCCCGGAATCAGCAATTCCCCTTTCGATTATTTCCCCGCAGAACAAACAGAGATAATTTCCGCCTTCCCGGATAAAGCCTTTCTCCAGTTCTTCCGGGGATGCACGCCAAAATAAGTTTGAAATGCTCATTACTATCCACACCCTACCTTTTATTTAGATATTTTTTTATGATAACCCCGCTCACCGAAAGGCTGCAGCTTTTCCAGCCATTTTTCTTCCAGTTTTTTTAATTCTTCTTTCCGGTCAAAAAAACCCTCTTCCGGTTCTTCTAAAACCTCCAGAATCTCAAACACAAAGGCTTCTTCTCCGAATTCCTGCCACTCCTTCTGCAGCTCTTTGTTATAATGTCCTCCCCCGCGCAACGTCATCAGTTTGCCATTGATTGTTTTCAAGTTGGGAGTACCGGTCACAAAGACTTTCCGATTTTTCGTATTTCTTATTTGATATACTCCTGCCTCCGGCTTGGTTTCTTTATACTGCCGGATCAATTCTTTTTTGCGGTCCATCTTGTAATCACCCGTTTCTTTTTGATTTTCCCTCAGCCAATATCGGCTTCCGTCAGGTGTTCTGTCCATAAATCCATAGTCAATCAAATACCTTCTTAAAGTTACATAATCTTCATAGATATTTGCAAGAATTCCATCGATTTCCTTTTCACTATAGAGCCGGTCCGCTGCAAAACTTTTACTGATCTGCCGGAGAACCACCAGTTTGCTTTTTTCTTTCATAGCAAAAGTTTTCAGGGGGCCATTTAAACCATGTACAAAATATTTCTGAAGAATTTTTGCATTTTCTTCCTCTGTGATATTGTAACGGTCATCGACCATGCGGGCCGTCTCATGGGGAGGGATAAACCTTAGAGAATCCGTGTCACCTGCTTTTAATAATTCCATCAAAGTTAAAAATACTTTGGCCTGACGCTCCTTCTCCTTTAATACAAAACGGTGGTTGCGGATGGTGGAAGGACTGCCGATATCCAGAGCTTGCTGAATCTCCGCAGTGTCTTTACCCTGATAGAAAAGTTCCAGGAGCTTACTCTGGTGATCGGTGAGGCCGGTGAATTTTTTGTCCAGACGAATCAGATGATGGAACACCGAACCATGGGCTTTTTGTATATGAAGGCCCATATATTTCCCCGCCTCGTAAAATGATTCCTCAACCTGGTAGATAAGACCCTTCTCAACTTTTTTCCCGCAAAGCAGGCATACATAATAATCAGCTTCCTCGCCAAACCCTTTTTTCATATCCTCCAGAGAAGCGCTCCAAAACTTAGCGGTTACATTCATCAACAAACACTTCCTCGGTTTCATCTATTTATTACATAGACATTATATTATTTCGTTTGTTTTATGTCAATACAAAGGGTATCTAGTAAATGCCTTCTGTTCTCCAGGATGCCAGCTGAAATTTTTGTTTTGAACATTTTTATTCTTTTATAGCTTATTTCGTTAGATGTGTCGCCTATCTTTCATCTAATTAAAATTAATAGATAAAAAAATAAATTTTGAAAATATATCATTCTAACCCGTCATTGCCGGACTTTTCTCTTATTTCTTTTTAGGGGGTTCCGTTTTAATTCTTCAACTTTTCAGACTACCTGATTTGAGATGTAAAGATTAAAGACAAAAGGCCGATATATATAGTATAAGATTATACTCTATCGTGAGGTGAGTAAGATGGAAATAAAAACTACGGGATATGTGGCTAAACCATTAAATAACCAAAGCTCTCTTCAGAATAAAAGCCAGCCGGAAAAGGTTATTGAAAAAGACGGATATATTCCCGGAGAAAAATCGGAAAGAATTACCTATGCTAAACCTTCTCCCAAAGTTGACGAAGCTACGATCGAAAAGCTTAAAGCCCAAAGTGAGCAGACCTATAATCACCTAAAGCAAATTGTGGAAAAACTGTTAGTCAGGCAGAGAGAACCCGTTGCCGGAATTGTCCTGAATAAATTTAGTGCTGACGAACCGGTTCCGGCGGTCGAAGAGCCCCGCCGGGAAGAACAGGATTTATTAACTGCCGGGGGTCCCCTCAGCCCAGAAAAGATCAGTGACAACATTGTGAGCTTTGCCAAAACCCTCTCCGGCGGAGATAAAAGCAAATTTGAACTTTTAATGGGCGCCATTGAAGATGGATTCAAAGGAGCAGCGGAGGCTTTAGGCGGCCGGCTTCCGGAGGTCTCCCTGAAAACGTATGATCTTGTTCAGGAAAAAATGCAGGCCTGGCTGGATGAAGAATAAAATCATCATTAATCTGAAAAGATATTTGCCCTATTCATGAAGGCAAATATCTTTTTTAAAGAAGCCGGCCGAGGAATGAGCGGGGACGGTTTTCGGAAGCAAAAGAACCGTCCCCTTGCTTCTCCCTTGTTTCTTGACTCATATTAAGCCCCAATCTACCGGCGTACCTTTGGAAATGGATTTTACAACTTTTTTCCCTATTAATATATCGTAATATTTGGGTTCCAATCCAATCCCGGGCCTGATTCTGCCCAGATTATCTTCGGTAAATTCCTCGCCCGCTTCCATATCTTTGATTACATACAAAGACCTGCGCCTTTTAAGAGAATCTTTCTCTCCCGGAGTAGGTCCGTAGCTCACCTTGCCCAGAGCCTGCCAGGCCCGTTTAGCTTCACTAACTAATTGTCTCATCTCCTCAGGTTCTAAGGAAAAGGGGGCATCTACTCCCGCTTCACTCCGGGATAAAGTAAAATGCTTTTCTATTACTGTCGCGCCTAAGGCCACACCGGCTACGGCGACCCCTATCCCTAAGGTATGATCGGACAAGCCTGCCTGACAATTAAACAACTCCTGCATATGGGGTATTGTTAAAAGATTACAATATTCCGGCGGCGCCGGATAAGTGCTGGTGCATTTAAGCAAAATCAGATCCTTACACCCTGCCTGCTCTGCCGCTTTAACTGCATCAGCGATTTCTGCAACAGTCGCCATGCCGGCAGAAATAATCAGCGGCTTCCCGGTAGCAGCAGCCTTTTTTATTAACGGTAAGTCTACTATTTCAAATGAAGCAATTTTGTAACAGGGGGGATTTAGTTCTTCTAAGAAATCAATAGCCGTTTCATCAAATGGCGAACTAAAAATTATTAATCCTAATTGATGTGCCAGATTAAATATTTCTTCATGCCATTCCCAAGGAGTATAGGCCTTTTTATAAATCTGATATAAAGATTTTCCCCGCCAGAGGTTTCCTGTTTCATTGATCATGAATTCCTTTTCTTGTATATCTAAGGTCATGGTCTCCGGGGTATATGTCTGCATTTTTAAAGCATCTACCCCCGCTTCCTTTGCGGCCCCAACTATTTCCAAGGCTCTATTCAGAGACTGATTATGGTTTCCTGACATTTCCGCGATAACAAAAGGAGGATGACCCGGACCGATTTTTCTATCCCCTACTAATATTTCTCCCATCCTTTATCCCTCCGGACATTGTTATTTTTTAAGCTTTAATTATTTTCCCCGGGCAGAGGGATTACGGAAAAGTGGATCTTCTCTGCCGCCCTGTCACTTTGGGCTATGACTTCTTCCCTGGTCTGCCCCACTGCTACCAGATAAAAAAATCTATCCGAGCCCGTTTTTAACGGCTTAATCATTTTCCGGCGGGGATCCTGAAAGAAATCAGCCTTGACAACACCTGGTATTTTTAAAGCCTCTTGGATTCCGTAATGTTCCAGCACAATTCCTGGGGTTAGAGGTCCAGGGTCCGCAGATAAAAACTTCACCGTAACAGCGGGAAAACCGGGGTATTTTTTATATTTTTCCAGCGCAATCTTTTCTCCTAAGGCAAAGTCAATTTGGAGATCTAATAAATCGTAGCCGGTAGCGTACTCAAATAATTCCTTCATGACTCCTCCGGGAACCCGGGCCCCCATTTCAATAACCAAGGGTCCCTTTTCAGTAATGATGATCTGGGGGAACAGCATGCCATTTTCAAGTTCTATCGCCGCAACTATATCTTCAACCAGCTTTTCAACAGCTTTAATTATCTTCCCGGAATAATTACTTGGATACAAATGCCGTTGCACAATACCAAAGGATTTATATGGATCTTTAATTCGTTCCGAGATCGTTAAAGCTTCGATTCTGCCTTCTAAGACCAGTCCTACGACATTTATCTCTTCCCCTTCTAAAAATTCCTCAATGATTATTTCCTGCTCTAAGTCAGTGGACTTAAGCCGGGCCAGGGCTTCTTGCAGCTCTGCCTTGCTGCCAGCCTTAAATAATCCCCTTTGCCCCCCTTGACCGATAGGTTTAATCACCTGAGGAAAACCTATTGCTTCGGCTGCTGTCAGGATATTATTCAGATTCATATTTACATTAAGCTGAGCATATTTAGGATTAAGAATCCCTTTCTCCTTAAGAATTTCCCTCATTTTATATTTATTTGTAGTTGCTTCAATACTTTTGCGACTGATGCAGGGTAAGCCTAATTCTCTGCTTACGGTCCCGATAGCGGGCAAAGGTGCTTCACAAATGAGAGAGGTAATCCCGGTGATTTTTTTCTTTCCGGCGAGTTCCAAAATTACCTTTTCATCTTTGACACTTATGATATGGCTCTCGTCGGCAAAAGACAAACCATAAGCATCCGGATTTTTATCCAGGGTAATAACATACAGGCCTCTATCCTTGGCCCTTTTGATCAAAGGATACTGCTCATAACCTGCTCCTAATATCATGATCGGCAGAGACATAATTCCCCTCCTTTTAACTAACCGGACAACATCTCTTTAATAATCCTTTCATTTCCGGCCCCGTCTATAAGCTTCCGCCCCTTTTTGCTCATTTGCTGCCGTTTCAATTTATCCCCGGAGAGCTCCCCCAAAGCGGCAGCTATTTGGCCTGCCGTGACCTCTGCTGCCGTTCCTAAAAATACAGTAATCCCGTATGAGCCGGCATATTTTTGTACTGAGTTTTGATCAGGGGCAGTTTTAACAGCAATACTGGGCAAACCCATAAAAGCCATTTCAGCTAAGGTAACCCCTCCGCCGCATACCCCTATATCTGCCCAAGCCATTAAATCTGCCATATTTGATGCATTTATTAAAGAAACGATATTAATACCTTTAACTTCCTCTCGTTTAGAAGCCCGCCCTAAAATGATTTTGGTCTGATAAGTTTCTCCTAGCTCTTTCAGAGACTTCACTACTTTAGTCAATAGCCTGCTATGATCAGCTCCGCCAAAGGAAACTAAAATGTTGGTAACTTGGGAAGCTATCGTCCTTGGCCGGTCTCTCCAAGCCATAAACTCATCTCTTAAGGAAACAAACCGGTGACCCAGTAAAAGCTTTGTATAAGGCTCCCTGTTCTTATACATCTCTTCCCGGCCATGTAATCCCCGGTTTAAAACAATATCGGCATAATAATGGTCGGAAGCCCCGCTGTCATCAGCAATTAAAAGCTTTAAGCTTCCATCCTTACAGTGCTTTTGATATTCGCCGCCAAAGCTGCGGCCATCGGCAATCAGCCATTCTGCTGCTAACTTTTGCACAAGGTTTACCGTCACTTCTGCATCTAACCGGCTGCCGTTCTGGCCTCTAAAATCATAAACGTCCATTCCCGCCGTTTTTAAGATCTGCTTTAAGTCCGGAGGTATTTCCCCGGATAAAAAGGAAACCTTCCCGCCCCGTCCGGTCCAGGCCTGGGCTAAGGCAAAAGACCGCATCAAATGACCATACCCTAGTGTACTGTCGGCATCTGTTCTAATCAGCAAATTTTTCCCGGAAAGCATCTTCACCTGAGCTCCCCCTGCTCAACATGGGCATTAATTTCACTTAATCGCGGATGCGCAGCAAGAAAATTTATGATATCTTCCAACGTAAACCAGGGTTTCACACCGTAGAGGCCTTCAATTATCCTTTTTATCAATGAAAAGTCCTCTGCGGTATCTACAGTTAATCGATAGCGGCTTACATCCTGATGGTAACAAACATTTTTAAGCTTAAACTGCTGCGGGTTCAGATAAATAAAAGATGTTACATGTTCTCTGTCCTGAGGATTCCGGGCCTTGAGAAAGGCTTCTTCTAAGGCACTAAAAGAAATAACACTGGTATCCATCCCCCGGGGAAAGGTTCTGACTAATGTATTTGATACATAATCGGCTTGAGGATAGAAATTTAAAAATTCTCTAATAACCCTATCTATGACTTGGGGATCAAGGAGAGGACAATCTCCCGTCAGACGAACGATTATATCTGCTTTCGCATTACGGGCGGCATAATAGTAACGGCTTAAAACATCGGTTTCCGCACCGCAATAGTAAGGAACTGATAATTTACGGCATAAATCAACAATTTTCCCATCTTCATCATTGTTTGTCGTAGCTACCATAAGGCTGTTCAGAAATTTTGACCTGGAAACCCTTTCAATTTGCAATTGAAGTAATGGTTTCTCTAAAACCTCCTTTAGCACTTTCCCCGGCAATCTGCGGGAACCCATTCTTGCTTGGATAATAGCTGCAATTTCCATTGAATCCACCTCTTCAAGTTACACTCTAAAAGCAGTAATTACTTTTTCAACTCCTTGAATTACATCCTGTACATCGGCCTCTGTCATCGCCGGAAACAGGGGCAGGGTAATACATTCTCCGTAGAAGTCCTCCGCCTCTTTACATAACCCTGTTTGATAACCCAGCTCTTGATAATAAGGATGCAGGTAAACAGGAATGTAATGAACATTGACACCTATGTTTTCTTTTCGTAAAGCCTGGAAAATTTTATTGCGGTTAACCGCTAATCTAGATAGTTTTAAACGCAAAATATATAAATGCCAGCTGGAATTGCACCCCTCCTTTTGGTAAGGAGTGATGACCTCCGGGATATTTTGCAAGGCATCAGTATACATCCGGGCATACTCTTTTCGCAGGGCAACAAATTTATTTAGCTTTTCCAGTTGGCTAATTCCTAAAGTGGCTTGAATATCTGTCAGCCGGTAGTTATAGCCAAGATCCTGCATCTCATAATACCAATCTTCCGTCCTATTTCTTAATTTGTTTTTGTCCCGGGTAATGCCATGGTTGCGAAACATTAATAATTTCTCATAGATGCTTTCATCATTGGTTGTAACAATCCCACCCTCACCTGTCGTGATATGTTTAACCGGATGAAAACTAAACACGGTCATTGTGCTTAACCCGCCTATTTTCCGCCCTTGATACTCCGCACCTAGGGCATGGGCTCCATCTTCAATAACCAGTAAATTATTTTCCTCGGCAATCCTATGTATAGCACCAAGATCAACAGGCTGACCGGTGAAATGTACCGGAATAATTGCTTTTGTTCTTTTATTCAGCAAATTTTTTATATTTTCAGGCTCAATATTATAGGTATAAGGATTGATATCGGCAAAAACAACGGTCCCCTCCCGGTAAAGCACGCAGTTGGCACTGGCAGCAAAAGTCATGGGGGTAGTAATTACTTCATCACCTTTTGTTATTCCCGCGGCATAACACGCCCCATGCAAAGCCGCAGTTCCACTAGTAAAGCTGACAGCAAACCGGGCCTTTACATACTCGGCTATTTTTCTTTCAAAGAGGCTGATTGCCGGGCCTGTGGTTATATAATCCCCCTTTAAAGTCTTAATAACTGATTGAATATCTTTCTCATCAATCCATTGCCGGCTATAAGCTAAATATTGATTCCGAACGGGTTTTCCGCCATCTAATGCTAATTTACTCTCCCTGAACATCCGATTCCCTTCTTTGTCACATATTTGGGATTTAATCCATTATTAGTCGGGTAGTTATTTTTATCTTATGCGAAAAGTAATTTTTTGTTTAAATTACTTCCCAATGTCATCTCCAAATCTTAGTTTATTTATTGGTATTATTCTTCGCAAAGCAACTCGCTTTACTAGTTTGAATAACCCTACCAGCTTATTCTTTTTTTAAACTGCATAAATCCTTACGGACAATAAGAATTCTATTTCTCATAATATATATTAGTGGTAGATTGAATCTACTTGATAACTCGCTAAAAAGGAGGAATAATATGCCCACCGAATTATTTAAACTCGTTATAGATGCCGCTACGACTACAACAACCAATACAAATCCTGCAGTTCAGAAGTACTTTTATAATTTAGATGCCGGCGACAGAACAGGCGGCACTACTACGATTCCCTCTACTTCTTTTTTCGATGATGCCGGTGCTGCCGTGACCTCAAACTTAACAACCGTAGCAACGGACAATGGTTATTATTACCTATTTGTCAATGGTGTGCTCCAACAATCCAGTTTATTTACAGTTGGCGCCAATGGTTCCCAGGTAGTGATCTCCAACACATCTACCGTTCCAATTAGTGCCCCTATTACTTTAACGGTGAACAATTTTGTACCAACCTCCAGCTCCACTACTACGGTAACAACCTAATTAAGATTAGAAATAAGGATGGGCAATTTCAGCCCATCCTTATTTTTTCTGTTTCTACCCGGATCAGCTCACTATAAGAAAACTGCTGCTGTCCTTCCTGCAATCTTGCTAAGGCGTAGCTTTTACAGATAGTAAAAAATAGTGACCTAATCTCCGCAAATCCCTTTTCTTCTTTTAACAGTCTCTCGGCTTCCGCTTCCTTTCCCAAAAGCCAGTTGCTGCTAATTATATACGCCCGGGCCAGGGGATAACTCGTTTCATCCTCACCAATCTTACCAAAGGATACGGAAGCTTTGGCAAATTCCCGGTTTCTGAAATCAATAAGCCCTCGGATATAATTAATAAACTCCTGTTTATGCCGAAACCAGGCGCCCTCCAAAAACCAACTTTTCCCTGCTAAAAATTCATAAAATTGAAGAGGATTTTCGTGAAAAATTTCTAGTATCTTTCCTTGGACCGGATTATCTAAAGGCTCCCAGTGCAGAGCCCGGAAATATGCCGCTAAGGCCTCTTGTTTTTTCTTGGCTTTTCTATAAAAATCACCTATTTCCCCATGTATTTGGGAAGATGTTAAAGTCTCCGGACAACGTTCATGCTTTAGGTTTTTAGGTAGCACCAGACACTGATAAAAAGCTGCTAAAGCTTGGCCGGGTCGAACCTGTGCCTGAGAGGGTTGTTTACTTTCTAGCAGCCAGCCCCGTAATCTTTTCCTGAAGCCTTGGGCCCAAACCACATACTCCAAGGGTCCTAAGGGCTGTTTATCTCCTAAGCCGAGTACCTTTTGGGCCATATCAATTTCTTCTTTCCACAGCAATTGTTCAATAACTTTTTCTTTAAACTCCAACTGTTTTTGCTTATCGGAAATTTGCCCAAAGATTTTCTCCAAAGTTTGGTAATCATCTGCTTCTGTCCAAAGAACAGCTAAATTTATAAGTTTTCCCTCATCTCCACTCTGCAGCAATAACGGCAGCAAAAGCTGAGCTGCCTCCACTTTTCTTAACCACAAGAATTTTTCCAGCAAGGCCTGAACAATTTCATAGTGATGATCTGACAGAGAAATATATCGAAGTTCTTGTTCAGTGAGTAAATTCTGCAATAAATGATATAAATCTCCAATACTTTTTTCTATGCCGGAGGCTTTGTCCATTTCTTGCAACAACTTCCCGGCTTTGTGCCACTGCCCATAAACCCAAGAGCTTTCTAGACGTTGTAACAACAAATGATTAAAAAGAGGAGATTCTTTTGGTAGCGCGGAAAAGAAAAGCTCCGCTTTTTCCGGTTCTCCTAACATCAGATAACAGGAAGCTTTAATGCTTGCAGTTTGCTCTCCTGTGCCCAGCAGGGATTCCAAATTTTCTACATGAGCTAAAACTTCTTGATATTCCCTCTGTTGATACAGAACATCCATGATTACCATCAACCGCCGCAGGTTCTTTTCTTCCCAAGCCTCCTGCAATAAATTGCTTAACAAGGGGGCACAATCGGCTTTTTTCCCCAGTCCCCCTATTTTATAGAGAATTTGAGCGTTATTTTTATTTAACTCAAAGGACTGGTGATATGAAATAAGAGCCTGGCGATAATTAAAAGCCTCTGCATGGATGTCTCCCAATATTTCTAAAATTATAGAAGTATTGATTTCCGGTTCAGGCACCCTAAAGTTAGGCTTCGCCCGTATTTGCAAGCTTTTCTCCAAGTCACGGATAGCTTCTCCATACTGTTGAAACCTTTTTCTTAGCTCCCCCCGTAAAACAAGTAAATCCGTATAAAAAGGAAAATTTTTTATGCCCTCATCCAACACATCCAGAGCATCTGCAAATCTCTCCCGAGAGATTAAAGCCCAGCTCAAACATTTATCTAAATGGGGTGCAAATAAGTAGGCATGATTTACGGTGTGGCGTGCTTTTTGAAAATATTCGATGCTTTCCGGGAACCTTTGCTGGTTTAAAAGCTCTATTCCATACATATATTGCAAATAACTGTCGTCCGGATATTCTCTAAGCTCCTCTTTTAATATCAGCTGCAGTTGATTATTGTCTCCAACCCCGTCGGGGGCAGTATGCTGAATAATTCTAATACCTGAATCCTTGATGTTACTTAAAAGTTCATCAGGTATTCTCGTCAACACCCGATATTTATATCGATATTCCTCACGATTTCGGATAAGACGCAGAGATTGGACAGGGGAAGCAATACGATAGTTTTGTGAATGATCAATATAGAGCAGGTATCCTTCTACATTAGGATTCTTTAAAAGCCCGGGAAGCTCTTTTAGTTGTTGCGGATTAATTACCTCATTTGCTTGGAGAAATAATACCCACCTGCCCCAGGCTCTAGCCAGGCAAAAGTTTTTCAACCTGCTGTCATCATTTTCCCATGGTGTTTGATAAACACAGGCCCCTAA
This sequence comes from Peptococcaceae bacterium, assembly GCA_049366715.1. GTDB lineage: Bacteria > Bacillota > Peptococcia > Peptococcales > BICA1-8 > JBMNCQ01. Next base: position 14,460 of record JBMNCQ010000054.1, on the reverse strand, counting down.
TTGCCGGGCCAACTCAATAGTTGAATCCACTGAACCTCTATCCACAATTATTATTTCATCAGCAACCTCCTGCATATTTCGCAGGCAATTAGTAAGGTATCCGGCATCATTCTTAGTTATTAAACATAGACTCAAACAATTTTTTTTAACCATGAGCTAATATTCTCCTCTATTCTTCGGGGAGTTGCCGGTACATCTTCACGGCCTGCTCATATTCTCCCAAAAGATAATAACAATCCCCCGCCTTTTGCCTAACTTCCTGGTTCAGGGGCTCTATTTCTAAATAGGCTTCATATAATATAACGGCTTTTTGAAATTGACCTTGTCTATACAAAAGGAAAGCATAATTATATAAGGTATCCTGATCGGCGGGATTAAGCTGATAAGCTCTTTGGAAATATAGCTCTGCATTTTTCCAATCCTGCACTTGATAAAGAATTACTCCCACCTGGTTAAAAAGCAGAAAATTTTCAGGTTCTTTAATCAGGCAATCTAATTTTCTTTCTAAATCATCAAAGGTAGGCAAAATTTCACTCCTTTGCTTGGCCGGATTCCAATTCCTCTACTATGTCCTCTAAGGGCTTTACGGCATCCTCTAAATGAACAGCTACACTTTGACAGACAATATTTAGGTGCTGAAAAAAGTCATGCTGAATTTCAAAAATTTCAGTAATCTTCTGCGGTGTATCGATAAGCCCCAGGCGATTCATCAGATAGAAATAGATAAAAATAATTTGCTGGCAAAAACAGCGGTGCAAATCATCGGCTATAAAAAGGTGATAGATATTATTATGTTTTTGATAGCTTTCTTCTAAAAGATCACGATATTTTTCAGCCTCTTTCCCTTGCGACAAACGGATCATTTCCCGGCAGGACAGCTTCCCCCGGGCAGCCTTCCGGCTCAGACTATGAAAGGACCGGGCATATTTTTCGGTATCCTTTATAAAGGCTTGCAAACTTTCTTGCCTTTCCTTCAGGGAAATCTGCTTTCTGTTAACGGCAATCAATTCATGGACACCGTAAGGTAACGGTCTGGTACAATACTTTTGGATGACTTGGGCCAGCTGGGCACATCTAGTACCCTGGATTTTTGCCCCTCCTTCTGTCGCGTTAATGATATTCCTATGAGAATGGGTAGCTATTTTGCGTTCTAAGCCTTTCTTAAAATCAACCCATAATTGATTGGAGGGGACCTTTGTTTCCAGATTACCTTCCACATAGACAAGGGGCTTGGCCTTTAACCTTTTTCTCGCCCGCTCGCCCTGTTCTTGCTGATAAATTGAATCTTTACTGTGGGTAGCGCCTTCCGGACCATAGGCATAATCCTGACCTACAAATACAATCGGACCTGCCCCCAGATAAGCGGCAATTTCTAAAGCCAGATGGGAAACATTAGCCCCGGCATCCAGACTACTTCCGTCGCCCAGGTACTTATTCAGCCATTGATTAATTGCCTCCAAATTACGGAATATGGGAATTTTTGCTCCGGAAAAAGAAGGGTAGACTTGTTGATCAACTATTGCCAAAGATAATAAGGTCATATCCTCCGGATATTTAATATTCTTAAAATGAAACTTATACGTATTTTCGGTGCGTTCAATAATGGTTAAGATATGTGGTTTAATACCATTTTTCATTAGAGGAATAATAGCAGATTCCGTACAGATAATTAATCCTTTATCTTCAATTTTTTTTAACTCTTGAATATTTTTATCCAATGACGGACCGTTGGCTATAATAAAGGCCGGAAAATCCCGATATTTTCCTTTTAAACTGCTCAGATAGGGATTTGGGACTATTTCTTTAATGTTCGCCAATAGATTATTAAGTCCAATTAGATTATCTAAATGGTCATTACCAATGTAAAATACAAATAGCCCCAATTGGGAAAAGACGTATTGATGAATTTTGAGATATTGGGCTTTGAAATTCCGCCGGGCCATAGGAGTAAAGACGATGGCAGGGGAGGTACAGTTAGCAAAGACTATGCTGAAAAACAACTGGTCGAAGGCTCTGGCAAAGTGTTCAATTTCACCAATTAAAAAAAATATTTTTTGGGTGCTGATAATCGGTTCTAAATCAAAATAATGGAGCATGGCTGCAAACAGATAAAGATCCTGTTCAAAGAGTATGACTAAAGTATGAGGTTGTTTTTGGGCAAAAATCTCAAACAAAGGATAACCGAAGCCGGATCCGTACATAAAGACAGCTCCCGCGCCCTTTATAGCAAGATTTTTACACCACTGTTCAGCTTCTTCCAGAGGATGCCTGCTATTAATCTGCAAGCTACTATTTTTTTCATTATATCTGCCTAAAGGATAGCCTGCCTGATTATAAGTAACCTGCACTTTGGCCCAAAGTTTATTTTCATCGATTCTGAGAAGAGAGTCTCTTAACCAGAGGGGTAAAAGACCAATATTTTTTTGGAACATTTCTTTTTTATCTTTCTCCCTAGCAATAATCATTTCCCGTCACCCTCTGTAAGCCAACAATTTGTCAGAGGAAAAAGTGTAAACTCTAATACATCTGTCAGACCGGTCACATCTTTATTTTGCAGACACCTCTGAAGAGACTGAAGAGCTAGTGTTATTTCTGACAGATTAAATTTTGAACCCCTAAAATATTGTTCGAATTCCAGCAAGTTTTCTAAGTCTGTCATACTGCTTTGAAAATTATCCCAACCCAGCCGGTCATGGCCTTCTCTAAAATAATCTATAGAAATACGCAGGGAATTGTGGAATCTGTCCCTTCTTTTTTGCAAGAAAGTCAACTCACTCATCACAATCCCCCTCTGATTCAACCAGATATTCCCAACCGCTTTGCTGATACTTTTCGATATTTTTTAAGGTATAATAGACCATGGCCTGCATTCTTGCCGCAAAGAAATTTACTGCGTCTTCCCGTTGCTCTAACTCTGCTTTTGTCCACGAAAGCTCCTGTAAGTTAAGCGCTTCCTGTTTAATTTCAGCCAGCATATTCTTTATTTCCGTTATTTTTAAGGTGAACCGCCATACTTCTTCAACCCGATTTTCTAAAGCCACAGAATAGTCTCCCCAGATCTCTCGGATGTCTTCCGTTATTCTCATTTTATCTCTCCATCATCCGGCCTTTTCTTTCCATCTGCCAGCAGCCAATATACTTTTTACTATTGTATTATTGAGCGTATTTTTTGTTACAAAATTCCTCTTCACTCTTTGCCGTCCCGTAACCGTCCCTTGCTTATCAACAGAGCCGCTCCCCATTCTGCCCTTGTCTGATCGTGCAAACGTGATTAATTGAAAGCACAATATTTGCTTCGCAGCATAAAATGTATAAAATTGCAATTATCCCCATACCCGGTATTATCTTTAGATTTCGGAGTGATGATAATGTCCCAGAGCAGCTTCCCTCGGGTTGTTTGCTACTTGACAGATAAAAATGGAAATATCCTGGACCCCTATGCTCCCGGCTCTATTATTTATACTGTAATGCCATCTAAGGTTTATCACTCCCACAAACAAGTTAAATTTTTAGCAGGAGAATATCTTACCCTTAATCGCATAATTGTTGCCATTCAAGGGTTCATAACCATTTTTATTGACGATACCTGTAAATCTGCTCCCCTCCCCTTTAAAGGATTTAAACAATTCTTCCTATATGCTCCCCAGGGTACTGATTTAAGCTTTAGAACCTATAAATTCAACTGTTCGGCAATGCCCAATTACACAGAAAATCAAACCTGTAAGCAGGTGAAAATTATCCTTAATATTTCTACAGTTGTTAATTCGGAAGCAGAAGTAAGTCTGCTTATTCCTGCACTAGATGCTTATACCACCTCGAATGAAAAACAAACTTGTATCTCCGCATCTAAGACACAAGTCTATGTCAATAAAATATTCGATTCCTGCTTTTTTCATAAAGCAGTCAGCATTTTTTATAAAATTCACCCGCTAAAAGCTGAGATTTATCAATATAATGCTATATCCGACGGAGTCCAAAAAATTTATACCAATGCAGACGAGCTGACCCAATATGGAACTAGAGGCATCCTTAATCCTGCTGACGTTTCCTATTTTAATTTATTCATTAATGGGGTATTACAGCCCACTGTTAACTACAAGCTCAAAAAAGGTTTGCTTTTATTAGAAACAGAAAATGTTCCCCCCAAAGGTGTTCCTATCATTGTTTTATTCATCACTTTTCGAGATAAAGAGAATCAGCTGATTAAAATTGAAACTTATCAATACAATACGGTTTCCGATGGGTTAAAAAGGGTATATACCAATGATGATGAGATAAACATGTACGGGGATCAAAGCATCCTTGACCCCGACAAAGTTTCTTATCTTAATCTCTTTATTAACGGCGTATTACAACCTAAAACCAACTATGTAGTGAAAAAAGGATTATTAAGGTTAACGACGGTAGATGTTCCTCGCAAAAACGCACCAATTGTCCTCCAGTTTTTAATGATGCGAGACGCCCGGGGGCAATTATTAAAGGTTGAGACATATCAATATAACACCCTTGCCGCTGATAAAAAAGTCTACACTAATCAAGATGAATTAACCATTTATGGTGATAAGGGAATTCTCGATCCTAAACTAGCTTCTTATCAAAACCTTTACGTTAACGGAATTATTCAACCCCAGATCAATTATCTGGTTCAAAGCGGGATCTTAATTTTAGAAACAGAGGACCTGCCTTTAGAGAAAGCACCAATTTATCTGCAATATGTCACTTCATTTTGCAATTAAATTTTTTTAATAATCTTCTTAGAAAAAAGTTCCCCAGCCTTTCCAGCTTTCATAACCCTGAAGAGGTGTTTTTGAAAAAAACAGAATCAATATTAGTGAAACGCATGTAAAAAAGGGGGAACAATACTATTTAATATTGATAGATCTTTTCAACACTCTCACAGCCTTAAACGTAAGATTATAAGCTGTCAATCAAACGCGGTTTAGATATTGAGCTTCTTGATAATGCAATCCGTATACTTACAGATGGAAATTCTCTTCCTGTTGAATATAAAGACCATCCGCTGTCAGGTAACCGGAAAGGACATCGTGAATGACATATTCAGCCTGCTTAGAGGAAAAGAATTTTTAAAGATTTCCTTTTAGACCAATATCTTCCGCAACCTTCTGCATCCCTTTGACGGTCCCTTCGCTGATATCATCCAATTCCATTCCTAAATTTTCCACTCATAACATCCCTTTTTACAGCAGAAGCGAAGCTTTTTTGGCTTCCATTTCTTTTTTACAGATTTCATTTCGAGGTCCGGAATGCTTTTGCTTGGTCTGTTAATTTTGCTGATATTCCGGCCATTTTGTTTCCACCTCATATTCATCATTTTACTATCTGTTTAGTTGGTTTGCCTTCTAAAATTAGGTCAGGTCCTTTAACAAAGAAACCTGACCTAATCTTGCTAGATTATAAGCAAATCTTATTGCAATCAGTCTTCCCGAAACAGGACTGTTGAAAGGTATCGCTCTCCTGTGTCCGGTAATATTACGACTATATTCTTTCCTGCGTTTTCCGGTCTTATGGCAATCTGTGTCGCCGCAAAAGCTGCCGCTCCGGATGATATTCCGACCAGAAGTCCCTCGGTTTTGGCCAGCTTCCGGGTAGTTTCAAAAGCCTCTTCATTCTTAACTTTGTATATTTCATCAACAATTTTCAGATTCAAAACATCAGGAATTATTCCGGCGCCAATGCCCTGAATCTTGTGGGGTCCGGGATTCCCTCCGGAGAGCACAGGTGAATCAAAGGGTTCAACGGCAATTATTTTGATATCTTTCTTCTTTGATTTAAGAACTTCACCAATACCGGTAATGGTCCCCCCTGTTCCCACACCGCCCACTATAATGTCAACCTGTCCATCGGTATCATGCCATATTTCTTCAGCAGTAGTCGTGCGGTGAATCTCCGGATTGGTGGGATTTTTAAACTGCTGCGGGAGAAAGGAATTCTCCGTCCGGACCGCTAATTCCTCCGCTTTCTTGATTGCCCCCGGCATCCCTTCAGACCCAGGGGTAAGAATAATTTCCGCTCCCAAGGCCTTCAGGAGATTTCTCCTTTCAATACTCATCGTATCCGGCATAGTGAGAATTAATTTATAGCCCTTGGCCGCAGCTACAAAGGCCAGGGCAATCCCAGTGTTGCCGCTGGTGGGTTCAATGATGACAGAATCTTCGTTAAGGACGCCTTTTTTTTCAGCATCCATGATCATGGCATAGCCGATCCTATCCTTAACACTTCCCGCCGGATTGAAATACTCCAGTTTGGCAATCAGTCTTGCATCGAGCGTCTGGCTTTTATTGTAGTTACTCAGTTCCAATAAAGGAGTGTTACCGATTAAATCGGTTAAATTTTTCGCTATCTTCGCCATGTTTTTTAAAACCTCCGTTCCAATATATCTTGGTTTAATTTAAGAGAATTTTCTAAAGCATTTTAAGCCTGGGCTTTATTAAGGGCCTGATCCAGATCCCAGATTAGATCTTCCGGGTCCTCTATACCAATGGAAAGACGAATTTGATCGGGAGCTACTCCCGCCAGCCGCTGATCTTCATCAGTCAACTGCGAGTGAGTGGTACTGGCCGGATGAATTACAAGAGATTTGGCATCCGCCACATTAGCCAGCAGGGAAAACAAATTTAGATTATTGATAAACTTTTTGGCTTCCTCTATCCCGCCTTTAATGCCAAAAGTGAAGATAGAGCCGGAGCCTTGCGGCAGGTATTTTTGAGCCAGGTTATAATACTTATTGCCTTTCAAGCCAGGATAATTAACCCAGCTTACCCGGGAATGTTTCTGCAGAAACTCAGCAATCTTTTGAGTATTGCTAACATGCCGCTCTACCCTTAACGACAGCGTTTCCAGTCCCTGAAGAAACAACCATGAATTGAAGGGACTCAAAGCCGCTCCCGTATCCCTCAGAAGCTGTACTCTGGCTTTGATAATATAGGCAAGAGATCCCAGGGCTTCAGTATAAATCAAACCGTGATAGCTGGGATCCGGTTCCGTCAAACCGGGAAATTTTCCGCTTTTTTTCCAGTCGAATTTGCCGGAATCCACGATCACACCGCCGATGGAGGTGCCATGGCCGCCGATAAACTTGGTAGCGGAATGTACTACTATATCGGCTCCATGTTCAATGGGACGGGTGAGGTAAGGAGTCGCAAAGGTATTGTCAATGATCAGGGGGATACCGTTTTCATGAGCAATGTCGGCCACAGCTTCAATATCTATAATATTTATTCCGGGATTACCGATGGTTTCAATATATACAGCCTTGGTCTTTGCGGAAATGGCTTTACGGAAATTTTCAGGATCATCGGGATCCACAAAGACGGTTTTAATCCCCAGTTTAGGAAAAGTAATGGCAAACAAGTTATAGGTGCCGCCATAAAGGGTACCGGCCGAGACGATCTCATCCCCCGCCCCGGCAATATTCAGAATGGCGTATGTGACGGCGGCCGAACCGGAAGCAACGGCAAGAGCTCCTACACCTCCTTCCAAAGCAGCGATGCGTTGTTCGAAAACGTCGCTGGTGGGATTCATGATACGGGTGTAAATATTACCGAATTCCTTTAGGGCAAAAAGATTAGCCGCATGTTCGGTGTCCTTAAAAACATAGGATGTGGTCTGATATATGGGCACTGCCCGGGCTGTAGTGGTAGGATCAGGTTTTTGGCCCGCATGAACCTGTAGGGTATCAAATTTAAGTGGTCTTTCGCTCATTATTTATTCCTCCTCATTTTTTTTGCTGATTTCAGCAGTAGTCTCTTAAAAAAATTATATTCTTCCTGTGCTTTTTGTCATTACCCAGCTACGAACCTCGGGGTTACAGCTTTTACAATCATTTAACGTTACACCTCCTCTCTAATTCCTACTAAACCGATATGTTTTATTGTAATTTTATAAAGAATACCTTCTGCTTCAAATTATGTCAATAGTATTTTAAAATCTTTTTTTAATATTTTTCTAATACTCTTCGAAATTAATAAAAATATGAGAAAATAATTTAACTCGCTTATTAATTATAAAAAAATCAGACTGCTTAGAATACATCCTGAATTGGAGATGTAAATAAGCGGCTGATCATTCTTTAGCCTGTTGGCTTCAATATTAAGTGGCGCCTCTCATTACATAACCGTTAAAGTCTTAAAGGTATCCGGATTCCAAAGCATATTACGCCTTCCTGTATTATGTTTATTTTTTTACTGGAATTCAGGCGGAATTTTTAAATATAAAACATGTATGATTGATTTTTATTTATTCTTTTATACTCAGCTACCAGATCTTCCAGCGTAATTGAATCCGCCAAGTCATTGATATTGGCCTGCATTCTGGCCCATACGGCAGATTTGAGACAGTACTCCACATTATATTGTCCCTTGACAGCCTCATCTTCTCCCCCTTGGAAAAGTTCACCTTCCAGAGCACGCAGGATTTGCCCCACGCTAATCCTGCCCGGGCTATTTCCCAGGATATATCCTCCCTGAGCACCCTTAATGCTCTTTACCAGGCCGGCCCTTCTCAGTATAGAAAAAACCTGCTCCAAATAATTAGCTGAAATATTCTGCCGTTCTGCAATGCTGTTCAGGGTAACATGGTCAATTTTTGAGTAGACAGCTAAATCCAGCATAGCCCGTAGACCATACCGTCCTTTTGTTGAAATCTTCATCAAACGCTCGTTCACCTTCCTTCCGACAGTTTCTGGCTCTCGTTCTCACCTTAACCTGAAACTTTTATAGTTGTCCTGCAAAGCCGTAGCAAAGTCCGTAATGAGATTTGCTATTTCATTGCCGTTATGGATCAGCCTTGTGCCAAATTTCATTTTTTTACCTCATTGCCTGTTCTAAATCTTCAATTAAGTCTTCTACGGCTTCGATACCCACGGAAAGCCGCAGAAGCCGATGATTAATGCCCAGTCTTTTCAGCATTTCTTGGGGAATGGCAGAGTGGGTTTGTACCAGGGGATAGGTAATCAGGCTTTCCACACCGCCTAAGCTTTCGGCAAAGGATATGAGCCGGATTCTGCCCAATATCTGCTCGACCAGTTCCGCCGCCTTAACCGTAAAGGAAATCATCCCGCCAAATCCGGCGGCTTGTTTCTTGGATATGGCATAAGCTTCATGCTCGGGAAGACCTGCATAATATACTTTCTCCACATTTTGGTGATCTTTCAGCCATTGGGCAATTGCCATGGCATTTTTCTGGCATTTTTCCATCCTGACACCCAGTGTTTTCATTCCCCGCAATATAAGCCAGCTTTCAAAAGGAGCTAAAATGGCACCGGTGGACATCTGCAGATGTTTTAACTCTTCTCCCTGTTTTTCGTTTTTTACAACAAGAAATCCGGCTAATGCATCATTATGGCCTCCCAGATACTTTGTGCCGCTATGGATTACCACGTCAACCCCTTGCTCCAAGGGCCTCTGAAAATATGGGGTAAGAAAAGTGTTATCTACCACCGTCATAATCCCTGCACTCCTGGCTAAATCCACTATCGCTCCGATATCAGTAACCTTCATAGTTGGATTGGAAGGAGTCTCTAGAAAAATACAACGGGTATTCTTTTTGATTGACGTTTTTACCTGTTCTATGTGACACGTATTTTGGTAAGTAAAATCAAATCCGAATTTCCTGTTCTGTTCAAAAAGACGGTAAGTCCCACCATACAAGTCTTCGGAAACAAGAAAATGGTCACCCGGAGAAAATGTTTTTAATAAAACATCAATAGCTGCCATTCCTGTGGAAAAGGCCAAACAGCGTTTTCCTCCTTCCAAATTCGCTAAAGTCTTCTCCACTTCTTCCCTCGTTGGATTCTGATCACGGGAATAGTCATATCCCGTAGACTGGTTTAGCCCCGGATGTTTAAAAGTAGCGCACTGATAAATGGGAAAACTTAGTGATCCCGTAACCGGATCGCATCCCTTATAGCCGCGGACTGCTTTCGTTTCAACTTTCATCCAAAATATCACCTCCAAAAATATAAATAAAACCCTCTTCTTGAAATAGATAAGAAGAGGGTAATTATTTTCTCTCTTATCTTTCCGGTCTTACCGGCAGGATTTGGCACCTTTCAGTTATTCCTGATGGTTGCCGAGGATTCATCGGGCCTTTCCCTCCCCCTCTCGTGATAAGAAGTTAATTCACTTACTCTATTATTCCTATCGGAATTGTCGTCTTTAGAAAAAGATTATCTCATAACCAAATAAATGTCAATGCTCTTATTCACTTTACTTTTTAAATTTTTTAAAAGCAATTAGCTAACATTCAATGCGCAGTGTAAAATAAAACACAGGGAAAAAATAAAAGAACCGGTTAGGGGCAGCTTCCCCATGAAATCCAAGAAGGAAAATCTTCAGAAGAATATCTTACAAAAAATTGACACTGTTTGCCATTATTTATGGTTTGACAAATAAATAAATTAAATCTATAATGTTAAAAGTAGTCTCAATAACCTTGACAATTATTTTTTAACACTGAATAAGCTATATATCGTTATAGTCGTGGGGGTATAGCGCAGCTGGGAGCGCGCTTGACTGGCAGTCAAGAGGTCAGGGGTTCGAATCCCCTTATCTCCACCAAAAGAACAGACAAATTTCGACAAGAAATTTGTCTGTTCTTTTTCGTTTTTCAATAAGCTATAATTGCATTAAATTACTTTTATATAACACGTAATCAAACAGGAATTTGGAGGGAATATATGAAAAATGTTATTCTCAGTCACGATGATAAAGTAAGAATATATTCTGTTCCAGATGAGGTGGCAAATAACTTGGAAAAGTATTGTTGGGAGTTTGCTGCTAATTGGATTTGGAAGAACCCAAATGGAGCAAAACTGTTGCAGGAAATAAGAGGGCAGAAAGTAGCAATTTATGGGTCAACTGATTTTATTGATTATTTGAATGAGTGGATATTTCCACAACAGAAGTCGGTATTAATTGAACAACTGAATTACTACGATTATGAACTACCCGAAAAGTATAAAGACTATCCGCAATACAACTTTTGAGATATACAAATTCCAATTTGTCTAATAAGATCATGGGCAGTTTAATGGCATCTATATTTACCTAACTTCTCAAATATTTTTGTCGAAAGAAGTCGATTGTTGTATTTGCAAAGTGATTAGCTTTTTTATTTTTTTATGTTTTTACAAAATATTCCATTATCCCGCTGAAGATGGAAAAAACGAGCAAAAGCGTCAGGCACATAGCGAAGGTTAGCAAAAGAAACGCAAATTTTTTTCATGGACAATTATATTGGAAAATTGCGGTTTTGAGAAACATAATTCCAAAATTGTCGTCTTTATAAACAGGGGCGGATTTATTTAGTAGATGATCTCCGGGAAAGAGTGAAAATATGGTGCCGCAGCGTAATACATAGCGTTGACAAAACAACGGGAAGTTTAGGAGGTAATTCACATGAAAATCAAACAGACGATGGCGTTAGGACTAATGGGGTGTTTTGTATTCAGCAGTGCTGCATTCGCTGCCCCAACCCCGGTGGAATCAACCTTTCCTGCGGAACAGCGGGATTTAACCGTTGTTGCGAGCGGTGATGGGAACGATGCTGCTATTGCCGAGAAGAATGACCTGATTACCGCAGAAAAAGTTCAGGAAAAGAATGATATATTAGAAATTGATATTACTTACCCGGTAATTTCGGGATTAACCGACGCTGATTTTCAGGAACAATTAAATTATTACATTAAAAAGCAAGTAATATATGCTAAGGACGGTATTGAAAGGCAAGCAGAGGAATATGCCCGGGAAGCGAAAAAGAAAGGTTGGGAAATAAGACCATATCAGCTTTTCATTGATTATGACCTGAAAACTAATGACGAGGACTTTCTTTCGTTTACGATAACTTACTATACGTATACCGGCGGAGCGAATGGCATGACCGTTGTAGGTTGTATCAACATTGATAAAAAGGCTAATACGTCTATACATCTAGGAGATTTATTTCCGGCGGGAGCAGATTATAAAACGAAAATAAATAATGAAATAGTTAAACAGATAGAACTGCGTTCTCAGGATAAAGAAGAAATTTTCTTTGAAGGAGATATGGGTTTTAAGAGTATTAGTGATACCCAAGGTTTTTATTTAAAAGATAATGATATCGTAATTGTTTTTCCCAAGTATGAAATAGCGCCCGGGGTAATGGGTATCCCTGAATTTGCCATTGATTTGACCGAACTGAAGGACAGCTTGGCAGTTAAAGAGGAAAGCAAAATAGTTTTAGAAGGCTTAGAAATCAAGACGGTCATGAATCAGGAAAACCAAGTGGTAATGATACCTCTGCGCCTAACGGCGGAAAAATTAGGCTATACACTAACCTGGAAAGGTGAGGACCAGAGTATTCTGCTAACTAAAGGCGAGGCGTCAGCCAAACTGAAAATCGGTGATAATACATATGTTGCTAACGATAAGACACCCTATATTTTAGAAGCCGCTCCGGTTATTATTAATGATTATACTTATGTGCCCAAATCATTTTTAGAAAAAGTATTGCTGTATAGACTACAATCAGTTAGTGTTGGTTAACACCTTCCTCCTTAACCATGCTGAGTTCGGTATCTTTTATTACCTAACTTCTCATAATTTTTTGTCGAAAGAAGCCGATTGCTGTTGCGATTGGCTTCTTTAACTTTATATGGCAAAATAGAGATTGTTTATATGCTGCATATTAGTTGTATAATAACGTATGTGCAAGATGAACAAATTAAATTAGAATAGGAGATGAACCTATCAAACAATACCAATTTGTATGCCTACTTGATCATTGCGACCATTTAGGCTTTCTGTAGAGAGGACAATGTTATTTCCACCCAATGTATTGTACCGTGCTTGGACTGAACAGTTTGACCTCTGGTTTGTAGAACCGGATTCAGTTCTGATGGAAGGGGAAGCCAACACTGTTTTTTTACTTTGAAACAGCCTATGAAGGGAATCGTCATCATCACTATGGCCGTTTTCTTCGACTTGTACCTGACTAACTGGTTGAACTTACATGGCTAACGGGTGCTGACGGAACCAAAGGTGCTGAAACAGTTGTGACTGTGGAATTAAAAAAGGTTGAGAGTGGAACAGCATTACGATTAAATCATGCAGGGTTTCCAGATGAAGAATCCAGGGCCAGGCATGAACAGGCATGGCTGCTGGTTCTTGCTCAACTGAAGAATAGGCTGATGAAATTTTCTCATAGTTAATGTGCAATATTTATATGTTACGGATCAATTAATTATGTGACAAATGAATTATTTATAAGCTAACCGATAAATCGGAATTTTACGAATGGAGATAACATAATGAACAATACACTGATTGTTTATTATTCGCTTTTTCAAAACACAAAGAATTTAGCATTTGAAATAGCAAAACAGACTGGTGGTACAATAAGAGAATTAATTCCTGATAAGAATTATTCCTTTGACTACAATACAGCCGCTAAAGAAGTAAGAAATCAGATTTCTCGAGGATTTTGCCCTAAACTGATATCTGGAAATGGGTCAATAGATGATTATCAAACAATATTTATAGGTACGCCTAACTGGTTTAAAACATTAGCCCCGCCAGTTATGAGTTTTCTTAAACAACATGACTTTACAGGCAAAACAGTAATCCCCTTTTGTACTCATGGAGGGGGTGGATTTTGCCAAATTGAAAACGATATAGCTAAAGAGTGCTTAAAATCCATAATTCTACCTGGTATTGCTGTAAACGGCATTGTTGCATCGGAAGAGGTCACAAATTGGCTTGAGACAATTGGATATAAGTTATAATTTGTATGGGAGCGATGTATAATGAAGGGAAAAATTAATTACTGAATTAGCCAAATTATACACGGGAGAATTGGTAAGTATAGTAGTTTTTTTGTTCATATACTATTTGCGATTCAAGGATTTTGTTCTGCCGGTATTCGATCCGTTATTAATCTTATGTTTTATTCTTTTGCAGGGATCTTTATATTGGCTTATTTGTTTACAAAGGCTAAAAGGTAAAAATATAAAAAATGTTGGGAGAGTATTCTATATTTTCAAATATTTTAACTTAGCCTTCATCGCGTTATCTATCCCTGTAATATTAGTGAACAATTATGATAGTATATTTTATACTATTTTAGGTTTTTTTCTTTTATTGTTTGCCATTGTAGAATGGGTAAATTATTTCGTTATTAGACTTTCCTATAAGAATCCGAAAATACTAATTGATTTAATTAGACATAACAAGTTGAAAAGAAGTAAATTGGCTAAAGAAATTGCAGAACGCTAAACTCCAATTTATCGGTGTTTACTAGAATAATGCGAAATAAATACTAGCATCTTTTTTAACCTAACTTTCCATAATTTTTGTCGAAATAAGTCGATTGCTGGGAGCAGTTGGCTTTTTTGCATATAGATATTCATTTGTCAATAGTTTGTGAAAATGTCACCCCAGATGGGTGTTAATTATTCTGACAAAA
>JBMNCQ010000053.1:0-1802 GCA_049366715.1 Peptococcaceae bacterium | reverse complement strand
CTCAACATTAACATTGAAAGAGATAGGGGAAATGACGGGTGGCTTAAGTGAATCGAGGGTGAGTAGGATTTTAGGGAAGGTTTAGAAGCAAGAAAAGAACCGTCCCTGCTTGTGCTGCAGACCAGTTCAATAAGTGAACTGGTCTGCTCATCAAAAAGTAAAAAGATTTTATTGTGTAGAATTTACTTGAATTGTTAAGAAAAAGCAGATCCCTAATCGTTGAAATAAATAATTTGTACCGCACTGCGGCTGTTTCTGAATTCTTGAAATATAAATCACAGGTCACCGGGCTATACAGTTTTTGTGTGCCAAAGGCTGGCTGTAGTAACATTTATGTTGTCATAAGTTTTATAGAAGTATTCACAGGTCTTTGTATTAATAAAGGCTGTATATTTTGTATAATCGTAGGTGTTGCGGCTGGTGACAACAGCTCCCTTGGGGATAGAGACGCTTTCCATGATATGAAAGCATGCTGCAACTGCTTCCCTGTTATCCTTCGGTTTTGGTAAATGTGCTTTTAGGTAAGCGGTTCGTATAAAGCGTTCCGGAGAGGTAAAGCCACCCGGAAGGGGTATGGTTCCTCCGGCCTGACCAAAAGGAGTTAAGCGGATATTATCCCAGAAGGCCTCCTCTGTTTGTGTTGGAGAAGCTTCGATATAGTTTCTTAAATTCGTCATATGCCATTGAAAATCAGGGCTATTGGACATGATACCAATAGGGTTACTTATTAACTCCAGACCTCGCACAGTCGGCTCTATTACTACGCATGCTCCGCTTCTGTCGGCGGCAATCCAGTGCAGCGGTGCTATCGTTTTAGTAACAGGATCCGGGATACCTATTATGGTGATATCTCTTAACAGGGCAGGTAACTCTTGCACAGAAGCACATCTACCCAAAATATAGTGGAGAAAATCAATGGATGCAATTGGTTCGGTGGTTTTATGAACAGTTTTTGTATCATAATGAGCATATCCGGCAAAATACAAAACCGCTGCCGCGAAGCCTTTCTCATTGACACCATCAAAAAAACCAAGAATCCCGTCAAGTTCCTGACCAAGTCCGATAAACCGGTAAGAGTCTCTGAATGTTTTTTTGTTCAAGTTATTATTCCAAACATAGAACCTGGGGACTATATAAAGCTGGGGCATAATATCATAGGAAAAGTCCATGGTCCGTCCAAAGAATAGCTCTTTGGCTTGGGATTGCAGGGTTATTGCTGTACACATATGCATATCCTCCGAAGATTTTTAATATAATATATTAGAATGAACAAATAATTGTGTATATATTTGTATCATCTTCATAGGGAAAAATGACAGGATTTCTTTATAGTACTATAAAAGGAAAAATATGTTTGAAAAATGATCTGTTATATGGTAGAGTAAAATCGGATAATTAATTAAATACGAACAGTCTGATGTGCTGCTTATTTTTAAGCAGCTAAGAGGGAAGCAGGTGAAAAACCTGCGTGGTCCCGCCGCTGTAAGCGTGTAGTTTTACTCATATCCACTGAGAAACACTGCTTGTTTCTTGGGAAGGAGAGTGAAATGCAGATGCGCAAGCCAGAAGACCTGCATGAGATTGAATCATTATGCCGACGGGTTATTGGCTTTTTGGTGATGGGTAAACAGATTTGTTCTTTTGGTACGGAAAGCGGGCTGTGGCATTTTGCCACAGCTTTTTTGTTTGCTGTCTTTCTTCCTTGTTTCTGTTTAAAAGGGCCTGTATACAATTGACCACAGCAGAAGATGTCAATAGTTTGTGAAAATGTCACCCCAGATGGGTGTTAATTATTCTGACAA
>JBMNCQ010000052.1:0-150449 GCA_049366715.1 Peptococcaceae bacterium | reverse complement strand
ATAATCAGAAAGGAAAATGTATAATCAAACCCTATATTTGCATTATACAAGGTGAGAAGATGAAAAAAACAGGACATTATTTGATTGTTGTAGTATTAATTTTTTTAATGATTGCGTTATTGATTATGGACGGGAGTAATAAAAAAGAGGAAAATGTCGTTGAAATAAAGGCAGTCGTTTTGGCAACAGATGACAGCAATATGATTCAAGCCGGTATTTCCAAGATTGGTGATCAAGGATTGGAAATTAAAATACTGGAAGGTGTATATCAAGGACAGGAAATGCATGCCACCAATCATTTAATGGGTAAAATGGAGCTTGATAATTATTATAAACCCGGTGATACGATTATTGCAGCTTTGATGATTAAGGACGAAAAGGCTGTGGCGGCAAAAGCAGTAGATCTTTATCGTCAGAATTGGGAATTGGCGTTGTTCATTTTATTTGTCCTATCTTTAATCGTTTATGCAGGTTTTACAGGCTTAAAAGCTTTATTATCTTTTGTGGCCAGTTTATATATTATCTGGAAGATATTAATTCCCGGCTTATTAGCGGGGCAGAATCCCTTGATTCTTTCTGCCTTAGTGCTGATTTTACTTACCGCGATTATCGTTTATTCCGTTGCCGGATTTACCAGGAAGGCCACAGCTGCCTTTATCGGAACGATTTGCGGATTATTTGTTACAATCGGCATAACCGTCTTTTTTGGCGATAAAATCGGCCTAAACGGCATGACGGCCCCTTTTGCCGAAACACTGCTTTATAGTGGTCATCTGGATTTGAATTTAAAGCACATCTTTTATGCGGCCATTATTATCGGTGCGTCCGGAGCGGCTATGGATATTGCTATGGATGTCGCAGCTTCCATGGAAGAAGTCATGCGGAAAAAACCGGATATTACCTTGCGGGAGCTGATCCAGTCCGGATTTAACGTAGGGAGGGCGGTAATCGGTACAATGACGACAACCCTTTTATTAGCTTATTCCGGGGGGTATTTAACTTTATTAATGCTTTTTATGACGAAAAATTCCAGTTTTGCCAGGATCGTCAATTTGAAGATTGTCGCTGCCGAAATTATGCGTACTGTTGTAGGCAGCACGGGCTTAGTGCTGGTTGCTCCTATTACCGCCGTCGCAGCAGGCTGGATTTATAAAACAAGTCTTTCGGATAGAAAACCAAAATGAGCTGAGTTAATCAATGTTTTTCAACATTAAGGCGGCAGAAAGTATGCAAAGTATTCATTCCCGGCACTCATAGTCTATGAGTGCTTTTTTATACCAAAATATTAGGCGGAATGATAATTTATTGTCTATATTACCTTTTATTAACATTATTTTAAAGGGAAATTCCTTTTTTTTGTCTAATATTTTATTATGTATATTTTCGGATAATTTGGGAGGGACAAATATGCTGGTCAACCAACTTATCGCCTCAAAAAGAATAACCTGCACCAAAAAAGATAATTTAATTACAGGACTTAATAATATTGGAGCTTTAGGCGGCAGTGCCGTGCCTGTTGTTAATGAAAAAGGTAAAGTTGAAGGAGTATTTACAATAAATTCTCTGGTGCGGGCATATTCTGAACAAGCTGATTTAAATACTGCTATTGATAAATATGTAGAAAAAGCAGTTTTAGTAAATGAAAAGGCGTCCCTGGCCTATTTACTGGATTATCCCTTATCTAAAATCGTTATTGTAAATTCCAACAACAATTTTGTCGGTGTTGCCTCCCAGGAAAAAATCGCGACCAGCCTCCTTAAACAGCGGGATAGCGTCAGTATAAATCTCAATGCCGTTCTGGATACCAGCAATAACTGTATTTTAAGCATAAATAGCCAGGGATCCCTTTCCTATTTAAATAAAGCGGCGGCCGAACTTTTGGAAGTTGAGGCAGCCCAAGCTTTAGGCCAAGACATCGAAGAATTAATTCCCCATACCAGGCTGCCGGAAATTGTACGCTTAGGTAAAGCCGAAATCGGGCACCGGTTTACATTTGGAGAAAAGACTTTTATCACTAACCGCACACCTATTATTCAGAAGGGGAAAATTGTCGGAGCTTTGGCCATTTTTCAGGACATTACGGAATTGCAGGCCATCATGGAAGAACTGACCAATGTTAAACAGTTTAAGGATATCTTAGAAACTGTTGTTGATAATGACTATGATTGTTTAGTGGTCGTTAATGCGGACGGCATGATTACTATGTTTAACAAAGCATATGAAAATTTTTTAGGGATCCCCCGGGAAGCGGCCATCGGGAAACATGTGACAAAAGTAATCGAAAATACCAGAATGCATATCATTGCGAAAACAGGTAAGGCTGAAATGGCCGACCTGCAAAAAATCAAGGGGCAGGAAATGATTTGTAACCGGATTCCCATAAAAAAAGACGGCAAAATCTGGGGTGCTTTAGGTAAGGTAATGTTTAAAGACTTTAAGGAATTTACGGCTTTGATTGAAAAGTTCAACAGGCTGCAGAATGAACTGGAATATTACAAAGATGTGGTGCAAAAAATTCAAGGGGCGCATTATACCTTTGCCAATATTATCGGAGATAGCCGGCAAATTATGGAAATAAAAACAATGGCCCAAAAATTGGCACGCAGTAATTCTACAGTGCTAATAACCGGAGAAAGCGGCACGGGAAAAGAATTATTTGCCCATGCCCTTCATTATGAAAGTCCCCGGAAATATGGCCCTTTTATCAAGGTTAATTGCTCGGCCATTCCGGAGAATCTTTTGGAATCGGAATTATTCGGCTACGATGAAGGTGCATTTACCGGAGCCAAACGGGGCGGGAAGCTGGGCAAGTTTGAATTGGCGAATAACGGAACCATTTTTCTGGATGAGATTGGCGACATGCCTCTGAATATGCAGGTTAAATTACTAAGAGTTTTGCAGGAAAAAGAAATCGAGAGAGTTGGCGGAACCAAAACAATTCCGGTAGATGTGAGGGTAATCGCCGCCACAAATCAGCCTTTGGAGGAATTGGTCAGGGAAGAAAAATTCCGGATGGATTTATATTATCGTTTGAATGTGGTTGAATTAAAGATCCCTCCTTTACGTCACCGTAAAGAGGATATCCCCCAGTTAAGTAATTTTTTAATTAACAAGCTATCTCTTAGAATGGGCTGCCAAATTCCGGTGATAGAGCAAAAAACTATGGATATTATGATGTCCTATCATTGGCCGGGAAACATCCGTGAATTGGAAAATGTTTTGGAGAGATGTCTGAATTTTGTCGAAAATGGTATTATCAGAGCAGCAAATTTACCATTTCACATTAAAAATGCTGAATTAAAGTCCCCTGAAAAAATATTACTTTTGAAAGAGCTGGTTGAAGAAACGGAGTGTATGGCAGTTAGTAATGCGTTGGAAATTTGCCGGGGGAATAAAATAAAAGCTGCCAAAATGCTGGGAATAAGCAGGGCCGGCATCTATCAAAAAATTGAAAAGTATCGCTTGTAGTGATGCTAAAACCCGGGGCGAGTGCCAGTCTTTGGATTGAAAAGATATGAAATGGCAAGTAAATTAAAAATCCATTAAAGATCAAGAAATTTGCGGGATAATTTCTTGATTTTTTTTAATGAATTATAAGTAGGAGCTGTCTAAAATTATAGATGTTTTCCAAAATTTTAGACAATACCTTAATGTGCGCTAAAATGATGATTTTTCAGCTAATGATCTCTTTATAAAAAGAAGACTTAAGTGATTTCTAAAATTATAGACACTTTTTCTAAAGAAGAAAAGACAGAGTTAAGTATGACAGGGCTTTGCAGCTGGCATGAATTTTGCATGTGTAAAGGATTGTAGCTACTTCGGCAGGCTGGACCCAATTTAGGTGCGGAAATCGGCTTTAAGCAGCAAAGTGATATCTTGCGGATGTTTACCTGCTAATCTTTAAAAGAGTCTGGCTTGCCGTTTTAGGAGGTGAATTTAAAAAAAAGATTTTCTTCAGGGCAGATTTCTTGAGCAACAACGGAAAACATAACCCGGGTCTGTCCCTCATTATTAATCATTAGGAGGAGTTATATGGTATTAGGTATTATCGTATCTCTTGGATTATTAATGTATGTTGCTTACCGTGGATATTCAGTAATCCTTTTTGCTCCTATTCTTGCGTTACTGGCAGCTCTTACCGCCGGCTATCCTTTATTGGGAACCTATACGGAAATATTTATGGTTAACGGGATGAATTATGCAAAAAGTTATTTTCCGATATTTTTGCTGGGTGCTGTCTTTGGTAAAGTTATGGAAGAAAGCGGGGCTGCAAAATCTATTGCCCATTGGATCATCAATAAACTGGGGGCCGGTAAAGCCATAACTGCCGTAGTTTTAGCCTGTGCAGTATTAACATACGGCGGCGTCAGTCTGTTTGTGGTAGCTTTTGCCGTTTATCCTTTTGCCGCCGCTATGTTTAAAGAAGCAGATATTCCCAAACGCTTAATCCCGGGCTGTATAGCCTTAGGTGCTTTTACTTTTACGATGACTGCTCTTCCGGGGACACCGCAGATTCAGAATCTGATTCCCGGCAAATACTTCGGTACTACCGGTTATGCCGCTCCCGTTTCAGGTACTATCGCCGGGCTCTTGATGGCCGTAGGCGGTATTATGTGGCTGGAATACCGGAAACGCAAATTTATGGCCGCCGGGGAAAATTACGGCAGTAAACATAATTTCGTTAATGAACCGGATGAATCCAGGTTTACCGATGATTTAATGAATCCTGTGCTGGCGATTCTCCCTCTTATTACCGTCCTTGTTTTAAATTTTGTATTTACCAAAGTGTTTTCAAATATGGACCCTGCCGGGCTGGAAGCTGTCGGCATTAACGTATCCATTGCCAGTGTTGTTGCGATCTGGGCCTTGATTGCCGCTTTGGTTATCGGCATTTTGATGGCTATTGCCTTTGGCTGGAAACAAATCAAAACAGAAGCCAATTTAATGAAGGCTCTTAACGCAGGTGCCATCGGTTCCTTGCTGGCGATCATGAATACTGCTTCCGAGGTTGGCTATGGTAATGTAATCCGGGCTTTACCGGGTTTTAACGTTGTCAAAGATTTTATGCTGGGTATTGATCCCGGTACTCCGTTGGTTTCCGAAGCCATTACCGTTAACGTCCTGGCAGGTATTACAGGTTCTGCTTCCGGCGGGATGAGCATTGCTTTAGAAGCTATGGGACAGAGGTATCTGGAATGGGGTCAGCAAGTAGGTCTTAACCCGGAATTGCTACATAAAATTGCCTCGCTGTCCTCAGGCGGCTTTGATACAATGCCCCATAATGGTGCGGTCATAACCTTACTGGCCATCACCGGATTAACTCATAAATCATCCTATCCCGATGTGGGCATGGTTTCCCTGATAATTCCTTTTGCCTCCACAGCAATTGTAATTATTCTCTCGACATTATTCGGGATCGTATAAGAGAAGCGGGAGGAATGTCCGAATAAGACGGCTTCCGGGTTTTCCCGGAAGCTCTTTAATCCCACGGGCTGAAACCAAGTTAGGGCATGTAATTAATCGAATGAGGAGTGGCTGATATGGCGCCAAAATTTTTAACTGCGAGAGAAGCCGTTGCCTTAATAAGCAATGGTGATACTTTAGTTACCGGAGGCTTTGTAGGGAATGGTCACCCTGAAGCTCTGACAATTGCTTTGGAAGAAAAGTTTATCGAGACCGGCGGGCCTAGAGACTTGTGCCTTATTTATGCAGCCGGTCAGGGTGACGGAAGAGAGAAAGGCTTAAACCATCTGGGGCATGAGGGCTTAATAAAAAGAGTAATCGGCGGTCATTGGAATCTGGCTCCCAAAATGGGCAAGCTGGCTATGGAAAACAAGATAGAAGCCTATAATCTGCCGCAGGGTGTAATATCCCACCTTTTTCGCGATATTGCGGCGGGGAAAATCGGAACGATTACCCATGTCGGTTTAAAAACATTCATTGATCCCCGGGTAGAAGGCGGCAGACTTAATGCCAGGACTACCGAGAACATAGTGGAAGTTATTCATATCAATGGGCAAGAGCGGCTTTTATATAAAACTTTTCCTATTCATGCCGCTTTGATCAGAGGAACTACGGCAGATGAAAAAGGCAATATCACGCTGGAAAAGGAGGCAGTTTTTTTGGAGGCCACGGCGATTGCCCAGGCGGTAAAAAACAGTGGCGGTAAAGTGATTGTGCAGGTGGAAAGGGTTGTTAAAGCAGGAACGCTGGATCCTAAGTTAGTAAAAATTCCCGGAATCTATGTGGATATTGTCGTTGTTGCTGAGGCTCATGATCACATGCAGACTTTTGCCGAACAGTATAATGCATCATATACCGGTGAAATAAAAGTACCTGTGCAGCAGGTTAAAATCACTCCTTTGGACGAGCGGAAAATTATCGGCCGCAGAGCAGCCATGGAGTTAGAGCCCAATACCATCGTCAATTTGGGGATCGGTATCCCGGAGGCCGTCGCTATGGTTGCCAATGAGGAGGGGATTGGTGAATACATGACATTGACGGTGGAATCCGGCCCGGTAGGAGGGATTCCCGCCGGCGGAGCCAGCTTTGGAGCGGCAATTAATCCGGAGGCGATTCTGGATCAACCCTATCAGTTTGATTTTTATGACGGCGTAGGTTTAGACCTGGCTTATTTAGGGCTGGCTCAGGTAGATCAGGCAGGTAATGTCAATGTAAGTAAATTCGGACCCCGTATTGCAGGCTGTGGAGGGTTTATCAATATTACCCAAAATGCTAAAAAAGTTTTTTTCTGCGGCACATTTACGGCAGGTGGTTTGGATGTGGAGATCGCCGCCGGAAAGCTCTCGATCCAACAAGAAGGTAAAGTAAGTAAATTTATTAAGGAAGTCGAGCAAATCACTTTCAGCGGTAATTATGCCGGGGAGATCAAGCAACCGGTTATGTATATTACGGAACGGGCGGTATTTGAACTAAAGCCGGACGGATTATATCTGACGGAAATTGCACCGGGGATAGATCTGGAAAAGGATATCTTAAGGTTAATGGAATTCCGGCCTAAAATTAACGGCAGCCCGAAATTGATGGACAGCCGCATTTTTCGTAGGGAGCCAATGGGATTAGGAGGAAAATAATAATGAAAATAATGGTTTGCGGGGCAGGTGTAAGATATTGATGCGGCAATGAAGCTGGGTTCCAATCATCCCCTGGGGCCTTTGGCTCTGGGAGATTTAATCGGCCTGGATGTTTGCTTGTTTATCATGGAGACTTTATACCGGGAATTTGGAGACAGCAAATACAGACCGTGCCCTCTATTAAGGAAAATGGTCAGGGCGGGATATCTAGGACGTAAATCAGGCCAAGGCTTTTTCAGTTATTAACAGTGCGGGATATCTAAGTTGTAAAGGGAAGAAAACAGGGATATTAACAGCGTGCTGACTTCATAAATAGTAAGTCTTATCCCTTATATTTTAAGGAGGTAGAAAATGGAGGAAGTTGTCATTTTAAGTGCGGCTAGAACGGCCATCGGTTCTTTTGGCGGTTCCTTAACGAATGTATCTGCCCCGGACCTGGGAAGTATTGTGATCAAAGAAGCATTAACAAGGGCTAAGGTTCTTCCTGAAATAGTTGACGAGGTAATTATGGGTTGTGTTCTCCAGGCAGGTTTAGGACAGAATGTGACCCGTCAGGCTTCGCTGAAAGCAGGTTTGCCTATAAATGTTCCTGCCCTGACGATCAACAAGGTTTGCGGTTCCGGACTGAAAGCCGTTATGCTGGCAGCCCAGGCTGTTGCTTTAGGAGACGCGGAGATCGTGGTAGCCGGGGGAACTGAGAATATGTCCCAGTCCCCCTATTTATTACCAAAGGCCCGTTTCGGATACAGAATGGGCCCCGGGGAAGCTGTCGATGAGATGATCAAAGACGGCTTATGGTGTGCGATGTCCGACTATCATATGGGAATCACTGCGGAAAATATTGCTGAAAAGTGGGGGATCGGCCGAGAAGAACAAGATGCTTTTGCCGCCGCCAGTCAGAACAAAGCTGAAGCCGCCCTCCGGGAGAGCCGTTTTGCCGAAGAAATCGTCCCGGTGCAAGTGCCGGTCAAAAAATCCCGGCAGGCGTTTACTGTAGATGAATTCCCCAGATCAGGTGTGACCAGAGAAGCATTGGCGAAATTAAAACCTGCTTTTAAAAAGGAGGGGACAGTTACGGCCGGTAATGCTTCGGGGATTAATGACGGTGCGGCCGCTCTGATCGTGACCAGCTTAGCAAAGGCCCGGGAATTAGGCGTGGAGCCCCTGGCAAAAATTACCTGCAGTGCTTCTGCGGCAGTAGATCCGGCCCTTATGGGTATCGGTCCTGTTGAGGCCACCAGAAAGGCCCTTAAGAAGGCCGGCTGGGGACTACAGGATTTAGACCTGATCGAAGCAAACGAAGCCTTTGCCGCTCAGTCTATAGCCGTGGCCAAAGAACTGGAATTTAATATGGATATTGTCAATGTTAATGGCGGCGCTATTGCCTTAGGCCACCCCATAGGGGCCAGCGGGGCCAGAATCCTGGTGACCCTGCTTTATGAAATGGGCAGACGGAAGGCGAAAAAAGGTTTAGCCACGCTTTGTATCGGCGGAGGCCAGGGTGTAGCCCTTTTGGTAGAAAGATAACTTACGCCAATACTATGCTCTATGATCTATATACGATAATCTATATTCTAAAGGGAGGTCGGAGTGAGGATGAGATTAAAAGGAAAAGTGGCTGTTATAACAGGCGGGGGAAGAGGAATCGGGGCCGCAACGGCAGTTAGGTTTGCCCGGGAAGGCGCCAGGGTGGTGATAGCCGATATAAATCAGGAAAATATCCGGGCAGTAGTAAAAATGGTTGAAGAGTTGGGACAGGAGGCCTTAGGATTAGTGGTAGACGTGACAAATAAAAACAGTGTTGACGAAATGATCGCCCAAACCGTAGAAAAATTCGGTAAACTGGATTGCATTGTAAATAATGCCGGCATTACCGCCGACGCCCAGCTTTTGAAAATGTCTGAAGAACAATTTGATCAAGTGATCGGGGTAAATCTTAAGGGCGTTTATAACTGTGGTCAGGCGGCAGCGCAAGTAATGGCCGAACAGGGAACGGGCGGGGTAATTCTCAATGCCAGTTCCATAGTCGGTATTTATGGGAACTTTGGTCAAACAAATTATGCCGCCACCAAATGGGGTGTTATCGGCATGACGAAATCCTGGGCCAAAGAGTTAGGAAAGAAAGGGATTAGAGTAAATGCCGTAGCCCCCGGATATACAATGACGCCAATGTTGGAAACCGTACCGGAAAAAGTACTGGATATGTTAAAGGTCAAATCCCCGCTGGGTAAACTCGGAACTCCGGAGGATATTGCCAATGCTTATCTATATCTGGCCTCGGACGAAGCGGGATTTATTACCGGTACTGTTTTATGTGTTGACGGCGGTGCGGTATTGTAGTAAAGCAGGTCAGGAGATTGCCGGGATGGTGACAATCGTTGCTGTCCCGGTTTTTGTATCTGAGGAGATTTTTGAAAAAGTTGTCAAAAGAATAAAAATAAATTGATTATCGGAACAATTACAGGGTAAGATACTAATGAGGTGATCATATGCTTGAGAATATAAAAAATCCTCAGTACTGGAATAAATTGTGGCAGGAGAATTTAGGAAAACACCTGGATAATAACCCTGTAAAAGGATGGAATAAAAAAGCCCAATCATTCTCTCAATTTGCAGCCACAGCAGAGGGGCATAAAAGAGTAAACGGAGTTTTAAATTTTCTGAAGAAGCACAATGCTTTCCGGCCGGGCATAAAAATTCTGGATATGGGCTGCGGCCCGGGGAATTTTTCTATCCCCTTCGCCCTGGAGGGAGCGGAAGTTACAGCTTTTGATCCTGCTCCCGGGATGCTGGAAATCTTGCAAAACAGGATAAATGAGCAGAAGCTTAAAAATATTGAAGTTGTCCAAGGCCTCTGGGAAGAGGTGAATGTTAAAGAAAAAGGCTGGGAAAAAAAGTTTGATTTGGTTTTTGCTTCTCAAAGCCCGGGCTTAAGGGATATAGATACACTTGCAAAGATGAATGAATGTTCCAAGTATTATTGTTTTGCCAGCGGTTTTGACGGGAACCGGAAGATGACTTTATTTGATGAATTCTGGCGGGAACTTTATGCTGAGCCATATATGAGAAATTCCCATGACATCATCTATCTGATTAATCTTTTATATTCGTTAGGATTCCGGCCTGCTCTTGAATTTTTAGATCTGAGCAGAAGGGAAGAAATGTCCTATACCGAAGCTTTTATTAGCCTGCAGACAATATTGGCCCAGAGTAATAAGGATGATGCCGCTCGTGATATGCTAATCAAAAATTTTTTGGATAAACAAGTATCTTCTGAAAAACAAAATTTACAGCAATATGTCCGGCATGTGATCGGTTTGCTTTTATGGAAAACCGAAAGACAAAACTGAAAATATTTTTAAGACCTGTCGATTATGCTCTGTTCCCCGGGGCATAAGGTGAATGTGAAGCGTTTAACAGGGCAGACAGCAGATAGACTGTCTGCCTTTGCTGTTGACCGGTTATTTTTTCGGTTTTTCCGGTAAATGCCTTTCATGCTTCAGGAACGGCTACGAAAATCACTAATTCGGACAGTCAAGACACTACGGGAAAAACTAGTAGACTATTGACTTACAGTTAACTCTAGCTAGTATAATTTTATTTAAGGAACGACGAATCCGGTGAATACCTAGCGGGGTAAGCACAACGGAATCACGTCGATCTTTATTATTTAGCGAATGATTTTAAAACAGGAGTGAACGAAAAATGGAAAAAGCAAAGGTTTATTTTACGGATTTCCGTACAGTGGCTTTCGGAGACGGACTGCCCAGTAAGCTTAAAAAGCTGATCAAAACGGCCGGGATCGGGCAAATTGATATGGACGGCAAGTTTGCCGCCATCAAGCTGCATTTTGGCGAGCTAGGAAATATCAGTTATCTTCGCCCCAATTATGCCAAGGCCGTGGCTGATGTGGTAAAAGAGTTAGGCGGCAGGCCTTTTTTGACCGATTGCAATACCATGTATCCCGGCAGCCGGAAAAATGCGCTGGAACATTTAGAATGTGCATGGGAAAATGGGTTTACTCCGCTGACCGTAGGCTGTCCTATTCTGATCGGGGACGGGCTGAAGGGTACCGATGATATTGCGGTACCTGTAGCAGGCGGTGAATATGTGCAGGAAGCCAGAATCGGACGGGCCGTCATGGACGCGGATGTGTTCATCAGTCTGACTCATTTCAAGGGACATGAGATGACCGGCTTTGGGGGCGCCATCAAAAACATCGGTATGGGCTGCGGCTCCCGGGCCGGAAAGAAGGACCAGCACAGCAGCGGTAAGCCGCACATCAACCAAACCCTGTGCCGGGGCTGTTACAGATGTCAGAGGGAATGCGCCAACGGCGGTCTGGAATTTAACACTGCCAGCAAAAAGATGACGGTTAATCAGGAAAATTGTGTTGGCTGCGGCCGCTGCCTGGGAGCGTGCAATTTTGATGCGATTGCCTTCGACAACGACGCCGCGAAGGAACTGCTAAACTTCCGCATGGCGGAATATACCAAGGCGGTAGTGGACGGCCGCCCCGGCTTTCATATTTCATTGGTGGTGGATGTATCCCCCCACTGCGATTGTCATGGAGAAAACGACGTTCCCATTCTGCCTGATTTGGGTATGTTCGCATCCTTTGATCCGCTGGCACTGGACCAAGCCTGTGTAGACGCCTGTTTGAAGTCCGCACCGCTTCCGGGCAGTAAACTGTCCGATAATATGGCAAAGACCGGTTTTATCGACCATCACGACCACTTCTTAAACACTACGCCCGAGTCTGAGTGGCGCACCTGTCTGGAACATGCGGAGAAAATCGGTTTAGGTACCCGGGATTATGAGTTGATCACAGTATAGCATGATGTGCAGGGGAAACAGCAGAAGAGAATGCGCATTAAAGAAAGAGAGGTATTATCCTTGGTGGGATAATACCTCTCTTTCTTTTCCGTATCGGGTTGGGATATGGGTCAACAAGTTTTCCCTGTTAAACCAGGTCTTAAGGTCCGATCCCCTATGGTAATAAAATACATAATTGCTAATTAACGCAAAAAATGACATATTTCTGAAAAGAAATGAGCTATAATGTAAACAAAGAAATTTTCAAGTCCCTCATGGTGAGTGGGGTGATTTAGTGCCGCCCAAAGTTAATATATATATCGATATGGTATTTCTTATCAACTTTACAATGGATTTTTTTATTTTATGGGCTACAGCAAAAATGGGCCGGTTAAGGACAACTTTTAAAAGATTATGTTTAGGTGCCTTCAGCGGAGCACTTTATGCGATTTTAATATTTCTTCCCGGGTTATCTTTACTGAATACAATTTTGGCAAAAATACTCTGCTCTCTCTTCATGATTTTAGTGGCCTTTGGTTTTAACAATATTAGGCGGTTCTTTAAATCTGCCGCCTATTTTTATTTCGTTTCCTTTGTAATGGGTGGAGCTGTCCTGGGCTCAATGTATCTATTTGAGACAAATCCTGAGGTTATCGAAACATGGAACGGGATTGCAGTTAACGTCATAAATTTTAAAACGGCCTGGCTTCTGGCAGGGCTGATGGTAGCAGTAGTACTAGGGATTTGGGGTGCTGCTTATATCAGGAGAAATCTGCAGCAAGGACCGTGGCTGGTAAAGGCAAAAGTAATAATAGGGGAACATATAATTGAAGTAGATGCTCTTGTGGATACGGGTAATCAGTTAAACGACCCGATAACACAGGAGCCGGTAATGATTATTGAACACAGGATGTTGGAAAAAGCTTTACCCCCGGAATTTATTCGTATTTTGAATAAGAAAGAAATTTCTTCTTTGGACCAACAGCTAAATACTTTAACCGGTGCAGAATGGCAAACCAGAATAAGATTAGTTCCTTTCTCGTCTTTAGGAAATCAAAATGGGATGCTTGTTGCTCTAAAGCCTGACCGGGTAATCGTTAAGGATGGTGAGAAAACTTATCATAATACAAAAGCCGTCGTAGGTCTTTATCATCTTAAGCTTTGTTCGCAAGGCTCATATCAGGCTTTGGTGCATCCCGATATGCTTACTGAAGAATGATATGGATCTGCCGGAATGCGGGGCGAGCTAAAAATTGAAATTAGTTAAGTATACTAGCAGCCAGATTAGTAGCTGGTAACTGATTTTGGAGGTGGGCAACTTTTGATTCATGAAGGTCAGATAATTAGATGGAAAATTAATTTTAAGCTAATAATACTAAGGTTGCTGAAAAAAATAGGACTTTCTGAAGATATTTTTTATGTGGGAAGCAGTGAGGCCCTGCCTCCGCCCTTAACCCAAGACGAAGAAGGCATTCTTTTAGAAAGATTAGAAGCCGGTGATCATAATGTAAAAAGTGTTTTAATTGAACGAAATCTGCGGCTGGTGGTTTATATAGCCAGAAAATTTGAAAATACGGGAATAGGTATTGAAGACTTAGTTTCCATCGGAACAATTGGGTTAATCAAGGCAGTAAATACTTTTGACCCTGCTAAAAAGATAAAATTAGCTACTTATGCTTCCCGGTGCATTGAAAACGAAATATTAATGCATCTGCGCAGGAGTAATAAAACAAAATCTGAAGTGAGCTTTGATGAGCCCTTGAATATAGACTGGGACGGCAATGAACTGCTGCTCTCCGATGTTTTAGGTACGGAAAATGATATAATCTATAAGTCATTGGAAGAAGAAGTTGATATTAAGCTTCTGCACTCGGCCATGAAAAAATTAAATTCCCGGGAAAAGAAAATAATGGAATTAAGATTCGGGCTGCAGGGCGGCCAGGAGAAAACGCAAAAAGAAGTAGCTGATTTCTTAGGCATTTCGCAATCATATATCTCCCGCCTGGAAAAAAGAATAATTAAAAGGTTAAAAAAAGAAATCCAGCGTATGGAGTAGAAGATAATCTGTACTCTGTAATCTGTACTCTGTAATCTGTACTCTGTAATCTGTACTCTGTGCCCAAAAATGACTGAAAACGAGAACTGATAACTAATAACTGAGAATTGAAAATTGAAAACTGGGAACTGAGAACTATATTCATAAACTATAAACCATAAACTATAAACTTTACCATACCAGTCACCAGTCACCAGTCACCAGTCACGGCACCGGCCAGTTTTTTATAAATTCGCAAATCTCTGAATGAAAATACTTTATGATTTCTCCTGATTTTATTATTAATATCGAATAAGAGTACCCCTCCAAGGCAATAACTAAAATAAGCTCTGAACATAGGGGGTAACTTGGTTGATAATAAACAAAGTTGAGATTTGTGGTGTAGATACTTCTAAATTACCCGTTTTATCTAACGCAAAAATGCGAGAGTTATTTAATAAGCTGCAAGCAGGCGATGAGGAATCAAGAGAAAAGCTTATTCAAGGAAATCTAAGATTAGTATTGAGTGTCATTCAGAGATTTACCAACCGGGGAGAATATGTTGATGATTTGTTTCAAGTAGGCTGTATAGGTTTAATGAAGGCAATTGACAATTTTGATTTAAGTCAAAATGTAAAATTTTCTACATATGCTGTTCCCATGATCATTGGTGAAATCAGGAGGTACTTAAGGGATAATAACCCCATCCGGGTGAGCAGGTCTTTAAGGGATATTGCTTATAAAGCACTGCAAATCCGTGACTCTCTGGTAAATAAGCATGCCAAGGAGCCTACGATTACTGAGATAGCCAGCGAATTAAAACTGCCCCGGGAAGAAATCGTTTTTGCCTTAGATGCTATCCAGGAGCCTGTTTCTCTCTTTGAACCAATTTACCATGATGGTGGAGATCCGATTTTTGTTATGGATCAAGTTGGAGATGAAAAAAATTCAGATATCAGCTGGCTGGAAAGTATTTCGGTGAAAGAAGCCCTGCGCAAACTAAACGAAAGAGAGAGATTGATTCTCACCTTACGGTTTTTTGATGGAAAAACCCAAATGGAAGTAGCAGATGAAATTGGTATATCTCAAGCGCAGGTAAGCAGATTAGAGAAGGCTGCTCTTAATCATATGAAAAAACATATGTAGGGGGGGCGGCAGTTGAAAAAATGGTTAATTACATTACTGCTTCTGGTCCGGTTTTGTTGTTTAGGAACAATGGCCGGTGCGGCAGAGGAGTTTCATTTAATCCGGCTGCATGTGATCGCCAATTCCGATAGCTGTCATGACCAGCATTTGAAACTAAAAATAAGAGATTTGGTCTTAAGTGAGCTTACAGAATTACAAGAGATAAAGGACATTAAACTGGCGCAAGAATATATCTTAGCTAAACAAGAAAAAATCACCAAAATGATCAGAGCCGAATTAGCCGGTGACGGGGAAGATTATTCTATCAGTGTCGGTCTTGTCACATCAAAATTTCCAACCCGCAGATATAGTAATGAGCTGGTTTTACCGGCGGGAGAGTACCTGGCTTTAAAAGTTATTATCGGTGCAGGCCAAGGCGCAAACTGGTGGTGTGTCTTATATCCGCCTATCTGTCATGGTGATTGGGTTAAAGAAAAAAAACATCTTCCTGTAGAAGAGCAGGACGCTGCCCCGGTTTTTTCGGAAAAAACCACCGCCAAGGCAGGGGAGGGCAGGCAGAAACAGCTCTTGAAACTGATCGGAGAAATTGGCAGGGATACTGTAAAGCTGATAATCAGAGTATGGAGCGTTTAACGACTGTTAACTGACAGTCGTTTTTTTGTATCTGCTTATAACCTGTAAAGAAAGTCCGCTGTCTGATCAAATTTTCTTAAATGATCAGGGGGACTTTTAATTTAAGAAGTTATGATTTTTTTGTCATGAAATTTACATTTAAACAATATATATATATTGTCCACCATTAAGGAGGGGTTTTTATGCTTGCCAAAGTTTCGGATCTGCAGGAAAGAGAAATAATAAATGTAATAGACGGAAGGCGGCTGGGACCTATTAAAGATATTGATATTGATGTAGAGACCGGGAGAATAACCGCTCTGATTTTACCCGGTACCAGTAGATTTTTGAGTCTTTTTGGGAAAAGGGAAGATTATATTGTCCCCTGGGAGAAAATAATCAGAATCGGGATAGATGTAATACTGGTCGAAGCCCAGCAATTTACCGAGCTGCCTCGTAAGGAGAGACAAGAAGAGTGGGTAAGAGAACACTATAAATAGTTGAGGAGCGGGAAGAAATGCTGCGGTCCCTGATAAATATGCTTTAATAAAGCCCTGAATTACCGGTTACCGCAAGCAGCCCATCGTCTATCGTAAAGAACACAGTGTTGGAAATACTTGTTGATTAAATGAAGACTGGGCAAAGCTCAGTTTTTTAATTTTTGGCAAGAAATGGTTTGACATACTAGATGTAGTGGATTAAAATAAAGCTATCACTATATATAGTGATAGCTTTGTGATTTTCCATTTTAACTATATTCGACCGGCAGAGATGAAAATCCTTTAAAAAATGTAATATGGTAGACTGTTTTTTAAGGTAAATATTTTCTTCTTTTTTATACATATCTACCATTTCCTGCAAGAGATGCTAATCTTTAGAATTAACATTTAGACAAAACTTTTATCATAAATTCACTATTTTAAGGGAGTGAAGAACAATGCGCTGCCCATTTTGTGGTTTTTTTGATACTAAGGTTCTGGATACAAGATCAGCTGATGACGGAAATTCCATAAGACGCCGCAGGGAATGTGCGGAATGTACCAAGAGGTTTACGACTTATGAGAAAATAGAGGATGTACCTCTTGTGGTTGTCAAAAAGGATGGTAAAAGAGAAGTATTTGATTCAACTAAGCTTCTCAACGGTTTAATTAAAGCCTGTGAAAAAAGGCCCGTAACTTTGCAGCAACTGGAAATAGTTGCCGATAATATTGAAAGGGACCTTAAAAATAAAATGGAAAGGGAAATAAGTTCATCTTTAATAGGCGAATTAGTAATGGACGAGCTTAAAGATTTGGACGAAGTCTCATATGTAAGGTTTGCTTCGGTCTACCGGGAATTTAAAGATATCAATACATTTATGAAAGAAATTGAGGGACTTCTTAGGAATAGTAATAGGAGGGAGTAGGAGAAATGTTTATCGCAATACGGAAACGGGACGGACGGGAAGTATCATTTAATGAAAATAAAATAACGGAAGCAATTTTTAAAGCTGCCCGGTCTGTCGGTGGTGAAGATAAACAGATTGCAATGGAACTTACCATTGAAGTACTGCGTTATTTGAAGGATAGATTCACAGGGCATGTTTTTACTGTCGAAGATGTACAGGACGCGGTAGAAAAGATATTGATTGAAAAAGGACATGCGAAAACCGCTAAATCCTATATTCTTTACCGTGCTTCACGGACACGGATCAGAGAGACCCGCTCGGAAATGATGGATGCTGTGGCGGATGTATTACGGGAAACGAACCGGGAAAATGCCAATGTGGGTAATTCCCCTTCTGCCAAAGTACTGCAAATCTCGGAAATCGCCTCCAAAGAGTATTACCTCAAAAGGGTGATTCCCCCTGAACAGGCAGAGGCTCATATCAATGGGGACATTTATATTCATGATCTGGCCTGGTATGGCAAGACGCTGACCTGTTTACAAATTCCCCTGGGCAGGTTGTTGAAAGAAGGCTTCAATAACGGTCATGGTTATATCAGACCTCCGAAAAGTATCAAAACTGCAGCGGCTTTGGCTGCTATTATTATTCAGAGCAATCAAAACGACCAGCACGGCGGGCAGTCCATTGCTTTTTTTGACCGGGATATGGGAATTTATGTTGAAAAAGAATTCCAGCGGCAGGAAGGCATGCTCAGAGAGACTTTGGATCGGCTGGGGTTACAGGTGGCAGCAGATAAGTTTCAGGAAATTGTCCGCAAGCAGGTGGAAGAAGAAGTATACCAGGCGATGGAGGGATTTGTTTATAACCTAAATACTATGCATTCCAGAGCAGGTGCCCAGGTGCCCTTTTCCTCCATAAATCTTGGCACGGATACTACCCGGGGTGGCAGAATGATTACGGAGAAGCTTTTAAAAGCCTATGAAAAAGGTTTAGGAAAAGGAGAAGCCCCTATTTTCCCTAATATCTGTCTGAAGATAAAAGACGGAATTAATTATGAGCCGGAAGATCCTAATTATGACTTATTTCAACTGAGTATGCAAGTGGCCTGCAAAAGACTTTTCCCTAATTTTTCTTTTCAAGATGCAAGCTTTAACGCAATATATGAGGATGAAGTAGCATATATGGGGTGCCGGACCCGGGTCATCGGCAATGTGAACGGACCGGAGGTTACGGAGGGAAGAGGAAATCTCTCTTTCACAACAGTTAATCTGCCTAGACTGGGCATTAAAGCCGCCGGCAATCTCTCGGATTTCTGGCATAGTCTGGATGAAATGGTTGACCTTACAATCAAACAGCTGTTAACCCGTTATGATTTTCAAAAACGCCTGAAGGTCAAAGATTTTCCCTTTCTAATGGGCCAAAAGCTGTATTTAGACAGTGAAGAGCTGGGACCGGAAGACAGTGTGGAAAAAGCAATCAAACATGGAACCCTGAGCATCGGTTTTATTGGTTTGGCGGAGGCCTTAAAGTCTCTGACCGGTTATCACCATGGTGAAAGCAAGGAGGCCCAGGCTTTGGGCTTATCCATTGTCAGCCATCTCAGACGTAAGTGTGATGAAGCATCGCAAAAATATAGTTTAAATTTTTCCCTGCTGGCAACCCCGGCCGAAGGACTCAGCGGGAAATTTGTGACTAAAGACCGGGAACTTTTCGGTGAGCTGGCAGGCATTACGGATAAAGAATGGTATACCAATTCCTTCCACATACCTGTAGATTATAAGATCGGGGCCATTGAAAAAATCAATATCGAAGGTTCTTACCATAAATTATGTAATGCCGGACATATTTCATACGTTGAATTGCCCTCTGCCCCTACAAATAATATTGCAGCCTTTGAAAGTATCGTCCAGGCGATGTATGAAGCGGATATGGGCTATGCTGCCGTCAATTT
Source organism: Peptococcaceae bacterium (assembly GCA_049366715.1). Classification (GTDB taxonomy): domain Bacteria; phylum Bacillota; class Peptococcia; order Peptococcales; family BICA1-8; genus JBMNCQ01. The sequence continues at coordinate 131,409 of JBMNCQ010000052.1, read as the reverse complement.
CCCGGTGGACATTTGTAAAGAATGCGGGTTTAACGGGGTTATTGACACAGAGGTGTGCCCGGCTTGCGGTACTGCCGGCAAAATCAGCAGGGTCAGGAGAATCACCGGGTATTTATCAACTTTAGATATGTTTAATGATGCGAAAAAAGCTGAAGAAAAGAGCCGTATCAAGCATATGGATTTTGCTGATTAGGCCGGGGAAACCGGCAAAGAAATAATTAAAACTATCCGGCAGAGGTGTAGCTATGATTAGATATGCGGATATACTTACCGATTCTATCGTTGACGGACCCGGAATCAGATTAGTTGTTTTTCTTCAGGGCTGTCCCCGGGTCTGCCCCGGCTGCCATAATCCGTCTCTCCTCTCTAAAGAGGGCGGAAAGGCAATCACGGAGCGGGAGCTGGCCAAAAAAATTCTTAAACTGTTCACGCCCAGGCATGCCGGCCTGACCTTTTCCGGAGGTGACCCGCTTTTACAGCCGGCGGAGCTGGAGAATGTTATTGCTTTCATCCGTAAGCGGAAGCCGGAGATAAATATCTGGGTTTATACCGGGTATCTTTTTGAAGAGGTAAGGGATCTCCCGGTATTGCAAGATATCGATGTGCTGGTTGACGGGCCCTTTATTTTGAAGCAAAAGGATATTTCCCTTGTTTTTAGGGGTTCCCGTAACCAAAGAATTATAGATGTTCCCAACTCCCTGGCCGGTGGGGAAATAGTAGAAATTTCTACTGAAAAAAATGCAGCCGGGATCTGATTACCCGTAATAAAAAAAGCTACAGCAAAATTAATTTTGTTGTAGCTTTTTTTATTGAGTCATTCCCGGAAGAAGGGCCGTCAGGCAGCCCGGTTTCATCTTTTTTCCAAGGAGACGATGGCCAACCCTGCAAATAAAAGGGCTATTCCCCAGAAGGCGGGCCTTGTCAGTTGTTCGCCCAGCAGGGTTACTCCCAGTATGGCCGCGGTAAGGGGTTCGGCCAGGGTTAAGGTGACGGCATTCGCTACAGGAATTATCGTCAGGCCCCGGGAAAAAAGACTATAAGCCACGGCCGTAGTTATTATCCCCAGGTGCAGAGCGGCAGCCAGCCCTTCCGGCACCAGCAGCCAGGTTAGTTTTTGCGTGAAGAGCAGAGGGGATAAAATTACGGTACCTATACAGAAAATAACAGCAGTAACTGCTTCCGGGGGATGCTGCTCTAAAACTTGTTTGCTGAATAAGACGTAGGATGCATAAGCCAGTCCGGCACAAAGGGCCATGATAATACCGGAGATGTTGATGCTGACCTGATTGGTGGCGGTAAAAAGAAGCACACAGCCCCAAACAGCCAGGACAGTAGCGAATAGCCATTTCCAGCCCGGACGTTCCTTAAAAAATAAAATCCCCAGGATCCCGGTCAGGACCGGTGAACTGCCGATGGCTACTACCGTTCCTATTGCCACCCCGGTTTTGCTGACCCCGGCAAAAAAGCAGGGCTGGTAAGCTGCCATACTCACCGCCGCCAAAAAAGTAGGGAGTTTAGGCCAGCTGCTTCTCTGGCGAAAAGCCCCCCGGAAAAATGCCTGCAGAAGTAAAACCAATCCGCCGATTGTAATCCGTACGGCGCCAATGGCCAGAGAAGATGCGCTTTCCGGAGCCAAAGCCTGGGCAGTTCCGGTAGTACCCCAGAGAACGGCCCCCAGTAAAATTAAACCTGATCCCCGGGTCTTATGATGAAGATGCATGTTTATCATTCCTAACGATCTGAATTAGCGGTTTCATTCATTATAGCCCGGAGATGCGGGTTTTGTTTTAGCCTGATGCAGGTTTTTTTTACCTATTTTCCGGCATGTTTTTGAAATTGAGCCGGTGACATACCTTCGTACTTTTGAAATAATCTTGTTAAAGAAGACTGGTGTTCATAACCAACCAACTGGGAAATTTCCAGTAAGGAAAAGTCCGTTTCCAAAAGCAAATCCTTGGCTTTGGAAAGACGCAGTTCCTGGATATAGCGATTGGGGGTCAGTCCTGTTTGCTGCTGAAACCAGTTACAGTAATAAGACGGATTAAAGTGTTCCAGGGCAGCCAAGCGGTCTATGGTAATTTTGGCATCTAAATGATCATGAATATACTGGATGGAAACGGGAGTGGCGCCCCGGGTTAAAAACCGCAGGGCATAACGAAGCAGATCCGTTAGAGCGTGGGGCCGGGTTTCATTGAGCAATAAAAAGCGGATAGCCTGCCAGCGCTGGTCCAGGGTATGGTGGATTTCTTTATTTACCTGTTGGGAGCAGACGGAAGGTAACAAGATTTGGGGAATATCCAGGACCAGAAACTGGTTGTTGTTTTGGGCCTGAAAAGTATGACTGCACCCGGGCGGCAGAAAAAACAAATGTTCTTTATCTATTTTTAAACGACAGGCGGCGGTTTGAATAGAGAGATTCCCTTCTAAAGGTAAGATTAACTGGGCAAAAGGGTGAGCATGGGTATTGGCAATATTTGAATAAGTTCTTTTTTCACAGATGATTTCCTTGAGGTTATGCAAAACGGATCGTCCTTTCAGGATATTATTTTCTAGTATATAATGAAATGTAAGATAAATAAACAGGGGAGTAAATACTTTTGTGTTAACAGATATTTAACATTATTCATTGTTTTTTAACATCAATTTATATCTGGTTAGTATAAAGTTAACTTGGAGGTGTCTAGAATAGAGAAATTTATTCTTCAGGAAAATAATGGCATTAAATATTATACCATACCTGCATTTTCCAATACCGGATTAGTAAACCATGGTTTTAGTACCCGGGTAGGCGGCTGCAGTAAAGAACCTTATCATACTTTGAACCTGGGGCTCGCCACCGGTGATGATTTGGAAATTGTGAAAAAAAATCGGACAGCTTTTGCTCAAGCGTTAAAAATATCTCCTGACCAAATGGTTGCCGCCGGTCAGGTTCACGGCGAGAATATTTGTCCGGTAGATCAGTCTTACTGGGGGAAAGGGGTTTTAGAACAAGGGACGGCAGTTAAAGACACCGATGCTTTAATGACTGACCGGCAGGGTGTGGCCTTGATCGCTTTTTATGCCGATTGTGTGCCGGTACTATTTTTGGACCCTGTAAAAAAAGTTATTGGGATTGCCCATGCGGGATGGAAAGGGACTGTTTTGGAAATTGCCAGGAAAACAGTTCAAAGGATGAATGAGATTTATGGCTGTTCCTCTCAGAATATCCTGGCCGCCATCGGCCCTTCCATAGGACCCTGCCATTATGAAGTTGACGAACTTGTAATAGACCGGTTTAGGAATAGTTTTTCTGCCTGGACAAAAATATTGGCAATGAAAACTGCCGGTAAAGCCCAGTTGAACCTATGGGAAGCTAACCGCATCCAGCTCTTGGAAGCAGGGCTGACTGCAACAAATATTACGATGGCAGAAATTTGTACTTACTGTCATCCGGAATTGTTATATTCCTACCGGTATAATTACGGTAAAACAGGCCGCATGGCAGGGCTTATCATGCTAAAAGAGGAGTGATTTCATGTCAAAAATCCTGGTTGTAGAAGATGACCCCAGTATCAGAGAGCTTCTGCAATATAATTTGGAAAGGGATGGATTTGAGGTAAAAGTTGCTGAAGACGGTATTAAAGGTTTGGAAGAAATAGAAGCCAAATGGCCTGATCTTATTATTTTGGATTTAATGCTTCCCGGGAGGGATGGTTTGGAAATCGTAAGAGCTATGAAAAGCAATACTCAGCTTTCGGCCATACCTGTCATTATGTTAACGGCCAAGAGTGAAGAAATAGACCGGATTTTAGGCTTGGAAATGGGGGCTGATGATTATGTGACCAAGCCTTTCAGTACCCGTGAAGTTATTGCCAGGGTTAAGGCGCTCCTAAGAAGGGTCAGAAATATTGAAAAAGATGCGGAAAAGAAAATCGTCCGGGGACATTTAATCATTAATGCGGAAAACTATGAGGCTCAGATCGATAATAAAAAGCTGGAACTTACTCCTAAGGAGTTTCAACTGTTACATTTGCTTGCCTCCCGGCCGGGTAAGGTATTTACCAGGGATTTTTTATTGGAACATGTTTGGGGCTATGATTATATCGGTGACAGCAGAACGGTAGATGTCCATATCCGTCATCTCCGGCAAAAGCTGGAGGAGGATCTCATTGAAACTGTGCGTGGGGTAGGTTATAAATTTAAAGATAATTAATTTACTAATAATTGCCTGGATATATTCCCCTTAAGAATGGAACACTTTAGTTACATTTTAAAAGGGAGAGTGTTGACATAATGGAAATAGGATGTCCTGTTTGTAACGGTTTTCTCAGTATAGGAGAACTATGTGAGCATTGCGAAGAGGTAATGGAGGACCTGGGTAGAATTGAAGATTACTATACCCCTTATAGTCCCTATGAGGAACAGGATGGTATCCCGGTTTTGCAGGAATCCCGGAATAATTGTATTCATCTGTATGCTTGCTCAGGTTGTAAAAGTGAAAAGCAAATTATGATTCCTTATGAAATCATGTAGGCCAACTTAGGTTGGCTTTAATTTATTTAGAGATATTTCCGGGGCATTTCCGGACATTTAGATCTTGAATAAAAGCAGAAGTGTATTCTGGGGCTCAATAAAATTAAATTTTAAAAATAAAAAATTTGTTATATAATGGACATATTAACTAATTGTTAGATTATGGGAGGGGATTATATGAAGAGGAAAATAATTTTTGTTGATTCAACTTTAAGAGACGGTGAAGAAACGGCAGGGGTTGTTTTTGCCTTAAGGGAAAAAGTACAAATAGCGAAAATGCTTGATGAAGTTGGTGTTGATCAGATTGAGGTTGGTATCCCCGTTATGGGCGGCGATGAAGGAGAGGCCATCAGGCAGATCGTGGAATCAAATCATAAAGCAAGTATTATGGCCTGGAATCGGCCCAATATTGACGATATCGAAGCTTCAATCCAAAGCGGTGTTGATGCAGTTGCAATTTCGATTCCAACCTCAAGTATTCATATTGCCAATAAATTAGGCTCAACCCCGTCTCAAGCTGTGCATGATATGGTAGCAGCTGTCAGCCATGCGAAAAGCTATGGCTTATACATTTCAGTAAGTGCAGAAGATGCTTCCCGGACTGATCTTGACTTTTTAATACGTTTTGCTAAATCGGCCCAGGATGCCGGGGCTGACCGTATCCGCTACTGTGATACAGTCGGTCTTTTAGACCCCATTACTACCTTTGAAAGAATTAAAATCTTACGGGAAGCTGTAGATCTTGACATTGAGATGCATACCCATAACAATTTCGGTATGGCTACGGCTAATGCTGTTGCCGGCATCGCGGCAGGAGCCACCCACGTTAACGTAACGGTCAACGGCTTGGGTGAGAGGGCAGGTAATGCTGCTTTGGAAGAAGTAGCGATGGCTTTAAAATATGTATTGGACTATAAGATTAGTTTAAATACAACCCGTTTTACCGAATTATCCAATTACGTAGCTCAGGCCTCCAATAGAGAGCTCCCGGCCTGGAAAGCTATCGTCGGATCCAACATGTTTACCCATTCCGGCCGGTACAGTGATGGGATAACCCGGAGTCCTTACGCATATGATATTTTTGATCCGAAAGAAGTAGGTCTGGAAAGACAGATTATTATCGGCAAGCATTCCAGTGCGGCTGCCGTAAAACAGAAATTCCGGGAATATGGTACGGAAATAAGTGATGATGATGCGCAAAAGATTTTAGCTAAAATAAGAGACACTTGTATTTCTCTCAAGAGATCTCTTTTTGATAAAGAACTTATCTACTTATATGAGGAATATTTGGCAGAAAAATGAAAATAATGGTATGAGCTGAAGAGTACAGTGAGCTGTACTCTTTTTTTGTTCGTCGGAACTCTGATGAAACGGGAAAAGATGAAATAACTGAGAAAAGCTGAGGACATCATGGGAACGATAATCTAAGAACAAGGTTTTCGGCCGGACCAGAACGGTGTGTATACATACGATATCTTGCTGTAAAGAGGGATTAGTAGTAGAAAAGGGAGGTTCCGGAGCTTATTTCTGTGAAAAATATTGTATACATCAAATAATAAAAAGGATATCGTCTTTAAATGGAGAATATAATATATCATTCCGAATCACGGAAATCAATTCCCATAATGCGGGAAAAGAAAGGGGGAGAATCAATGGACAAAAAATCGGATCATGTAAAGTCGGTTGAAAAAGCGGCGGATATTTTATTAGCCTTTTCTGAAGAAAAATCGCAGCTTTCTCTAATGGAACTCAGTGCAAAATTAAAGCTGCCCAAAAGCACTGTATACAGGTTATTGACAACCTTAGAGAGCAAGGGTTTTGTTGATCAGAACGGGCACAACGGTAAATATCAGTTAGGATTAAAATTATTAAAGATATCCAGTGTTGTTTTAAGAAACTACCGCTTAAAAGATGTTGCGTTACCCGTTATGACAGAAATGCGTGATAAAATCGGGGAAACAATTAATTTGTATGTAAAGCGGAACCTTGACAGGGTTTGTATCGAGCAGGTTGAAGGATACCATGTTTTACGAAGGATATCATCTATTGGCGACGTACTTCCCCTTTATTGCGGTGCATCAGGAAAATTATTGCTGGCCAATGAAAAAGACACTGAAATCGAGAGAGTGATCGGGTCGGCAAACATTAAAATGCATACGGAAAATACGATTATGGACAGGGAAGTTCTGCTGGAAGAATTAGAAAAAATCAAAAAACAGAGCTTTGCTTTTTCCAGGGGGGAAAGGGAGAATGGGGTAGCCTCCGTAGCAGCACCAATCAGAAATCATGAAGGAGCAGTTATTGCTGCTGTTAGTATTTCAGGTCATGATTCCCGTTTCTTCGGGGAAAGCGTGCAAAAGTACATTAAGTTAGTTATTGCAGGCGCTAATGCGATATCAAATAATCTTGGTTATACATTATAGGAAGGGGATTGATAAAATTGAACAAGAAAATTATTTTTGTTGACACTACTTTGCGTGATGGAGAGCAAACTGCCGGTGTGGTTTTTGCCCGCAGGGAGAAAATTCAAATTGCCAAAATGCTGGATAACCTGGGAGTCGATCAACTGGAAGTTGGGATACCGGTTATGGGCGGGGAAGAGCAGGAAGCAATCCAGGAGATCGTGAGCGGTAACTTAAAAGCCAGTATCATGGCCTGGAACCGTGCCGTGCTTAAAGATATTAAAGAATCAATCAAATGCGGGGTAGATGCTGTTGCTATTTCCATTTCTACGTCGGATATTCATATTACCCATAAATTGAATTCCAGCAAGGAAAAAGTAATCAAGAGTATGGTTGAGGCGGCGGACCTGGCGAAAAGCTACGGGCTTTATGCTTCCGTCAATGCCGAAGACGCTTCCCGCACCGATTTTGATTTTTTAGTTAAATTTGCCCAGGCAGCTAAAAAAGCAGGGGCTGACCGTCTCCGCTATTGCGATACCGTGGGAATATTAAATCCTATCGAAACTTTCCAAAGAATCCAGGCTTTAAAAGAAGCAGTGGATATAGATATTGAAATGCATACCCATGACGATTTTGGGATGGCAACTGCCAATGCTATTGCAGGAATTATGGCGGGTGCCAGTCACGTGGGTGTTACCGTAAACGGATTAGGAGAAAGAGCCGGTAATGCGGCTTTGGAAGAAGTTGCCATGGCCCTTAAACATTTACTCAACTATGAAATGAATCTTAATACGACTAAATTCCTGGAGTTATCCAAATATGTATCCCAGGCTTCAAACAGAGAACTGCCTGTCTGGAAAGCCATTGTAGGTACAAACATGTTTGCTCATGAATCAGGTATTCATGCCGACGGTACTTTAAAGCATCCTCAGACTTATGAAGTATTTAACCCGGAGGAAGTAGGGCTGGAAAGACAAATTATCATCGGTAAGCATTCCGGAACTGCTGCCATCAAACAAAAATTCAGAGAATACAGCACGGAAATATCCGATGATGATGCGCAAGAGATTTTAGCCAGGGTCAGAAAGATCTCGATATCTTTGAAAAGACCGTTATTTGATAAAGAACTGGTTTTGATTTATGAAGAGTATTTACAAGAAAAGCTGCGGGGTGAGATTATCTAAAATGGCTCAGAATATGGTCGAGAAAATACTGGCAGAACATCTTGTCGATGGTTTTGAGGCAGAAAGCGGTGAAATCGGCATCAAAATTGATAACACCCTGACCCAGGATTCCACGGGGACTCTCACTTATCTCCAGTTGGAAACCCTGGATATTACCAGAGTAAAAACCAAGCTGTCTGTTTCCTTTGTAGATCATAATACTCTGCAGGCAGGGTTCGAAAATGCCGATGATCACCGTTATCTGCAAAGCGTGGCGGAAAGATATGGGATTTATTTTTCCAAGCCGGGTAACGGGATTTGTCATCAGGTTTATTTAAAAAGATTTGCAATACCGGGAGAAACCCTGTTAGGTTCCGACAGTCATACACCTACTGCCGGGGCAATGGGTATGCTGGCTATCGGGGCCGGGGGGTTGAATGTGGCCGTTGCTATGGCCGGGCAGCCGTATTATATTAAAAGGCCTAAGGTTTGCAATGTCCGTTTAGAGGGACATTTGCCTCCCTGGGTAAGTGCCAAGGATATTATCCTGGAATTATTGCGCATACTTTCGGTAAAGGGAGGGGTCGGCAGAATATTTGAGTATTCCGGTGAAGGCGTATTAGACCTTTCTGTTCCGGAAAGAGCTACAATTACAAATATGGGTGCTGAGTTAGGCGCTACGACTTCTATTTTCCCCAGTGATATTCAAACCAAAAAATTTCTCCGCGCCCAGGATAGGGAAGAATTATGGAAAGAGCTCCAGGCAGATCCTGAGGCCGGTTATGATGAAGAAATCATCATAGACCTGGAGAAGCTGGAACCCTTAATTGCCAGGCCCCATAGTCCCGATAATGTTATTGAAGTTAAAAAAATCGCCGGGATGCCGATTAACCAGGTATTTATCGGGAGTTGTACCAACAGCTCTTATCAAGACCTCATGAAGGTTGCTGCTATCTTAGACGGCAATACGGTTCATCCAGATGTCAGCCTGGTAATTTCACCGGGGTCAAAGCAGATTATGACAATGCTGGCTGATAATGGCGGTTTATCTAAAATAATCAATGCCGGTGCGCGAATTCTGGAGTGTACCTGCGGTCCCTGTATTGGAATGGGGCAGGCACCTCAGACCAAAGGTGTATCCTTAAGAACGAATAACAGGAATTTTTGCGGGCGCAGCGGCACAACTGATGCTGCGGTGTATTTAGTAAGTCCTGAAGTTGCCGCCGTTTCTGCTCTTAACGGTGTGCTAACTGACCCCCGGGGATGGGGGGAAGCGACCCATATTGTCTTGCCGGAAAAATATCCTGTCAATGATAATTTAATTATTCCGCCTATTGAGATAGATGTCACAAAAGAAGTAATCAGAGGACCTAATATTATTCCCCTGGGCGGGTATAAAAAAATGGAAGAGTCTTTGCAGGGGAAGGTAGTACTTAAGGTAGGAGATAATATTAATACTGATGATATCATGCCTTCCGACGCTAAGCTTTTGCCTTTCCGGTCTAATATACCTTATTTGGGTAATTACTGTTTTTTCGGGGTTGATCCTGAATTCCCCCCAAGGGCGCAAAAGGCTGCTGCCGGCATGATTATCGCCGGAGAAAATTATGGTCAAGGCTCGAGCCGCGAACATGCCGCATTGGTACCCAGGTACCTGGGCATAAGGATCATTATTGCGAAATCCTTTGCCAGAATTCACTTCGATAATCTTATCAATATGGGGATCATACCTTTACTTTTCACAAAAAATGAGGATTATGAACTCTTCACTGTTGATAGCAGCGTAAATGTAACAGGGATTTTAGATCACTTAAAACAGAGTAATAAAGACTGGAAAATAACAATCGATAACGACCGCCTGATCACGGTTAAAGGTGATTTTTCCCAGCGTCAGTCGGCAATTTTGGCTGAGGGCGGGCTGTTAAATTATACGAAAAAAAATCTGGAGGAGAATCATGCATAACGTAACTTTATTACCGGGCGACGGTATTGGTCCGGAAATATCGGAAGCAGTAACTCAAATACTCGCTTGTTCCGGTGCCGATATCAAATGGGATATCGTTAAAGCGGGGGGCAAGGTACTGGAGGAGCAAGGCGTTCTTTTGCCGGAAGAAGTATTAGATTCAATTAAAAAAAATAGAGTTGCCCTGAAGGGTCCGTTAACAACTCCTATTGGAAAAGGGTTTAAAAGTATCAATGTTTCTTTGCGCAAGCAATTAGGTCTTTATGCTAATTTCCGGCCGGTTAAAAGCCTGCCCGGCATAAAATCCCCTTTTAAAAATGTGGATATCATTATCGTTAGAGAAAATACGGAAGATTTATATATCGGGCAGGAAAATAAAATTAGTGAAAATCGCGTGGAAGCCATTAAAGTAATCACTCGGGAAGCATCAATGCAGATTGGTTTATTTGCTTTTACCAAGGCGCGGGAAATGGGCAGAAAAAAAGTTACGGCCGTTCATAAAGCCAATATCTTAAAATATTCCGACGGATTATTTTTAGAGTGTTTGCGGGCTGTGAGTAAGGATTTCCCGGAAATAACCTATGAAGAAATGATTATTGATAATTTGTGCATGCAGTTAGTACAAAGACCGGAAACTTTTGATGTCCTGGTGCTGCCTAATCTTTACGGAGATATTGTTTCTGATTTATGTGCAGGACTGGTCGGGGGACTGGGTCTTGTTCCGGGAGCCAATATCGGTGATGATTACAGCGTATTTGAAGCGGTGCATGGAAGTGCTCCCGATATTGCAGGCAAAAATGTAGCCAATCCTTTAGCATTGCTGCAATCGGCGCTTCTGCTGCTTAAGCACATCGGAGAAGTCGATGCTGCCGGCAGGATAGAGAAGGCAATGCTGCAGCTATTTTCCCAACCGCAAAAGCTTACCCCTGATTTAGGGGGATCAGGTACAACCTCATCCATTGCTAAAGAAATATGCAGCTATCTGAATAAATAAGCCTGGCTTAAAAAGACCTGTTGATCATACAGGTCTTTTTTCTGTCGGTAACCAGATCAATAGACCGGCAGCAAATTTTCCGATTTGGCTTTAAGAGATAAATTCGTTTCATTGTTTACTGCTTTTGAAGGATTTCCAATTACTATTGTCGAAAATTAGGAAAGATAACCTAACTGAGCCAGGGTGTGAAATATATGGCAGCAGACGCCAGAACCAATCGGAAAAGAAATAAAAGAGTTTTGTTTTTCTATAGACTGATATTTTTTTTTGTGATACTTTGGTTTGTCGGTCATGGGTTAGTAAATTTTGTTATGGGGATGCTGGTTCAAACAGAGATTGTACAAAAAAGTGTAATTGAGAAAAAGCTTGCTGCTGAAGGGTATTTGATCAGGGATGAGATTTTAGTGACGGCTCCTGTTACCGGGCGGATTATCAATAAGCTTAGTGAAGGAGAACGGGTCGGCATTGAGATGCCCATTATGGAAGTTGAAGCGGCGGAGGGCACAGCAATGCAGGCCGGAGAGCCTTATTTGATCAAAGCACCGATCTCCGGCGTGGTATCGTATGTTACCGACGGATTAGAAGAAATATTTAGACCCAATGAATTACAAGCATTAAATATGGAAAAAATTGAAAAGATTAAGGTTGAAACTATTGACAATAACGATATTGATATGGTAAAAAAAGGAAATAGGTTGTGTAAAATCGTAAATAATTTAGAACAGATGCAAATGTTCCTGCAATTCCCCCTGGATGCCTTTGGGGAGCCGCTCCAGAAAGGACAGGAACTTACTTTATATTTCCCGGAAATTGAGAAAACAGTAACGGCTTCAATACTTGACCTGAAGGGTATCGGCAATAACGCCCAGGTACTGGTCGAATTTCCTGATACGATGTATAAGTTACTTAACCGGCGTGAACAGAAGATAGAATTAATTATTGATCAGCAAGAAGGAATATTTATAAATAAGAAAGCTTTAGTAGAAAAAAATACAGAAACGGGTATTTATTGGCTGCGCAAGGGATTTGTATTTTGGCAGCCGGTTAAAATATTAGCAGAAGATGGTGAAAATGTAATGGTTGAGGGGATAGAATCCCTAACGGAAATAATCTTAAATCCCCAACTGGTAAAAGAAGGACAGCATTTAAAATAAGTAATCCTGTAAATTTGTTTTTAGCTTTCATGCTTTCTGGCTGATCAGGTTTGCCGACCCTTCGGACATTTTAGGGGCGTGGCAATCTTACGTTTTTCTATGAACGATGAACTTTACGCCAGGAACTTTCACATATTATGGAGGTGTCTTAATGGATATCACTGCAAATTTCAAGCGTATCAAAGAAGAAATACAGGATTCGGCAGCTAAAAGCAACCGCGCCTCTAAAGATGTAAATTTAATTGTTGTTACGAAAAACAGAAGTGTTCAGGAAATTACAGAAATATTAAAGCTGGGACATTTTGTTCTGGGAGAGAATAGAGTACAGGAGTTAAAAGATAAACATGAGCAGCTCCCCCCGGATCTTGAATGGCATTTAATCGGGCATTTACAGCGTAATAAGGTAAAGTATATTACAGAGCGGGTAAAACTTATCCATTCTCTGGATAGTATAGCTCTGGCGGCTGAAATCGACAAAAGGATGGAACAAAACGGCGGGGAAATGAATTGTTTAATACAGGTGAATGTTGCGGAAGAAGCAAGTAAATACGGCATAAAAGCCGGGGAATTAAGAGCTTTTGCTAGGGAAGTATCCTTGTTTAACAGAATCAGGATCAAAGGATTAATGACCATTGCCCCTGAAGTGGACAACCCGGAAGAAGTCAGACCTGTTTTTCGGGAATTAAAACGACTTTTTGAAGACCTGAAAAATCTGAATATCCCTTTAATTGAGATGAAATATTTATCAATGGGCATGACCAATGATTTTAAAATTGCCATAGAAGAAGGAGCTAATATGGTCCGTATAGGAAGTGCCATATTTGGCCCAAGATATTAGAATAAAGGGGAGATAAGGATATGAAAATGGTGGATAAGTTTTTAGATATAATGGGCTTCATTGAACGGGAAGAAGAGGAATATGAGGAAAATGATGAAATATTCCAGGAAGCTTCCGGATTTGAGGAAAGCCGCAGGCGCAAAGGCCAATTAGTTGCGATTCATAATCCTGCCCGGGACAACGTTAAAGTTATAGTTTTTGAGCCTAATCACTTTGACGAAGCCCAGCAAATTGCCGATAATTTAAAAAATAAAAAAGCCGTTATTATTAATCTGGAGAATGCGGAATATGAATTGGGCAAAAGATTAATTGACTTTATAGGTGGTACCGCATATGCTATTGGAGGAACGATGCAAAAAATCGGGCAGGGCATAATTTTAGTTGTTCCTCCCAATATCGATATCGGCGGGGATTTTAAAGATAAATATATAGAGGAGCAAGAGGATGTTTTTAATTGGGTAGCAAAATTCGGAAAGAAGGGAGATCTGTAAAAATTGTCACAATATAAATTGGGATTTATTGGTTCAGGTGCCATGGCTGAAGCGATTATGTTCGGGGTTACCAAATCCGATCTTTATAAACCTCAGGACATCATAGCCTCGGACGTAAATGAAAACAGACTGCTGCAAATTGCCGCGGAATTAGAGGTTGACACTATTCAAAATAATAACGAGGTCATGGAAAAAGCTCAGGTAATAATCCTGTCCATAAAGCCCCAGCACTTCAATGCTGCTTTAGACAGCTTAAAAGTCAAACCGGACGCCGGTAAAATCGTTATTTCCATTGCTGCGGGGAAATCTATTTCTTATTTACAAAAGAAATTGGGCAAGATCCCCATAATCAGAGTCATGCCCAATACACCTGCCCTCGTAGCTGCAGGGATGACTGCTTTAAGCAAAGGTGAATTTGCTACTGATGAACATTTAGAAGTTGCTGAACAAATATTTAAGTCTGTAGGCAAAACGGTACGAATTGATGAGAGCTTAATCGATGCTGTTACAGGCCTAAGCGGGAGTGGTCCTGCCTATGTTTATCAGTTTATTGAGGCATTGGCCGACGGGGGCGTACAAGTTGGCATACCCCGCAAGACGGCGTATGTATTAGCTGCCCAGACGGTTATCGGGGCCGGGTTGATGGTTTTAAAGACAGGGATTCATCCCGGGGAGCTGAAAGATATGGTCACATCTCCCGGCGGAGCTGCAATCAGGGCAGTTAACGTCTTGGAAAAGGCCGGTTTCCGTGCTACGGTGATGGATGCTGTTGAGGCGTCATATTTAAAATCCAAGCAATTAGGTAGTGATGATTAATGGGGTGTTTTAATGTTAATGTTAATTGATTTAATCGATATAATTTTTGATGTCATGTACTGGCTGATTATTATCAGGGTACTTCTTTCCTGGATTCGCCATGATCCTTATAATCCTATTTTTAGATTTATCTATGAAGTGACCGAAATTGTGCTGGGACCTGTGCGGCGTTTGATTCCTATGCGGGGAATGGGTATCGACATTTCACCAATTATCGCGATTCTTCTGTTGCAGTTGATAAACAGCATCTTGAGAGATATCTTGATCAGACTGATCTATTAGGATGGGTGCGGACAGTGCTTTTCAAATATACGGCGGAAGCAAAGGAATTTTTAGCAAAGGTTACCGATAAGGCAGAGATCGTTACTCTTAAGCATATGGAGCAAGTTACTGATTTTGTTGATCCTTATTTAACGAACTGTGCACTGCAATATTTAAAAGGAACGGCAGGAATCAATTTTTTTGCTTTTGGCGGTACGGATAATGCCGAGCGGAAAAGAATCATAATCTGCCCTGAATATCTTAATCCCGATCCTGTTATGGCTAAGGTGGATATTCTGGAATTCACGGGAACCGTGAAATACAACAAATATTCCCATCGTGATTATCTGGGTGCAATTATGGGGCAGGGTATTAAAAGAGAAAAGATCGGAGATATCTATCCTCTGGTTAATGGCTTTGCAGTAATAACCACCCGGGAAATAAAAGAATTTTTCTTAATCCAGGAACTGAAAATCAAGGGAGTTTCTTTTAGCCCTAAAGTTCATGAAATTGGTGAGTGGAAGCCTCCCCAAGCCGAGACCCAATCCAGGAATATTACTGTTTCATCTTTAAGGCTGGATACCATAACTGCGCATGGTTTTGGACTTTCCAGAACCGGTGCTGCCGAGTATATCAAATCCGGCAAAGTCAAAGTTAACTGGCAAGTTATGGAGAGCATTGTTTATCAGTGCCAAAAAGGAGATACGATATCTTTGCGGGGCCAAGGCAGGATCAGTGTTTATGACATTGGCGGGGAGACCAAAAAAGGCCGCCTCAAGCTTACGATCCTAAAATATATTTAAAAATGGCTGCTGTATATTTATTTTGTAACGGGATACCTTGCTATTACGAAAAACAAAGGGGGAGGGATATATTTTGCTGACACCTTTAGATATTCACAATAAGGAATTTAAAAGGGCTCTCAGAGGTTATGATGTTGATGAAGTTGATGAATTCCTGGATGAAGTGATTAAAGATTATGAGTATCTGTATAAAGAAAATTTAAATTTAAAAGACCAGGTTGAAAACATCCAGGACAATATAACCAGATATCGTGACATAGAGGATACTCTGCATAATACGATGATTCTTGCCCAGCAAACTGCGGAAGAAGTAAAAAAGAATGCTGAGAAAGAAGCAGAATTAATCGTCAAAAATGCCCAGCAAAAAGCCGAGGAAATAATTTCTCATGAAAGAGAACGGATTGTGGAATTAAAAAATGATTATAAAGAACTGCAGAAGACGGTACAACAGTTTAAAGCGCAGTTTAAAGGGTTTTTAATCGCTCAGTTGGAGCTGATTGAAGACGGCGACCATAGTGAAAAAGGTGAGACAGTTGTTAGATTTGAAGGTGAATGAGAAAGGTGTATATGTAAAAATTAAAGTTCAACCCCGAGCGAGTAAAAATGAAATCAAGGGAATACACGGAGATGCCTTAAAAGTGCGTTTAATGTCTCCGCCCGTTGACGGGGCGGCTAATTCGGCCTGTCAAAGTTTTTTTGCCGAGGTGTTTAATTTGTCGCCTAGTCAGGTAAGTATTACCCATGGTTTAACCAGTCGTAACAAAACATTATTTTTAGAAGGATTGCCTAAAAACAAATTTTTAGATATTATTAATAAGTATATATAGCTCGCATCAAAGGAGTATAGCTAATGAAAACTGTTATTATTTCAAATTTTGGGACAGCCAATAACTATATTAAAGATGCATTGTCGGATCTGCAGCCCTGTCAAGTTGAAAATCATACTTGGTATAAAGGGAAGTTTTATACGAAAGAATTGTATTTGATTGAATTAGATGAGCGTAATCATAATTTAGATGAATTGCTGGACGTTCTGGTCATTGACGGCAGGATCACCAATGTTATTTCTATTGGCCTGGCCAGCCCTTTGCCGGGGCATATCCGACCGGGGGATGTTTTGATTAATGATTTCCCCAAGGGCAGCTGCCAGAATCTTTTAGATGCTTTTCTCGACCAACCCGGGGAGGAAGAGGAAGAGCCTTTGCGAATTTTTGCAGGTACGATTATATCTCAAGTTGATGAAGAGAATAGTAACGGCGGTTCTTTAACATGTCTTGATCCTAGTTGTGCACGGCTGATTTCTTTAATGACCAATAAAGGGCTTGCGGTTCTAGCCGTACGTATTTTAACGCCGGAAGCAGATGAGAATAATTTGGATGTGGAAATAATGGCTAATGTAGTGCAGAAGCTCTTAGCTCTCATTAAAAAATCTCTTGAGAGGGCATAAGTTGACAATTTTTCCGAACTGATTTACTATTTTAACGTAAGGATATGAGGATAAACTATGAACGGACCAGTACTTTATGTAAATTGAATTTCAGCGAATCCGGGCGGGTGTAAGCCGGGTATTCAAGGCTAAAGGAAAATCATCCGGGAGTTAACAGTATGAAGAGTAAGAGTAGTACTGTTCGTTTAGTCAGCGTTAAAAGACTTAAAGGGATGAATCGATTTGGTCGTGATTCATTATTAGGGTGGTACCGCGGGAAAGGCTCTCGTCCCTCTGTGGATGAGGGTTTTTTTATGTCCTGAAATAGTGGTTATGTCGGCCGGTTATTCGTGATTTGAACAAATTCCGGCAATAATAAAGAAGAGCTGTTTTGATCCCGGAAATTAAATTATTGAGGTGAAAATTATGGAGAACGAGAAAATTGATTATGGCAAAACATTGAATTTGCCCCAAACAGATTTTCCGATGCGGGGCAACCTGCCCAATAAGGAACCCGAAATTTTAAAATTTTGGGAAGAAGTTAAAATCTATGAAAAGGTCCAGGAGCATAACGCCGGAAAAAAGAAATTCATTTTACATGACGGACCGCCGTATGCCAATGGTGATATTCACTTGGGACATACCTTAAATAAAATCCTGAAGGACATCATTGTTAAGTACCGGTCACAAAATGGCTACGATGCCCCCTATGTACCAGGTTGGGATACTCACGGTCTGCCCATTGAGCTGCAGGCGATCAAAGCCCTGGGACTAAATCGGCATGCTATCGATAAGGTTAAATTCCGCCGGCATTGTCAGGAATATGCTTTAAAATATGTGGGAATTCAAAAGGAACAATTTAAAAGATTAGGGGTCAGGGGTGACTGGGCTAATCCTTATATCACTCTCAAGCCGGAATTTGAAGCTGAGCAAATCGGGGTTTTTGGGGAAATGGCTAAAAAAGGGTTCATTTATAAAGGTCTGAAACCTGTTTATTGGTGTGCGCAATGTGAAACGGCACTGGCTGAAGCGGAAATCGAATACCATGATAAAAAATCTCCTGCTGTCTATGTAAAGTTCCCGGTTAAAGATGCCAACGGAAAATTTGCCGAGGAAAACAGCTATATTGTGATCTGGACTACTACGCCCTGGACTCTGCCGGCCAATATGGCCATCGCTTTACATCCTGATTTTGATTATCAATTAATCGCTGTCGGTGCAGAAAAATTACTGATGGCTAAAGAATTGATACCCGCCGTTCTTAAGGCTGCAGGCGGCCCGGGAGATCATTATGAAGTATTAAAAGAATTTAAGGGAAAAGATCTGGAAAGGGTCTTGTGCCGCCATCCTTTTATGGATCGGGATTCTTTAGTGATTTTAGGGGAGCATGTTACGTTAGAACAGGGTACCGGCTGTGTTCATACCGCACCCGGCCATGGCGTAGAAGACTTTTTGGTCGGTAAAGCATATGATTTGGATGTTCTTTCGCCGGTGGATAATACCGGAACTTTTACAGAGGAAGCCGGTCAATTTGCGGGGGTAAAAACGGATGCGGCCAATAAACTAATTACTGAGGAATTAGAGAAAAGCGGATTATTGCTCAATTTAAGCTTTATTAACCACCAGTATCCCCATTGCTGGCGGTGTAAAAGCCCGGTTATGTTCAGGGCTACGGAACAATGGTTTGCATCTATCGATGGTTTCCGGCAGCAAACTCTGGAAGAAATTGATAAAATTAAATTTATTCCCAGCTGGGGCAGAGACCGCATCTATAATATGATCGCGGAGCGGGGTGACTGGTGTATCTCCAGACAGAGAACCTGGGGTGTACCAATACCTATTTTTTATTGTGAAGAGTGTCATAAAGAAATGATTACCGATGAAACGATTAAACATATCCAAGACTTATTCCGGGAGCATGGTTCCGACATTTGGTTTGCTCAGGAGGCTCAGGACCTGGTCCCGCCGGGATTAAAATGTCCGGAGTGCGGTTCGGGAAAATTCCGCAAGGAAACCGATATCATGGATGTCTGGTTTGATTCAGGTTCCAGCCATAAGGCTGTTTTGACGACCCGTGATGATTTAGTATGGCCTGCCGATCTGTATTTAGAAGGAAGTGACCAGCACCGGGGCTGGTTTAACTCTTCTCTTTCCACAGCAGTGGCAACTACAGGGAAAGCGCCCTATAAGGCTGTCTTAACCCATGGATTTCTTGTTGATGAAAAAGGCAGGAAAATGTCTAAATCCCTGGGGAATGGGATAGATCCCCTGAAAGTAATTGAACAAATGGGAGCCGACATCTTGAGACTTTGGGTGTCTTCCGCCGATTATCGTTCGGATGTTGCTGCTTCTCAAGGAATTTTAAAACAGGTAACGGAAACCTATCGCAAGATTCGCAACACTTTCCGGTATTTACTGGGTAACATTTATGATTTTAATTATCAGGAGCAGAAAGTTCCCTACCAGGGGCTGCCTGAATTAGATAAATGGGCTTTATTAAAACTGGCCAAATTGGTTAAAAAGGTTACTAAAGCCTATGACGAGTATGAATTTCATGTGGTTTATCATGCGATTCATAATTTCTGCACCGTAGATATGAGTGCCTTTTATCTGGATGTTGTCAAGGACCGTCTGTATACAGCAAAGCCTGATTCTCAGGAGAGAAGAGCGGCCCAGACGGTAATTTATGAAGTTTGCACAGCCCTTGTTAAAATGCTGACTCCGATTTTAGCCTTTACAACGGAAGAAGTTTGGCGCGCATTTCCGCAGGAAAACAAAGAATTAAGCGTTCAGTTAGCGGGCTGGCCTGAGTTTGATGAAACTTATCTGGATACCCGATTAGAGAGCAAATGGGATAAAATTCTGGATATAAGGGAAGAAGTAACGAAGCAGCTGGAAGAAGCCCGGAGAGCAAAAATCATCGGCCATTCCCTGAATGCCAGTTTAGATGTCTATGCCGGAGAAGAATTGTATGGATTCCTGAAAACAGTTGAAGCTGATTTAGCAAAAATATTTATTGTTTCCCGGGTTAAACTAATATCTGCGGATCCTGCCGGTTTACCAGAGACGATATTTAAATCCGCGGAGTTTCCCGGATTAGGATTGAAAGTAGAACAAGCCCCGGGTGAGAAGTGTGAGCGTTGCTGGACCTTTACTACTGATGTCGGTCAGGACACGGAGCATCCTACACTTTGCCGCCGCTGTGTCGAGACATTGAAATAAGCCGAATAATAACTCAGTCTAAAAATAGGCTGAGTTTTTCTTTAGTGAAAGGCTTTACTAGTTGTGATAATTGAATTATTATTAAACTTAGAGTAAGAATTTAACCAGCGGGGGGATAGATATGGAAACAGATGCTAAGAAAAAAGTCTTAGAAGCTATTTGCCGCTTGTGGATAAAATTCAACGGTCAAGCCAGTTGCATCGGGAGAATTATTGCTGAGACAAAACTCCACGAGGGACAATGCAGAACGATTATTGAAGAATTAGTCGAAAATGGTGTGATTACACGAGTCGTTACCGTGGATATGAATAATCATAAAAGATACTGCTATAAGCCGGCTGAGTGCGGCTGTTCGGAAGTGGAGATGACCTTTTTGAAGCAGTCTAAATAAAAAGTTTCTATCTTCAGCCCGATGTGAATCGCTTAGGGGAGCCGCTACGCTTATCCCTGTTTGATCGGGCCTTAAGCAACCGGTCAGAAGGTTAATCAAGAAAGTTGTTTCAAAAAAATATTTTTTGCAGGAATTTTCTTGTTAAGGGTAGAATATAAATTATCAGAAACTTTTAGAAAATTTAATATTCCGAATGATAAATGTGGGAGAGTCTTTAAATGGACACCGAAGGAGCAACAAATCCCCCTTGCCGTGGGTTTTTGGAAACTCTCAGGTACCAGTACCGCATTTGGACGGAACTCTGGAGAGCTCCCCTTAAGGGAGCACCAAAGGGGTAAATCTCTCAGGTTTCCGGACAGAGCAAACAAGGCAGGTTCTTTTCTTGTTGCTCTGTTTTTTATTTTGTCCAAATATCCAATACTATAGCTAGTTAGGGTTATCCTAGTGAGAATTGAAAACAAAAATTAATCTTGTGCCCCGGGATTTAGAAACTTGGAACGAAAATTGGAGGTGAAGCAAGCTGTGGTGCAGAGGACCCCATTATATGAAGAACACCTGAAGGCAGGCGGTAAGATTGTTGAGTTCGGTGGGTTTGCAATGCCCGTACAGTACAAGGGAATAATTGAAGAACATAATACGGTAAGAAACCAGGCAGGTTTATTTGATGTTTCCCATATGGGAGAATTTGAAGTTAAAGGAGCTGATGCCGGAAGATTTATTCAGAGACTCATTACCAACGACCTGAATAAGATTGAACCGAATAAAGTAATTTATTCTCCCATGTGCTATGAAGACGGGGGAACAGTGGATGATTTATTGGTATACTGTTTTGCGTGGAATCATTTTTGGCTGGTTGTTAATGCGGCCAATATTGCCAAGGATTGGACGTGGGTAGTAAGTCAAATAAAAGATGAAGCTGTTGAGATCAAAAATATTTCTCCGGATATTGCCCAGGTAGCTTTGCAGGGGCCTAAAGCGGAAGATATCCTGCAGCAGATTACTTCGGTAAATTTATCGGATCTGAAATCTTTTCGATTTACGAAAATAACGATAGCCGGTCAGGAATGTTTAGTATCCCGGACAGGGTATACGGGAGAGGATGGGTTTGAAATCTATCTTGAAGCAGGACAGATTGCCCGGCTCTGGCAGGACCTGTTGGAGAAAGGCAGGTGTCAGGGTTTGGCTCCGATAGGATTAGGAGCCAGGGACACGTTAAGATTTGAAGCAGGGCTGCCTTTATACGGTCATGAGTTAAGCTCTGCGATAACCCCTCTGGAAGCCGGTTTAGGAATGTTTGTGGCTTTGAACGGTGAAGCTGATTTCATCGGTAAAGCAGCTTTAGGGAGACAAAAGGCCGCAGGGTTAAAACGCAAAAAAGTAGGTATTGAAATGGTTGCCCGGGGTATACCCCGGGAAGGTTATGATATTGTCAAAGCAGAAAAGGAAATTGGTTTTATTACTTCCGGTTCTTTCAGTCCCTCTACAGGAAAAAACTTAGGTATGGCATTAATTGAGAGTAGTGCAGCTCAAATAGGTGCTAAAGTAGATGTCGTGATCAGAAATAAGCCGTGTGAGGCCAGAATCATTCATACGCCCTTTTTTAAAAATAAATAACCGGAGCAGGTGCCGGCAGGGAAATATAAAAAGCGGGAGGTACATGAAATGTATCCAAATAATCTTAAATACACTGCGGAACATGAGTGGGTAGATTTAGGAAGTAAAAAAGTGGGGATCAGTTATTATGCCCAAGAAGCATTAGGAGACGTTGTTTTTGTTGAGCTGCCGGAAGTCGGCGCAGAGTTAGAGGTAGGGGATAGTCTGGGTGTAATAGAATCTGTCAAAGCCGTATCGGATATCTATGCTCCGGTAAAGGGCCGGGTTACGGCAGTGAATGAAGAACTGCTGGACAACCCGGAATTGATTAATCAAGATCCCTATGGAAGAGGCTGGATCTTAGAGCTTGAGATTACGGGAGGCGAACAGGAACTTCTGGACGCAGCTGCCTATAAAAGGCTCATTGAGGAGGAATAAAGGTGAATTTTGTTCCCCATACTGATTCTGAACGTAAGGACATGTTATCTCATCTTGGTCTGACAACGACAGAAGAATTATTTAAAGATATTCCCGAGCAGGTTAGATTAAAGAGGGAATTAAACCTGCCGCCGGGCTTAGATGAAATGAGTGTTCGCAAGGAAGTGACTTCCTTGAGTCGGAAGAATGCTCATAACGATGAATTTATTAGTTTTTTAGGAGCAGGTACATATGATCATTTCCGGCCGGCCTTAATCAGCCACTTATTGTCCAGATCGGAATTTTATACAGCTTATACGCCGTATCAACCGGAGATTAGTCAAGGTACCCTCCAGGCCATTTTTGAATTTCAAACGGCTGTCTGTGAATTAACGGGACTGGATGTTGCCAATGCTTCTATGTATGACGGGGCAACTGCTCTGGCGGAAGCGGTAGTGATGGCGGCAGTTCAAACCCGCCGGAATAAAGTATTAGTCAGTTCCACCGTTCATCCGGAATATAGGGCAGTAGTGAAAACATATGCCTGGGGTCGGAATATAGATATTAGGGAGATTCCATATAAAGACGGTAAAACTGATTTTGCCGGATATGAGGAACTTTTAGGTCCGGATGTTGCCGCAGTTGTAATTCAAAATCCTAATTTTTTCGGAGGAATAGAAGATTTAAGGCAAATTATCGGAACGGCTGCAGATCACAAAGTAATGTCGATTATTAGTGCAGACCCGGTTTCCTTAGCCCTCTTGGAAGCTCCGGGCCAACTGGGAGCCGACATTGTTGTCGGGGACGGGCAGGCCCTGGGAATCCCGCCGAGTTTTGGAGGACCTCATCTGGGCTTTATGGCTGCTCAGGAGAAGTATGTCAGGAAAATGCCGGGAAGGATTGTGGGGATCGCCCAAGATCAGAGGGGGCAGGAAGGATTTGTTCTAACCCTGCAGGCCAGGGAACAGCATATCCGAAGGGAGAAAGCTTCGTCTAATATCTGCTCCAATCAGGCTCTCTGTGCACTGGCAGCGACAATTTATCTAAGTACTATGGGTAAACAGGGGTTGAAAGAAGTAGCGGTGCAAAGTCTCTGTAAGGCCGATTATGCGAAAAACATTTTAAATACGGTTCCCGGCGTGGAAATCGCTTTCCCCCGCAGCAAAACTTTTCAAGAGTTTGTCGTTAAAACGGCAGAACCTCTGCAAGCTGTCAACAGACGTTTAAGAGAGGCCGGGATTATCGGCGGTCTGGACTTAGGCCGGTTTTATCCGGAATTAACAAATCACATGCTGATTTGTGTCACGGAAACGAAAAGTAAAGGGGAAATCGATTTATTAAAACGGGTATGGGAGGAAAAGGTATGAAAGAGCAGTTAATTTTTGATATTTCTACCCCCGGGCGGAAGGCTTACTCCTTACCTCTTCTTGATGTCCCCGGCGGAGCAGTAAAAGAGCTTCTGCCGGAAGAATTGCTGCGGGAAAATGAACCCGACCTGCCGGAAGTCGGTGAAGTAGATGTAGTGAGACACTTTACCAGACTTTCTCAAATGAATTATGGCGTAGATACAGGCTTCTATCCCCTGGGTTCCTGTACAATGAAGTATAATCCGAAAATTAACGAAGATATGGCCAATCTGCCGGGCTTAGCTTTAATTCATCCTTATCAAGATGAAGACCTGGTTCAGGGTGCCCTGGAACTTAGCTACAAACTGGACCGCTATTTAAGCGAGATTGCCGGTATGGAAAGGGTTACCCTGCAGCCTGCCGCCGGGGCTCAGGGAGAGTTGACGGGGATTTTGATCATAAAAGCTTATCATGAACAAAAGCGAGATTTTAAGAGAAATAAAGTCATTGTCCCGGATTCTGCCCATGGGACTAATCCGGCCACGGCCAGCCTGTGCGGGTTTAAGATTATTGAAATCAAGTCAAGTCCTCAGGGACTTGTTGACATCGCTGAATTAAAAAAAGCAGTAGGGGAGGATACGGCGGCTTTAATGCTGACGAATCCCAATACTTTAGGGTTGTTTGAAGAAGACATCATGCAAATTGCCCAAATCGTTCATGAAGCCGGGGGATTGCTGTATTACGACGGTGCGAATATGAATGCCGTTATGGGTTATGCCCGTCCCGGCGATATGGGTTTTGACGTAATACATTTTAATCTGCATAAAACCTTTGCCGCTCCCCATGGCGGCGGCGGTCCGGGATCAGGTCCGGTAGGGGTCAAAGATTTTCTGGTCCCGTTCCTGCCTAAGCCGACAGTGGAATATGCCGAAACCGGCGGAAAATACTATTTTGACTATGATAAACCCCAATCCATCGGGAAAGTTAAAGCCTATTACGGAAATTTCGGAGTGGCGGTAAAAGCTTTCACATATATCCTGGCACTGGGCAAAGCAGGTTTAAAAGAAGCTTCGGAGATGGCTGTGCTAAACGCCAACTATTTAAAAACCCTTTTAAGGGAATATTATCACATCCCTTTGGACCGGGTCTGTAAGCATGAGTTTATTATAACTCCGGAAAAACACGTCAAGGAACAAGGCGTGCACACCTTAGATATTGCGAAAAGGCTTATTGATTATGGTTTTCATCCGCCGACAATTTATTTTCCCCTGATTGTCGAGGAAGCGATGATGATCGAGCCTACCGAGACGGAAACCAAAGAGACATTAGATGCTTTTGCCCAGGCTTTGGTTAAAATAAGCCGGGAGGCTGTGAAAGATCCGGAACTTATCCGCAGAGCACCCCATAGTACTTATCTATCCAGATTTGATGAGGTTCAGGCAGCCAGAAAACCAGTCCTGCGCTGGAGAAAAATGAATAAGTAGTCAATGGTTAATCGTTGATCGTTGATCGTTGATCGTTGATCGTTGATCGTTGATCGCGAATGGAGAGAGGGACATACCTCCCGGTGGAGGTGTGTTCTTTTTTTACCGGTAATTATTAGGTGGGAACCGTATTTAAAAGGGCGGCCTAGGCTTTTTTCTGTTAAAAATATGTTATATTTTAAATATTTTATTGATTTTCGGAGCGGGATCTAGTTTAATAGTATAGGGTAGCGCTAAGTGTTAGTTAGGAACCCTTAGAAAGAAGGTGAGTTTAATGTTTTGTAAGGAATCAATTTCACCTCAAAGTGCACGGGAATCTTTAAATGAAACTGAAATACTGGCAGTTGAGAAATGCTTGCAGAAGTTAGATGAGCTTAGTCATAATTTTCTCCGGGCAAAGGAACAGGAAATTGCCGAACTGGCCCCGGGATTGTTAAAGGCCGGCCGCCGGGAAAGAATTAAGATATACAACAAAATTTTTGCTTTTCGTCACTTGTCTAAACTTATTACAGAATATGAAGCATTTATCCAGGAGACTCTCCGGAAAAAGCTTACATTTGACGGGCATTACACGGTCACAGGACTAAACCAGACAGAAGAACTGCTTGCCGAGATTAACAGGATTGTATTTTTGAAGGAAAAGGCTGACTCATATTTAAGAAAAAGTATGAATAGCTGCCTGGGCTTGCTTAAGGTCCCTAAGCCCCTGAGAAAAGTCTTAAAGGAACTAAAAATAACCGATCTGCTGGCCGGAAAGATAGCTGCGGAAGAATACCGTCTGGAGCAGCTGGAAATTATGGTAGCAGCTAATCTGGCGGGAGTCGTCCACAATAATTTTAATGATCTAAAGCAGCAGCTCCGCCGGCAAACCATTCACTTTCTATATGATAATGGCCAGAAATCAGTCGGTGACCATTTGCATATCGCTTAAAATCTCTTTGTCAAGTTGCTTGATGAAGGGATTTTTTATTTTGTTACGGATATACTAACCACTTGAAAGTAAAATTTACCGGAAAGAGGTGGTTGGTTATTGCAGATCAAAGGTTCTGCAACTAAGTGGCTGATTTTTTATCTGCCGGGAAGGATACGGATCAAGATCCCGGGAATAAAAGGGCAGCCTCTAAGAGCAAAATTAATGGAAAGATTTGTTCGGCGCATTAAAGGTATTAAAGGGATCAAAGTAAATTACAGGACCGGGCGGGCCCTAATATTCTTTAACTCCAAAGAAATTTCCCTGGAAGAAGTAGAACTCGTCTTATTAAAAGCCCGTAAGTACAGTTATCGCTTCGCTGAAAATCAACAGCAAAAGACCATTGCGGAAGAGGTTTCCTTAGAACAAGCCTATTATACCAAGATCCGCAGTTTTCTTTTAACAAGTGCTGCGATTATGCTGGTTCTTATCAAACGGATTTCCCGGGGGAAAAGTTCCTGGGCCGATTCTCTGCTCCTTTTAAGTCTTTCCTCTGTCTGTACGATTCTTGCAGGATATCCTTTGTTTAGAAAAGGGTTGGATAAAGCAACTCAAGAAGGTAAAATTATGAATTATCCCCTGATCTTAGGCAGCGCGGGCTTAGCTCTGGGATTAATGCGGGAAAGTCTGCCGGGTTTGCTGGTCATTTGGTTTAGTTATCTGAATGATTTACTGCAAAATAAAACACTACTTAACTGCCGCAGGCAAATTGCGGAAATGACCGAGGATTATGAAGTAAGCTCCCGGGTACTGATTGACGGTGCAGAGATCCCCAAACGGCCTGCGGAAATTCTGCCCGGCATGACCCTTTCTTTGCGGCACGGTGAGGTCATTCCTGTCGACGGGAAGGTAGTACAAGGCAGCGGATTGGTTTATGAAGGAATGCTTTCCGGTGATTCCAAATTAATTTTGAAAGAGCAGGGAGATAAAGCATATGCCGGAACTATTGTTGAGGACGGCCATGTTTTAGTAAAAGCAGAGTTTTTGGGTTCCGGTACAACCCTGGCCGGCTTAAACAGGTTTAATCAGCCCCTTAACCATGAAATTGAACGGCAAATTGATAAAAGCGGCCGCAGCTTGGCAAATGTTGCTTTATTATTAGCCGTCTTAAGCTTAATCACGAGGAAAAACCGGGGGTTGAGCCTGGCGGTCCTTTTAATGGGTAATCCCGGTAATCTGCATCTGGCCAGATCCGCTCCCTTAAGCAAAGCTTTGCGGAAAATATCAAAACAGGGAATTTTAGTTAAATCGGCTAATCTCCTTGAAAAATCGGCTGAAATTGATAAAATCTGTTTTGATAAAACAGGCACGTTAACCCATGTTACTGCAAAGGACATGGATGTAGTTGCTCTAGATAAGGTGTTTAGTAAAGCAGACGTGCTGGCCTTAGTAGCCGGCATTGAAAAAAACCTGTCTCATCCTCTGGCTAAAATTTTAGTAAAAAAAGCGAAACAGGAAAAAATACCGGTCAGGTCTTTAAAGGGAGAAGTAGTTCCCGGCTATGGTGTGCAAGGTTATCTGCATGGTCAAAAAATTATCCTGGGCAGTAAAGAGTTCCTGGCAGCGGAGGGTTTGGCAGTGGAAGAACGGGCCGAACTTTTGGCCACCCGTTTCAGACACCAGGATTTAGGAGTTCTTTTTGTAGCCTATGGAAATAAAATTATTGGCCTGGTAGGCATTAAGGAAGTGTTAAATCCTGGAGTTAAAGCCAGCATAGAACGCCTGCGAAATTCAGGTATTAAAGATCTGGCTCTTTTAACGGGGGACAGGGAAGAACCGGCCCTGGTCATCGGCACTGAGCTGGGGATTAGCGAGATATACACGAAGACCGGTCCGGAAGATAAAGTCAGACTTATTCAGGAGTTTCAGACCCAGGGGCACAGGGTTGCCATGGTCGGAGACGGAGCCAATGACAGCGGGGCACTTATTCAGGCTGATTTAAGCTTTGCTTTAAACGGCAGAAAAAACCCCGGCGGCGTAGCTGCCGCAGGAGTAGTCCTGCCCGATAACGATTTAACGAAAATCCCCGATTTTATTGAGCTAAACAAACATACCCGTTTGATTACCGACCAGAATATGTTTTTAGTTAAAAGTTTAAATTCCCTGGGGTTAGCCCTTGCTGCCGGTAATCGGTTAACCCCCTTTAAAGCATCCCTTCTGCAAAACTTAGGTACGATCGGTTTGTTTTTGAATTCGTCCCGCATAGGCAGGCGCAAAACAAAAGCTAAACAGCTAAGCTCCGGAGAAATCAAGAGGGCTTTAAAAGAAGTGAGTGCAGCTGTTCAGCTGGGGGATTATCCGGGACGGGACTGGTATAATATTCCTAAAAATAAAGTCCTTCAATTGTTACATAGTCATAATGAAAAGGGTCTGACACCGGGGGTAAGTGCAAAACTCAGGGAGGTTTATGGCCTGAATATTATTGAACGCACAAGAAGAACTCCCTGGTGGAGGTTTTTTTTAAAACAATTTGATGACTTTATGGTTAAATTACTGCTGGGCACTGCTTTAATTTCTCTCTTTTTCGGGCGTAAAGCAAATGTGGCAGCGACGTTAGCTATCTTGGTCGTCAATACGATGGTCGGTGTGTTGCAGGAGATAAAAGCGGAGAAGGACACCGAGAGCTTAAGCAAATTAACCAGCGCTACCGCCCGGGTAATCAGGGACGGTATTTCTTTAAAGATCTCCGTGGAGCAACTGGTACCGGGGGATATCATTCTCCTGGAGGCGGGGGATAAAGCGCCTGCCGATGCCCGTCTTTTAGATGCGGATAGTTTGTTGGCGGATGAATCCATTTTAACGGGGGAAAACAGCTCAGTATTTAAAGACACGAATCCTATTCTCCATAAGCAGCCGCTGGCAGAAAGAAAAAATATGATTTATGCCGGCACACTTATCCTCAAAGGCAAAGGGAAAGCTGTGGTAACTGCGACAGGCTTTAAGACGGAAGTAGGTAAAATTGCTTTACAAATGGCAGGAGTAAAAGAACAAGAGATACCGATTAAGCGCAGGATGGATGAGCTGGGTAAAATGGTTGCTCAAGTCTGTATCTTGATTGCTGCTTTAATTGCAGCGGGTGGTGTCTTAAGAGGACGGAATCTCCTGGATATGTTTATGACTGCCGTAACTTTGCTTGTAGCAGCCATACCGGAGGGCTTATCCGTTATCGTAATCATTGCCATGGCTTTAGGTGTTCAGCGGATGGTCAAAAAGAATGTTGTGGTCAGGAAACTGCCGGCCTTAGAAACTCTGGGTGCTACAACGGTAGTTTGCTGTGATAAAACAGGAACTCTCACGAAAAATCAATTAGCGGCAGAAGTCATTTATACTTCCGGCCGCTGGTACCCGCGTTTCAGCCCTTCCGGTTTTGAAAAAAATCCGGAAGTAGAGCGTGTGCTCACTTTGGGATTACTTTGTAACTCAATTGACCCGGCGGAAACGGGGTCAACAAAAATTTGGGGAGACCCGACAGATGCGGCCATCATTAGCGCCGGCTCAGCATCAGGACTTTTTAAAAAAGAACTGATAAAAGAATTCCCGGCAATCAAAGAGGTCCCCTTTGATTCTGAGAGCAAAATGATGAGTTTGTATTGTGATGACAACGGACAGGAGGTTTGTGTGGTCAAAGGAGCACCGGAAACAATCCTAGCTAAATGCCGGTACTTTTGTCAGGACGGCAGGATTGAAGCCTGGGGTGAGCAGGCAAGAAGTAAAGTACTGAAAGCAGCCGCCGTAATGGGGAATAAAGCCTTAAGAGTAATAGCCGTTGCCTATTGCTACAATACTACCGGTAATCAAAATGAGGATAATAAGCTTATTTTCGCAGGAATGATCGGGTTAAGAGATCAAATCCGTCCGGAAGCAAAAAATGCCGTGGCCCGCTGTCATAGTGCCGGAGTTAAAGTAGTAATGATCACCGGTGATCATCCCTACACAGCCGTAACCATGGCCCGGGAGCTGGGAATATACCGGGAAGGGAATCTTATGCTGACCGGAGAAAAGGTGGATAGTTTAAATGATGCGGACTTAGCGGAGCTTATTGGTGAGGTTACGGTATTTGCCCGCACAGCACCTGTTCAAAAGCTGAGAATCGTGAAGGCTTTGCAAAATGCTGGGCATATTGTGGCTATGACGGGGGATGGTGTGAATGATGCACCGGCTATTAAGGCTGCCGATATCGGAATTGCCATGGGGCAGGGGGGGACGGATGTAGCCAGGGATGCTGCTTCATTGGTGCTCCTTGACGATAACTTTGCTACGATTGTCAGTTCCATGGAAGAGGGCAGAAATATATTTTTTAACATCAAAAAATCGGTACGCTACCTGGTCGGCACAAATGCCGGTGAGGTTATTTTAATGGCTGCGGCAACTTTATTAGGTCAGCCGCTGCCTTTAACACCCATTCAACTTTTATGGCTAAATTTCTTAGGAGACGGCTTGCCGGCCATTGCCCTGGTTTCGCAGGAACCGGGCCGGGGGTTGATGAAACAGCCCCCCCGGGACCCTCGGGAAAGTATTTTTGCCAAAGGCTTAGGCCGGAAAATCCTGCGCCGGGGAATGCTGATGGGCTTAGGAGCTCTGGGGGCATACTGGCGGGGTAATCTGCGGGGAGGTTTAGCCAAGGCCAGGACTTTGGGCATGTCTTCTTTGATCCTAAGTCAATTCTGGCATCTTTTCGATACCCATAAAGGTATCGAGCAAGGAGTTCAGCAGAACAATAAAAATAATCTGCTGCTGTTTGCCGGGCTCTCTTCTTTAGGCATCTACCTCTGCAGTATTTATCTAAGTCCTTTTAACAGCATCTTCCAGCTGGTGCCTCTTAACGTCCTGGAATGGCTGTTCTTGTTCGGAATTTCGGCTGCGGTGGCAGTTCTTGATCACAGCGTGATATAAAAAAAGACTGGTGCGCCAGTCTTTTTTTATATCACGAGCATTTTGCATAATTTTAAAGCCTTTAAAATAGCGGGTTTGAAGCCCATAGAAGCCGGGTGCCAGATTTAGAACCGTATGCAAAAATGTTATGAATTTGCAGAAAATATTCAGGCTTTTAAGGGTAAGGCAAAAGAACTCCCTAAAGACCCCACAAAATTTAAAAAATCGTGGGAACTGCTTTTGTCTCCAGATAAATCAAATGAAGCAATGGCTGTTGCATATTCCACTTTATTACCGGTAACAAGACTTTATCAACGTATGTCCGGAGTAACTTGGCCTTCATCCTCCTGCGGACCTACAACAGGGGCGATGATCACGAACTATTGGGCAAACCAAGGATATAATATCAGGAACTCTTCTTACTACGGAGGAAATGCTGCCCTTATCAATCATCTTTATACTGAAATGGGGAGCACTCCTGTAGGTACCACAGCAAACAACTATGGCTATGGAATGGACACGCACTTAAACCACAATTACGCAGATGCTTGGGCTAGATTAACTTTCTCTTGCAGAAATAACTGGCCAACATATGAAACTGCCATAAATAGAGGTAGACCAGTTGCCTTACGATTCGATATTACCTCAAATCCTAATGCATATAGTAGTTATCACTTTGTCTGTGGATTAGGCACATATTATGAGGGCGAAGAGACTTATGCAGCTATAAAAGATCCGGATGGTGGTTCTAGTAACACGGGTACTCACTATTTCTCCTGGGTTGTAAATGAGAATGATATGACAATGATTGCTTCATACTACCAAACTTGGTAAAAAGGTGGTAAAGTAGTAGTGGGTGGTAAATATGAGTGATAAATTAAAGATGGTCTTGAGTTTAATGGCAATGGTAGTATTAGTGAGTCTCATAGATGTCTACACAATAAAGAAGTATAATATCAACTCAGGAAATGGAAATCCTGCGCTTGCGGTGATTGCTGTACTACTCCCGATTGCCGGATATTCTGCATATCTTCTTCATAGGTACATCAAAAGCTTAACACCTCATTGGATGTGGACAATTATTGCAATTCCTGTAAGTCTAGCATACAGTATATGGGGATATTATCATCAGGTCAACCACTTCTATTTTATTCAGGATCAGTTATCACAGTATTTTGACTACCAAGAGGTGCTTTTTAAAATCCAAGGTATCACCATATTCAACAATACAGTTTATTTCAACTTTGTTACGTTATTAATGTATATCTCCTGGGTTATATGCTTTTCTTTGGTTATAGTAAGATTTAAAAAATCACCAAAATAAGAATAATACTAGTTCATGAAATTACTAAACCTGGCTTTAGATTATCTAGGGCCAGGTTTTATATATTTTAGCTGCAGTTAAGGTAAAAGCATCCGATGATCCTAGGAGATTTTCCATGCCCCATCGTGAAAGCAAAGGATGGAATGAACTTTATAAGCAGAGGACTTCTGTTGAAAGATGTAATTCTAGATTAAAAGAATATCTAACTACTAATGATCTCCACTTAGGTGGTATTCATAAAGTAACTACTTATGCTTTTATTAACGCTTTTGGCATCGGTACTGGCGGTAAGAATACTAAAACAATATCTTCAAAAGCTGCATAGTAGATTAATTTAAATTTTAAAATAAATTTGTGTCCTGTCTGGATTTTTAGGTTGGTCTCAATTAAGATGCTTACAAAATGGCTTTTGAATAATATTTTTAGAATGCTTTTTATAAAAATGTTAAGTAAGATTAGTAATATTACTTTTTTATCTTTTTTAAAAAAGTTATTTTGCAAAATGCTCATCGTAAATATTATTGGGAAATTTCAAAAATTGCTGAATACGGTAGTGGTGGCTATTAACATAAACCTGACCAAGGCAGTCAGGTTTGCATTAATATGTTTCTTGTTTCTGCTCTGGTGTGGTACTCGTGTTTTGTGCTTCCTGGATCAAATCATTCACATGTGAATTTATATTATCTCTGGCTTCGTTTACTTTATTGGTGACCTTTATTACACCTTTTGTTGCTCCGACAGCAAGAGCTCTTTTTCTGATCCGTATCCGGTTTTTCATATCTTCGTAAGCAGTTGTACTTTCTTTATTGGCACCGGCTTCTTCCACAATGGTGCTTAAGTTTTCTCTGACGTTGCTGAGAACTTTATTTGAAGCTCCGGCGACGGCTAAGGCTCCCTTGGCGGCTAGAACTGCTGTTTTACGGGCTGTTTTTTTAGCAGTAGGGGCTAAAGTGATGGCCAGCAATCCTCCGATAGCGACTAGTCCAAGGGGTGATGTTCCATAAATCATCCGCATCCCTGTTTTGATTAGATTCAAAATTATCACCTCCTTGCAAATTAGTATGTGTCATAAAGGAAAGGTTATACCACTGTTAAATTAATGCTAAAAAATAGCAAAATGGGAATTAATACATATTAAGAATAAAATTGTTAATAAAAGGAAGAATAATGAAAACAGCTGAGGAGGTAAAGTATGCAGCAACAAAAAGAGAACCGGGGAAAAAATAATGATTATCATTTCCCGCAGAACTGGGAAAATATGAAGGAACAGCTCAAAGATGAATTATTGTTAGAAATGAATGATCCGTATCATCCCGGCTATGCGGGGGAGGGGATGCCGGGCAGGAAAAAAGTGCGGCCCGGCAGGTTTAGCCGCAGGTATGATCCGTATGCCTATGAGAGCCTGCGGAGAATTATGGAGAGAGAAGAACAAAAGATAAACTCTCATTTAAATGATTTGCGTAATGTCCAGGATCCTAATGTGCGCAGGATTTTGCGAAAAATTATTATGGACGAGCGGAGGCACCAGACGGAGGCTTTTAAAGCCTTAAACGGCATGGATGGGTCTTATGGTGCGGCCTTTTCCCTGGGCAGGAGCGTAGAAGACTTTTGGTCCTCACCGGAGAACCGGAATCTTTTAATTGGGGCGGGAGCAGGGTTGTTAGCACTCCTGATACTACCCGGGGCGAAGAAAAAGTTAAAAAATATTTTAGCGAATACCACCAAGGGAGTAATGGGTATTTCGGAGCAGGCCCAGGATCTGGTTGCGGGGATCAGGGAAGATGTTGAAGATATTATTGCCGAAGCCCAGTTTGAAAATTTTAAAAAGGAAATTGATGAGGAGATTAAGAAAGAATAATTAGGAGGACCGCTTTTTGGAACAAATAAAAGATATTGAAGTCAGGATAAATAATATTTTACAAGAACTGAAAAATATTTTGGATGAAATATTACAATTCAGAAAAGATTCCCCTCAAAACAAACAATTAACGGCGCAAATAATAGAAAATTTTTTAAGTGAATTATACCGGCATTTTAAGGTTAAAAGTAAAGAAGCGGGGGATAATCTGCTGGCAGGAGTATCATTATTGCGAATAAAGAAATAGCCGGATAATTATGGTCAACCAAGAAGAGGGTCTGAAGTGATCCTCTTCTTTTATGATGTTTTTCCCTTATCCCCTAGAACTGCGGTCATATCCGGTCTTGAAAATTGCCTATTTACATCCGGAAGAAATAGTATTAGAATTATAATTGAACATATGAATTATTGTTCATATATTATCCGGGATAGGTGATCAATTATGCAAAAGGAATTATTGCTGGAAGGTCTTGGCTGCGCTAACTGTGCGCAAAAGATGGAAGAAAAAATAAAGAAAGTAGACGGGGTCAGATCCGGAAAAATAAATTTTGCGACAGGTTCCTTAATGCTTGAATTGGAACCTCATAGCAATCCTGAACAATTGCTGCCAGAGATTAGCAGCATTATCACCGACATTGAAGCCCATGTTATTGTCACGGAGCCCCAAAGGCGTAACGATCGTCACAAATCCTTGCTGCTGTTGGGGTTAAGCTGCGCCCATTGTGCCGGTAAAATCGAAGCAAAGCTCCAAAATCTGCAGGGCCTTAAAAATGTTTCTGTTGATTATATAGGCAGAAAATTAAGATTTGAATTAGAAGCCGGTATTAAATATGCGGAAGTGCTGGGAGAGATTACAAAAATAATCAATGAGATCGAACCTGAAATAAAGATTTCAGAAGAAGTTAAGAAAAAATCAGGTTCCGGAGCTAATCCGGAAAAGGAAGGATTATTGCCCCCCAGGACCTTGCTGAGATTAGGAGTAGGTTCAGCTTTTTTGGCGGCGGCGTTAATAGCGGAATTAGCTTTTCCCGTAGAGCTGGGATTATTTCTGAGCAGTTATTTATTGATTGGAGGCGGGGTTTTATTAGCTGCCTACCGGAACATTCGGCAGGGACAAGTCTTTGATGAGAATTTTCTAATGATGATAGCCACTATCGGCGCCTTTCTCATCGGTGAATTTCCCGAGGGTGTTGCAGTTATGCTTTTTTACCAGATTGGAGAAAGTCTGCAAAATATTGCGGTAAATAGGTCAAGACAATCGATCAAAGCCTTAATGGATATAAAACCCGACTATGCAAATTTATTGCGTAACGGTAAGGAAGAGGAAGTGGCTCCGGAGGATGTGAAAATAGGAGATATGATCATAGTAAAACCCGGGGAGAAAGTACCTTTGGACGGCAGGGTGATTGAAGGTACAACGCTGCTCAATACCGCCGCTCTGACAGGTGAATCGGTACCGCGGAGGGTTGCGGCAGGTGATGCAATATTAAGCGGTTCTATCAACCAAACGGGCTTGATTAAAATCGAGGTGACAAAGGGATTCGGAGACTCTACCGTTAATAAAATCATCGAATTGGTAGAAAACGCCGGCAGCAGAAAATCACAAACGGAAAACTTCATCACAAAATTTGCCGGATACTATACGCCGGCAGTCGTTTATGCAGCGGCCGCCCTGGCATTTGTCCCGCCGTTAATTATTCCGGAAGCAGCCTTTTCCCAATGGGCTTACCGGGCTTTGATCTTCTTGGTAATATCCTGCCCTTGTGCTTTAGTAGTATCTATTCCGTTGGGGTTTTTCGGAGGAATAGGCGGGGCCTCTAAGCGGGGTGTCCTGATTAAAGGCGGGAATTATCTGGAAGCCCTTAATTATGTTAGCACCGTTGTCTTTGATAAGACCGGTACGCTGACGAAAGGTTCTTTCAAAGTGACAGCCGTGAGACCTTTTCATAAATTTACCACGGAAGAGTTATTGGAGTATGCTGCCTTAGCAGAAGTTCACTCCAGCCATCCTATTGCCCGGTCAATTTTGCAGGCTCATGCCCAAGATATTAATTCAGAATTGGTAGAAACGTATGAAGAAATTGCAGGTTTCGGGGTAAAAGTAAAAGCCCGGGGTCAAGAAATTATTGCCGGAAATTTGAAATTAATGGAGGCAGAGGGGATAGCCGTTCAGGTTAATGAGCAGGCCGGTACGGTTGTGCACGTAGCGGTAGATAAAAAATATGCCGGGAATATTCTGATTTCCGACGAACTCCGGGAAGATGCCCGTCAGGCTGTCACAAATCTGCGCCGGCTGGGCATTAAAAAATTCATTTTGTTAACCGGCGACAGCAGGAAGGCCGGTGAGCAGGCAGCTTCCGAGCTGGGTTTAGATGAGGTGTATACCCAGTTACTGCCCGACAACAAAGTAGAGATCTTGGAACAATTGCTGCAGAAGCAAGGCCGCCGGGAGAAACTGGTTTTTATCGGTGACGGAATAAATGATGCCCCTGTACTAGCAAGGGCTGATATAGGCGTAGCTATGGGCGGGGTAGGTTCTGATGCTGCCATTGAAGCGGCTGATGTAGTGATAATGACTGATGAACCTAGTAAATTGGCGGATGCGGTCAAAATAGCCCGGAGGACAAAAGGGATCGTCTGGCAGAATATCGGCATCGCTTTAAGTGTGAAAGGATTTGTGCTTCTGCTGGGCGCTCTTGGTATGGCTACGATGTGGGAAGCCGTGTTTGCCGATGTAGGGGTAGCCCTCCTGGCAGTTTTAAATGCCATGCGGGTTTTGCATAACAGGCAGTAAGCTTTTTTAGAGGCGGTACGAAGAGTTTTTGAAAAAGACTGATCTTTAGGAGATGGGGCATCTGCGCGGCAAAGTATTGACCTAAACTCAAGGGCTGCTTTCCGGGGCAGCCCGGCAGGCAACGGAGGTCACGGTATTTCCCGGTTGCCGGTCTTCTCTTTGATTGTACGTAAAACTGGCCCGGCCAGTTTTTTTGTATACAAAAACGGTTTTAAGAAAAAATAAGATAAAGGAATGATTGCGGAGGTCAAAATGAACGACATCATTTCAACGGAGTATATTGTGTTGATTGTTACAGGAATAATCATGGGAACATTAGCCCGTATTCTAACCCTCAAGGAAGATTACCGGCAATATCCGACTTTTCCTAACGGATATCTTATTCATTTAGTTACCGGTTTTATAGCGGCAGCATTAGGGGCAGTTGCTATTCCGGCTTTAATGACGAAAAATTTCGTTGCCGTTACTTTCTTATCTTTAGCCATCCAGCAATTTAGGGACGTGCGGAAGATGGAGGCCAGTAGTCTGGAAAACTTAGAGCAGACAGAGTTCGCATACCGGGGGGCAGCTTATATTGACGGTATTGCCAAAACCTTTGAAGCCCGTAATTATCTTGCCTTAACCGTTTCCTTCCTTACGGCGCTGACCATACAATTAATAAATAATGAGGCTGTTTGGATAAATGTCGGCAGCGGGGTTAGCGTGGGTCTGGTGAGTTTTTTTATTTTACAGAGGTTTTCCAAAGGGAAAACAGTTGGTGATATCGCTCAAGTTAAGGCCGGCAAGGTTGAAGTCAAGGGGTCCGAATTATATGTTGACGGCATTTATGTCTCGGATCAGTTAGGAACGGAAAATGCCCGTAAGCTATTTGCGGAAGAAGGTTTAGCAGTAGTAATTTATCCTAATGAAGAACACTTCCGGATTACTTTGGATAATTATGGGTTAAGACAGGCTATTTTATTTGAGGCGGCCCGGTCCGTAGGTGTTAAACGCTATCATTTTACCCGCAAAGACTATCAAGAGGGCAGAGGAATAATTGCGCTGGTTCCGTTAGTGCCGGATCTGGAGAGGATGATCACAGCGGTCCGGAAAACCCCCCT
The DNA here is from genome assembly GCA_049366715.1 of Peptococcaceae bacterium. Classification (GTDB taxonomy): domain Bacteria; phylum Bacillota; class Peptococcia; order Peptococcales; family BICA1-8; genus JBMNCQ01. Next base: position 93,215 of record JBMNCQ010000052.1, on the reverse strand, counting down.
CTTGGAAAGTGTTAAGAAAAGTCAGGCCTTAATGAAGACAAATCTGGTGGGGAGGGAATAGTTGTGGGCAGGGAAGGATCGAGTAAACCTAATTATGAAATCATCGCCCTGGTGACTTTAAATTCTAAGCGGATATTAGGTGGTAAACAGTTATCCCTATTGGCAGAAAATGAAGAAGAGGCCAAAATATTGACTCAGGATGTTGCCAAAGCAATGAAAGCAGACGTTGTGCAAATGCAAAGCGGCGATTACCTGGTAATTAGAATTTGAATTGAACGCTATCTTATAATAAAATAAATAAAAATAGGCTTGTATCTGCAAAAGAGGTGCGAATAGTGGAAGAAAAGGATATTTTGTGTGAGATTACCTGTATTCATGAAGAACTGGTCCAAAGGGTAAAACAGGATCTGCTAGAAGAAGAGGCTGTGCAGAACTTATCTGCTATTTTTAAAGCTTTTGGCGATCCTACCCGGCTTAAAATTCTGCATTGCTTGAAACAAGCGGAAATGTGTGTTTGTGACATATCTGTAATTCTGGAAATGTCTCAGTCTGCTATTTCCCATCAGTTGAGGGTGCTGAGAAATTTGCGGCTGGTAAAACATCGTAAAGAAGGAAAGAATGTCTACTATTCTTTGGATGATGAACACATTTTTAGAATTTTGGAGCAAGGAGTAGAACATATCAGGCATATTTAGCCTACCGCTTTTCCCTCCAGGCCGAACAACAGAAGTATTTGGACAAGTTGTTAGTGAAAATGAGGACAATCCGGCAGATCTTTATAATATGGTACGGGAAAATACGTGATTTTAACATGCAGGTAAAACTTGCCCTGAAATATGAAGATAGTAGTGAATATTCAGTCAAATGTGTTATATAATTCACAAGCGTTATCTGAAACTGTTATATATTGTATTCAGTATTCTTATTGAAAAACTATTGAAAATTGGACAAAAATAGTTTAAAGTGTTATACAACAAGATAAAAACATATAAGTGAGTAATAAATACTTATGACGAGCAACGGCGCTCACTAAGTTCCTTTAGTGAGCGTTTTTTTACACCCCAAATAGTCGAATTTTCGACACATGACTAAAAAATAGATAAAGAAAACGACCTTTGGAGGCGTAATTATGTTTTCAGGCCCTAGCCGGATAATGGATATTAAAAAAATTATGCGCAAACCTGTTTTGCAAATTGATCTGGAAGAAAATCTAAATGAAGAGATTAAGGAAACAGGGTTGGCAGCTTTTCTTGTGCCTTGCGGGGAGCAAGAATGGAAAGTATACCGCAAAATTGAAGATGTGCGTAAAGGAAAAGCTGCCCGGGGTTATTCGGTAGAAGCGGAAATGCCTATACCCCGGTTATTGCAGGTAATAACGGCAAATACGGACAAAACTGCCGTGGTAGTAGAAAACAAAAGACCCCTTGGAATCATTGAAGCCGGCACTTTACTACCGGTTCTCTGGCAGGAAATTAATTTTCTGGAATGTCAAATGAGTACTTTGATGGATACTGTTCATGAAGCAATCACGATGATTGATAAAGAAAATAATGTAATTGGCTGGAATAGAAGGGCGGAGGAATTGTACCAAATTCCCTGTACACTTATCATGGGGCAGAATATTGCCGAATTTTTTTCAAGTCTGGTGGTTACCAATGTGATCAATAAACAGGAAGTAAGGGATGCTTACCATCAGCCCCGCCCGGAAAATCATGTGCTGATTAACGCCCGTCCCATTATTTATAGTGCAGAAACTATTTTAGGGAGTGTTTGTTCCGAACGGGATATTACAGAAACGGTGAATTTGCATAATGAATTATCTAAAGCCAGTTCACAAGTAGATATTTTGAAAAATGAAATTAAAAAATATAACGGTCCTGCGGATGCTTTCGCTAAGATTTACGGGCATAGTAAGAGACTGCTGGAAGTTATCGGGATGGCGAAAAGGGTGGCGACAACAAGTACCGCGGTGTTGATCAGGGGCGAAAGCGGAACAGGGAAAGAGCTGTTTGCCGAATCCATCCACAATTATAGTTCCAGACGTACCAAGCCTTTTATCGTAATAAATTGTGCTGCCGTTCCTCCCACGTTATTTGAAAGTGAACTTTTTGGCTATAACCCGGGAGCTTTTACCGGGGCTGATAAAAAAGGAAAACCGGGAACCTTTGAGCTGGCTCATAACGGTACGGTGTTTCTGGATGAAATTGGGGAGCTGCAACCGGAAATGCAGGTCAAGCTGCTTAGAATTTTGCAGAATCAGCATTTTTACAGAGTGGGCGGTAGTGAGCCGATAAAAGTTGATGTCAGGGTAATTGCTGCTACAAATAGAAATTTGGAGAGCATGATTCAGGAAGGCACTTTTCGGGAAGACCTTTATTATCGATTGAATGTTGTTTCCGTAGAGATTCCTCCGCTGAGAAAGCGCAAAGAAGACATTCCGGAGTTAGTGTATTTATTTACCAGGGAATTTTGCAGTCTTCATAATCGCAACATAGTGCAAATTGAACCGGAGGTAATGAATATCTTTTTAAATTACGCCTGGCCCGGGAATATCAGGGAACTGCGCAATGTGATCGAGCGGATGGTTATTATGGCGGAAAACAATAGAATGACTGAGGATAATCTTCCTGTTGGTTTAAAACTAACAAAATACAAAACCATTCACCATGAAGGCTCAACTTTAATCGATGTAACAGACCGTGCGGAAAAAGAAGTTATACTCCAGGCATTAGATGGCTCTGATGGAAATAAATCAAAAGCTGCAAAAATATTAGGCATTCCTCGCAGTACACTCTACTATAAAATGAAAAAACTGGGTGTTGCTGAAAGGAAAGACAAATGGGGGGTGAGATAGAATTACATTTTGAATTTTTAAGATTTTTACTGTTGCCAAACTTCTAAAAAAAAATAAGGGGGTAAATTTAAAATGATTAAATCTAAAAAAGCGTTTTGGGTACTTTCAATCTTATTAATTTTATCATTAACATTAGCCGGTTGCGGTGGCGGTGCTAAAGAAGAACCTGCTCAGGAAGAGCCGCAAGGAGAAGCACAAGCTCCCGAAGTAGTGAAAATCGGCTTCTTAGGTGACTTAACCGGTGACACTGCATATTATGGACAGAACACTTTGGAAGGCATGGAGATGGCTGCCGAAGATGTGAATAATGCCGGTGGCTTACTTGGCGGTGCCCAAATAGAAATAGTTGTTGAGGACCACCGTTATGATAAGGCTCAAGCAGCAAATATCGTACAAAAATTTGTAACTCAGGATAAAGTTGCAGCTATCGTAGGTGATCCCACTACAGGTGTTACCAAGGCTACCGCACCTATTGCCAACCAGAATAATGTCGTACAGATTTCTGCAGGTGCTACAGGAGCCGGAGTAGTTGAAATTGGACCTTATATTTTCAGAAATACTTTATTAGATTCCGTTGGCGGACCAACTACTATGGACTATTTAATCAATGAATTAGGCTGGACAAAAGTAGCTCTGATTACTTCCGTAAACAACGATTTTAGTGTAGGTTTGAGTGAAATCTTTAAACAGGGTATTCTTGATAACGGCGGGGAAATTGTTATCGAAGAAAGCATTCAGGATGGCGATACTGATTTCAGCGGACAAGTATCAAATATCAAAAGTTCCGGCGCCCAGGTTATTGTTTTCTCGGGTTACTATACTGAGGGCGGACTTATTATGAAAGAAGTGCGTAAGCAAGGTATGAACGATATTATCATGGTCGGCGGTGACGGCTTACAGAGTGCGACTTTCTGGGAATTAGGCGGCGAAGCTGTTGAAGGCAGTGTTTCCTATGCAGGTTTCTCCCCTGAACAGCCCACGGAAGAAACAGGAAAATTCATTGATGCCTTTAAAGCTAAATATGATAAAGAGCCTGACCTTTTCAATGCTCAGGGTTATGATGCCGTAATGCTGATCGCAGAGGCAATTAAAAATGCAAATAGTGCTGATCCTGAAGTATTTAAAGATACTTTAGCCGAGACGAAGGATTATCCCGGTGTTTCCGGTAATACTACTTTTGGTTCTGATCGTGAGCCGGTCAAAAGTCCTGTTTATCTCTTACAAGTTAAAGACCAAAGCTGGACATTATTGAAGAAAGTTCCGGTTAAATAAGAGGTAGTTAAGGACCTTAAAAGGGTCTGCCCTCAATGGGCCAGACCCTTTTAAGATATTTTTCAGAGGAGGTAATAGCTGATGATCAGTAATTTTATTGTGCAGTTAATAAACGGAATTGCCCTCGGATCTACCTATGCCTTAATTGCCTTAGGTTATACTATGGTTTATGGAATTATTATGCTAATAAACTTTGCCCATGGCGAAATTTATATGACAGGTGCTTTCGTAGGGCTGTTATTGGTGACGGTTTTTAAAGTTCATATAATCATTGCTTTCTTAGGTGCCATGCTTTTTTGTATGATTATGGCAATTTTTATTGAAAAAATAGCTTACCGGCCTTTAAGGCGTTCGAAACGGCTGGCTGCTCTGATCAGCGCAATCGGTGTATCGATATTTTTATCCAGTCTGGCAAATATGGTTTTTGGTGTAAAACCCAGATCTTTCCCGCCTACCGAAGATATCCTTTTTGAAGTAAAAGCCTATAACCTATTTGCAGGTGCCCAGATTACGAATCTGCAGATCTTAATGATCGTTGTTTCGGCCTTATTAATGATCGGTCTGCAATACATTATCAAAAAAACCAAGATGGGTAAAGGCATGCGTGCTGCTTCTCAGGATTATGATACGGCAGCCCTGATGGGGGTAAATGTTGACCGGATCATATCCTATACATTTGCTATCGGTTCTGCCCTGGCGGCAGCGGGGGGAGTTTTAGTGGGTATTTATTTTGGTGTGGTCAAATATAATATGGGCTTACTGCCTGGTCTCAAAGCATTTACTGCTGCCGTACTGGGTGGAATCGGAAGTATTCCGGGGGCAATGTTTGGCGGAATAACCCTGGGAATCGTTGAAATGTTATCTGTAGCAATCGGGCTTTCTTCCTACCGCGATGCCATAGCATTCGGTATTTTAATCCTGGTACTATTGATTAAGCCCACGGGATTATTTGGAAAAGAAATCTTCAAGAAAGTGTAGGTGGTTAGCATATGACATTTCTAAATGGCTTATTACCGCCATACATTGAGTCAATTGCCATAACAGTCGGGGTATACATTGTTCTAGCCCTGGGCTTGAATCTTATCACCGGTGTTACCGGACAATTATCTCTGGGTCATGCTGCGTATATGAGTATCGGGGCCTATTCTTCGGCTATGGTTTCGATGAATTTAGGACTACCCTTTATTTTTGCCCTTTTAATCGGCGGATGTGTGGCCGGGTTATTTGGGTTAATCATCGGGTACCCCACTTTAAGGCTTACCGGTGACTACTTAGCCATTGCTACTCTAGGATTCGGGGAAATTGTCAAATCACTGTTGTTTAATATGCCTATTGTGGGTGGAGCCATGGGTCTGGCCGGCATTCCTCCCAAAACAACTTTTACAGTGACGTTATTCATTGTTATTTTAGCGATTTTCCTGATGTATCGGGCAGAGAATTCCCGCTTTGGGAGATCTTTGCTGGCAATCAGAGAAGATGAAATAGCTGCTGAGTGCTATGGAATTAATGCTACGGCATATAAAATCAAAATGTTTGTTTTAGGCACTTTTCTAGCCGGTGTAGGCGGGGCATTATGGGCTCATAAAATAATGGTAATCCAGCCCAGTGATTTCGGCTTTATGAAATCCATAGAAATTTTAAACATGGTTGTTTTAGGGGGGTTGGGCAGTATACCCGGGACAGTCCTGGGAGCAACAGTCCTGACGTCTGTCCCCGAACTTCTGCGTTTTTCGGCAGAATACCGGATGCTGTTATACGGTGCGCTTCTGGTAGCTATGATGATTTTCCGGCCTAACGGTCTGTTAGGGGGAATAAATATAACTAAGCTGCTTAAACGAAATTTTAAATCCTTAACAAAAGCTAAAAATAATAAAGATGAAAAGAAAACTGCTAAAGGGGGGAATTAAATGCCGTTATTACAATTAGAAAAGGCTACCATTAGATTTGGCGGGCTGATTGCAGTGAATAAAGTGGACTTAAAAATTGCTAAAGGTGAAGTAATGTCTCTTATTGGCCCTAACGGTGCAGGAAAAAGTACGGTATTTAATATAATTACAGGTATTTACAGCCCTACCAGCGGTGTGATTAAGTATAAGGACAGGAATATTCATGGTTTGAAACCCTATCAGATCAATAACCTGGGAATTGCCAGAACATTCCAGAATATTAGACTGTTTAAAGAACTGACAGTTTTAGATAATGTGAAAGTAGGCAGACACACCAGGAGCAAAGCCGGCTTGTTCGGAGCTTTAACAAGGTTACCGGCTGTCAAAAAAGAAGAAAAAGAAATTGAAGAAAAAGCGATAGAATGCTTGAAGATAATGGGCCTTGCCAATAAAATGGAAGAAAATGCGGAAAACTTGTCCTATGGAGAACAACGTTGTTTGGAAATTGCCCGGGCATTGGCTTCGGAGCCGGAACTGTTATTGCTGGACGAACCTGCTGCGGGCATGAATCCTCAAGAGAAAGAAGTTCTGGTTGCGAAAATTAGACAAATAAGAGATATGGGGTTAACGATTTTTCTGGTGGAACATGATATGAAGTTTGTAATGGGCCTGTCGGACAGAGTAGCTGTTTTAGATTATGGAATAAAAATAGCCGATGGTCTTCCGGAAGAAGTTCAGAATAATCCTGATGTAATTGCTGCTTACTTAGGAAAGGAAGTGATTTAGATGCTGGTTATTGAAGATATTCACGTAAAATATGGTGCGATTCGGGCCTTAATGGGCATTTCTTTTAATGTGCAGCAAGGTGAAATTGTAGCATTAATTGGTGCAAACGGTGCCGGCAAATCAACTACCTTAAGAACAGTATCGGGATTAGTTAAACCGGAAAACGGCAAAGTGTTTTTCAATGATTTGGGGATCAGTAACCAGGCGCCTCACAAAATTGTTGAAATGGGGATCTCACAAGTTCCCGAAGGCAGAAGGGTTTTTCCCCTCATGAGTGTTATGGAGAATCTGGAAATGGGTGCGTTTATCAGAAAGGATAAGCCGGGAATCCAACGGGATTTAAAGAAAACATTTACCCGTTTTCCCCGTTTAGAGGAAAGGAAGAACCAGTTGGCCGGAACACTTAGCGGTGGTGAACAGCAGATGCTTGCCATTGGCAGGGCCTTGATGTCCCAGCCCAAACTTTTACTTATGGATGAGCCCTCCATGGGTTTAGCGCCGATGCTTGTCCAAGAAATTTTTAACATAATTAAAGAGATAAATGCCGAAGGAACGACCATTCTCCTGGTAGAGCAAAATGCCAGAATGGCCTTATCCATTGCGAACAGGGCTTATGTTCTGGAAACCGGTGAAGTTGTTATGTCCGGTCCCGCTAAGGAATTAGCCGAGAATGAAGAAGTGCAGAGAGCTTATCTGGGGCACTAAAATTAGTGACTGGTGACTAGTCATTGGTGACTAGTTGCTAGTGAAACCGTTGCCAATATCCATGATTCATTTAAACTTGAACTTAAGGTGAAACTTTGTCCTGAATGATTCTGGCGAAAAGTTCTGTCGGTAGTTGCTTAATAGGTATAGCGTTCAGTAAACAGCATATGAGCCGCCGAATCATGGATATATTTTGTTGTCGGAAAACTGACACATGAACAAATATTTGCACACATTTATGGTATATTTTCATTGAAAATGCGGTTTTAGGCTTGGCATGATATTTGCAACATATAATTAAAAAAACATAGTGGAGTGATTAAGATGCGGATCGTTGATCATCCTATTTTAGAATTCAAGAGGGGTAAATCAATAAAATTTTATTATGATGGAAAAGAAATATCCGGTTATGAAGGAGAAACTATTGCGGCTGCGCTCCATGCCGCAGGGGTTAGAGTATTAAGTCACAGTCCCGAATTACATCATCCCCGGGGCCTTTTCTGTGCAATAGGCAATTGTTCCTCTTGTTTGATGACGGTAGATGATAAACCAAATGTAAGAATATGTGTGGAGAAAATCCGCGCAGGAATGCGGGTTGAAACACAGCGGGGGAAGGGGTGTTTATCATGAATGAAACCGATATCTTAATCATCGGCGGGGGACCGGCCGGGATGGTTGCTGCAATCGAAGCGGCGGAATTGGGTGCCGATGTGGTTTTAGCCGAAAGGGATGACCGGCTGGGGGGGCAGCTTATTAAACAGACCCATAAATTTTTTGGCTCTAAAGAGCAGTATGCCGGTTCCCGGGGGATTGATATCGCGAAAATATTGGCGGATAGACTTAAGAGCAATCCTCAAGTAAATATTCTCAAAGAAACAACGGTATTAGGAATATATGAAGACGGCGTTATTACTATGGAAGGGCAGAATAAACATCTCAAAATCAAGCCCAAAAGGACGATCCTAGCTACCGGTGCGGCAGAGAAGTTTTTGCCCTTTGCGAATAATGATCTGCCCGGAATTTACGGTGCAGGTGCCGTGCAAACTCTTATGAATGTGTACGGGGTTTTTCCGGGAAAGCGAATTTTAATGGTGGGAGCCGGAAATATCGGCTTAATTGTTTCTTACCAATTAATGCAGAGTGGTGTAGAAGTAGCAGCAATTATCGATGCGGCACCCCGGATTGGCGGGTATTCGGTCCATGCTTCGAAAATCAGGAGAGCCGGAGTACCTATCCTGACTTCCCATACCATACGAAAGGCGGCAGGTAAAGAAGTTGTTGAAGGTGCCGTAATCGCAGAACTTGATGATAACTGGCAGCCTATCTCCGGCACTGAAAAAGAAATTGCTGTTGATGTGATTTGTCTTTCCGTAGGTCTGAGTCCGTTAAGTGAATTATGCTGGCAGGCCGGCTGTAATATGAAATATGTAGGGGAACTAGGGGGGTACGTTCCCGTCAAAAATCAATTTTTAGAGACTACGGTTAAAGGGCTGTATGTGTGCGGAGATGCCGGCGGGGTGGAAGAAGCCAGTGCGGCCATGGTTGAAGGCCGGGTAGCCGGAATAGCCGCTGCGGACAGTCTGGGACTTGGCTTTAACAATGTTCCGGCATTAGAAAGTGCCTTACAGGAGCTTAACCAGCTTAGAAGCGGTCCGGCCGGGGCAAAAATTTTAAGTGGTTTACGGAAATGCACGGCAGAGGGGGATTTAGCATGTTAAGCAAAACAGGTATTCCGACAACAGCAGATATTAGCAAAATTACCCCTCCCGAGGAAAGATTGGCCCAAGGTCCTGTGGCAGTAATCGAATGTTTTCAGGAGATTCCCTGTAATCCTTGCTGGGAAGCTTGTCCCAACGGTGCCGTTCAGGAAATGTCGGATATGAATAAAGTACCTCAAATAGACTATACAAAGTGTAACGGCTGTGGTATTTGTGCAACTCGTTGTCCGGGGTTGGCAATATTTATTGTTGATGCTTCTTTTAGTCCTGCGGAGAGCGTAGTTCGACTGCCTTACGAATTTTATCCCCTGCCGGAGGCAGATGAGCTGGTGACTGGTGTAAACAGGGCGGGAGAAGAAGTTGGTAAGTTTAGAGTTTTAAGAGTGCAACAAGGCAGTAAGCAGAATAAAACTGCTTTAATCTGGTTAGTGGTTCCCCGGGAATTATGCATGGAAGTTCGCAATATCCGCTATAAAGGGGTGGAAAATCATGGATAATCAAACAATTGTCTGCCGCTGTGAAGATGTAACATTAGAAGATATCCGGAAATTAATTAGTCAGGGATATCAAACCCTTGATGAAATAAAACGGGTTAGCCGAGCCGGAATGGGGCCATGCCAGGGCAGGACCTGCCGGATGATCATTGCCCAGGAATTGGCTAAGGCTTACGGGGTGAGTGTAGAAGAAGTATTGGTACCGACTTTCCGTCCCCCTGTAAAACCAATAAAATTAGGTATTTTAGCAGGAGGTGAATAGATATTATGAACAACACAGCTAATATCGTAATTATTGGTGGAGGGGTAATCGGCTGTTCCCTGGCCTATCAACTAGCTTCCCGCGGGGTGCGGGATATTGTTGTCTTAGAAAAACAATATCTTACTTCCGGGGCTACGGGCCGATGTGGTGCAGGTGTCCGCCAGCAATGGGCTACGGAGACCAACTGTTTATTATCTAAAGAAAGCGTTAAAATGTTTGAAAATATGAATGAAGAACTGGGATTTGCCAAGGATATCGAATTTAAGCAAAAGGGCTATCTGCTTTTAGCCTATACAAATGCCCAATGGGAGCAATTCAAAAAAAATGTGCACTTGCAGAAAAAGCTGGGTATCCCTGTAGAAATGATAACTCCCCAGGAAGCCAAAGAAATCGTACCCCATCTAAATACGGCCGGTTTGCTGGGCGCAACTTATTGCAATACCGATGGTCATGCCAATCCTTTTCATGTTACCTATGCTTTTGCCGAGGCAGCAAAAAGGTTAGGTGTCGCAATCGAGACCTATACAGAGGTAACAGGCATTAAAACTGAAAAAGGACGCGTAAAGTCGGTAGTTACAACGAAAGGAGAGATTGCTGCCCCGATCGTAGTAAATTGTGCCGGGGCTCACAGCGGGGAAATAGCGAAAATGGTCGGGGTGGATATTCCCATTTTTCCGGAGAGACACCAGGCTTTAGTTACTGAGCCTGTTGAGACGATGCAGGACCCGATGGTTATCTCCTTTAATCATAATATCTATTGCCAGCAGACTCCCCATGGCAGTTTTGTTATGGGAATGGGTGACCCTAACGAGCCGCAGGGTTTTAATATTAATTCCAGCTGGCAGTTTCTGGAGGAAGTGGCGAAAAGGGTAGTAAAGGTACTTCCTCCCCTGGGTGAAATCAGAGTAGTCCGCCAGTGGGCCGGTCTATATGATATGAGTCCTGATGCCAACCCTATCATCGATGAGCTGGAGGAAGCTAAGGGTATGTATGTCGTAGCGGGATTCAGCGGTCATGGGTTTATGGTCTCCCCGATAACAGGAGTGATGGTTGCCCAGCTGATTTTAGGTCAGAAACCGGTGTTGCCTGTAGAATTATTTAACTTAGAAAGGTTTAGCAGAGGAGAATACCTGCTGGAGCACTCGGTAGTGTAAAGAGGCGCGTGAAAGCCAGCGGTTAGCAGTCCTAAATAATTCCCGGAAGCAAGAGGAATTCAGGCATGATTTATCATGAATAAAAGGAGGAAAACAACGTGGTAGTTGAGTACAGAAATGAACCTTATTTAGACTTTTCCTTAGAGGAAAACAAGAAAGCTATGCAGCAGGCTATCGCTGAAGTTGAAGCTCAGTGTGGCCAGGAATACCCCTTAATAATCGGTGGGGAAAAAATCTTTACGGAAGATAAGATCGTATCGATTAATCCCGGTAAAAACGACGAGGTGATTGGATCAACTGCAAAAGCCGATGTTGCTTTGGCTGAAAAAGCAATGGAAAAAGCGCAGGATGCCTTTAAATCATGGAAAAAAGTGCCGCCGGCGGTAAGGGCAGGTTACCTGTTTAAGGCCGGAGCTATTATGAAAAGACGTAAACTGGAGTTATCGGCCTGGATGGTGAAAGAGTCCGGAAAAAACTGGCTGGAGGCGATTGCAGATACTGCCGAAGCCATTGATTTTATTGAATTTTATGCCCGGGAAATGATCAGGCTGGCTCAGGGCCAAGAGGTAATCCCCGTTGAAGGTCATGATAACGAAGTCATTTATATTCCCATTGGCGTGGGTGTTGTTATTCCCCCTTGGAATTTTCCTCTGGCCATCTTAACAGGTTTAACCGTCGGACCTGTTGTTGCAGGTAATACCGTTGTGGTAAAACCAGCCAGCAATACCCCCGTCATAGCGGTTAAATTAATGGAGATTCTGGAAGAGGCCGGGCTTCCTGCCGGAGTTGTTAATTTCTTGCCGGGATCAGGAGGAGCCATAGGAGATTACCTGGTGAAGCATCCGCAAACACGGTTTATAAATTTCACCGGTTCCAAAGAAGTTGGTTTGAGAATTAACAAGCTGGCTGCTGAAATGCAGCCGGGACAGATTTGGCTTAAAAGAGTTGCCGCTGAAATGGGCGGAAAGGACGCGATCATTGTCAATAGTGATGCAGACCTTGCTGCGGCTGCCGATGGCATTGTAAAGTCGGCTTTCGGCTTCCAGGGACAAAAATGCTCTGCTTGCTCCCGGGCCATAATTGTCGCAGATGTTTATGATCAGATAATCGAAAAGGTGGCTGCTTTAAGCAAAGAAATCAAGGTTGGTCCGGTAGAAAATGGTGATAATTTCATGGGAGCGGTTATTGATAAAACTGCTTTCCAAAAAACGCTGGACTATATTGAAATCGGTAAGCAAGAAGGGCGGCTGCTGGCCGGCGGAGCTGCCGGTCCGGAAGGCGGCTACTATATTCAACCTACCGTATTTGCTGATGTTGATCCACAGGCCAGGATTGCCCAGGAAGAGATTTTCGCTCCTGTTTTAGCCATCATTAAGGCTCAGGATTTCGATGAAGCAATCCAAATTGCCAATGACACCGAATACGGACTTACCGGCGGAGTATTTGCCAAAAGCAGGGAGTGTTTAGAAAAGGCCCGGGCTGATTTTCATGTGGGGAATCTTTATTTTAACCGTAAGTGTACAGGAGCCTTGGTAGGAGCGGAACCTTTCGGCGGCTTTAATATGTCCGGTACCTGTGCCAAAGCAGGTGGAAAAGATTATTTACTTCTTTTCTTACAACAAAAAACCATTTCCGAAAAGCTTTAAACAAAAGATAAGAAGACTTCGCATTTCGCGAAGTCTTCTTATTTTATTTCTGAAGGAAAAATTCAAATAAAATTCTTAAGAAGTAAATACTTTTTCGTGATTAAATACTCAGAATGTATTCTGAGAAGCCGACCTTAAAATGCTTCCGGTTCCGGGCAGTGGAAACCAGGTCAGCAGGCAGTGCAGAAGTTTTAAGCAGAACTTTTTACAGGTTGAAAACAACTATTTTTTCTTCGGTCATTTCCTCGATTACATATTTAGGTCCTTCTTTGCCTGTGCCGCTTTTTTTCACGCCTCCATATGGCATGGCATCTGCCCTGTACATAGAAGTATCATTTATGATTACCCCTCCGGTTTCAATTTCTCTGGCTGCTTTCATGGCCAGATTTAGGTCCGAAGTAAAAATTCCTGCCTGGAGGCCGTATTCCGAATCATTCGTTTGCCTGATGGCGTCATCAATATCAGTGTAAGGAACAATTACAGCTATAGGAGCAAAGGTTTCCATGCAGACAACTTTCATATCTTTGTTGACATCACTAATAATCGTGGGCTGATAAAATCTGGTGCCTATTGTCTCACCGCCGATGATCACTTTTGCTCCTTGTTTTTGCGATTCTTTAACCCATTCAGCAATCCGGGTTACTTCTTTTTCTCCGATCATTGGCCCGATATCGGTTTTTTCATCCTTAGGGTCACCGACAGTCAATGTTTTCGTAAAGTCTGCCATTTCCCGCAGGAAATCAGCATAGATATCCTGATGGACATAGATTCTTTGCACTGATATGCAGACCTGCCCGGCATTGGCAAAGCTTTTTTGGGCGCAGCCTATGGCTGCCTTTTTTATGTCCGGGGCATCCTTATGTACGATTACTGCCGAATTACTGCCCAGTTCCAGAGTGCATTTCCTTAAACCAATGACTTTTTTAATTCTTTCACCCACTGCAGGACTGCCGGTAAAACTGTAAAAATTAATGTCATTGTTCTGCAACAGCATTTCACCGATCGTTGAACCGCTGCCCAGCAATAAATTGATATGACCGGCAGGTAAGCCTGCTTCCAGCATAATTTCCACCAGTTTAACCGCGATAACCGGTGTTTCCTGAGTAGGTTTTAATACTACCGTATTACCGGCGGCAATGGCCGGAGCCACTTTATGAGCGATGAGGTTCAGGGGTACATTGAAAGGGGTAATGGCACACACTACTCCTACCGGGACCCGGATCGTAAAGGCCAGGCGGCTTTCTGAACCGGGAGAAGCTTCTACCGGCACCATTTCGCCGTGGATTCTTTTCGCTTCCTCGGCAGCGATTTCAAAGGTTTGAGCTGCTCTTTGCACTTCAACTCTGGAATCCCGGATGGGTTTACCGGCCTCCTGACAAAGAATCTCCGCTAATTCCTGTTCTTTGGCCAGGAGTAATTTGCTTGTTTTCAGAAGAATTTCATAACGTCTGTAAGGTGATAATTTGGTCTCATTAAATGATTTTCTGGCGGATTTTACGGCCGCTTCAACTTCTGGTGCTCCGGCCTGGGCAATAGTGGCAAAGGGCTCACCGGTATATTTATTGATAACTTCTTTCTTTTCCGCGGTATCAAGCCATGCTCCGTTCATAAACAGTTGATAATGCTGCATGATATTCAGCTCCTTTTAATTTAAAATATTAAAAAAATTGGTGATAATTTTTAAAACAGGTATCCGTCCACCTCCTTAGGTTGTACTGGTAAAAACAAAAATATCTCTCTCCAGTGTAGGAAAGAGATAAGCAGGTAAATAACGGTCCAACTTACCTGCCTGAAGACGTTGTCAATAAAGGTGGATTTTATTAACGGTGGAATTTACGGGGATCAGACCATAGATTCCGATTAATAAAAAAGGCATCTTTTTACGAAGATACCTAAAGGATACATAAATAACCTTTATGTAACTCCTTTCCGCAATGGAGGCACTTTCGTTTCCAAAAGAACCCAGGTTTGTACCCATGGACAATAGGTAAAAATGTCTTTAGGTATACAAACTCGGAGATATTCTTTTTACTATCTAAAATTATAGGTTAATAATCATATTTTGTAAAGATATATTATTACATACTTTAAAAAATATCCGAAAAATTTTACAAAAATAAAGGAAAATTTCTCTAGCCGTGGAATATAATATGTTTAATTGTCATTTATATATCAAGGGAGGAAGCTATGATGCAGGAAAAAGGCAGTACAAAAATTGTCGTAACAGTTGTTGGTAAAGATAAGGTAGGGATAATTGCCGGTGTAGCTAATGTTTTAGCAGATTTAAATGCTAATATTTTAGATATAAGCCAGACGATACTGCAAGACTTTTTTACGATGATTATGATTGTTGACATCGCCCGGAGCAGTGTGGATTTCAGCACTTTGAAAACTAGACTGGAAGAGAAAGGGCAGGAAATAGGGGTAAGAATATCTGCCCAGCATGAAGATATATTTCAGTTTATGCACCGCATTTAAGGGGGAATGAATAAAAATGCCGATTTCAATAACGACAGAGGAAATTCTGGAAACGATCCATATGGTAGAAGCAGAAAATTTAGATATTCGTACCATCACCATGGGTATTTCCCTCAGAGACTGCTCTCATAGCGATCTGAAGGTCACCTGTGCAAAAATATATGATAAAATTACCCGCAAAGCCGAGAAGCTGGTTACAGTGGGGGAACAAATCGAAGGGGAATACGGTATTCCCATTATTAATAAGAGGATATCCGTTACTCCTATCGCCATGGTGGCCGAAGCCTGTGCCGATGCCGAAAATTTTGTTGACATTGCTGTGAGTATGGATAAGGCTGCCCGGGAAGTAGGGGTGAATTTTATCGGCGGCTTTTCGGCTCTGGTGCATAAGGGTTTTACCAAAGGGGACCAATTATTGATAAAATCAATACCCCAAAGCTTAGCGCAGACCCAAAGAGTGTGTTCGTCGGTTAATATTGCCACAACTAAGGCCGGTATTAATATGGATGCAGTTAAAATAATGGGAGAAATAATCAAAGAAACTGCGGAATTAACAAAGGACCAGGACGGCTTAGGCTGTGCCAAACTGGTTGTTTTTTGTAATGTTCCTGAGGATAACCCTTTTATGGCCGGAGCCTTCCATGGGGTAGGAGAACCGGAAGGGGTAATCAATGTTGGTGTCAGTGGTCCGGGAGTGGTGCTTAATGTTGTCAAAAAATATCCGGAGGCAACCTTTGGTGTGCTGGCCGGCAGAATAAAGGAAACTGCCTTTAAAGTTACCCGGATGGGGGAATTAGTCGGTAAGCAGGCTGCCCGGCGTTTAGGGCTGCCCTTTGGAATAGTAGATCTGTCTCTGGCCCCGACTCCTGCCATAGGGGATAGTGTGGCAGATATTCTGGAAGCAATGGGACTGGAAAGATGCGGTACCCATGGTACTACCGCCGCACTGGCTATGTTAAACGATGCGGTTAAAAAAGGTGGTGCAATGGCTTCTTCATATGTGGGCGGGCTAAGCGGTGCCTTTATTCCCGTAAGTGAAGACGCCGGCATGATCAGGGCTGTGGAGGTAGGTGCTTTGGATATTAATAAACTGGAAGCTATGACCTGTGTTTGCTCTGTGGGCTTAGACATGATTGCTGTGCCGGGGGCTACCAGTGCCTCTACCATCTCCGCCATTATTGCCGATGAAGCTGCCATCGGGATGATCAACAAAAAAACAACAGCAGTCCGTATTATTCCCGTACCCGGTAAAAAAGTAGGTGAAACGGTTGTTTTCGGGGGATTACTTGGTCACGCGCCCATAATGCCTGTTAATGCGTTCAATTCCGAAGCCTTCATTAAAAGGGGCGGCAGAATCCCGGCACCTATCCAGGCGCTGACTAATTAAGCAAAACAAGTAAATTTCTGTTTGGGTTAAAACAATTGCAGACAGCAAAGACGCCGGCTCTGAAATAAATATATAAGGGCCGGCGTCTTTTTGGATGCGCGGGGACGGTTCTTCTGCTTCCTCAAAAGTGAACTTGAGGATAAAAGTATTTGTGTTCAATTGTTTCCGGAAAAATAAAATTGCAGGATATTTACGGGATCATACTGAACTAGTATAAGGGAATCTTGCCGCTAAATGAAGAAAAACAAGTTTTTTAGCAACGGAGATAAAGGCTGGTGAAACGTTATTTCCGGTACTTAGCTTCTTAGCAGAATCTTTAGGGTTGATGAATTTGTTTAAGAAAGGAATTAAAAAGCATGAAGGGATTTTGGGGGAAAAAAGAAAACCTTAAAACATATTCTTTAATATTGGTACCTTTAATACTAGGATTTTTAATTAATAGTCCGATATTAGGATATTATTTTCCTTTTTTGCTATCGGTAGCCTTTCTTGGATTTTGGTTTTGGGTGGGGATGAAATTTGCGAAATTAAATCAAAATCGAGCGTTTAGTTTACTAATTGGCAATAGTTTAAATATGATATCTTTTTTTCTTTTTATTTGGTCATTTTATGTTTTAGCAGATGAAAACAGAAATCTGTTAATCGCAGTATTTTCACAAAATTATGCCGGACCTACTCTTTCAATTAGTGCTGCAATCTATCTTTTAACCGGTCCTAAAGTACTGACTAATGAATATGTAATCATTTCATATATACTTATGGCAGTAGTATTTGCAGCGGGATTTTTCTATGAAGTGCTGGTAAACCAAAAATAAAAATTTTTAGTATAAGTATACAAACAGTAGCTTAAGAATCTCACTAATTCTTAAGCCGGGGACTTTATAGACAATTGGCCGCGGGGAGAGCTTCACTCTAACATGGAGTTGAAACAAATAAAAAGATGGATGGTGAGGTGTGGAATGTGTTTAAAGCTCATAAAGGGATCTATATTGGTATAATTTTTTTTGTCATGTTAGGGATGGTGGTCACAGGATGCCGTCAGGAAAAAGAAAATATATCTTCAATAAATGAGGGACCTGCTCAGGAGGCTGTTGCGCCTGATTCTCCCCAGAAGGAGAACCTGGCCGGTACAACTGAGCTGCAATCGGAAAATAGCACCGATAGTGCGGATGCTTCCAGTGATAACGAACAAAAAGAAGGTCCGTCTGAAGCGCAGTTTACCTTTTATTCCAGCGGCTCAGATTTTATTAAAAGCATCATCGATGAGCGAGGCCAAGTGGAAATAACAGATGAAATGCGGGAACGTTTTAATCTGTTCGCCAGGGATTATAGATTGGTCTATATGCCGGATATGAATTATTATGAGTCTTTTTTCGAGGCTAATGAATACGCCGGGTCCTTTGGCTATAATAACTTTGGTTTTGCGGTTTTTTATGTGCTGCAATATATGAAATGTCCTGAAAAAATGAGTGATGAAGCCGTGGAAAATGCTATAGAAAGCCTCTTTATCGCTAAAGAAAGCTATGATAAGATGCCTCATCACCCCTACCGGAAATTAGCAGATTATGAAGACGGCTACTATTCCCCGTGGCCGGAAGGTGGCTTAGACCACGCCAGGATGTTTTATCTGCTTACCGGATTGGATATTGTCCAGGATGAATCTCAGGCCGCCCTTATGACAATCCGCGCCAAAAATTACTATTTTAATGATATAAGGGTATACGAGGTGGGAGATAAGGAGAACCGGCTGGCGGAGTTAGCGGAAGAGATGGGGGTAGGCGATTTGCAGGCCGCCGCGAAACTGATTACCAGTGGTGAAATGGAGCAAATAACAGGTGATAGTGAATTTGAAACAAAGATATATGTTAAATTAAGCAGTCCGGCCCCGTACGATTATAACCCCGCATTTGTATCTTTTCAGAGACACGATATTGTAAATGATGAGTTAGCGGAGAAATAGTTAAAGGATATTTGGGAACAATTAGGATAGGAGTGGCTTTGGATGGGATGCACACGGTTCTCCGTTTCTGAGAAATTGAGAGTGTGTAGGCGTAAAGTACCTGTGTCTAATTATTTGCAAAAATATAAAATTGCAGGATATTAAAGAGTAATACTGAACTGACTGAAATGCATGATAAGACCGGCCAGGCAAAGCATAAAGCAAGGAAAAAAAGGAAGCAAGAGAACCGTCCCCGCTTTGCGGACGGAATTAAAAGGAGCGATTAAGGAATGGTCCATTTGGTATATTGTGATGATAAAGAAAAGGTTTTGGAGAAAATCCTGGCCGGTACCAAAACGATGATTGTAAGAGGGGCGGCAGGGAGGAAAATTCCCCATGGTAGAGTTTTTGCAGGTGAAATACTGTACTTTATGAAAAAAGGATCCGGAAAAATTACCGCTACAGCTGAAGTAGCGAATGTTCAAAACTATGTTAAATTGACAGAAGCTGAAATTGTAAAAATACTTGCCGATAACCAAAGTATGCTTAATTTGTCCGGCCAGGAAAAGGCAAGATGGCATAAAAAATGCCTGTGTTTAGTTGAGTTTAAAGCTGTTAAGGAAATTACTCCTTTAAAGTTTGACCACCAAACTAATATGGATGACTGGTTAATTATTGACAAAATTGAAGATGTAGTAGTAGGCACCAGCATTCCGTATAATTATGAAAAATCCAAGTTCAAATGAGACTAATTGAGAAAAGGGCGGAGGATTGATCTAAGGATTTTACTTCGTGAATAAGAGGAGTGCAGCTTCATAATTTGAAATCTCTAGCCGGCGCGATAGCCTGCAGGTCCGGATATTGCTGCCTTTTTGTAAATGGTGAGCGTATAACCTTGTACTCATTGGATATAAAAAACGTTACCGGAGGATAATGCATCAAGGAAGAGATAGATAATTATCAGGCATTGATAAAAGCGGGAATGGTATTTTTAGTGATTATATTTCCAATATGGCAGCTTTCCTTTTTACTGGGAAGTATTTTCTGATAAACAGGCTTATTTCCTGTGTAAATTACGGATACAGGAACCGGCCTCTGAGGACCGGTTTCTTATTGTTAACAGATAATTTGTCAGTCTATGCCAAATTTATCTTTTGCCCAGCCCTGCGTAGGACTGAAGAACCGGGGAAAAGCTCTATCAAGACCTCTCCATCTTCAATCCGAGGGGAAATGAAATATAAACTTTTTAAAAGCAATGTATGTTAGCAAAAGCTCCAGATACCAAAGCAGATAATTATTGTTCC
Source organism: Peptococcaceae bacterium (assembly GCA_049366715.1). Classification (GTDB taxonomy): domain Bacteria; phylum Bacillota; class Peptococcia; order Peptococcales; family BICA1-8; genus JBMNCQ01. The sequence goes on along the minus strand of JBMNCQ010000052.1, from coordinate 73,330 downwards.
GGATAAAATGTTAATAACTTTTAAAAAATTGTCAGTGATAATTGAACGAATAAAGTTCACTCCCAGGCTTAACATTAACCACCATAATGCGGAACCCCCAAATACTCCTAATACCAGGATTGCAGGTGTAAGGGAATTTTGTACCCCTTGGGGATTCAGACTTGTAAAAATGGCCATAAAGAAGATGATCGTCAGGGGATTGGTTAAAGTTAACAATAAAGTTGAAAAATATGAACCGGCCAGGGCTTTATCTCTGGTTAGTATTTGAGCTTTAATTGGTCTGGCCAGAAGGGTTTTGCCCCCCAGAAAGCAAAGTAATATACCACCAACAAGACCGATCTCCTGTTGATAAGCAATTAAGATGTTAGTTATTATCGTAATACCAAATCCCGCTATGATTCCATAAATAGCATCGGCGGTAGCCGCACCAAGGCCGGTGAGTAAGCCGGCAATTCTTCCCTGGGTCAAAGTTCTTCTAATACATAAAATGCCGATAGGTCCGACTGGTGCTGCTATGGACAATCCAATAATAATTCCTTTTATAAAAAGTTCGCCATACATAATTTCTCATCCCCAATAAATTATATCTGTTCTTTTAAAGTAGAAAGCACAATAATCGTATTCGTTTTAGCAACGGACAATTGTTGTTTTAAATCATTTGTGATAAAGCTTTCCAGGGAGGATGTATCTGCTACGACTATTTTTAACAGATAGTCAAATTCTCCGGCAATATGATGGCATTCGTAAACACAAGGGTACTTTATTACATTAGTCTTAAAAGTGGAGAGATCCTGAATATTGACATTAACAAAAATAAATGCGGTTAAATTCAAATTGACCATTGCCCGATTTAATTTAACAGTATATAGTTCAATAAATCCATATTCTTCAAGCTTACGGATTCTTTCTGATACTGCAGGTATAGATAAGTTAATTTTTTTGCTTATTTCCGAGCTGGTCATGCGGCTGTTCTTTCTTAACAAATTAATGATTGCAAGATCGATATTATCCATAAATCCTTACCTCTCTTAATAAAATATTTAATTAATTATAGCAATTTGTTTAAATAATATAAACAAAATAAAAAAAAACAATAATTATTTAACTTATTAGCCGTTTTACTTAAAAAATATTGATTCCTTCTAAGACGTGACGGCTTGAGCCTAAAAGATTAAATTCAAAATAGAAATTTTCGCGGGGGAAAAATTTATTAAGCTTCCGGAGAATAACGGTCAGCATGCTAAAACATGCGATTGCAACTAAGGAGGCGTTAGTGAAGCTTAATTTAACATAGGTGGGTAATTAAATTCAGGGAAGTGTTTACATAATTTTGCTCAAATACTGGGCGAGATCAAATAAGATTATCAAAAAGACGGTAGGAGGTTAAGCGTGAAAAAACTGTATAATTCTGAAGTAAGAGCGGAAATAATGAAAAGCGTCCGCTGTGCTAAAGATGTGATTAAGGAAAGTGATCTTACCGGTCTGCCGGAGCCGGTACAAAAGTATTTCCGCTATGGCGGCTATCTGGGTAAAGAAACTATGCAGAACGGGGAAATTCAGTGGTCTGATGTTAAGCTTAAACGATCTCCTGACAAAGACTGGCTGAGCTTGGCGTGTTATCAGTTTAACTCTGTTCCTGAACCTTGTCGGATAGTATATATGAAGAGCCGTCTTTTCAGGATTATTCCTTTTGAAGGAAGGGATAAATACCAGGATGGCTCCGGCAATATGCTTATAAAGCTGTTGAAAGTAATAAAGGTCGGGGATGAAAAAGGTAGAGAAATGGATGAGTCGGCTCTGGTGACTGTCCTGGCAGAAACTCTTTTAATCCCGGCTTATGCATTACAGGATTATCTGCGCTGGACTGCCGTCGATACCTATACGGCTAAAGCCATGCTTGAATATAATGGTGTTCAAGTAAGGGGGACATTTCATTTTAATGATGCCGGCCAATTTACTAAATTTGAATCGGATGATCGCAATTATACCACAGGTAAAGGATATCGAAAAATTAAATGGTCTGCTTATGCCGAGAATTATCAGGAGAGCAGCGGCATAAAATTCCCGGGTGTATTGAGGGCGGTCTGGCATTTAGATGACGGTGATTATGAGTATTTTCAAGGGCATATTAAAGATATTAGATTTAACATAAACTAAACCGGGTGATTTCCGGCAGTATTTTTAGCTTCTGTTTTTGACGTACTTATATAGACCGGCTAGAAAAAAAGCCGGCAACAAAGCTGCCAGTACAAATCCGGCCAGCACCCTGCCATAGCCTTTGGGTAAAATCCTGGCAGTTGTACTGTCCCAAAAGGTTATCTCTTTTTGGGAATAAGTTGAAAAAATCAGATCCTGGTCAGGTAAGTGATTAAATGACGCAGTATAAGTCCCTTTTGCAATTTCCGTGAAGGGAATACTGCTGTCAATTAGAAAGGGTTTTTGCGAATTCAGTTCTATTTGGATATCAAGTGCTTTAAACCGGGCAAATTTTTGGGCCGGATTTAAGATATAAGCAAAAGTATTTACATAATCATTAGATTTCCTCCTGTCTATGGTAGCCTGCACAGGGTAGGTTATCAGCAATGTACCGGTGCTCTCGGCTTCAAAAGCAAGCTCATATAAAAGAACCGAGATGTTGTTATTTTGCTGGATGTTTCCCAGAAGCATATCGGCGTTGAAAACATACTGATTTTTTTCAAAACAGCTGTCGATTTCTTCAAGCAAACGGGAATAAAAATCAGGAGTGTTCCTTCTTGTCAAGCCGGGCCAATCTTCATTATTATTAATTAAATTTTCCGTTATAAAACCTTTGATCTCCGTGGTAGTTTTTTCGATCGTATCTTTATAGCTGCCTTGGAGACCGGTTAAGGTGTCTTCACCTAAAACCAGAATATAGCCGGCTTTTCCTAAATCCTTCTCATTTATATGGGTGAAAACGGCACAGTTACCGTCTTGTCTGATTTCATATCCCGAAAAGCCCAAAGCCATTATCCGTGTGGAAGCGGGGGAGATCTTAAAATTGACCGCTGCTTGTCTTTCGGTTGGAGCATTAAACGTTATTTTATAGAGAACAGCCTGGGCAGTATCATTAAAATATTGCGCTTTATATTGCGGTCTGTTTAGTTTTTCGATAATTTTATCGATGCTGACCTGTTCGCTAAAGCCTGCGGGATCACTCAGGTAATTCCTGGTAGTTACATGCCCCCCACTATATATTTGATAGCGGACGGGATTACCGTTAAAGCTGATTTCGGGAGCAGGATTCCTATATGTGGCAGAGATAAAGGGGAAGACCATGGGGACTACGATCTGTTCGGAAGATGTGTTGGTAATCGCATAGTTTGCACTTACCAGAGCCGTATCGGAAGATTGGCCGGCGATTTTAAAAGTTAATTGTTCATGTTCTACCTTAAGGGGCGAGTCCTCTTTAGGGGCAATGTTAAAGCCGGGATATTTCTCCAGATAAACCGGTGCGGAATTAGCAAAGGCTGTAACTGGGATTACTAAGGATAGAAATAGTATAATCATCATTAATTTAATCCTTCTAATATTCATAATTAACCTCCAAAGGACAATTGATTTTCATGATCAAAAGTATTTGAATCTTTCCCAGTTTTATCATATTTGACGACAGCAATTAGTTTTAGTTCCATAACTGTAGATTAATTATAACACTGTCCGCTAATTTGACTGTATTTTTAAGAATATTATTTTGTTTATAGTAGTTGTTTTCCATTGCGGTATTGTATTGCCGGCGGTTTAATCTTTTTTTATAAAAATATTATTTACAAAAGCACAATTATTCGTCATTATTGGACTTAAAAAGAGGTGAGTGTGCTTTCTAGGCAGGATGTTTCTGAGAGGAGGAAAAGGATGGCTTTATATCTTGAAGGAAGCGGGAATAAAGGAGCACCAACGATTATTTTTATTCATGGCGGAGGGGTAAGTAGCTGGATATGGAAAAAACAGCTGGAATATTTTAAGGATTACCACTGCCTGGCCCTTGATTTACCGGAGCATGGTAAAAGTATAAACGCAGGACAGATTTCCATACAAGATAGTGCACTTCAGATTGCAGAGATAATAGAAAAGTATGCTAACGGAAGCAAGGCTCATTTAATTGGCCATTCTTTAGGTGCCAAAGTTATTGTGGAGTTATTAAGCTGCAGACCTGAACTGGTTGATCATGCGATAATAGCAAGTGCACTTTTTAGGCCGGTTCCGTTAATGAAATTATCACATAAGCCTTTTGTCTATAAGTTTACAGCTTATTTATTAAAACGAAAATGGGTAACATCCCTTTCCATAAAGCAATATAGATTTCCCGATAAAACTTTTGCAGCTAATTATCGACAAGAATTACAGGGACTGACTGCCGGGATGCTCTATAGAATTTATGATGAACTATACAAAAATTTAAGCTTGCCTAAAGAATTGGCAAAAGCCGCTGTTCCTACTTTACTGATTGCAGGAGAGAAAGAGCCTCAGGAGATGAGAGAATCAGTTCTTGATATGCTTGCTATCATGCCTGAGGCCAGAGGAATATTTATTAAGGAAGGTTTCCATACCTATCCCTGGGCTTTGTATGGTGAATTTAACAAAATAGTAGAGGACTGGATTAATGATAAGCAGACCGGTTATGACTTTGTAATTAGTGTCCGTGCAGGGAGATAAAAATTAGTTGCATTTATTAGGTCCGGACCTAAGACAGGACTCGTTTCAATATGTTTGCAGAAAGTGATATTTATGCGAAAAGCAGGCTCAGGGCACTTCAGCCGCCGGGCCTGCTTTTTACCGTTATTCGTCTAAATTTACATTATGGTATACCTGCTGAACGTCTTCTAAATCTTCCAGGGTATCGATTAATTTTTCAAATTGAGCCCGGGTAGGATCAGGAAGAGTAATTTCATTTTGGGGAAGCATGGTTATTTCCGCAACAGTAAATTCAGTTATGCCAGCATCTTTAAGAGCATTTTGTACCGAATGGAACTGCCCGGGTTCGGCATAAACGATGATCCCGCTGTCTTCTTCTTCCAAAATATCACGGACGTCTACATCTGCTTCCATTAATATTTCCAGGACTTCATCTGCCGTTTTACCTTCAAGACCGATAACGGCTGTTGCGTCAAACATATAGGCTACAGATCCGTTTACACCCAGGTTACCGCCGTTTTTCGTAAAGGTGGAGCGCACATCTGATGCTGTACGGTTCACATTATTTGTGAGGGTATCTACAATTACCATAGCTCCGTTAGGACCAAAACCTTCATAACGGAGTTCTTCAAAGTTTTCATCGGAAGAACCTTTGGCTTTTTCGATGGCCCGGTCGATGATCGTTTTAGGGATACTGTAGGTTTTGGCCCGCTCCAGTACGAATTTTAAAGCCTGGTTTGATTCGGGGTCCGGTACTCCCCGTCTTGCCGCCACATAAATTTCCCGTCCAAATCTACCGTAGATACGGCTTGTATTTGCATCTTTGGACGCTTTTTTGTCTTTAATATTATTCCACTTACGACCCATAATGTCACTCGCTTTCAATTTTTAGTATTCCTAAAAAGCTGAGGTTGTCACTAGGTCTTGAGACTTGGTGACACCCGCGTAATTGTTGGAAAACATGAAAAATGTTATACTGCCGCTTATCATTATATCTAATTTAGATAATTTATGACAAGTGAAATAATCAAAAAAATAGCGTAGCTTGTATGGGATTCAAGAATAAAATTACTATAATGTTTTAATATAGCTTTTATACCGGGAGATGGAATGCGGTGTAGGGATAAAAAAGTGAGGATCATACAAACTAATTATGGAGGTGAAATAATGCAAAAAAATAAAAAATCCAACTTAGCCTTTACCGGAGTAGGTGCTGCCGTAACCGGGGTGGGAGCTTTGGTCGGTGGCTCGTTAGGTGCGGGGATCATGGGTTTTGGGTTAGCTCATGTGGTATTAGGAGGTATAGCCAGTCTTGAGGCCAGGAACAGCCGTTAAGCGGTGATTTGCATTATAACTCCACAGCGTGCCGTCCTTTCTTTAAAGGGCGGTATTTTTTTCATTCTTCTGGGGAAAATGACAATAGTAAAGTTTCCGGAAAATGGATTGTTACTAATGGAGTAGCGGCTGCTCCCGTAATTTGGACAGTCTGCCGGATGAGGAGAGTTTAAATGCTAAACGCAACAAAGAAAATAGAAACATTATTAGAAAAACTGGCTATGGATATGGAAAAAATGAAATTAGCCGAATATGTAGAACTGCTGAATAATCCCCTTAGGTTGTTATGGGTTAATTTCATTGCGGGAATAGCAAGAGGGTTGGGAACTGCGATCGGATTTTCTATTCTTTTTGCGATAATTCTATTTTTTTTGCAGAAACTAGTAATGCTCAAATTGCCCCTGATCAGTGATTTTATCGCAGATATTGTTAGAATGGTACAAAATAATGCGCGGGTTCCTAAATACTAAGGATGGGACCAATAGAAGGTAGGCTGCCCTAGAGTTATAATTTCCCGGGCTATGGCGGGAATATTTCTCAACCGCCTGCTAAAGTCCTGGTGATGATGAAGTTATGCATATATCAAGTAAAGGAGATAATTATTATGGATAATGTTTCCCAAAAGATGTACCAAGAGCGTTTAGAAAAGCTGAAAGAAGAGTATCGTGAACTGATCAATTCGTTAGATAAAGGATTAAATGATCCTCTTGCGGATACCATATCTGAGCTTTCTCTTTATGATAATCATCCGGCCGATGTTGCCAGTGAAGTGTTTGAAAGGGGAAAGGACCTGGGCTTTAAAACCTATGCTTTGCAGCAGATAGAAAAAGTGGAGGATGCTCTGGGAAAACTGGCCCGGGGTCAATATGGTTATTGTGATAAATGCGGTCAGGCCATTTCCCGGGAAAGACTTGAAACAATACCGCTGACTACCATGTGCGTGAAATGCAGAGAAGAGGAATGGGAAGATGGCGCCAAGTATAATGTTAAAGCCCGCAGACCCATTGAAGAACAGGTCATTATGCCTCCCTTCGGTGGGCCGACAAACGATACTCCGGCTGAGAAACTGGGACAAGGTATAGATAACAATGAGTTCGACGGCGAAGACTCCTGGCAGTCTGTCGCCAGGTATGGAACCTCAGAATCCCCCAGCGATATCGGCAGTGTTTTAAATTATAATAATATCTATTATGATTATGATGAAGATGTGGGCACTGTAGAAAGGTATGAAAAAATACCTGTCTATAAAGATGCAGACGGCCAATATTATCAGGATTTTGAGGGACCGGACGATGAGTCGGAGCCTCCCGGTTTTTATAATAACGATTAGGTTGACGATCATGTATATATACTGTGAGCGTATCCTGCTGCAGATTTTAGCATTTTCCCTGGGTCCTTTGCTCGGATTAGTAATAACTGCTTTTACGAATTACTATCTGGGGATCATAGGAGGGATAGTGGGGTTTATTAGTGTTTTTTGGCAGCCATGGCTTTCCGATCTGTGTTTAAAAAATACCGCTCACGCTTTAAAGCTTGGGAGGATAATTCTCGGGGAAGGAAAAGTCAGATATTACAGCAGAGAAAATTGCATTTGTCAGGGCAAATTATTCTTGAGCAGAGACACGATAACATTTGTTGTCAATAATAGAATAGATGTGGTTCTGCCGCTGGTATATATTAATTCCGCTGCGATAAAACAACCGGATTTGACACAAGCAGATACTGTTGATATGGATACTGTTTTTGTCAGAAAACCGCCTAATTTATCTCAAGTTGTGACAATGGTAAGTGCACTTGCTGCCGTATCTCCGGGGGCACTAAAAATAGAGGTGAAACACAGTACTTTTACAAATTATTTTTATTTTGAGGTTTCCAATCCGAAATTGTGGTTGCAGAAAATAAATGAAATGAAAGAGAACCGAAAATAGGTCGGTTCTTTTTAAATATTCTTTTTCATACCACTGGAAAATTTTTTATGCTAAAATGATAAAGCATATAAAAATAATAAAGGAGTGACTGACGGTTGGTTTTTTGGGTAACTGCATTGATTATCGTTATATTTGACCAAACCACAAAATATTTGATTAAAAATAATTTGTCCTTATATGAAAGTATCCCTGTAATTCCCAACATTTTTCATATTACCTATATTGAGAACCCGGGAGCGGCTTTCGGTTTATTGGCCAATCAGAGAATATTTTTTATCCTCATTACCATAATTATTATTATTGGTGTTTTATATTTTTACCGTCAGCTTAAAAAAGGCCGGTTTCTTTTGATTATTGCTTTAGGAATGGTTATCGGCGGTGCTCTGGGGAATTTAATAGATCGATTGAGAATCGGCACGGTAACCGATTTTTTTGATTTTCGCATCTGGCCTGTATTTAACATCGCTGATTCGGCAATTGTAATAGGGATGATATATATTTCGTATCAACTCCTTTTCCATGGGGAGGAAATTTAATGGAAAAGCTCACTTTTGTCATAACCGAAGACGAACAAGATCAAAGATTAGATGTTTTTATAAGTGAAAATATCGCAGCTATTTCCAGGTCTTATCTGCAAAAGTTGATTGGCGAAGGTTTCGTAAAAGTGAATGCCAATCAAGTAAAAGCCAACTATAAAATTAAAGAAGCTGATCTGATCGAAGCTGTCATACCCGAGCCTCAGCCGGTAATCATCAAGCCGGAGAATATTCCTTTAGATATTGTTTATGAAGATCATGATTTATTGGTTGTGAATAAACCTGTTAATATGGTCGTTCACCCGGCTGCGGGTAATTATACCGGTACTCTCGTTAATGCCCTATTAGCTCATTGTCGGGATTTATCAGGAATTAACGGTAAGCTAAGACCGGGCATAGTACATCGTATTGATAAAGACACTTCAGGGTTATTAATGGTGGCCAAAAATGATTTCACCCATCAGGAACTGGCTAAGCAGCTAAAAGAACATACTGTAGACAGAGCATATTTCGCTTTAGTGCATGGTGCAGTTACCGAACCGGGAGGAATAATTGATGCTCCCATCGGCCGTCATCCTTCCGACCGGAAGAAAATGGCCGTTAGTCTAAAAAACTCCAAGCATGCGGTTACGAAATATTTTTCTAAGGAAAATTTTAAACATTATTCATTACTGGAATGCAGGTTAGAAACAGGACGAACTCATCAGATCCGAGTTCATTTAGCTTATGTCGGTCATCCTTTAGTCGGAGACCCCCTTTACGGCTATAAAAAAAATAATCTGGGTTTTCAGGGACAGGCTCTTCAGGCATATCTACTGGGTTTTGTTCATCCCGGGAAGCAGGAGAGAATGCAGTTTACGGCTGGATTACCGGAATCTTTTCGTAAAGCCCTTGATCATTTACGCAGGGAGGAGAAGTGACATGGAAATTAATATTAAGGAAAAAAACGTTATTATGGATGAAGATGCCTTAAATCGGTCTTTAACAAGAATAGCTCATGAGATTATTGAAAAAAATAAAGGTATTGAGAAATTAGTTTTGGTCGGGATCAGACGCCGAGGAGTACCTTTAGCAAGAAGACTTGCCCAAAAGATCAAGAAAATTGAAGGGGTTGAGGTCAATGTAGGTAAATTGGACATAACCCTTTACCGGGATGATCTGACGACAAGCAGCGACCAGCCTGTTGTCCATGGAACGGACATACCCTTTGGTATTGCCGGTAAAAAAGTCGTTCTTATCGATGATGTGTTATATACGGGCAGAACCGTTAGGGCTGCTTTAGATGCGATTATAGATTTAGGAAGACCTTATGCCATTCAGTTAGCGGTTTTGGTAGACCGGGGTCATCGTGAGCTTCCGATCAGGGCGGATTTTGTAGGGAAGAACATACCTACGTCAAGAAAAGAAATTATTCTGGTCAAATTGCAAGAAATAGACGAAAGTGATGAAGTCGTCTTAGGAGAAATTATAGAATAATTCTAAATATTTTGTTTAGCAGTCCTCCATTAGAAGGATAAATTGAGATCAATATCGAAATATACTTTATAAAAATTTTTTATGCCAAAATGGAGGCAGGTAGATAATGCTCAATGATAGCATTAGGGTTTTTCTTGCAGTTGCTGAGAAAAGAAATTTTTCTAAGGCTGCTAAGTCTCTTTTTTTAACCCAGCCGGCAGTCAGCTTCCAAATTCAAATGTTAGAGCAATATTATGGTACGGTTCTATTTGATCGGGTGAATAGAAATATAACCCTTACCGCTGCAGGCGAATTGTTGTTTAAGTATACAAAAGAAATGAGTGAGCTCCAGGCAGAATTAGAAAAAGAAATGCAAAATCTTACCGGGACAATAAAAGGCAGGCTTTTAATCGGTGCCAGCACAACAATAGGAGAATATATATTGCCCTATTTGGTCGGGAGTTTTAAGAGGAAATATCCTGATGTAGATGTTAGTCTTGTCGTGGCCAATACGGAAGAGATTGAAAACAGCATTCTGGATACCTCTTTAGATGTTGGTTTAGTAGAAGGCCCTGTAAGAGGCAAAGATTTGGTGATAGAAAAATTTATTGATGATGAGCTGCTTTTAATTGTGCCTGTGGATCATCCCTGGGCCCAGAGCAAGAAAATATCCATATATGATTTAGATAAATGTCCTTTCATTTCCAGGGAAAAAGGCTCCGGCACCAGACACATCATTGAGAACACCCTCAGAAAATTTGCTGTTGACCCTCATAAATTAAATATTATAATGGAGCTGGGTAGTACCACAGCAATCAAGGCTGCTGTTTGTAACGGATTAGGTGTTTCTATTGTTTCCAAATGCGCTGTGCAGGATTTACTTAAATATCACAAAGTTTGTACGGTTAGCATTCAGGAGACGAAGTTCGAACGGCAATTTACTGTAATTTATCATGAGAAAAAATTCAGAACACAGGCTGTGTACGAATTATTAAAATATCTTAAAGATGAGGAAGCCCATAAATTAATAAAAGCATAATGGAAATGAGGTAGGAAGCAAATGCATCGTAATAATTTAAGCCGGGTTTTGCGGGAGAAAGGCTATACTCTTGATCAATTAGCGGAGGAGCTTAAAATTCCCCTGGCAGACCTTGATGAAATATATCTAGGCCGTAGTGAGTTTAGTCCTGAAATATTAGAGCGGATTTCTGCGTTCTTGGAGGTATCCCGGGAAACGCTTTTAATGGATGCCCGGAAAAATATTTATGAAAATATTGGTGTACAGCTTAGGCAAATAAGAGAAGATAAGAAGATTACCTTGATGGAATTGGGAAAAAAGTCGGGAGTTTCCTATACGCATATCAGTGAAATAGAACGGGGTAAAACCTGTGCTTCCTTAAAAACTCTTGAAAAATTAGCTAAAGTATTGGAGATATCAACGAGTTATTTTTTTCAGTTGGAAGAAAGTTTTACCCTGGGTGATAAAATCAGGCGCTTACGGGAGAAACAAAATTTTACCCAGATCCAATTAGCTGAGCGTATCGGAGTTTCTTTAAGCCTTATCGGCCAAATTGAAACAGGCAGGGTTAAACCTGCTTTAGATACATTGCAGAGTATTGCCAATGTTTTTGGGGTTAGTATTACTTATTTTTTGTTGACGGAAACAGAAGAAATGGGTTTAAGGCAAGCAAGTGTGATCACTCACAATAATTCTTATGACAAATTAAATGAGATAGCCCAGGGTTTAGACCAGCAAGACTTAAGTCTGGTTACAGAGTTGCTTAATTTATTAAAAAAATATAATAGAATGGGCTTGCAGGATCTCAGTGTTGATGCGCAAACCAGGGAGTTACTGGAGATCATGAATCAGCTTGGTGAAGAGGATAAAAGGTTTGTCATAGATAATGCTAAATGGGTTTTAAAAAAAGCAAATGGCAATTTTAAATAGATCTCCTATCTATAGGGGATTTTTTAATTTACAAAAAAAAAGGGAAAAAAAACCTTGGTGTTGAATTTATAAATTTGAGGTGATATTTGTGGTCAAGAATCTTAAAGAGTTTTCCGGGTTAAGCAAGGCCAGCCTTGTGGTTTTGGCATTCATCATTATTTTTGCTATTTATGCCATTGTGGCGGACCCCTGGAACTTAAGTTCGGCACCATATGGCGCCGGAGACTATTATTATACCGACGTAGAAGGCTTCGACTTTTCCATAAATATCGGGACCAAACACCCCGTTGTCTTCTTTGTTTTATTTTTCGGCTGGGCTTTTGGGTGCTGGTATTTTGTGAAGTGGTTGGAGGAGAATAAGTAGAAAAGTGCTTTTATTTGTTATTTACTGTATAATAAAGGAGAATAATATATATGTAAGTTTATTGGGAAAGGTGGATTTGACTTGTTGAATGATAGTATTAGAGTTTTTTTAACAGTAGTAGATAAAAAAAGCTTTTCCAAAGCAGCTAAAGCCCTGTTTCTGACACAGCCGGCTGTTAGTTTTCAAATTCAAATGCTTGAGGAATACTATGGGACAAGATTATTTGACAGGGTTAGCCGGAACATTACCCTCACGGAAGCGGGCCATTTGTTATTGAGCTATGCGAATCAAATGAGTAAACTGCAGAGTGAATTGGAGAGGGAAATGCAGGAATTAACCGGAACGATAAAAGGAAGGCTTTTAATCGGTGCCAGTACCACCATTGGTGAGTATATTGCACCTTATTTACTGGGAGCTTTTAAAAAGAAATATCCTGAAGTGGACTTATCTCTGGAAGTTGGCAATACTGAGGATGTCGAAACAAGAATCCATGATACTTCATTAGATATAGGTCTGGTAGAAGGTCCTATATCAACAAAAGATTTAGAAAAGGAAGTATTTCTGAAGGACCGGCTTGTTCTGATTGTGCCGGATGATCATCCCTGGTCGAAACAGGAGAAAATTTCTGTTTTTGAGCTGAATAAGTATCCCTTTATTTCCAGGGAGAAAGGTTCCGGTACCAGGAATGAAACGGAGCAGCATTTAAAGAAAACAGGCTATGCGGTGAATAACCTTAATGTAATAATGGAATTAGGCAGTACATCGGCGATTAAAGCGGCGGTAGAAAGCGGGCTGGGGGTTTCGATCGTATCTAAGTGGGCTGCCAAAGAAAAAGTAAAGCAGGGGCAATTGGCTCAGTTAGGTTTTAAAGAAGACAATTTTGAAAGGGAATTTTCTGTGATTTATCATAGGAAAAAATTTCGTACCCAGGCTGCCGAAGAGTTTTTAAGATTTATAAAGTCCCAGGAAGCTTTGCAGTTATTGGAGAGATAAAAATTAGTAACTATAAAAATTAAAACTTGAGCCACCATTTTCAGAAAATGGTGGCTCAAGTTTTAATTAAAATTTATTATCTACCCATTTCAGAAATTTAAAACAGATAAATCCCCAGATGAAGAAGGTAGTGAAGAATAAAACCGGGTGATTCGTACCGATTGTTATGCTGCTTTTACCGAAAAATCTTTCCTGCCAATCGGGCAGGTCGGTGTAATAATACTGACCGGGACCAAAATCTAAGCCCGGAATAAGTCCTAAACTATTGTGCATGATATAGATGGCTATCATAATAACGGAAACTAAAATAAATAAACTAAGTATGTTTAACCTGCGGGTATTTAAGAACCATTGTTTTTTGGGCATAGTAAACACCTCGTAAATTTATTCTGGAAAGACCAGAGTGTGAATGATGCGAACAGCAAGTACTACCCGATAACTCCAAGAAAAATGATTCGGGTCCGAATCATACCGACAGTATATTTTGTACATATTTATTATAATTTAAAAAATAAGCGATCGGTATCCCTCTTTTGTACTATTTATTGAAAAGGGCCCATGATTTTGCAAAACTTTAACTTTATGAATACCAGAGAACCCGGCACCGGCCGGGTTCTCTGGCAAAGTTTATATTATTAATTGTGGTATCGGGAAGATAATGCCGCTCAGTAACAACCAGGCTACTAATAATGTTAGTATCAGGTTAAAAGATTGGCCGACTATATACAGCCATAGCGGCTTCCCGCCTTGCACCAGTTCAGACATTTCCTTAAAGTTGGATTCCAGACCGATACAGATAAAGGCCATGCAGAAGCACCAGGCTTTCCAGCTTTTGGTAAGGGAGAGCAAGTCTGATGTTTCTGTTGAACCCCAAGTTGGTTCGATGATAAAGGAGAAGATTAGGGATGCACCGATAAATCCGAGAATGAATTTGGGAAAGCGGTGCCAAATCTCACCTGCACCTACTGCCGGTCCGTCAACATCTTTATCTACTTTAGTCGTAAAGAAGACGGCAATAGCAAAAGCAATAACACCAATAAGTACGTTCTGAATCATTTTGACTAAAGCGGCAACCTGCCCCCCTAATTCACCTAAAGCCTCCCCGGCCAGAACAACGGCACCGGTTGAATCAACAGTCCCGCCGACCCAGGCTCCGCCGACCATAGGATCCATGTCGATCGCTTTAATGAAGAGCGGCATAAAGACCATCATTAAAACGGTAAAAATCAAGGATAAGCCTACCGCAAAAGTAAGGTCGTCTTTCTTGGCTCTGGCGGCGGCTGCTGCAGCAATAGCAGCGGAAACACCACAAACAGATGTAGCTGTGGCAATAACGATGACCATGGGCTTACTAACCATTTTTAAAACTTTGGTACCATAAAGCCACATAAAAATTATGACAACGGGAGTGACAAACCAGGCAATACCAAGACCATATACCCCGAATTTAACCACATTAGAGAAAAGGACTTCCCCACCCATAAGAACCAAACCGGTTTTAATATAATATTCTGTTTTGACGGCCGGTTTTAACCAAGCGGGAGTTCTGACTGTATTGCTGATCAAAAGACCTACAACTAAAGCCCAGAAGGCATATTCTATGTATTTGCTCATCGTTGCCTGGGCACCTAAAATGTAGGCAATAATTGCAAGTATAAAGATGGCGGGAAAGGCAATTATAAATTTCGTTACATCTTCCCCCATAAACTTCTGTCCTAAAGCGAATAAGGCACCAAGTACGACCATGGTAAAGATAAGCCCCAGGAGCTGGCCGTCAACGGAGCTGAAAATGCTGGGTGCCTTTTCTGTTCCCCAAGTAGCTATTTTGGAGGCTTTAAAGGCAAAGGCCCCTGTTGATTTGCTAAGCGCTGCGATAATTATTACAATAAGTCCAATCCAGATTGACCACCAATCTTCTTTTTTTACCAAGTCAGACCATTTAAATTTACTACTGGTTACTACATCAGACATAAACATACACCTCCGAAGTATAAATTGTAATTAATAAAAGTGAAAAGCGGGAATTTTGAAATGGGCAACACCTCCTGAAATTATTTTCTTTTATTCTATAAATAAAACGCTTTCATTTTGATTATATAAATAATTGTTATATGCTGATAATCCATCTTTCCTACTATTTTTGGAAGAAATTTGGAGGAGGAGAAAAATGTTTTATTATAATTAAATTTAGCCTAAATGTAGTGTGAGTAAAGAACAGGAGGGGGCTCTTAACCTGGTATGAAGTTAGCGGCAAGGAAATTGCGGCTGTTTTTAACCGGATAGAAAGAATTTAAGAAAGGGACGCGGCGCGTCCCTTTCTTAAAGTTGTATTTTTTATGTTCTTACTTTATATTATTAATTGTGGTACCGGGAAGATGACGCCGCTGAGCAATAACCAGGCGACGAATAAGGTTAATACTAAGTTAAAGGACTGGCCGACAATATATAACCAGAGAGGCTTACCACCCTGAACAAGTTCAGCCATTTCCTTGAAATTAGACTCAAGGCCGATGCAGGTAAAGGCCAGGCAGAAACACCAGCCCCGGTATGTCTTGGTGATTCCTAGAATATTTGAGGTAGCTTCGCTTCCCAGTCCGGGTTCCATGATAAAGGAGAAGAACACAGATGCGGCTATAAAACCCAGGATAAACTTGGGAAAACGGTGCCAAATTTCGCTTGCGCCAACAGAGGGGCCGCCTTCGTCTTTTTCTACTTTAGTTACCCAAAATACGGCAATAGCAAAGGCGATAACACCGATTAAAACGTTCTGAATCATTTTAACCATTGCTGCAACTTGGGCAGCGGCAGGACCTAAGGCCTCGCCGGCCAGGACGACGGCACCGGTAGCATCTATTGTGCCGCCCATCCAGGCTCCGCCGACCATGGGGTCCATGCCGACAGCTTTAATGATTAAGGGCATGCCGATCATCATTAATACGGTAAAAATCAAGGTTAGACCAATAGCAAAAGTTAAGTCGTCTTTTTTCGCTTTCGCTGCGGCAGCGGCAGCGATGGCTGCCGAAACACCGCATACCGAGGTAGCTGTGGCAATGACGATTACCATCGGTTTGCTGACCATTTTTAAGACCTTTGTTCCATAATACCACATAAAGATAACGATTACCGGGGTTACGAACCAGGCAATGCCTAATCCGTAAATACCGAATTTAACAATATTGGAAAAAAGTATTTCGGCACCTAGTAAGACCAGACCTGTCTTTATGTAATATTCAGTCTTAACGGCAGGCTTCAACCATTCCGGTGTCCTGACGGTATTACTTACCAAGAGACCGATACCTAAAGCCCAGAAGGCGTAACCTAAATAGTTTTTAATTCCGGCATGAGCCGCAAACAAATAAGCGAGGGTAGCTAAGATAAAGACGACAGGGAATGCTGCGGCAAATTTGCCCAGGTCCCCGCCCATAACCTTAAGTCCGATTGCAAATAAAACGCCCATTACGACCAATGTCATAATTAAGGACGGCATGACCCCGCTGAAAGCATTAATTAATGTTGGGACCTCTTCGGTTGCCCAGGTATGCAGCTTGGCGGCTTTAAAATTGAAAGCTCCTGTTGCATGGCTGATAAAGGAAATAAGAATGATAATAAATCCGAGCCAGATCGCCCACCAATCTTCTTTTTCCACCAGATCGGACCATTTAAATTTACTAGCCGTTACTACTTCAGACATGTAAACACCTCCAAAATTTAGATACTTTCGAAGTACAGGAAAAACTATTTATTATTAATGAACCACCTCCCTAAAAAATTCTTACAATAAAATACCGGATGCAATAAATTTATTTATTGAAAGGTATTTTGCTGCAAGAATGTACTAGACTAAAAAAACGCATCCAACCCCCTTGTGATTTAATTATATTTGCATTTTATTCTAAAAATAAATCCCACAATGTTACTATATATAAAAAATATGTAATAAATATCCTGAATATTTTTATATAAATAAAATTAGACGAAAATTACAAATAGCGCAAAAAAATTTTTTAGATAAAATTCTGTCCGGGCGGACTGTTTTAACATTTCCGCCCTTGCGTTATCCGGGAACTTTTCCGGTTTGCCGTCTCTTTATGCAGTAATTATCACAAAAAAATATTGATAATAAATTTAATACTTTATCCGGAATCCATAAATTTGTCTTATGGATTAATTTATTTGTTAGTAATTATATATATAAAAAAATTTTAGAGAAATCCTCCTATTTCACTATAAATAATAATTACCTAAAGATAATTCGGATATTATCCGAAAATTAATGCAAATAATTTAGTAAAAATACAATCATTTTGGAAGAAAATATTTTAAGAAGTACCCTGGTTCCAGGCATTTTTGGTAAATTTATACTTAGGATAATAATCCCCGGGGTCAATAAATAAAGTTGTTGATATATATAAGAAATATTTATTAAAAAAATTTAATTTTTGATGTAGGTTTTCGAAAATCATGTGTAGAATAGTACAAATTAACTAGATTATTTTTTAGTACTTACTACCTAATGGGGTGGATATGATAAGATGAAAAATCTAGAGGATTATTATGTCAACATTAAGTGGCTGACTTTTGTAATTCCGGTTTTAGGTGTAAGTATTTATGAGGTATTCAGATATCAGATTTTTCAGAAATTATTCGGCCCTATTGTTAATAGTTTGATTTTAATGGTTGTCGTCGGTGTTTTTGGTTTTTTCTTTTCCAACTGGTTGTTTGAAAGGATTACATCTATTCACAATTCTTTATTTTGGGAGCAGCAGCGCTTAAAAACGATCTTTAATCATACTTCCGACGGGATAATTGTTTTAGATGAAGAGTGTAAAATATTAGATATCAACCCTGCCGCCGAAAAATTAACAGGCTGGCGGGCCAGAGAGGTCGTTAATAGTAAAACCTGTGATGAGATGAATGGTTGTTCTACAAGTAAGGAGGAATGCTGGAATTCGGAGGATCCGGAAGGATGTATGAATGTTGACTGCGGTCATCGGGAGTGCTGGGGCAAGACCTGTTTGGAGAAAAAAATATCCTTACCATATATTGAAATGTGTTTATTAAGAAAAAATGGTCAAAAAATTAAAATAGCTGCCAGTTATTCTTATATTCCCGGGGTAGGTGATGAAAGACCCCAGGTGAAATTGGTTTTACGGGATATTTCTGAGCGGAAGGAATTTGAAAAGGCGATTCAAAACTATGCGACATTAGAAGAAAGATACCGTTTAGCCAGAGAAATGCATGACGGTTTAGCCCAGGCCCTGGTTTACATCAATATTAAAGCTCATTCCATGCAAAAAAGTGTTGCAAATAATCCTCAGAGCAGTTCTCTGCTGAGAGACCTCTCCGAATTACGGCAGGTAACTCAGGAAACCGTCAATGAAGTGAGACAAAATATTTTTGATTTAAAGACATATCCTAAGGAAGAAACAAGTTGTTTTAGGGTATGGATAGAAGATTATCTCAAATATATGGGAACGATCAATCATATCGAGACCGAATTCAATTGTGACAGTTCAGAGGCGTTGATATTACCCACCGAGATCAAGGTGCAGCTAATCAGAATCATTCAGGAAGGTCTGACTAATATTCGAAAGCACGCCGGAGCGACTAAGGCCAGCATCTATTTATGGAAAGGTTCTAAAGATTTGTTGATCAGAATTATGGATAATGGACGGGGCATTAACCCGGCTGACTTATTAAACAGAAAAAATCATTTCGGTCTAAATATTATGCAGGAAAGGGCGCAAATTATCGGCGGCAGTTTTAAGATTTTAGCAAATGAGCCCCGGGGTACTCTCTTAGAAATAAAAGTACCTCTGTACCATCTTTATGAAAATAAAACGAAAATCATATAATCGTGAAAATCAATGATTCCCGAAAGGAGAGAAACTTATTGCAGAAAGCAAAAGTGTTATTGGTTGATGATCATGCTCTTTTTCGTAAGGGTATTGCCAGTTTATTGAGCACTCTGCCGGAGCTGGAAATAATCGGAGAAGCCGGTAACGGACGGGAAGGTCTGGAAAAGTCCCAGGAGCTTAAGCCTGATGTTATTATAATGGATGTTGAAATGCCTGAATTATCCGGGGTAGAAACAGTTAAGCTTATTAAGGAGAAATTACCTGATTGTAAAATAGTGATGCTGACAATTTCCGACGATGATGATAACTTATTTAATTCTATTAAAAACGGAGCGCAAGGCTATCTCTTAAAAAGCATGGATCCTGATGACTTGATCGAAGAAATACGGGGATTGCTTTTGGAGGGAGAAGTAGCATTATCCAAAGCCATGGCCGGAAAAATATTAAATGAGTTTGCCAATTTATCCAAAAGAACTAATCAGACGGATCATCATAAATTTAATATTACCGACCGGGAGACTGAAGTCTTGAAACTGGTTGCCCGGGGTATTACCAATAAGGAAATTGCCGCAAACTTAGCGATTACGGAGAATACCGTAAAAAATCATTTATGTAATATCATGGAAAAGCTGCATTTACAAAACCGGGTACAACTGGCAACCTTTGCCTGGCGTGAGGGATTAATGGAAAGATAACGATTAACAAGGGGATATAAAAATGCACACTTTGGAAAGTTATCTGAAAAATAGGGCGGTATTGCTGAAAGCAGAATATCATTTATGCTGCTATGACCCGGCAATGTGGCTGGAAAAAGGCACTTTACTCAGTATTTTGAATTTAATACAAGGTGAAGAGGAACTGTTGGGTTTTTGGTCACATAAGCCCACCGGGAACGGTCCCTGGTCCCTGCCTTTAAAAATGCTTTCGCCGCAACAAACTGAGATATTAAAAAAGAGATATTGGAAAGTAAAACATGTAATTTCCTATAAAATTAGCGATGATTCTCTCATGCAGGTTTTTTTAGACGATAACAAGTTTACCCTTAACTATCTTGCTCCGGAGAAAATACTTTTTGTCTACCTGCCCAGTGATCAAGAATATCAAAGTTTCTATTACATTGATGATTTAAAAAGCATTAGTGAGTTTTATGAGATGATTGAAGAATACTTTGGCCGATTTGTTATGTTTGATGTGGAAAAAAATAATGTTTTTGTTTCAAGTACGCAAGGTCCCTTTGGTTCATATACCCTTACTTATGATAATCTTGGCAGAAAAGGCTGCCGCAACTTTAGCTGTGTTTATAAATGTCCGGTTTTCCCCCTTGACGAACATCTGAAAAAACTAACTTATAAAATTGCGTTAATTGCTGCAGGTTTAACATCTGAAGTAACGGATATACTAATTTATGATATGCAGGGGAATGTTTTAGCAAAACTGAATGACGAGGGTGAATTTGAATAGTTCTCAAGGGGATGATAAGTTGGAATTTCCTAGCTATGATATTCTTGTCATAGGCTGTGGTCCAGCAGGTTTATCGGCGGCAGTGAATATTACCATCCGTAATAAAAAAACCATTGTGTACGGCGGTGAATTTTGCAGCCCTAAACTTCACAGAGCACCTCATGTTAATAATTATCTCGGATTTTGGGATGTTTCCGGTGAAGAACTGCGTGAAAAGTATTTACAGCATATCCGGCAAATGAACATTGAAATTGCCTATAAGCGAATCGATAATATTTACCCGGCAGGTAACAGCTTTAATATTGTCAGCAAAGGAAATATGATGATGTGCTCTGCAGTTGTCCTGGCCGTAGGTCTGCAGAATCCTAAATATCTTTCCGGGGAGGAAGCCTTGTTAGGAAAAGGCGTCGGCTATTGTGCTACCTGTGACGGACCTTTGTATAAGGACAAACGGGTCGGTGTCATAGGGTATAATCGTGAGGCCGAAGAAGATGTGAATTATCTGGCGGATCTGGCCGGAGCAGTATGGTATTTACCTTTATACGAAGGTTTAGGAAGTATTAATACCAGTGTGAATATTATTAAGGAAAAACCAAAATCCCTTTTAGGGAAGGATAGACTGCAGGCCCTGGAAACCGAGGGCGAAACAATAGAACTGGACGGATTGTTTATTTTAAGGGAGAGTATTCCGCCGGCCCAGCTTTTGCCGGGACTGGAAATACAAAACAATGCTATTGTTGTTAACCGGAAAATGTCCACAAAGATGCCCGGGGTTTTTGCCGCAGGAGATTGTACGGGTACTCCGTATCAGCTTGCTAAAGCCGTAGGTGAAGGAGCGGTCGCCGGTTTAAGTGCGGTAGGTTATGTTGAGGAGCTTAATAAGGATAGAGTTAAAATAAGCCGGCGGGTTTAACTCGCTGGCTTATTCATTAATTGGAGGACTTTTTTCTCATCCGGAGTGATATAGATGGTTTTCTGCCCATCATATATGACCATGCCGGGCTTGGCCCCATTCGGCTTCTTGATATTTTTTTTCAAAGTATAATCGACAGGCACCTGAGCTGAATATCTGGCCTTGCTAAAATAGCCCGCAAGATTTGCTGCTGTTTCTAAAACTTCCCCGGGTATTTCTTTCCGTTCAGGATTTTTGATGATCACGTGGGAGCCGGGAATGTCCTTAACGTGTAACCAGATATCTTCGTTTTTCGCCAGTTTTAGTGTTAAGTAATCGTTCTGTTTATTATTTTTTCCGATTAAAATTTTAAAGCCTGCGATTTCTGCTTCCAAAGGTTTGATCTGAACTTGTTTTTCTTTGTCTTTGTTTTTTACCGGTTTATGCTTAACATATCCCGTTTCTTCCATTTCCCAGCGTATTTCCTGCAGATCATTTAAGCTGTCAGCTTTTTCCAGGCTGTTTTTTATTGATTCAAGATAATTTATTTCCTCTATGGTCAGCAGACTTTGCCGGTGAGCTTTTTCTGAACCGACCTTAGCCTTGGCATACTTTTTAAAGTATTTCTGGGCATTTTCATTGGGGGTGAGGTTAGGCTCCAGGGGAATTGTAACCCGGGCTAAGTTTTCATCGTAAAAATCTGTTACCACAGCTTCATTCCCCTGCTTAAGGTTGTAAAGATTGGCCGTCAGAAGTTCGCCCCATATCCGGTATTTTTCCGATGTTTTTTCTTCAGCAATTTTTTCTAATTGCAGGGCTAATTTCCTTTCGCATCTTTCTAATTCTTTATCTACCAAGCGCTCTAAATCCAGGGTTTTCTGTTTGAAAAGATTTTGAACCTCGGTTCTTCCGATATAGAATTCAATGAGTTCGCTCATGGAAGGAAAAGCAGTCTGCATTTGTCTGCTGAATTGCTGAAGATCAAAAGGAGCAAAAGCGATTGATTTATCCTCTTCTTTTACTAAGACAGGTGTATATTTTTGGTTTCTGAGAATATCCTGCAACCAGAGAATTGCCTGCCAGAGTTTTGTATATTCGTACTCGCCCCAGAATTCCAGACCGGCATCTACATCCAGCCCTGCCCGCCAGACTAACTCCCGGGCGGTTTGAGGTCCTATTCCTGCTAAAGTATTAAGTAACGCTTTCGAGCCTTTCCAACCAGGGGGGAGATTCATTAAATAATCAATCAGATTATCCGGGGTCATGGTTTCCAAAGATTTTTTCCCCTGGGCCGGGGGAGCTATATAAGAAATCCCCGGAAGTATTTCCCTGTATTGATTAGTATTATGAGTAAAATGTTTGAGGCTGTCTATAATCAAGTGCTTTTCAAGATTTAAGAGTATTAAGTTGCTGTGTTTACCCATGAATTCCCCGATCAGTACTTTTGTTACCCGGTCCCCTAAGTCATTGTATCCTTCACAGGTGAAATGAACAATCCGTTCCAGGCCTTGCTGGCTGATCTCTGTAATTTTACTACCTTCCAGGTGTTTTCTTAAAACCATACAAAAAATAGGCGGATGGGTAGGATTACTTCTGTTAATATTTGTTAAATGCAGGCGGGCGGTTTGGGGATTAACGGAGATCAGTAATTTATAATTTTTACCCGGCTGTCTGATATTCATGATTATTGTGTGCTTATCAGGCTGTTGAATTTTATCTATTCTTCCGCCGGTAAGCTTTTCGTTTAATTCATCGGTCACTGCCCTAATTGCTATTCCGTCCAAAGACACTGGTACCACCTCCTAATTTGCAAGTATACCATATTACTCTTGGGTTAAGCCAGTCTTTCTACCGGGGAACATGGTTGGCCGGATATACTTAAGGGTCTGGCTTAGGTGTCTGATCATTACTTATACCGCAATTTTGGGGGTCCGATGTATTTCCGGGTCATTTTATTGTGTCCGACACAAGCATGGCATGTTTAGAATAACGGAAAACATTTCCCCGGAAGCAAAGCTGACGGGATATATTCACCGGAAAGCATAGGCTGACAGAATATGTTTACCCGGAAGCAAAGCTGACGGAATACATTCACCCGGAAGTATATCTGACCCATAAAATTGCCCCCAAAGTAATATGTCGGCTTGGAGATGAATAAGATTTATTTAGTACTGCAAAAGTGAGGGGAATTTCATGGAAAACAGGTATTGGCACAGTTTAACCGATTATGAAATTTTAGAGGAATTTCAAGTAGACCGGTCTAAAGGGCTTAGTACCAAAGAGGCGCAAAGAAGGTTAGAACTGGTTGGTCATAATGAATTACAGGAGCAAGAGCCGATCTCACCTTTAAAAATGTTTTTGGGTCAATTTAAGGATTTTATGGTAATCGTATTAATCGTAGCCACAATTATCTCGGGTTTCTTAGGTGAATATGCCGATGCAATAACAATTCTGGCTATCGTTATTATTAATGCAATATTGGGTTTTGTACAGGAATACAGGGCCGAGAAGTCCATGGAAGCACTGAAAAAACTGATAGCGCCGGAAGCTTTAGTTATTAGAGACGGCCTGGAAACAAAAGTACCTGCCCGGGAACTTGTTCCCGGAGATCTGGTGTTACTGGAAACAGGGGATATAATTCCCGGTGATTTGCGTATTTTGACAGCATCCCAATTTGAGGTGGAAGAATCTTCTTTAACCGGTGAATCCGTACCGGTGAAGAAAAATTCAGAAGGAGTATATGACCTTGGTACCGGAATAGGTGACAGAAAAAATATGACTTTTATGGGTACCACGGTAACCAGGGGTAAGGCTGTCGGTATTGTCGTTGATACGGGAATGCAAACGGAAATGGGGCAAATTGCCGGTCTAATCCAGCAGGTGAATAATGAGCAAACACCGTTACAGCGGCGTTTAGAACAGCTGGGACGCTGGCTGGTCGTATTTTGTCTCCTAATTGTGGCCGTAGTTGTCGTAACAGGAATTTTAAGAGGAGAGCCTGTTTATCGAATGTTTTTAGTCGGCGTGAGTTTGGCAGTGGCGGCAATCCCCGAAGGATTACCGGCTATTGTTACGATTGCTTTGGCTGTAGGAGTACAAAAAATGCTGAAAAGAAGAGCAATTATCAGAAAACTGCCTGCTGTGGAAACCCTGGGCTGTGCCACCGTTATTTGCTCCGATAAAACCGGAACCCTTACCCAGAATGAAATGACGGTGCGCAGGCTATTTGTAAGTAATGAGACTTTGCAGGTAACCGGGGAAGGCTATGAGCCTAAAGGTGATATTCAGCTTAGCGGTGAGGGGAAAAGTTTGCAAGATAATAAGAAAACGGTAAATTTGGCTTACAAAATTGCCGCCTTATGTAATAACGCAAAATTAAAAAAGGAAGAAACGACAATTTCGGGAATGTTTAGAAGGAAGGAATCCAATCCCTGGCAGGTCTTAGGCGATCCTACGGAGGGTGCCCTGCTTGTTTTAGCGGCTAAAGCCGGTTTGTGGCGTGAAAATGTAGAAAAAAATGAAAAGCGAATTTATGAACTTCCTTTTGATTCGGAAAGAAAAAGAATGTCCGTGATCTACAGCAATAAACAGTTTAATACAGTTTACACGAAAGGTGCCCCGGATATAATCCTGGAAAAATGCAAGTTTATCTGGTGGGAAGGACATATCCGGCCTTTAACGAAGGAAATAAAGAACCGGGTTTTAGCAAATAATGATAAAATGGCGGGGCAGGCCCTGCGTGTTTTGGGGTTGGCTTATAAGGAAATTGCCAGGGATTTTAATTACGAAAAGCATGAGGAGCAGATCGAAGAGGAATTAATTTTTGTTGGGTTAGCAGGCATGATTGATCCTCCCCGTCCCTCAGCCGTTAAAGCGGTAGCTGTGTGTAAGAGTGCGGGCATCAAAACTGTCATGATAACCGGGGATCATAAGGTGACGGCCCAAGCAATTGCCGAAGAACTTGGCATATATAATCCGGATGATCTGGTAATCAGCGGCATGGAACTTGATGGTCTTAATGATAAAGAATTAACGAAAATTGTTAATCATGTTACCGTTTATGCCAGGGTATCTCCCAAGCATAAACTTAGAATCGTTAATTCCTTAAAATCAAAAGGGCATGTAGTTGCGATGACAGGTGACGGGGTCAATGATGCGCCTGCTGTTAAAGAAGCAGATATAGGAATATCAATGGGTATTAATGGTACTGATGTTACGAAAGAGTCTTCAGCGATGATTCTGGGAGATGATAATTTTGCAACGATAGTAGCTGCTGTCGAAGAAGGCCGGGCAATTTATGATAATATCCGTAAATTTATCAGATACCTGCTTTCTTGTAATGTTGGCGAAGTACTGACTATGTTTTTTGCTTCATTGCTAGGTCTTCCTCTGCCTTTATTACCTATCCAAATACTGTGGGTTAACCTTGTTACAGACGGCTTACCTGCTATGGCTCTGGGGGTGGATTCGGCTGATCCTGATATCATGTACCGCAAACCCAGACACCCTAAAGAAAGTATCTTTGCCTACGGGTTAGCCAGGAGGATTGCCGTACGGGGTACGCTGATCTGTCTGGCCAGTTTACTGGTATTTGTGATTGGATTTTATCTTAACAGAGATTTAGTTACGGCCAGAACCATGGCCTTTAGTGCTTTGGTTTTCTCCCAGCTTTTTCATGTATTTGACTGCCGCTCGGAGAAATACTCTCTGTTTGAAATAGGGTTTTGGTCTAATCCCTTTTTGGTAGGAGCGGTAACATGCTCCATTCTCATGCAACTGGCGGTGATCTATATACCGGTTTTACAACCTATTTTTAAGACTACTCCTTTGCCTGCTGCCAACTGGTTAATCATAATTCTTATCTCCGGAGGAACGACGATACTCCAGAATGTTTATCGCAGTATAAAGAAATACTATTTGAAGAGGGTTGTTTATCTGAAGGCATAGGATAGGGAGAAAATCTTCGGTCGAGTATTTTATTTTACTGACCATTTGCCGCTTTTTATAGTATAATAGCAACAAAAATATTTAACGGCAGGTAGAGCTTTACATGAAAAGAGGGATTTAGCATGGAATTTACGAAAATGCATGGTTTAGGTAACGAT
This sequence comes from Peptococcaceae bacterium, assembly GCA_049366715.1. Classification (GTDB taxonomy): domain Bacteria; phylum Bacillota; class Peptococcia; order Peptococcales; family BICA1-8; genus JBMNCQ01. The sequence continues at coordinate 46,802 of JBMNCQ010000052.1, read as the reverse complement.
TTTATCATTGTAAATCGTTTTAACGAAGAGCAACGGCAAGATTATTCGGCTTTAGCGGCAAAGTTATGTGACCGTCATTTTGGAATAGGTGCCGATGGATTAATCTTGGTTTTACCTTCTGCGGAAGCTGATATCAGAATGCGTATTTTTAATTCGGACGGTAGTGAGCCGGAGATGTGCGGCAATGGAATCAGATGTTTCGCCAAATACGTTTTTGCAGAGGGTCTTATCCGGCAGAAAATCATGAGAGTTGAAACTTTGGCAGGAATAATTGTTCCGGAAATCATTCTGGATAATGATAAAGTTGTGTCAGTAAAAGTTGATATGGGGGAACCTCAGCTGGAAAGGTCACAAATCCCTATGCTCGGTCCTTATGGCAATGTGCTAAAGGAAAAGATAACAATCAATGACCAGGAGTTTGAAATTTCGGCAGTAAGTATGGGCAATCCTCATTGTATCATTTTCCTTGCTGATCTTACGGATATTCAGTTGGAAAAATGGGGACCTTTATTAGAAAAACATAAACTCTTTCCTAATAAAACTAATGTAGAATTTGTCCAAATCAAAAATAGGGAAGAAGCAGTAGTCAGGGTTTGGGAAAGAGGGGCAGGGGTTACTTTGGCCTGCGGTACAGGCGCTTGTGCCGTATTGGTTGCAGGTGTACAAAATGATCTCTTAGCCCGGGAATCTTTGATCAGGCTTCCCGGCGGGGACTTAATGATTCACTGGGCCGAAAATAATCACCTTTATATGACCGGTCCGGCCAAAGAAGTATTTAGAGGAAATATTCATGTATGATAATAAATCCCCTAAGTTTTAGCTTAGGGGATTTATTATTGGTAAACTGGATTTATCGTGAAAAATATGGTTAGAATTAGCAGGATTTAATAAATATAAAGAGAAATGATTGAAAATGCTTGATTTTGAATTCTTTGGTCAATTATATTGATATAAGAAAATTTTAGGGGGAAAAGGGAATGCGCAGTATGACAGGATATGGACGAGGCGAAGGGGAAGGTAATGGGAAAAAATTTACCGTTGAAATTAAGTCAATCAATCATAGATATTTAGAAACTGTTATTAAGCAGCCCCGGCAGTATATGCTCTTAGAAGAAAAAATCAGACGTTTAGTCCAGCAATATCTGCAAAGGGGCCGGGTAGAACTTTATATTAAAGTTGAGGAAACAGGAGAGAAAAAACCAGAGATTAAAGTTGACAAAGATAATGCGATAGCTTATTATAATTCTTTGAAGGATTTGGCTCATTGTCTGGATATTTACCCGAATATCAATATTCACCAGTTAGTCACTTTACCAGAAGTGATTAAATTGGAAGAAAGGGAAGATGATTTAGAAGATATTTGGTTAAATTTAGAAAAGGCCTTATTGCAAGCCTTAGAAAATTTATTGATCATGAGAAATGCCGAAGGGGAATCCCTTAAAAATGATTTAACGCAAAGAATACAAGTCCTTAAGGATTTAACTTCCCAAATTAATTCCCGCAGTCCTTTTGTGATTGAAGAGTACCGGGAAAAGCTTAAAGCTCGTATTGCAGAACTATTGGACGAAACGCAATATGACGAAAATAGATTAATCCAGGAAGTTATATATTTTGCCGAGAAAAGTAATATAACTGAAGAATTAGTAAGATTAGACAGTCATTTTCAGCAATTTTTGCAAGCGGTTAAATCAGATGAAAGTATTGGCCGTAAACTTGATTTCCTTGTTCAGGAATTGAACAGAGAGACCAACACAATCGGGTCTAAAGCTAATGATCTGGCAATTTCCCGGTTAGTAGTAGAGATGAAAAGTGAAGTTGAAAAAATTAGAGAACAGGTACAAAATATCGAATAGTTAGAGAAGAAAATTCCTAGTTGAGAATTGCGAACAGGAAATTGAAAATAATAAAAAGGAAAGTGTTAACTGTATACTAGTTTTAAGACTAGTTACTAATTTAGGAGGAAATATATGAGTATAAAATTAATAAATATTGGCTTTGGCAATATTGTATCTGCCAATAGAATTATTGCAATAGTTAGTCCGGAATCGGCGCCCATCAAAAGAATAATTCAAGAAGCAAGGGATAAGGGGATGCTGGTTGATGCAACCTACGGGCGCAGAACCAGAGCGGTTGTAATTACCGATAGTGATCATGTGATACTTTCGGCCGTTCAGCCGGAGACGGTGGCGCACAGATTAGCAGTTAAAGATACTCCCATGCAGAATGAAGAGCAGGAAGAATAGAAGGAGTTGTTTTTATGACCAATAAGGAAGGGATTTTACTAGTGCTGTCTGGACCTTCCGGAGCAGGGAAAGGAACCATCTGCAAAAGATTATTACAGGAAACCACTATCCGGTATTCTATTTCTGCTACAACCCGCAAGCCCCGAGCAGGGGAAGTAAACGGACGGGAATATTTCTTCTTTGCGAAGGAAGAATTTGAAAAGAAAATAGCAGAAGATGCTTTTTTAGAATGGGCCAAAGTTTATGATAATTATTATGGAACGCCGAAAAAATTTGTGGAAGAGATGCTTGTGAGCGGTAAAGATTGCATATTGGAAATTGATCCGCAGGGCGCTCAGAAGGTTAGGGAGAAAAAAACCGATGGTGTTTTAGTATTTATTGCCCCTCCTTCTATGCAGGAATTAAAAAATCGTATCACAAACAGAGGCACGGAGAATATAAATGAAATACAGAAAAGATTAAACTGTGCTCAGGAAGAAATGCTCTGTATGCAGAATTATGATTATGTTGTTGTAAACGACAAGGTTGAATTGGCCGCAGAAAAGATAAAAGCGATTTTAATTGCTGAAAAATGCAGGGTGCAAAGGAACAAATTTTAGTGCGTATAAAGGGGGACTAACATGATTAAACCATCAATTGATTTATTAGTAAGTAAAGTAGACAGTAAATATTCTCTTGTCGTTGCCGCAGCAAAGAGAGCAAGAAGTATTGTTGAAGGTACGCCTGTTCTTGTACATAGTGAATCGAACAAACCTGTTACCCAGGCTTTATTTGAAATAGCTAACGGAAAAGTAACTTATGAAAGAACGAAAACCGGCATTAAGTAAATCGCAATAAAGTAAAAATTAAGAACGACGGGAAAGCAAACTGATAGCGAAGAGCCTGATATCAGTTACTGAGCACGAATTACTATTCATTATTGTGGGGTTTTTTTTATGTTGCAAAATAAAACTATTGTTATGGGGGTTACCGGGGGTATTGCAGCCTATAAAGCCGCGGAAATAGTCAGCAGGTTAAAAAAAGAAGGTGCGGAAGTTTTCTGTATCATGACTGAAGGGGCGCAGGCTTTTTTGACGCCCCTTACTTTGCGTACTTTATCTAATAATCAGGTTGTTACAGATATGTTCCACGAACCTGTTAACTGGAATGTAGAACATATTGCTTTGGCCGATAAGGCGGACTACTTTCTGATTGCTCCTGCCACCGCAAATATTATTGGTAAAATTGCCAACGGAATTGCCGATGATTTTTTAACCACAACCGTAATGGCGACTAAAGCTAAGGTAGTTTTAGCTCCGGCCATGAATGTGAATATGTATAACAATCCTCTTTTACAGGAGAACATAAAAAAACTCACCGCTTTAGGATATTATTTTGTTGAGCCGGCTGAAGGTAAGCTGGCTTGTGGTTCCACCGGGAAAGGAAGGCTGGCGGAGCCCCAAACTATCGTAGATTATTTAAAAATGTTTGGCAAGGATGACTTCCGGGGTATTAACATATTAATTACTGCCGGTCCCACCAGGGAGTCTATTGATCCGGTCAGGTATATATCTAACAGAAGTACGGGCAGGATGGGGTATGCTTTAGCAAAAGCTGCTCAACAAAGAGGTGCATATGTTACGCTTATTTCAGGGCCGACTAATTTGGAAGCACCTGCTAATGTCAGATATATTCAAGTCCAGACTGCTTTAGAGATGTACGAGGAAGTGAATAAGAATTTTACCGATCAGCATGTTGTTATCAAGTCTGCGGCGGTAGCAGATTATAGACCGGTAGACTATAGCAGTCAAAAAATCAAAAAGACTGCTGATGATTTGAGTTTAAAGTTGGAAAGAAATCCAGATATATTAGCTTATCTTGGTAAAAATAAGGAGAAAAGAGTTTTAGTTGGTTTCGCTGCCGAAACGAATGACCTTAAAGAGAACGCCCTCAAAAAACTTCGTAAAAAAAATTTGGATTTTATTGTTGCTAATGATATTACCCAGGCAGGTGCAGGTTTTGGAATTGATACCAATAAGGTAACAATCTATTCTGCTCAAGGTCAGCAATTGGCTTTGCCTGTTTTGAGCAAGGACGAAGTTTCCCACTTAATTTTAGATGAAGTTTCAAGGATAATAAAAAAGGAGTGAATCAAATGCGTAAATTCTTTACTTCAGAATCTGTAACTGAAGGTCATCCGGATAAAATTTGCGATCAAATTTCAGATGCCGTGTTGGATGCGATATTTGAACAAGACTCTCAGGCTCGTGTGGCCTGCGAAACTTCAGTCACTACAGGTCTGGTCTTGGTTATGGGAGAAATAACAACAAAGTGTTATGTAGATATTTCTAAAATTGTGAGAGAAACAATTAGAGAAATCGGTTATACCCGTGCAAAATACGGTTTTGATTGTGATACATGTGCAGTTCTTACGTCAATAGACGAACAATCTCCTGATATCGCTCTGGGAGTTGATCAAGCTTTAGAAGTCAAAACAGGTGAAATGTCTGAGGAAATCATTGAAAGTATCGGCGCAGGAGATCAAGGGATGATGTTTGGCTATGCTACCGACGAAACTCCTGAATACATGCCTTTGCCGATTTCTTTAGCCCATAAGCTCACCAGAAAACTAAGTGAAGCAAGAAAAGAGCAGGAACTGGATTATTTGCTGCCTGATGGAAAATCTCAAGTAACGGTAGAGTACGAAGGTGACCGGCCTTTGCGGGTAGATACCGTAGTAATTTCTACCCAGCATAGTCCTGATGTGACCCTGGAAACGATCAGAAAAGATATCATAGATAAAGTAATTAAACCGGTAATTCCGGCGGAATTAATCGATGCCAAAACCCGTTATTTGATAAACCCTACCGGCCGCTTTGTAATTGGAGGACCTCAGGGAGATGCCGGTTTGACAGGCAGAAAAATAATTGTCGATACTTACGGCGGGATGGCCAGACATGGAGGCGGAGCTTTTTCCGGGAAGGATCCCACTAAGGTAGACCGTTCAGCGGCTTATGCAGCAAGATATGTGGCTAAGAATGTTGTAGCCGCCGGTCTGGCAAGCCGCTGTGAAATTCAACTGGCATATGCTATCGGAGTGGCTCATCCCGTATCTGTTCTGGTGGAGACTTTCGGGACCCATCAAGTTGCCGAAGATAAAATAGCCCAGGCTGTTGTGAAAGTATTTGATCTAAGACCTGCCGGGATTATTAAAGAGCTGGAGTTAAGAAGGCCCATCTATAAGCAGACAGCAGCTTACGGACATTTTGGCAGAAACGATCTGGATCTTCCCTGGGAACGCCTGAATAAAGTTGAACAGCTTAAGCAAGAAGTAGGACTGTAAAAAAGTTGAGCATTATGCTCAACTTTTTCATTAGCAGGAAGAATAAAATAATTAAATGTGATAGAATAATTTATACGTAGATTTTAGTCATAAAGGAGGAATAATTATTGTCTAAAGTTGCTGCCGTGTGTATTAACTTGACAAGAAATATAGAAAATGAAGTTTTTCGTTATTTTGTTCCTCCTCTTTACCAGGAGAAAGTCCGGATTGGCTGCAGGGTGCTGGTGCCTTTTGGAAGTCAACGGTGTGAAGGATTTGTGATAGAGTTATCTGAAACAGCAGCTATTAAGGGATTAAAGGAAATACTGGGATTGGTAGATGAAGAGTGCAATATTTCTCAGGAAATGGTAAAAATTGCTTTATGGGTTAGTCGTAAATACCTGAGTCCGCTCCACAAAGTTCTTGATTATATTCTTCCTCCGTATGCCCGGACTAAAAAGGAAAAGTTTATCAGACTAAAAGAGGATGTCTCTTTGGCTAATATTGTTCAAACCATGATGGTTCTTGATCCTCAGATAGAAAAAGCATGTAGCTTTTTAAAAAAAGGACCGCAGAAAGCAGCTAAACTATCGGCCTGCTTAGGAAATCAAAATAGCAAAGTTTTAGCGGAGATGGAGAAAAAGGGCTTGATCGAAAGCTATTATGATTTTCAGAGGGCAGGCCGTAAAAAAGAATTAAAATATCTGGAGACAGTAGTAGACCAAGAAGAATTCCGGCTTTTAGAGAGTGATTTAAAACGGGCTCCCAGGCAAGCCGCTATTTTGAAGTACCTAATTGATAACGGTCCCCAGGATATTCTGATTCTACAGGAAAATATTCCTTATACAAGGTCGGCTGTAAAGGCCTTGATTAGTAAGGGCTATATTAGAGAATTTTTTGTTGAGAAAGCAAGAATACCGTCCACACTTAGTGAGTTTAAAGATAAGCGCCGGCTGGAATTTAACAAATACCAGCAGGAAGCAATCGCAAATATAACCGGAAAAATAGTGAAGCATGAATTTGCAGCTTTTCTCCTTCATGGTGTAACGGGAAGCGGTAAAACTGAAGTATATCTGCAGTGTATCCGTAAATGTTTGGAACTGAATAAAGGCGCTATTCTTTTGGTGCCGGAAATTTCTTTGACACCTCAAGTTATCGGACGTTTTAAAAGTGTGCTGGGTGACAGAGTTGCCGTTCTGCATAGTAATCTCTCACAAGGAGAAAGGCTGGATGCCTGGAATAGTATTCGAAACGGTCAATCTCAGGTAGTTGTGGGTGTAAGAAGTGCTGTCTTCGCTCCTGTAGAAAATTTAGGGCTCATCATAATTGATGAGGAACATGAAACGACATATAAACAGAGTGAGCCGGACCCCCGGTACCACGCTAGAGATGTTGCCTGGCAAAGAAGTAAATTAAGTAACGCGGTGCTGGTTTTAGGGAGTGCAACCCCTTCCTTAGAGAGCTATTACAAGGCCCGCCGGGGAATTTATAAGCTGTTGGAAATGCCCCGGCGGGTTACGAAAAATACCCTGCCTGTCGTAGAAATTGTAGATCTACGGGAGGAATTCAGGGAGGGTAATAAAAGCATTTTCAGTAGGAAACTGCAGGAATCTATCAATACGGCCCTTGCTGAGAACGAGCAAATTATTCTCTTTCTCAACCGCCGGGGGTTCTCAACTTTTGTATTATGCCGGGAATGCGGACAGCCTATTGCGTGCAAAAATTGTTCCATTTCTTTAACTTATCATACTTTTCCTATAGAGATGCGCTGTCATTACTGTAATTATTCCCGTCCCGTTCCCCGGAGATGCCCCAGTTGCGGCAGCAGTTTTATCCGTTATTTTGGGACAGGTACTCAGCAGGTGGAGACTGAGCTTTTAAAGATGTGGCCCCACATTAAAATTACCAGAATGGATGTAGATACGACCCAAAATAAAAATTCCCATCAACAGCTTCTGGCTGAGTTTAAAAGAGGTGCGACCAATATCTTAATCGGTACGCAGATGATTACGAAAGGATTAGATTTTGCCAACGTAACTTTAGTCGGGGTAATTGCTGCGGATACCTCTCTAAATCTTCCTGATTATACATCCGGAGAGAGGACTTTTCAACTGCTTACCCAGGTTGCCGGACGAGCGGGCAGAGGAGAGAAGGAAGGCAAGGTTATTATCCAGACATATAATCCTCAGCATTATGCTGTTATAGCAGGAAAAAATCAGAATTATGATGAATTTTATCAACAGGAGATCAAAGTAAGGGAACTCATGAATTATCCACCCTTTTCCGCTTTGGTAAGAATTGTCATAAGTGACTTTCAAGAGCAGAAAGTGATTTTGTGTGCTGAAAGATTTGTGCAGGCAATAAATGAGCGGTTCCCAAATGAATTTGAAGTTTTAGGACCTGCTCAGGCACCAATCAGTAAGATGAAAAACCGGTATCGCTGGCAGATTATATTAAAAGGAAGTCAGCCGGAAAAACTTATCAAGGCGGCAGAACATGGCTATGAAAAAATGAATAAAGGGAAAACTAGTAATACTCCTCGAATCGTTATTGATGTCGACCCCCAAAGTATTTTATGATATATCTGATATACTGCCGGGGACACTGAGCACCTGACGTATTTTGGGGTAAACATTATGTGTCTGATACTTAAAGATGGCCTTTTTCGTATATGTCGGATTAAGAATGTTAGTGCAGAAGTATTTAAGGCCGAGGTAATTAACATAGAAAGGAAAATAGGAGGAAAAGACGCACGATGGCACTTTATAATATTGTAAAAAAGGAAGATGCACTGTTAAGAGAAAAGTCAAAAAGAGTTGTAAAAATAACCCCTAATATTATAAAATTAGTCAATAATATGCTTGAAACTATGTATGATGCAAATGGGGTCGGACTGGCTGCGCCTCAGGTCGGTGTATTAAAACGGATTATTGTCATTGATGCCGGGGAAGGGCCCGTAGCTTTAATCAATCCGGAAATCCTTAGTGCCGAAGGGGAGGAAATTGATGTAGAAGGTTGTTTGAGCTGTCCCGGTATAATAGGCGATGTCAGCAGGGCCCGGAAGGTAAAGGTAAAAGGACTGGACCCTGAAGACCGGGAAGTGGTTATTGAAGGAGAGGGTTTGCTGGCCAGAGCTTTGCAGCATGAGATTGATCATTTAGAGGGTGTTCTCTTTATTGATAAGGCGCAAGACATTAGAAAACAGGATTAGGGGGCAATAATTATGAAGATAGTTTTTATGGGTACTCCTGATTTTGCGGTAGCCAGTCTGGACAGCTTATATCAGGCAGGGCATAAAATCATCGGAGTTGTAACCCAGCCGGACAGGCCCAGAGGCAGAGGGCAAAAATTAACACCGTCTCCTGTAAAAACAAAGGCTCTGGAATTAAATCTGGATATTTTCCAGCCGGCAAAAGTCAAAGACCCTCAATTTTTGGAGCTTCTAAAAACGCTCAGGCCGGAGGTTATTGTAGTAGTTGCCTATGGACAACTGTTATCCCCGGAAATTCTTGCGCTGCCGGAGCGTGGCTGCATAAACGTCCATGCGTCCTTATTACCCCAATACCGGGGTGCTGCTCCTATTCACTGGGCAGTGATTAACGGGGAAAGAGAAACAGGCGTCACGACAATGCTTATGGATGCGGGTTTAGATACGGGAGATATGCTCTTAAAAGCTTCCCTTTCCATTGGCCCCAATACGACCACGGGAGAACTTCATGACCGGTTGGCTGTTTTGGGAGGTCAATTAGTGGCCCAGACTTTGGCTAAGCTGGAAAAAGGAGAGCTGGCACCAATTCCCCAGCAGGCTGCTTTAGCTTCTTATGCACCGCTTATTAAGAAAAAACATGAAATTATTGACTGGAACAACAAGGGGGAAACGATCCATAACCAAATAAGGGGCATGAATCCCTGGCCGGGTGCGTATACATTTTTAGGAGATAAGAGGGTGAAGATCAGAGAAACGTTAATAACTGCTCAGGATTCCTGGGATTCAGCGGCTCCTCCGGGAACAATAATCGGCATTATTGATGAAGGACTGCTGGTTCAAACAGGCAGCATGCCTATTACGGTCAAGAGCCTGCAGCCGGCGGGGAAAAATATTATGGCGGCCCGGGATTTTATCAATGGAATTAATGTTTCTCCGGATCAATCTTTTGGTGATGCAGATGATTGAAGCCCGTAAACGTCTCTTTGTATTTCTGCTAGGCTGTAGTTTAGTCGGGGTAGCTTTAATTGTTTTTTTTGCCTGGTGGCTGGTATCTAAGCAGTATCTTATTATCAATCAAATAATCTTAACCCTGACTTTGGTATTTTTTATCTTATTATTTCTCATCATATCATTAGGAGTTGTTTTTCTTGTTTATAGTTTATGGAGTTTAAAGATCTATAAAGGAACAAGCATATTCATTAAAAAGGCTATGGATTTTCTTTTCCCCATTGCTTTAAAAATCGGTCAGTGGCTGGGAATAGATGCAGAGAAAATTAAAAATTCATATATCCAGGTGAGCAATCAACTGGTAAAATTAAAAAAGAATACTACAGCTCCGGAAAATGTTTTGATTCTTGCCCCTCATTGCTTACAATGGGTGCACTGCCCCCGGAAAATAACCGTAAACGTCCAAAACTGCGCCTGCTGCGGGCAATGCCCTATGGGTGATTTACTTACTCTCAGCAAGGAAAAGGGTGTGGAACTGGTTGTGGCAACAGGGGGGACATTTGCCCGGAAATTTATTAAAGAAAAGAAACCTCAGGCTATTGTGGCGATAGCTTGTGAGCGGGACTTGACCAGTGGTATTCAAGATATCGAGTATATTCCCGTAATCGGTGTTGTTAATGAAAGGCCGGAAGGTCCGTGTCATAATACACGGGTAAATTTATGCAATGTAGAGAGGGCACTGGATTATTTTATTAAAGGAGGAGAAGCGTAATGTATTTTCCAGGTTTGTTTTTTGATCCGACGATGATTTTGTTAATCCCCGGGATTATATTGGCTGCATATGCTCAAGGAAAGGTACAGACTACTTTTCAAAGGTACTCCAGGGTTCTTTCCCGGAGAGGTATTACCGGTGCCCAGGTAGCCAGATTTATTTTAGACGGTTACGGCTTGCAGGAAGTAGACGTAGAAATGACAGGAGGCCGTCTCTCGGACCATTATGATCCCCGGACCCGTAAAGTAAGATTATCCAATGATGTCTACCGGGGAAGTTCTCTGGCCTCATTAGGAGTTGCTGCCCATGAAGTCGGGCATGCTATCCAGCATGACACGGGATATACACCTCTGCATATTAGAAACAGCATAGTACCTGTTACGCAAATTGGTTCAACCTTATCTTTTCCTTTATTGATCATTGGATTATTAATGGGCTCTTTTGCTTTAGCGAGACTAGGGGTACTGTTATTTGCCGGCGTGGTTCTTTTTCAGGTTATAACTTTACCTGTTGAATTTAATGCCAGCTCCCGGGCGTTAGCAATCTTGGACAAAGAAGGATTTTTATCCCGTGAGGAGCTTGCGGGAACGAAAAAAGTTTTGGACGCAGCCGCTCTTACTTATGTTGCGGCAGCTCTGATGGCGGCTTTAAATCTGCTTAGATTATTGATTATCTCAGGAATGTTAGGTGGTCGGAGGGATTAATGAATGCCCGGCATTTTGCATTAAAAGTTTTATATCAAGTAAATGAAGAAGGGGCTTACGCGAATATAGCCCTTGATAAAGCTTTTTCTGAATACAGTTTAGACGACCTCAGAGATAAAGGCCTGGCTACGGAATTAGTGTATGGCTGTGTGAAATATCAAGGATTTTTAGATTGGGTAATCAACCAGTTTGCCAAACCCCAGGTGGAAAAAATGGCACCCTGGATTCGCAATATTATCAGGCTGGGACTTTATCAAATAATTCACTTGGATAAAGTCCCTGTTTCTGCTGCTGTTAATGAGTCTGTTAAGTTAGCCAAAAAGTATGGTCATCAAGGTACGGTTAAATTTGTCAACGGTATCTTACGAAATATAGCAAGGAATAAAGAAAATCTTAAATATCCTTCTCTGGAAAAAGAGCCCGGAGAACATATTCGTATACTCTATTCCTTTCCCGGCTGGCTGGTTGGAAGATGGTTACAGGATTACGGGTTGGAAGATACCGTTAAGATGTGCGCATATTTTAACGAACCTTCTCCCCTGTGGATCAGAACAAATACTTTAAAAGTTTCTCGAGAAGAATTGTGTGTTTTCTTAAAGGCCCGGGGTATTACTTTTGCATACAGCAGCAAAGCCCCGGAAGGCTTGAAATTACTGAATACCGTAGAAATAGGGAGAATAAGGGAATTTCAGGAAGGACTTTTCACTGTTCAGGATGAAAGTTCCATGGTGGTAAGTCATGTTGTTGCTCCTGAGGAAGGACAGGCTTTTTTAGATGTTTGCAGCGGTCCCGGGGGGAAAACCAGTCATCTGGCTCAATTGATGAACAATACAGGAAAAATACTGGCCTTTGACGTGCATCAGCATCGTTTGGAGCTTATTCAGGAAACATGCCGGAGACTGGGGATTACGAATGTGATAACAGGCCTTAAGGATGCCAGGTATTTGGCGGAGATAATCGCAGAGCCTGTTGACGGGGCCTTAGTAGATGCTCCCTGCTCAGGACTGGGTGTTTTAGGAAGACGGCCTGATGCCAGATGGAGAAAGAAACCTCAAGATATTATTGAGCTGCAGGCAATGCAAAAGGCCATCTTAGCAGAGACTGCAAAACTGGTAAAACCGGGAGGAACTTTAGTTTATAGTACCTGCACAATTACGAAGGAAGAAAACCAGGATGTTGTCACAGAATTTTTGCAAAAGAACGGGGATTTTTATCCGGATGATGAGCTGCGGCGATTTTTACCCTATCCTGCTTCTGATTGTCGAGAGGGCTGGATACAGTTTCTGCCCTTTAAACACAGAACCGATGGTTTTTTTATCGCTAGATTGAAAAGGAAATAAATATTAAGGATAGATGTTGATGAAAAAAGATCTGCGCTCCCTGAATCTGGAAGATATGGAACAACTGACCTCCGTACTGAAACTGCCGTCTTTTAGAGCGAAACAAATTTTCTCATGGGTGCACAACAAACAAGTTGAAGAACTGGCACACATGAATAATTTGGGACGGGACATTTTGGACCGGCTGGGCCCAAGAGTAGAAATAGCTAATCTTAGGCTGAGTAAGGAACGGGTTGCCCGGGATGGCACAGTGAAGTATCTGTTTGGTCTCAGGGATGATCAGTATATTGAGTGCGTATTAATGAAATACCGCGGTACGGAAAGCAAAAAAAGAAACACCCTGTGTATATCCAGCCAAGTCGGCTGTGCCATGGGGTGTGGTTTCTGTGCAACAGGCCGGGGAGGATTACAAAGAAATTTGACAACAGGGGAAATATTAAGCCAAGTTTACACTGTCAATAATATTTTACGGCAAAAGGGAGAGGGATATAAAGTCGGTAATGTGGTTTTTATGGGTATGGGTGAGCCCCTTCATAATTTCAATAATGTTCTCCAATCCATAGGTTTGTTAAACCATCCCAAAGGTCAGAATATTAGTATGAGGCGTATTGCTGTTTCTACCTGTGGGATCGTGCCTAAGATTATAGAATTAGCGAAAAAGAAATTGGATATCGTTCTGGCCATATCTTTGCATGCACCCACCGATGAATTGCGGTCGCAAATAATGCCTGTCAATGGGCAGTATCCCTTGGAAATGTTAAAGAAAGCTTGTCTTTTATATATAGAAATGACCAACAGACGGATATCTTTTGAATATGCCTTAATTAATAATTTTAATGATCAGAGGATCCATGCTGTTAAACTTGCTGAATACCTGGCCGGAATGCTTTGTCATGTTAATCTTATTCCTGTTAATCCCGTTAATGATGACTTCAGCAGACCAAATAAAAATAAAATCCAAGAATTCCTGAAGGTGTTAAGGGATCATGGTATTCAAGCCAGTATCCGCGAGGAAAAAGGAACGGATATTGAAGCAGCTTGCGGACAGTTAAGAGGAAAAGTGGTGGAATAAGTGCGGTTATTAGCCGTTTGGTGGCAATTTTTACTGCTTGTGGCCCTATATTTTTTTCTTTTTTTGCTTTATAAAGAAATGACCAGGCATCATTTATCCGAGCCTGCCGCACTTTTATTGGTTGTTAACGGTCCGGTAGGCAACGGTGAGAATCAATGGCCGGAAGGCCAGATTATGCTGCTTTATCCTCAAGAACCTATTGCGTTGCAAGGGGAAAAAGTTTTTGTGAAAAACGAAACGATATATCTTAATCGTAATGGTAATATCTGCAGTTTAGTTCCCGGTGATACATTTGACTTTGCAGGAGGTTCCCTGCAGCTAGTGAGGTGGAATAATGCACGTCAACTCATTAACTGATATAGGTTTAGTAAGAAAGGCAAATGAAGATAATTTTTTGACTGATCAAAATAGGGGACTTTTTGCCGTTGCCGATGGAATGGGAGGACATGAAGGCGGAGAAAGGGCCAGCAGCATTGCGATTAAAACCCTTGATAACCTTTTAAGCGCAGAATTAATTCTAAGTAAGAAGGGGGAAGGGCTCTGCCAGGTTATCCAAACTGCAAATGAATTAATTTATAACGAAAGTAAATTAAATCATGCGTGTTTAGGGATGGGAACGACCATAACAGCAGCTTTATTTTTCGATAATAAGCTTTATATTGCTCATATCGGCGACAGCAGAGCCTATCTCATTAGAGACGGCAGAATTATTTTACTGACCAAGGATCATTCTTTAGTGGGTGAATTATTGCGGCATGGTGAATTGACCGCAACAGAGGCTTCCAGACATCCCCATAGAAATATTTTAACCAGGGCATTAGGTACTGAGCCTCAAGTGGAGATTGATTTAAATGAGTTTGCCATAAAATCAGGAGACCTGTTATTACTTTGTACAGACGGATTATATAGTCTGGTTGAAGATCAGGAGATCAGCAAAGAAATTGCGGCCAATGGAAGTGATATGAAGAAATCTGTTAACGAGTTAGTGAAAAAGGCCTTAGACCGTGGAGGTATGGATAATATTACGGTGGTCTTGGTTAGTTATGATGGTAAATAAAAACGGCTATTTAACATTTTTAAACCTGGCAGTGCTTTTAACCTTTGCCGGCTTTATGTCTCTGACAGTTTATGGGGACCGGGTCAATGGTTTGATCTGGCCGACCATCGTTTTACTAGTTGCTTTGTATATGACAAATATATTGATTTATAAAATACTTAATGAACAAAATCTCTTATTCTCAATCGTCACTTTCATGTTAGTTTTAGGCTGGCTGGTACTGTTAAGAATTGAACCTGCTCTAGCACTACGACAACTGGTGTGGATCATCTTAGGTTGTATTTTCGTGGTTTTGCTTTTAAGGTTTCTATTTATATTTTCTAATGATCTAATTCTAAGATATAAATTATACTGGCTGTTTCTGACATTTATTTTGCTTGCTATGCCGTTGTTGTTTGGGATAACGGTTGGCGGGGCTACGAGCTGGCTGGAAATATGCGGCCTGCGTTTTCAACCATCGGAAGGAGCTAAGGTAACTTTTTTCGTTTTTTTGGCTGCTTGGTTTAAAGATAATAGTCTGGGGCTTTCTAAAACATGGGTGGCGTGGCTGGGTACTTTCGTTAGTATTTGCCTGCTTGTCTTACAGCGGGATTTAGGAACTGCTTTAGTTTTTTACCTGGTTTTTTTGCTTTTATTATATCTTGCTACCGGTAAATTAAAGGATTCCGCAATTGGCTTGGTATTACTGGTGATTGGTGCCGTTTTGGCTTATCAATATTTCCCCCATGTTAGAGTAAGAGCAATGAGTTGGTTAAATCCCTGGCTGGATCCCGACCAAGGCGGCTACCAGATCTTGCAATCCCTCTTTGCCTTTGCAAACGGCGGGTTGGGGGGAACAGGTTTTGGCGGGGGGATGCCCCAAGTTATTCCTGAAGCTCATACTGATTTTGTTTTTGCCGTTATCGGTGAGCAACTGGGTATTTTAGGAACGATAGGGGTCGTAATTTTATATTTGTTCTTTGCTTTCTTTAGTTTAAAAAAGGCCCAGTTAATACCTACTTTGGGCAGTAGACTTCTGGCGGCGGGACTTTCTCTTGTTTTAATTGTGCAAGCATTTATTATAATGGGGGGAGTTACCAAGCTTATTCCTTTAACCGGGCTTCCTCTACCATTTATGAGTTATGGCGGCAGTTCCACAATCAGCAATTTTGTAATGCTGGGTGTCATCATGTGGCTCAGTAAAGAAAAAAGTTTTGTTCCGGCCGTATCCAGAAGACGCTTAATTTATATCAATCGATTAATATGGGGAATGTTTCTGGCCTTAATTCTAAATTTAACTTATTGGCAGGTTTTGGCAGGGGGAAATCTTCTGGAACATCCTCTTAATCCCCGCTGGCGCCAAGTGGAGAAAGTAACTGAGCGAGGTTTTATCTATGGTAACGACCGGTCCTTGTTAGCGGGGGGAACCAATAAAGTCAGAATTTATCCCCTAAAGGAAGCTGCTGCTCACCTGGTGGGATATAGTTCGGTACAATATGGGAAAACCGGTTTGGAGAGTGCCTTAGATAAATATCTGCTGGCTATTCCTGATTTAACTCCGGGGTTTATCCCTGAAGACAGACAAGGCTGGGATGTTTATACAACTATTGATCCCCGGCTGCAAGCTTTAGCCTGGGATTTACATAAAGAAAATATTGGTGCAAGCATAGTGCTGGATGTTAACAAGGGAGATGTACTGGCTCTTGTTTCCAGCCCGTCCTTTGACCCCAATCATCTTGCGGAACACTGGAATCTGCTCAAAGACAGTCAGAATAACAAGCTTTTTAACAGAGCTACCCAAGGATTGTATCCCCCGGGTTCCGTATTTAAAATGATCTCAGGAGCTGCTCTGTTAAAGCTTAAACCTGAATTAAGGGCAGAGGAACTTAAGATACCTTCTCAGATTGAAGCTGATGGTTATGTGATAAGTGACCTTATTAAAAAAGATGCGCTGACTTTTGCTGAAGCAATAGGTTTTTCCAGTAATATCTATTTTATTGAATCATATCTGGATTATGATTGGAATGTAATTAAGCAGGAATTAGAAAAGAGTTTCAGGATTAGTGCCGATTATTCTATACCGGCGCTGCCTGTGGCTCAGGCCGCTTTAGGGGAAGTGGTTGATAAAGCTGATATTGCCGCAACGGTTATCGGACAGGGTGAAGTCTTGGTAACCCCCATGCATATGGCAGTCTGGGCAGGAGCAATCGCCAAGGGCGGATTAATTTTGCAGCCCAGAATAATTGATAAAATAGTGAATACCGCTACCGGGCAGGAAGAAAAGCCGGCGCCGGTGGTAATGGGAAGTGCCTGCTCAAAGGAAGTCGCACAGATAATATTAGATGGTATGGCTTTGGCAGTTAATAGTGGTACCGCTCAAAATGCTAAATTGCCGGGAGTAAATATAGGTGGTAAAACAGGAAGTGCGGAGAATAACCACGGTATTACCCATGCCTGGTTTGTGGGAATAGCACCGATAGAAAATCCCCGGATTGTGGTTGTTACCCTGGTTGAAAACGGAGGACGGGGAGGGGAAGCAGCTGCCCCGATAGCCCGATTGTTATTAAAAGCAGCCCTTGATTAAAAGAGGTGGGAGCATGATTGGCAAACGTCTTGGCAATAGATATGAGATATTAGCCCTTATTGGTGGTGGGGGCATGTCTTTAGTATACCAGGCAAAAGATATTTACTTAAACCGCATAGTTGCCGTTAAAGTATTGCGGGAACAGTTTACTAGTGATAATGAGTTCATCCGGCGTTTTAGGAGAGAGGCTCAAGCAGTTGCTAGTTTATCTCATCCCAATATCGTAAGCATTTATGATGTTGGTCAGGATGATGCTACCCATTATTTGGTCATGGAATATATCAAAGGAAAGACGTTAAAAGAGGTTATTGATGATCATGCTCCCCTGGCTTTAAATGAGGTCGTTGATATTGTTAAGCAGATCTGTGATGCTCTGGAGCATGCCCACGAAAATGCTATCGTACATAGAGATATTAAGCCCCATAATATCATGATTACCCGGGGAGGAAGGGTAAAAGTTACGGATTTTGGCATTGCCCGGGCGGTAAGTACCGCCACGGTAACCCATACAAAAGGGATAATCGGTTCCGTTCACTATTTCTCACCGGAGCAGGCAAAAGGTGAGATTACTGATGAGAAGTCGGATATTTATTCCTTAGGAATCGTTTTATATGAAATGGTTACCGGCAAACTGCCTTTTAAAGGGGAGTCTCCAATAAGTGTGGCCTTAATGCATATTCAAAATGAACCGGCACCTCCGTCGCAATATAATGCTGCTCTGCCTGTTAATATTGAAAAAATTATCCTCAAAGCGATAAATAAAAATCCTGCTGACAGATATGATCATGTTAGTAAATTACGCCTGGATCTGATGGCGGCATTGTTAGATAAAGCTACCACCCATCTGGGAACAACTAAGGATAATCAGCCTAAAAATGAGAAACGGTTGGAAGGAGAAGGTTTAAACGATACCCTTGTTTTTGCCGAAAAACTTGAAGTAGAAAAAGAAAAAACTTCCCAGGTTGCTTCTAAAGCAAAGCGTCTAAGACCTTTAGGATACCTGCTGATTTTTCTTGTGCTGGCAGGCTTGCTGGGTGGGACATTCTGGGGTTTAAACAGTTTTTTGGTTAAGGAAGAGATAGCGGTGCCGGATATTGTTAATTTGCCTGCACCGGAGGCCCAGCGGATCCTGGCCGGAAAAAATTTGCAGATGGAAGTAGAAAGGGAAATCCCCCATGCATCTGTAGAAGAAGGAAATATTATCAGCCAAGACCCTTTACCCGATACAAAAACCAAAACGGGAAGGATAATATCTGTTGTCGTTAGTCGGGGTCCGGCTTTGGTACCGGTGCCTAATGTTATCGGTAGTTCGGAAATAATTGCCGATGTTAATATCACCAATGCCGGACTACGGGTAGGTGAAGTCAAGCAGGAGTATAGCTCTGAATATCCCAATGGTTTTGTGATAGAGCAGTCCCCTAAAGGAAATGAAACAGTGCCGGAGAAAAGTACTGTTGATTTAGTCGTCAGTAAAGGACCCGAACCCCATTATATCTCCATGCCTCCTTTAGTTGGTCTTGATCTTAATACTGTTGAGGCACAGTTGGAAGAGAGCGGATTAGAATTAAGGGAAGTAACAAAAGCCAAAAGTGAGCTCTATCCGCGAGACTTTGTTATTGAACAAAATCCTGTTGCCGGCAAGGAAGTATTCCAAGGTTCGTCTGTAAACCTTGTCGTCAGCGATGGCCCGGGGCCAACAACTCAGCAAGCCAGGGTAGTTTTAAAGCTGAATGAATCAGGTAATGTCACAATAGAAGTACGGGATGTAAAAGGCAGCAGAATTGCGTATGAGAAATATCATCAGCAAGGAGATGTATTTGCCGTAAATGTTAATTATTTCGGGCAAGGTGTCGTTATCGTATATATAGACGGCAAAAAAATACGGGAAGAAGTAGTACCAGCGGAACAATAATACCAAACATAATCATATTTAAATGGTGAAATAGTAAAATGAATTTATAAAAATCAACTCGATGCTTTGTAAATATTTTATTTTTAACTGTTTCGCCTTTCCGTTTTACTGTTCCGTTTTTATGGAGGTAATATGCTGGAAGGAACAATTCTCAAAGGGTATAGTGGCTTTTATTATGTAAAATATCATGAACAATTGTATGAATGTTCGTTGCGGGGGAAAAACAGAATAAAACAAGTTAGATTCCTGCCCGGTGACCGGGTTGCCTTTGAAGTCCTAAGTGAAAACACAGGTGTTATCAAAGAGGTACTGGCCAGGAAAAATGAGCTCGTCAGACCTCCGATAGCTAATGTGGACCAGGTAATAATCGTTGCTTCGGCAGCAAATCCCGAACCGGATTTTTGGTTAGTGGACAGATTAACGATTTTAGCCTTATGGAATGAAATCGAGCCTGTCATCTGTTTTAATAAAGGAGATTTAGTTGCGAAAGAAAAAATCGATCTTTACCAGGAGATATATAAAAAGGCACAGTTTAAGGTCATTATGACGAGTACGAAGTTAGGAATAGGTATTGGTCCTTTAAAAAGTATCCTGCAAAATAAAACTTCGGTTTTAGCAGGTCCTTCCGGAGTGGGTAAGTCTAGTATTTTAAATGCTGTTCAGCCCGGTTTGCATTTGCAAACCGGGGAAATAAGTGAAAAGTTGAAAAGAGGTAAACATACGACACGGCATGTAGAGTTACTGGCCCTAAGCCTGGGGGGGTTAGTTGCTGATACGCCGGGATTCAGTTCTTTAAATCTCCCTCCGGAAATTATGAGGGAAGAACTTTCTTTTTTATTTCCTGACTTTGACGACTATCGGGATAAGTGCAGATTTTCTACCTGTTTACATAAAGAGGAACCTCAATGTATGGTGCGTGAATCGGTAAAAAACGGAGAATTGAGTAAAATCCGCTATAATAATTATCTGGCCTTTCTAGTAGAGGTAATTCAACAGGAGAGGAGTTTCTAAAAATCATGGTAATCGTTGCTCCATCATTATTATCTGCTGATTTTAGCTGTTTGAAAAGTGAAATTGAGAGCATTGAAAAAGGAGGTGCGGACTGGCTTCATCTTGATGTTATGGATGGTAATTTTGTACCTAATATTACCATGGGACCGGTAGTCATCAAATCCTTAAAGCCTCACAGCAGGCTGTTTTTTGATGCCCATCTAATGATAGACGATCCTGATGCTTATATTGAGAATTTTGTAGAAGCAGGCTGTGACCTCATTACAATTCATGCGGAAGCGGTAAAACATTTGCATCGTTCGATTCAAAAAATTAAAAGCTTGGGGATTAAAGCAGGGGTTTCTTTGAATCCGGCTACACCTTTGTCTTATCTTGAATATATTTTGGATGAAGTAGATTTGGTTCTCATAATGAGCGTTAATCCCGGCTTTGGAGGCCAGAGTTTTATACCGGGCGTCCTGCCTAAAATTAGATCCTTAAAAAAAATCATTAGGGAAAAAGGCTTGGATATAGATATTCAAGTGGATGGGGGAATTACTGCAGAAACTGCGCCGTTGGCCCTTCAAGCCGGTGCTAATGTTCTGGTTGCCGGGTCTTTTATATTTGGCAGCAGAGATAGAAAAGCGGCGATCAGTTTATTAAGGGGAAGGGACCGGAGCAGCACGAATTGAGAATGATCATTAGTCATGACCGGCGGCGGAAACAGATAAGAATAAGGCAGGTTGGGGTAATTTGTTCTTGACATTTGCCCCGTGTTTATTTAACATAAAGTAGAAAAGTGAATATAACTCTTTCGGGGTTAGGTGAAATTCCTTACCGGCGGTAAAGCCCGCGAGCCTTGTGGCAGATCCGGTGTGATTCCGGAGCCGACAGTATAGTCTGGATGGGAGAAAGAGGATAAATGGCATGATATATTTTATATATTGCATTGCCGTTAGATATGATGATTACCCCGAAGTTAAAACGCTTCGGGGTTTATTATTTTAGAAGGAGCTGGATATAATGACAACGAAAATTTTGACACGGATTGGTTTACTGGCTGCATTTGGTTTGATTCTCCAGTTTTTTTCCTTTCCCCTGCCCTTTTTCCCGGAATATTTACGCTATGATGCAGCTGAAGTTCCGGCGTTAATAGCAACCTTTGCTATTGGTCCGTGGGCCGGGGTTTTAGTGGATTTCGGCAAGAATCTGTTATCCTTTTTACTAGGCAATGCACCGGCAGGGATTATAGGAATTACGGCGAATTTTATTGCCGGCAGTTCTTTTGCTCTGGTAGCAGGTCTGATCTATGCCGGTAATAAAACCCGCAAAAACGCAGTAGCGGCTATTTTCTGCGGAGTTATTGCTACAACGTTAGTGATGGCAATTGCTAATTATTTTTGGTTATTACCACTATGGGGAATACCGCGCAACGGAATATTACCGATTCTGACGGCTTCCATTATTCCCTTTAATCTGATTAAAGGGACTTTGAGCGGGATTTTCACCTTTTTACTGTATAAAAGGGTAAAAGGCTTCTTAGAACCTGAATTGGCACAAGAAATATACAGTGAAAAGTAGGAGCGTTAAAAGAGCATAATTCCCGGTACTGGTTGATGGTTACCCGGGAGAATATATTTAATATTTAAAGGACTTGGGATTACCCAAGTCCTTTAAATATAGGCCGGTTTATTTTTCTAAAATAGATATTTGCAGAAATGAACCAAGGGCGGTTTTGAGCAGATCCTGTTAAAATAGTATAAAGAATTTGCACGGAACTTGTGGTGCCGGTGAACGATGGGCATAATAGACAATTTGTACCGTACCGGGACTGAGTTTGAAATTTTTGAGCCGTAAGCTGACCGGATTATGAACGATGATCCGGCAGCCGGATGTTTTTGATTTGTTAATTCCGCTAACTTGTATTAAAATATCTATAGTTTAATTTGTACTAAGCTCCAGACCAGCCGGGAACCAGGAATGAATAAGCCGCAGCTATTATTAAATCGGAGGTAATATACAATGTGGGATAGTTTAGTTAGAGCAACTGCTTTAAATAACAGCATCAGGATATCGGCTGTAGTCTCTACCAGATTAGTTGACGAGGCCCGGAAAAGGCATCATACCTATCCTGTTGCTACTGCTGCCTTAGGGCGGGTAATGAATTCAGCCTTATTGTTAACCTGGGGTTTAAAGGAGGAAGGAAAAATTACCGTGCGGGTTTTCGGGGACGGTCCGTTGGGAGGAATAATCGCCGATGCCAATTCTCGGGGAGAGGTAAGAGGGTATGTGCAGAACCCTCAAGTTGACCTGCCTTTAAATTCCCAAGGAAAATTAGCTGTTGGTAAAGGTGTGGGCGCAGGAACTTTGTATGTGACGAAGGATATCGGACTTAAAGAGCCTTATACCGGCGGAGTTCCTCTTGTATCCGGTGAGATTGGGGAGGACGTGGCCGGTTATCTTGCTAATTCTGAACAAATCCCTTCTTTAGTTTCAGTAGGAGTGCTGGTGAATCCTGATAACTCGGTGCAGGCCAGCGGAGGGATAATTATTCAGGCTCTTCCTGAAACGCCGGAGGATATATTATTGAAGATTGAAGAAAATACATCTTATCTGAAACCCATCAGTACCTTAATAAAGGAAGGGAACAGTCCTAAGGAGATTATGCAATTGTATCTAAAAGATTTGGAAATAAATTTTCTGGATGAAAAACCTGTGAGTTTCAGATGTAAATGCAGCGAGGAAAGAATAAGGGGGATTTTAGTAAGTTTAGGACAGGATGAGATCAAGGATATTATTGATAAAGAAGAAAACACAAAAATTACCTGTCATTTTTGCAACGAAGAATATACTTTTTCTAAAGAACAACTAGAAAAGCTATTGGAAGAAATGTAAACTGTCATAGAATAAGCCCGGCATAAAATGCCGGGCTTATTCTATGATTGCACTGGCTGATTGTAAAGTAATTAATTGTGCAAACAAGTAGCTGTAACTGGCTATTAACAGCAAAGTTAAATTAAGGCTTCCCGATCGTTAAGTAATATTAATATAAAAAGACCTGCCCGGCAGGTTGTCTTTAAGTTCATTAGGCGGGTGTTACTTTCTTTTCAGAGCGACCGAGCAGCAGAAGGCTAATAAGAATGTCGAAAAAAGTCTGAATATTTTTTCAAAAGCAAGAAGGAATTTGCAAACAAATGCAGAATATTAAATTTAAAATTCAGCATGCTGTATGCTAAAAAAGAAAGAATACTTTTTCGTATTTAGGGGGAAGTTTATTTTCTGCTGCTTCTGAAGGGTCTGAAGATTAATTATCAGAGAATTCTTAGAGCATTATGAACCGCGGCGATCATTTGCAGAATGTGGGCATACCTTAGCCCGGGATCTTTTGACGATAGATGTGATTAAGTACAGATTTAGAGTTTAAGGAGGAAACATACATGTTTGCAGTGAATTATGGTTTTGATTTTGCCGCAAAGTTGAACATTAAATTCAAACCGGGTGCAGTGAAAGAATTAGGAAGACACCTGGCGAATGAAGGAATGAGAAGTGTTTTAATTGTAACTGACCCGGGAGTTCTTAAAGCTAAATTGCCTGAAAATTTAATATTTTCCTTGGAAGAAGAAAGCATTAAATACCAGGTTTTTGCCGATGTTGAATCTAATCCCCGTGATTCTACCATTGAGAAAGGGGCTCAGCTGGCAAAGGGAATAAAGATTGCTGCAGTCATTGGTATCGGCGGAGGAAGCGCTTTGGACACAGCAAAATGTGTAAGCTTTTTACAAACAAATTCCGGCCGGATTAAGGATTATAATGGCCGGGACAAAGTTAAAAATGAGCCTGTTCCGATGATTGCCATTCCAACTACCGCCGGGACCGGCAGTGAGGTAACCGCTAATGCGGCAATCACAGATACAGAACGCCATTTAAAAATGTCAGTTCGGTCACCTAAAATAATTCCTCAGCTTACAGTATTGGACCCTGAATTATTGAGCACCCTCCCTCAGCATATAGCAGCTTTTAGCAGTATGGATGCTTTAATCCATGCTGCGGAAAGTTATTTATCAAGAAATGCTAACTTTTTGAGTGATTTTTATAATTTACAAGCTTTGGAATTATTAAGTAAATATATCAGACCTTTCTATGCAGAACCTGCGAATATAGAAGCAGCAAGTAATATGCAGTTGGGAAGTATGCTGGCAGGATTGGGAATCAGTAATACCGGAACAGGTAATGCCCATGCTTTGGGCAGGGCACTGGGAGGCGCTTATGATATGGCCCACGGATTAGCTTGTTCGGTGGTATTTCCCTATGTAATGAAATTTAATGCTCCGGCGCAACCTGAAAAATTTATAAAAATCGCCGCTGCAATGAACTTGCAGATAAAAGGTTTGAGCAAGATGGAGATCGCTGCAAAGGTTGTCGACGAAATGTTTGGATTATTAAGAGAACTGAAAATTCCTGCTAAACTAAGGGAATTAAATGTAGCAAAAGAGAGCTTTACGGATATGGCCAAAATTGCGATAAAAAATGTTAGCCCAAATCCCCGTAAGACAACAGAAGCAGATATTATACAGTTGTTTGAAGAGGCTTATTAACGGCCGGGTCAGCCGGCTATTTAAATAAAGGAGGTAAATGTATTGATATGCAGGCAATCGTATTAGCAGAGCCCTACCAGCTTCTAAGAAAGGATATTCCTGTGCCTAAAGTTAAGAGAGGGGAGGTATTAATAAAAACGGTTTATTGCGGTATATGCGGTTCAGAGTTACATGCTTTTGCAGGTAAACATCCATTGCGGAGGCCGCCTGTTATATTAGGTCATGAATTTTCCGGTAGTATATTTGAAAAAGGCCCGGGTGTTGATATTTTTAAACCTGGTGACAGGGTAACAGTTTTCCCCCTTATTGGTTGCGGTAAATGTGAGGATTGCCGAAGGGGAGAAGAAAATCTTTGCGAGGATAAAGTTATTCTAGGCTCTCCAAAGTGGCCCGGACCATTTGCGCAATATGTTATTGCGCCGGCAGACAGGGTTTATCTCTTACCTGAGGAAGTAGATTTTGCCCTTGGAGCTTTGATTGAACCTCTGGCAGTAGGACTACATGCCGTGCGTTGTGCCGAAATTAGTCCGGGAGATAAGATTGCTGTTTTGGGTGCAGGTACTATTGGGTTATGTATTACTCTCTTGGCGGCGGGTGCAGGGGCAGCTACGGTCATTGTCACTGATGTGCAGGATTTTAACTTAGTCAAAGCGAGGGAATTGGGAGCAACTGATGCTTTTAATGCCCATGATACCAAACTTTTATCCAAAGTGAATTCTGCTTGCGGTGAAGCTGGCTGTGATGCGGTATTTGTAGCTGCCGGAGTACCACAGCTAATTAATCAGGGCATAAAAATGCTGCGCAAAAAAGGTAAATTAATTGTTGTAGCTATGTATGATGAGCCTGTCCCTGTAGATATTATGGCTACCCGGGCTGTGGAAAAAATAATAACAGGGACCAAGATGTATTTGCCCGATGATTTTAGGCGGATTATTGATTTGATAAAGACTAAAAAAATAGATCCCCGCCCCCTTATTACTCATACTTTTGGTTTAATGGATACGGCCAGGGCTTTTGATCTTTATGCACAGAGGACTCCGGGGATTGTAAAAATTTTATTGAAGAATGAAGATACAGAGAGCATTTAGCTTTCTTAAAGGGTGATAGCTGAGTCCCTGCGAAATCTGCGAATAAAAGACGGGTGACAAAAAGAATAATTTTTTTTCAAGACTTTAGCATGCTGAATGCTGAAAAGGGCTCGATTAATAAGAGTGCTATTTGTCTGAGAAGCTAACAGCTGAATTAAAAAAAGGAGGTGTTGAAATTTATTAAAAGTGTAAATCAGGAAAATGATCTATTGTGGGTAAAGGACATTTTAAAAAATTATTAAGGGGGAGTCTTTGTGAATCAGGAAAATTTTGGTTATCTTTCTGATGTGCCGGAGGAAATACGCAGTGGGGGAAGACATTCTTTTGGATGTATATTGCCTAAAAATATGGGATCAAAAGGTTTCGCAATGGGCTATCATATTATGGAGCCGGGGGGAACGAATAAGAATCCGGACGGCAGCTGTCATGTACATGAGGTTGAGCAGGAAGCAATGTTTTTTATTGAAGGTGAAGGGATTGCTACTATCGGCGATCAGGAGTATGTAATTAAAGACGGTTCCTTTATGCTGGCACCTGTTGGTGTTCCCCATTCGGTTTCGAATACTTCAAAGGAAAAACCGTTGAAATTTATTTGGATTTACTCTCCACCTACTCCCAGTCAATATTGAGGCTGCGATACCTCAAAAAAATACATTCCAAGGAGGTTACTCTATGTTAAAAAAATTCAGTGTGCATTTATTGATTTTAATTATGCTATTTAGTGCAACTGCCTGTGGGAACGGTAATTCCAAGCCGGCTCAGGAAAATCCGGCGGATAATGCCGGTGATAGCAATACACCGGAGCAAATACATATCAGTTTTGCTACTCCCGGGACCGGTACGGGAATGTATGTCATTGGCTCTCTGATGGTACCTCTTATGGAAAATGCTTTGCCGGCGGGTTCCATTATTGATCATACTACTAATTCTCCGGGAGGCTACGGCGCATGCATTTTGGTCGAAGAAGGCGGTGCTGATGCCGCTTTGGGCAATGGCTCCGCTAATAAATGGGCTTATGAAGAAGGCATTCTAGGCCATCAGCCGATAAAAAACGTAAGGGGTATTGCCGGTGGATTCGGCAATGACTTTATAAATATTATGTTTACGCAAACTTTTGTGGATAAAACAGGTTTTACTACCGTTGAAGATATCATTGGAGCTAAATATCCTGTACGTATTGCTACAAAGTCCAACGGCGCTTACGGGGAAATAGCATGTGCCCATGTCTTGACTGCTTTAGGTGTAGGGTATGAAGATATAAAATCCTGGGGAGGTACCGTGTATCAAACCGATGCCAACTCTATTGCCACTTTGCTTAAAGATGATAAAGCAGATATTACTATTGATCATGGTTCTTCCGCTGCTTCCGCTCCGTCCGAACTTTGTATGACGAAAGATATGTTTTTTCCGCAGTTAAGTACTGAGGTCTTAAATACTTTAAAAGCGAAAGGCTGGGAAGAATCAAATTTGGCTGCAAATACCTGGAAGGGTCAGGCTAAGGAAGTAAAATCTGTAGGTGCCCCCTTTGCGGTAATCGTTCGGGCTGATTTGGGCGATGATATTGCCTATGCTATGGCTAAAGCTCTTTGTGAAGGGGCCGATACTTTAGCTGCAGGTCATGCTGCTCTTAAAATATGGGACCCGGCTATTGCCTGGCAGCCGGTCAAACTTGGTGTTCCTCTGCATCCGGGCGCGGAACGTTACTACAAAGAGAAAGGCTGGATGAAGTAGTAGTTCGCGGAGTAGGGACAAAATATTGCAGACTGCTCTGCTGCATACAGCAGAGCAGTCTGCCTTAAAGATTAGTCAGGATTAAAAATGCAGAAAGTCTTCACAAAATAGGAGGGCCGTTAATGACTGATAATTTAGTAAAACAAGCTGTAAATAAAAAATCAAAATGGTCTGTCCGTTTACTGATCATTATGACGGTATCGGTTACATGGCTGTTATTCCAGCTTTATACTGCTTTATTTGTTCCGTTTCATCCTATGCTTATGGGCCCCATTCATTTGCTCTTTGGCATAACAGTTGCTTTTTTGTATCGTCCTCTAAATAGTCAACGGGATAGCAAATGGATGTTGTGGCTGGATGCGGCACTATTTATCAGCTTAATATTTTTATTTTATTTCTTTATATCTCAGACAGAGCGGTTACAAGGACGGGCACCCTATATCTCACCTGTGTTTATTATGGACAGAATGGCAATGCTGCTTACCGTGCTTTTACTTTTAGAGGCAGTACGACGTGTATTAGGATATGTATTATTGGTTTTCATAGGCATTTTTATAACTTATGCTTGGTTCGGCAAAGCCCTGCCTCCTATAGTCCGTTGTACGGGCACTAGTGTAAAACAATTTACCGATCTGATGATCATGGGGCAGGAGGGTATCTTCGGCTCGCCTCTTATTACTTCGGCCAGTTATATATTTTATTTTATTGTTTTTGGCGCTCTATTCTCTGCGTGCGGCGGGGGCAAATTATTAATTGATTTAGGTTTAAAGGTCGCAGATAAAAGTTCAGGTGGCCCGGCTAAAGCTGCCGTAATCAGTTCAAGTTTGATGGGGATGGTTAACGGCAGCTCTGTAGCTAATGTCTCCACCACCGGAGTGATGACTATTCCCATGATGAAAAAAGTAGGTTATACCCCTGAACAGGCCGGGGCTATTGAAGCGGTAGCATCTACAGGCGGGCAGCTCATGCCTCCTATTATGGGGGTAGCGGCTTTTATTATGGCAGAAATGCTGGGTGTGCCTTATGCTAAAGTAGCATTTGCTGCAATTATACCTGCTATAGCTTATTTTTTCTCTGTTTTTTGTTTAGTTGGTAATTTAGCGGCTGGAAGTAATGCCAAGATAGATAAAGCGGTCAAATTTGACGTTGGCCCGATATGGCCGCGGTTGTATTTACTTATTCCTGTTTTTATACTGGTTTATTATATTGTCAGCGGCGCTTCTTTAATGAGAGCCGGCCTTTATGGGATGTTTTGTATCATCATATGTAATATGATCAGTCGTTTCATATTGCAGGGCAAATATTATGTCAAGTGGAGTATGGTCCAAAAAAGTCTTTTAGACGGTATTAAGCAGGCTTCGGAGATTGCAATTCCTACTGCTGCCTGTGGTATTATTATCGGTATTGTTATTCAATCCGGCCTGGCTACCAAGCTTGCCTCGATTATTAGTACTCTGGGTACCGGTAATATCCTGCCGGCTCTGATAGTTGCTATGATAGGAGTAATGCTTTTGGGAATGGCTTTGCCTACAGTTGCTGCTTACCTGGTGGCCTATGTATTATTTATTCCGGTAATGACTAAATTGGGTATTGAGCCTTTGTCTGCCAATATGTTTGTTTTTTATTACGGTATTCTGGCTCAGGTTACACCGCCTGTTTGTTTAGCTTCTTTTACGGCAGCCGGGATTGCCGGTGCCAACTCCTGGGCTACCGGGTGGACCGGTTTCCGCTATTCCCTGGTAGCATTTTTGATTCCTTTTATTTTTGTATATGACCCCAGTATTCTCCTCATAGGCACAGCGGCGCAAATAGTCTTAGGTACCGGTGTGCTGCTTTTCGGCACTTATTTATTAGCAGGTTCTTTAGCCGGGTTCTTGTTTGTCAATCTGAATAAAATCGAATGTGTTTTGCTTTTTGTTTCTTCAATCGCTTTAATTGTTCCTGAAGGTGTCACTGATATTATCGGCGGTCTTATTGGCAGCATCATATTGGTCGTTCTTTTCTTGCGCAGAGTAAAAGCTAAGAAATCTGAAATATCATTATTGTCTAATTAATGCATTACTTTAGAACCCATTGTAAATCTGCAGAAGATATTATTTCTGAGATGTCTTTTCAAAAGAAAGGATGGTGTAGTGAGGAAACGATACAAACACAAGTAAATAAATTGTTGAGGGGCTTTTCTGCCGGGAGAAGCTCTGTGACATCGGGACAGTTAAAATAGCAGATCAAGAAGCAGGAAGTAATCAGAGAAAGGGTTAGATTAAGAAGGAGGAAAAAAACATGAAAAATATGTATATCAACGGGCGGTGCGTTGAAGGCCAGGGAGCTCCTATCGATGTGATCAATCCGGCTACGGGAAAAATTATAACCACTATTCGCGCTGCAAGTGAAGAACAGGCGGAAGAAGCATTAAGAGCAGCTAAAGCTTCTTTTAAAAGCTGGTCCTGTGCCAGTATTAACGAAAGGGTAGGCTGGATGAATAAACTCAAAGAGGCCTGCCTTGCCGAAAGAGAGGAATTTGTTGACATCCTGGCTCAAGAAGGAGGTAAATCCTATTCTGAAGCCGGCAGTGATTTTGATTCATTTATCGGGTATTTAGGGTATTATGGAGAAGAGGTAAAACGGGTATATGATACGGGTCTGCCTGAATACGGCGGACACCGGGATACTTTCCATATTGTCATGAAACGCCCTTTAGGCGTAGTAGTTGGTCATCTGGCCTGGAATATGCCCATGAGCAATGTCGGACTTAAGCTCAGTCCTTCGCTGGCCTCAGGATGCACATGCGTATTAAAACCCAGTACCAGTACTCCTTTAGCCAGTTTAAAGGTAGGAGAGATCGCTGAGCGCATTGGGGTGCCGGCCGGCATATTTAATATGGTCACCGGGCCGGCAGGTATTATCGGCAAATATCTCAATGCCAGTAAAATACCTCAGTTAATTTCCTTAATCGGCTCTTCTGCGGTAGGAATAGAGGTTATGAATCAGGCAGCAACATCTATTAAAAGATTCTCTTTTGAGTTGGGAGGTAATGCTCCCGCTATTATCATGCCTGATGCCGATTTGGAAAAAACTATTAAATTTGTCGCAGCCCGCAAAGTCCGCATAAGCGGTCAAGGTTGTGCCAATATTAACCGTATTTTTATCCATGAATCCATTCATGATCAATTTGTCGAACAGTTAGTTGAGCAGGTAAAGGATATTCCGGTAGGTTGGGGAAAAGACATGCCCAATGCTATGGGCCCGATGATCGATATGAAAGCCAGGAACAGAATGCTTGATTTAGTTAAGGACAGTGTTGCCCGGGGAGCAAAGTTGCTTTGCGGAGGCATTATCCCTGAATTGCCGGAACAGCTTAAGGAAGGTTCTTTTTTTACTCCTGCAGTTTTAGACAAAGTCACGGATGATATGCCGATCGCCAATCAGGAAATATTCGGACCGATTTATGCAATTTTGACTTTTAATGATCTTGATGATGTTATTGCCAGGTCTAATAATACTACCTACGGTCTTTCTGCTTATGTTTTCAGTCATGATGCCAGAGTAATGGGCAGATGTGCCGAGGAACTGGAATTCGGCGAAATTCAAGTCAATATGCCCGGTGCCGGCCCCAATATGCCCCATATAGGTATAAAGGAGAGCGGGATAGGTTGTGACCGTGGACTGTGGTCGTTAGATGAATATTTTAACATCCGTCGTTTTTCTGTAAAACCATAAGGCTGTAAAATAGTAATATTGTTTTTATCTGGAGATGTTGAAGGAGGCTTTTAAAATGAAGATTACAAATGTGCAAGCTTTTACTCTTATTGTGCCCATTGAAAATCCTATTAAGGCACCGATAAGTATTCCCTATGCCGATGAATTAGAAAAAGTTGTTTTTAAGGAGTATCGTACCGTGCTTGTAAGGGTCGAAACCGATGCAGGCATCACAGGATATGGTGAGTGTATGGTCAGGCTGGCACCAACTGCTACCAGGGATATAGTAGAATATATCAAGCCTTTGCTTATCGGAAAAGATCCGCTGAATACGGAATTTATCTGGGAATTGCTTTTTGGGACTATGATGAACAGGGGGCATTACCAGGGCTTTTATATCGAAGCCCTGAGCGGTATTGATGTAGCATTGTGGGATATTAAAGGCAAGGCCCTAAATCTTCCTGTGTATAGATTGTTAGGAGGGGATGCTGCTCCTAAATTGTGGGCTTATGCTTCCTCCATCCGGTTCAGAGGTATGGAAGCTATGCTGGCTACAGCTCAAAAATTCGTGGAGCAAGGTTTTACAGCAATGAAAATAAAAATAGGTCAAGGCTGTCAAACAGATATTATGGCAGTAGCTGCTGTACGGGAGCATGTAGGAAAAGATATTGTCCTAATGGTAGATGCAAATTGTGGCTATGATGTTAAAACTGCGCTAAAGGTTGGCAGGCAGTTAGAGAAATATGATATCAGGTGGTTTGAAGAGCCTGTTGCCCCTGATGATTATGACGGATATCGGAGGTTGTCGGAGTCTCTGGAAATTCCTATTGCAGGCGGGGAAGCTCACTTTTTGCGATATGGGTTGAAAGATTTAATCGTAAAGGGAAAAGTAGATATTATTCAGCCTAATGTCTGCCGGGCCGGTGGTGTAACGGAATGTTTAAAAATCCATGGTCTGGCCGGTGCTTATAATGTATCTTACTTAGTACATACAGGAAGCTCTTCGGCTGTATGCATGGCGGTATCTTTACACCTGGCGGCTGCCTTCAATGACTGCTTTATTTTTGAACATATGCAAAGTGACTGGGCTAAAGATCAAAAAAATCCACTGCGGTGGGAGCTAACGACGCTGCCGATTAAATCATTTAAAAATGGATATATTGAATTAGATGATAAACCCGGATTTGGAATGGAAATTAATGAAGAAATTATTGAGAAATACAGAGTTTAGAATTTATGAATGAAATATAGATATATTTTCTTTTTCCCGCCTTGGTAAACTTACATTAAGACCTGGCGCTGGGAAGGATATATATGCTAGTATTTTATGTAAAGAAGGTGGAGTTGCTGTTTTTTAAGTTACAGACTCCGGCTAATAAATTGTTGATAATGAAACGTTAATCATTAGCTGCAGACAGCACGTTTTATAAGGACGGACGCCCCATATCCAGTAAATTCCACTATTTCAAATTTTGATGGAGGTAAATTAATGTCAGGGAAACTAATTAAAGCTGAACCTTTATATTTACAAGCTTATTATCAACTAAAGGATGATATTACCGAAGGAAACCTTAAGCCCGGACAAAGGCTTACTGATCAGCAACTAGCCGAGTGGTTGGGAATTAGTAGGACTCCGGTCAGAGAAGCAGCCCGAATACTATGCAGTGAAGGTTTACTAAAAAGTGACAGCGGAGTAGTTACTGTTTATAAACCGTCATTAGAAGATATCTATCAGGTTTATTTTATTCGCGCATCTTCTGAAAGCCTTGCAGCTTCTGTCATCGCCATAAAAGAAAATAAAAAGGAAATAGCAGATAATCTTGAAAAAATTATTGCCCGCAGTGTTACTGCCTTTCAAGAAAATGATATTCGACTTATTCAAGAATTAAATAGGGAATTTCATAACTCTTTAATTAATTTTTCAGGATTAGATATTCTAAAGCAAATTTATGAGCCGCTGGATGTAAAAATGAAGATTTTCCGGTCATTTTCCCTAAAAAAAGATTATCATAGAACGATTTCTATTAAAGAGCATCAGGAATTAACGGAATATATAATTAAAGGGGATGTTGTGCCTTGTAAATTTATTATTGAAAGACACATTCTAACGGCAGGCAAGAGAGCAATGCAGGAATATGCAAAAATGGAAGGTTTGGATAACAGTGATGTTATAGTCCAGACAAATAAGTATATAGATGCGATCTTAGAGGGTTAAAGAGATTATGGGGTGCCAAGAAGTTTTTATTTATCACCTTACTAACGAATAAAAGACCTGCATCAGCAGGTCTTTTTCTATATTAGACAGCCCGTTTAACTTTTCCGGAACGTAAACAACGGGTACATACAGTAACTCTTTTGGGAGTACCATTAATAATTGCTTTCACTTTTTGTAAATTAGGAGCCCATTTTTTCTTAGTTCTAATATGAGAATGACTAACCTGCATACCAGTCATAACACCTTTTCCACAAACCTCACATACTCTTGCCATGGTGGGTACACCTCCTTCAACAACAATCATATCTATTTTAATCTGTAAAAGTCACTGTTTAATTCTAACAAAAACAAGTTAGCATTGCAAGGGAAAAAATGTTTAAGTACAATATATTTAACTGATAAATGCTTTTTTGATTTTAACAGTAATAAGTTGGGAGAGTGACAAAATTGAAAGCGAAAATCCTTGAAATTTTAAATAATTCTCAAGACTACATATCCGGTGAAAGACTTAGTGAATTGTGTGGTGTCTCGCGGACGGCAATCTGGAAACAAATCAATAATCTGAAAAAAGAAGGATATAAGATAGATACCCAACCCCGCACCGGATATTTATTGAAATCCCGGCCGGATAAGTTTATCAAAGCAGAAATTTTAGCTGAGTTAGCAACGTTGAACTGGGGTGAAAATATCTATACTTTTGCAGAGGTTGATTCAACCAATAATGTCGCGAAAAAGCTGGCTGCGGAGGGAAGGCCCGAGGGAACAATTGTAGTTGCTGAAAGACAACTGCAGGGAAAAGGGCGGCTGGGGAGAACCTGGGTATCTCCCACTGGTAAAGGTATCTGGGTATCACTTATTCTAAGACCTGATATTCTGCCTACCGCATCACCCCAGATTACTTTTGTTCTGGCAGTAGCGATGGTCAAGGCTTTAAAAAAATCCTTGAATATTACGCCTAAAATTAAGTGGCCTAATGATATATTAATAGACGGGAAAAAGGTTGCAGGCATTTTAACGGAATTGTCTGCAGAAATTGAAAGGGTAAATTATATTATAGTGGGTATCGGTGTTAATGCGAATCAAAATCCTGCTGATTTTCCGGCAGAATTCAGAGAAAAAGCGACCTCCTTAAAAAGTGTTTTGGGCCGGGAAATTCCAAGGGTAAAAGTCCTTCAGGGGATGCTGGAAGAAATCGAATCGACATACCAGGAGTATCTCCGCGGAGATTTTTCGACGGTAATTAAGGAGTGGAAAGCCAATTCTCTTACCATTGGTCAGGAAGTTGAAGTTATTATGGGTGCGGAAAAAATAGCAGGTAATGCAGTGGATGTTGATCATGACGGGTGTTTAATCGTGCGGGACGCAGGAGGGGAACTGCACCGCATAATTGCAGGAGATGTTTCTTTACGAAATAAAGACGGGAGATATGTCTAGCCTGCTTAAGTATAAAATTTCACTTGACATTTTTCTATGGAGGCTTTATTTTTAGATTAGAATTATAAATCTAAATCATAAGATTTTTTTTGAAAGCCTCAGCGAGATAGACGTGGATGCTGCCTTTAAAGCAAGGCCCGGCTAAGTAGCGCAGGCGAAGTGCTTTATAGATCTTAGTGCTTTGTGTGTGTTCGTAATAGTTAGGTCTTGGTTAGGTGAGTGGTCTGCGTTTTATTTTTGCCAACCAAGTTCTATCTTGGTTGGCTTTTTTATTCTTAGAGAGATCCCTCTAATATCAAAAATCTGGCGGCAAATAGAGGCGTCCCTCTTCCCGGGAGGTGGTAAGGCGAGCTGAATAGGTTTAGGCGCAACATTTATTTACAGAAAATTAGAAAAATAATAGGAGGGTGTAAAAAATGAAAAAAGCAATTGTTATTATCTTATTGATTGCTTTTATGGTGTCTTTTGCCGGCACTTTATTTGCTGCCGAAACAAAAGAATTAACTCCGGAGCAAAAAGCTGCTGAAGCTGCTAAGCAAAGGAAACTGGCCCATATTACGTTAATAATCCTGGCTATTGCCGCAGTGTTATTTGTTACAGAAGTTATCCCGCTGGCTCTTACAGCGATGAGTGTTCCCGTTGCCCTGGCTTTAACAGGGGTTTTGGATGGAAAAGCGGCTTTTGCCGGTTTAGCAGATAGTAACGTTATATTATTTGCAGGTATGTTTGTGGTAGGAGCAGCTTTATTTGAAACCGGGGTAGCTAAGAAAATCGGTGATACGGTAGTAAAATCTGCCGGAACCAGTGAAATAAAACTTGCCCTTGGTGTCATGATAATTGCTGCCGGCTTATCATCGGTGTTAAGCAATACCGGTACAACTGCAGTATTGCTTCCTGTTGCTATTGGTATAGCCAACTCCGCCGGCTGGAACCGCGGACGTATTTTAATGCCGTTAGCATTAGCGGCAGGTTTGGGCGGAATGATCACTCTGGTGGGAACACCGCCTAACTTAGTAGTAAATGGTGTTTTAGGGACGGCAAAATTAAAGCAGTTTGGTTTCTTTGAATTCGGCTTAATCGGTATTCCCTTAACAATTGCCGGTATTATCTACATCTTGACAATCGGTCGTAAACTATTGCCGGACCGTAAATTTGAAGATGAAGTAGCTGCGACAGCTGTAGCCCAGGAAAAAGTATATAATACTTCTAAGCAAATGTTTGCAACCGGTATTTTACTTCTGGTGGTTTTAGTAATGGCTTTCTTTGATAAAGTGATTCCCTTGCATGTTGCAGCAACTGCCGGTGCTCTGCTATGTGTGCTGACAGGCTGCTTAACTGAAAAACAGGCTTATAAATCCATCGACTGGACTACAATCTTTTTATTTGCAGGTATGCTGCCCTTAGCAACTGCTATGGCCAATACCGGCGCCGGCAAAATGATCGCAGATGTAGTAAT
Source organism: Peptococcaceae bacterium (assembly GCA_049366715.1). Classification (GTDB taxonomy): domain Bacteria; phylum Bacillota; class Peptococcia; order Peptococcales; family BICA1-8; genus JBMNCQ01. The sequence goes on along the minus strand of JBMNCQ010000052.1, from coordinate 10,477 downwards.
TAGCGCCTTAGGGAACAATACCAGCCCTTATATAATTATGAGTGTAATGTTTTGGCTGACAACGGGTTTAACACAATTTATGTCTAATACTGCCAGTACGACTCTTTTGGCCCCGATTTGTCTGGCTATTGCCCAGGGAATCGGTGCCAGCCCCCATGCTATCTTAATGACGGTTGCCATTGGTGCGTCCTGTGCCTTTGCTACACCGGTAGGTACACCCCCCAATACCTTAGTGCTCGGGCCGGGGGGCTTTAAGTTTATGGATTATGTCAAGGTTGGTTTGCCTTTGATTGTAGTTTGCTTTATCGTTTCTATAATCGTGATCCCTATGATCTGGCCATTCTTTTAATATCTTCAGAAAATAAAAACTGAGCCGGAATGTGTGCGAGAAGGCAGGCAGCAGATTTTGCTGTCTGCCTTTCCTGTTGGGTTGTTTGCCCTGAACCCAAATGCTAGCTGGTGATTTGAACTTTTGAATTTGCAAGCAGAATGTCAGGAAAATAGAGAGCTAACCCAAAGGGCTTTTTTGTGAAAATAATATCATAAAAAAAGTGAAAAGGTACTTTTATTCTGTTTGCAAGAGGCGGAGCGGATTTGAGGCTGTTATTTGCTACGATGTATTTTTAAAAATAATTTTTAGTTTTTTGAAAAGTCAAGGCAAAAAAAATGCAACTTTTGCAGGATTTTGCCACTATGGATAGAATAAATTAAATAAAGAAGGCATATAAAGTCTATAAGCAGTATTTATGGCAGTAGTAGATATATAAATAGTTACAGCCACAGCTATAGACAGGGATAATGCCTTTAAGCAAGGTCCTGCTGAAGAGCACGGCGGAGTGCGGCTTAAATTTTATATTCAGTACTTTGAATGTGTTATTCTAGTTGGCCTTGGATGGTAATTTTGCATTCAATTTAAGCCAGCCGGGTTTTGGGGTTGGTTTTTTAATGAAAGGTGGTGGTCTTACAGCTTAAGTAAAAAAGAATTTTATTTTACAGAAAATTAGAAAAATAATTAGGAGGGTGTAAAAAAATGAAAAAAGTACTTGTGGTTATCTTACTGATAGCTTTTTTGGTTTGTTTTGTTGGTGCTGCATTTGCCGCAGTATCACAAGAACCAACACCGGAGCAAAAGGCTGCTGAAGCAGCCAGGCAAAAACAACTGGCTCAAATTACGTTGATTATCTTAGCCGTTGCTGCGGTGCTGTTCATTACGGAAATTATCCCTTTAGCCGTAACGGCGATGAGTGTTCCGGTTGCTTTGGCTATAACTAAGGTTTTAGACGCTAAAGCAGCTTTCAGCGGGCTTTCTAACAGCAACGTTGTTTTGTTTGCCGGAATGTTTGTGGTTGGCGCGGCCTTATTTGAAACAGGAGTTGCTAAAAAAATTGGTGATACGGTAGTAAAGTCTGCCGGTACCAGTGAAACCAAACTTGCCCTTGGTGTTATGGTAATCGCGGCAGGTTTATCTTCTGTATTAAGCAACACCGGTACCACTGCAGTATTACTTCCGGTAGCAATTGGTATTGCAAACTCCGCCGGCTGGAACAGAGGACGTATTCTAATGCCTCTAGCCCTGGCTGCCGGTCTGGGCGGCACCATTACTCTGGTTGGTACTCCTCCCAATCTTGCCGTTAATGCAGCATTAAGTACTGCAGACATTCGCCAGTTCGGCTTTTTTGAATTTGGTCTAATAGGTATTCCGTTAACGATCGCAGGTATTATTTATATGTTAACTCTCGGTCGTAAGCTTTTACCCGACCGTAAATATACAGGAAATGATGAAGATGTGGTGGCAGTTCAGGAAGAAGTAAAGGTTGATCCTACAAAACAATGGATTTCCGCCGGAATTTTAGTGGCTGTTGTTTTGGTTATGGCCTTCTTTTCTAAGCAGATTCCTCTTCATGTAGCTGCTACTGCCGGAGCAGTTTTATGTGTATTAACCGGTACAATAGATGAGAAAAAAGCATACCGGTCCATTGACTGGACAACAATTTTCTTGTTTGCCGGAATGCTTCCTTTAGCAGATGCAATGGCTCAAACCGGGGCAGGCAAAATGATTGCCGATGTTGTAATCGGGATACTGGGGAGTAATGCCAGCCCGTATTTAATCATGAGCGCTATGTACTGGCTGACAACAGGACTTACCCAGTTTATGTCCAATACTGCCAGCTCGGCGTTATTAGCACCAATTTGTTTAGCGATAGCGCAAGGTATTGGTGCCAGCCCTCATGCAATATTGATGAGTGTTGCCATTGGTGCATCTTGTGCTTTTGCCACACCTGTGGGAACTCCGCCTAATACGCTGGTTTTAGGTCCCGGAGGTTTTAGATTTATGGATTATGTTAAGGTTGGCCTTCCCTTGATTGTTATTTGTTACATTGTAGCTTTAATCTTAGTTCCGATTATTTGGCCATTCTTTTAAAATTTAATCTTACCATACAAAAGAGAGGTTTAAAGCTAAAGCCTCTCTTTTTTTATTGACAGGATATAATACAGGCCGGGGAATTTCCCCGGCCTGTATTATATCCTGAGAAGAGGTGTGTTCCTGTTCTCTTCATAATTTAAAAAAATTTGTTTTTTTAAAAAGATTTACCCCTGATCGTATAAGAAAGAAATTAGCGGTGAAGAATAAGCTTGAGTACTACGATTAAATCGGCAGATAATTTAGGAAAGGATGAGTCCCTTTGAAAAAGACTGTAATATTTGTATTATTATTTTTACTATTATTCTCTTTTACTGCTCAAGTTTTTGCAGCGGAAGAAGAACTTTCCTCCGCAGAAAAATCATCTTTAGCCACAACAACTTTAATAATCCTGGCTGTAGCAGCAGTACTTTTTGTAACCGAACTGATCCCCCTCGCTATGACAGCGATGAGTGTTCCTGTTGCCCTGGCTTTAACAGGGGTATTAGATGCTAAAGCGGCATTTGCCGGTTTAGCTGATAGTAATGTTGTCCTATTTGCGGGTATGTTTGTGGTTGGAGCAGCTTTATTTGAAACGGGAGTTGCCAAAAAAATTGGTGATTCCGTTGTAAAAGCGGCGGGAAAAAGTGAGCTGCGGCTGGCCTTAGGCGTGATGGTGCTGGCTGCCGCGTTATCGGCTGTGTTAAGTAATACGGGTACTACTGCCGTTCTCCTCCCCGTTTCCATAGGAATTGCCAATTCCGCCGGTTGGAACAGGGGGCGGATTTTGATGCCTTTAGCTCTGGCCGCCGGACTGGGCGGAACGATAACCCTGGTCGGCACACCTCCCAATCTGGTAGCAAACGGTGTTTTGGGAACGGCCCAGCTCCGCCAGTTTGGTTTCTTTGAATTTGGCCTAATCGGGATACCTTTAACCATTTGTGGGATCGTTTATATGCTGACGATTGGCAGGAAACTTCTGCCGGACCGGAAATATACCGGTGATGATGCCGGAGAATCCGCGGAAGGGAAAACAACTGCAGCAAGCTCTTCTAAACAGCTTTATTCTGCTGTCATATTGATCGCTGTCGTGCTGATCATGGCCTTTGATGTTATGCCGCTGCACGTGGCGGCAACTGCGGGGGCGATTCTTTGTGTTCTAACAGGAACGATCAATGAAAAGAAAGCATACCGTTCCATAGACTGGACAACTATTTTTCTCTTTGCCGGAATGCTGCCCCTGGCATCGGCTATGGATAAAACGGGCGCCGGTAAAATGATATCGGATGTCGTCATTGGTATGCTGGGAGAGAATGCCGGACCGTATATTGTCATGACTGCTATGTTCTGGCTGACGACGGGGTTAACCCAGTTTATGTCCAATACGGCCAGCTCAACTTTATTGGCCCCTATCGGGATTCATATAGCTAATGGTTTGGGGGCCAGTCCCCATGCAATTTTAATGACGATAGCGATCGGAGCCTCTTGTGCTTTTGCCACACCGGTAGGTACGCCGCCAAACACGCTGGTTCTGGGTCCGGGAGGATTTAAGTTTATGGATTATGTCAAAGTGGGGTTTCCCCTTGTGATCGTTTGTTTTATCGTCGCAATAATATTGGTCCCGATTATCTGGCCTTTTTTTTAACCGGTTAAATGATAAAGTCGGGAGACGTACCAAAGGAAACAGCATTTTGGTACGTTTTTTTTTGCGCATTTTTTGTTATTTTCACGATATAAATTTTTACTATATAAATTTTTTATAATAAAAGAGGATTTGTTTTTATAATAGCGAATATAAAAAATAGCAAAATATTTTTACAGGCTTTTCGTATATTATGTTGAAATGCGGCAAACGATAGTCGGCAGAGTATATGTTAAGGGAAGAGATAAATTATGGTAGATGCGAATATTGAAAACACTATATTTATTACAGGTTATGCCAAATTACCTACGGCGATTACTGCAGAAAAATTATATGAGGTAATCGCAATCGGTGTGGAGGTAGACCCCGGTACCGGGATAATTTTAGATTGTGATTGTACGTTAGCGACAAATGTCGGTAGGAATTTTTTCAAAAAGTTAACCAGGGGGTATTCTTTAAAAAACGGCATTGATCCGTTAGTGCTCACCTTTGAAAAAAGGTATTACGGCAGTGCCCGTAAAGCAATAACTACTGCTCTGAAAATAATGTATGACAAATGGCTGACATATTTAGAAAAAAGTGAGTAAAATGTTTCAAATAAATTGTTAAAAAATATTTTACAAATTCTTAACTTTTGTTTATAATATGAATAAGTGAAAACAATAACAAAATAAGGTATATTCAAAATATGTTAAAATGAGAATATACTGAAGATGTACCATTTGCTTGCTGATTGAGAAGGTCGAACCTTCTTGATATAAAGTGAGTTAACCTGGTCTGAATACATTCCCTTTACTTAGGGCATGGTATTTTTGGCTAGGTTTTTTTATTTGGAGGTAAGTATATGGGAAATACAGTTTTTTTTGCCGGCAAAGCCCGTCCCAGTGAAGGTCTCACTGCAGAAAAGCTATATGGGGTATTAACAATAGGCTTAGAAGTAGATATGGAAAAGGGCGTAATTCTGGATGCGGATTGTACTCTAAGTACGGAAGTGGCTAAAAAGTTTTTCAAAAAAATTGTCGTAGGTTATTCATTAGAAAAAGGTATTGACCAATTATTAAAAATACTTGCCGACAGGTATCATGGTGATGTGGGGCGGACCTTAGGAGCTGCTTTGAAAAATATTTACCGTGAATATCTGTGCCATAAAAGCAAAGAGACTAAACTTTCTTAAGCAAATGCTTAAGGTTATATATAAAGATAAAGATAGGAGGGTGAATTTGTATGTATGAAGACAGAGTAAGATGCAAAGAGCTGCTGAGTAAAGTGGTGTCTGCGGAAGAAGCCGCCTCCCTGATCAAAGACGGCATGAACGTAGGTGCCAGTGGTTTTACTCCGTCGGGTTATCCTAAGGCTGTACCTTTAGCCTTAGCTAAGCAGGCTGAAGCAGGGAGAACTATAAAAATTAACCTTTGGACAGGAGCATCTGTCGGAGACGAACTGGATGGCGCATTGGCCAGAGCAGGTGTAATTGCTAAGCGTTTTCCCTATCAAACCAGCAATGAAATGCGGAAAGCTTTAAATTCCCAGCTTGAATCCGGTGTTGTCAATTATCAGGACCAGCATTTAAGTCATACTCCTCAACAGGTCCGCTATGGATTTTTCGGCAATTTAGATGTTGCCATCGTCGAAGCTTGCGCTATTACTGAAGAGGGACATATTGTTCCGACTACCTCTCTGGGGAATAGTCCGACTTTTGTTCAAGAAGCAGATTTTGTTATTGTAGAGCTCAATACCAGTCAACCCCAAGAATTAGAAGGTATGCATGATATCTATATTCCTCTTGATCCTCCCAACAGGGAACCTATCCCTATCGTAAAAGCCGGAGACCGAATCGGCACCACCTATATCCCCTGTGGACCGGATAAAATCAAAGCAATTGTCGTAACCGATATTCCTGATAATGTTCGCCCGTTAGGTCCTATCGATGATGTCAGTAAAAAAATGGCTGCTAATTTAATTGAATTTTTAAAGCAAGAAGTGCAAGCAGGCCGCCTGTCTGAGAACCTCCTGCCATTGCAATCCGGTGTGGGCAGCGTGGCCAATGCGGTTCTGGCAGGACTTTTAGAATCTGATTTTAAGGACCTGGAATTTTATTCTGAGGTAATTCAGGATTCGGCCATGGATTTGGTTGATGCAGGTAAATTTATCGTTTGCTCAGGAACATCAGTTACTCCTTCGGCAGAAGGATTAAAAAGATTCAACGATAAAATTGATTTTTATAGTAAAAGATTGCTCTTAAGGCCCCAGGAAATCAGCAATAACCCTGAGGTTGCCCGCCGCCTGGGTGTGATCAGTATGAATACCGCAATCGAAGTTGATATATATGGGCATGTAAATTCAACACATATTATGGGTACCAAAATGATGAACGGCATTGGCGGCTCGGGGGATTTTACCAGAAATGCTTATTTATCCATCTTTACGACGGCTTCAACTGCTAAAGGCGGTGAAATATCAAGTATAGTACCAATGGTTTCCCATGTCGATCATACGGAACATGATGTTAATGTGATCGTTACTGAAATAGGAGTTGCTGATTTACGGAATAAGTCTCCCCGGGAAAGAGCGGTAGATATTATCCAAAACTGTGCTCATCCCGATTATCGGGAAATGCTGATGGAATATTATCAGCAGGCAGTTGCGGCTACCAAGGGTGCTCATACTCCTCATTTGGTCGGACACGTTCATGATTGGCATCAACGGTTTATCGAGACCGGGTCGATGAAAATTAAGTAGATAATAGAAAAATAATTTATAATTAATTTTAGTTACAATATAAAATAAAATAGAAAGATAAGGAAGGAGAGTAGAAAGTATGTATGACAAAGAGAAATTAGAACAAATGAAGCAAGGCTTAAGTGATTATGACGCTCAATGGCAGAAAAATATTGCCAAACTTGCTGCCAAAGGAAAAAAAGCAGAAAGGAAAGAAGCTTTTGTTACCGGTTCAGGTGATCCGGTACAACAACTTTACACGCCCCTTGATGTAGCTAAAATTGATTATAGCTCAGAAATTGGTTTTCCGGGAATGTACCCTTTCACTAGAGGTGTACAACCAAATATGTATCGGGGACGTTTCTGGACAATGCGCCAATACGCCGGTTTTTCAACTGCGGAAGAATCAAATGCCCGTTATAAGTATTTATTGGAGCAAGGGCAAACCGGACTTTCCGTAGCCTTTGATTTACCTACGCAAATCGGATATGATTCAGATCATCCCATGTCCGAGGGGGAAGTAGGTAAAGTAGGGGTTGCCATCGACTCCATGGCCGACATGGAAATTCTCTTTAACGGAATTCCCTTAGATAAAGTAAGTACGTCCATGACCATTAATGCACCTGCCTCCGTATTACTTGCTTTTTACATTGCCGTCGCCGAAAAGCAAGGGGTGACTCCCGATAAATTAACAGGGACAATTCAAAATGATATTTTAAAAGAATATGCTGCCCGGGGAACTTATATTTTCCCACCAGCTCCCTCTATGCGATTAATTACTGATATTTTTGGCTATTGTTCGCAAAATGTTCCCGGTTGGAATACGATCAGTATTTCTGGTTACCATATCCGGGAGGCCGGTTCAACAGCTTCGCAAGAAGTAGCGTTTACCTTAGCTGACGGGGTTGCCTATGTTGATGCCGCAATTAAAGCAGGCCTGGATGTTGATACTTTTGCCGGACGCTTATCCTTTTTCTTTAATTCTCATAATGATTTGTTGGAGGAAGTTGCTAAATTCCGGGCGGCCCGCCGTATCTGGGCCAAAATTATGAAAGAGCGCTTTGCAGCTAAAAAAGAACGTTCAATGATGCTGCGTTTCCATACGCAAACCGGTGGTTCGACCTTGACAGCCCAGCAGCCGGATAATAATATCGTACGTGTTGCGGTGCAAACACTGGCGGCTGTTATGGGCGGAACCCAATCCCTGCATACCAATTCTAAAGATGAAGCTTTAGCTCTTCCTACCGAAGATTCTGTACGTATTGCCTTGAGAACCCAGCAAATAATTGCTTATGAAAGCGGGGTAGCGGAAACAGTTGACCCCTTGGCCGGCTCCTATTATGTTGAAGCATTAACTAAGCGAATTGAAGATGAAGCCTGGGCATATATTAAGAAAATTGATGAACTGGGCGGTGCAGTTAAAGCTATTGAACAGGGATATGTGCAAAAGGAAATTCAAGATTCATCTTATAATTATCAGAAAGAAATTGAATCCGGTAAACGTATCGTTGTCGGTATGAATAAATTCCAGATTAAAGAAGCTCCGCCGCAAGGTCTTTTAAAAGTTGATCCTAGTGTGGGTATTTTACAGGCGAAGAAACTCACCGATATGAAGGCTAAACGTGACGGCAATGCTGTGCAAACCGCATTGGCTGAGTTAAGTGAAGCTGCTAAAGGTAATACCAATCTAATGCCGGTAATCCTTAAAGCTGCTCGGGTATATTGCACCGAAGGCGAAATCTGTGGTGTATTACGTGAAGTATTCGGCGAATACACGCCAATTCAAGTTCTTTAATATCGTTTTTTAGGAGGTTAGCGAGATGGCTGAAAAAATAAGAGTATTAGTTGCCAAACCAGGTCTGGATGGTCATGATCGGGGAGCAAAAGTTATTGCCCGTGCATTCCGTGATGCGGGTTTTGAGGTTATTTATACAGGACTAAGACAAACCGCAGAGCAAATTGTAGCTGCTGCTATTCAGGAAGACGTCGATGTTGTCGCTATGAGTCTTTTATCCGGTGCCCATGGTACTTTAATGCCTAAGGTTGTTAATATGTTAAAGGATAAAGGAGCCGGCGATAAATTGGTTCTGGGCGGGGGAGTAATCCCTGATGATGATATCCCTGCTTTAAAAGAGGCCGGTGTTGCCGAAGTATTTACCCCCGGTACACCGACATCAGTACCCATCGACTTCATTAAAACAAACGTTAAGAAATAATTCAAGGCGGTGGAATAATGGATTTAGTGCAGCAGGTCAGAGAAGGGAATAAGGTCGCCATTGCCCGTCTCATTACAAAAGCTGAAAATGAATCTCCTGAAGCCACCGCAGCCTTACGTGAACTCTATATAGATACAGGGAGGGCTCATTTAATCGGGATAACAGGCCCTCCCGGATCTGGTAAAAGTACTTTGACCGATAAGTTGGTTAAGGAACTGCGCAAAAGAGGTAAGACTGTTGGTGTAATTGCTGTTGATCCAAGTAGTCCTTTTACGGGAGGAGCTATTCTGGGTGACCGGATACGGATGTCTGATTTAGCTTTAGACGACGGTGTTTTTATCAGAAGCATGAGTACAAGAGGCAGTTTAGGCGGTCTGTCCAAAGCAACCCATGACGCTATTAAAATATTGGACGCAGCGGGTTTTGATTATATATTTATTGAAACTGTAGGTGTGGGGCAATCGGAAGTAGATATCGTTAAAACGGCTGACTCCACAGTAGTTGTCTCGGTCCCCGGACTAGGTGATGATATTCAAGCCATCAAAGCCGGGATTATGGAGATCGGTGACCTTTTTGTCGTAAATAAAGCTGATAAAGACGGGGCAGAAAAAGTAGTAATTGAATTAGGGCAGATGCTGGAATTAAACCAGAATATGGGAGATTGGTATCCACCTATTCTCAAGACAGTTGCCGCCCAAAATGAGGGAATAGTCGAGTTAGTAGATAAAATCAATGACCATTTAATTTATTTAGCGGAAAGTGATGAATTAAATAAGCGGCGTAAAGAAAGAATTAGTAATGAAATACTAAATCTGATCTTTAAAAAGGTTTCGGTTAAAGTGTCCGCTAAACTTTCCGCAGAGGATTTCTGGGAAAATGAACTGGATGAGATTTTAGCCAAAGAGAAAAACCCTTACGATGTGACAGAACGGGTTGTCCGGGAAATTCTTGTCTAGGTATATTTATCCAGGTATAATATGGTATGAATATTTATGAATAGAATTCAAAGGAGGTCGGAAATATGAAAGTTTTGAAGGTTGACCACATTGGAATTGCCGTTAAGAGCTTAGAAGAAAGTATGAAATTTTATACAGAAGTGCTGGGACTAAAAAGCGAAGGTATTGAAGTAGTGGAAGAACAAAAAGTAAAAGTTGCCTTTTTCCCCTGTGGAGACAGTGAACTTGAATTATTAGAATCAACATCTCCCGATGGTCCCATAGCCAGATTTATTGAAAAAAACGGTGAAGGTGTTCAGCATATAGCCCTAAAAGTTGATCATATCGAAGGTGCTTTAGAATATCTGAAAGAGCAAGGTGTGCGTTTAATCGATGAAAAACCCCGTTATGGTGCGGGTGGAGCTTCAATTGCTTTTTTACATCCCAAAGCGACCAAAGGTGTCCTTTTAGAGTTATCTGAAAGAAAGTAGTTAAATTAAAAGAAGTGAGGGGAGTTACAAGACATGAGTACTCGAGCAAAACTAGCAGACCTCAGAAAAAAAAG
>JBMNCQ010000051.1:0-2486 GCA_049366715.1 Peptococcaceae bacterium | reverse complement strand
CTATTTTGCGGCGCAGTCTCAGGATATAACTCCTGATGTTTTCGTCGGAACTGTTGTAGTAATCCCCCCAGATTCTTTCCGCCAGGTGGGTGCTTGTCAGTACGATATCCTCGTTTTTCATCAATTCATAGAGTATCAGACCCTCGGTTCTCGTAAGGTCGATTTCCCTGTCGTTGTAAACCAGTTTGCTCATCGAGGGGGCAAATCGCAGATTACCCCTGGTAATCGGTTCGTATTCATCTATTTTTTTGCTCTTTCTGAAAAGGGCTTTTAAACGGGCAAGAAACTCCAGTTGGCTGTAGGGTTTCACGACATATGTATCGGCGCCGATCTCATGCGCCTTTATAATGTCTATTTCACCAGAGCGTACGGTGGAAATCATTACGGGAACATCCGAAAAACTGCGTATTTCCTTTAAGACGGTCAATCCGTCGATATCGGGAAGTCCCAGGTCGAGCACTATGGCATCCGGGGCTTCGGTTTCCGCCAGCAGGATTCCCTCCTCACCTTTGGTGGTATGAACCACGTCGAGTTCCGGCCAGCGAATTTTACAAGCCAGCGTAAAAGTCTCCGCAATTGTTTTATCATCTTCAATTATCAATACTTTCATTTCTTGCTCCCTTGTTGTTGTACTACCGGAATTGTAAATGCAAAGGTGCTCCCCTTGTTTCTTTTACTTTTAACGGAGATCCTGCCCCCGTGAAGCTCTACTATGTTCTTTGAAATAATCAAACCCAGCCCCAGTCCATCTGCCTTGTTGTGCGGTCTGGGGTTCATATCGAAAAGGTGGTCCATCTGCATCTTGGTCATCCCGCATCCGCTATCCTCTACCACCACTATAATCTCGTCCTCACCTTTATCTGCGGTAACACTGATTTTTCCGCCCGCGTGGGTATATTTGATGCTGTTGCTGAGGAGGTTCAGAATTACCTGGTGGATACGGTCGCGGTCTCCCTGTACTTTAGGTAATTTCGGTTGTATTTTCAGCGTTAAATCTATATCCCTTTTGTTAGCTTCGAGAGCCATATATTTTACCGCATCCCGTATGACCCTGTTTATATCCATCGGTTTCAATACTACCTGCAGTATACCCCTTTCGCTTTTGGCAATGTCTCTCAGCTCGTCGACTCTTCTATCGAGGTTTTTGGCTCCCTGGTTGATTTGTATAGCCAAATCCCTGAAAGGGCCTTTCGGCAATTCGACAGCCAGTATTTCCGAAGCCGCCTGTATAGGGGTTATCGGGGTTTTAAGCTCATGGACAACCGACTGGATGAACCTTGTCCTGTTGTTATTATAGTATATTAAACTCCTGTTTAAATTCTCCAGTTCAACAGTCCTCTTTTTTACCAGTTCCTCCAGGTGCACATGGTATTGCCTCAACTCCGTTTCCATTCTCTTGCGCTCGGTTATGTCCTTGATGTAGGCTACATTGGCGCCGATGCCCTGGTAATTGGTATATGCGCTGGTAAGTTCGATAGGTACCTCTTCCCCGTTTTTGTTAATGATATACATCTCGAAATAACGGTGAATTATCGTACCCTCCAGTTTTTTACGGTGTCTTTCCATGGAATTTTTACGGTATTTGGGGTGAACGAGGTCGAAAAAAGACATTTTCAGCAGCTCTTCCCTGTTGTAACCGGTAATGCGACACCATTCTTCACTGACAAAGGTCTGCAATCCCTCGATATCTTCCTTATCCTGAAGCATGACGACAGCTTCTCCGACGCGGTCGCCGAGCTCGATAAGGGTACGATAGATATCTTCCGACTCCTTTACCTGTTTATATAATCTCTTTTGCTCGGTAACATCCCTGTTAAAGTGGAAGAACAATCCCCCCATGACGTTCATATACTTCATGCTGACCGAGATGTCGATTATTTTGCCGTCTTTACACAGGTGCCGTACCTCTGTAAATTCGTTAGGTTTAAATGTATAACCCCTCATCTTTTTGAACTCATCGGCTATTTGCTGTTTGCCGTCAGGCAATCCGAGCAATCTGACATCCATGTCATATAATCCCATGGTTAAGAGTTCTTTGCGGCTATAACCCGACATTTTACAGAAAGCGTCGTTTACATCCAGTATTTTAGAGCGCATGTCTGTAATAAAGAATGCTTCTGTGGAACTGTGAATGATATATTTATACCATTTATCTTTTATATCTGAAGGGATTTTCAGGTAGTATTTCACGGCATCGGGCAAATTATCATTTTCAACTTGTGTTGAAGATGACGTGACCTTGTGAAACAAGTTCCGGTCTTTTTTTCTATTATTATCCATAATTCAGCCCCTGGAAAGAACCGCAATCGATAATTGAAATTGCTGTTTATTATAATAAACTACAGTGTTCGCTAAATCAATAAATATACTGTAAAAATATTTTATATTCCTTTAAAAAATCAGGTATAAAAACTGTTTGACAAAAGAAATTTATTGTACTAGAGTATAAAACTGTTAACTCCTTTTATTGATATTAACCCAGTTGT
>JBMNCQ010000050.1:0-1989 GCA_049366715.1 Peptococcaceae bacterium | reverse complement strand
TTCAGCCGTCTTAAGAGCGGTCAACGTCCGACGACCTTGGTATTACCGGGAAAATATTTTCAAAAACCAGAGAAGGATTGGCTTGATAAGGATTTAAACGCACCCGGTGTTAATTTTATCCAGGATCATTTTTTGATAGCCGTATTTGTCGTTATTAGCCTGTTTTAAACTGACTAAATTATTAACGGATTCTTTTATAGATGTTAACCTCGATTCAATTTCCGCAGGATTATTAAGACGATACATTTTGTCTATTTCATCGGTCACTATCTTGTCTATTTTGTTGAGAATAAGTTTACGGTTCTTTACTATATCATCACATAATCCGAGTTTTTCAGCCTGTTCAATGCCAAAATCCACCGATTCGTATATATAATCTACCAGTTTATTCTTATCGAGTAGTTTTGTTTCATAGTTCAGCCATTGGTGCCAACCCGGTTTCGATAATCCTTCTATATATTCCTCTAGATTATTAAAAAGTAGTTTATAGCCGTATTTTTCCGGTGAATCATAGGCGGGAGACCCGGGATCTACGAATATCGGGCCGATTATCGGTCCTCCTACCGGTGTTTTGTCCCTTCTTCCAAAACCGCCTTTAGTAATTGCCTTCTGGTCAAGCATCCGCAGTTTATCCCACAAGTCGTATGTTTCCGCAATTTCATTATGCGTTTCTCCGGCCAGGCCCACTGAAAAGAAGGTTACTACCGGTATATGATACCTGTGGCATAACTGAATTGAAGAGAGCAGTTCATCATTCGTATAAAATCTGCCCAGAGAGCCTCTGATGCAGCTAGACCCCGAATCCGGGCATATATACAATATCACCTGTTTCCCAAGGGTTGCCACTTCTTTAACGAACTCTTCATCTACCGGAGAGAATATGTCAAAGGTAATCTTTTCCACGGCAGGTCTTTTATCGCGAATTGTTTTCATCAAATCTTTCCAGTATTGCTTTCCACCCATCCTCGGGTCCTGATAAATTCCCGCATATCTAATTCCCTGTTCGCCAAGACGTATTATATCGTCTACAATTCTCTCAGGGCTTCTGAAAGCCGGTTTATTTCTGCCGAGGTATTTTTTATACGTGTATGCCGAGCCTCCGCATATATTACAGTTATATATACAGCCCCTGCATACTTCAAGGCTCCAGCGGGGAATAGGTTCGGAAAAAATAGATGATTGCGGTTCGACCAGGTCGAGCCTGGTAAATTCGTATTCATCCAGGCTTTCGCTGGGCGGCATAAGCGGAGTTACAATTGTTTCGCCGTTCTCGTTACGATAAGTTAAATTGGGGGTTGCCTTTATTTCACCATATTCGTCGAGGGATTTCATAAACTCAAGAAAAGGCTTTTCCGCCTCCCCTCTTATTACGGCGTCAACGAATTTATACTTTTCTATAATTTCCTCATTGAAGCGGGTGGATGTCAATCCACCGACGACTACCAGTGAATTCGGATGCAGTTCCTTACAGAGCCTGGCAATTTCTATGGCTCCCTGGGAGTGCTGCTGCCAGTGCAAACCGATGGCATATACCCGCGCTTCACTGTTGCGAATATGTTCTTCGGCATCGAATTCCCTGTCATCTACCATTCGATATCCGAGATTATCAATTACGGTTTTATATCCATGCCTATCCAGATATTCGGCAATACTGAGTAATCCGATAGAAACCTTTGTGAACTGGATTTGCTCCGCACTGGATCCCATAGCACCCGGGAATATCGTCCGCTTCCTGAAATCGTAGATAGCCGGAGGGTGTATTAATAAGACGTCGTAATTCATTATGTAAATTACCCCCTGAATAATATATCGGAATATGTTTTAGGTTTTAAATAGTAAATATATATTTTTAACAAATTTACTTAAAAAGACTCGCCTCAATTTCTTTCAGCCTTTCTACTCCCTTGATTTCATAGGGACGCATGGCAAGCTCGATTATATCGGCATTCGAGAACCTTTCATGTATCATATCGAGGTATCTTTTCTGCT
>JBMNCQ010000049.1:0-35098 GCA_049366715.1 Peptococcaceae bacterium | reverse complement strand
CTTTTTTCTGAGCGTTTCTTTTAATTTTGGCTCACTTTTATTTTAGCGTTTATATCGGCCAAAAAGGTCTGGATGTTATTATCACCTACCGCAGTAAAAAAGAGGAAGCCTTGCAGGTGGTGGAAGAAATCCGGAAAACCGGTAGCAGGGCAACCGCTCTGAACCTAAATATTGGCGATATTCGGTCTTTCGATGCATTTTTTGAGCGGGTTGCAGAGTTGATGAAAATGACCTATAACACGGAACGATTTGATTATTTAGTCAACAACGCGGGCATTGGTATAAATGTTCCTTTTAAGGATACCACCGAAGGTCAGTTTGATGAGCTGATGAATGTTCAGTTTAAAGGCGTTTATTTCTTTACACAGAAAGCACTGAACTACCTCAGCGACGGCGGAGGTATCATCAATATTTCAAGCAGATTGGCCCAGGCGAGTATGCCGGGATATTCCGCGTATGCGTCCATGAAAGGGGCGATTGAAACACTCACCCGATACCAAGCAAAAGAACTGAGTTCAAAAGGTATTCGAGTAAATGCAGTGGCTCCGGGTCCTATAGCCACCGATTTTGCAGGCGGTATTATCCGGGACAATGCTCAGTATAACGCGAATGTGAAAGCGGCTACGGCACTTGGACGTGTCGGTGAGCCGGATGATATTGGAGGAGTGGTTGCCTTTCTTTGCACGGAAGATGCCCGCTGGATTACGGGGCAACGAATTGAAGTCTCCGGTGGAATGAACCTATAAACGCGAGCTAAAGCTTGCCAAAACCAAACAGAAGGATGTGGAAATTTGGATACGTTAGAAAAATACAAAGCTTACATTGAAGACCTTTATCGTGTAAAGGTCTCGCTGAAAAGAGAGGAATTTGTTGATAAAACCGGCTGGAAAGATTTTGCGCCGGTTGTCGATGATGATGCCGCACGTTTTCTGCAATTGATATTACAAATGAAGAAGCCGAAGAATATCCTTGAAATCGGAACGAGCATCGGATTTTCCGCAACATCCATGGCACTTACGGCACGGGAATACGGCGGAACAATTACAACAATTGAATTTGACACTACTGCTGCAGAACAGGCAAAGCGCAATTTTGCGCGCTCATGCGTGGATGACATCATACAAATCAAGCTCGGTGATGCACGTCAGATCGTTCCCGGCTTTGCGGACAATTCTTTTGATTTCATTTTTCAGGATGTGGACAAACGACTTTATCCTGTTTTACTGAAAGATTGCATCCGGATTTTGAGATCAGGCGGTGTTTTTATTGCGGACGATGCGCTATTTCCAGTCATGGATCTTGACGCAAAGTGGAATGACCTGGCGAAGTCAATGCATGAGTTTAACCGTCTTGTCGCTGCTTCACCGAATTTGGAGAGTACTTTACTTCCAATTGGAGACGGGATGATTATGGCTGTAAAAAAGTAAAATTCAATTTATATATGTGGATTATGAGCGTTAAATGGAAGATATTGCTGGCATCTATATTTACCTAACTTCTCAAGTGATAAGCTGCATTTTGTTGGTAGTAAACCAATGAAATGCAGCTTTTTTGTATAACTTTGAATTTATGCTTGTGTTTAGAATATAATAGTGGCGTAATAATTACATAATTATACCTGAAAAAGTATAAGAGAAAAAGATAATGTATAAACTGATCGTTACCAAGTCTGCTCATGGAAATTTAGATAATATTGTTTCTTAATATAGCTTTTCAAATATTTCCCCAATCGTTTCTTTGTTATAATATAATTAAATATTATTGATTAGGAATGATTGTATGATATTTTTTAATACCGGTCATTTAGAACTCTATAATTATATTATTCATCATTTTTTAGAAATAGAGATTTTCAATGAAGATGAATATATAGAAATTGGCGATAAGCTTGAAATAATATTACCTAAATATTTGTTCAGAGAGCAGTATCATAAATGCCTAAAAACCTTTGAAGAATTATTTAGATGGACGGAAGATGAGTTTTACCACAGCATGAGTGCTTTTCACGAATTAACTTTGTATAAGTTCATTGATTATTTGGCAGATATCAGAGCGGATATGAAAGAATTTGATCAGATATATTTTGATGACAAATGTCATTTATTAATCGAGAAGGCCGGTCAATTAGACTTTAATGAAGATCATGATATGTCATTGGAAGAATACAAGGATGCTTATTATGATGTTTTTTATTATCCTGATTATTTATTCGAAGAAACTGATTTTTTATTAATTGATAAGCTCTATAATAGCCGTAAACTCGGTAATACAAATTTAGAAGAACATTTGGGAATCAATATTGACTTTTATTATGATATTTTACCGTTAGATATTCAGAATGAATATCAATCAGGCCATAGCACACTTACCGGTGAAGTTTCCGGAATGCTTGATTATATCGGACATAGATTGAATTTTGGGAATTTATATAAATTGTTTTGGGAAAATAATGCTCCTGTTAAAGAAGAACGTATACAATTAATTCTAGAAAATATTATGGATGCGTATTTTTATAATCAAGAAATCGATATTACCAGAGAAGCTTTATTAGGAAATGGTCAAGTAGATTTTAAACTATATAGAAATAAAAACGAAGATGAAAAAGTATTAATCGAAATTAAAAGAGCAAGCAGTTCCTATTTAAAAAAAGGATATGAAAAACAATTGACAGATTATATGTTGTCTACTAATTATAAAAACGCATTTTATTTAATTGCATGCTTTACTGACAGCGAATTTGAAAAAACTGAGTATTCTTGCGGCATCCGGCCAGCAATCCTGTGACATCCGGCCAGAGTTCTTATCACATTCGGCCACTGTTCTTGCAATATCCGGCCAATAAACCGGCACCTCAAAAAAATTATCCTGTACAATGTAGTTAATACATGTGCGGGAGGAAGAAGATGAGGTGCGAAGAACCAGTGAAAATCATAGAAATCTTAAGATTGACAGAGCAGGGCTACTCTCAAAGAGAAATTGCTAAAAGTGTCAAATTTGGTAAATCCACTGTGGGAGAAATCCAAAAACGCTGCCGGAATTGTAACCTCCATTACGATGCAGCAGCCATAATGACCAATGATGAGATCAGAATGTTGCTTTATCCTGATAGCTTTGGGCGTTCCATAAAGGGAGATCCGGATTGGCCTAGTATTCATGAACGATTGCAGGCTAATAGACGTCTCAATTTACAATATCTCTGGGAAGAATACAAAGCAAAGAATACCCAGGGTTTAAGCTATAGCCGTTTTTGCAAACGTTACATTGACTGGAAAAATGAGACCGGCAAAAACGTAATCATGATTCAGAATCGTGAACCAGGCAAAGAATTGTTTGTAGACTGGATGGGCGATACCTTGGATTGTGTAGTAGACAGCTCCACCGGGGAAATCCTTACAGCCCATTTCTTTGTAGCGACCCTGGGAGATAGCTCTTATCCATACGTGGAAGCCTTTCCCGATGAGAAACTAGATAAATGGCTACTGGCTCATGTTAATGCCCTCAGATATCTAGGGGGTGTTCCCCGAGTAATTGTGCCGGATAATTGTAAGACTGCAACAACAAAACCTAACTACTATGATCCGTCCATAAATCGTTCTTACTGGGATTTTGCCCAGCACTATGAAGTGGCCATATTACCGGCAAGAGTCCGGGAACCCCAAGATAAAGCTCCCGTGGGTTGGCTGGAAACCTGGCTTTTAGAATGGCTGCGGGGCAAACGTTTCTTTTGTTTCACTGCTCTGAATAACGAGATACAATATCGTATGAAAGAACTGACCAAACGACCATTCCAAAAGCGCAAAGGCAGTAGACAAAGTGTTTTTGAAGAATTGGATAAGCCGGTTTTACGTCCATTACCATATAATCAGTATGAGTACTCAGATTACATAGTACGCAGAACCCCGGCAAATTACCATGTCGAATATGATGCTTTTCATTATTCGGTGCCCCATGGCTTGTACAAACAGTAGGTGACTATTAGAGCCACTGCAACAACCATAGAGATTCTCAACGACAATAGAGAGCGTGTGGCGCTGCATCAGAGGCGTTATACAGGATCAAGATATGTAACTAATCTTAGCCATATGCCGCCTCATCACCGTCATCAACATCATGCTAATCGTTTTGATGGTACTAAATACCGCATGTGGGCTAGGAACATTGGTGAACAAACTTATGCTGCTATTGACTATTTACTATCTTCGCAATTTGTTGAAGAACAAGCTTACCGCTCTTGCATGGGAATATTGCAATGCTCTAAGAAATATGGTAATGAACGGCTGGAGGCTGCCTGTGCTAAAGCAATTACCATGAAATCTTGCACTTACTCTACTATAACCACAATACTAAAAAATGGTCAGGATAAAGTTTCTCCTTCTAAAACGGACAAGCCCACACCCCTGCATGAAAATCTGCGCGGCTCTGAAGCCTACGTTTAGGAGGCGGATGAGCAATGATGAACCAAACTCTAGATAAGCTTAACGGTATGAAACTGCGGGCTATGGAGCAGGAATACCGGCGGCAGATCGAACTATCTGTAAATGCAGCTCTTTCCTTTGATGAGCGTCTTGCCATGATTGTAGACGTTGAATGGCTGGCCAAGGCTAACAACCGTTTACAGAGATTCCTGCGGGAAGCAAACCTGCGAGAACCCTCTGCTAATCTTGAGAATATTAACTTTGATCCTAGAAGAAATCTGGATAAAATAACCATCGCCCGACTAGCTGATTGTAGCTGGATTAAAGAAGGTAAAAATTTCATAATCACAGGGGCTACCGGCACCGGCAAGACCTATCTGGTTAGTGCCTTCGGTAATGCTGCCTGTAGAAAAAGCTTAAAGGTTCGCTCTTACAGGGTAAACAGATTACTGACTGATTTGACGATTGGCCGAGGAGATGGTTCCTACAACAGATTGCTCAATGATCTGAAAAAACCTGATTTACTAATCTTGGATGACTTCGGCATGGCACCCCTTGATCCCGGTGCTTGCCGAGATCTTTTGGAAGTTATTGATGATCGCCATGGCAGAAAATCCATCGCAATCTCTGCTCAACTGCCAGTGGCAAAATGGCATGGTGTGTTTGAAGATGCCACGATTGCTGATGCTGTCTTGGACAGAGTGGTCAACAATGCCTACAGAATAGAACTCAAGGGCCCAAGCTTAAGACCACACACTCCCCAAAATGAAGGAGGTGGTAGCGTAATAGAATAATCTATGTTAAACTCCATGCATGAGGTGCCGGCCCTTGGCCGGATAAGATAAAATGTTGGCCGGATACCGCAGGAACGGTGTCCGGATATTTCGGGAATAATTGGCCGGATGGCATAAGAACGCCGGTCTGAATTAACGAGAATAGCCAAAAACTAAGCAGTTTATTAGAAATCATGTCTACACTGATTCAATACAACTGTATATAAATATATCCATATTGGATTTACGTAAGCGTAAAACTGCTTCGGCTTTATAAATTTTGTTGAAAATAAATGGATTTAAATGTGATCATAAATGCTGCAGGGTATTTAAGGGCGTTTGTAACCTCCTTCAATAAGAGAAAAAATAGGGATTATTTTTTCTCCAATCTGACTGGCAAATTGTCACCTGACCTGTTTGATTATTTAGCCTGCGCGTTTCTTTTAGATATTGTAATTAAAGGCATTGATGCAGCCCTTTCAAAATGGCAGGATAACAATATGCCGGTAAATTTATTTTTAGCGGGAGAGTTGGTTATCTATGAGTATAATCCGTACAAAAGGTGACGTAACATGAAAATATCTTGGGTGTTTCTAATCCTGGGAATTATTGTAGCACTTTGTTCCGATAAAATTGATAAAGCGGTGAATGCAAGTAAAAGACTGAAAAAGTGGTTAATCATTGTCTGTGCCGGACTTGTAATCTTGACTGCGGGTCTTTTTATAGATGTTGTGAATGTTTTGAAAATGTAGCTGTCAGTTAAGGAAATTAGGTTAAAAATATATTTCTATACTACGCAGTTGTAAAGGAGAAGGAGAATATGAAGTATACGGAAGCAAACTTGGGACGTATTTTTGTTTTACGTCTTGATCACGGTGATACGGTTCCGGGTACAATTGAAGATTTTGCCCGGGAGCAGGGCATTAAAGCAGCCCTGGTATATTTCCTCGGTGGTGCCCAAAAGGGCAGTAAAGTTGTAGTAGGTCCGGAAGACGGTCCGGCGGCCCAGCCTGTTACCATGACGGCAGTTTTACCCGGTGTTAGTGAAGCTGTTGGCTATGGGACATTATTTTTGAATCAGGAAGACTTGCCCAAGCTCCACCTGCATGCTTCTTTCGGCAGGGAAGAAAAATCAATTACCGGCTGCACCAGAGAAGGCATCGAGATCTGGGTCATGGGGGAAGTGGTGGTTTGTGAGCTGGTGAACACTTCAGCCCGGAGAAAAACAGATGAGCAAAGCGGCTTTGAGTTACTGGAAGTATAAATATTAAATTACCTTACCGGGCAATTATAAGATAAAAGCCTGGTAAGGTAATTAAGAAGAGGAAGGGGAAATTACATGCAGAAAATTCATTTGACCCGGGAAAAAGAGACTTTACTCATTCCCCTTTATGGTAAAGCGAAAGAGACGCAAAAAGGGTCTCCTTTAATTATTGATACGAAAGCTGTGGAAATGATAAAGGAAATTGATTATGATTTCTCCGCTTTAAATATTCCGGGCAAGACGAACCTTCTGATGTGTCTCCGGGCCAAGCTTATTGATAATTTTACCGGGGAGTTCCTGGCGCTGAACACCGGGAGCCTTGCCTTACATTTAGGCTGCGGCCTGGACAGCAGGTATCAGAGGATCGGTAATTGTGATGTGGAGTGGTTTGATATAGATTTTAAAGAAGTAATCGACCTTAAAAGACTTTTTTTCAGGGAAAATGTCAAGTATCATCTCCTGGCCGCTTCCGTAACGGAAGCGGAATGGCTTACCAAAATACCTGCCGGCAAAACACAAAACATAGTTATTGCCGAAGGATTATTTATGTATCTTTCGCCGGGAGATATCAAGGATTTGCTTACCAATCTTAAAGCCAGGCTGGGCAGTTATACCTTGATTTTTGATGCCTTTAGTGTATATACAGCCGGAAAAGCAGGCAGCCATCCCTCTATAAAAGAAACCGGTGCAACGATCCGCTGGGGTATTGATGATCCGGAGGAACTTACAAAATGGGGAATAGGGATTAAGTTTCTTGCCGAAAAATATTTTACCGCCAATGAAGAACTGGCTAACCTGGATTTCAGCAGCAGAATAATCTTTAAAATACTTAACTTCCTGCCTTTTATTAAAAAGGCCCAGCGGTTATTGATTTACAGGATAGATTAAATCCGCCGGTGAGAAGCGGAGTATGATTTATTTTAGGAGAAGTAAATCGTGAATTTACTCAATGGAATTAAGGTTAGTCCTCCGGGCAAATAGGCAAAACAGTAGCGGGGCTGACAATTCTAATTTTATTGATCTTTATTTTCACGCCAGAGCTTACCGGATAAATCCATGAATTTTGCGCTGTCCTGGCGGTTTAATTTTAACGTAAAGTTTTTTCCGGCGGAAAGATGATAAACAATAGTTCCGTATAAGCCTTTCTCTTCATATGTAATATCCTTGACTTTTTTAAAACTAACGGTAACTTTATTATTGGAAATTTTAGTCTGCCAATGAATCAGCTTATCCGGCGTCAATACGGCGGCATCTCTGATTTTCCCTAAAAATGTATTAACGTAAAGTGCGCATACTTTATCTTTATTTGCAACAATATTCAGGTTTTTTAGCTCCTGAAGAATATTTTCAGGAATCCTGTCGGTATAGAGTTTGATCGACAAGCTTGACCCTCCTAGATACAAAGATTTTATTCCCGGGAGATTATTTTATACCAAATGAATCCTAAGCTTGCGGGGCCTATTTTTTTCATTGTACCATACAAGTAACGGATAACAAACAGGAGCTTTTGCAACAGAAACATTTTGCTCTGTTTGCCGAGTGAGCGATTTTTTGTTTATGCTATAATACATTTGTGGATTATGAAAAGAGGTGTTGTCTGGAGATGAAAGTCCCGAAGTTTTCCCGATGGGTTACGATCCCCGTTTTATTTATCTTAAATCTGCTGGCCTGGTTATACGTTTATGATGAGTATATGATGGGCTGGATTATCGTTTATCCATTGTTTATGCTGGCTGCGGCAGGATTTACTATCGCTGCGGAATTGGCTTTCGGGCGGGATAGAAAGTTTAAATATGTAGGTCTTAATATCTGTTTTGTTTTGCTGTTATTAGTCTTAGCTCAAAAATACCTGCCTCTGGATAAGATCGAGACTAATTTACAAGAAAATTATTACGGATACCTGCAAGCTGATGTATCCCTTGATTCTGCCGACCGGGCGGTAAGGAACGGCGGTTATACCATAGTTGCCCGTAATTATGAAAATATCTCTGTTCCCCCGGGAGAAATATCCGGTAAGCTGGAGGTTTATAAAAACGGTAGGCTCCTGGACCAAATTACCCTTGAGGATGCCGCAGCGAAAATCCGGGGACTGACAGCAGTTCGTAAACAGGGGGAGTTTCAGGAGATTCGCTTTATTGATGTAAGATATGTGGGAGTCAAAAGAAAAGGCGGAGCCCTGGGTTTGATATTTAAAAAAGGATATGTTGATTTCAGATATAATTTAGCTGCCGACGGCAACGGATTTATCTGGGATGAGGAGCATTATCAAGTCGCAGGTCTAACCTTTCCGGAAATGGATGGTTTGTATGGTGATGAAACAAACCGGAGAATCAAAGATATTTTGCTTAAAGGAGATAAGGAGCAGCTTGTGAATATTGAACTGCAGATCAGAAATGATAAATCTTCTGCCAAAGAGGAGTTGCAGCGCTTAGGGTATGGAGTGATTTCCGAAGAACCTTTGATAATAGAGGTACCCTTTTACGAGTTTGCTAATTTGGGCCATTTAAGTTTCATAAAAACTTTGGAAATAAAATGATAAAAGAAAGGCACCTGTACAGGTGCCTTTCTTGGGCTTAAGGGAAAAATATAGGAGTGGTTTTGTATTTAAAAACCACGGATACCTACTGTTTCCCAAGTTAATTAAGGGGGTGGCTTTTATTTTTACATGCTCACCGGATTTCCTTGTTTCATACTCTTGATGGGCCTGGAATCTATCAGATAGACCACCAGGAATGTTACCAGAGCCACCGGCCAGGCTAAGAAAATGGGGTGGGGTACGATTCTGATAGCCGGAACGAACTGCCACAGGGCTAAGAAAATCATACCTGTTAACACAGTCCAGAAGGCGGAGCCCCTGCGGCAGTATTGAGGAGCAAATAATAAGAATAATAATACCGCTGTATAGGAAGTTGTAAGGGTTAAGCCGATTAATAAAGTTTTGATAATTCCTAAAACAGACGTAGCTAAGAAGTATGTTAAAAGGCTGATTATTAATACAACCGAACGGGATAAAAGCAGCTGCTGTTTCTGGGGGATATCCGGTTGAATAAACCTTTTCCAAATATCTTCGACAATCAAAGTCGAACTTCCTAAAAGCAGAGCTACGGCGGTGGAAACATCGGCAGCCCATAACCCGGCCAGGACAAAACCTGCTGCCCAGGGATTCAGAGAGATGATGGTCTGCGGTAAAGCCAGAGCAGGGGTAATCCCGGGGAATTTTGCCGCGGCAATGATGCCGAGGACAGCACTTAAAAAACCAATCGGAAAAATAATCAAAGCGCCCAAAAGAAAACCCTTTTTGGCAGTTTTCGTATCCTTGGCTGCAAAGGAGATCTGTACAACAGCTTGCGTGGAAAAACACTGGGTGATCATGACCATAAAGTTAGCAATAACCACAGCCATTCCCACACCCATAAAGGGGGAGAACCACTGGTCTCCGGGCGGCAGCATGGTTGTGAGATTGGCAAAGCCGCCTACATCGCCCATACAGAGGAAGACACCAATTATGATACCGATATAAATAACAGTAACATTAATAAGATTTGAAAGGCCGGCAGCCCAGTAGCCGCCGATTAAAGTAATGCCGATAAATACTATGGCGCTTGTCAGCATTCCGGTGTTGAAAGTAAAGATATTCGGAAGGAGGGCAGCCAAAATGGCACCACCTGCCACGTATTGTAAAGAAGAAATTACAATCTGAATGATAATCTGACCTATGACGGCAATGATTCTGCCAGACGTATCGAAATAACGTTCGAAAAGTTCCGGAATGGTAGTTACTTCCAGGGCACGATACTTGGCGGCGGCAACAAGGCCTACGGCAAGGGCTCCGGCAGCCCAGGCAGCATTATACCAGCCTGCGGAAATCCCGGCGCTGTATGCAGTTTCTGCTACCCCGATGGTAGATGCTCCGCCAACGGCTAAACCGGCCAGCATTGCGGCAACTACCCCTGCCGGTAATCCCCGGCCCGCCAATAAATAACCGATTATCCCCCCGTTTTTGGAAAGCTTAGTTGAATACCAGGAAATCAGATATAAAACGACAATATAGACTAACACTATAATCAATGGAATATTCATAATAATTCCTCCTTTAGTTTCATAAAAAGGTGTAGAAAGCTAAAAATGAGTATAAAAAATAGACTCCGTCCTGCCGTGCTGCTCAATATTTATTTAATAAACGATCATTTATGCCAACAAGCCGGTATCCACCCGGAATAATTGCTCTGAAGGTTGAGTCAAGCTTTACATATTAATCACCTGCCATACTTCATTTGCCGTACTGCCGTTCTACAAAAACCATACTTCTGTCCTGCGTGTCTAAATATATGAATAAATATCTTACGTTATGACATTTCCGGAATATAAAAACCTCTCAATCCTTGTAAAGGACGAGAGGTTAACCCGCGGTACCACCTTAATTGGTCACAAGACCCACTTGATATCCCAGCTAACGGTAGGAAACCGGTTACACCTACTAAATGTTCAGTGAAACAACTCCGGAGTGTATTTCATCTTAGCCTTTGTACCGGTTCCCAGCGTATCCGGCTCTCTGTAGACTCCAGCTAAAACTACTTTCTCCTTCACGGCTATTTACAGTATTACTTAATAATATAGCAGCATTTAGTGAGGCAGTCAACCAGTAAAAAAAATTTATCAAGAGAAAGGGGCGGTAATTCATCCCATCCTTATATTTAGTTATCGTTATGAAAAACCGGCACCTTCCTCTCAATAATCATTACCATCCTGCCCGTCCTGCCGTCCTGCCCATACCATCCTGCCATCCTACTAAGGAAAAATAAAAAACCTCTCAATCCTATTTAAAGGACGAGAGGTTAACCCGCGGTACCACCTTTGTTGGTCACAAGACCCTGCTTAAGGATACGCAGCAATAAAATACTTTAATATCCCCTTCCAGGTAACGGTGGAAGCTTGCCGGTCACACCTACTGATTTTTCAGTGGACAACTCCAGAGGGAACTTCATCCTAAATGCTGTTACCGGTTTCCAGCAGACCCGGCTCTCTGCAAACATAATTTAAGATTACTTTTCTCTTTCACAGTTATTCGAATATTTAATAGTAGTATAAAGGTATTGCAGAGCCCAGTCAACATGTTAAAATAATTTTATCAGGCAATATCTATTAGAATTTTTTTACAGATGAGATGGGAGGACTGAATAAAGATGATGGTGATCAGGGAAGCTGTTTTAGAAGATGTGCAGGATGTCGTTGAGTTAGCATTAGATATGGGCTATGAAATTACTAAAGAAGGAATCATGCCTGTTTTAAAGCATCACATCGATAATCCCGATTATTATTTATTGATCGCTGATGACGCAGGGCGGGTAGTCGGCATGGTCGGGTTTAATATTAAATATTATTTGCATCGGGAAAAGCCTGTTCTCTATGTGGGGAGTATGGTCGTAAGAGAAGCTTTGCGAGGTAAAGGGATTGGCAGGAAACTGATGGAAAAAGTTGAAGAGATTGCCCGCCGGAGAAATTCCAACAGTATTCAGCTAAACAGCAATAAAAGGCGGAAAGCGGCCCATCAATTTTATGAAAAACTGGGTTTTAGCGAAATATCTTTAAAATTTGAGAAAAAAATTTAGTTGATTTAGCAATACCATAGGCAGGGATAACGCCGGTATTTATTTTAAGCATTGTGATATATATCATAGCTGTCATTTTTGACCGGGTGTATCATAAAGTTGCCGGAAATAAAAAAGAGGAGGTTAATGATTATGAAAGTGAATATTGATCAGAACTTGTGTATCGGATGTGAGGCTTGCCCCGCATTATGCCCCGAGGTGTTTGCCATGTATCCCAATTGTGACTTCGCTTATGCCGTTAACGAAGAGGTTCCCCCGGAGCAGGAAGATTGTGTTCGGGAGGCAGCCGGAACCTGTCCTGTACAGGCAATCAGTATCGAAGATTAACCGGCAGTGAAGTGATACGGTTTGGCGGGACTCTCCCGGTGCAGATAATGCGGGAGGGTCTCTTTTTCGTGATCATCTTCCGGACAAATATGTTTACTTTTCCGGCAGCCGGTGGTCCGGGCCGATCATGGGAATTCTACCCTGTTTCGGCCTTGTGATTTAGCTTTATATAATGCGTTATCGGCTCTTTTAAACAATGAATCACCGGTGTCTCCTTTAATGTATTCTGCAATTCCTATACTGATCGTGATTTCCCCGGCTCTCTCAAAAGAATGTCCTTCGACAAGTTTTCTGATTTTTTCTCCCAGAGCTAAAGCATTAGGGCGGTCGGTATCAGCCAGGATTACGACGAATTCCTCACCGCCTATCCGGGAAAAAATATCGCTTTTTCTGATATGATTATTGATTAAAGAAGTCAGCTCTTTCAGGACATGATCGCCTATATCATGACCATACGTATCATTGACCCGTTTAAAATGGTCAATATCCAGCATAATTAAGAAGAGTCCGTTATAATACCTTTCAGCTTTATGAATCTCATGAAGTAAATGTTCGGAATAGAAAGTCCGGTTATAAATACCTGTTAAGAAATCATGATTGACAGCATATTCTAATTGCTTTCTGACGTACATCCTCGTAAGGAGAAACATGGTAATGATCAGAGTGGTGTTAATGATAAAGAAGATGATTAAATAATTGAAATAGCCGATTTTTTTTGCTGATAATTCTTGGGCTGTCTGCACGGCAGTGGTGGTTTCCTGCCAGAGGAGCTCACTTTTTTCTACTAACAGGTGCCGGTTATAATCATTGGGTGCAGAGCGGTAATCGGCAATGCTGTCTTTAAATAACTGCCAATCACCGTCAATATCCGTCAGCAGGCTGTTAAAAACAGCACTGCTTCCTTTTATTGTTATTTTGCCGTTTTTAAAATCAGCAATAATTCTGTCAATATTAGCAATTAGGACAGCGCTGTTGATATCGTTCGTCTCTAATTTTGCAATCCGTTGAATTGAATCCCTGACGATACCGGTAAGATTGATGGCTTCGGCGTCTTTGGTGATCATATTAGCTATCGTAAAAATCATCAAGCTGTTACTGCTGACCAAGACCAGGAGAGAAATGGTCAATAACAGCATAATTGAAGATTTTTTTATCATCTAATCAGTCCTTAGCGAATATTTTTCAGAAAACATTTCCCCCAAATAAAATATGGAGTCCGGGATATACTAGATCTAACAGACATTGATTGGAGTGAAGATGTTTTGAAAACCGGCAGGCTGGTAGAGATTTCTGTGCTGTATGTATTTATATTAATAACCGTCTTAATTGCAGGAGTATTAGTAGGAAAATATTTTTTTTAAGAAACTTTAAAAGCTAATTTGTATCATAATTTATTTGTCGGAGGGGTTTAATTTATTTGCATAATAAGATTCGGCACAGTATATTGCTCCCAGAGGATTATGGGCCAGTACCCGGTCTTTTACCGCCAGTATTGTTACCGGAGCCTGGGAGTATTTGATAAAGAGGGAATCATGGCCCACACATAAGCCCAGGATAATATTTAAGTGGGTCTGCATTTTATTGAGAAATTGGGCCTGCCCGATGGGGTTACACATAGCTTCAAAGGTTCCGGGTCTTACTTTTTGCTCATCGGACAAACTAAGCGCTTCTTTAGGTATACTGCCGTTTTTGCAGATCAGGGAGTTGACCGTAAAGCCGTGGCTGCGTAAGATTTTCGCAAATATCCGGGCTTCTTTCCGCAAGCCGAAACAAAATGCCAAACCGATGTTTGCAAACCCGCATCTCTGCGCGAAAGCAATTATTTCCTCAACTCTGGTTTTCTTGCAGTAACCGTCGGCTTCTATTAATGCCGAATGATAAGCTAAAACAAAATTTTCCGGTTTTTGATATTCCTCCAGTAATTGCAGAGCATCTGTCTCCGGAATAGGACAGTTTTTAGGGAACTGTTCTTTTTTTTCTGCTCTGCAAGTGTACATCGTGCAGGAATCACAGGTATACATGGCTTATCATCTCCAATTTTTTTGGTACTTAGCCTTATTCTACCATAGAGTAGGCAGAAGAGAACTTTTTTATTTTCCTGAGCAGGAATTTTGGTAAAATAAAGCAAAATATATAATAAATACTTATGTTAAATATCGGCGCATTGTAAAATTTCCCTTTTTGAATCATAAATTATTTTATTGGGGAAGGTGTAATTTATGCTGAAGAAGCTGGCATCCATGAAATTTGGAATCGTTTTAATGGTGCTGATCATAATTTCGGCAGTGTTTTCTACGATAGTGCCGGGGGAAGATCATCCAAATTTGGCCCGAGTGATCCAAGGGATACCCAAATTACTGATCATAATACTTTTGCTGAATTTAACTTTTTGTACATTCTATAGCTTTCCGAAGGTCTGGCGGTCATTTTACGGAAATATCGGCCCGGAACAGCTGAAAACGGGAGGGTTTAAAGCAGACAGGCAGTTTCACGTAGCTAATACCGGAGAATATGCGGAATTTTGTGAAACGTATTTTTTAAATCATAAATATAAATTTGAACGGACAACGGACGGGGAAAAATTTTATTATCAGGCCTGTAAGGGGAAGCTAAGCCTGCTGGCACCTCATTTTCTACATATCGGCCTGGCTCTGGTCTTACTGGGAGGATTAGCAGGCACATATCTAGGGGCGGAGTCGCAGGTAGCGGCAAAGATCGGAGACCGTGTGTGGGTTCCTAATGAAGTCGCCCCGAATATGTACGTTCAGATCGATAATTTTGCAACGATCTATGATAAAAAAGGGAATATTGCAAACTGGCAGTCGGACATTTCAATAATCGTTAATGGGCTGATCGCTCAAAAGGGGTCCGCCAGTGTAAATAATCCCTTTAAATATAAAGGGGTTAAATTCTATCAAACGGCCTATGAAGTCCTTCATAGGATAAAAGTCAGCGGTAAAGACTATTCTGCCGACAGGATCATTGCCGATCGTACTTTCGATAGAATGACTTGTGTCCTCTTAGGGGAAGTATATTATTTGGAGCAAGGTAAAGCCGGAATTACCTTAACGATCTTTAAAGATAAAGACACTTACCGGTCTTATCCCTTACAGGCAGGAGATATCCTCACTTTCCCCCGGGGTACTTTAACCTATCTTAAAACGGAATACAATACGGTCTTAACTGCGAAAAAAGACCCGGGAATTGTGATTGTGATGCTTGGTTTTCTAATCATGTCTGTTTCCTCACTGCTCTTTTGGCAGGGAAGGTTTAAAGGAATAGATATGGTCCTGAACCCGGCAGAAAACCTTGTTGAGGTGAAGTTAAACCGTAAAGGAAAAGCCCTGTCTGAGGATGTACTTGAGGATCTTTTTCCGGCAGAAGCAGAGAGAGGGTAGAAATTTTTGGCCGGGGAATTATTTCCTGATGTTCGGTGGGGATAAAGACAGCAATCTTTGCAGTCCGGGACATCTTATATAGTGACAAATTTCACTATTATAGGTTGATTTTTGGGTAGGAAATGTAACTTAATGGAATAAATGCCGGGAAGAACCAGGGATTTCACAGATTAAAATGACTGGAGATATAAATAATAATGATATGAATTTTTCGTTTATACCTGTTATTTTTATCATTCTTAAGGAATAAAATAACTGTAAATCCTATTAAAACAGGAGAATTAACGTAAAAACCTGGGTAATAAAAATTTTTTAATGGCCGGCAGGAAATCTTCAGTAATCCATAGAATAACTAAAATAAATAGTTAGAATATTGAGAACATAAAAAATATTTATGGCGATATATGTGAAATTTATAGCAAATATAAAATATTTATGAATCACTATGAAAGAGGAGGTTAGGAAAGTGAGCAAGGGGGAGGAGTATAACAGTCGGGCAGGGTATGAACTTCTGAGCAGCAAGGGGGTTTCCAGACGGGATTTTTTAAAACTGTGTTCTTTAAGCTGTGTGGCCTTCGGCCTTAATGTAAACCTGGCTCCGCAAATGGCTGAGGGGGCAGCGGCCCGCTTAACAAGGAAGCCGGTAATCTGGATGCAGGGGCAGGGCTGTACAGGCTGCAGCTCAGCATTGCTTTCTTCGGCAGAACCCACGCCGGAAAAAATTTTACTGGATCTTTTATCGGTAAGATTCCATCCAACCCTTATGGCTGCAGCCGGGGATGAGGCCGCAAACAGTTTGGAGCAGACCATAAAGGAAGGCAGCTATCTTTTGATTTTAGAGGGCTCTCTGCCTACCCGAGATCCCCGTTTTTGCATGGTAGAAGGGAAACCCCTGCTGGAGCAGTTTAAAAAAGCGGCTGCACAGGCCGAAGCAGTAATTGCTGTCGGATCTTGTGCCGCTTATGGCGGGATACCGAGAGCCGGTGTGACCGGTGCCGTCGGGGCCCGGGAAGTTCTGGAAAATATTCCGGTGGTAAATCTCCCCAGTTGTCCTTTAAAGCCGGAACGTCTTGCCGGGACTTTGCTCTACTATCTGGGACATAATGAATGGCCGCGGCTGGATCAAGACGGGCGTCCCGTTGCTTATTACCGTTATACTTTGCATGACAGCTGCTACCGGAGACTCCATTTTGAACGGGGGGAATTTTTGCAGGACTGGAATGATCCCCGGACGGTTAACTGGTGTCTTTATGAAAAAGGCTGTAAAGGTCAGGAAACCTATACGGATTGCGCTAAATTTTGGTGGAATGATCATGCAAGTTTTTGCGGCTATGCAGGATCGCCTTGCGCCGGATGTTCCCAGCCGGAATTTTTTGCAAAGACGGTACCCCTGTATACGAATCCCCGGGAGGTGGAGTAGATGGGAAAAAGGATAGTCGTCGATCCTGTGACCAGGATTGAGGGGCATCTGCGAGTAGAAGTAGAGATTAATAACGGAGCTGTGGTTGACGCCTGGGCAACAGGCACCATGTTCCGGGGATTAGAGCAGATCATTCAGGGGAGGGACCCCAGAGATGCCGTATATATTGCCGAGCGCATCTGCGGGGTTTGTATGGCGTCCCATGGCTGGACGGCTTCTCTGGCCGTAGAAAAAGCCCATGGTGCAGAACTGCCGCCGGTGGCAAGGCTGATTAGAAATTTATTGGTCGGAGCATTATGGCTTCATGATCATCCGCTGCATTTTTATCACCTTTCGGCCTTAGATTATCTGGATGTTTTTGCTCTGCAGGACTACCAGGGAAATGACCGGGATTTGCTGGACGTGAAAAATAAAGTATTAAGGCTCGTCGCAGCGGGGGATGCAGCTCATTTTACCCCCCGTTATCAGCCTGACGATTATGCGGTGAAGGACCCGGAAGTAGTTGCCGCTGCAATTCATCATTATCTCCAGGCCTTGCGTATCCAGGCTAAAGCTAAAAAAATGTCTGCTTTCTTAGGAGGTAAGCAGCCGCATCAATCCAGCATAATTGTCGGCGGGGTAACAGGTTATCCTGATGATGACCAATTGCGGCAGTTTCGGGGATTATTGGCAGAAGTCGCAGATTTTATCAGAAAGGTGTATGTACCCGATGTTGTCTACTTTGCTACCGGACCTCTTTTGCCGCTGGCCCGGGCAGGTTTAGGTACAGGGCCTGAAAATTATCTGGCTTATGGTGCTTTCCCTATGAATGATTCCGGGAGAGAATTGCTTTTTACCGGAGGATTTTTGTCAAAAGGCGGGAGAGCTGCCGAGGTCGACCTCAGTAAAATTACCGAGGATGTGACCAGCTCCTGGTATCGTTCCGCTGCACCGGCTGTTCCCTGGGATGGCGCGACAGAGGTTGCACTGGATAAAAAAGGTGCTTATACCTTTGTCAAGGCTCCCAGGTATAACGGTTACCCGGCGGAAGTAGGTCCCCTGGCCCGGATGCTGATCGCCGGACATAAGCCTTTAGTGGATATTATGACAGAGTATGGCATCAGGGCCGGTGCTGTGGCCCGGCATCTGGCCAGGGCCCAGGAAACTTTAGTGATAACCGCTGCCATGTTTGCATGGCTGAATGAATTGGAAGATCTCCTGGGGCAGCGAAGGTACCTGACCAACGGCAAGGTGTATATTCATGATTCCCTCCACTGGGACCCACCCCTTACAGGTAAAGGCACCGGTCTAAATGAAGCCCCCAGGGGGGCTTTGGGCCACTGGGTAGAGATTGAAAATCAGAAGGTCAAGAATTACCAGATCGTAGTACCTACCACCTGGAATATTTCCCCCCGGGATGAAAAGGGCATTGCGGGACCCATTGAACAGGCCTTAATCGGCATTCCGGTTGACCCGGACAATCCTGTCAATCTGGTACGGGTCATAAGGTCTTTTGACCCCTGCCTGGCTTGTGCCGTTCACGTAATCAGCTCTGCCGGAGACAGGGTGCTGCAGATCCGGTAAAAAACGGGAGGAGATTGTGCTGAAAAAAGTTTTGGTCTTGGGAGTGGGTAACGTACTGTTAAAGGATGATGGTCTCGGACCGCTGGCCGTTAACAGCCTGGCTGAGAAATTACAAGACCCGCGGGTAACATTTTTGGATGGGGGTACTTTAGGGCTGGATTTGCTGGCGTATCTGGACGGTTACGATTACCTGATCATTGTCGATGCTGTGAATTTAGGAGCTGAGCCGGGGCAGATTTTCTGCTGGGAAGGGCAAACCCTGACGGGTATAGCAGCAGAACAGGTATCCCTTCATGAAATGGGTGTGCAGGAATTATTGCAGGCTGCCCGACTTTTAGGCTTAGATCTAGCCGTAACCATAATAGGAATTCAAGCTGCGGAGCTTTCCTGGGGCATGGAATTATCAAATCCTGTTCAAAAGTCGGTTCCGCTTTTGCAAGGGGCAGTGCTGAATAAGATTCATGATTTCTTGAAAAACCAGGAGGCCGTTGAAAATTATCCTATCCCAGAAAGTTGCACGGAGGTGAGGAACAAGGCTGAAAACTAAGGTTGTCCGGCAGGAATTACTTAAACAATTAAAAGGGCGTGGCTGATTTTTAAAAAGTGAAGAGGAGGTTTTTTCATGTCAACTGAAAACAGAGAAATATCCAGGAGGAGTTTCCTTACAACAGGGGCAGCAGCAGCCGGTACTTTAGCCGTCAGCGGGGGAATTCTGAGTGCCGTAAATCTAAAGACGCCTAAAGCAGAAGCGGCCCAGCTTCCCCAATACCCCTGGCCTTATGTAAATCTGGATACGGAAAAGGCGCGGGAATTAGGTTATGCGGGCTATATGAGCAATCAATGCTGTTATGGTGCTTTTGATGCTGTGATCGCTCAACTCAGGGAGAAAATCGGCTATCCTTATAACGGGATTCCCTCAGACATCATGATCTGGGGCGGAACGGGCGGAGCGGGTTGGGCTACACTGTGCGGGGCTTTGATCGGTGCTTCGACAGCCATTAATGTAATAATCGGTGAAAAAAACAACGCCAATAGCTTGGTGAATGAGCTGTTCGGCTGGTATACGTCTTTTCCCTTTCCGGAGTACATGCCTCCGGCCGGAAAGGCCGGGAAGGTAGAAGGCCAACTCCCTACCAGTATTGCCGGTTCGGTGCTCTGTCATGCTTCGGTTAGTACATGGTGTGCCGCTTCAAAATACAGAGCAGAGGGAAAAGAGCGTAGTGAACGCTGCGGCAGATTAACCGGTGATGTTGCTGCCAAAACTGTTCAAATGTTAAATGATTACCATGGCAATCATTTTACTGCTGTCTATAAAGATCCTGAGACGGTAGAGGATTGTATGACCTGTCATGGTAAAGGGGGGACTTTGGAAAATACCCGGGGTAAAATGGACTGTATCCAATGTCATGATGATGTAGATCCGGCAAATCTGATTAATCATATCAAGCAGCAGTGGAATTTGTAATAATCTCCGGATAGAACCGACCCCCGGGAACTGCTTTAACGGAGAATTGAAAGCTGAAAATAACAGATAAAGAATTAAAACATTATCGGTCAGCAGCAAGTAGTAACTAAGTTTTATCAAGGAGGTTTGGCTGTGTTTGGTTTTTTACCCAATGTGGGGGTTCCGGAGCTAATGTTGATTTTGGCACTGGCCTTAATTGTTTTTGGGCCCGGTAAGCTGCCGGAAGTCGGCCGGGCTTTAGGCAAAAGCATTAGAGAATTTAAAGGGGCAGTCACGACAATTCAAAAAGATGTAACGGATTCCGCTCCTGAAAAAGAATCCCGAGAAAAAGCCTGATCCCCGGGGGATTAGGCTTTTTCTTATCTTTTCGCTTATTTTTATCTTATATAAGTTGCCGTTCCGGGCCGTAAAAAAGAGCGTTGCCTGCCGGATAGCGTATCCGGCTGTTCTTGTTCTTAACAGGACCTGTGAAAAGAGGCTCTCTGTGTCAGTTTTACATTGCCAGGTAGAATAAGATGCCTAGGAAATGAGTTGTACTTCCGCCCAAAACGAATAAATGCCAAATACCGTGATTAAAAGGGATTTTTTTCCAAGCATAAAAGATGACACCTAAAGTGTAGATGATCCCTCCCATTAATAACCAGGTGAATAAACCTGGTGGTATCATGGTAAGCATGGGTTTTAAGGCGATAATGATTAGCCAGCCCATAAAGATGTATAAAAATATGGAAATCCGCTTCATTTTATCCAGACTTATTGATTTGAGAATAATACCGATAATGGCGATTAACCAGACCATGCTGAAAAGAATCCAGCCCCAGACTCCTCTCATGGAGACCAGGGTAATGGGCGTGTAACTCCCGGCTATCAGCAGGAAAATAGAGGAATGGTCAAAAATGCGCAGCACCCTTTTGGTTTTTTCATGGAAAATACTGTGATATAAAGTGGAAGATAAATATAAGAAGAAGAGGGTGAAACCATAAATACTAAAGCTGACAATCCTCCAGGCATCACCGTGAATACTGGCATAAGCCACCAGAATAACCAGTGCGGCAACACTTAAGAGCGCCCCTATCCCATGGGTGATGCTGCTGAAAATTTCTTCGGCCAGTGTGTACCTTTTGCTTAGGTAAGGCTGGGCGGGATTAGATTGGAAAGTTTCAAAAGACATCTTTATTCCACCTCGTTATCATTCTAAACTTTTCACTTTATATTATACACTAAAAAAATCTAAAAAATCCATGAATAATACGCAGATAATCGTTTTTTAATATTTTGCTCATAAATATCGATAAAAATAAAAAATTCCTTGGTATTAACCAAGGAATTTAATGGTTGCGGGAGGAGGATTTGAACCTCCGGCCTCCGGGTTATGAGCCCGACGAGCTGCCAACTGCTCTATCCCGCGTCATCTGTATATATCATAACATATTTTATAAGCAGATGCAAATTCAAGAATTGATAATAAAAAAAATCTTGTTTTTTAATTATTTCTTAACAGGGATTGGTTATGATATTCAGTAAGGAAATGACTGACGGGACGCTAATTAGATTAAGGTAAAGGAGTGAGTTTGAAGTGGCAATTTGCAGTAATATTTCTTCATGTAAGCTGTTAGAACAATTTATATATAACAATATGGACTTGAGAGAGATCTGGTTTAGCAGATATTGCTCCAAAGAAGCGGGGGAAAGGTGTGAGTATAATAAGCTGATTGAACGGTCCACCAGATACCTGAAAGTGAGTAAAAAATAAAATGTGCAAAAAATTATTCCTGCTCTGATAATTTTAGTTGTAATCTCCGGTGATGTATAATATATTTATTGTGGTAATAAATTCTCCAGAAATTTTAAACGTATCTGACTTAAAACCCGAAGCCCCGGCCTATTTATGTATGCCGAGAGTCGGGTTTTTCAAGTTAAAACATCAAGGAAGTATTTAAGTGGGGATAGCGGGAGTGAGTTTATGAAAAAACGGAGTTTAGGCATGCGGACTTTTAAAACAGGTCTGGGAATTTATCTGGCCTTGTTTATCTGCAGTCTACTGGGATTGGAAAAAGGCAGTTTAGCTGCAATTACTGCAGTTGTCGGCATGCAGCCTTCTTTGAAGGGTTCTTTGAACACGATTCGCAATCAATTTTTAGCAACAATTATCGGAGTTATTTTCGCAGTTGCGATCGCCTATTATTTTAAAGGTAATTATATCGTCCTTGCTCTTGCTGCAATATTAACCATTTGGTTTTGTTTGCGGCTAGGCTGGTACGATAGTATTACCCTGGCCGTGATCACATTGATTCTGGTTGGAGAAGCAACACGGGGAGATTTCCTGGGAATCGTACAAAACAGAATAATCATGATCATTATTGGATTAGGAGTAGCCTTTACTTTAAATATAGTTATTCCTCCTAAACATACCTTTCGTTTGATTGACAAAGTTGATGAATTGCGGCAGGCTTTTGAGGATTTCTATCATCAATGTGTAAATGACATAATAAGTACCGCTCTTTTAACCCGGCAGGAAGTAAAAATCAAAACCACCAGCATAAAAAATTTACTGGAAGAGGCCCGTTCCATCTATGCCTTATCCATTGAAAATATTATCGGTTATGACGAGGGGAAAGAAAAAGATGCTTATTTTTTAATGAGAAAATCGATCAATGCGATTCAGTCTAATTTAGAACGGCTTTTGGAAATTCACAGAAGTATTGTTCTCGCTCCCAATGCAGAAGAGCATCAGGAGATTAGAAAGTTGATTCACGATTATTTAGAGTCGATTTTTATGTATCATCAGAAAATTTACGGTCATATTTTATTTGATGAAGTGATCGAAAATAGATACTTAAATGAATTCGCCGCAAAAGAAAAAGCAGTAACAGAGGAAATAATCAAATTAGCTAATACGGCCCGGAATCTTGAACCCCTACATTATTATAATATGGTGGCAGAAGGACAGCGTATTATGAATAAGGCCTGGAGCTTAATTGAAAGTAAAGAAAAATTTGCAATCCGGTTACAAAAGAAAAATCTTTAGGCATAAAAATCAGGAAAAAGATTTTTTTCTGTTACATGCTGGTCTATAATATAATAACTAGTGTTTCATCCTGAGGAGGCAGTTAATCTTAATGGCACGTATTTTAATTTGTGATGATTCGTTATTTATGCGTCATAGCTTGAAAAAAATACTTGAAACCGGCGGTCACCAAATTGTTGGAGAAGCCGGCGACGGGGCTCAAGGGGTTAAAAAATATAAGGAGCTTCAGCCGGACCTGGCAACAATGGATATCACTATGCCTGAAATGGATGGAGTACAAGCTTTAAAGGAGATTAAAAAGTTTTTCCCGGGGGCCAAAGTAATTATGGTATCTGCCATGGGGCAAGAGTCGATGGTCCGGGATGCAATTTTAACCGGAGCAAAAGACTTTATCGTAAAGCCTTTTAAAGAAGGCCGGGTACTTTATTCTGTCGAAAAGGTATTAAGCAATTCCGAACTGGGGAATATGTTGTTTTAATGAGCTGGGGCACACCTCGGACCGGGGGATTAATTAAATATGAGGATTGATTTTTTTAGGGATTCGTGATATATTCATTTACTGGAGATCATAAGTTAAGAATTGGCAGTGACAGCGACCTGCGTTATCAAAACTGTGTTTTAGATGGATTTATGCGCTGGGACTATTCCCGGCGTTTTTTTGTACCGGTTACTAATCACTGACCAAGGCAGAGGCAGAGTAGCTACAGTGGTTACGGTAACTAAAATTCTGCAGGGTGATTTTCTAGAATCTCACGCAAGGTGACTAGAGTCTGAGACGCGGGAACTGATGCCACATAAAATGTACCCTGTAGTCCCAAAAACTGAGAACCATACCCTATAAACTATGAACCATGCTCTATAATCTTATGAACCATGCCCTGTAAACTATGAACTATGCTCCATAATCTATAATCTATGAACTATGCTCTATAATCTATGCTCCATGCCCTATAATCTATAAACCATGCCCTATAAACTATAAACTATAAACTATTGCCCTATGCCCTAAACCATACTAGTCACCAGTCACCAGTCACTAGTCACTAATCACTAATCACTAAAAAGGAGGGGATGACTTGGACCATAATTTTAAATTATTAAAAAAGATCAGTTTGTTTAGCGAACTGGATGAATCCTTATTAAAAGCGGTGGCCGGAGTTGTGGAAGAAAAACGTTTTAAGAAAAATGAAGTGATCTTTCTGGAAGGCGACCCCGGGGCAGCATTATTTTTCATCAAATCAGGCAAGGTTAAGATATCCAAAATATCCGAAGGGGGCAGGGAAGTTATTGTTCATATCATGGGAGCCGGGGATATTTTTGCAGAAGTTACACTTTTCCAAAAGGAGGCAGTTTATCCTGCTACGGCGGAAGTAATTGATCCTGGGGAAATAGGGATGATAAAAAATGCAAAATTAGAAAAATTAATTTTAGAAAACTCACAGATGGCTTTAGAATTGATCAGGGCTTTAACGACAAAGCTTCTGACGATTCAGGACAGGATAAAGCATTTGGGGACCAATGATGCCGTTGAGAGAACGGTACAGGTGCTTCTGGCTTTAGCAGAAGGCCATGGCAGAAAAGTAGAACAGGGAGTTGAGCTGTGTTTGAATATAACCAGACATGACCTTGCTGCTTTTGTAGGTACAACCAGGGAAACGATAAGCAGAATTTTAAGTAAGTTGAATCAAGGGAAAATCATAGACATCTCCGGTAAAAGCATCATCATAACGGATTTGGAAGCCTTAAAAGACTGGGTAAATTAGTCTCAAAGTTTTTCCCAGGCAGTAGGCAAACCTTTTTCCGGGCAGGGCGGGAAATTCTTGCCCTTCTCAAGAGTGATCTTTTTACCGTATCTGTTTTGATAAACACCTGCGGCAGTTACTTTTTCGCCGGTGACACCTGAATTTTTCATGCGTTCAGCACACCTTTCCCTTAAAATATTGAGGAGGTTTTCAATGAAGATAAAATCTATTACTAAGATTAGCCTTATTGCAGCGATTTATGCAGCCTTAACAATCGGCCTTGCACCTTTTTCTTATAATTTCGTACAATTAAGAGTTTCGGAAGCCCTTACGATTTTGCCTTTTATCATGCCGGAAAGTATTCCGGGGCTGTTTATTGGCTGCGCAATTGCGAATATTTACAGCGGCCTGGGCATTTATGATATCGTATTCGGCAGTCTTGCTACTTTGTTCGCGGCCTATCTTACCAGAAGAATGCCGTCCAGATGGTTAGCTCCTCTGCCGCCGGTAGTGGTGAACGCAATTGTGATCGGCTACATGTGGAGCTACTTTTCCGACCTGCCCTTTTACCTTACCGCCGGATATGTTGCTGTTGGTCAGATCGGTGCTTGTTATTTACTGGGATTGCCTTTATTATTTTTATTAGAAAGGACAGAGGTCATTAAAAATAAAGGGGTTTGAAAATGGTAAATAAGATAGTAGAAATTGAACGGGGAAGTAGCCTGAAAATGATCGGTGATGTTCTGGTCTCCCAAGGAATCACCAGAAGAGTGACAGTTAAAGGTAATGTTCTCCAGGCAGTGGGCGAGGCCGGAATAGGTATTTTTTATATTAGTCAAGAAGGAAAAAACAAGCTGAACATAGAAGCAAGAAATAATCAGGCCTTAGATATAATATGTAATTTAGTAACAGTGGGATATGGGAGAAGAGAAATTCCGGCCGGTGAGGAAATAGGCAAAATATGTTCGGTATGTGGTACGATTCTTGAATATTTAACTGAAAAAAGCTTAGGGGACGATATGCCCGTTAAAGTTATGATTTGCCCTGAATGCCAAAAATTAGAGTTTTATCTGCTGTAGGAATTTATATATTTCGCCAATTGGCTGAAATGTTAGAAATACAGTACCGGAAGGCGTGCTTGAAGGGAATGAAAAGGCAGACATTTCTTGGCGTATAAGCACCCGCTGTTTACTTTATTAGAATGACAAGAGAAGAGGTGCATGGTTTTGCGTAAGTATGTTGCTTTATTCCTGGTATTAATCTTGTTCGTGGCGTTTTGCGGCTGTAGTAAGAATGAGGCCGGAGCACCGGCAGAAAATGAGCAGCAGGCGGAAAAGGAACTTGACGCAGAAGAGCAGGAACCTGCAGAACAAATGGTGAGTCTCACTCCTATGATTAAGAGTGAAAAAGAATTGCCGGGTTCTTTGATCGTTTCGGTGGATAATCATCGTAATGCTTATCCCCAGAGTGGCCTGGATAAAGCAGACCGGGTTTATGAAATTTTAGCAGAAGGCGGCATTACCAGATATCTGGCGGTTTTCCATTCGCAAAAGGCTGAAAAAATCGGACCGGTCAGAAGTGCCAGATATTATTTTGCTTATCTCGTAAAAGGCCATGATGCTCCTTTTGCCCATGCAGGCGGGAATACCGATGCCCTGAATTTAATTCCCCGGCTTAAAATAAAAGATCTGGATGAAATCTATAACTCCGGTGCCTATTTTTGGCGTGATAAATCAAGAAAGATGCCCCATAATCTTTATACCAGTACCGAGCTTTTGCAAAAAGGTGCCGAAAAGAAGAAATACGCTTTGGTTCCCCTCAATCTCCTGGAACAAGGAGAGGTTGCAGGAGAGCCGGCGGACTTGATTGATATTACATATTCTACGGATCCCCGATACTTATATACCGTTACTTATGAGTGGGATGGCGGCAGATATAAAAGGTATATCAACGGGGTTCCCCATAAGTCTTTGGAAGGTGCGGAAATATTTACGGAAAATGTTATCGTAATGGAGGCAGAAACCAGAGAAGTAGTAAAAGAGGAGCTGGAATCGGAAATCGATTTACTGGGACAGGGTAAGGCTTATTTTTTCACCGGGGGCAAATTTGTTACCGGTGAATGGAAAAAAGCCAAGGCTGAAGATGAATTGGAATTCATTTATGACGGGGATTCCATGAAGTTTCAAGGTGAGCATGCTTGGATTAACATAGTTCCCAGTCTTAATGACGTGAAGAGAACTAAAATACCGTAAGAAAATAGTCCCTTCAATACGTGGAAGGGACTATTTTCTTACGGAGAAGGGAATATTAATCCGGCTTTGAATTATTTTCAAGGCAAAATTCAATACACTCTTCAATTTGTTTTATTTCATCCAGTAATAAGGCGATATTTTCTTGGCCTAGGGTAGAATTGGATTTTTTCTGTTCGAGCTGGAGAAATCCTTTTAAAGCCACTAAAGGGTTTCTGACTCCGTGGGCGATGTTGGCCGCCAGCTGGCTGTGGGCATGGGTTATTTTTTGCCCCAGCTCCTTTTTGTGTTTTTGGAAAAAGTAAATATGCAAAAAGCAGGAAGTAAGTAAAATGAATAATAAAATAATCATGCAGATGGTTTCTTTGAAGGTCATAAAATAAAAGCTCTGCCCGCCAAGAATGAAGTACGAAATCAGGAGTAAGTTTATACAAATTAAAGGAATCACGACCTTTTTCAACCTTATCACCCAAAAATTGTAATTTATAACAAAGGTTCTCCATTTTTTTACATATTCCTGCTTGCAGCATAACTTTTTTGCAAATTATTACAAAATATGGGCATAAATATTAAAAACTGACCGGATTGCTTTTAAAAGCCGGGCCGGATATCCACCTAATGGAAAATTAACAGGAAGTTTAACCGGCTCCGGATAGATTAGTTAATTTTATTTATAAAACCTTTTAGACCGTCACTGTAATTAATCCGGATTCTTTTCCACTGGTAAGGATCCTGCTGGTAGGTGCTGTTGCCCATCTGAGTAGTAACTGCTCCTAAATAACCGGATTTTTCCGTTTCGCTGATTACCGCCTGATTATACCGGCCGGAGGGATAGCAGAGAAAATTCACGGATTTATTGGTTATTTCCTCCAGGGTTGTTTTGGAATCAAGAATCTCTTTGCGCTGGCCCTCTGTATCTAACTGGGTTAAATCGGCATGATTTGCAGTATGGGACCCTATTTCCATACCGGCCGCAGCCAGTTCTTTTACCATTTGGGGTGTTAATCCGTTTGCACTTCCAAATTTGCTGGGATAGAGAAAAAAGGTTGCTTCCATTTTTCTGGCCTGCAGGAGAGGATATACTGTTTCGTATACGCTTTTATAGCCGTCGTCAAAGGTTAAGACAATGGGTTTTTCAGGGAGGGGCTTTTTATTCGTCCAATGCTCATAAAGGTCTTGCAGGTTTATTGTTGTATAGCCCTCGCCGGCCAGATAATCTAATTGCCGGGCGAAAACATCCGGGTCAACATATAGTTCTTTCCACGGGCCTTCAGGTATCCCGATTTCATGGTACATAATAATCGGAACCTCTTCCCTTAAAATATATTCGGGACCGGTTTCGGAAGATGAGGCGGAAACATGAAAAGGATTTAGAAAAAGCTGTAATAAAAGGATAAATATTGGTGCTGCCTGCAAAGCGAAAACCTTCTTTCATAAGTTTTTAGGTGCTGGTGTCACAGTTTCAAATCAGTAACTATTGTAACATATATCTCAAGGCTTGCAGTGGAAAAAATAAAAAAAACAGCTGGTTATTTTAGACAAAATTCCAGCTGTTTATTCCGGCA
The DNA here is from genome assembly GCA_049366715.1 of Peptococcaceae bacterium. Lineage (GTDB taxonomy): Bacteria > Bacillota > Peptococcia > Peptococcales > BICA1-8 > JBMNCQ01. Next base: position 6,280 of record JBMNCQ010000049.1, on the reverse strand, counting down.
GTTTTATCATTAATTATTGCCTCACTATCGCCATCAGAGAATTATTTATTACTTTGCAGCATTTCGTTTATTGCAGTAGAAAATTTTCTTTTGGCATTGACCCTTTCCAGCTGCGTTTCGATCCAGCTGCCGGGAAAGGTCACTTCTCTATATTCAATGGTAAAGCCGTTGCTTTTGGCCAAATCTAAGAATTTTAAATATAAGTCTTTGAACTTTTCTTTCGTCAGTTCTTCCTGGGAAAATGCCGCACCTAAAAGCAGATAGAAACCCCGGACGTTTAATAAGAAAATGTCCTCCGGCGATACCTTTACGCCGATACTGGATGGATTTAGCATTACATCTCTAACTTCTGTCTCTCTCCAACGCATTAACTCACCCCCTATATATTATCAATAGTATAAAACAAAGTAGGGTTTCGTATACACAAGGGCAAGAAGAGCGAACAGTTCGCAAATTAACATATCCCTGGGTGGTGAGACAATTAAAATCAGCTTTAAGACAGCAGGCTAAAGTTAAAGTATTCAATCCGGGCTAAATATATATTATGATTTTTATGTATGGTCTTAAGTGTTTCAATACAAACTAACAATATGCTGAAAAGATTTCTTTTTTACGGAACGCTGGGCTGGATAACAGAGGTAATGTGGACAGGTCTTGGTTCATTGCTGCAGGGTAAATGGACCCTTGATAGTCATACCTATCTTTGGATGTTTCCCATTTACGGACTGGCTGTTTTTCTGGAACCGGTCCATGAGGAGATCAGATCCGGGAGATGGTGGGTCCGGGGCCTGGTTTATATGGTTTTGATATTTGCGATTGAATTCAGCACGGGATATCTGCTGACCGCTTTCATAGGCCAATGCCCCTGGGATTATAGCGGCAGTTTTTTTTCTTGGCGGGGATTTATCCGATTAGATTATGCTCCGGTTTGGTTTACCGCCGGCTTACTTTTTGAACAAATTCATGACCAGTTTGTCAGAAGATACTTAGGCGGATGGTAGTACCGGGCCTGCTAAGAATACCTGAATTTATCCTCTGCAGCTAGCTTATGCTACCTAAAATGTATATATGAAAATAATTTTATATGTGAAATAAATGATGATGATCATAAAGGTACGGTTATCAGGAGATTTAGTGAATCATCCCCGAACTAGTATGGGGCAAGAAAAGAAGTCACTTATTGCGAGTGACTTCTTTTCTTGTCCCCTGGAGAAACAGGCGGCAAGAACAAAATCACAGCCTGTATTATCGTCAGTATCCTGCTTACTTATTCAACAGATTGTACGGAGTTATGTACCATTGCCATTGTATGGTTTCTGACCATATTTATCTGCTCGGCGGCATTTCTATAATGAGAATCACAGGAAATATTTGATAATTTTCGCAAAAGACTTGCAGGAATCTTAGCTTTAGCCGAGAATATAATTAGATAAGTAGATATCAGGTTGTCAAACAACTTAGCGGAGGTGATGTTTTGCTGGAAGTAAAGAAGATTTCCAAACGGAAAATACCTCAGGAAATTGCAGAACAAATTATTTCTTTGATTAGTAATGGTGAATTGTCACCCGGCGATAAACTACCAACGGAAAAAAACTTAGAAGAAATGTTCGGAGTAAGCAGGCCTTCCATCAGAGAAGCCCTGAGTGCTTTAGAAATGGCAGAAATAATTGAAATGCGTCATGGTGAAGGCAGTTTTGTGCGAAATATTGACTTACAAACCCATATTCATCCGTTAGCCGTAAAAATGCTGATAAATTCAGGGGCGGTTTATGAGATGATGACGGCACGCCAGGCCATCGAAGGACAAACCGCTTCTCTGGCTGCTCAATTTGCTTCTCCGGAGGAAATAAGGTTAATGGAGAAGCTGCTCGTAGATATGCAGGAAGGAATCAAAAAAGGGCAGCTGGGTGAAGAGGAGGATTTAAACTTTCATCTTCTGATCGCAAAAGCTGCTCATAACTCCATTCTCTATCATATTATGAAAAATCTAGGTGCGCTGATAAAACACTGTCAAAAACATACCCGCCAGTATTCCCGGTGCATACCGGGACGTCCGGATGATATCCTGAGTCAGCATATTAGGATTTTTCAAGCTATTGCAAATAAAAAACCCCGGGAAGCCAATAAAGCGATGCTTGAACATTTAGAGGATATTACCCTTACCTGTAAAAATTTTGAAAGTAAACTAAATGAAAATTTTTCTGCGGAGGAATTGGCAGTACTGATGCACCAGGATTAGTAATTGGTGGCGCAGTTTTTAAAAATATCTGCCCACAGCACAAACCTGATATAAATGAGGTGATGTAGTTGTTGAGATTGCCCCCCATGGTAAAAATAAAGCAGCATTTACCCCGCCCCCAAGTCGAAGATGTGGCGGCGGCTGTTGGCAAAGAGTTGGAGAAGCTTGCATTAAATAAAAAAATTGCCGGGAAGACCATTGCCATTACCGGTGGGAGCCGGGGAATCACCGGGATAGATAAAATTTACCGGCAGGTTGTGGAATTTATTAAAGAAAAAGGCGGTTCTCCTTTGCTGGTGTCGGCCATGGGCAGTCATGGCGGAGGAACAGGCCCCGGGCAGAGAACAATTCTTACCCATCTGGGCGTTACGGAAGAGAAGACCGGCTGTCCCATAGCTGCTTCTGCGGAAGTAATTAAGCTGGGGTATACACCGACTCATCAGGTAGCCGTCTACTGCGCCCGGGAAGCTGTTGAAGCGGACGGTATTATTGTAATCAACAGGATTAAGGCCCATACAGCCTTCCGGGCTCCCCGGGAATCAGGATTATTAAAGATGCTGGCTATTGGCTTGGGTCGTGCCCCGGGAGCAGAGGCTATTCACTCTCAGGGTCCTGAGGTAATCGGTGATATCATTCTGGAGTTATCCCGGATCGTCAGGGAAAAAACCAATGTTTTGGCCGGATTGGCTATCGTTGAAAACGGTTATGAGGAGACTGCTCTTTTACAGGGTCTCCGGCCGGAGCAATTTGAAGAGGAAGAAGCGAAACTCTTAAAATATGCGAAAGGTTTAATGCCTACAGTTCCTTTTGAACAACTGGATTTATTGCTTATTGATGAAATGGGGAAAAATTTCAGCGGTACGGGAATGGATACTAATGTCATCGGCAGATGGCGTATTCACGGTGTTGCGGAGGCAGCAAAACCCCTTTACCAAAGAATAGCGGTATTGGACCTGACCGCTGCTTCCCATGGTAATGCGAACGGAGTGGGACTGGCTGATTTTATAACCAAAAGATTATTTGCAAAAATCGATTATCAGACAACTTACCTGAACTGTTTAACTACCGGTTTCGTGCAAAGAGGAATGATTCCGGTGATCCTTAACTCCCACCGGGAAATAATTGAAGCTGCCTTGAAGACTTTACACCTGTCAAATCCAGAAAATGCAAAAATAGTGAGAATTAAAAATACGCTTTTCCTGGACGAAATGTATTGTTCAATTTCTTTATTGGACGAAATTCAAAACAACTCCAATTTGGAAGTGATTGTAAAACCCCGGGAAATGGAATTTGATGAAAATAACAATTTTATCAGGGGGTAAAGAGGATGGAAAAAAGCATGCTAAACGACTTGCAAAAAATAGTCGGCAGGGAAAATGTAATAAGTGCGTATGAAGACCGCATTTGCTATTCCTACGACGGCACTTTTCAAAGGGGGATACCTGATGTAGTTGTGTTTCCGGGGACCACTGAGGAAGTTGCCAAGATAATTAAGTTTGCTAACAAGGAAGAAATTCCCGTATATCCCCGAGGCGCCGGTACCGGTCTAAGCGGAGGTTCTGTTCCCCAGGCCCGGGGTATTGCCCTGGTATTGACCAGGATGAATAAAATCAAAGAAATCAGTACGGAAGATTTGCTGGCAGTAGTGGAACCAGGGGTAGTTACAGGATATTTCCACCAGGAGGTAGAGAAACTGGGGATGTTTTATCCCCCGGACCCGGCGAGTTTGAAGACCTGTACCATGGGCGGCAATGTAGCGGAAAATGCGGGGGGCCCCCGGGCTTTTAAATACGGGGTTACCAAAGATTACGTGCTGGGTTTAAAAGTGGTAACGCCTACCGGTGAGATAATGGGAACAGGAGGGAGAACCGTAAAGAATGTAACAGGGTATGATTTAACCCGTTTGCTGACGGGCAGTGAAGGTACTTTAGGAATTATTACGGAGATCACGGTGCGGCTGCTTCCGAAACCCAAGGCCAAAAAAACGGCATTGGTTTACTTTGACAAGCTTGAGGATGCTGCCAAAACAGTAGCTGCCGTTATTTGTGCGGGAGTTATTCCGGCAACTTTGGAGCTGATGGACAGGATAACAATTAATTGTGTGGAAAAATACACAGGATTAGGCCTTCCCCTGGATGTTGAAGCAATATTACTGATGGAAGTTGATGGCTCGGACGTTCAGGTGACGGAGGATATCCAAATTATGGAGGAAGTCTGTAAAAGAAACAATTGCCGCACTATGGAGATCGCCTCAGCTTTGGAGGAGCGGGAAAGGCTATGGGAGGCCAGGAGAGCGGTGTCTTCGGCTATTGTCCAGCTTAAACCGACGAAAATATCTGAGGATGCAACAGTACCCCGCAGTAAAATACCGGAAATGGTAAAATTCTTACGGGAAATCGGTGCGAAATACCAATTGCACCTGCCTGTTTTTGGTCATGCCGGTGACGGCAACCTTCATCCGAATATTCTAGCCGACAAAAATGATCCTGAAGAGATGGCAAGAGTTGAAAAGGCTGTGGGAGAAATCTTCCAGGCGGCCCTGTCTCTGGGAGGTACCTTATCGGGTGAACACGGTATTGGTGTTATGAAAAGGCCCTATCTCCAGTGGGAATTAGGTGAAGTCGGCTTAAACTACTTACGGGCCATTAAGAAGGCAGTGGATCCTCATAATATCTTAAATCCCGGCAAGATATTTTAGGGGGTTATTATGGAAAATACTTATCAGGAAATATTAAAAAAATGCAGCCGCTGCGGAGGATGCCAGGCTCATTGCCCCCTTTTTGCAGAAACAGGGCGGGAGCCTTATGTGGCCAGGGGCAAGGTAGAACTTATCGAAAATCTCCAGGCAGGTAAGCTGGAGTGGAATGACAGACTGGCAGAAATTTTTTCTACTTGTTTATTATGCGGGTCTTGCAGTGCTAATTGTCCCAACGGTGTTGAAGTGGATAAATTGGTGCAAATGTCCCGGAAAGATTTAGTTACTGCCAGGGGGCTGCCCATTATCAAGAAAAATGTTTTTCAACACCTTTTAAAATATAACGGAAGATTAAAAACTGCAGGTAAGCTTTTTGCCTTTTATCAAAAAAGCGGTGTGCAAAAACTGGTACGCAGTACAGGTATGCTTAAATTGTTTCCCTTTGACTTAGCGGGAAAAGAGCAGCTTCTCCCGCCAATATCCGGCAAGGCTTTTCGTGATTCGGTTCCCGCCGGAACCGGAATAAAGAATCCCCGGTTGAAGGTTGCGTATTTTACCGGTTGTGTGACAAATTTGGTCACGCCTCAGGTAGGTGTCAGTGTTTTAAAGGTATTAGGCGCCAATCATGTAGAAGTCGTCATACCTGAACAGTACTGCTGCGGAGTTCCGGCTTTAGCCAGCGGGGAAGTTGAAGTCGCCGGATTTTTAGCCGCAGAGAATATTAAGAGCTTTAAGAATTTAGATGTAGATTATATCGTGACGGATTGTGCAAGCTGTCTCTCTACCTGGCTGGAGTATCCGGAGTTATTACAAAGTGAGGATGCCTATCAATTGGTCAGGAAGATCATGGATATTAACCGGTTCCTGGTTGAGATCATTGATATTAAGCTTAATCCTCAGGAATTGGGAATAAAAATAACCTATCATGACCCCTGCCATTTAAAACGAACACCAGCAGGAAAAACAAGTCCTAGAGAACTTTTAAAGCGCTTGAGTCCTGGTTATGAATATGTTGAAATGGGGTTAGCCGATAGGTGCTGTGGTTCGGCAGGGTCTTTTAATCTTACCCACTATGATTTATCGCAAAAAGTTGCTAAGCATAAAGTAGATTCAATCGTTAACAGTAAGGCGGAAATTGTTGCTTCCGCTTGTCCTTCTTGTATTATGCAGCTCAACCATGCTTTGCAGCGCAGTGGTCGTGAAGCAGAGGCGAAACATGTTATTGAACTGGTAGCAGAATGCCTTAAATCGGCGGAATGATTAAAAATGGTAGAAGGTTCGTAAAATTATCGGAGGTGTATTAGGTGAGTGAAAGTCCTTTAGAAATCAGTGAAAAACACTGTAAA
>JBMNCQ010000048.1:0-196803 GCA_049366715.1 Peptococcaceae bacterium | reverse complement strand
CGTATACACCTCCGTTTTTTTTGTTACTGCTTGTTAGTGGCTAGTGACTGGTGGTTAGTAATCATGTTTAGCGTTCTTAGTTTGTAGTTCTTGGCTCTCTGATACGGGTTCTCTGTTTTTTGAATACTGTGAACCGAGAACTATCATTCCCCGGTACTGCCTCCCTGTAGCTACTAAACCTCTGCCTCACTTAGTGATCGTGACTGGTGATTCGTTTATAATGAAGTTTATATTGTTTAGCATCACCAAAAACTACGGTCCATATAACGGTAAAGTAATCTGACAGGATTACCCTGTTCATCCTGAGCCCCTATCTTTTCCCCCAGCCTGTAATCTACGGTCGTGGCAATCACAGGCAGCCCCAGTTCCCTAGCAGCTTCCCCTATAACACGGGCACCTTCCTGAATGAATTGAACATCGGTCTCATTACCTAAATGGGAATTATTAATTATGCCGTGAACAGGGCCCAGACTTTTCACATACTCTATAATTTCTTCCTTATCCGCCGTAATCGGTCGGCCGATATTTAAAACCGCATAAATGCGCAATTCAGGATGTTTCTCTTTTTCCTCAACCAGATTTAATGTTTTCGCACCTTCCACGCCATAGCCGATATCTAAAACAATATCACCTTCCCTGCGTAATGCCCATCTCATTTCCGGCTTAATAATATTCCCTGCTTCTCCTAAGCCATACGTTTCTTTTGTTTCCCAGGCAAGAATTGTCAGACCCTTTGCTTCCAATTCCTTTTTTAGAGGCCTTAGGGTATAGAAAGGCTCAACAATATCTAAGTCAACCAAGGTAACCTTTCTTCCCTGGTTAAGTAAATCAATCGCTCTGTTAATAGAGACCTCACTTTTGCCGCTGTTATATTCACCTATATAAGCTTCCACAATTCTGGTCAAAACTTATAACCTCCTCCTCTCCACTAGCGTTATTATGCTCAATATTGATACAAATATTTAAAAATAGTGTTTTTTTTACCTACTCTTCAGTATAACAAAAAAAATAAAAAACACGAGGGTAACGTGATTCTAAAGATAAAAATATGTAATCAACTCTAAAAACCGGAGGCGCACACAAGAATAGGACATTCCTCCGCCCATAACCGGGCTCCATGGGAGGTATGTCCCCATTCCTATTGCGTTAAGATTGCGAGCTAAAATTAACGCAGCAAAATGATTCTTTTTCAACACGCTTTAAATAAAGAGGAAGTGCATAATGATAACCAGAATTAATCCTGGTACTCCTAAAACAGCAACCCCTAAAACAGTAATAATATTAATGGGTAAATGAAAGCCAACAAAATTACCTAGTAAATTTAATATCAGTAAACCGACTAGAGCCAGTACAGAATTAACGAATATTTTAACTATCCATTGAATAGGTACGATCATTACCCGTACAACGATATAAATTAAAAATAGCAAAAACAAAGCTGCAAAAATAATTCCGTAATTCATAAACCCTCACTCCTTGAGACAAGTATCTGTAATAACTATATGAGGGCTAAATTAAATTATGCCTAAAAATCTTAAACTTTTTAATTTAGCTGGACATGATCATTGATTACCTTTTCTTCATCCGCAGTCTTCAAAAGATAAATATATCTTTTTTCAGCCGATTCCATCCGGTAGATTGCATGATCAATTAATACCGGGTCCGTCACCTCTTCAAAAAATTTTTTGGCATCCAGCCACTCTTCTTTGGCAGCCTCAACCATTTCAACAAGTGACGGCGCTTTTTTAACGTCTTCATTTAAAATTTCAGAAGACAGCAAAGCTTCTTTGAACCGCAGCAGCTTTTCTAATAAATGATTCATAATTTTTTCACTTTCCTCCCGGAAATAAATATACATAATTATATTCAGTTAATAGTATTTCCGGTAATGGAAAATTTAGTCAAAAAACTCCCCTGTATTTTATCCCCATAAAAAAGCATGCAAAGATTTATTATCTCTGCACGCCTGCAAAATTCATAACTTCCGGTTTATGTTTTTTAATTCTTCATTCTCAAATCTCAATTTTCCATTAATAGAACTGTCTTCGCCTTAATATTACATTTCTCTCCTCCCGGCAAAAGCCCGGGCCAGAGTTACCTCATCGGCATATTCAATATCTCCCCCTACGGGGATTCCCTGCGCAATACGGGTCACTTTAATACCTAGAGGCTTAATAAGCTTTGCCAGGTACATAGCCGTTGCTTCCCCTTCTATACTGGAATTGGTAGCCACAATTACTTCCTGGATTTCCTGCTTTTGAATACGCTCCAGCAGCTCTTTTATTCTGAGCTGTTCCGGGCCTATTCCCTCCATGGGCGAGATGGCTCCGTGTAACACATGATAATACCCCTTAAAATCCTTGGTACGCTCGAAAGCAACAACATCCCGGGGGTCTTCCACCACACATATTAAAGAGCTGTCCCGATTCACATTACTGCAAATTTTACAAGGGTCCGTATCGGTTAAATTTGAACATATAGAGCAATAGTTAATTTTCTCTTTGGCATTTACGATAGATTTAGCCAGATTATAAGCATCTTCTTTACTTCCTTTCAGAACATAAAATGCTAACCTCTGGGCAGTTTTCGGACCGATACCGGGAAGTTTTGCGAATTCTTCAATAAGTTTAGCTACAGCATCGGCATAGTACAACATCTTAGAACATTCCTGGCATCCCAGGAAGTTTTAGTCCTCCTGTAATTTTACCCATTTCTTCCGCAACCATCTCCTGCGCTTTTCGCAAGGCTTCGTTACAGGCAGCCAATACCAGATCCTGAACCATTTCAGCATCATCGGGATCAAGAACTTCCGGTTTAATCTCTATTTCCACAATCTCATTTTTCCCGTTGGCCACGACCCTGACAACTCCACCTCCGGCCGTAGCTTCTACCGTTCTCTCTTCCATCTCGGCCTGAAGCTTAGCCATTTTAGCCTGCATTTGCTGAACCTGCTTCATCATTTTATTCATATTTCCACCAAAACCCATTTCTTTACCTCCTAAATTAATCTAATCTTTTACTTCTACTATACTCCCGCCAAATAGTTGGATAGCCTGGTCCACTACGGAATTATCCTGGCTATCATCTTTACGATCGGACTCTTTTTCACCTGCACTTAAACATTTTATCCTGATACTTATACCCGAGCATTCTTGAATGGCCTTTTCGATTAATTCTTTATTCTCGGGCCGGGATATTTTATCCCGATGAAACTTATGGGTCTCTTTAAAATCAAGGACCAAGCAGCCTTCATCATCAACTGTAACGGGTTCGGCCACAACTAGAAAAGCATGGGTAGTAATCTTGTATTGCTTAACCTTCTCCAGTATTTCCGGCCACAGTTTATTTATTTCTGAAAAATCAACAGGTTTTCCTGCTGGCACATCAGTGGTTTTTTCCTGCACCTCAGGCTGTGTGCGCTGCTGTACCGCCTTTTTTGCAACAGTCGTTTCCTTTTGCTTCTTATCCGTCAGTGTTATATTCTTTTGCGGGGCTTCTCCCGGAACTGACCTGAAAATCACCTCAACCAGCCCCGCTTCTAATAAAATTTGGGGCTGACTACTCCAGCGCATGTCCTTCTCGATCTCCGAGAGCTTAAGTATAATATTCCCTAAAAATCCCATTGTTAAATTATCCGCCTGATTTTTTACCGCAGGTAAGATATCCGGGCTGACTGAAATTAAACTTTCGCTTTGAGAGAGCTTTAAAAGCATAACTTGCCGGAAATATTCTATGAGATCCCTGACAATCTGCTTGATATCTTTGCCATCCTGAATACTTTGGTTAAGTAAAGTGATAACTGCTCCCGCATCTCCTTGATAAATTGCCTCACTTATCCGGAGAATTTGTTCTTCCCCTAATGTACCCAGTACTTTCTCAACATGTTCACATTCGATATTTTTACCGGCATATGCTATACACTGGTCAAGGATGCTTATGGCATCCCTCATCCCTCCGGCTGCTTTACGGGCAATAATATTCAGACCGCTTTGCGCAATATTTATTCCTTCCTTGGCAATTATCGTATTAAGATGCTCTTTAATTTCAGTAGTACTAATTTTGCGGAAATCAAAACGCTGACAGCGGGATAAAATAGTCAAAGGAATTTTTTGGGGTTCTGTGGTTGCCAGAACAAACAGGACATGGCCGGGGGGTTCTTCCAAGGTTTTCAGTAACGCATTGAAAGCTTCCGAGGTAAGCATATGAACCTCATCGATAATATAGACCTTGGTCTTTCCCTGTGAAGGGGCAAATTTTACTTTATCCCGGATATCCCTGATCTCATCTATGCCGCGATTAGAAGCGGCATCTATCTCAAATACGTCCAAAAAATTACCCAGATTTATGGAAGTGCAGTTAGCACATGTATTGCAGGGTTCCCCATTCTGCAAATCCAAACAATTAACCCCTTTAGCCAGTATTTTGGCCGAACTTGTTTTGCCTGTCCCCCGGGGACCGCAAAACAAGTAGGCATGAGCAACCCTGTTATTAACCAAGGCATTGATCAACGTTTTACTAATATGCTCCTGCCCGATTACTTCGGAAAATGTTTGAGGTCTAAAAGCACGGTATAAAGCAATATAGGACATAATAACCTTCCTCGTAAATAATGTATTTTACCACTTAACGATACCATAAAGCAGACATCGAAAAAAGCCCCTTCTCTGAAAAAAACAGCGGCAATACTTATGATCATTAGAAACTTCCGTAACCGAAATCCGTTGAGTGAGAATTTTACACGTACCCGCTCTTAAAGCAGTGTGCACCTGACATTAAAGTTACATAAATAAAAATAGTACCTGCACAGGGTACTATTTTATAGATAAAATTATCGGCCGCGCACCTAACTTCGAACTAAACCTTCCGAACGTTACTCAGGCAGTTAGCTCAGACCAGGCTTACCTGCGGCACACACAAGGGCTTACTTACCGCTGCTTCCTTCCGGACCTGACGGGTTTCATAAGTTTATGTTGCGCAGGACCCAATCTTCCTCACCACTTACCTGAGGCTGACCCCACAAAGCTAGCCCTCTGATTAGGCATCGATCCCGCTATAGCGGATTGCAGGTTACAAGGCACCGCTACCTCCCCATCTAGCGCGACCAAAGCTAACAAAATTAGTCATATTTAATTCCCATGTTTCTAACATAATTAGATGATAAAAGAGACAGTTTTATCTCAGGATTACCCTGTTCCTGCCTCTTGCCTCTTGCCTTCGTATCTAAAATGGCGGAGAGAGAGGGATTTGAACCCTCGGTACAGGTCTTACCCGCACACACGATTTCCAGTCGTGCACCTTCGGCCACTCGGTCATCTCTCCATAAACTATCCATTTTTAACACATATTTAATAATAACATAATTCCCTTCCCTTGACCATAATAAATGTTTTCCAATCGAGAAAGAAATCATCGGACGCAAAAAATATTCTACCATGGATTATTTTGAAAGTCAAATGGCAGTTTTCATACGGTGTGTTTATACGGCTAAGTCCAATTAATTGGTTGGCGGCCGTCAAAAAAAGCACACTTTTTATAATAAAGCAGGTCTTCCAGCCACACTTTCAGATACTCCCGCTCCTTAACAATCCGGGACAAAAAACCCAGCGGATTATTCGTTAACCGGACCAGCTGACCCATCAATTCCGACGGGTCCCGGAAACATTCCCAGTCACACTCGGTACAATAGGCTTGACCGGTTATTTTATTAAGATCCAGATTCCATAACTTGCCCAGCTTATCCTCCGCCCTGTAACCACAAGGGTATACCTCCAGATCCCGGCAATCAATAAAAAAGAAGTCGGTGCCTCCTCTGCAGGGCAGGCAGAAATCCTTTTTCCCTTCATACTGCCGGATAAAAGCATAAAGTGAGGATCTGGGTGTAAAAATCCGTAACTGAGACCTATGCCTGGGAATCACATCATACAAGGCTTTAAACAGCAGGACCTTTTCCCGGGGAGTAAACCTCACCACTTCATCATCAGAAACGGCCCCGTAAACAAAACCATCCTCATCCGAACTCATGGGATAACAGGTATTTACCATCGTAAATCCCAGATCTGCAACAAAATTATAAAATTCCTGAAATGCTTCCTGAGCTCTTTGATAATAGACTTCCGGGTCCCTCCGGGAGTCTTCGGCGGCTAATGTTCTTAAGCCTCCGATATTTCTATTAATACCCAAATTTGCCGCCGGAAAAATTCCATATTCATGCAAAATAGGCAGTGCCTTTTCAATCCCCTTTATTACGCCGGGCAATCCCCGCATTTTCTCATGAATTTCCGGTTTTGCGGAATCGATACTGATCCAAAAATTCCGCACCGGCGTACCGGCCAGCGAATCAGCCAGACAATGAATTTTTTTTGTAAAATCCCTGCTTTCCCAATTCATAAAAATAAAACCGTTGGTACCTGTCCTTAGATAAGAAATCCCTCTTGCCCCGGCATAATTTAACAGACTAATGATTTCCTCCAGGAAAAGTAACGGTTCGCCCCCTGTTAAAGAAAGCGCTTTAATATCCATATCTGCGGCAGCATCAATAATTCTTTTGGCATCATTCATATCAATCTTTGATCTTGGAAAAGATTTGGTAATACGCATACTGCACTGCGGACATGTGGCATTACATTTATCTGTATATTGCATGATCAACTGTCCGGGAATTCTTCCCTGTAATAAAGGTAAGAGATCCTTATATTTAAAGGATACCGCGGTATTTTGCATAATAGCCGTCACCTGCCTGTTTAGATTAATTGTCTTATTTAATTATTTTATTACCTGAATTTAATCTCTTTTTTATTTGGAGGTAATTTTATTGTTAATATTTTATAAAACCTTTAGCTTATAAACTTTTCCTAAGCTACCGGAGCATTCTAAACAGACTGTCGGGCAGGCTGCTTCCCTGCATAAAAAAAACCGGTGCTACCGGTTTTTTTTAATATGTTTTCTTTTCTTTTTTCGTTTTGCTATCGGCAGGTTTCTTCTTTTCTTCCTTCTTAGTTACCTTTTCCTTCCCCATAGTTGTTCCCCTTTCTAGTATAATAATAAAAGAGAGAAATATCAGTATCCTTTGCTTACAGGATAAGGTCTTACCTATATTTAAATATAGCAATTTTTGTGTCAGACTACAATCTTTAACAAAATTTTTCTTTGCATTTCTAGCATTTAATAACTTTCAGTAATATTATATAAGTTAGGACTAAATAAGAGGTGATCGTTTTGTCATCATCACAGCTGCTTTTTGATTATGATATAGGAAAAGAGAAACCGGAAAGTATTATTAATAAAGATACCAAGTGCCCTTTTTGTGACCGCAATAACCTGGAGGAAATAATAGCAGAAAAAGGTTCTATTATTCTGGTAAAAAATAAGTACCCGGTCCTGGAGGATACTTTTCAGACCGTGCTCATCGAAACAGATAATTGTCATACCGATTTATCGGTATATCCTAAAGACCATCTCTATGAAGTGATCTCTTTCGGCCTGGAGAAATGGCTGGAAATGGAAAAAGACGGTGCCTTTAAATCCGTGCTGTTTTTTAAAAATCACGGACCCAAATCAGGGGGTACAATCTTTCACCCCCACATGCAAATAGTAGGTTTAAAAAATATTGATTACCGGGAAAAAACCTTTGCCGAGGACTTTACGGGAATAACCATTGCCGAAAGAGATGCTGTGGTACTCAATGTATCCACTACGCCCCGTGTCGGTTTTTTTGAATTTAACATCATCATGGAGGACCTCCAAAATATCAAGCCCTTTGCAGACTATATCCAAATCACAGTTCACTATATTTTAAATCATTTCAGTAAACATTGTGACAGTTATAATATTTTCTTTTATAAATACCGGGAACAAATAATTGCCAAAATAATGCCCCGGTTCATTACTTCACCTATATATATAGGCTATACCATTCCCCAGTTTTCCAACCGGATCTATGAAGTCATAGAGGAAATTAAAGAAAAATATCTCGAAGAAAAGACCGGCTGAGCCGGTCTTGACGGTAGGTGGCCGGCACCTAATTTTTATTATTCTAATAATTCATAAGTACTGCTTAAGACAGGCATTTTCAAATTATCCAGTACCCTTTCCAGAAGTACCCCTTCCCGCTCGGGATATTTATTACCATAGCTGGCCCTTATAGCCGCCGTAATAAACTGTACCCCTCTATCCAAAGCGATGGGCAGACTGTCACCTTGCAGGAGACTACCTACAATAACACTTGTAAATACATCCCCGGTACCCGGGTAATGGGCAGGTATATAAACACAACTTACTTTCCAGAACCTCTCATCTTCCCTATTATAAGCAATAACACTGGTATTCTTACTGGCCTTGGATTCAGGAACACTGGTAATGATTACTGTCTGCGGTCCCAGCTCCGATAATCTGACCAGCCATTCTTTAATGCCTTCCTGAAAGATATCGGTCTCATATTTTTCTCCTAACAAAAACGCCGCTTCCGTAAAATTAGGGGTAATAATATCCGCTTTTTTGATCAGCCCCCGCATTTTTTTAACCATTTCATCATCCATTGTACTGTAAAGCTTACCATTATCCCCCATTACAGGATCAATAACGACCAAAGGATGATTGCCGGAAAAATCATCGATAAAATCCGAAATAAGATTAATTTGCTTGGAGGAACCCAAAAAACCGCTGTAAATACAATCAAAATCAATTTTAAGGCTTTTCCAGTGCTGAATAAATTCTTGCATCGAATCAGTTAAATCTACAAAGCTGTAACCCTCAAATCCTCCCGTGTGGGTTGATAATACTGCGGTAGGCAAAGAGCAAACTTGTAACCCCATAGTGGACAAGATAGGTATTACTACGGCCAAAGAAGACCGGCCGAAACCTGATAAGTCATGAATAGCTGCCACTCTGTTAACGGACCTTTTCATAGATATTACCTTATCCTTTCTCCTTTAAAATATCTAAATGTCTGGTAACCTTTATAATCCATTACCTCAACCAGTTCATTATCACTAAGTTTTTTGAAGATCTCCCCTTCATTTTGCACTCCCCGGGACTTTAAAAACGCACTGACCTCATGCTGATTCATCGGATGTCTTTGAATAATGCTTAAAACTGCCTCCAAGTCGTCCTCCAGCTCACTGACAAACGCTCCGGAAGCAAGCATTTCTAAAGAACTGCCTCCTAGGATATCGACAGCATCTTCCAATGTTTTCCTTTCAGGTGCCTCTACCCATTTTTCCGCAGGGGGGCGGACTGGTGTATTAATAAACAAGCGGTCATGCCTAACTTCTGCCAGCAAGTCTTTAAACTTAGTCAGTGACTTTTTGTCATCGTTAATGCCCTTAATCAGCATAATTTCCGGCCATAACCGGCCCGTAAATTCCCCGGCAAACATTTTCAATCCCGTATATATCTCGCTGAATGCAATTTTTTTATCAGGACGATTAATTTTTACCAGACTTTGCTGATCATATGCATCTAAAGACGGCATGACAATATCCGCGGCTAAAAGCTGCTCCCTGACAGCACCGTCTGCCAGCAAGGAACCGTTGGTTATGACTACGACGGGTTTTACCGTATGCTGTTTTAATTCTCTGATTAGTTTACCGAGATTAATATTTAAGGTTGGCTCCCCTTCGCCAACAATGGAGACAACATCAAATTTTATTTTTTCTGTGCTATATTGTTTAAATTCCCGCAGGATGTCATTAACATTTACATACTCCCCGCGCGTCACAGTTAAAGTGTTCGTCCGGCCGAGCTGACAATAAACACAGGAATAATTACAATATTTCCCCGGAATGGGACTGACCCCCAGGGAATTTCCCAATCTTCTTGACGGAATCGGTCCAAAAATATATTTATATTTTTCCATCAAACTCCTCCACGTGCATTTTTTCTCATTATAGCATAAAAAAACGGGCTTCATGAAGCCCGGATTAGTACCTGGTGACCAGTGACGTTCAGTTTATGGTTTATAGTTTATCGTTTATCGTTCATCCTTGTTCAGATACCGGTACTCTGTTATTGAGAACAGAGTACCGGGAACGGAGAACTAGAATAAAATGCTGCCGGCTAAAGTTTAAGGTTCCTGCTCTTAAACCGTCTTAATAAAATATGACTTTCCACACGGGTGATCCCCTCTAAAGCATATACCTCCTCATTGATGAATCGCTCCAGCATCTCAAAATCTTCCACCAAAACATGCATATGAATCGTGCTGGGTCCCGTCATTTGGTAACAGCTGGCTACCATTGGATTTACCGCTAATTTTTTTGCAACGGAAACAAGAGCCGTCGGTTCACAATCCACCTCAAAAAAAGCCGAGACTTTCTTCCCCATTTTTTCCGAATTTATTGTGATGGTAAAGTTCTCAATAATACCCTCCGCCATTAAATTATTGATTCTTTCCCGAATAGCTACCCGGGAAAGGCCCAGTTCTTTTCCTAAATCCACATAAGAAGTTCTGCTGTTTACAGTTAAAATCTTTAATATTTTCCGGTCAATTTCATCAATTTTCATAAATGATTTTATCCCCCTTTACTTAATACCGTTCAAAATATTAAGCGATAATGAAAGCTCCATATAAAAGGGATCCAATTATGACGAAGGCAGGATGTATCTTCCATTTTTCTAAAAATAAATAACTTAGTAAAATCAATAATAATGTATGGAATATCCCGATCGATAGCCATGATCTTGCAAAAAACTGATAGGCCAGTACGCCCAGCAATACGCCAATTGTCGGCCTGATCAAAGTGGTCATGTTCTTCACCCGGGGAGAATCTTTAAACTTATATAAAAGACCCAGTAAAAACAGCATTGCCAATAAAGATGGTGCTACCGTTGCTGTTAAAGCCACTATTGAGCCGAATACCCCGCCAATTTGGTAACCTATGTAGCCGGCCATCTTGGTCGCTATGGGTCCGGGAAGGGAATTCCCGATTGCCAGCAACTCAGCAAATTTATCTAAAGTTAACCAGCCATAGCGATTTACTACCTCATTTTGAATCAGCGGAATAAAAGCCGGTCCGCCGCCGTACCCGACCAGCGCCGGAATAAAAAATGCCAGAAAAAGCTGTCCGTATATGATCATGACTTATCCTTTCCTTTATCCTTTTTATTAAAATTAACTCTACCGCCTAATAAGCCATATGATAACAAAACTCCGATCACCAGAGCGGGATGAATATTCAAAAACTGATACGCCACTAAACTGATCATACCGATAATTAAGGCAACCGTCCAGCCCATATCTGTTTTAGCTTTGTCAATAAATGAATAAGCCAGGGAAAAAAGCATTACGCCCACAACAGGTGCAACAGCCTGAGTCATCCCCTTAATTACGGGGGAATTCTGATATTTGGATAAAAAACCGATTAAACCGATCATGATTAAGACCGTAGGAAGCACCGTAGCCAATGTTGCATTTATGGAACCGGCAACCCCGCCTATCCGGTAACCGATATAACCGGCCATCTTGGTCGCTATCGGACCCGGTAAAGTATTGCCCAGGGCCAGCACATCACTAAACTCTTCATCGGTCATCCAACGATATCTTTTGACAACCTCATCATGAACTAAAGGTATGGAAGCCGGCCCGCCTCCATAACCCAGCATGCCGGCCCGAAAAAAACCTAAAAAAATATTTTTTTGCAATTCTAAAGACAAGTATTTTCACCTCACGCTTTGATATGTCTTGCAAATTAATAACAGGAAATATGTCCATCAGTTCTAGGATCAGTGCCGCCGTTGAGAACTCCTGTTTTAGAATCACGCCAGATAATCTGGCCTCTGCCAAAACCAACTTCGTCTAAGGATTTAACGATCTGATGTCCTTTTCGCTGTAAAGACTGGGCTATATGATCCGGAAAGTGGGGTTCTACATGAACCGCCTTCCCTCCCTGCCACATCCATCTGGGAGCATCCAAAGAGGCCTGAGGATTCAGATTGAAATCAATGGTGTTCATAATTACCTGCAAGTGTCCCTGGGGCTGCATAAAACCTCCCATGACACCAAAAGGCCCAATGGCCTGATTATCTTTCGTTAAAAATCCCGGAATGATCGTATGATAAGTTTTCTTCCCCCCTTGTAAGGCATTGACATGATTAGGATCGAGGGAAAAATCTTTCCCGCGATTTTGCAGAGCAATTCCTGTACCCGGAATTACAATACCCGAGCCAAAGCCTTTATAATTACTCTGAATATAAGATATCATATTCCCGTCCCCGTCTGCAGCAGCTAAATAGACAGTCCCCCCCCGGGGAGGAGTACCGGGAACAGGTTCCGACGCAACTTCGGTAATGCTGTTTCTTCTTTCCGCGGCGAATGTCTTACTGAGTAAATTATCCACCGTAAACTTCATATATCTGGGATCACTAATAAATTGCTGCCCGTCGGTAAAAGCCAGCTTCATTGCCTCTATCTGTTTATGATATGCATCGACCGAATCCTTTGCGGTAAATTCATAGCCCTGCAAAATATTTAACGCCATTAAAGTATTTAAGCCCTGCCCGTTAGGAGGTATCTCCCATACATCATAGCCACGATAATGAAGCTTAATCGGTTCTACCCATTCCGGATGAAAATCCGCCAGATCGGCACCGCTTAAAAACCCGCCGTATCTTTTAAAGAAAGCGGCAATCTTTTCCGCCAGTTCTCCCCGATAAAAGGATTCGGCACCGGTTTCAGCGATCGATCGTAATGTTTGAGCATGATCCGGTGACCTCCACACCTCACCTATTTGCGGAGCTCTCCCCTTAATCGTAAAGGTTTCAAACCAGGGTTTAAACTCCTCTCCCCGCAGAATTTCTTGGTACTTATGAAATGCCCTGCCCCAGTTTTTAGCAAGGATGGGTGTTAACGGATAGCCCTCGGCAGCATACTTTATCGCCGGCCGGAGAATTTCAGTAAGGGCTAATTTACCAAATTTTGCGGATAGATTAGCCCAAGCAGCAGGAATTCCGGGAACAGTAACGCTAAGCAGGCCGTATTGCGGCATTTCGCGATATCCCTGTTTTTTTACCTCCTCTATTGAAATAGTCTTGGGAGCCGGACCGCTGGAATTCAAACCGTACAATTTATTATTAACCCACACTATGGCAAAGGCATCGCCACCAATTCCATTTGAAGTCGGTTCTACAACACTCAGACAGGCTGCTGCCGCAACAGCGGCATCTATGGCATTGCCGCCTTTTTTAAGCATTTCCAGCCCTGCTTGAGCAGCCAAGGGCTGTGAAGTAGCCACCATACCGCCCTTAGCAAAAACAGACATTCTTTGAGACTTATATGGATAATACAAGGAATCATAATTCATCAGCCTTCACATCCTCATCACTTCTAAGTTATATACGATTACCTTAACCTGTAATATTATTATTCAACTTTTTCGCAATTTTTAAATTCTGCCAAATTGAGATAACGATGGATAAAAGGATTAGCAAGATCATTACCGCAGAAATGGGTCTGGTTAAAAAAGTAGTCCAATGGGGGTCCAACTCAAAAGCCCGCAGTAAGCTTACTTCTAAATTGGATCCTAATACAACACCAAGCACAAGGGGCGGTAAAGGAACTTTAGCTTTACTGAACAGGTAGCCGATAATACCAAAGATAAAAAGCGTCCAAACATCGAATATGCTGCTGTTTAAGGCAAAAGAACCTACCCCGCACAGCATTAACACCAGAGGTACAAGAATGGATTGCGGAACCTGGGAGATTTGCGCAAACCATCTGATAAATACGAACATTAATAAAACCATGAAAATAGCTGCCACAAAGAGGCTTACATAAATGCTTCCCACCAAAACAGGCTGATTTTTAAACAGCATCGGTCCCGGAGTAATACCATGGAGAATTAAAACACCCAGCATAATCGCCATTGGTAAATTCCCCGGTATCCCCAGAGTAAGTGTCGGAATAAACGCTCCGCCTGCTACTCCGTTATTTGATGCTTCTGCAGCACATATCCCGTCACGGATTCCCGTCCCGAATTTTTCCGGATATTTAGAAAGTTTCTTAGCCTGATCATAACTTACAAAATTAGCGGCGGTACCTCCAACTGCAGGAAGAGCACCAATTAAACTTCCGATAATTCCTGATCTTATTAGATTAAATTTCATAGCCCATAAATCTTTCATTATCTGTACATATGGTATTTTTACTTTTGTATTAACTTTAGAAAGCTCCTTTTGCTTTTCCGTACTTGTAGAAAGAGTCTCCACATTTCTCAAGAGCTGAGAAAAGGCAAAGGCCCCTATTAATACAGGTAGAGTCTGGATCCCGCTGCTTAACACATCAAAACCAAAATTAAAGCGCACATTGCCGCTGGCACTGATACCAAAGGTTGTAATGAGTAAGCCGACTCCCCCTGATAATAAGCCCTTTAACATTGACCCCTGTGATAAGCTTCCAACCAGAGTAAGAGAAAAAATAATTAAGGTGGAGATTTCCCACGGGCCGAAATTCAAGCTGAATTTTGCCACTAAAGGTCCCATTACCACTAAAATAATAATACTAATCACTGTCCCCAAAAATGAAGAAAAAATTCCCAAACCCAGAGCCCTTCCCGGTTCACCTTTCTGCGCCATGGGAAAACCGTCGTAAACAGTACAAATTGAAGACGGGGTCCCGGGGATTCCAAGCATTATCCCGGAAACCAAGCCACCTGAATAACCACCAACAAATATGCCGATCATCAACGCTACTCCGGAGACCGGGTCCATAGCAAAAGTAAAGGGAAAGGAAAGGACTATCGCCATAGTCACAGTAAAACCGGGTATTGCACCGGCAATAATCCCGAAAAATACTCCGATCATTATTAAGAGCAGGATATCCCATGAGATAACCGCCTGCAAGGCCTGTATAAAGAAGTTGTCCATCTTATCATCATCCTATCATTAACAAAATTTTTGCTTCAAGGGAGCCAGATATTTAAGAAATTTGTAAATATCGTATACACAGAAAAGGTCGCTATTAATGTTACCGCTAAATTTGTAATTAGCGCTTTCCGCTTTTTAACTCCCATCAGCAAGGCCTGAGTAGCAACTAAAAACATTATAGTTGCTGCCATAAAGTGGATCCTAGGCAGAAAAATAACATACAGTCCAAAAACAAAAAAAATAACTACTGATTTACCATAGCTGCCCCAAAATTTCCGGAAATCGAACTTCTCTTTTTTGCTGTTCTCATATATAAAAGATTGGATAAGAATGATAACGGCAAGCAGCGCAATAATTATTATGACTACTCGGGGAAAAACCTGAGGCCCGACAAGCTGCCAGCTTGCCTTTTTAGCAAACTGATATGTTTCCCTGTACATAATAAAACAAACCATAAGTGTCACAATAGATAATACCCGGTCTTTAGTCATGAAACGTCTTCCTTTCTATCAGATAGATTAATGATGGGATATAATCCCATCATTAGTCTTTTTTTATTTAAGGTCCATATCTTTGGCAAGCTCGGTATATTCCTCCTGCAGTTCCGTTACAAAATCTTTATATTCGTTATGGGGTTTAAACTTAATTAATGAACCTAAAGCTTCTATGTCTTTCTTAACTTCCGGTTCTTCTAAAGCTTTCTGGAAAGCCTCTTCAATTTTCATTAATATTTCTTCCGGAGTACCTTCAGGAGCAAAAATTCCTCTACTAGTAGAATCCAGCATATTAATATCCTGCTCAATAAATGTCGGGACATCAGGAATTTCCGCCAACCGCTCATCATGGGCAACTCCTAAGGGAATAAATGTCCCATCATCAAAATACCCTTTGCCGGACGTATAATTTAACATAGTGCCTTCGATTTCTTTAGCCAATAAAGCATTTGTCGCAGGACCCGTACCTTGATAACCGATCATCCGTACGTCCTCTGCCGTTAAACCAGCCTTTTTAAGCATGTTGGCCGCAAAAAAGTGAGATGTAGAACCAGGTGTAATCCCCCATTTTACTTCACCGGGATGCGCCTGAATATATCCGACTAAATCCTTTAAATCTTTCCAGCCTGAGTCTTTATGTACCGCTGCAATATTGGGAGTCTGGGTTAACAGAGCAATGGGATCAAAAGCTTCGAAAGAATAATCTACTACACCCGTTAAGTAAGCCGTCGCTATTACGTCATGACTGGCAAGGATTGTATAGCCATCAGGTTTAGCATCTTTAACTTCTCGGGAACCAATGGTAGAACTGGCACCTTGCATATTTACGGGAACAATATTCTGTCCTAAATGTTTTTCGGCGGCAGCTGCGATACGGCGAAATATAATATCTGTTGCACCGCCTGGCCCATAAGGAATAATCATTTTAATTTGTTGCTGGGGATAATCATTGGAAGCCGACGGTGCCTCGGCTGATTCGGATTTGTCCCCTGCCGCCGGTTGGGAATCCGATGCCCCGCAACCCATCACTCCTACTAAAATCATACTGATCAACAAAACTAACGCTAAAACTTTTTTCATTTTTCTTCTCCTTCCTCTTATTTAAAATTTTATCTGTAATAATAAATTTACAGACAGGATCTCCCCTCCCTAAGTAAATTATTTTATCATTAAACATTTACAAACGTAACCAAATACATGTATATAATTCCGTATAGTAATATTAGTTATATAATAGCTTTCTTATGTTAGTTTGTCTATATTCTTATTAAAAATCTTTCAAAAATACATTATACTTCATACAATATACGCAAAACGCAGATTTGCGGAGCCCTTACTGTAAATTCTCATTTAGAAACCCTGTTTAAATGGTCGAGCTAAGTTTGGATCTCATTTCGGTAATCAAAAAGGTGTACATTTTCATTTCTTACCTGCACACCTTTCCTGGCTTTCCATTCCCGGCATTTTAACAAATACGGCAAACGATCAGAAATTCTCCTAAATATAAAAATGCCTTAGATTTTTTCTAAGGCATTTTTTATATACTATCATGATTCATGATCAGCAAACATAACCCGGGGAATCCTTCAATGGCTTTTCACATACGTTACGACAGCTTTAGCCAGAATCTCCGTAGGATCATAATAAGAAATTTGTGAATCCTTTTCCTCCTTAAAAACCAGCGGCAGTTCCGTGCAGCCCAAAATCACGGATTTCCCGGCATTCTCTAAAATATAACCGGTTATTTCCGCTTTTAAAGCACGAGCCGTTAAATAATCGCCGGATTTTACGGCGTATATTACTTCCATTACTTTCTCCTGATAAGGAGCCGGAGGAAGGACCAAGTTGATTTGAGCCTGACTGAGCATCTTATCATACAGTCCGGTTTGCAGTGTCCCGTTGGTTGCCAATAAAACGACACTGGTTACCTTATCTGCTAATAATACTTTTATGGTTTCCTCAATCATATTTATGACAGGAATTTTTACCGCTTTTTTAACGTCTTCTGCCCAAAAATGAGCCGTATTACAAGGTATGGCCAGCAAATCCGCTCCCTGCTCCTCTAATTTCTTAGCCATTCCGGCCAGTACCGGGCCGGGATTATCGCCTGCACCGGATATGGCCTTAGTGCGGTCGGGAACCTGAGGGTTATTGTCCACCAGCATCCTGATGTGGTCTTGATCTTTTCGGGCAGGCGTATTCATGATTACCTTCCCCATAAAATCCACCGTGGCCTCAGGACCCATCCCTCCTAAAATACCTAATATCTTATCGGACATATTCTCCACCCTCCAGTTAGTAATTATAAATTTATTATAGATGATAGCCGCCTTTAAAAAAAGAGTCATCTTCCCGGGTTTTATTTAGATCCGGACCTGTGGGAAGATTTTTCGTGAGACAAAAAAAATGTAAAATTATTGCCCTGCTGGTTTACATTTGAATTAAACACTACATAAACTATAATAGAGGAACATTCATTTGTTCCTTAAGAGAAAAGGCTGCCTTTGACAGATATTTTGTCTATAAAATATCTTCAAAGAGCACCACTATACTGGCCGCATTTCCGTACATTTGCCGGTCAAAAGTCCCCCTCAAAAAAACAGCGGGTTAGCATTATCCCGCTGTTTTTTAAATATCTTCGGGAAGAATTAAGTTTAGTAAAATTCCGGCCAGCGTTGCGTAGCCAACCTTTTCACTCCCCACTCCGATAATTAAAATTACGGCGATTATGATGAGATTCTTGGTAGAAGAGAGATCTGTTCTGTCATCGACCAGTGTTCTTATGCCTGCGGCGGCAATCATTCCGAAAAGTAAAATACAGATCCCCCCCATAACTGCTGCCGGTATAGTACTGATCAAAGCACTGAGTTTTCCGAAAAAGCTTAAGAGAATAGCGATCACAGCAGCTAACTGGATAACCCTGGAGTTGTAAACTTTCGTAATACTTAAGACACCTATATTTTCCCCATATGTTGTCAGGGGCGGCCCTCCGACCAGGGAAGAAGCAATCGTGCCTAAACCATTTCCCAGAAGAACCGATTTAAAACCCGGATCTTTCATTAAAGGCTTCCCGATAATATTCTCCAGTACAAAAATATGCCCTAAATCTTCCAGGACCGTGACCAGAACAATAGGAGCCATTAGAAGAATCGCCGATAGGTCAAAGGCAGGGGCAATCCATTGAAAATGATGAATCACAGGTGCGCCGGCAACCTGAGTAAAGTCTACTAATCCCAGAAAAGCTGCTAATATATAGCCTGAGGTAATACCTAAGAGAACAGGTATAATTTTTAAGAATCCTTTCGTAAAGGCACTAAAAACGATTGCCATGATTAGTGTAAAAATAGCGACGGACCAGTTGGTAGATGCCATATCATTGACCGCAGTTCTGGCCAGGCTAAGGCCGATTATCATTACTACGGGTCCGACAACAACAGGGGGTATATACTTATTTATGGTTTCCGTTCCTAAGACCCTTACCACACCATACACTGCAATATATAATATCCCTACGATAAATACGGCCCCCATAGCGGCACCAGGATTTTTCATCTCCTTTACCAGAAAAGCTAATGCCGCGATATAAGCAAAAGAAGAACCTAAATAGGCAGGAACTTTCCCTTTCGTTATAAAATGGAATAACAAAGTACCTATTCCCGAGGCTAAAATAGCCATACCGGGGTCAAGGCCTGTTAAAAAAGGAACTAAAACGGTAGCCCCAAACATGGCAAAAATATGTTGAACCGCTAAAAGAAATGTCGTAAAGATATTGATCTCCTTATTTTTATCCATAGTACTCCTTTATCTTAAGTTCTGCTGTTTTTTTCAGACATTACGGCTTATTCTTGATCATTAAGATTTCCTTTAGCCAATGCGGCAATACGCCGGTTAGGATTATCTTCATACAGTCCTCCATGATAACAAATCACTTTTTGAATATCGTAATTAAGCAGCTTTTGCAGCGACTTCACAGCCAAGTCCAGATCAAAGGTATATTCCGGATTAGGCCCGACAAGTCGACCATCCGCGACATTAAGTGCATCTCCGGCAATCAGGATCTTCTGCTCCTCTAGGTATAGACAAATATGACCCGGAGTATGTCCCGGTGTATGGATAACCTTGATTCCCCCGCAATATGGCAATCCTTCGCCATCTGCAAGACATTTATCTACAGCAACCGTAAGATTCTTATATGCATTTTTAAGAATTTTATACCTTTCCTCCATCTCTGCGGAAAGGGAATCTAAACGCTCTTCTAACTGAGCCAGCTTAATAGCAGTCTTCTCCCCCTGCACAAAGGGCTTTTCCCCTTCATGGGCCAGTACCTGCACTTTTTGCGGAATCTCCCGGCTGAGAGCGGAAAGACTTCCGATATGATCCATATCATGATGGGTTATAATCACCTCGGCAACTTGAGCCAAAGGTACCTCTGCCTTGGCTATTTCCTTCCGGATCATATCTGCCTGACCGGGATATCCCGTATCCACCAGGATTGCCATATCTTCATCCCATATTAACGTCGGATTAACCGTCCGGGAACTGCCCGGAACAGGTGCCGATAGTTCAAGCATTGCCACGCCCTCGGCTATTTTCATTACCTTACCCCCTTCGTTATTATGTATTGCCGCCTGTTTTAATAATTTTTGCAATTTAATTATAATTTATTTGTCCGATTTTGGACAGGCCCTCTGGTTAATTTTGGATAAAGTTAACCAGAGACTCTTTAAAGGAGAGAATCTTAACATTATCTTGACATTTTCCGGACCTATCATTGAAGAAATTTATTTATATTAAAAGTGTAAACCAATTATAGGAGGTCTTGAAAATGAAAAAAATAGTAACAGGTACAGCTTTGATTTTACTTCTTTGCTTAATAGCCGGTCCCGGCATACTGCTGGGTGCCGAACAACCTGCTCCTGTCCCCCGGCAGCCCGGCTATGGTTATAACTGCGGAGGCACTGGTCCGGGAGTAACGGGAGGCTACGGTTTTGCTTCCCAGGTTGCCGATGTTTTAGGTTTAAATGTAAATGATGTTGTAGAAAGTTTCCGAGCCGGACAAAGTTATGCTGAAATTGCCGAGGTAAACAAAATTCAAAGGTCCGATTTTATTGCTAAACTGATCCAAAACCACCAAACCAGATTAGCTGAAGCTGTGGAGGAAGGTTATTTAACTCCGGAACAGGCCGAATGGAGACAGGAAAATCTAACCGCAAGGATAGCAGATCTGGTCGATTACCGGTATGATGATAATTCTCCCCGGGGAAGAGGCTGGGGAGGTATCGGCCGGGGACACGGCAGAGGTTTTAACAGAAGTTTTTAAGTTAAATATGGTATAATTTAGTAACCCTCATTTGCTCAAATGAGGGTTACTAAATTCAAACCGATAAGGTGGTTAATATTAATGATGCCCAAAATTTTAGTTGTTGAAGATGAAAACCACATCCGGGAAAATATCGTAAATTTTCTGCTGTCCCAGGGCTACCCGGTAATTGCTGCCCCTGACGGCCGCAAGGCATTAGAAATTTTTTCTAAAGAAAAACCCGACTTAATACTTTTAGATATCATGCTTCCTGAACTAAACGGCTTCGACACCTGTAGAGAAATACGCAGGATATCGCAAATACCCGTTATCATGCTCACAGCTAAAGGTGATGAAGTGGACAAACTCATCGGACTGGAGCTAGGAGCAGACGACTATATAACAAAACCTTTCAGCTTAAGAGAAGTAGAAGCAAGGATCAGAGCAGTCTTAAGAAGAACCCGGAATTCAGTAAGCCCCGTAGAAGAAGATGATATTTTCACCATAAGGGATTTACAAGTAAATTTTACGAAACGGGAAGTATCTGTGCAGGGTACACATATTGATTTAACTCCTTCGGAATATACTATTCTCGTGACTTTAGTCAAAAGTCCGGGCAGACCCTTCAGCAGACTGCAATTATTAAACGCAACTCTGGGCGAAAGCTATGCCGGCTACGAAAGGGCTATCGATACCCATATCAGCAATTTGAGAAAAAAGATAGAGTCCGATCCGGCCAAACCGGTATATATTTTGACTGTATACGGTTTCGGCTATAAAATTGGAGGAATCACATGAGGTTTTCCAGTAAACTCAGTTTAGTCTTAATCACTACCGTTCTTGCCGCAGGAATCATTATCAGCGCTTTTTCCCTGGAAGCTACCAAAAGTTTTTTTGCCCAATATATCTTTAAAGTTAGAGAAGGCCAATTAGAGCAATGGGCCAGGTTTTATACAGAGTATTATGCGCAAAATAACGGCTGGGGAGGATTAACAGACAGTCCGGACCATAGGGGAAGAGCCGGCATGATGATGGGCCGCGGGCCGGGTATGGGGGGACAGGGAGTAGTTTTAACAGATGCCCGGGGGCAAATAATTCAGCATCCCGCTCGTGAAGAAATAGGAAATTTTATCCATGAAAATTTATTAGATCAGGGCCGGCCGATCAAGGCAGATAATACGGTGGTTGGCTATCTTTTTCCCGGTGAGCTTTTTATTCCCGCAGCTACGGAGCTGGAGCAGAGGTTTATTTCTTCCGTACTTTACGCCGTAATCACCGGCACAATAATAACCAGCATCATCGCCAGCATCATCGGTATCGTATGGTCCCGGAAAATAACCAAGCCGATAGAAGCTTTGGCCCTGGCTGCTAAAAAAGTTGCGAAAGGAGATTTTTCCGGCCATATTTCATTTACTTCCCAGGATGAATTAGGAACCATGGCGCAAGCCTTTAATACTATGGCAGGGGAACTGGATAAATCTCAGCAAATCAAAAAACAGCTTTTTGCCGATATCAGTCATGAACTAAGAACACCTTTAACAATTCTCGGCAGTGGTTTAGAATCAGCCTTAGAAGAAGGTAAAAGTCTCCCCCCTCTCCAAGTCTCGTCATTATATGATGAAGTCATCAGATTACAGGGCTTAGTAAAAGAGCTGCAGGATTTAGGGAGGATTGAAGCCGGGCAGGTGGGATTGGAGATCCGGCAGGTTAAACCCCGGGAAATCACAGATGACCTAAAATTACTATTAGAAGCCGAGGCAGAAGCCCGGAAGATTAAATTAAACATCGCTGTCAGCGAAAAGCTTGCATATATTAAGGCAGACCCTCACAGATTGAAGCAAATCATCCTTAATCTCTTAAGCAACGCCTTCAGGTATACGAATGAGGGGGGACAGGTCACCCTCAAAATGTTTCCGGAAGAAAATACCACGGTAATTACCGTTTCAGATACAGGACCCGGAATAAAAAATGAAGATTTACCTTACATTTTCCAGAGATTTTACCGGGCCGATAAATCCCGTAACAGAACAACAGGCGGAACAGGTTTAGGGTTAGCCATCACGAAAGGCTATGTGGAAGCCCACGGAGGAAAAATCGAAGCAGCAAGCCAGGTTGGAAAAGGAACAAAATTTACCGTGAAGTTACCCGGCTAAGAAAATCCGCGCCGGCCCCACCGGCGCGGATCAAAATATTCCCTTGAAAGCAAAACCGACGCCGCCGAAAAACGGCGTCAGAGCGGACAAACTCATTTTAATTCAGAAAAGTTTCCGGAGAATCTCTTTATCATGTGTGCAAGGCAAAATTAGACCTTTCGCCGGCCGGTTTTTCTTAATACCGCCGTTCTCTAAAGCTGCTCCGCTAATTTTAACAACACGGAAAAATCAAGCCAGTCAATCCGGGGCGCGCCCCCTCCGCTGTCTTCCGTTCCATTGATATTCCGGAAACGGATCATTATCCGCACATGTGCATTCTTATCCGCAAAGGTCATCTTACTATCTTCCAAAGCATTGTTACCTCTATTTGCATTATGAATATCCAGGGCTACTTCTGCCAAATTCCTTTCATAAACGACCTGCCCCGCTTTTTTTATGATCAAAGTATTAGAATCATGAAGATAAGAGATATTCCACGAATCCCGGATCATCACCGGCTCATCTTTTAATAATGCAGAGTAATTTAAAAAATAATCAAAACCCCGGATATCTATTAATTCTTGTTGTTCCCGGAGATAATGACTAAAAAATCTACCTGGTCCTTCCGGAACCAGGGTAAAACCAAAAACGTCCTGCATACCTTCTAAAGAAAAATCAGCGGGAAGAAGTTTAAGGTCTTTCAGCTCATGATATCTGTTAAAATAATTGATTATCGAGCTAATGCTCTTCTTATCGGCGGCAGAAATTTCCCGGGAAGGTGTGATCTTACCGTTAACAAGCATCTTGTTGCCGGTGAGAATTTTTTCCAACTGATTATTCTGGCTGTATTTAGAGACCCCGTAAGCGCTCCAGGGCCCGGAAACTGCCAAAGCGGCAATAATAGCAGCCGACAGCACGATTTTAATGTTCTGCGTAGTATTTTTTAAAGCAAAATATAACATGCAGCCGCTGCTCCAAAATCCCCCTGCCATAACCAAATATCTTTTTTCCGTAACTCCGTAGGCATTGATCCGGATACCCATCGCCACAAACATCATTAAGAGCAGGGGCAGAATAAGCTTCGGCAAAAAGGTGATAAAGGTTTGGGCCCAGAGATTCTTCTCTTTTAATAAATACACAAAAAATATAACAACGGTGCTGATTATGGAATACCACAGGACCAGATGCGAAACGATTCCGGCCGGCCAGAAACCCGTTACAATAATCTTAATAAAATAAACATAAAGAATTGCCGTATAAACAGCCAATAAGGGCATTACAATGTATAAAAATAAAACCCGGAGAAACTTAGGATAGTCTTCACATTTATAGACAGCTCCATAAGCCGGCAGGCCCGCTAAAAAATAAGCAGGGGCGAAAATCCCCGCTACGATTAACCATAAATCGAAATACACCTTCCCGGAGATACCGACAGAGAACAAGGTATTAATCGTAAAGAGAATGGCCGCTAATCCTAAAAAGAGGATCAAAGAATAAAAGTAAGTAACAAAAAATCCTGTGAATAATTTGATCACATAGAGCTCAAAACCATCTCTCCGCTCCAAATAAGGGATACCCATAAAAAGTAAATACAAGGCCAGGCTTAAACCGATATACCTTGTTACGGAAACCATCTCCAAATCGGGAAGCAGAAATTTATAATAGGCGGTTAATGCTAATACTGCAAACCCATAAATAAAACCGGCTGTTACCTTATTAAACGCAATTTTTTCCCAAAACATTCTTATACAGAGGCTTAAAGGAATACCCAGAGCCAGGACTAAAGCCACATGAGTTAAAACATCGTTTCCCTGCCGGATATGATTCATATAAATGAATATTATCACTATGGCGAAAGCTAAGACCAAAGCCTCCGGAAATCTTCTGAGACTCGTTAAAAGCTTTAATGACACATGATTAATAATCTTCCCTAATTTATTCAGCAATTTACACCCCGTTTCTCTTCATTATATTCTATATACCGAAAGAAAAAATTCTCAAGCTAAAATAGCCCGCTCCACAGACACGTTCCTGCCATTTTCCGGGATTTACATATATTAGACGCTCTCCGAATAATTAAGTTCCCCATATCCCGGATACTTACCTTGTTTTAACAGCACCGCGGCACCCCAAAATCAGATGATTAATCTTTTTTACCATTTTATTATATTTTCTAAACAGAAATAAAATATTAATACGATTATCACTCTTTATTCCCTGTACCGTAATCCCGAGCCTCCGGGCACGAAAAAGCTCCGGGGATAATCCCAGGAGCCTCGCCGGCAAATTCTTTAAATATATTTGTCAATATTTTTCCCTTCAGGAGAATCGACATATTTTTGTTGATTCAATTGCTTATCATATAATTGGGGGGGGTCTTTTTTTAAACCGTCGGCCTGTTTTCTTTTATTGATCAACCAATAGAGCCGCCCAATCTGACGCTCATTTCTCCGGATTCTTATCTGCAGACCGATAGGATTATTACTGTTCTCGATAATCAGAGAAAGGGTGTTTAAGAATGTTTCCTCAGTAAATTTATGAAGAATTTCTGCTTCTTGGACAGCAGCGAGCCATTCCGCAACCTGACTAACGGAAATATCATTAGCTTTAATCGGATATTTTTTCGCTAAGGAAAATTTAATAAAATGAAATACCAGTTCTTTAGAGATGGAAACCTGGCTAAAACGGCTAATATTCATACAGCTGCTCCATAAATAATTTTTTTAATAGTATTGGCTATATGAATAATTTTAATCAGCTATTCACAAAAAAGAGGGCCTTAAAGCATTTTAATGATTAAGAAAGCTTTAGGAAACTTATTTACGGAAGTGAAACCCTAAGGAAATCTATCCTTTCCTCTCCTTTATAAACAATCCTCTCCGGTGACCATAAAAGCTGTCACCCTTTTATTTAATCTTATGGGCAAGTATTTTACTTAAGAGAATCCGGCTTGTTTCACCTTGTTGCCGGCTGATTGGCCGGTTACTGTATTGAGCTTCTAAAAAAATAGCTGTGAGCCGGGTTATTTCCGCAGCCGGAAAAGGCTGTATTTTAGCAGATTCTTCTAAGCGCCGGGCATAACCCAGGGGAGTTTCACTTATATTTCTGGAAAAGCCTGCTTTTTTTCCCCAGCTTAAAAAAGTTTCGTATGAACGAAAAACTTTATGGTACGGGGTTTTAGCCGGCAGCCACTTCCTAAACCTTAGTTTGATTTTTCTATAAAGGCCTCCCAGCATAACTTTAACAAATACCAGCCATTTAAGGATTTCCTTGGGCAACTGCTTCAGGATAGCAGAAAAATATCTTCCCATTTGACGCAGCGAACTAAGCAGGGAATATTCCCGGCGGGGGATATCCCGGTGAGAAACCAGGCGCAGTTTCAAAAACCTGACCAATTCCCGTACTAACATTACAAAGAGTACGAAAGCCAGCGCACTAAAGAGAATCATAAACCACCAGGGGATACCCTGAGCTGCAAATTCCCTCGCCGGGGGCAGATCGACAGGCGGCATCTGGTAGTCATCTATACTATTCTGCGGTACTTCAGAAAACAGCCGGTCCAAAAATGCAGCCAGAACCCCACCCAGGGCAACAATTCTTTGCCAGGCTGCCACCAGGAAAAGGCGCATTTCACCGGCGAAAGCTAGGCTCATGAAAAAAAATGTCCCCACCGAAGCTGTCAGAGCATGGAGAAAAACTAAATCATAACGGACCAGCGAATCCCGGGTGGTATCTTTGCCTTCCAAGGCTAAAGTCAGGGTAAAGGTAAGAAACCAGCAGAAAATAATCATCATTAGCAGGGAAACAGAAAAATTCATAACCGTTAAAATATAGACAGCCGGAATAAGTATTAAAAAGCTTATTTCTACCGTTCTTATATTATTAGGGCCATGATTACCCAAAACGCTTTTTAATAAATAATATGCCCCGATCACCCAGGAAAACAGCTGCCAGGCCATAACCTGCAGATAAGCCGTTAAGTCAGATAACCCGGCAAAAGCTCCTAACGAATACCAAACGCTCCCTAAAGCAACTATTCCTGCATAAATCAAATAAGCGAACAAATTATAAAAAATCATCTTCATAACCGTAGGCTGAGAAGTTAGGATATTTCTGTTAAGAAAAAAGCTTCCTGAGGCAGGAATAATTGCTACTAAAACCAAAAGGAATAAACCCGGTCCAAAACCGGAGAAAGCCGGGGAAGAATTGTAAGCAAATATTAAATACCAGCTGTAAACGGAGATATTTAACAAAAATGCGGACCAGATCATTTTAACGTCCTCCTAAGATAAATTAAGCAGGCGCACTTTTGCCGAAGAAAGACCTTGCAGCCGCTGCGGGCTATAAAAACCTGCCGCCTGGGAGCCGGCATCCTTACTATCATAATTTTGTAAATTCCGCCAGCCCGCAGGAATATTATGATAGCCCAGCAGGTAGATAAAAGTACCGGCCGGAACCTTTCGGACCTCTTCCCATAATTTTTCCTGCTCCGCAGAATTGGCCCGGCTGGTCTCATCCAT
This sequence comes from Peptococcaceae bacterium, assembly GCA_049366715.1. GTDB lineage: Bacteria > Bacillota > Peptococcia > Peptococcales > BICA1-8 > JBMNCQ01. The sequence goes on along the minus strand of JBMNCQ010000048.1, from coordinate 169,502 downwards.
TGCCGCACATAGTTTTAAAATGTTTTGGCCTTGTTCCTCTCCTTTGGCAAAATCCAGGGTCGTAATCCTCCGCGTTTTTTTCAGATAAACATCGCTGCCCCCTGAAGAATCAGCCCTCTTTTCCCATTTTAGTAAAGGTGCATTGGTGTAAAAAGCAGTCTTAACTCCCTGTTCCAGATGAAAAAGGGCTATTCCCGCCGCCAGGCTGATCGCTTCTTCCAATAAATGATCCTCCAGCCGGGTATAATCATAACCATAAGAAGGCTGACTGCCTACACTCAGGTCAAAAACGACCAGACAGTGCCGGGAACTGGTACGCTGGTACATATTGGTTTTCAGGCTTCCGCTCCGGGCCGTAGCATACCAGTTAATGCTTTTCGGAGAATCTTTCAGCTGATAATCTCTTACCCCCTGGACCTGGTAGCGGTCTTCAAAACCATAATTATTTTCCCGGCTGTTTTCCTCAAAAGTAACGATATCTAAAATGTCCTCCATACTTTTCGTCCGGGGATAAACAAATAAATATTCTTCCCGGCTCAGTTGATTCAGACCGCGGAATAGACCTGAAGGATCGCCTACATAATAGTGGGCAGGAGGGAAATAATAAACTCCTCTTAATTGACCTTTAAGCTTTAGGGTCAACTTAACCTCATCTTTTTCCCGCATCCAGGCATGAAAAAGAGTGCAGCAATGCCAGGAAGGATAGACCTCCGTCAAAGCAGGGTTTATTTCCTCCTGGCCTGATATTAGAAATGACGTCACAGGGACACTGCTGGAATATTCAAATTGCTGCGGCAGCAAAAAATCCATTCCACAGCGAACTAAGGGTAAAGGACCCTGATTTATAAAATAAAATTCCCGGCTGAATGTTTCACCGGTAAATACCCCCTCCTGCAGGGGGGAAGACCTGCCTGCACTAGAGCGGCAGCTCATCCTGGTCCAGCAATAGCCGCACAGCAGGTAAGAAAGATAAAGGACCAATAAGAGAAAAAGCAGCGGCAAACTATAATAGACGGTGAGCACCGCAGCAAAAGCAACCATCAGCCACGCTTTGCCGCCGGCAATAGGCGTTGTCGTGACGATCTGTGTTTTACCCATTATTCCCGTTCCTTTAGAGGAAGGGGCAGCTTTTCCATAAGCTGCCGGAGAAAAGTATCCGCTTCCAGACCTTTATATTTTTCCTGTTTCCTTAATTTCAGACGGTGGGCCAATACCGGTATACATAACAGCCTGACATCATCGGGTATCACGTACTCTCTGCCCTTTAGCAGGGCCACCGCTTTAGCTGCTTTAACCATGCTTATGGAGGCCCTGGGACTTAGGGCCAATTCAATTGCCGCATGTTTACGGGTTGCTTCTACCAAATCCAAAATATATTCTACCAGTGAATCAGCCAGATAAACATGCTCCGTGCTTTCCTGAAGCTTTGCCGCCAGGAGAGGATTTAAAACAGGCTCTATACTTTCCAGAATATTGCCGAAAGCATGCTTGTTTAAAATTATGGTTTCATCTGACCTCTGGGGATAACCAAGCTTGATTTTCAACAGGAAACGGTCAAGCTGGGCATAAGGTAAAATAAAAGTACCTTCCGTTTCAACAGGATTTTGCGTTGCTAAAACAAGAAAAGGCCGCTCAAGGGACCGGGTGACACCGTCAACTGTGATCTGCTTTTCTTCCATAGCTTCTAATAATGCAGACTGGGTCCGGGGAGTAGTGCGGTTAATTTCATCAGCTAATAAAATATTGGTAAAGACAGGTCCCGGACGAAATTCAAACTCCCCGGACTTGGTATTATAATAATTCATCCCCGTTACATCAGAAGGCATAAGATCAGGAGTAAACTGAATACGATTATAATCACATCCCAAGGACCGGGCAATAGTTTTAGCGAGAGTAGTTTTTCCCGTTCCCGGCATATCTTCAACTAAAACATGCCCTTGGGCTAAAAACGCCGCCAAAGCCAATTCTACCGCTTCATCTTTTCCTATTACGACAGAGGTAATTTGTTTTTTCAACTGGTTTATTAGAGGATACACTTTTTCTTTAAAATCTTCCTGCGCCATTCCAAAACTACTCCTCTCTATCTTTGCAAAGTAATAATAAATTCTACAAGGCATTAAAAGCTCCTGCCTTATTTAAGGACAACTTAAAAATATTTATTTAAAACGGAAAGAAAACACGGGGACGGTTCTCCTGCTTCCTTGATTTTTGCTGCCGGACTGAACGGGAAGCTCAGGGGAAGCTCAGGGACAGGGGAAGCTCAGGGACGGTTCTTTTGCTTCCTTAATTTGCACCACCGGACATATATACACAACAAAAACGGGACAGCACATGATAAAAATCCCTGATGTAAATATCAATGCACTTTTCTCCCTTCCTTAGGATGTACCGGCCAGCGCCCAATAGAAGCCGCAAAACAACTGCCCACTCAGCCGGTGGAATATGGCTGAATGGGCAGTTTTCTTTAGCTTGGTTGTACTCTAACTACTGCAGTATTTTCTTTTTTAAATAACTTGATTACCTCTGAAATCAGCAGGGGAACCAGACTTAAGCCCAAAGCAACTAAAAGATCACTGGTTTGGAGTAAAGCCGTCTCAAAAACATCCCGTAAAAAAGGAATATAAATTGCTGCTAATTGTAAAGCTGCGGACACTCCAAATGCAGCAACTAAGGCTTTATTTGAAACAATTCCCGTTTTAAAAATTGATTTATCTAAACTCCGTACATTAAAAGAATGAACCAACTGGGAAAAGGCCATAGTTACAAATGCCATCGTATGAGCTTCTTCTATTGTTCGGCCCCATTGTAAAGCCAGCCAATAACTGGCTAGAGAGATTAAACCAATTGTTGCACCCAGAATTAAAATATCTTTACCCACGCCACCGGCAAAAACTGTTTCCCGGGGATTACGTGGTTTTTGCCGCATTACCCCTTTCTCCGGCGGCTCTAGACCTAGTGCTAAAGCGGGCGGACCATCGGTTACCAGGTTTAACCAAAGAATCTGAATAGGTGTCAGAGGACTGCCTAAACCTAAAATAATAGCGGAAAAAATCGCTACGATTTCACCTGTGTTACAAGATAATAAATATTGGATGGATTTTCTGATATTGTTATAAATAGTTCTTCCTTCTTCGACAGCATTGACAATCGTCGCGAAATTATCATCCAAAAGAACCATATCGGAAGCTTCTTTGGAAACCTCCGTCCCGGTTATACCCATAGCAGAACCGATATCGGCCCGTTTCAAAGCAGGAGCATCATTAACACCGTCGCCGGTCATTGCCACTACATGACCATGGGCTTTTAAAGCATCAACTATCCTGAGCTTATGCTCCGGAGAAACTCTGGCATAGACTGTTGTTTTTAAGACATGTTCCTTTAACTGTTCTTCACTCATTTTTTCCAATTTCACACCGGTTAAAATGCCGTCACCCTTCCGCCAGATATCCAGTTCTTTGGCAATGGCAACTGCCGTATCCTGGTGGTCACCGGTTATCATAACTGTTCTAATTCCTGCCGTGCGGGCCACAGCCACAGCATCTTTAACTTCTTCCCGGGCCGGGTCGATTATTGAATAAAATCCGATAAAAACCAGGTCTTTTTCTACGGTATCTGAAGTTGGGTTTTCCGGTTTTTCGGACCATTTACGGACAGCCAAAGCTAAAACCCTCTGCCCTTGAGATGCCAGCTTTGAGTTAACCTCTAACAGCTTGGATTGCATTTCCTCATTTAAAGGAATCTTCCCTTGCTCTGTCATAAGTTCGCGACACCTTGCCAAAAGAACATCCGGCGCTCCTTTGGTTAGTGAAACGATTTCTTGCTCCAGCTTATGAAAAGTGGTCATCATTTTCCGGGCCGAGTCAAAGGGGATTTCCTCTATGCGCGGATACTTCCTCTCAAGATCATTCTTTTTTAAGCCCGCTTTTTCTGCCGCCACGACCAAGGCCCCTTCAGTAGGGTCACCAATGATCTGATAACGGTTATCCGTATAACTTAAGCGTGCATCACTATTTAAGGCGCCCCCTGATAACATAAACTCAATACTTTTATCTTCCAGGGGAGCAATTTTCTGACCTTTCTCTTTTGAAAAATCACCCCGGGGCTCATAACCAATTCCCGAAACCCTTAATAATTCATGATTAACATAAATACCGGTAACGGTCATTTCATTCTTAGTCAGAGTTCCGGTCTTATCAGAACAAATATAAGTGGCTACACCTAAAGTTTCAACGGCCGGTAATTTTCTGATAATGGCATTTCTTTTACTCATCCGAGTAACGCCAAGGGCTAAAACGATCGTTACTACTGAAGGTAAACCCTCCGGAATTGCTGCTACAGCCAAGGCTATCGCCGTCATAAACATTTCAACAATTTCTTCCCCTCTAAGAAGCCCTGCGATAAAAACTACTGCGACAATAGCAGCGGCGGCTATCCCTAATATTTTACCCAGTTTAGCTAACTGCCGCTGTAAAGGTGTTGCTTCATTAGGTGCTTCCTGAAGCATCTGCGCTATGCGGCCTAATTGCGTTTTCATACCGGTCTCTACGATTAAAGCTTTTCCGCGGCCTGCCGTTACAGCAGTGCCCTTAAAAACCATGTTCGTACGGTCACCGATAGAGACATCCTCTTTATCTATTACATTTAAGTTTTTTTCTGCGGGAACCGATTCACCGGTTAAAGCGGCTTCATTGACCCTCAAGGAAGCTGCTTCAATAAGCCTGGCATCAGCGGGAATTGAGTCCCCTGTATCTAAAATCACGATATCACCAGGAACCAATGCATCTACTTCCAGTTGGTTTATCTCGCCGTCCCTCACTACCTTTACAGACGCCTTCGTCATCTCTTTCAAGGCCTTTAAAGCCTGCTCTGCTTTATTCTCTTGATAAACACCCAGAGCGGCATTTATAATAACGATAATTAAAATAACGATCGTATCTTCCCATTCACCTAAGGCCCCCGACACTAAAGCCGCCCCAATCAGAATTAAAACCAGCACTTCTTTCATTTGCTCAATAAACATAGAAATTAAACTTCTGGGCGGAGCCTCTTCCAAAGCATTTGGCCCATAAATGGTCAGACGGTTTGCAGATTCTTCTTGGGGAAGACCTTTTTCTAAATCAGTTTTAAGTTCTGCAGCAGTCTGAGAAATATCCAAGGAATACCACTTTTTTTCAGCCATATTTAAAAAACCTCCTTTTCCCCCATTCTTTCTTGTCATAGTATTTAATTTTTCTTAACTGATCATACATAAAGCTTCTGGAAATATAACTGACAGATCAGTAATTATTACCTACTACCCTAATTTTTACCTGCTGAATAATGAATTCGCGATTTTTCACCTCCAGTTGAATTTAAATAATGATAAACAAATAAACCGGCCTTACCAGATTTGTTGGTAAAGACCGGTTTATATATGAAAAGACCTTTACCTATTTTAGGTAAAGGTCTTGCAAGCAACGTAAATTTCGTTGACAATAAAGCCGGAGCCATCAGACTCGCAATGACGACTTTACTGTAGAGCTACTCCCCTTCAACCGAATATTCTATTTGCTATAAAGTTTACAGCAATACTTATTTTCTGTCAATATTAAGAATTTCTCCCGGTGAAAAGTTTTACATAATGTATCTACTATTTACTAGGTATATCTTCATAATTGATTCCGGCATATAAACCATCATAATAGTAATTACCATCTGCAAATTCTGCCCTGTCTTTTTGTACCGCATGTTCATAAAGGGGGTGTTGTTTCTCCTTTTCGCTACATTCCAAGCAGATCGTATCGGTATTGAAGTAACTCATAGTTTTAGCAGTCAAATTCTGCCCGCAGCGTTCACATTTTTCTTTATTTAAAAAAGCTTTAATATCCAAAGCATATCCCCGCCTTTCATAATAAATTCTTTAACCATAGCTTGTAGATAAGATTATTATCGGCCAGGTTTAGATTTTATATGTATGCGGCACTTTTCCGTTTAACAATTTTCCAGTCATGTTATATCTATGCCGCACTTCATTTTGCTTTTTTTACCATTCTGAACGATTCCTTTTTGGAAGCAGAAGAACCGTCCCCGCGCTTTATCCGTTAATTTTTTCCGCCGTTAAACAACGACTTTTCAATTCCCGTTAGGCAGTATCACCGCCGGCCTGCTTTCTCTCTGCAATCTGCTTTTTATAACATTTTGCCAATAAGACTAATGAAACGCAATTGATCAAAAATGTGAGTAGGATGAGAATTGTAAATTGCCCCTTTACGCCAAGACCGTTGATGTCAACGTAATCCATAACTGCCGGCACGGTAAGAACGGATAATATCATAAGGGTTATACTTCCTGTCATAAAAAGAAAAATCTTATCATTAGAAGTCCTTTTGTTTTGAAGCAAGAATGAAGTCACTGCTCCTGTAACAGAAACGATCAACATAACTAAAATGATAGTGTAATGAGGAATATAATCATCCGGAAAACCATTAAAGGTGCCGGTATCTCTTGTCGGACTTTGCTGCAAAGCAGAATAATAAAATGTCGTTATAAAAATAATAAATCCACAAAGCAATAAAGAAGCTGTCTTATTTTTTTCCATAACAAATGCGCCTGACAACACAGCCAGCCAAATAAACACTGTTATATTCAGCGGTAGAACAGACCATCCCAAGCCCCTGTCAATGGCCCAATTGCATCCTATAAAAACAAGAACGCCCAACAAAGAAACGCCAGATACTATAGCGATATATTTCCATCGTATGTTTCTTGCGATCACGCTTTTTGTCGCGGTATCAGCATATTGAAGTGTTGTTTCAACCATAGCTTCTACTTCCGGGGCAGAAGGCTCTGATTTTTCACCGTTTAGCAATTCACTTGTTGTGACACCTAACACCTGGGAGAGTTTTGACAATAGCGAGATGTCAGGACAGCTCAATCCGCGTTCCCATTTTGACACAGCTTTATCTGTAACCCCTAATTGCTCTGCTAATTCTTTTTGGGTTAGCTTTTTTTCTTTTCTCAATTCTGAAATAAATTGAGCCATTTTCGACAAATTCTCATGAACCATGGTGATTGTCACCTCCTTGCGTTGCCTGTGGCCTCATCATACTTTTTTTCAATCCTGTAAACAACCGACTCTTGGTTGAATGATATAAACTAAACCGGCAGTAGATAAGAATATAACTTTAGATGTAAAATCTCTTTTTTCCAGAACAAATAAGATGATTTCTGCGTCTAAAAAAATAGCAATAATGAATACCGGAAAACAGATCAATACCAAATAATTAAAATTCCGTTGAGCAAACTTAATGAAAAAGATGCACAGCGGAAAATATCTGCAAATTTTTACCTGAAATTGATTAAAATAATAACTTGTTATTGACAAAGGAGGTCTATTACAATAGACTTATAGCAAGGTCTACCTTGATAGACCCAAAGGAGCATGATTCTATGGAAAAGTATAAACTCTTCAATGCAGAATTTAAATTCGTGAGCATTATCTGGGAAAACGAGCCGGTTAACTCCACAGAGCTTGTGCGGCTGTGTGCAGACAGGCTGGGCTGGAAGAAATCCACCACTTATACGGTATTGAAAAAGCTTTGTGAACGCGGCATCCTGCAAAATGAAGATGCAGTTGTTACTGCTCTAATAAAATGTGAGGATGTCCAAAAATATGAAAGCAGCGCTGTAGTTGAAAAAACCTTTGCCGGATCGCTGCCCCAATTCCTGACGGCTTTTCTTGATGAAAAAAAGCTCTCCCCCCAGGAGGCCGAGGAACTGAAACGAATCATTGAGGAGGCGGTAAAATGAGCGTCTTGCAGGACTTGTTCACAACCATTCTGGAGATGAGCGTCACCGCATCCTATGTGGCTCTTGGTGTCATCCTGATCCGTCTGCTGTTAAAAAAAGCGCCCAAGCTTTTTTCCTATCTCCTTTGGTTTCCGGTGTTTTTCAGGCTGGTATGCCCCGTTTCCTTTGCAGCGGCTTTCAGCTTTTTGAGACTGGTCAACCTGAATGCACAGCAAGGTAAAGGAATAATGAAGTTCATTCCGCAGAATATCGGGCTGCTGTCAATGCCTGCAGTGCAGTCCGGCCCCGCCGGCATTAATCATACTATGGACACTCTGCCCCAGGTCTTACCGGCTGCCGGTATAAATCCCGTGGAAATTTGGCCGGCTGCTTTAAGTCTGATCTGGATTGCCGGGGTTATTGCGCTCTCAATTTACAGTATCGTTTCCTATGTAAAAATCAAAAGAAGACTTCAAACCGCAACGCTCAAAGCAGACAATGTCTTTGAAACCGATGCCGTCGACACGGCTTTCGTCTGCGGCTTTATCCGGCCCCAAATTTATGTGCCGCTTAATATTGGAGATAGCGACCTTACCTACATACTAGAACACGAGCGCACCCACATCCGCAGGCGGGATTATCTCATCAAGCCCCTTGCTTTTCTGGCTCTGATCCTCCATTGGTTCAATCCCTTAATGTGGCTGTCCTTTGCCCTCATGAACCGGGATCTGGAAATGTCCTGTGACGAAAGCGTGCTGCATAAACTGGGTGACAATGCGAAGGGCGGTTATTCCGGTTCTCTGCTAACCTTGTCTGTACAGAAAAAAGAATTTTTCACTGTGAATCCTCTGGCTTTTGGCGAAAATCATGTAAAAGCACGGATAAAAAACGTGGTAAGTTATCAGAGGCCTGCCTTGGGGCTTATCCTTATTGCCCTTGCTGTGGTAGTAACCGCATTCCTGGTATTTACAGCCAATCCCCCAGAGACCTTTGATCCGGAAAAAACCGAGGCGGAGGTGCAGAACTTTTCCACCGGCATAATCGGCGGGGCCGACGGACCCACTGAGATTGTCATAAAACCTGTTAATACCGCAGGATTAGTGGCAAAAGCCCTGCAGACCATCATGTCCCTCCCCCAGGAATCCTCCAACCCTCAGGATTATATCAAAGCCCATCAAACAGAGTATGATACCATTCTCGCTCTGGATGTCAAAGCATTGCCTTATTTGTTTACCGAGTTTGAGAAGGGCGGACAAAGAGGACTCCAGGGCCAGATCATGGCAAAATTATGCAAAGAAATTCTCTTTGAGGAGAATATCGGTTATGAAGCAGGTGACCCTCAGGACTGGTATGACACCTATAAAGCCCATGTGCTTCGTATCCATGATCTTAATTCAACAAAGTTTATTAAAAACAACTACCCCAAGTCTTATATCCTGCTCTGGGTAACCGGTGCCGCATACGATGCCCTCCCCGTTGAAATCACCTGGCTGAAAGACGGTGAAAGCAATAGTTTAGCCGATTACCAAATCCTGCCCAATGTATGGAACGGCACAATCTATGACCGGGCCGGCTATCAGCAGGTGTTTTATCAGCAATTCGCAGAGGCAGACGGCTCGCCGCAAATCGTTCCGGAAGGAGCGAAAATTATTGTCAGCTTTTTTCAGAATGCCCCTGATGAAGTTTCCGTTACACGGGATCCTTTTACCTTCGACCGGTTTCCGCTGCACGGCTCCCATCCCTATACAGACCTCAATATATCATTTGCTACCACCGCAGACGAAGACTCCGCCTTCTATACTTTTCCTCTGGCATATGAGGATAATGCAGTCCTTTACTACATTCTCAACTGCCGCTGGGAAAACGGCAACGAAGTAGAGCTGGCCTTCGCCGTACAAGGATGATGGGGAAAACCTCCGAAAACGATATCCTTACCACAACAGGCTATTTATTACAGGTCAAATGAAAAGAGTTGATAAATAATGAACATTAAATATAAATTCCTGTTTAAAATACTATTGATCGCATGCCTTTCCCTTTCCCTGAGCGGCTGCCTGAACAGCAGACAGCAGAAAGACGTGCCCTATGAAGCATCGCCCGATACTGTCGGTTCTGGCGAACCGGCGGTAAATAGTGGCTCCAGTAGCAATGATTCGGAGGAAACGGATAATTTCTTGAGTATTAAAATGATAAATCGGCAAGATGGCTGGGCGGAAAGTTCGCAAGCCGTCTTTAAAACGGAAAATGGCGGAGCCGACTGGATAGATATAACGCCTGTGGATATAAAAGCTTTGAAAGCGCAATATCCTATTCAGGCATACTTTTTTCTCGATGAAAATTGCGCCTGGGTCATGCCATACCAGAAAACCCAGACCAAATACGTAAGGCAGACGATTATTTTCAGGACACCGGACAAAGGGGCACATTGGGATAAATTTGAGCTGCCACAGACTAATATGGGGACGAATTTATTTTTTGTAAATAAAGATAAGGGCTGGATGACGCTTACTCAGAGCCGGAGCTTAGGACAGCATCCATTCGGTCTCTACGCAACAAAAGACGGGGGTAAAACATGGGATAAAATCCACAGCGTAAATATGAATGCACATTCTTCCATTCCTTTAAGTGGATTGATCAGCGGATTCTATTTTACAGATGTGCAAACCGGCTGGCTGACCGGTACTACAAATATGGGGCTGCCGGTCCTTGAGCAAACTACAGACGGAGGCTCCACCTGGGTAGATGGCGAATTTCCTTACCAGGAAGACAGCATGAATGCAGGTGATAATACCAGCATAAGCGTTGACCCTCCCGTCTTCTTTAACGGGAAGGATGGTTTAATACGGGTACGATACGCTACTATTAATGGAGAGATTTACAGTTTATTCTATCATACCGGTAACGGTGGTAAATCCTGGACAAAGAAAGATGAGAAAATAGCGCATACAGATATAGGCAGTCTTAAATACAGCTTTGCGGATCAAAATAACGGATGGCTTATTGCCGACGGCAAGGAATTTATGAAAACAGCGGATGGCGGGACAACCTGGACATCTTTAAATGACGCTTTATCTGCTTTATCCCTGAAAAAGATTCTAGATATACAGTTTGTTGATAAGAATAACGGCTGGATACTTGACGAAACAGGCCTGTTTAAAACAACGGATTCGGGAAAAAGCTGGCATAAAGTTAAAATAGAGATAGAGGAAATGGTAATGTCTGAAGCCAAGGCACAGTGAGGCAGCGGTCATTTTAGGAAATAATTTTAATGATGAAGGCATATCGTGAGTTAAAAAATTGTAATAATTTTGCTTTATACAGAACCCTTAAGGTGTTTTTTACGTCTAATAAAAAATAAAAAAAATTAAGCGAGAGGATATATGCCTTTATGATTAATTTAAAACGTTCCTCCAAACTTATTGTTTTCTCCATCAGTTTAATAGCAGTTTTATACTGCACGGCTGTATTAACGGGCGTTTTTCCGATAATACCAATCAGTGCGTCATCGGCACAGCAGGACACGTCACAGGAAAAGCAGCTCCTTACCTGGGAAGCGATCAAGGAGTTTACGGCAGGAAACCTCAGCTACTCAGAGATTTATGACTCTTTCTATTACAAGGAAATCGGCTCGGGCTTATATATTATCAGCTTTCCAATTGAGGATGCGCCGAAATTTTTTCTGACGGCAAGCTCCACAAGTCCGGGTGCTGCGCCTATGTCGGTAATGCTGCGCTGTGAACCCGCAGACTTTTCCCTTGAATTAAACGCGGAAAATCTCGGAATTATGTTAAACCTATCCAACAACGACGATTCATATCAGACAATAAATAAACTGTTTTATAACGAGATTCCGATACCACAAAATGCAAAAACATATGAAAATATTATTTACCTAACCGGCAAAACTCCTGACGAAATCATGCAGGATTACGGCAATCTGCTCCTTAATAACGATTGGAAACTTATAGATGTCCTCGGCATGAAACGGTTTTATGAAAGAAATATAAATGGAGAGGAACTTATCATCTCCGTGCTGTGTATGCAGGAAGGCGGACTGCAGAACACGGATATCTTAACAGTGCTCCGCTTCAACATCGAATCTTTGCCCGCCCCAAAGAACGAACTTATACAAGGCGAACAGGATGTGCAGGCACTGGTGGAAGCCTTTGGAAAAACCCTCCGGGCGGTCTCCTTATCAGCCCCGCAGGATGTGACGGCTGCAAGCATTGCAAAAAATTACAGTGACTACATAACTCCTGAGTTGCTGCAAAAATGGCAGGCTGACCCCCAAAGCGCACCTGGGCGCCTGGTTTCCAGCCCCTGGCCTGACCGCATCGATATCCTGAGAACAGAAATGTATGATACGAACCAATACATAATTCATGGAGAGATCATTGAAGTCACTAGCACGGAGATAGCAAAGGGCGGAACTGCCGCGAAACGCCCGGTGGAAATTACAGTGCAGCAGATAATCAACCGCTGGCTTATCACCAACCTGACTGCCGGCGCATATGCACAACCCGGTCCCGTCGTTTATAAAAATACCCCATATGGCTTTTGTTTCTACCTGCCGGAAACCTGGCAAGGGTATACGGCCGTCCAAGAACAATGGCAGGGAGCAAAAGGCGGAGAAATTATTGAAACCGGCCCGCAGCTTTTGCTGCGGCACCCGGGGTGGACCGAAAAGCTCCCGCGCCAGGATATTCCTATTATGGTTTTTACCCTTGAGCAGTGGAAGGCCCTGCAAAAGGGAGAATTTTTTGTCAGTGCGGCACCCATCGGCCCGGGTAAACTGGGCAGCAATTCCCGATATGTCTTTGCACTCCCGGCCCGCTACAACTATGCATTTCAAACAGGTTTTGAGGAAGTGGAGGAAATCCTTAAAAGCAGTCCCCTTTGGCCGTCGAAATTATCTGGAAATACGCAAGAAGAAGGGACCGGGGGGGTGTTTTGATTATGATATCAATTCTGATAATAACACGATAATAATTGAACCGTCACAGACGATAAAAGCCAGTCCTGAATTTATAGAATGAGCTGAGCAAATGAAGGAGGTCTCGCCGGGAAAATACACCATAACGGTTAAAATGCTGCCAAAGATGGGAAACGGCACAACCATAAACCCTGACGAATTAACGGCAGCACCTCACCGACGGTCACACCGGGAATAACGGTGGCATTTGACCTAATCCAAACGTTTTTACAGGATGCAGCGCGCGGCGTTTTCCGGATCCAAATCGCGATTAAGGGTAACCGATACGACATTGGGCCCGATGAAAACACCGTCATCAATTGTAATGCCGCCCTGGTCCTGAAAACAGCAGCCTGAATTGATAAGACATTCTGGCCCCCACGGATGTTCCGGCCGCAGTCCGTATAAAAAGGAGGAAACATTCCAAAGGTTTCCTCCACACTTTCAGGCAAAATCAGCGATGTGCCGCCGTCAAATAAATTTACCGTGTTCAGTATGAAATTTAGAAATTATTGGCTATATTTTCCGCATCCTTCAACGCTTTAGCCATTATCCCTTCGACATCCGCACCAACTACATCCAGATTCTCCGCAGCAATTGTTGTAAAATCATAGATTCCCAAAAAACCAAAGACTACTCTTAAATATCTATCACCCATCTCATAAGCGGCAGCAGGTCCTTCTGAATATACTCCGCCCCTGGTTACAATATGAACAGCTTTTTTCTCCCCCTGACATAGCCCGACAGGCCCGTCTTCCGTATATTTAAAAGTTATTCCCACCGCCATAATATAATCGAGATAGCATTTGAGAATGGCCGGATATCCTAAATTCCACATGGGTGCTGCAACAACAATTTTGTCTGCGTTTTTAAACTCCAATGCATATTTGTATACCGGATGCTTCCGGATACTATCCTCATCCTTCGGGCTAAATCTTTCCTGAAGTTGTTCGGTTGTAAGCGGCTGAACGTTTTCTGCATATAAGTCACGGATAATGATTTGATCGCGGGGATTTTTTCTGCGGTAGGAATCAATAAATTTTTCGGATATGCAAAATGTTCTCGAATCTTGATCTGTTTTGGGGTTTGCCTTGATATACAGCAATGTAGCCATAAAAATTCCTCCTTGTACTCTTAATAAACTTGGCATTTTAGATTAATCTTAACTTATTTGGCGAAATTCCAAAAGATTAAAAAATTATTTTTAAATCCAGTGCATATTAGGGGAAGAGCTTAATATGTTTTCCGTCCCAAAAGAAGAAAAATATCCGCCGGAAAAACAAACCCGCAGGAGCACTTATCAGAAGCAACCCTGCTGAAAGTGCACTGCTTCCGGCAATTCCGGCATAACCAAAAAGAATAAGCGGCAGCCGTCCCGCTTGGCAGCCTATACCCTGTCAAGGTCGCTAAGCAGCAAATAATGTCATGTTATTTATTATTATCTCCCCCCTTACGCTTTGTATACCCGGCAGATGGGAATACCTCCGGCCGGTAACCAATATGAAAGGATAATTCTTGCGTTAATATCTCATTACTCTCGATTCCATTTTAGTTTCATTATCATAAACATTTACGATTGCAATGAATAACACCTCAAACAATTGTCCTAAAACAATACCATCTACTACGCCTGTAGCAGACTTTTACCCGCCAAATTATCGCTCATACAGGGCAAAAATACATTCTCCATCTTAAGTTTAACTCTAAATTGATGCCGGCTAATGGCTATGACATGAATCGATAAGGCTTCGCGCGCTCAGTTAAAACTGACAATTGCCTCAACCAAATAAAATAAAAAGCTGTCAGTTCATAATCCTATGAACTGACAGCTTTGTAGACTGGCGGAGAGAGTGGGATTCGAACCCACGGAGGTGTTACCCTCACACGATTTCGAGTCGTGCGCCTTAAACCGGACTCGGCCATCTCTCCTCATTTAGTTACTCATACCAACTGCTAATTTCTTTTATTGCGTAACTGCTGAAAGAATTTCTGCATCAATGCCTTGCATTCTTCTTCCAATATAGGACCGATTATTTTAACCTGGTGGTTAAAGCCGGGAAACTGCAGTAAGTTAAGCTTACTGCCGGCAGAACCGAATTTCGGCTCCTCGGCACCATATATTACAGCAGCTATACGGCTGTTGATCAACGCTCCCGCACACATAGGACAGGGCTCTATGGTTACATATAATAATGCTCCGGACAAACGCCAGCTGCCGGTATTTTTGCCGGCATCCCTTAAAGCTAATATTTCTGCGTGGGCAGTAGGGTCATGGAAAGTTTCCCGTTGATTATGCCCCCGGCCTACGATTTCCCCGTTTTGGACGATTACGGCACCAATAGGCACTTCTCCTTCTTGAAAAGCCTTGCGGGCTTCTTCTAATGCCTTTTGCATATAAAATTGGTGGCACATCAGGAAAGGTTACACACCTTTCAAAATAGAATAGGAGACACACCTCTTAGCAGTAGAATGTCCCCAGTTAAAAGACAAAATGGCGCGCCCGAAGGGACTCGAACCCCTGGCACACGGTTTAGGAAACCGTTGCTCTGTCCTCCTGAGCTACGGGCGCATACTAAACTATATATTACTATGTTTTAGCCGGATTGTCAAAAGGCCAAATTTTAGCAGACAAATTATTTGACCCGGTTTTAAGGTTATCACTCTGTTTTCTCAACTATTCCAAGCCATTATACATCTGAATTATACCATATCAACTCAAATTTTGCCTTATCTTAATCAACCGGCTAATTTAATAAATAAAATTATCTTAAATTAATTAAATATTAAAGGAGACACTGATTATTTATCGAATTTAATAGCAAAAATGAATTAAAACGGAGGTCATACCATGAAATTTGTTAATGTTTTAGAAAATAATAGCTGCAGCATCGGCATCCAAACAGCACAAGGGATTATCAATTTACAAAAAGCCGCTGAAAAATTCAATACTCCTGTCTGCACGGATATTATGGAAATAATCAAAGAGTGGACCGTACACGCTAAAACAATTCAAAAAATACTCACCTTGGCGGAAAATGACCCGCAGGGACTTTTCTATGATGAGACAAAAATCCTTTATGGTCCCTGTGTAACGAAACCGGAGAAAATTATCTGTGTCGGTCTTAATTATAGACAGCATGCAATTGAATCCCATATGGCGATTCCTATTTCTCCTTTGCTCTTTAATAAATTTAACAACTCTTTAGCCGCTTACGGAGATGTGATTAAAATCCCCGCTGTTGCCCAAAAAATTGATTATGAAGTAGAACTGGTCATTGTCATTGGAGAAACAGCCCAAAATGTCAGTGAAGAAGAAGCCCTGACAAAAGTATTCGGTTACTGTACAGGTAATGATTTATCTGCCCGGGACCTGCAATTTAAAACAAGTCAGTGGATACTGGGCAAAGCCCTGGATGGTTTTGCTCCCATCGGAAAATATCTGGTTACAGCCGATGAAATCGGGGATCCCGACAATCTCTCTTTAGAAACGAAAGTTAACGGAGAATTAAGACAATCCTCAAATACCGCCGATATGATATTCAACTGCAAAGAATTGATCAGTTATATCTCCCGGTACATGACGCTAAAACCCGGAGACATCATTTTTACCGGAACGCCCCAGGGAGTAATTATGGGTTATCCCGAAGAGAAGCAGGTATGGTTAAAAGCCGGGGATGAAGTAATTACAAACATCGAAAAATTAGGAGATTTAAAAGTTACCCTGGGGTAAGATTTCCCAGCCGGCCTTTTAAGATTTTACAAGCAATAGCATGAAATCAGGATAAAAGCATATAAATAAGGAAAGGGTAGAGAGGATTTTGCGTCCTCAGCTGCCCTTTTATGGTATATCAAACAAAAAAGAAAGGATATGGTTATGATTTATCACCTAAATGTTTATCCGACCTGGCAGAGTGTTGCCCCGTCGGAAATAAAAAATACGATCTCCGTAGTTATTGATGTTTTAAGGGCATCCAATACCATTATTACCGCTTTAAACAACGGAGCGGAAAAGATCATCCCCCTTACAGAAATAGATCCGGCCTGGGAACTAAAAGCAAAAAACCCTGAATTTTTATTAGGGGGAGAAAGAAAATCAGAAAAAATTGCCGGTTTTGATTTTGGTAATTCGCCCCGGGAATACGACAAAGCTAAAGTTGCGGGCAAAACCATTATTTTTACAACTTCCAACGGCAGTAAGGCCCTCCAAAAAGCGGCTCCGGCCGCTGAAGTTTTAGTCGCTTCCTTTGCCAACAGTACGGCTCTAGCCCGGCGGCTTGCCGGCCGTCAAAGGGATGTGTCCGTGATCTGTGCAGGTACTCTGGCTACTCCTTCTTTGGAAGATACTTTAGCAGCAGGCAAAATCATCAGCCATATCGAAAATCTCCACGAATATGTTTTAAACGACTACGCTTATCTTGCCTTAGGAAGTTATCAAAATTACCGCTCAAAACTTCTGGAAGTTGTTTTAAACAGCGCCAACGGCCGGCGCCTCCGAAATTTAGGGCAAATGGAGGACATTAAACACTGCGTATTAGAAAATATTACTGCTAAAATCCCTGAATATCAGGAAAATATAGTTGTTTAGGCCCCAAAAGCTCTTCTCTTTTTTAAAGAGGCAGAGTTTTTTTCTATCTGAGGGTCCAGGCGGCTACAAATTTTCTCAGTACGGGATGCATCTCCTGTTCCTTGATGCTTTCATAGGAGACAACTAAATTTAAGGTATCGCCCCGTAACCCTGTCCGTAATGCTTCCAGGGCCAGAATTTCATTGCTGGCGATATTCCCCAGATTGACATCACTGCCCATTTTTACAATGAAGTCAAATTGCTGATTCTTAAGGGGCGCTTCCCAAATGATATCATCGGCATTGACCAGTTTATTGGTGAACTGCTCATATTTATTTTCAATCAGCTTCCCGTTATCATCATAAAGGCCGATGTTTTTTCCGCTTTCCCGGCCTTCCATGATAACTTTATAAGCCCCTGATTCCAAATCTTTTTGAACCTGTTCCGTAAGACTTTCAATGGATACCTTTATTTTATTATCCTTCTTACCAACTTCCGTCAAGACTTTTAAATCCCGTTCTAAGGCCATCTCAATTAAATTTTTCCTTTCCTGGGGTTTTAAATTAATCGTTCCGTCGGAAATTTCCACAAAATTAAAACCTAATTCTTTAGCCCTGTCCAAAAAACGGTCTGCCGTTCCCTGAATATGGGCTACTTCTAAAAATGTTCCTCCCAAATAAATTTCTACAGCAAATTCTTGTACTAAACGGATTTTTTCCTTTAACAACTCGCGGGGATAAAAAGCTGCCGTACCAAAGCCTAACTTTAGAAAATCGATATAATTACCCGCTATTTCTAATAAATCTTTAGTTTCTTTGAGGCCCAAGCCTTTGTCAATGAGCATCGTCAGACCTTTCGTACGGGGTTTTCTGCTGCGGACCCCCAAGGGTAAAGTAATGACATCATTCCAAGCACTATTCTCCAACAAGTAAAACACCTTCCTCACATAATTCTTCTTTTTAAAATATGTTTATAATAAAGAAAGGTGAATTTAAAAAGCAAACTCTTTTTTTAATAATTAAAAGGTTTAAGCCGATAAGCATTAGATATGATAGCCTTGTTCATAAATTTTTCTAATTATGTAATCAATCTCCGGTTCTTGGATAATCAGATCCTTAATTTCATATTTTTGAGCAATTTCCGCCAGTAATTGAGCCGAACTTATTTCATTGCGGTTAAACTTAAGCCATTTTTTGCTTCCTTCCTCCCGGATAAGTTCTACATTCTTTTCCCGAAAAGGAACATCCCCTTCTAAGTCAATGATGAGAAAACGGGCTGCACCAAAAATTTCCTTGACTTTGGCCAGTTCCCCGTCATACATAATCTTCCCTTTGTCAATCAATATCATGCGTTTACAGAGCTTCTCTATATCGGACATATCATGGGTCGTCAGGATTACCGTCACGCCCCGTTCCCGGTTTATTTGCTGAATGAAGTTTCTCATTCTGTCTTTGGCTACCACATCCAAGCCGATGGTAGGCTCATCTAAAAAGAGAATGGCCGGATCATGCAGCAAAGAGGCGGCAATATCTGCTCTCATCCTTTGTCCCAAAGATAATTGCCGGACAGGAGTATGCAAAAATTCCTCCATTGCCAGCATCTCTACAAAGTTGGCCATATTTTTTTGGTAATTTTTTTCAGGAATCTGGTAGACCTGTTTTAAAAGTTCAAAAGAATCTAAGGTAGGTAAATCCCACCAGAGCTGGGTTCTTTGCCCGAAAACTACTCCAATCTGCCGGGCATTTTTCTGTCTCTCCTGATAAGGAATTATGCCGTTTACGAAAATATCTCCCGAGGTAGGCACCAGTATCCCGGTCAGCATCTTGATCGTTGTAGATTTACCCGCTCCGTTCGGTCCGATATAACCGACGATTTCTCCGGGTGCGATGGAAAAAGAAATACCGTCAACAGCGTCTTTAATCGTATATTCACGCCGGAACAAACTGCGGACAGCTCCCAGCATACCTTCCCGGCGTTTATTTATATAAAAGGATTTGCTTAAATTTTTGACTGTAATCACTTCTTTACTCCTCTCCATTTATGAACCGGTACTGTTATACCGGTCAACACCTCTTAACCATACCCGCAAAGCCACCCAGAAAAATATAATCCCCACCACAGTACTTAAACTTCCGATAAAGGCAGGATAAACAGGATCAGCTTTATCTAAAAGCAGCAAAGCCGGCAAATAGTTGACAAAAGCAAACGGCAGAATAAAAGTTAAAACCATCTGGACTGCCCGGGGAAAGATAGCCAAGGGATAATTTATGGCATTTCTTAAGGGAAACATAATTACCCAAAAAACCCTTTCCGAACGGGTTGTCCAAAAAGCAATTGCCGACAGCAGAATCAGAATCCCCCCTTGAATCAGAGTTCCTCCCAGAACCGCACTGAAAAACACACCCCATTTCCAGACAGGCCAGTGTTGCGAAAGCTTAAGATAGGCTAAACTAAAGGCACCTATACTGAAAAAAAACTGGCCAATGGCTCCTATATCAAATTTGCTGGCCATGAAATGAAAGAAAGGATGGATGGGTCTTACTAAAAAACGGTCAAAGTCCCCTTTGACAATAAATTGATCCAGGGTACGGAAATGAGAAAAAAAGATAATACAAATACTCCAAGAAAGAACAGACAGGGCAAATAAAAAAATTAAATCCCAATAAGCCCAGCCCTCCAGAGCTTGAAAGGAGTATAAAAGCACCCAGATCGTCACAGCCATTCCGGCATAATGCATCATCCAGCCCAGAATGTTCATCACAAAAGCATATCTATACTGCAGCTGAGACCTAATGCTTGCTTTCACCATATACCAATAAATATGCACTGCTTTTAACCAGAACCTCATTGTCACTCAGCCCCCTTGTACGACTATTTTAGTGGCCGCCCGGGACCAGACAAACCTTAAAATCAGAAATGAAATGACCAACCAAAAAAACTGCAGGCCCAAGGCCGGCAATATTTCTTCCCCCGGCAACTGCCCTACAAAGATAGAATTAGGTACAAAGAAAATACCTTGAAAGGGCAAAAAACGGGCTAATGTATAGAGCCAGCCGGGAAAAAACCAGAGGGGGATCATTGCTCCGGAAAAAAGGGAAATGGCAAAATAAAAAATATCCTCTACTCCGCCGGTCTCTACCAGCCAAAAGGTAAAAAGACCGAACGTTAACTCCACACAATAACGGATTAAATAGCCTAATAAAGCTGAAAATAAGAACAGGATCCACTGTAGGGGGGAAGAGGGCATGAGCGGTTTAAAAATAACAAAGATAACCGTATAGAGAGGTAGTATCGCCGTTAGAAAATAAAAACCAATGCTTCCGAAATCAGCGAACAAAAGTCTTAAAGGATAATCGTAAGGACGGATCAGTTCCGAAACAATATCCCCTGTTCTGACTTTCTCCTGGATCTCCCATAAGGGTGTACCTGCACTATGAATACCCTGGAGCATTTGACTGATAAGTATATAACTGAAAACATTTTGAAAAGTAATCCCGGAAACCGTTCCTTTATTTTTATACAATCCATACCAGATAAATCCCCACATAATTAAAAAAATGATATTGGAGAATAAGCGCATCCAAGCCTCAAAACGGTAAGCAGCAGCCCGCTGAAAGGATTTCCTGGTAAATTCCCCATACATTCTTAGAATTCCCTTGCAACCAATCATCCTTTCGCTCCTTATCAATAAAATTTAATGTAATTTATTATAATGCTTTTTAAAAATTTTACCAAGTAAAAAGAACCTTCTAAAAACCCTTAAGTTTAAAATTACTTACCTGAAATTGACGATCTCATACTCCGGAACTGTCCCGCAGATTGACATAAATTTCATTTGTGAAATTTAGTTAAAGTGTGATATTTTAATGTTATCTAGCAACATAAAGAAAGGAGAATATAATGTATAAAGTTGAATACATATTTAGCAAAAGTTCAAAGCCAAACTCCCCCAGCAGACAATTATTTAACACACTGGAGGAATTAGGAACTTTTTTATCAAGAGACCTGCCTGAGGGGGCCGAAAATGTTAAAGTATGGAAAGAAGTTCCCGTTAAGATCAATAAAACTTTAGAGTTCACATTAGAAGAAGGAACTAAAGTAATAGAATTTGTTAAGAAAATTTAACAGAGCTGCTTATTCTATTTTTTATTTGACAATTATGCTGATTTGCCTGAATTTTACTATTTATATAACAGTCCTGATAAAGTAACTGATCGCTTATATACTAACCCCCAAATTAGGCAGATATCCAAATATGATATTGACAACTCTTAAGGACTGAATCCTGTAATGCACAAGACTCAGCCCTTTTACTTTGCTCTAATCACTTACCCCGTTTTAGAATTTTCCTTGGATTTTTAAAAATATTGCGCAATTCTGGTAGAATTCCTTAGTATTATGCAACTAATATAAATCCTGCACATTCATCTTTTCAAGTTCTTTTCTAAGTTTAATCTTTTCACGACAAGCGAAATAGATGATCAGAAGAATTAATGTAGGGATATTTGACATAAATAAGGTCGATACAATCAACCATAAAACTTCCCCGCCCGTCATCCCGTTATAAGCCATCAGGCCGAAAACCACAAGTAAAGAATAAAAAAAACCGATCAGCGGCAGTACCAGGCCAAACCATTTACTATCTTTTTTCGAGAGGAAAATTTGTAACCAGACACCCCCTGCAATGAACAATAGCATAAATATTAACATGATGGTCGTTTTTATCATCTCTTTTCACTCCTTTTTAACCTTTTTGTATTCTAAAATCAATATTTTAGCAGTATCAAAATCGATCTTTTCATTTACGGCCAGCCGCTTGATCAACGCAATATATGGCTCGCCGGCAGCATCTTCACTAATCTGGATTTTTTGAATCAGTTTATCGAGCCTGAGTCTTACCGTCGGGTATGTAACATTATATTGGTTTGCAATCTCTTTTAGCGAACCTGATGCTATAATAAATTTTTTTATGAAAGAAATATCCTCATCATCAAGATTTATCATCCATTCAGGAACGATTTCTATCGGCATAATGAAACCTCCTTTAACATAATTAAGCTTAATCTTTTATTTTATTAAAGTCAATATTAAATTATATTCTTAATAAAAATGAGAGACGCCCGCCATTAAGCAACTATCTCTACATGAGAATATATAAATAACCTGAATTATAACTATCCTAATTTCCAAATAAAAAAAGCCCATGCAGGAGCAAATCCCGCATGGGGTTTTTTCAGTGGCGCGCCCGGCAGGATTCGAACCTGCGACCTCCAGATTCGTAGTCTGTTACTCTATCCAGCTGAGCTACGGGCGCATATGGCGGAGAGAGAGGGATTCGAACCCTCGATACGGGTATTAGCCCGTATAATCGCTTAGCAGGCGACCGCCTTCGGCCTCTCGGCCATCTCTCCATTTAAGAATGCAAATTATATTATACTATAAATCCTTCTCCTTGGCTAGTTTAAATCTTTGCCAGTTCAGCTGATTTTCCTGCTGCCGGCTTTAAACATCTAAAATGGCGGAGAGGGTGGGATTCGAACCCACGGAACCCGCAAAGGTTCAACGGTTTTCAAGACCGCCTCCTTCAACCGCTCGGACACCTCTCCTTGTGAGTTACCGGTAACCGGTAACTTATTTTATTTTTCTCGGACGCAAAAAGTAGTATAGCATATACCCGGACTTTATGTCAACATGGGAATGACTGGGCCGGTTCTGCACCTGCTTTGAGGTTAAGATTACTAAGGCCTAGGGCCTGATTACTTCCAACCCGCCCATATACTTTTGCAGGATTTGCGGTATTTTAATGGATCCGTCTTCCTCCTGGTAATTCTCCAGAACAGCCGAGGTCGTCCTGCCCACCGCCAGTCCCGAACCATTTAAAGTATGGACAAATCTGGGTTTGCCTTTGGCATCCCGGTAACGGATATTTGCTCTTCTGGCTTGAAAATCTTCAAAATTACTACAGGAGGATATTTCCCGATACGTACTAAAGCTGGGCAGCCATACTTCTAAATCATAGGTTTTAGCAGCGGAGAATCCTACATCCCCGGTAGCTAAAGTAACAACCCGGTAAGGCAGCTCTAAAAGCTGCAGGATTCTTTCCGCATTATTTGTCAGCTTTTCCAACTGCTCATAAGAATCACCAGGATGACTGAATTTCACTAACTCTACTTTGTTAAATTGATGCTGGCGGATTAATCCTCTGGTATCCCGGCCGTGAGCACCTGCTTCCGCACGAAAACACGGGCTGTATGCGCAATGCAGGATAGGTAAATCTTTTTCATCCAGAATTTCTTCCCTGTAAAGATTTGTAACAGGTACTTCTGCAGTTGGTATGAGAAAATATTCGGTATTGGCAACTTTAAACATATCCTCTTCAAACTTGGGAAGCTGCCCTGTCCCTACCATGCTATGGCTGTGAACCATAAAGGGCGGTAATATCTCCGTATAACCATGTTCTCTGGTATGTATATCAAGGAAAAAGTTAATTAATGCTCTTTCCAGCTGAGCTCCTGCTCCTTTATAAAAAGTAAATCTGGCACCGGTAACCTTGGCACCTCTCTCAAAATCTAATATATTTAAACCCTCTCCTAAGTCCCAGTGAGCTTTAGGTTCAAAGGTGAATTTTCTTGTTTCGCCCCATTTTCTTTCTTCCCGGTTAAAGCTTTCGTCAGGACCAACAGGTAAGCTTGCATGGGGTATGTTGGGAATTCCCATTATGATTCCTGTCAGCTTTTCATCGATACTTTTGATCTCTTCATCAAGATTCTTGATCTTATCCCCTACTTGTCCCATTTTTTCAACTATTTTTGCTGCATCCTTACCTTCTCTTTTCAACTGACCTATTTCTTTAGATACGACATTGCGCTGATTTTTTAACTGTTCTACCTGAGATAAAATTTTACGTCTATCTTCATCCAAAGCCAAAAATTCATCAAGTTTTACTTCCGCACCTCTTTTTTTCATTGCTTCTGCTACAACCTGGGGATTTTCCCTTACAAATTTAATATCCAGCATAACGTACACCTCACTAAATAAGTTACTAGCTATTCGTTATTAGTGACTAGTGGGTAAGTTAATACACCTAGCCACTAGTCACTATATTACACATTATAGGGATATTTTACAAGGAAACATATCTCACGTCAAAAATTCCGTTAATTTTCTTCATCTTTGCCAATGCTTCTTCAGACACTACATCATCAACTGCCATAACCATTACCGCATTGCCGCCTATTTCTTTTCGTCCTACCTGCATCCCCGCCACATTAATTTTATACTCACCTAATATTGTGCCTACCTGACCAATCATTCCGGGTTTATCGGAGTGGGGTACAATTAACATATGTTTGGCAGGAATAGTGTCCATGGAAAAACCATTTAACTGTACCAGCTTAACCTCGCCATTGCTAAATATGGTTCCTGCCAGCTGCTGGATAGTATTATTGCCTTTCACTTCTATGGAAATAAGATTAGCGTAGTTTTTCAATTCCTGAGATTTTGTTTCCTCCACTTTGATTCCCCTGTTTTTCGCTACAATCGGTGCATTTACATAATTAACAGAATCCTGTAAAACCGGACGAAACAGACCTTTCAATAATGTATTTGTTAAAGTGGTTACATCATAATTAACGATATCTCCATTATAACCTATTTCTACCTTTTCAATAGGTTTATCCATCATTTGCGAAATAAATTTTCCTAAAGTCTCTGCTAAACCCAAATATGGTTTTAAAACTTTAATGAGATCCGGTTTAATAAAAGGAATATTCACCGCAGTTTTTACCGGTTCGCCGTCCAAGACCCTCAGAACTTCTTCCGCAACCTCCTGAGCAACGGTAACTTGAGCTTCCTCTGTGGATGCCCCCAGATGAGGTGTAGCCACAAGCTGGGGCAGCTGTATTAAAGGACTCTCTGTATTAGGCTCTTTGCCAAAAACATCCAGGGCAGCACCGGCTACTTTTCCTTTATTGATGGCTTCTAATAATGCCTCTTCGTCAATTATTCCCCCACGGGCACAGTTAATGACTCTTACCCCGTCTTTCATTAACTTAAAGGCTTCTTTATTTAACATATTTTTCGTTTCATCTGTTTTGGGAAGATGGATTGTAATAATATCACTTACGATATATAAATTTATTAGATCCAGCAATTCTACATCCAGTAATTTAGCCCGTGCTTTACTGATATAAGGGTCATAGCCTACTATTTTCATATCAAAAGCTTTGGCTCTTTTAGCAACCTGAGCCCCTATCTTGCCTAACCCGATTATCCCCAGGGTCTTATTTCTCAATTCAAAACCCATAAAAGTTTTCCGGTCCCATTCACCATTCCTTAATTTTTGGTTTGCCTGGGGGATCATCCTGGCCATGGCCATCATCATAGCCATGGTATGTTCTGCAGCCGCGATAGTATTTCCTTCCGGTGCATTTACGACGACAACGCCTCTTAAAGTTGCAGTATCAACATCTATATTATCTACACCCACACCTGCTCTGCCGATGACTTTAAGATTTTTAGCACTTTCTATAATCGGAGCCGTTATTTTTGTCTGACTTCTGACCAGAATGGCATGGTATTCCGGAACTATTCCGATTAATTCTTCCTCCGTACTTTTATATTTTGTGGTTATCTCTAATCCCGGTGTATCATATAAGAGTTTTAACCCTTCTTCAGAAATCGGGTCACATACTAAAATTTTCATTATTTTTTCTCCCCCTCAAAATTAACCATTACATCCTGACATACCTTTACTCCCTGACCTAATTGTTTTAAATAACCTAATTGATAAAGAGCCATTTCCAGAGCGGCAATCGCATTGAATAAATCCATATCATTGACATATCCGATATGTCCGATACGGAATATTTTTCCTTTTAAATCATCCTGCCCCCCTGCTATCTCTACATTAAATCTGTTAATCAACAACTTATTCAATTCTTTCCAGTCCACGTTATCAGGTACTTTAACCGCTGTAATGGCCGGAGAAGCTGCCGCCTCATCCGCGACTAATAATTCTAAGTTCATTGCTTTTATCGCTTTGCGTACCATTTCTTTAAACAACAGTTGTTTTTTAAAAATATTCGGTAAGCCCTCATCCAGAATAATCTTTAAAGATTCCCGCAAGCCCAGGATCAGAGAAGTTGCCGGGGTATAAGGAGTCGTATCCTTTACAATATTTTTCCTGGCAGCCTGGAGATCAAAATAAAAATTAAAATTTTTACAGCTTTCATTTACTTTCCAGGCCTTTTCATTAACCATTATGAAAGCTAAACCGGGCGGGAGCATAAAAGCCTTTTGAGAACCTGCGACAACAACGTCCGCACCCCACTCATCAACGGGAAAATCCGCCACTGCCATGCCGGAAATACTATCAACAATTAACAAGGCCGGATGATTTCCCATAGCTTCTTTAATCCCTTTGATATTATTTAATATTCCCGTAGATGTCTCATTTTGTTGGACAAATACGGCTTTTATCTCTGCTTTTTTATCTTCAGCCAAAACATCTTGGACTACCTGGGGGTCTGCCGCCTGACCTAAAGAAAAGTCCTTTCTAATAACCTCCGCACCAAATTTCTGATTTATTTTTACAAAGCGGTCACCAAACTTCCCATTTACTAAAACCAGAACTTTATCTCCCGGATTGATAAAATTCGTTACAGCAGCTTCCATAGCCCCTGTACCTGAACTGGTTAATATATATACATCATTTTTAGTCTGGAATACTTTTTTTAAATCCTCGGAAACTTCTTTGACCACTTGACTGAATTTTGCCGAACGGTGTCCCATAGGCGGAACACTCATCGCCCTCATAACCCTTGGCGGCATCATAGTCGGGCCTGGTATCAACAGCACTCTTTTTTCATACATCTTAAACAACTCCTTAAAATTAGTTGATGGGTCATAGACTATAGTTATAGTTATAGCTATGGCTGTGTCGGTTCGCATTTTTTAAACTTTCCACTTTCAATTTTAATTCTCAATAATTACTACTCTCAGTCCTCATTGGGACCTTGACCTTAACCTGACCAGAAAATTTGCCCCATAGCTTACTTTTTCCTTGTGTAACAATAGCGAAGGCTGCATCCTTTATCTATCTTTGCCGGCCAAAAGACAAATAAAAAAGCCCGTCACCTGTAGATATACCTACAGGGACGAGCATCTTAACCCGCGTTGCCACCCAGTTTGGAGAAATAGAAATTTTTCTATTTTCCCTCTCAATTACACGTTAACGTACGTGTTAAACGGCTGTACTCATCGTACCCCACTCCAGGGCGGAATTTCCTCTAAAATTCCCTGTTGGTTTACACCAGCCACCAACTCTCTGTAAACAGAACTTTAAAGTACTTGTTCCCCTTCACTGTGTTTAAAGTAGTATAATATTTAAAAGTATATTACTACATGCTAATTCTTATTGTCAAGGAAATAATTAATTTTCTAATAAAGATTCTTCCATTATTTTTATAAAATATTCATTTTTTTAGATTAAACAAGGGCATACCACCTTTAATAAGGCATGCCCTTGTCTAATATCTCTTTAATCCATGATTTTCTCTAATTATTTTGCTTTTACGATATCATAAGTATCCCTGGCGATCATTAACTCTTCATTAGTAGGAATGACCATTACTTTCACTTTTGAATCTTCTGTAGTCACTTCTGCCTCTACCCCTCTGGTAAAGTTTTTATCTCTGTCAATTTCTAAACCTAAATAGGCCAGATCTTTACATACCTGATAGCGGGTTTCCGGAGAATTTTCACCTAAACCGGCGGTAAAAATAATGGCGTCAACACCGTTCATAATAGCAACATAAGATCCGATATATTTTTTAACCATATGTACAAATCTTTCCAAAGCAAGTTGAGCCCTTTCATTTCCTCCTTCAGCCGCTGATTCTATATCGCGAAAATCACTGCTCACACCGGAAACACCCAAAACACCGCTCCGTTTATTTAAAAAATTGGTCGCTTCATCTAAAGACCAGCCTTCTTTTTCCATTAGAAAAGAGACAATTGAAGGGTCAATATCACCGGACCGTGTCCCCATCATCAAACCTTCTAACGGCGTAAAGCCCATGCTTGTTTCTACTGATTTACCTCCGTCAATGGCACAAATACTGGCGCCATTACCTAAATGACAGGTAATTAATTTTAGTTTTTCCAGAGGAGTCCTCAGCATGGCTGCCGTCCTTTGGGAAACATATTTATGGGATGTCCCATGAAAACCATATTTGCGAATTTTATATTTTTCATAGTATTCATAAGGAATACCATATAAATAAGCATATTTGGGGATAGTTTGATGAAAAGCAGTATCAAAAACACCGGCTTGCGGAACAGCAGGCATTAATTTTTTACATGCTTCAATACCCATAATATTAGGTGGATTATGTAATGGTGCTAAAGCTATATTTTCATTTAAAGCTTTCATAACCTCAACACTAATGAGCACTGAGCCGGAGAAAGCTTCGCCGCCGTGAACGACTCTGTGACCAATAGCATTAATCTTGTCCATACTGTCAATAACACCGTGCTCAGGGTCAACTAAAGCATTTAATACCAATTCAATAGCTTTTTCATGATCAGGAATTTCGGTTGTAATTTCATATCTATCTTTTTTATTAGGACGATGGGATAATTTCGCACCTTCGAGGCCGATTCTTTCTACTAAACCCTTGGCTAATACACTCTCATTAGTCATATCAAATAATTGATATTTTAATGAGGAGCTGCCGCAGTTAATTACTAAAACATTCATATCCAAAACCTCCACTTAAAATTTACTCATTCATTTTACTATAGTTGAAATTACTTCTCAATGATTTACTTGTATTTCATTTAGTTTTCACAATCTAATGCTTTAACCAATAAATTCATATCCTCATAACCGCCAAAAATATCGCAGTTATTGATTAATCTCCCGGAATATTCATAATCAAGTCTGAAAAAAGCCTTGTTGATACCAGGAAGCTTAGCCCGGGCTAAAGTATACAGGGTTTTAATTTTTTCTTCCCGCATTTTTACTTCTAACTGCTTAATTGCAATTACAGGCAGCTTCTTTCCTCTATGTACCGGTGAACAGGCTATATCCGTCATTTCTGCAGTCCCTGATTTTTCTTCAATATCTGCCGAAGCAGCAGCAATAATTTTACCATGGTAAAAAATAAGATTAAATATGACTTTACTATTCATCATTTTTTTAACATATTGCACATCATGCATCGGCGTAGGATATGTCGGAAATATTTCATCATAAAAGGCAGCTAATTCAAAAGCATCCTCCGGTGTTCCCAAACGCATTTCATACCCCTCCGGCAAAATGGGAACCTGACCTGCCAAATCTTGAGAACGCAAATTTCTTATTAATTCGTTCTCTTTTTCAATATTTGAGCTGCTTCTTCTTTCAGGATTTAAAAAATAAGCCATATAATAAGCCGGTTCATCAGCGAAATATTTTGGCAAGATACCTTCTAAAATATATCCCCATTTAAAAAGAGACTGCCACTGGTTTGGGGCAGCTACAGCCCATATTTTATCTAAGTTGTTCAAACCGGCAAGCTCTAAAATATCCGTCAGAATATTTGCTAATTCCGTTCCTTTAAACCATAAAACCCGGAGCCTGTTATTTATTTTGTCAATTAACAGAGAAGCCTGAACATTGTTTTTTTCTAAATTAAAGCAATATATATTCTCATTTTTTCCTAATTCAACCTTCTTATTTTCATTTAAAAAAATTATATTTGCCACAATATCCCCCCTAGATAAACTTAGCTTTTACTTTTTTTTCTTAATCTATTAATTAAAAATTAAAGAACCGCAAATGATTACGGTTCTTTAATTTTTTTAATTAATGATCATCAGAAACAACTCTTGCCAGTGCGACCACCGCATCGTCTTCTCCAACACGCATAATTAAGACCCCTTGTGTTGTCCTGCTCATAGAAGAAATATCATCAACCTTTAATCGTATAATAATACCTTCTTTAGATATGATCATGATTTCTTCCCCTTCTTTGATAACTTTAATACCCACCAGTTTTCCGTTACGCAGAGTCGTTCTTAAGGTAATGATTCCTTTACCGCCTCTGGACTGGGTCCTGTATTCCCCTAATGCGGTTCGCTTTCCGTAGCCTTTATCTGTGATAACCAAAAGCTGCGCATTTTCTCTAACAATATCCATACCGATCACTAAATCATCTTTTTCAAGATTAATACCCCTTACACCCCGGGCAGTTCTTCCCATGGAACGTACATCTGTTTCATTAAAACGAATAGATAATCCTTCCTTGGTTACGATTAATACATCCTGGCTTCCATCAGTTAACTGCACGCCGATTAATTCATCATCTTCAGCTAAAGAAATAGCAATAATACCGTCTTTACGGGAAGTATCATATTCCCTTAATTCAGTTTTCTTGACGATACCCTTTTTCGTTGCAGCTAACAAATACCAGCCTTCCAAATATTCTTTAACCGGAATAACCGCCGTAATTTGTTCATCTCCGCCAATATACAAAAGAT
This sequence comes from Peptococcaceae bacterium, assembly GCA_049366715.1. Classification (GTDB taxonomy): domain Bacteria; phylum Bacillota; class Peptococcia; order Peptococcales; family BICA1-8; genus JBMNCQ01. The sequence goes on along the minus strand of JBMNCQ010000048.1, from coordinate 138,675 downwards.
TAACGATGGCAGTTCCTTTAGACTGCCGGCCGGCTTCAGGTATCTCATATACTTTTAATCGATAAACTTTACCTTTATTCGTAAAGAAAAGGAGATAATTATGAGTAGTTGCGATAAATAACTGTTCAACAAAATCTTCTCCCTTTGTGGTCATAGCGGTAATCCCTTTGCCGCCTCTGCGCTGGCTTTTATAAGTATCAGTAGGCATTCTCTTGATATAACCGTTATGACTTATCGTGACTACCACATCTTCATCAGCGATTAAATCTTCCATTTCCAGCTTATCATCAGAAATCGTTATTTCAGTTCTTCTGTCATCTGAATATTTATCCCTGATAATACTTATTTCTTCTTTGATAATATCATAAACCATCTTTTCGTCGGCTAGAACACTACGATAATATTCAATCTTCTCCATGAGAATTTTATATTCTTCTTCTAATTTTTCCCTTTCCAGACCTGTTAGTTTTTGCAAACGCATATCCAAAATAGCCTGGGACTGTTTTTCACTTAAAGCAAATTTATTCATCAGGTTTGATCTGGCTTCTTCTGTTGTCCGGGATTGTCTGATGGTTTTAATAACCTCATCCAGGTTATTTAAAGCGATCCTTAATCCTTCAACGATATGGGCTCTTTCTTCCGCTTTGGCCAGCTCATACTTTGTCCTTCTGACAATGACATCTTTTTGATGTTCCAAATAATAGTAAAGGACTTCTTTCAGGCTTAAAACTCTCGGCTCACCATCAACTAAAGCCAGCATTATCGTACCAAAGGTTTCCTGCAGCTGGGTATTTTTATAAAGCTGATTTAAAATCACCTGTGGATTGATATCCCTTCTTAACTCAATGACAACTCTCATACCTGTACGGTCCGATTCATCCCGTAAATCCGTAATGCCGTCTATTTTTTTATCCCTTACCAACTCAGCAATTCTCTCTATTAGTTTTGCTTTATTAACTAAGTAAGGCAATTCTGTGGCAACGATTCTCATTTTACCGTTATTCATTTTTTCTATTTGCGTTTTAGCCCTGACTTTAATTACTCCCCGGCCTGTTTCATAAGCCTGCTTGATGCCCCTTTTTCCCATAATAATCCCGCCTGTAGGGAAATCAGGTCCTTTAATAATTTTGGTTAATTCGGTATTATCTACATCCGGATTATCAATTAAGGAAATCACACCATTAATTACTTCTTTTAAATTATGAGGCGGTATATTTGTAGCCATTCCAACAGCAATACCTGAAGAGCCATTAACCAGTAAATTAGGATATCTGGCCGGCAGCACTACCGGTTCTTCAAGGGATTCATCATAGTTAGGTATATAATCTATGGTATCTTTTTCAATATCGGATAGCAATTCCGTTGTTAATTTCGACATTCTCACTTCAGTATAACGCATAGCCGCAGCTGAATCTCCATCAACCGAACCAAAATTGCCATGGCCGTCCACCAAAGGATAACGGGTAGAAAAAGGCTGAGCCATCCTCACCATAGCATCATAAACTGCACTATCACCATGGGGATGGTACTTAGCTAAAACATCGCCCACCACGTGAGCTGATTTCTTATGAGGCTTGTCCGGCGTCATTCCGGTTTTATACATGGAATAAAGAATACGCCTATGTACAGGTTTTAAGCCGTCTCTGACATCAGGCAGTGCTCTGCCTACTATAACGCTCATAGCATAATCTATATATGATTTTTGCATTTCATCTTCAATTTTAATCGGTAATATTTTTCCATGGGTGAAATTCTCCACTATTTGGATCCCCTTTCACTTCTAAGTCTTAAATAAATAGTAAGAAAAAAATGGAATATATCTCTACTAGTATATCTTTAATTAAATAGGAAAGCAACTAAAAAGACCTGCCTTTGGCAGGTTATAATTTAATTTTAAAAAATTTTTTATTTAACCGGATTTTTTAAATCAGCATATCTTACAATAATTGAACTGACTATTATTCCAAAAAAAACATCCCTAAAGATACAACTAATTAAATGATGAATATCGTGAAACCGATCCCAATGAAAATATCCCGGTTGTATTACTACACTTAACAAAAACCACCAGACCAATCCAAAAACAGCACCCTTGATAATTCCATAATCTTTTCCCGTATAGGCAAGAATGTATGTTAAAACAATACCTAAAATAACACCAATAATAAAATTATTAAACCAGCCCACCACTTGCCAGGATATACTCTTTTGCAACGATTGAGGAAGGATCAGTGAAGCCGCAATATCCATATAGGTAAAATCATATACGCCTAATTTTTTAAGAATTTGGCTGATTAAACCCACAACTCCTGCTCCGATCAAACCTGCCAATGCTCCGGAAAATAATTTATCCTTCACAGAACACATTCCTTTATAAATTATTATGATTTTATTTTCTCCACTTTTTTTATTTATATTAAACTTTCAAGAAAAAAGCAACAGCAAAAAGACGCGCCTGTCTGCCTGCGCGTCCTTATTAGCCCCTGGATAAAATATACACCAAACACTTATTTGCAAACTTCTTAATATGATCAGAGAATATATTTTCTAAATATCTAAATTACGTACATATTTTGCATTAGATTGGATAAAATCCCGTCTAGGCTCAACTTTATCCCCCATCAGGATAGTAAAAATTTCGTCGGCTTTGATGGCATCCTCCAAATTTACTTTTAAAATGGTTCTGCTTTCTGGATTCATCGTTGTATCCCAGAGCTGCTCAGGATTCATTTCTCCCAAACCTTTATATCTTTGGATGGAATAATTATCCCTACCTACTTTTTCCAAATGATTATTTAATTCATCATCAGAGTAAATATACGTCTCCTGCTTACTCTTTTTAACTTTATATAAAGGGGGCTGAGCGATATATACATATCCGTTTTCTACTAACGGTTTCATATACCGGTAAAAGAAAGTCAGTAATAAAGTTCTAATATGGGCACCATCTACATCAGCGTCACTCATTAAAATAATTTTATGATATCTTGCTTTGGTTATTTCAAAATCATCACTTATTCCGGTACCCATTGCCGTAATAATTGCTCTGATTTCTTCATTGTTTAAAATTTTATCTAAACGGGCTTTTTCAACATTAATAATCTTACCCCTTAATGGCAGTATTGCTTGAAATCTCCTGTCCCTGCCCTGTTTAGCAGATCCTCCTGCAGAATCACCCTCAACTAAATATAATTCACAAAACTGAGGGTCTTTTATTGAACAATCAGCTAGTTTACCCGGTAATGCAGTACTTTCTAAAGCATTTTTTCTTCTTGTTAATTCACGGGCTTTACGGGCTGCTTCTCTTGCTCTTGCAGCATAAACAGCTTTTTCTATTATTTTCTTGCCGACAGAAGGATTTTCTTCTAAAAATGTTGCTAAATTTTCATTAACGATACCTTCCGTTATTCCCCTTACCTCACTGTTACCCAATTTTGTTTTTGTTTGTCCTTCAAATTGCGGCTCAGGGACTTTTACGCTAATAACAGCCGTTAAACCTTCCCTGATATCTTCACCGCTTAAATTATTATCATTTTCTTTCAATAAATTATTTTTACGGGCATAATCATTGATTACTCTGGTAAGGGCTGATTTAAAACCAGATTCATGGGTACCGCCTTCATGAGTATTAATATTGTTTGCATAAGAAAAAATATTTTCCGTATAGGTATCGGTGTATTGTAAGGCTACTTCTACCTGGATGCTATCTTTTTCATCTTCAATAAATATCACTTTAGAGTTAACGGCATCTTTATTCTTGTTAATATGTTTTACAAAATCTACAATCCCGCCGTCATGCAGGAAAACAGCCTCTTTATCATCCCTTTTATCTTTTAAAATAATTTTCAAACCTTTATTTAAAAAAGATAATTCCCGCAATCTTTGGGATAAAACACTAAAATCATATACCAGATCTTCAAAAATTGTATTATCCGGTTTAAAAAATATTTTAGTGCCTGTTTTCTCTTTATTACCGATTACTTTTAATTTCGTAGCTGTTTTACCTCTTTCATACCTTTGGTGAAATATTTTTCCTTCTCTGCTTACTTCAACTTCCAACCATTCCGAGAGGGCATTAACAACAGACATCCCGACACCATGAAGACCCCCGGATACCTTATATCCCTGGCCGCCAAATTTACCACCGGCATGCAAGGTAGTAAGAACAAGTTCAACCGCCGGTATTTTCATTTTTGGATGAGGTTCTACCGGAATACCTCTCCCTTCATCAATTACCGTTATACTATTATCTTTATGAATAATTACATCTATTTCGTTTCCATAACCAGCTAAAGCTTCATCAATACTGTTATCGACAATTTCATAAACTAAGTGATGCAAACCACGGGAGCTTGTACTACCAATATACATACCCGGCCTTTTTCTTACGGCTTCTAAACCTTCAAGTACCTGTATTTCATTGGCTGTATATCCATTATTATTAATTTGTTCCACATTATTCTCCCCTTGTATATATTTTCCCTAAAGTATAATTATAGCAAAGTATTTATAATATATCAATATAACTAAAAATAAATTTATATATTCCGGTTTAATCATTATATTGCTTTAACGTTTATCCTTATTTCCTGATTTTTAATCACATTTAATAAAAAAAACCGGGGGTGACCCCGGCTCTTTTATTCTTCTGTAATAATCTCAATGAGTTTTTCAAATCTTTTTAATAAAGTCATTGAAGATATTGGTGAGAGATAAACTCCTTCGTTGGTTAAGATAAATGTCTTTATTTTTTCCTCATCACCAATTTTGTGTATTTTTTTTTCAGAATAACATATTTCAATAAATTCTCTGGTTATAATCGAATTAATACATTTTTCTTTATCAAAAATACCAATAATAGATTTTTTCGGTACAATTACTTCCTCTCCTAAATGTAAAAACATATTATTCCTCCTTAGAACTAACAATAGTTCCACAGTTAACCTGATAAATTTCTTGATTACTTATTCCTTCTTCAATAATTTTTAGATTAGCACCACTAATAAATGTTTGAATTTTATTATTTCTGATTATGTTTATTAAAAATTCCCTTCTCAAATCATCCAATTCCGACATTACATCGTCTAATAGTAATATGGGATATTCTTGATTATTATAATTAAATAATTTTAATTCTGCTATTTTTAAGGATAAAATACCTGTTCTTTGCTGACCTTGTGAACCAAATGTTTTTAAATCATTATTATTGATATAAAATATAATATCATCCCGATGAGGACCAAAAATACTAAATGCTTTATTTATTTCTTGTTTTTTATTTTTTTCAAGAAGGGTCTTAAATTTTTTTTCTATTGCTTCCAATTCCATCTGAGGATTATCTACAATTAATGAACTATATTTTATTTCTAATTCTTCTTTTCCTCCGGTAATCTCCTGTTGTATTTTTCTGGCCCAGGGCACGACTTTTTTTAAAAAATCCAGCCTGTTTTTGATCATAGTACTACCAAATTTTATAAATTGATCATCCCATACTTCCAGGGTCTCCGCACTGCAATTATGATCCCTTATTTCTTTTAATAAATTATTTCTCTGAACTAAAACTTTATTATAATTAATAATATTGTTATAGTATCCTGCTACCAGCTGACAAATTTCAAGATCAATATATTTTCTTCTCTCAGCAGGTGATCCTTTAATAATACTTAAATCATCAGGAGAAAAAACAACCACTTGAAGATAACCGAACAGATCTGCTAACTTTTTATACTTTACGCCGTTAATTTTAATTTGCTTAGTCCCTTTCCGGTCATAGTAAATATCAATGGTTATTTCCCGATTTATATTTTCTTTAGCAATAATTCCTTTTATTCTAAAATAATCTTTTTGCCAGTTTATTATTTCGCCGTCTTTATTATTTCTAAATGTTCTACCGGTAGATAAATAATATATTGCCTCAATAAAGTTAGTTTTACCCTGAGCATTTTCACCTATTAACATGTTTATATTGTTATTTAGTCTTAATTCCAGAAAATGATAATTTCTGAAATTTTCTAAAACGACACTTTTAAGTATCACTTCATACACTCCATATTTTTAAACAGTTCTCAGAGGCAGTATTAGATATAAATAGTTGCTGTTATTCCCCGGTTTTATGATTCCCGGACTTAGTGATCCCGTAAGGGTAATGTTCAAATCCTCCGCATCCATTACTTTTAAAGCATCCAATAAATATTTGGCATTAAAAGATATTTCTAAATCTTCTCCTTCAACATAAACAGGCATTTTTTCATCAACTTTACCTATCTCTGATCTAGATGTCACCTGTAAAATACTATCATTAATGGCGATCTTAATTATACTGGTACCGTCCTTTTCATTTGTAAACAAATTTGCTCTTTCAACGGTTTCTTGAAAAGATCTCGTTTTAACTTTTACAAAAGTCTTATAATCCTGTGGTATTACTTGTTTATAATTTGGAAACTTACCATCTATGATTCTGGAAATTATTCTTGCTTCATTCATTTCAAAGGAAATTTGGTTATTATTACCCCTTATCTTAATGATTTCATCATCTTCTTTAATTATTCTGCTTATTTCGTTCAGTGTTTTCCCGGGTATTATGATACTTATTCCCTTTTCCAGATTATTATTTATTTTCCCGGATCTTAAAGCCAGGCGGTGAGTATCTGTTGTTACCATAGTTAAATCATTATGATTTACTTCAAATAGTGCGCCGCTAAATATAGGTCTGCTGTCATCTGCAGCTGTAGCAAATATGATTTGTTTGATCATGTTTTTTAAGACGTTAGGGTCTAATTCATAACCATATTCCCCTTCTAAATCCGGCATCACCGGAAATTCTTCACCAGGCCAGCCTTTTAAGTCTATTTCTGCTTCATCATATTCTATATTAACACCAATAATATCGGCATTATATGTAATAACTATTTTGGTATTGGGTAATTTTCTAACCAATTCGGAGAAATGACGGGCCGGCAAGACAATTTCACCTTCTTCAATCACATTAACAGGTACCTTACATTCTATACCGATCTCTAAATCCGTAGCTCTAAAACAAAGTTTATTATCGGCAGCTTTTAAATAGATACCGGATAAAACAGGGATAGTATTTTTATTAGAAATTGCCTTTTGTACTGTCTGGATTCCATTTAATAAATTTTCTTTGGTAGCAGTAATTTTCAAAATAATAACCTTCCTTCCGGGATTAAAATTTTTAAAAAATAAAATACAATATTCAATTTAAAATGCAAAATAATGTTCTTCGGTAACTTTATTATTATTATAAGTAAAATTAGTAGTAATAGTAGTAATAGCTGTGGATATGTGGAAAAGAACAGGTAAGCTAAATTTTACGCACTTTTAGAGTTGTTCATAATAATGTGAATAGATTTATGGGTTTATCCACATATTCACAGCGCCCAGATTTATAAACATCTTATCTACAATATATTCACAAGTTATTAATATTTTTATCCACAATTAGTTTTTAAGATTTTCCTTTATTTTATTAATTTTATCTTGAATTGAAGGATCTCTTAATATTTCAGCAGATATTTTGTCATAGGCATGGATAACTGTTGTATGATCCCGGCCGCCAAATAAATCTCCGATTTTCGGTAATGATAAATCAGTAAGTTCCCTGCATAAATACATAGCGATTTGTCTTGGAAAAGCAACATTTTTTGTTCTTTTTTTTGCCTTAAAATCTTCGATCTTTACTGAAAAGACTTCGGCTACTTTTTCTTGAATTAATTCAGCCGTAATGGGTCTTGGTTTATTGGCAGGTATGATATCTTTTAAAGCTTCAATTGCCAAGTCCAGAGAGATCTCATTATTATTTAATGATGAATAGGCAATTACCCGGATTAAAGCTCCTTCTAATTCTCTAATGTTAGATTGTATTTTATCCGCAATATATAGCATTACGTCATTATCAACTTCTATTTGTTCCATTTGTGCTTTTTTACGTAAAATAGCTATTCTGGTTTCTAAGTCCGGTGGCTGAATATCAGTTATTAAGCCCCATTCAAATCTGGTTCTTAAACGATCTTCTAATGTCGGTATTTCTTTAGGAGGTCTGTCACTGGAGATTATTATTTGTCTGTTGGCTTCATAAAGTGCATTAAAAGTGTGGAAGAACTCTTCTTGTGTTCTTTCTTTTTTGGCGAGAAATTGAATATCGTCTATCAATAAAACATCTATCGTACGATATTTATTTCTAAAATCAGTAGTTTTATCATCTCTGATTCCATCGATTAATTCGTTAGTAAACTTTTCTGAAGAAACATAAACAACTTTAGCGTTTTTATTATTATCGATAACATAATGGCCTATTGCGTGCATTAAGTGTGTTTTGCCCAGCCCCACGCCCCCATAAATAAACAGAGGGTTGTATGCTTTGGCAACAGACTCTGCAACGGCAAGGGAAGCAGCATGGGCGAATCTGTTGCTGTTTCCGACTACAAAGGTGTCAAAAATATATTTAGGATTGAGTTTATTACCGGTATAATCCTCATTGTGCTTATTATCTCTGGCTATATTTTGTTCAATTTTATTTAATTCAGTGTCTTTTTGTTGCTCAACTACAAATTTTAAATTAACCGGATGGTTTAATAGGCTTTGTAATTTAGATTTAATTAAGTCAATATAACGGTTTTGTAACCAATCTTTAGCAAAATCATTAGGAGTACTAATGATTAGATAGTCGTCATAATATGCAATTAATTCTGTTGCTTTAAACCAGGTTTCAAAACTTGGTTTACTTAAATCTTTTTCTAGTAATTGCAGAGTCTCTTTCCAGATATCGGATAATTGTGATTTAATCATGATAATTTACCCCCAAATTAAAAAAAGAAATATAAACAATATTATCCACAAATTGTGTATAAGTAAATAAAAAATTGTGGATAAAAGGCTTAATGTTAAGAAAATAGCAACTAAATAATACCAAAATTAAGAGAAGTTATCAACAACGTAAAAAAAGCAAATCTAAACTTATCCACAAAATATAGATTACGATAAGTGTTTGCTTGACCCGGATGCCTTGATAAGATATAATCTTGATGTATGTGGATAAGTAGTTTATTAAAATTATTCATATAATGTAATATGATAGAGGGGGTGTTCTAAATGAAAAGAACTTATCAGCCAAAAAATAGAAAACATAAAAGAGTACATGGTTTCAGGAAAAGAATGAGTACACCTACTGGCAGAAATGTACTGAAGAGAAGAAGAACAAAGGGAAGAAAAAGATTAAGTGCATAATTTTTCTTTTTATTACTATTAAATCTTTTATATGGAAAAGGCCCTTGAGGCCTTTTTAGATTATTTGGTTTTATTTTATTTATACCTTAGTTTGGACAAAATACTATTAATTGTCCAGAAGAGGGGATGAAAAATTGCTGAAAAAAAAATATAGATTAAGAAAAAATATAGATTTTAGAAGAATTTATAAGTCATCAAAATCTATTGCCAATGATCTTTTGGTTTTATATATAAAGAAGAATAATCAAAATAAGGAAACAAGGATAGGTTTTTCAATTTCAAAAAAAATTGGTAAAGCTAATGAGAGAAATTATTTAAAAAGACAGTTACGGGAGATTGTTAGAAAAAAAATATTAAAAATCAAAGAGGGATACGATTTGATTTTTATTGCCAGACAAAAAATTAAAGGAAAATCCTTTCAAGATGTTGAAGAGAAGATGGAATCATTATTATTAAAAGGTAGATTATATAATGATAAATAAAATTTTTACCAAGATTTTAATAAAAATTATTATTATTTATCAAAAATTTATTTCTCCTTTAAAAGGAAGAACATGCCGTTTCTATCCTACTTGTTCGGAATATGCTCTACAATCAGTTTCTAAATATGGTTTTTTAAAAGGTGGTTTTTTGTCTTTAAAAAGAATAGTAAAATGCCATCCTTTTCATCCGGGTGGGTATGATCCTGTTAAATAAAAGGGATTAACCTCTTTTACTTTAAGAGAAAAAATTAGGATGGACTATGGAGTATTTTTTATCTTTAAATTGAATTTTTATTTTAACAATGAGGTGTGTCCCTAAAAAATATAAGGAGGTGAATTCCTGCTAGTAGATTTGCTTATTTAGCAGGGAAAAATTTGGAATGGATTGTGAATGGAATTAAAAGTATTATTATGCTTTTATACAATTTTACCGATATGATCGGTTTACCTAGTTATGCTTTGGCAATCATAATATTAACGGTGCTTTTAAAAATTGTGCTTTACCCTTTATCTGTGAAACAAATGCAGTCAATGAAGGGGATGCAAGTAATCCAGCCTAAAGTACAGGAAATACAGAAAAAATACAAAAATGATAAAGAAAAAATGAATAAAGCGATTATGGATTTATATAAGGAATATAATGTAAATCCTGCTGCAGGCTGTCTGCCTATTTTAATACAAATGCCGATATTGATTGGTTTATTTACGGCATTAAGAAATTTTAATTTTGAACCGGCCGCCCATGCTAAGTTTTTTTGGATTTCCAGTTTGTCTCAGCCTGATCCTTATTATATCCTGCCTATTTTAGTAGCATTGGCTACTTTTGCGCAATCAAAAATAACTACACCAACGACCGGTGCCGGTGCAAACTCCACAAATGCAATGATGGTTTATTTTATGCCTTTATTTATTGGCTATATAAGCATGAAATTTGCTGCTGGTTTAGCTTTATATTGGGTTATTTTTAATACATTAAGTGCTGCTCAGCAATATTGGATTAATCGCCAACCCCTTGCTGAAAAAAAGGAGGATGTCGGTGGTAAATGAAAAGTATAGAAATAACTGCAAAAACTGTTGAGGATGCTATTAAGTTAGCATTGGAAGAATTAAAATTGACAGAAGAAGAAGTTGAGATAGATGTAATAGAACAGCCTAATAAAGGGTTTTTAGGAATATTAGGTAATAAGAATGCTGTTGTAAAAGTTGTAGAAAAATATAATCCTTTAAAAGAAGCTCAAGTTTTTTTATTAAAAATTTTTGAAGCAATGAATTTAAAACCTGCCATAGATATTCAGGAAAATGGTGATAATATCTATTTAAATATTAGTGGTGATGATCTTGGTATTTTAATAGGACGCAGGGGCGATACTCTGGATTCACTACAGTTTCTGTTAAATTTAGTTGTTAATAAAAATAAAGAAAATAGAAAAAAATTAATTATTGATGTTGAAGGTTATCGTGAACGGAGAGAAGAAACGTTAATTAATTTAGCAAAAAAACTTTCTGATAAGGCAAAAAGAACAGGACGGAGAGTGGTTTTAGAACCAATGAGTCCTCATGAAAGAAGGGTAATTCATATTGCCTTACAAGATGACAAAAGAATAACAACATACAGTGAAGGTGATGAACCTTATCGAAAAGTTGTGATAGTACCAAAAAATTAATTCCAGTGCCTACTGGAATTTTTTTATCACATAATGTGTTTTTATTAGTATTTTGTGGTAACATATGTGAAGAATATTTTCCCTGAGGTGAATAATTTGATTAATGATACAATAGCTGCCGTTATTACAGCTATGGGAGCTGCCGGTGTTGGGATTATAAGAATTAGTGGCCCTGACGCAATAAATGTGGGAAATAAAATATATAAAGGATCTAAAGATTTTTTAAATACTGCTTCCCATTCTATTTTATATGGAAAAGTTTATGATAAATGGCATCAGAAGATTATTGATGAAGCATTATTTTTAATTATGAAAAGTCCTGTAACTTTTACAGGAGAAGATGTTGTGGAAGTTCAGTGTCATGGGGGAATTGTTCCTGTACGGAAAGTTTTGGATATTGTTTTGCGAAATGGCGTGAGGCTGGCAGAACCCGGAGAATTCAGTAAAAGAGCTTATTTAAACGGTAAGATGGATCTGGCTCAGGCAGAGTCTATCGTAGACATTATTAATACGAAAACAGAAAAAGGATTGGATATTGCCCTCAATCAGAGGGAGGGTGTAATTTCTAATTTTGTGAATCGTGTTCGTAATGATTTACTTTCTCTGGTTGCTTATATTGAAGCAGATATTGATTTTCCGGAAGATGATATTGAAAGGCTTAGTTCTGATGAACAAGAAGTCAGAATTATTTCCAGCAAAGAAAAAATAACAAAAATTTTAGAAACAGCTCAAAAAGGGAAAATTATCAGAGAAGGATTAAGTGTTGTTATTATCGGTAAACCAAATGTCGGTAAATCAAGTTTACTTAATGCATTATTAAAGGAATCCAGAGCAATCGTAACTGATATTCCCGGGACAACCAGAGATTCTATCGAAGAATATATAAATTTAGGCGGGATACCGATTAAAATAATTGATACCGCCGGAATCAGGGAAACTGAAAATATTGTTGAAAAGATCGGTGTAGATAAAACAAAAGAATTTATCAAGCAAGCTGATCTGGTTCTGTATGTTTTTGATATTATAAATGGAATTGCAGAGGAAGATAAAAAGATAATTAGTAACTTTTTAAAGGAAAAACCGACCATCTATTTGGTAAATAAAATAGATATGCAAAATTTTTCTAAAAATATCGCTAAAATAAAAAAATTTATTGGGCAAAAAGACCTGATTAATATATCTATAAAAGATGATTATGGATTGGATAAATTAGAAGAAGAAATTATTGAAATGTTTTTTGCCGGTAATTTTGATCTTTCACAAGAAGCTGTTATAAGTAATGCCCGTCATATACAAGCCCTGCAAAAAACGCTGGATTTTTTAGAGAGTGCTCTTTTTTCTTTGCATAATCATTTACCCGGAGATTTTGTGATTATAGATATTAAAAGTGCCTGGGAAAGTTTAGGAAAAATTACCGGTGCAACAATAGAAGAAGATATTCTAGATCAAATTTTCTCTCAATTTTGTTTAGGAAAGTAGGGAAGATTATATGGAGTTTTTTGCAGACAGTTATGATGTAATTGTCATAGGTGCGGGGCATGCCGGTTGTGAGGCGGCTCTTGCTGCTGCCAGGATGGGATGTAATACACTAATATTGACAATTAGTATGGATAATATAGCCTTAATGCCTTGTAATCCTGCTGTAGGCGGCCCGGCAAAGGGGCACTTAGTAAGAGAAATTGATGCTCTTGGTGGTCAAATGGGTGTTACTATTGATAAAACTAACATCCAGGTCCGGATGCTTAATACAGGTAAGGGGCCTGCTGTTCATGCTTTACGGGCACAAGCTGACAAACATTGGTATCAAAAAGAAATGACGAAATCTCTCCAGGAACAAAAAAATCTGGTCGTGAAACAAGCCATGGTTGAGAAGATTTTAGTTGCGGAAAACCAAGTGAAAGGTGTTGTAACCCAAACAGGTGCCACTTATTATGCTCCGGCTGTAATATTGACTACAGGTACTTATTTAAAAGGAAAAATTATTATTGGAGATTTTAATTATACCGCCGGACCAAATGGTCAACAGGCATCTTTGCATTTATCCGTCAGTCTGCGTGAGCTGGGTCTGGAATTATTGAGATTTAAAACAGGTACTCCGGCCCGGGTTGATAAAAGAACGATAGATTTTTCAAAAATGGTTGAACAGCCTGGGGAAAACAGAAATTTATTTTTTTCCTTTTTAACTGAGCAAGGGCAAAAGCATAATCATTCCTGCTGGCTTACCTATACGAATGAACTCACACATAAAATAATTAAAGATAATTTGCATCGCGCCCCTCTGTATTCCGGTACAATTGAAGGCACCGGCCCGCGCTATTGTCCTTCTATTGAAGATAAGGTCGTGCGTTTTTCTGATAAAACGAATCATCAGGTTTTTATTGAACCGGAAGGAATTGATACATCTGAAATGTATGTGCAGGGTGTTTCCAGTAGTTTACCGGAAGATGTGCAAATCCAAATGTACCGGACAATACCGGGTCTGGAAAATGTTGAAATAATGCGTCCTGCTTATGCTATTGAATATGATTGTCTTAATCCTCTACAGTTAAAATTAACCCTGGAAACAAAAAGTATTAATGGTTTATATACTGCCGGACAGATTAATGGAACGTCGGGTTATGAAGAAGCAGCTGCTCAAGGAATTATCGCGGGGATAAACGCTGTGTTAAAGATAAAAAATAAAGAACCGTTTATATTAAAAAGGTCTGATGCTTATATTGGAGTATTAATTGATGATTTAGTTACCAAAGGAACAAATGAACCTTACAGAATGTTAACATCCAGGGCCGAGTACAGATTATTATTACGACAGGATAATGCTGATTTAAGATTAACTGAAATGGGTTGGAAAGCTGGTTTGGTTAGTGAGGAACGTTATGCTAAGTTTGTGAAGAAAAAAGAAATTATTTCCCGGGAAAAATGTCGGTTGCAGGAAACAAACTTAAATCCTAATTATGAACGTTTAGTTACATTATTAAACAATAAAAAGAGTTCCCTGCTAAAAAATGCTGTTAGTGCGGCAGAATTATTAAAAAGACCGGAAATAACGTATAATGATTTAATCGAGATTGGTTACGGTGATCATGAATTGACAACTGAAATTAGCGAACAAGTAGAGATCCAATTTAAATATGAAGGCTATATAAATAAACAGCTGGCTCAAGTAGAAAGGTTTGAAAAGATTGAAAAAAAAGAACTTGATCCTGCTTTAGATTATTCTAAAATAACAGGATTAAGGAATGAAGCGAAACAAAAATTAGCCCAAATTAAACCTTCTTCAGTTGGACAGGCCTCCAGGATTTCCGGAGTTTCTCCTGCTGATATTTCGGTGTTGCTGGTATTTTTAGAACAGCAAAGACGCAAAGGGGTTGCAGTTCATGATTAATATTAATGATATTTTTAGGGAAAAGGAATTAATTTTTAATGAAAATCAAATAAATAATTTTATTAAATTTTCCCATTTACTATTGGAATGGAATAATATTATGAATTTAACTGCTATTGAAGATATGGAGGATATTTACTATAAACATTTTCTTGATTCTTTATTATGTCTAAAAACTTCGCTGAAATGGTCGGAAAAAAGTATTTTAGATATAGGAACGGGTGCCGGTTTTCCTGGAATTCCCCTTAAAATTGTCCTGGGTGATCATACAAAACTTACATTATTAGATTCTTTACAAAAGAGAATAATTTTTTTAGAGCATGTAATAGAAGAGTTAAATTTAATCAATATATCTTGTATTCATGGCCGGGCGGAAGATTTGGCGAGAAATTCCGAATACCGGGAAAAATATGATATCGTTTTGGCAAGAGCTGTTGCTAAACTACCGGTTTTACTGGAATTAGCCATTCCTTTTTTAAAAAAAGGCGGTTATTTTCTTGCCTTAAAAGGACCTGAGGGAATAGAAGAACTTGCCGAAAGTGATTTTGTACAAGAAGAATTAGGTGTAATTTTTTGTTCAGCAGATGAATTTTTTTTAAAAGATAATGAAGAACATAAAAGGGTGATTTTAATGTTTAGAAAAGAGCAGGAGACTGCTGATAAATATCCGAGAAAAGCAGGTATACTTCAGAAAAGACCATTATTAAGAAAATAATAACTGGATAATAATGTAAAATTATTAATTTTTAAGAAGGATTTTATCTATAGTAAATAGAATACTTCTTTTGAAGTGATAATAAGGGGTGTTCCTTATGAAAGACCATTTATCTAAATTTTTTGGAGTTAATCAAGATGTAGATAAAAATGAAATAAAGTCATTGGATTTATCTTTAATAAGTCCTAATCCCTTTCAACCCCGCAGAATATTTGATCCCACTCATTTGGAAGAACTGGCTCAGTCTATAAAGGAGTTTGGGGTTCTTCAGCCGATAATTGTACGTAAAATTGGGACAGGCTATGAGCTTGTTGCCGGTGAAAGGAGATTTAGGGCCAGTCAGCTAATAGGTTTAAAAAATATTCCTGCTATTATCAGAAATCTCAGTGATAAAGAAATCGCAGAAATGGCCCTGATTGAAAATCTGCAAAGAGAAGATCTAAATTATTTTGAAGAGGCTGAAGGTTATGCTAAATTAATTAAAGAATTCGGGATAACCCAGGATGAGATAGCGAAGAGAGTTGGTAAAGGTCAATCTACAATTGCAAATAAGTTAAGATTATTAAATCTCTCTCCTGAGGTAAGAAAAGAAATATCTGTAAGTGTGATTACTGAGCGTCATACCAGAGCTTTATTAAAATTAAATGATCCCCAACTACAGGTAAAGGCTTTAGATGAAATATATACGAATAATTTAAATGTTAGGCAAACTGATGAATTGGTAGAAAAATATTTAATTGAAACTGAAAAAGTTGATAAAGAAAAAAGAAAAAAAAGAATGACAAAAATATTTAAAGATATGAGAATTTTTCTTAATACGATACGAGGTGCGGTGCAGACGATTCAAGATGCCGGATTGCCTGCTGATATAACAGAAATGGAAAGTGAGGAATATTTAGAAGTAACGATTAGACTACCTAAAAATAAAAATGCCGCTAAATAAAAGTATTTTTTTTTTAATGTACCCCAGATGTTAGACGCTGGACTAATATTTGGAGGTACATTTTTTATTAATGTTAAGATATTTTTATAAATTATGGTAGAAATAAAATACCGGAATCAGGCTCTGATGTAAATTAAAGCAAAATTTAAGTGAGTATAAAATGATGAATAAGCAAAAAAATATTACACTTGATTTTATTAAAAATTTTTTAGTGACAGGCCGGAGTTGATGGGAGAACAATTGTGCCGCTCTCGCAAAAAGAGTGGAATAATAATCTTTATAACAGAACATATGTTCCCGGTTTATTTTTTGTTTTAAGACTTTTTTATAAAATGGTTAATAATTTCACATAAAAATGGGGGTAAAATTTAATAGAAATAATTTTAACCTCCTTCAAGAGTATGCCGGAAAATACTTATTTTTGCGGGTTTAAGATAGAGGTATATTTAAATTTTATTTATTTTTAAAGTAAATGTTTTTTCATTAAAGGCAGGAAGTTTTAATTAGAAAGTTGAAAACTACATATTACGATTTAAATTTAGTGAGGTGATATAGTTGGGTAAAATTATTACCATTGCGAACCAAAAAGGCGGTGTGGCTAAAACGACAACTGCTGTCAATTTATCGGCATGTTTAGCATCTCTGGGTAAAAAAGTATTATTGATAGATATCGATCCGCAGGGGAATGCCAGTAGTGGATTAGGAATTAATAAAATTAATTCAATTAGATGTATTTATGATGTGATCGTAAATAATGTTCCTGTATCTAAAGTAATCATTCCTACGGAGATTAATAATTTATCTATTGTGCCGGCTACTATTCAATTAGCAGGAGCGGAGGTTGAGTTAGTTTCAGCGATTTCCCGAGAAATTAAACTTAAAAAAGCATTAGAGCCGGTTAAAGGACAGTTTGATTATATTTTTATTGATTGTCCTCCTTCTCTTGGTCTTTTGACGCTCAATGCTTTAACTGCTGCCGATTCTATTTTAATTCCAATTCAATGTGAATATTATGCTTTAGAAGGACTTAGTCAATTGATGAATACTGTTCAATTAGTTCAAAAACATCTTAATCAAAACTTAACAATTGAAGGTGCTGTTTTAACCATGTTTGATGCCCGGACGAATTTGTCTATTCAAGTTGTGGATGAGGTAAAAAATTATTTTCAGAGTAAAGTATTTACCAGTATAATTCCGCGAAATGTAAGATTAAGTGAAGCACCAAGTTTCGGACAGCCTATTATTTTATATGATCCTAAATCTAAAGGTTCGGAGATGTATATGGAATTAGCTAAGGAAGTGATAAATAATGAATAAAAGGGGTTTAGGAAAAGGTTTAGGTGCACTGATTCCAACTAATAACATAGCTCAGTATGATCCTGATAAAGATAATATTTCAGAAATAAGTATAAATGAAATAATTCCTAACAGTTTTCAGCCCAGGAAACATTTTGATCCTGAAAAACTTGCTGAGTTGGCTGCTTCTATTAAAGAACATGGGATATTACAACCTATTATCGTCCGGCCGAGTGAGGAAGGATATGAACTTGTTGTTGGGGAAAGACGCTTAAGGGCCTGTAAACAACTTGGTTTAGAAAAAATATCTGCTGTTATCAGGACTTTGAGCGATAGAGACATGACAGAAATTGCTCTTGTTGAGAATATTCAAAGACACAATTTGAATCCAGTTGAAGAAGCTGTGGCCTATAAACGTCTAATCGAAGAATTTGGTATAACTCAAGATGAAGTAGCCAAAAGAGTAGGTAAATCCAGACCATTTATTGCTAATTTTTTAAGATTATTAAATTTATCAGATAAAGTTTTAAATCTCCTTTCTGAAGGGATTTTAACTGTCGGTCATGCCCGGGCTTTACTTGCTATTGATCATCATGATAGGCAAATACAACTTGCTTTACAAATTCAGGAGAAAAATCTATCCGTAAGAGAAACTGAAGAACTTGTAAAAAAAGAACAGAAGATTACTTCTGCAAAATCTAAACATAAAGCTTCAAACGGTTCTTCAACAATCTTTCTTGATATCCAGGAGAGATTGCGCAGTAAGTTTAGTACAAAAGTATTAATAAAGGATGACGGAAAAAAAGGAAGAATAGAAATTGAATATTATGATCATAATGAATTAGAACGGTTAATCGATATTTTAGATGGCTCAGATTATTAAGTGTTTCACGTGAAACACTTTTTTATTTAAATAAAAAATCAAAATGTCAGAAATAATTTATAAAATAGTCTTAAAACGGTTATTTTTTCTATGAAAAAGAGCATAAATAAATTAAATATCAGTAAAATGTTTCACGTGAAACACAAAAAAACAGAACATTCGTTCCTAGTTTAAAATTGCGTAAAATAAATTTTTATTAAAACACCGGTATGTTTATATTAGTAGGAAAATGAATTAATTAGAAAAGAATTAAGGGGGAAATAAGAAGATTTTTTAAAAAAATTTTTAAAAAAAGTTATAAAGAGGTTAGACTATTTAATGATAATTCTTTAATAATGAAATATAAAAATATTATTTAAAATATAATTATTTGGCAAACGTCTTTTGAATTTTTATTAAGTTTATAAATTATTAATAAATACGGAAATTATAAGAAAAGATAAGTAACTAATTTGATCAATGTGAGCGCAACCAGCCATTATGGAGTATTATTTATGAAATTTTACATAAAAAGTAGTGCCTTTTGATCCGCTGGCAAAATTAATAACTGCATTGTTTCTGGCTGCTATTGTGTAACAAATAGATAAACCCAGACCTGTACCGTTTTCTTTGGTTGTAAAAAATGGGGTACCGATATTATCCTGGATCTCTTCGGGTATCCCTTTGCCGTTATCGGAAATAGACATTATAATGTATCCCTTTTCTTCATAAGTTTTAATTAAAATTTCTCCATTTTCATCTATAGCCTGAAGACCATTTGTAATCAAATTTAAAATCATTTGGCGAATTTCATTTTTATTTATTAATATTTCCGGAGTCTGAATTATTTCTGTTTTAATTTTTTTGTTTTCTTTAATAGCCTGGCTCTCACATAAAGGTAATATCTGCATTAATATACTATCGATACTTTTCTTTATTTTAAAGTTACTATTGCCGACTGCCATATTTAAAAATTGCGTTATAATATTATTTACTCTGTCAACCTCTTCAATCATTAAATTAAAATTATTATGATATACTTCAAATTCAGCCTTTTTTAAAAAAAGTTGTAAATATCCCCGGATAGTTGTTAAAGGATTTCTAACTTCATGTCCGATTCCTGCTGCAATTTGCCCTACAAGTTTTAGCTGATATAATCTGGCAATATCATTTTCATTTTTAATTCGAGAAGAAATATCCCTGCCAACAATAAAAATTTTATTGTGAAATAGATTAATACTCCACTCGACCCATTTATAAGTATTTTCTTTCGTAATAACTTTTGTTGTAAAGATGTTTTTTATATTAGTAGCGCTTGAACTGGCAATGCTAATTGCATGAAGTATTTTTTCAGAAAATTCACTTTGAGAATCAGAGTGTATGATCTGAATGATATCCTGGTTATATAGTTCGTAGTGGTCATAGCCAAGAATCTCTTTGACAGTTAAATTACACCTCTGTATGTGGCCCTTATGATTAATAATAAGAAATAGATCATTGGAAGAATTGAAAAAATGCTCAGTTTCTTTATGGTCTACTGTTTCTTTGATGTACTTCTCTTCCAGACTGATTATTTTTTCTTGATTTGTTATTAATTCTTTTACATTTTCTAAATTGTTTTTTTCAACATTAAGCAATTCTTTGGTTTTTTGCTCTAGATTTTCTTGAGTCTGTAATAGCTGTTCTGTTCGTATTTTTAATCGTTCTTCTGCTTCCAATAATTCTTCCGTTCGTTTTGCTAACTGTTTTTCAATTTCCAATAATTGGTCATAAATTTTAAAATCGTTTGTATTTTTATACATTTTTGTAAATTAAGTCCTCCTTGGCTAATTGAAATTAATATCGCAATTTTTTTAATCGTTAAAATATTTTGCAATAGTTAGATAAATATCTTTTCCGTTAGAAGTAAATTTATGAATATCTAGTTCCACCGGCAATCTTTTTTTATCTTTAGTTATGTGTATCCAGCCGACGGTAAGTTTTCTATTCATATGTAATTCACGCTTTTGCTGAGGAATGAAGTCGCAATAAACCTCGTCACATAGTATGCGGGGATTTAAATTTAAAAATTCTTCCTTAGTATAACCAAGTATGTTTAAAGTAGCATTATTAACATCAATGAATTGTGGTTTATTATGATCATCATAGACATTAAGGTAAAGGGGCGTGGAGGAGTTGTAAAAAAGGTCATGAAATAATGAATAACTGTCATTGTGATTGAAATTTCTTAAATGACTTAAGCCT
Organism: Peptococcaceae bacterium; assembly: GCA_049366715.1. Taxonomy (GTDB): domain Bacteria; phylum Bacillota; class Peptococcia; order Peptococcales; family BICA1-8; genus JBMNCQ01. The sequence continues at coordinate 117,838 of JBMNCQ010000048.1, read as the reverse complement.
AATAAATATGCGGGGGTACAGTTAAAAATCCCGGCTAGTTCATTGATCGTCTCTAAGCTGGGAAAACGGCTGCCTTTTTCCCAATGTGCTATGGCCCCTTTAGAGACATTTAAAATTTGTGCTAATTTTACTTGTGTTATAGCGCACTCCTTTCTTAATTTAATAAACCGATCGAGAAAAGTTTGTTTATTAAATAACATAATATCACCTCAGCTGCGCAAGATATTAAGATACCTAGTTATTATATACATTTTTGCCGAAGTAATAAATGTTTCTTACAATAAGTATACATGGATAAACAATTTGCATATAAATTCTTACATAAGGTAAGAATTTTGAAGTGTTTTAGATTAATATGGTGAATCCTGAAAAAAATAAGGAAGGAGTGAGGGATTGTTATTTTTTTAACAAAGTAAGGGTGCTAATCAAAATAATATTGTGAATATTCACACTAATTTATCTAAAAAACAACCCATTTTTGTGACGAAAAAAATAATTTCAGGAATTAAAATGCTATATATAAAAAAAATTTATAAAATTTATGAAAAATTAGGACCTCATGTTGTAATCAATTAAGGGAGGTGATATAATTTTATTAATCTTGTTAATAGTAAGGTTATAAAAATTTTTTTAAAATATTTGTGAATATAGTCACAAATATAATTGTTTTAATGGGGATTATCCCCCCTGTATATAAAAAAAATCAGAACTTTTTTAAGGAGGAAAGGGTTAATGAGTTGTAATTGTCAATGTGAAGTAGATAAGAAAAATGACCCCCGTTATCAGCAGCTTGATGAAATTATCAGTAAGTATAAAGGTCAAGCCGGATCATTAATTCCCGTTTTGCACAAAGCTCAGGGGATCTTCGGATATTTACCTGAAGAAGTGCAGATTTATATTGCTGACGGCTTAAATTTACCTTTAAGCGAGGTATATGGTGTTGTGAGCTTTTATTCGTTATTTACTACTGTTCCCCGGGGCAAATATGTGATAAATGTTTGCTTAGGTACGGCTTGTTATGTAAAAGGCTCCGGCCGGATTATGGATAATTTAAAAAAAGAATTGGGTCTGGAAATAGGCGAAACGACGGAAGACGGGTTGTTTACCTTGGAAGGATGCCGTTGTATAGGGGCCTGTGGTCTGGCCCCGGTTTTAACTGTTAATGATCAGGTTCACGGACGTTTAACGGAAGATGATGTGTCTAGATTAATAAGACTCTATAAGCTTAAAGAAGAACAAGCCAGTTAAAGTGGAGGTGTTGGTATGAAATCAATCGATGAATTAAAATTATTGAAGGAAAAGGCTAAGGCCGAAATTTCTATTCGTGATAAAGACTATTTGGCTAAAATAGAAATTGCTATGTCGACTTGTGGCATCACTGCCGGTGCCAGAGAGGTTTTAAACACGGTTTTGGAAGAATTAAAAGTAAGAAATTTGACTAATGTTCAGGTATCCCAGACGGGTTGTCCCGGCTTATGCTTTCATGAGCCTCTGGTAACGGTAAGCAAACAAAACCAAACAAAATTTGTATATGGAAAGGTTACTCCCGAACGGGTAAAAAAAATAATAACGTCTCATGTCATTAATGATCAACCAATAAAAGAATGGCTAATTAATCTGGAATAAAAGAAGGAGGGAGTAATAATGGATTTTTATCGTTCACATGTACTGGTGTGCGCCGGTACGGGGTGTACATCTTCTGATAGTTTGGCAGTTCGCAACACACTAAAAAAAGAAATTCAAAGATTAAAATTAGATAAAGAAGTAAAAGTTGTGGAGACAGGTTGTTTTGGCTTTTGTAATCTGGGGCCGATCATGGTTGTTTATCCCGAAGGGACTTTTTACTGTCAGGTTAAACCTGAGGATACCAAAGAAATTGCCGAGGAGCATCTTTTAAAAGGCCGGGTGGTTTCCAGGTTACTATACAGTGAGCCTGAGTCGGAAGTTAAAGTCTCAGATTTTGAGAAAATAGAATTCTTTAATCATCAGAAAAGAATTGCACTAAGAAATTGCGGTGTAATTAATCCGGAAAAAATAGAAGAATATATCGCCCATGACGGATATTTTGCCCTGGGGAAAGTCTTAAAAGAGATGACAAGAGAACAGGTGATAGATGAAATTAAAAAATCAGGGCTGAGGGGGCGCGGCGGCGGCGGGTTCCCAACCGGACTGAAATGGGAGTTCGCTTATAAAACACCGGGAGATGTCAAATATGTTGTATGTAATGCCGATGAGGGTGATCCCGGTGCTTTCATGGATCGGAGTGTCCTGGAAGGTGATCCTCATAGTTTGATTGAAGCCATGGCTATTGCGGGTTATGCCATTGGAGCAGAACAAGGATATATTTATGTCAGGGCGGAATACCCCATTGCTGTAAATAGATTAGAAATCGCCATTAATCAAGCCCGGGAGTATGGGCTATTAGGAAAAGATATTTTTGGGACAGGTTTTAATTTTGATTTGGATATCCGCTTAGGAGCAGGTGCTTTCGTCTGCGGCGAAGAGACAGCACTGCTTACTTCCATAGAAGGACACCGCGGAGAGCCGAGGCCAAGGCCGCCCTTTCCTGCCGTTGAAGGATTATGGAGAAAACCTACCTTATTAAATAATGTAGAAACATATGCAAATGTTCCGGCGATAATCTTGAAAGGTTCCGACTGGTTTGCCGGTATCGGTACGGAGAAGAGCAAAGGAACAAAAGTTTTTGCCTTAGCCGGGAAAATTAATAATACAGGACTGATAGAAGTTCCGATGGGAACATCGTTACGGACAATAATCTATGATATCGGCGGCGGGATACCTAATGGCAAAAAATTTAAATCAGCCCAGACGGGCGGACCGTCCGGGGGCTGTATCCCTGCTCATTTGATTGATACCGAAATAGATTATGATAATTTAATTGCCCTTGGTTCCATGATGGGATCAGGTGGGCTTATTGTTCTGGATGAAACTGATTGTATGGTTGATATCGCAAAATTTTTCTTGGAATTTACGCAAGAAGAGTCCTGTGGTAAATGTCCTCCTTGCCGGATTGGAACAAAAAGAATGCTGGAAATTTTAGACAGGATTACAAAAGGAAAGGGGACAATGGAAGATATCGAAAATCTGGAAACTTTAGCCCGTACGATTAAAAATGCTTCCTTGTGCGGCTTAGGTCAAACTGCACCTAATCCGGTACTCAGTACTTTAAAATATTTCCGTGATGAATATGAAGCACATATCATTGATAAAAAATGCCCGGCCGGCGTTTGTCAGGCTCTGCTGACTTATATGGTAGTTGCTGAAAAATGTAAAGGCTGCGGTATTTGCGCCCGGGTCTGTCCTGTTGCGGCGATATCCGGTAAACCGAAAGAACCGTATGTTATTGATCATGAAAAGTGTATTAAATGCGGTGCGTGTATTGAAAAATGTAAATTCGGTGCCATAGTTAAAATGTAATATAAGGGGTGAAAACAGTGGAAATGGTAAATGTAACAATAGATGGTCATAAAGTAACGGTTCCTAAAAACTATACAATTTTAGAAGCAGCACAAGAGGCTGGAATTGATATTCCGACTTTGTGCTATTTAAAAGAAATAAATAAGATCGGTGCATGCAGGGTATGTTTGGTAGAAATCAAAGGCGGCAGAGCGTTGCAAGCTTCCTGTGTATATCCTGTAAGTGAAGGATTAGAGGTATATACCAATACCCCTGCTGTTCGGGAAGCCAGAAAGGCAGTAGTGGAATTACTAATCTCCAATCATCCCCAGGACTGCTTAAAATGTACACGGTCGCAAAATTGTGAGCTGCAGGCTCTCGCAAAAAAGCTGGGAATTAACGATATAAGATTTAAAGGTGAAATAAGCACATTTAAACCTGACAATTCGTCTAAATCCTTAGAAAGAAATCCTGATAAGTGTGTCTTATGCCGCCGTTGTGTAGCGGTCTGCAACCAGGTTCAGGGTGTTAGTATTCTAAGTGCTATGAACAGAGGTTTTGGTAGTATTGTTGCCCCGGCTTTTGAGCATCCTTTAGACTCTGTTAACTGTACTCTTTGCGGACAGTGTATAAATGTCTGTCCTGTCGAAGCAATCAAAGAAAAGGATCATATTGAGAAAGTTTGGAATGCTTTAGGAAATCCTGAGAAACATGTTGTCGTGCAGACGGCTCCGGCAGTTAGAGCGGTACTTGGAGAAGAGTTTGGTTTACCCATCGGGACCAGTGTTACGGGAAAAATGGTTGCCGCTTTGCGAAGACTAGGTTTTAATAAAGTATTTGATACCGACTTTACTGCAGATTTGACAATTTTAGAAGAAGGCAATGAATTGCTGCAAAGACTTAATAACGGGGGAAAACTTCCTTTAATCACATCATGCAGTCCCGGTTGGATTAAATATTGTGAGCATCATTATCCGGAGCAGTTAGATAATTTATCCAGCTGCAAATCCCCCCAGCAAATGTTCGGGGCTTTAGCGAAAACTTATTACCCTCAAATAGAAGATAGCGATCCCGGACAAATATTTTCTGTTTCTGTTATGCCTTGCACTGCCAAGAAGTTTGAAGCTGACCGTCCGGAAATGAATGATAGCGGATTTCAAGATGTGGATGCTGTATTGACGGTAAGAGAATTGGCCAGAATGATTAAGCAGGCAGGTATAGATTTTATAAATCTGCCCGATGAAGAATTTGATTTACCTATGGGTATGTCCAGCGGTGCAGGTCTGATCTTCGGAGCTACCGGCGGAGTAATGGAAGCAGCTTTACGAACAGTATATGAGGTTGTAACGGGTGAGACCCTTCCAAAATTAGATTTTGAAGAAGTGAGAGGATTAGCAGGAATTAAGGAAGCCAGCGTTAATTTAAAGGGAACGGAAGTTAAAGTTGCTGTTGCCCATGGATTAGCAAATGCGAAAAAAATTATGGAAAAGGTAAAAGACGGTTCGGCAGATTATCATTTCATTGAAATAATGGCTTGTCCGGGAGGCTGCATTGGAGGTGGGGGAACCCCTATCGTAAGTGCACTGGAGAGGACAAAACTAGCAAAAGATTACCGGGATCTTCGGATTAAAGCAATTTATAGTGAAGATGCTCAACAAAAAATCCGTAAATCCCATGAAAATCCCGCTGTTAAGAAATTATATAAAGATTATCTTGGTGAGCCTTTAGGTGAGAAATCTCATCATTTACTTCATACTCACTATACTAAGCGTTTAAAATACCCAAAATGTGAATAGTAAATAGCACTCCTCCGGGAGTGCTATTTAGTTTTATAAATACTAAATTAAAATAGTGTAAAGAAGGTTTTTTATTAACAGAGTTAAGGAGACGTTAAAATTTGGTTATTTCCCGGGCAATATCGACAAAAATAAGCAAAGAAGTAAAATAATTTAGGAGATTATGTAAAACATTTAAAAAAGCAACTATTCTAATCAGTGGGAGATGAGATTTAACAGCTTAGATATTGTCCAAAGAAAATCTTTGCAATATAATGTAAAAGGCAGTTTTATTTAATTGAGAAGCAGGAGTGTTCTTATGCTGGGTACTATTGTAAATGTTACGGCGATTATTATCGGCAGTCTTTTGGGTCTGGCACTTAAAAAGGGCATTCCTGAAAATTATAAAGAAACCATCTTACAGGGGATTGGTTCTGCAACTATTTTGATCGGATTAAAGATGGGATTTAAAGCAAACAATGAATTAATTATCATTTTAAGCTTGGTTATGGGTGGCATCATTGGTGAGGTTTTAAGAATTGAATTTTATTTGGATGAATTGGGACATGCTTTGCAAAGAAAAGTAGGCTCGCAAGAAGGGGAATTTGTCAAAGCTTTTGTTTCTGCCAGCTTGATCATGTGCGTGGGTGCTATGGCTTTATTAGGAGCAATGGAAAGCGGTATAACCGGTACACATAAAATACTTTTTGCAAAATCTGCGTTGGATTTCATTATGGCTACTGTTTTATCTTCCTCAATGGGTATTGGTGTTATATTTGCAGCGATACCGGTATTCGTTTATCAAGGAGTCGTTACGATATTAGCCGCATTTGTTAAAAATATTTTAACAGATCAGGTTATTGCATATATGGCAGCTACGGGAGGTATGTTGATTGTAGGTATCGGCTTAAATATCTTAGGAATTAAGAAAATAAATATTGCTAATCTTTTACCGGCAATTTTTATCGCGATAATTATTACGATTATCGGTGCAAGCTGGTTTCCAAACTATCTATAGGGGGGATTTTAGTTGGAAATATATGAAATAGAGACACCTGCGTTACTTTTAGATAAACAGATTTTGTTGAAGAATATTAAAGATATGGCGGAAATGGCTGAAAAATACGGTGTAAAGTTACGACCACACATAAAAGCACATAAATGTTCGCAGATTGCCAATTTGCAAATGGAAAACGGCGCTGTAGGAATTACGGTAGCTAAGCTGGGTGAAGCGGAAGTAATGCTGGAGGCCGGTGTTAAAAATATTGTTATCGCCTATCAATTGGTTGACGAAGCTAAGTTGAAGAGGCTCAAAGCTCTAATGGAAAAGGGCGCGGATATTACTTGCCTGGTTGATAATATAGAGCAGGTTATCCTCCTTGATCATTTCGGAGAAAAAAATAATCTGGTTATTGCGGTGTATGCTGAAATAGATTCCGGTTTAAAAAGAACAGGTTTACAACCGGATGATATTGTTGATTTTGTGGAGAAACTAATTAAATTTAAAAATATAAAATTTAGCGGATTATTAACTCACGCCGGTCATGTCTATGGTGCACAGAGAGATAAAGTAGCATTGATCGGGCAGGAAGAAGGGCAAATTATGGAAAGGGTCAACCAGGCCTTAGTAAAGGCCGGTATTTTTCCACCGGAGGTTTCTGTCGGTTCAACACCAACAGTGAGATATTCTGCCTCAAATCCGAAAGTAACGGAAATAAGACCGGGTAATTATGTTTTTAATGATGCCATTCAAATCGGTCTGGGGGTCGCCGCCCTTTCCGATTGTTCTTTAAAAGTACTGGCCACAGTGATCAGCAAGCCGGCGGCGGACCGTTTGGTTATAGATGCGGGCAGCAAAACTTTAGCCTTGGATAAAGGAGCACACGGTACGGAGCTAGTAAAGGGATTTGGAATAATTGAAGGATATCCTAATTTAACAATAGAAAGGTTATCTGAAGAACATGGCATAGTCTTAGCGGAAGAAGGTAATGTTCCGGAAATAGGAGATAAAATAGCGATTATACCGAATCATGCCTGTCCGGTAGTAAATCTTGCCGACGAGATGATGATCGTTGAGGGCAGCAAAGTGCTGGGAAAATGGCAGATAGATGCCCGGGGAAAAAACAAATGATGGGAGATTTAACATGGAGAATTTAATTAATTTAATCACTTTGTATTCTGATTATATTACATTAGCAGTATTATTGTTGTTTTTCGTGGCATTTATTACTTTCACTACGGTATTAATAAGTTTGAACAATACCAAGAAGAAATTTAAAACACTGTTAAGAGGAATGAACAATAATAATTTAGAAGAGATCATCCTGAATAATTCCCAAAGACTCAAAAGATTAGAAGAATATTTACGGGAAATAGACGGTAAGATTGCAGTGACCGATGAAAGTTTGAATCAGTGTTTCAAGAATTTTGCGATTGAACGCTATAATGCTTTTCATGGTATCGGTGGAGAACAAAGTTTCTCGCTGGCCTTGCTTGACGACACCGGCAGCGGTGTAATCATATCAAGTATTCATGGCAGGGATGATGCCAGAACTTATGCCAAAAAAGTGGTTGAAGGCAAACCTTTATTCAATTTGTCCGATGAGGAGAAAAGTGTTTTAAGTAATACTTTGAATAAAATAGCAAAAAAAAGTTAATTTTTACAAAGGTCAGGAAGGATTTTACTAATTAATGTAGAATAATAAATTTAAAAAATCAGGAAAATTTAGGCTTGGCCTTTGTAAGCCAAGCTATATTTATCTGGTCAGGTAAAGGCAGGTGAAGGTATGACTCGAAAACCCAGAAAACAGAAGAAGAATTTTACGATTATGGTTGTACCTCATGCCAATACTGCCGTCAAAAGCTTAAAAATACCTATGTGGTTGATAAATGGACTGGCTGTGTTTGGGTTAGCGTCTTTAGTGGTTGTAACATATCTGACTTTTTCCTATATGAATTTTCAGATCACACTTTCGGAAAATAAAGAATTAAAGACGGTTAATACAACTCAGGCTAAGGAAATCCAGGAATTACAATTAACTACGCGGAAAACCTTAAGCAAATTGGAAGAAATCGTTGCAACTGATGCTCAGGTTAGAGCGTTAGTTGGCTTAAAGGAACCGGAAGAGGTAGAAAGTAAAAACTCCTCCCGGGGTAACGGCGGACCGGGAACCGATGGCAGAACAATACAAACTTTAACTGCTACGGAATTTGATTTAATACAATCTATAAGTAGTAAATATACGGAAGAATATGAAGATAATCACACGAGCTATGATACTTATGAGTTAGATGAAAAACCTAACCTTGCTACCCTTAGTAAAATAAAATCCGATATAAACCGGATCAATGTAATAATTGATGATCAAAAGCAAGTATTAGCAAAATTACAAATAGATGTAAAGGACCGCTTAGACTATCTTGCTGCTGTTCCAAATGAATGGCCGGTTAAAGGTAGAATAACCAGTGATTTTGGCTGGCGCCGGAACCCTTTTACAAATAGAACCTGGGAGTTTCATGAGGGGCTGGATATTGCTGCTTCCTACGGTACACCGGTGAAAGCAGCCGGGGAAGGAAAAGTAACCTTTATCGGTTGGAAACCGGCTTATGGAAATACGGTAGTGATAAAGCACGGATATGGCTATACTTCACAATACGGGCATAACTCCAGGATTAGTGTAAAAGTTGGCCAGGTGGTGCGGCGGGGCGATGTTATCGCCCGTGTCGGTAGTACCGGCAGGAGTACGGGTCCCCATGTAGACTTTAGAATTGCTTATAACGGACGTTGGATAGATCCTTTAAAATTACTTAATAAGTAGCAAGGGAGCGAAGTTGATGGTTTTCAGTAATAAAAAAAAGGAAGAAGTTTCCTTTGATAAAGTAGAAACTATAATTGGAACCGGCACACATTTTCAGGGGGTTATTTCTTCTCAGGGAACGGTAAGAATTGACGGTACTTTCACAGGAGAAGTAAAAGCTCAGGGAGATCTGGTTATTGGAGAAAGCGGTGCGCTAGAAGCGAATATAGATGCAAGGAATGTTTTAGTTTCGGGCGAGATAAAAGGCAACATGCAAGCTAAAGGTAAAGTAGAAATTACACCTAGTGGCAAAGTAATCGGTGATATCAAGGTTAAAAATCTCATTATTGATGAGGGTGCTATTTTTAAAGGAGCTTGCGTGATGGATATCAGTCAAAATAAAACCGGAGCAAATAAACCGCAGATTGAAGAAGCTGCTAAGTAGTCGGGAGAACCAGGCACAAGTTATAATACTTGTGCTTTTATTTTTAGAAAGTAGCGTGCAATGATCACATATAAGACTGCCTTTGCTAAAGACTTGGTTTTGACCAAGTCTTTTACTCAATAATAATTTTATCTCAAAAGAAGGTGCTAAAGATGAGATATCTTTGTATTGTCAATCCGGAGGCCGGGAAGGGATTTACTGCAAAAATCTGGCCTGCCATAAAAAATAATATGGAGAAATTAAGGGCAGATTTGTTAATTGAATTTACACAGCACCCGGGGCATGCTGTCGAAATTGCCCGGGAAGCAAAGAATCTGGATATCAATGGTATTATTATTGTTGGCGGAGACGGAACACTCCATGAAGTAATAAATGGTTTAGCAGGTCTTAGTATTCCTCTGGGGCTTATACCTACAGGTTCCGGCAATGATTTAAGCAGAACTCTAAATATTCCCCAGGATCCCCTGGAAGCTATTATCGTAATTGCTCAGGGTAAGACGATTCAGATAAACATCGGGGAAGTTAATGACGGCTACTTTTTAAATCTGGCCAGCATAGGTTTTGATGCTGCGGTGGCCAATTGGGTAAATAAAAATAAAGTGTTTAAAGGAAAATATGCATATTGGGCGGCTATTTTTTATCATATTTTGCGGAATAAACATTATAAATTAACAATCAATATGGATGGGAATCTACTTGAAAAGGAATGTACATTGGTCGCTGTTGCGAATGGCAAATATTATGGGGCAGGTCAAAAAATTGCCCCCCAAGCTGCCTTAGGCGATGGTTTATTTGATGTCGTTATTGTCTCAGCAGTCACCAGAATGGAAATAATAAAAACCCTTCCCGGCATTAGAGCGGGTAAACATGTTGAGAATCCCCATGTTACTATTTATAAAGCGAAAAATGTGATAATAGATAGTGAGAAGAAAAAGAATATCCCTGTACAGGCTGATGGTGAAAAATTAGGAGAATTGCCGCAAGCTTTTCAAATCAGTAAAAAGGAATTAAAGCTTTTTATTCCTTAAAATTTGTATAAATAAATACCTCGCAACAGATAATACATGTGGAGGTGGGAATATGCAAAAACAAATTGCAGTGGAACCAGGGTTGAAAAATATTACACAAGCTCTCCAAACTGCCGGTTATCAGGTTGTAGATCTCGAAAAGGGACAAAACCGGAATAATGTTCAATGCATTGTAATATCAGGAGGAGATGAAAATATGCTGGGGATTCAAACTACCCTGACCAAAGCTCCTGTTATTAATGCCGAGGGCTTGACGGTAGAGGAAGTATTGCAGAGGGTGCAACATTATCATTAAATTAGGATAACTTGAGAGGTCCGGGTTTTAAGATAAGCTCAAAGCCAAAACATATCTTTAGCTGTATGTTCGGTTTTGGGCTTAGAAAATTTTATCGTACATAGGATAAATAAACAGGTAACTGAGCGAAAAATCAAGAACAGGTTTAGCATAGAAAATATAAATGAGTAAAAATTTTTAACAAATTGGAAAGGAATTTTTATTGGTATATACTCATAATACAATTGTAAGACTTTTTAATAAAGTCAGAAATGGGTAAATAAAAAAATAAAGGAGGAGATAAAAGTGCTGGTAAAAGAGATCATGACGTTAAATCCGCTGACCGTTAATAAGGAAGCTACCATAGCAGATGCATTAGATATCATGCGTACGAATAATTTCCGCAGATTACCGGTAATGGATGGCAATAGAATTGTTGGTATCGTAACAGATCGTGACCTGCGGGAGGTTAGTCCGTCGCCGGCTACCAGTTTAAGTGTTTTCGAATTGAATTATCTGTTGGCCAAAACCCAATTAAAGCAGATCCTGACCAAAAAAACTATCATAACCATCGAACCTGAGGCTTTAGTAGAAGAAGCCGCTTTACTGATGAGGGATAAAAAAATCGGGGGGATCCCCGTTCTTGAAGGAGATAAATTAGTAGGAATAGTTACCGAGACCGACATTTTCGGAGCCTTTATTAAAATAATGGGCATCAGAAAACCGGGAACCAGAATAACCATTGAATTAAAGGAAGATAAGCCAGGCTTGATAAATGCCATAACAAGTGTCATTAAAGATTATAATGGTAACATTACCCATCTGGCGTCTTATTCCAGTGAGGATAACTTGTATAAAGTGTCTATCCGCATCAACAATTTTGAAAATACGGATAAAATTATTCAAGCATTACAAGATAAAGGATATGAGATATCGTCCATATCTAAAAATGAATAACTCATTTTGTTCTTTGAGACATGGGTACTGAGAGAAGTCAGAAATATCCTGCTCTGTCGATAATTAGCAAGATCTCTTTTAATTTATAACTTTACAGGTAAAATATAAAAAAAGGCTGGCTTTAAGAGGCCGGCAATTATAGGCAAAGGTTCCTTGACTAAAACTGGCTTACGCCAGTTTTTTTATATTATTTCGTCTTTGTTAAAGATAGATTGCTGCAATAGACTTCGGCTAAAACTTGGGCAATCTTTTCAGCCATCTGCATCACAAAACTTAACCGGGTGTTTTGTAAGACAAAATACTCCATAAATCCTCCCACATTAACAATACCGGAAATGGCTATATCACCTATGGCAGGAAGATTTTTATTTACAGCTGCCCCGGGTTTTAGCGAACCTTGAGCAAAGCTGACATACCCTACACTATCCATTTTTCCTAAACAGGCATCGATCGCAATAATCAGCGGATCGGAATATCTTTGTTTGATCTCTTTGAGAGCATCCGGCATATTTGTTGCGTGGACGGGACGATCTATTGTACCGTACACAAAATTACTTAAAGGAAGTCTTTCCTGCAATAACCAGCCCACTAAAGGTCCCAGGCAATCCCCGGTAGACCTGTCGGTACCAATACAAAGGGTAACAACGGTTCTTTGCAGGGTTTTATCAATTTCCCGTACTTTTGCAGTGATAAACGCACTGCCTTCATTTATAAAATTAGGCCTATCCATGTGAATTTTTAATTTATCATCAGTTTTTGCCGCAGATTTAAGTAAGTTCAAATTGATCATGATCCCTCCTAATCAGAAAAATTTCCTAGTTAGTGTTCCCAGATTTTTTTAAAATAAATAAACATATTTACGGATTAAGTAAATATTTTATTATGAACACATAATTGCCTGCAGATGATGAGATGATTAAAGAAAGGTAAAAGGAGGCCTGTATGCGAAAAGGGGATATAAAGATAGCTTTTACCTATGTGGGGGCAATTGTCGGAGCAGGATTTGCATCGGGGCAGGAGTTAATAAAGTTTTTTGTGGCCTTCAATAATTACGGACTTATTGGCACAGTATTTACAGGAATTATCTTTGCTTTATTGGGTTCACTGGTGATTATTTTAGTGAATAAAATAAATATCAGAGATTATGGACAATTATTACGCGCTCTGTTTCCGCGAAAAATTTACAAGATAATGGATATTATGATTTCTTTGACTTTATGGGTTGGTTTAGGTGTTATGTTATCCGGAAGCGGGACATTAATAAATGAGCAGTTAAAACTGCCCTCCTATCTGGGGTTTATCGTGACGGCAGTAATGGTCGTATTTTGCCTGCAACTGGGAAGTAAAGGTTTATTAAATACGAATTGTGTTTTAGTTCCATTTTTAATCATTTTAGCGATTGGGTGCAGCATGATCTATATCATTAAACCTGTGGCGTGTTTTTCCCAGAGCGGGATGATCAAGTCTCTCCTTCCCAATTGGTGGACCGCAAGCCTTTTATATGCAGCATATAATATGGTTTTAGGAATTGTGGTAATGTCATCTATCAAGGATAAAGAGGAGGATGTCTCTCCTGTAGGAGGGATAATCGGCGGGGCAATTTTGGGATTAATGTCTTTTATCATGGTCAAAGGATTATTGCTTTTACCTGCTGAACTTCAGATAAGAGAGCTGCCGATGCTGGCAATGACAACAACTCTGCACCCCCTTGCCGGTACGATATATGGAATCAGTTTATGGATAGCCCTTTTTACAACAGCATTGGCAAATGCCCATTCATTGACAATTAGGGTCAGTAACAAAATAAATAAACCTTACCGGTTGATTTTAATTTTAATCGTTGCATCGGCACTTTCTTTTATACCCTGGAAGTTCTCATTATTAATTTCCGTAATTTATCCCATAGAAGGTTACCTGGCCATACCATTAATATTGGCAATAATCATTGCTGTAGTAAAGAAAAAGAATTAAAAAGTCTATTATCCTGCAGCAGCATTAAAACCGGCTTAGATTTTCAGCTGGGCCTGAATTTGTTGCAGGGCGGCGGCAGATTTATGAAGAGCTTTTAATTCAGAGTCTGCAATAGGGAACGCAAAGTATTTAGCACGTCCGTTTTCATTAACTAAAGAGGGAACACTTAAACATACATCATCAAGGCCATAGGCCTTGTTAATTAACCCGGAAACCGTTAAAATGGAATTTTCGTCACGGAAGATAGCTTCTGTTATCCTTTTAACAGTAAGTGCGACTGCATAGTAAGTTGCACCTTTACGCCGGATAATTTCATAACCTGCCATTTTAACCTGTCCGGCAATATCCTCTTTCGCTTTTTCCGTAAAATCTATCGTGCATAAAGAACAATAAGAATCTATGCTCACCCCGCCAATATTTGCCAGGCTCCAGACAGGTAATTCCGTATCACCATGTTCGCCTATAATATAGCCGTGAACATTTCGGGGATCGACAGAGCAACGTTCACTTAAAACATGTCTGAAACGGGAGCTGTCTAAAACGGTTCCTGAGCCGATAACTCTCTCCGGAGGAAATCCTGATATTTTTAAAGCCGCATATGTGAGGATATCTACAGGATTTGTAACCATTAGGATAATACTTTTTGGCGCGTATTTAACGATCAGGGGAATCGTATCTTTTAATACTTGCGTATTTTTATGAACCAGATCTATTCTTGTCTCACCCGGTTTTTGGTTTGCACCGGCCGTATAGATGATTAAGCTGGCATTTTCGCAGGCGCTAAAGTCACCATGATAAATATCTACAGGTTTAATAAAAGAGGCCGCATGGGCTAAGTCCATTGCTTCTCCTTCGGCTTTAGAGAGACTAATATCAATCAGTGCTATTTCTGAGACTAAACCACTCATCATTAAAGCAAAAGCGGTGCTTGATCCGACAAAACCACTTCCTACTATTGCGACTTTCCTCGGTAATACTTTCACTTCCAAACCTCCATATAAATATTTTTATAAGTAATTATGAGCTATAATAATTTTATTATGCGGAAAAATATCAAAAAAAAATATAAAATTGAAAGAGTGTCTATAAGAATGCATTATTTATATGTTAAAATCAAACATATAAATAATGTATAAATGCATGCGTGGAGGAAAATTATGAATAAAAAGGGATATGTTCTTATCTTAATCATATTCTTAGTGGTAGCAGGTTATAAATTTATCTATCAGGAGAAAAATGCCGCAAGGGAGCTGCAGCCGGCAGATCACGCGGAAGCAGCATTAAATGCTGCTTTAGATAATGAAAAACCGACTTTTATAGAGTTTACCTCCGATAACTGCCCTGCCTGCCGAAAGGCTAAGCCCTGGATAGAAGAAATGTATCAGGATTATGGCGATAAAGTAAATTTTATCCTGGTTGATGTTGACAAAAACGGGCAGACCCTTGCCCGGCAAATGGGTGTAACAGCTGTTCCTTCTTTTATTTATTTTGATAAAGAAGCTGAAATTATTGACGCCTTTGCCGGTTATCCGGTAACTGATTCCAAGGAATATTTGGAGGACAAAATTAAAGCGATGGTAGAGTGAAATTGTGGCAGAGCAGGAACCTTTAAGTATGGTTACTATCTTTAAATATTGGATTTTGATAAACAGAGTTGGAAATAGAGATCATCAAAAACCCTCTAAACTGAGTTAGGGGGTTTTTGATTTATCCTCCCGTTTATATTTTCTAAGAGGTAACGGCAATTTTTTATGGAACTTATGTCCGGAGACTAAAGTGAACCTGAAATTACTTGGGAAGATTTAATCATGTACTATGTTATAATAAAAAAATGGAGGTGATATCATGATTTTTAATTTTGTGGATTTTGCTATAATCATATTACTTCTTTTAGGCGCCCTTAATGGTTACAGAAAAGGTTTCATCGGAAGTTTAGTGGGTTTTATCGGTAGTATAGCGGCCTTATTGCTATCGGTTAAATTTTATAAGCCTTTCGCAGGACTATTAAATGAAAAATTCGGTATACTATCAGGTATTCACGGTTTTTTAACAAACAACATTCCTTTACCGGTAGAGGTGAGCACAGTACCAATCAATGAATGGGGTCTGGAGGCTCTCATGCTAAAAGTAAACAGCATGTTCCTGCCGGATTTTATTAAAAACCAAATTATTGAACAAATCCGGTCCTATGCGCAGATTGCCGGCCAGCTTGGCCTGACAAATGCAGGAGAATTATTAACATATATTGTGGCAATAACTTTACTAAATGGTCTGGCACTAATATTATTGTGGTTTATTATTGATAAGGCCTTTATTATTATTGCCGGCATTTTTTCCAAAAGCTTGGATAAGACTTTTTTAGGGGGCGTAAACAGAGTAGGCGGCTTAGTTGTGGGTATCTCTCTAAATATCTTAGGCCTGATGGTCTTTTTTGGTGTTTTTAGCCTTTTCCTGGAGGTCACAAGTCAAGCCCAATCAAGTATGCTGGTTGCCATTGCCAAAACAGTAAATCAATCCGCATTGGTACCGTATTTTAAAGAAGGCTACAGTATTGTTTTAAGTAAAGTAATAAACCTTATTTGATAAAGAAGTTTAGCAGCGACAGTGTCTACAGCATTTACAGTAACTACGGTTCCAGAGCGGGATAGGACCGGGAACCGAGAACTATATCTATAAACCATAAACTATGCTCTATGAACTCAACACTTTACACTATTATTGCTACAGCTACTAAACACTAGCCACTAAACACTAGCTACTAAACACTAGTCACTACTCACTACTCACTAATCACTAGTCACTAGTCACTAATCACTACTCACTAAATCGAGGTGCAGCTATGTCAGCCCGTTATCGTGTCTATTCAGACCATTTACAAGAGAAGTTTGGGGAAAAGGTATACAAGCTTCCTATTAACTTACCGGGAACATGCCCGAACCGGGACGGAACAGTGGGTACCGGGGGATGTATTTTTTGCGATGAAGAAGGGGCCGGTTTCGAATGCCTTCCTAACACGTTATCCATCGCCAGGCAGGTAGCAAAGAATAAGGAATTTTTTAAAAAAAGATTTAATGCCCATAAATTTATCAGTTATTTTCAGGCTTTCACGAACACTTATCTTGGTTTAGAGGAATTTAAAACAAATATGCTGGAAGCCGTTAAAGATCCGGAGGTAATCGGTGTGTCGATTTCCACCCGCCCCGATTGCATAAATGATGATTATCTGGATTTTTTAGTAAAGCTGAAAGAGGAAAAAAATATTGATGTTAATATTGAATTAGGTCTGCAGACGGTAAACTATCACACTTTAGAATTTGTGAACAGAGGGCATACTTTGGCTGAATACATTGATGCTGTTTTAAGGATAAAAAGCAGAAGGTTTGCCACGGTAGCTCACATTATCTTGAATCTACCCGGCGATAATATGCTGGATGTGACCGAGAATGCCAAAATAATATCGGCACTGGGTGTAGACTATGTAAAAATGCACTCCCTGTATATTGTAAAAGAAACGAGATTAGGAGAACTTTATGAAAAAGGACAGATTGAGATGATTTCCCTTGAGGAGTATATTGAAAGGGTGATTACTTTCATGGAGTACCTTGACCCGGAGATTATCATCCAGCGCTTAGTTGGTAAAGGACCTCAGGGTAATTTATATTTTTGTAACTGGAGCACCAGCTGGTGGAAAATAAAGCGGCGAATTGAAGAATTATTAGAAGAGAGGGATAGTTTCCAGGGCAAGAAATTTAATTACTTAAATGGCAGAGCATTAACAAAAATGATAAAAAGTGGTGAGTAAAAATGGATTTATCTTTAAAAATGAAGGCTTTTCTTAAAACCGGTAAACTTAATATTTATGAGCAGGCCAAGGAGTTGGTCTTAAATGAAAAGGATAATACCGCTGTAGCTGCTGCCTTAAAAAATCTCACCCTTGAGCAAAAAGAAAAATTATTGGCAGAAGAATGGGCTGCCATCCCTGCCGGAAATCGCAGGTTTGTCATACATAGTGTATTTTTGGAAAATTGGCACAAATTGTTCGGTAACTTTGGTGACTTAACAGAAACCGAGCAGATAAAACGTCTGGAGTATTTGGGATATATTCAGTCGCCGGAGGTGGCCGGCTTTTTGCTGGAACAGATGAAAAGCAAAAGGGAAGGGGTACGGCTGACGGCCAGTTTTGCTTTGAAGATGCAGGATCCTCAGTATATATTGAAACCTTTGTTAACTGCTCTGACTAAGCCCCAGGAATGGCTGCCTTCCCGGGTTTTTGAGGTTCTTAAATCCTGGGGGCCGGAATTAAACAAGTATCTTTATGAGATGGTTGATCAAGCCGAAGGAGAAATACAGGAAATAATTGTTCAAGTCCTGGGAGAAACCGGTGACGATGATTGTCTGCCTGTTTTTACAAAATTAGTCGGAAATTCGGAGGACCGTGTTAAAAAAAGAATTGCCGAAGCCTTAAAAGAATTAAAAATCAGGCAAAGCTGGCCGATACTGATTAAGCTGCTGGAGGAGCAGGAGTGGCAGACCCGGATGTTGGCCGTCCAAGCTCTGGGACAGTTGAATATCCCGGAAACCATACCCATACTGGCAGGAAGGAAAAATATAGAAGATGATGATTTAGTAAAAGAGTGCATCGATGATGCAATCGGCTTGATTGAGGAGGCAAGTATACCAACGGCAGTTAGCTGGGTGCGGGAGAGGTGACAGGTTATGTCCTGGAATGAAATTGTTAAATTTATAGACCCCGGAGAAGTAATGCTGGTCGGATATAATGTTTTAAAGATTATCGGGATCTTTATACTCTCGCGGGTTGCCTATAAATTTGGCGCAGTGACCATCGACCAAATTTTTAAAGACAGGTTTAATCTTAATGATCATTTTAAGGTGGAACACCGGAGAGTGGAAACTTTAAGCAGACTCTTAAAAAATATGCTCTCTTATCTGTTATATTTTATCGTAATCGTTTCCTCGCTGAAACTATTTGGCGTTCCCATTGAAACTGTGCTGGCTGGCGCCGGCATTTTGGGGTTGGCGGTAGGATTTGGTGCGCAAAATTTAGTAAAGGATATCATCAGTGGATTTTTTATTATTTTTGAAGATCTGTATGCCGTAGGGGAATATATAAAAATCGATGATAAGTCAGGCTTTGTGGAAGAAATTGGTTTAAAAACGACAAAGCTGAGAGCCTGGACCGGGGAGCTTTATATGATTCCCAACGGCAGCGTCGAACAGGTTACCAATTATAACCGGGGCAGTATGCGGTCAATAGTGGAAATCGGTATTGCTTATGAAGAGAATCTTGAGGAAGCTGTAAAAGTAATTGAAAGTGCTTGTGAGAAAGTTTATGATGAGTTTAAAGATATCATAGATGAAAAGCCCAACGTAATGGGCGTTACCGCTTTGGCAGATTCCAGTGTAAATATCAGAGTTACGGCAACGGCTCAGGGTCTTAATCACTGGGCCTTAGAAAGAGTGCTGCGCCGGAGGATAAAAGAAGAATTCGACAGACAAGGGGTAGAAATACCTTATCCTCGCAGGGTAGTAATTAACGGAGGGCCGTTACATAAGGAACATGGTGAATAGTTCATGACGGATGGGCTTAAATTTGGGGGTAGCGCACCCAGTTTTCAGTGACCAGAGCCCCCCAAAAAATTAATTTAGTTTATCGTCTAGTTACAGCATTAAAATGTTGCTCATTATTAGTCACCATTCACGAGTAAAGAGTAACTAAACAAGGTGGTGGTTTTTGATGCCGATACCCTTTAAGGTGGGGGATATTGTGAAAACCAAAAAGACCCATCCCTGCGGAGGTGATGAGTGGGAAGTCCTGAGGACAGGAATGGATTTTAGGATAAAATGCTTAAAATGCGGGCATCAGACTTGGATTTCCCGGCCCAAGTTTGAAAAATCCGTTAAGAAAATAATTAAACATGCAGACGGTGACGGCAGCTCATAGGTTTGGTGTTTGCATATTTGTTTCTACCGCACGTTTTGTTGGGTCTGACATAGCAGACGCAGGATGTTTACCTAACACTAGACACAGCAAGATTTTTCTGATATAATTCTTTGATGTACAATCCCTGCTTCATTTTTAGATGAAGCCGTTAGTCCAAAGGGAGGAGGTGGATACACTATGCGCCCATATGAACTGCTCTATATCGTAAAGCCGGATCTTGATGAAGAACAGCTGGAAGCAGTTATTGGTAAATTTACTGCCCTGATTGAAAAAGAGGGTGGTGAAATCGTTAAAGTGGATAAATGGGGAAAGCGCAAATTTGCTTATGAAATTGATAAGAAATGGCGCGACGGTTTTTATATCCTGGTTCATTTTAATGGAGAACCTGCGGTTGCTAGTGAACTTGACCGGGTGATGAAGATTTCTGATGATATTATTCGTCACCTGATCACTAGAATAGGGGAATAGAAGACGCTTCCGGGTTTTCCGGAAAGGAGTATTCATATGTTGAATAAGGTAATATTGATAGGTCGATTAACAAAAGACCCTGAATTAAGGTATACACCATCAGGAGTAGCTGTGGCAAGTTTTACTCTGGCGGTTGATCGTCCTTTTTCCAATCAACAAGGGGAAAGAGATACAGATTTTATACCAATTGTTGTCTGGCGTAAACAGGCGGAGAACTGTGCTAATTACATTAGCAAAGGCCGCTTAGTAGCTGTTGATGGACGGATTCAAGTTCGGACTTATGATACCCCCGAAGGACAAAGACGGTGGGTGACGGAAGTAGTAGCAGATAATGTTCGTTTCTTGGATAGAGGCAAAGGTGATTCAACAACGGGTCAAAATGATGCTTCATTTGGAAATGAAGTAAGTTTCTCTGACGAAGATATTCCTTTTTAGAGGAGGGAAATAATGGCTAGAAGAGATCGTGGTAGACGTCCAAGAAAACGCGTGTGTTCATTTTGTGTAGACAAAATCGAAAGCGTAGATTATAAAGAAATTGGTAAGCTCAAGAAGTATGTAACTGAACGTGGCAAAATATTGCCGCGCCGTATCTCCGGCAACTGTGCCAAACATCAAAGACAATTAACAAGTGCGATCAAAAAAGCAAGAGTAATGGCCTTACTGCCATTTACAACGGAGTAAAAGAGCGAAGGGATAGTTCCGTTTTCAAAAGGGAATTATTCCTTTTTTATATCCGGAATCTGTTCTTTATAGAACCATCTTTTTTAATGTGCAGACCTGTACGGCAGGTTTTTTTATTTGCCTGGCCGGTATGAAGTGTGATAAACTTTTTTTCAGAAAAGCAAAACTTATTTTAAATCAAGAAAGGAACAACCTCTTATTTTAGCGAAGTATAAACATTTAAGATTAAAATGGGAGGTCTTAAGAAATGCCTGAGCAGCAATTTGATATCGCAAAAAATGCTAAAGTCCTGGACCAGTTAAAAGCCGATTTAGTAGGGACAATAGGGACTTTATTCAGAAATATTCTTAGAGGTTCCCAGGAGGCGATAATCGGCTGTTTAGCTTCGCTAATTATTACCTCATACATAATAGGACGGAGACTGGGGATTAAATTTTATCAAATAGACGAATCGATCCGTGTGCAGCTTAAAAATTCAGCCGGAAGTGATCATGAAGTTGAGCAGTGGTTTAATGATATTACATCCTTGGAAGAGTATTGGGAAGATATGAAATAATGAGGTGACATAATGAGCAGGACTATAACAGCCAAAGCCATGGCCGAAGGAGCTTTACTAGCGGTAATAACCGCTATTTTAACATTGATCGGTGCCTTTATTCCCCTGGCCAGTTTTTTGACATATCTTATCGTGGCGGTGCCAATAATAATTGTAATTGTAAGAAATAACTTCTCTACAGGTGTCGTTTCATCCCTGGTGGCAGCTTTTTTAGTAGGAATTTTGACCGGACCTGTTACAGCTTTGTTTTTCTATCTGCAGTTTATGTTAATGGCTTTAGCGTATGGCTTCTTATTTAAAGGAAAATATGGTGCGGGGAAGATATTGGTTACCGGGACCTTGGTTGCTGCGGTCTCAACAATCTTAATCATAGCCCTGACAATGCTGGTAGGTCAGTTTGGCTTAGAGCAGCAGAAACAGGCATTATTTGAAACGGTGGACCGGACGATTAAAATTTATCATGATTATGGTATGATGCAGCAATTCGAAGAAAACGGTATAGATGAAGAAGAACTGCGGCAAATTCTGATCGGAATGATTAACTTTTTTATTAGAGTGCTGCCTTCTTTATTAATTATCGGCAGTGTGTTCACCGCAGTCACCCATTTTATTATGGCCAGAATAGCTTTAAAGCGATTAGGACATGATATTCCGAAATTCCCCTCCTTTAGCCACTGGCATTTACCCTGGTATACTGTTTGGGGTTTGATCGGGGGCTGGGGCTGCTATCTTTTGGGTGATATTTATCATTCTGATATCTTAAGGATTTTCGGACAGAATATCATGGTCGCTTATGGAATGATTCTTTTCATACTTGGTCTAGCTGTAATTTCCTTTTATATAAAAAAATACCGGCTCTCAAGATTGCATCGTTTTATTTTTTTTATGGCTGCTTTATTAATGTTTAACGGTTTCATTCTCTCAACAATATTAATTGGAATGTTTGATCTGGTATTAGATCATCGTAAGCTTAATAAAAAGCCCAAAGCTATTTAAAGGAGTACGGCTCAATGAGTCAAAGGAATATTATTTTTGGTGCAATAGTTTTTTTTTCAATACTTTTTATTTATTTTCTATTCAATAACGATAATTGGTTCAGTGTCCTTTTATGGGGACTCTTAACGACGATTGCTACTTATCTTTACTATTATTTGTATATTCAGGATAAAGAAAAAAACAGGGAAATAAATTTAGCAAAAGATATTTTGGATAAAGTACCGACGGGAATAATAGCCATTGATATTAACGGGGAAATCAGCTGGTATAACCCCCGGTTTAAGGAGATTGTCGGCCGCAAGGGTTTTCTCGCGGGACGGCTTAACAATTATCTGCCAAATTTACAATTTAAAAAAAACACCCGGTTTTTAGAGATTTTGAACCAGCAAATAGCCTTAAAGGATAAAATTTATCAAGTTAATGTCTTTCCTCTTAACGAAAACCTAAGGGTTATTTTTTTAAAGGATATTACGGAACAGACAATTTTTATCCAGAAAACTCAGATTGAAAAACCGGCCATCGGAATTATCCAAATTGACAATTATGCTGAGGTATTAGAAACGATAGAAGAAGATATCAGACCCCTTTTGTTTGCCGAATTGGATAAACTGATCGGTGATTGGGCTCTGGAAAAAGATGCCTATATCAAGAAATTCAGTGAAGATAAATATTTAGTATTTCTTACGGAACGGACTTTAAGGGAAGAAGAAGAAAGCAAATTTGATTTACTGGATAAAATAAGAAAAATGGATGTCGGTAAAATACCGGTAACCATCAGCATGGGTTTTGGAATGAGGGAAGAAAGCTTAGTAGAATTGGGCCGCCTTGCTCATTTATCTTTGGAACTGGCCTTGGGCAGAGGGGGTGACCAGGTGGTCGTGAAGAGTCCGGATAAAGTTTGGTTCTATGGAGGTAAAACCCAGGCCCCGGAAAAAAGGACAAAAGTTAAAGCGCGGGTAATCGCCCATTCCCTGCGGGACTTGATTCTGGAAGCAGCAAATGTTTTAATAATGGGTCACGAGGGAGCAGACTTTGACAGCTTGGGGTCTTCCCTGGGTTTGGCTTCGGCCATTCGTAAACTGGGAAAGGTGCCTTTTATTGTCGTAGATTCGAAAAATGAGTCCCTGGATAAAATTTTAAACGTATTTGGCCGGGATACATTTACAGGGATTTTTATCAAATCTGCCGATTTACGAAAAATAGAGCTTAAGAATTCTCTGTTGATCATAGTGGATACCCATAAACCAAGTATGGTTATTGAAGAGAGTCTTTTATCTTCAGCGGAGAAAATAGTCGTGATTGATCATCACCGGCGGTCGGAGGAATTTATTAATCATGCCAGATTAATATACCTGGAATCATACGCTTCTTCAACAGCGGAGCTGGTAACGGAGATCATTCAATATCTCAGTGATGAATTTGAGATTGACAGCTGGGCGGCCACTGCCTTATTGACAGGTATTACCGTGGATACTAAGAACTTTATCTTCCAGACAGGGGTTAGGACTTTTGAGGCGGCTTCTTATTTAAGAAGGGTAGGTGCAGACCCCATTCTTGTGCAAAAACTTCTCAGGGATGATTTTAATAAAGTTACTAAAAAAGCAGTAATTATTGAAAACTCACAAATCATAAAAGGACATATCGCAGTAGGCGTTTATCCCTATCCTGTGGAAGATGCTAAAATATTAGCTGCTCAGGGTGCGGACGCTTTACTAAATATTGATAATATCAATACTTCCTTTGTCCTTTGTCCTTTGCCTGAGGGCGGTGTGACAATAAGTGCCCGTTCAACGGGCGAAACAAATGTGCAGATTCTTATGGAAAAACTGGACGGCGGTGGTCACCTGACCGTTGCCGGTGCACAGTTGCAGAATATTGAGCTAGAAGAAGCCGTAAAAATTTTATTACAATTAGTAGAAGAAAACTATTAAATGGAGGTAGATCTTATGAAAGTTATCTTACAAGAGGATATAAAAGCCCTAGGTAAAAAGGGTCAAATTGTCGAAGTAAAAGAAGGGTACGCCCGTAATTTTTTGCTGCCTAAGAAATTGGCTGTAGAAGCTAACGATAACAATGTCAAAGAATTAAAAAGACAGGCCAAAATTAAGGAAGAAAGAGCTGAAAAGGAAAAACAGGAGGCAGAAAAACTGGCCGCCAAAATAAGTAAAGCCGCCGTGACCTTAAAAGTTAAAAGCGGCGATAACGGTAAGCTTTTCGGGGCAGTAACATCCAAGGATATCGCCGATAATTTAGCCAAAGAACATAAGTTGAAAATTGATAAGCGAAAAATAGATTTAAGCGAAAATATTAAAACGATCGGTGAGTACGATGTTAAAATTAAGCTTCATCCACAGGTAGCAACGGAATTAAAGGTAAAGGTATTGGCTGAGTAGATTCTACCGGGGCAGCTAACCGGTCAGTCCCATAGCTTAGCAATGGGCGGAAAATAAAATTTGCAATGTTAAGAAACATGTTCGCTCATTTATTTTCATTACCGGATCGGTTAAAACATTGGAATGGGGAGGATCATGATGGAGCCTACGGTTTTTGAACGTATACCTCCACAAAATCAAGATGCCGAACAGGCAGTATTGGCAGCGATGATGCTTGATCGGGATGCAATTTATGAAGTAATACAAATCTTAAATGAAAGAGACTTTTATCGTGAAGCCCACGGCATTCTTTATCAGACGATCGTTGATCTAACGGAAAAGGGTAATCCGGTAGATTTGATTACGATAACGGAGAGATTGAGAAAAAACGGTGAACTGGAAAAAGTCGGCGGTATTGGTTATATTGCCGAGATTGCTAATTCTATCGGTACTACGGCTAGTGTAGGATATTATGCGCAGCTGGTCAAAGAGAAAGCCGTACTGCGTTCTTTAATAAAAGTATCCAGCAACATTGTTAACCGCGGGTATGAAGGCGGCGAAGAGCCTGAACAGCTTTTGGACGATGCGGAACGGATGATTTTGGAGATTTCCCAGGGCCGGGCAAAAAGCGGTCTGATTGCCATAAGTGAGGTAATAGAAAATACCATTGAAAAACTGGAGTATCTTCATAATAAAAAAAGTGATCTTACGGGTCTTACTTCCGGTTTTAAAGATTTAGACAGTTTCACATCGGGCTGGCAAAGCTCCGATTTAGTTATTGTAGCTGCCAGGCCCGCCATGGGAAAAACATCTTTTTGTTTAAATATTGCCCAAAATGCGGCGCTGAAGACCGGGTCACCGGTAGCTGTCTTTAGTCTGGAAATGTCCCGTGAACAGCTGGTGCAGAGGATGATTTCTTCAACTGCGGAAATTGATCAGCAAAAACTCAGGACAGGCCGTCTTTTGGATAAGGAATGGATTGCGTTAACCAATGCCATCGGACCTTTAGCCGAGGCCAAGATTTATATTGATGATACCCCGGCTGTTTCTGTCAGGGAAATTAGAGCAAAAACCAGAAGGTTAAAAGCAGAAAAAGGGTTAGATCTTATTGTAATTGACTATTTACAATTGATGTCCAGCGGCAGGCGTTCTGAGAGCAGGCAGCAGGAGATTTCGGAGATTTCCCGTTCCTTAAAGGCTTTGGCCCGGGAGCTGGATGTGCCGATTATCGCCTTATCCCAGTTAAGCAGGGCAGTAGAACAGAGTCATGACAAAAAGCCCAGTCTCAGTCATCTGCGGGAATCGGGGGCTTTAGAGCAGGATGCGGATATCGTAATGTTTATTTATCGCGATGAATATTATAATCCTGAATCTGAAAAACTGGGAATTGCGGAAATAATTATCGCCAAACACAGAAACGGTCCGGTAGGAAGCGTAGAATTATCTTTCAGAAAAGAATTTACAAAATTTGGGGATTTATCACGAAGGGATACAGATTATTAGCACAGGAGGATTCTCCTGTGTTTTTTGTACGGAAAGATACTTGGCAGAATATAGCTGAAAAAAAAACAATTAGTTAAAAAATGCGAAAAAACAGTCATGCTTGTCTTAAAAAACCGAATATTTTTTTATTGTTTATAAAAATAATTCGGTTTTTACTTGACCCCGTGATTTGTTATTGATAAAATATCATTGGTTTGATATCAATGTGTTTTACTTAAACAGTATGGGGGAATGTTATTTTGCTAAAACTCAAGTAGATACTGGCAAGCTATCTATTTGGGTATTTTTATGTGCCTCATATCTTGCTCTAAGGAGGATTAACGAAATAAATGCAAAATAAATTTGATATTTTAATAATTGGTGCAGGACCTGCCGGTATTTTCACAGCTTTAGAACTAAACAAAGTCAACCAGGATTTAAAAATACTAATTATTGATAAAGGCAGAACGATAGAGAAAAGGACTTGCCCTGAGCGGACGCAAGGCTACTGCAGCAAATGCAGTGTCTGTGGTATTACATCAGGCTGGAGTGGTGCAGGAGCTTTTTCTGACGGTAAACTGTCCCTTTCCCCTGAAGTCGGCGGCCGCATCACAGATTATATGTCCGATAAGGAAGCTCAGGAGTTAATTAATTATGCCGACCAGTACTATTTAAGCTTTGGAGCCAGGGATGTTGTTTTTGGCTTGAATAATCAGCGGGTGGAAGATATCGCCTATGAATCATCCAAACACGCAATCCATTTAATTGCCTGCCCGGTACGTCATTTAGGTACGGAGCATGCTTATACCGTACTAAAAGACATGCATGATTTTTTAATAAATAAACGAAATATTGAGTTCTGGGAATTAACTAAGGCAGAAGAACTGATTATCGAAGATGGCAGAGTAAAAGGAGCGGTCCTTTTAAATAAAGGGACGCAGGTAATAATTGAAAGTGAATATGTAGTGGTGGCTCCGGGCAGAGGAGGAGCGGAATGGCTGAAAGAACAAACGGATAAATTTGGTATAACTACAGAGAATAATGAGGTGGATATCGGGGTCAGGGTGGAAGTGCCCAATTCCATTATGGACCATTTAACGAAAGATCTCTATGAAGCGAAAATGGTCTACTATTCAGATACCTTTGATAATAAGGTCCGTTCATTCTGTATGAATCCGGGCGGGGTAGTTTCCGGTGAGCATTATGACGGTGATGTGGCTGTTGTAAACGGGCACAGCTATGCTGATCCTCAACTGAAAACGAAAAATACCAACTTTGCCCTGCTTGTTTCTACCCGCTTTACAGAACCTTTTAATCAGCCTATTGAATATGGTAAGTATATCGCCCGTTTAGCGAATATGCTTACCGGAGGCGGGATAATGGTGCAAAGATTAGGTGATTTATTAAAAGGAAGAAGAACGGATGATGACCGTTTAAAAAAATCCACTACGATTCCCACTTTGAAAAGTGCGGTTCCCGGTGATTTAAGCTATGTACTTCCGGAGAGGTATTTAACTTCTATTATCGAGACTTTAAAAGCCTTCGATAAAATAGCCCCGGGTATGTACAGCAGAAATACGCTGCTGTATGGGGTAGAAGTAAAATTCTATTCTTCCAAAGTGAAAGTGGACAATAATTTTGAAACACAAATACAAAACCTCTACGCCATCGGTGACGGAGCAGGGATTACCAGAGGATTGATGCAGGCTTCCGTTACAGGTATAGTAGTTGCCAGGGATATTGCAAATAAAAATTGACATGGGAAATTAAGTTGGAGTATAAAATTGAAAAAATTTTAGATAATACTTGTTACTAGTCACCAGTCACTAGTAACCAGTAACTAATTATTCGAGGTGATTTTTATGCCGGCAGTTGTGTTGATTGGTGCTCAGTGGGGAGATGAAGGAAAAGGTAAAATAACTGACTATTTAGCACAAAGAGCTGATGTAGTCGTTAGGTACCAAGGTGGTAATAATGCGGGACATACCGTAGTAGTAGGTGATCAGGAGTTTAAGCTTCATTTGATTCCTTCCGGTATTCTTTATCCGGGAACGATTTGTATTATTGGTAACGGAGTCGTTATTGATCCCAAGGTCTTAATAAAAGAACTGGAATATTTAAAGTCTAAGAATATCGAGATCAATAATCTCAGGATCAGTGAACGGGCTCACTTGATCATGCCTTATCATGTCCGTTTAGATGAGTTGGAAGAAGAACGTAAAGGCGTCAATAAGATTGGTACGACCAGAAAAGGGATCGGCCCTGCCTACATGGACAAATCCGCTCGAGTGGGGATCAGGGTTGTCGACTTACTGGATAAAGAGGAGTTTTCCGAAAAACTCAAGGGCAATCTGCAAAGTAAAAACAACCTGCTGGAGCGGGTTTATGACGTACAAGGTTTCGACTTCCGGGAAATATATGAGGAATATTTAGGATATGCGGAGCAGATTAAGCATTTGGTCGCCGATACTTCAGTGATTATTCATGATGCGTTAGACGAGGGAAAAAATGTTTTATTCGAAGGGGCGCAAGGGACTTTACTGGATTTAGACCACGGAACCTTCCCCTATGTGACATCTTCTCATCCCGTAGCAGGGGCTGCTTGTATCGGGGCAGGCGTCGGACCTACCGATATAAGTAAGGTAATCGGAGTTGTCAAAGCTTATACGACCCGTGTAGGCGAAGGACCATTCCCGACAGAACTGACGGCGGAAATGGGCGATTATATCCGGACTGCAGGCCACGAGTTCGGTACTACTACAGGGAGACCCCGCCGCTGCGGTTGGTTAGACTGTGTGATTTTGAGATATGCGGCCAGGGTTAGCGGGCTGGATAGTATAGCCATTACAAAGCTGGATGTTCTGGATCAGGTGGAAAAAATAAAAGTATGCGTTGGCTATAAATATGATAATCAGGAATTAAAGAATTTCCCTTCCAGCCTGAAAGTTTTAGCCAAGTGTGAACCGATCTATGAAGAATTAGACGGCTGGATGGAAGATACCACCCATGTGCGTACCTTTGCTGAGTTACCGGAGAATGCCAGGAAGTATGTAGAGAGGGTTAGTGAATTAATCGGGGTAAAAGCTGCCATAATCGCTGTCGGTCCCAAGAGGGTACAGACGATCGTCATTGATAAGATTTTTGAAGACAGGTAAGGAAAATAGACTGTTTGAAAGCAGCTTTAACTGTAGGGATAAAGAGCAAAGGCCTCAATGTACGGTTAGTACACATGAAGCCTTTGTTTTTTTGTTGTATGCCTCAGCATTTAAGCTGCTTCTGAACAGCATTGCTTGAATGGATTTTAAAAATACTTGCTGATTATTCTCATCTAAATAGGTTATTTGCTCAGATAGGGTCTTTTGATAACCATAAATTACCTTAATAGCGGCAATCTCCTTTGTTTGATACGACCGTTGTATATTCGCATTAGTAAAAACATTTGACAAGAGTAAAGAGTGAGTTCTTTACAGAGCTTGCTTTATAGCAGAATTTAAAATCTTATAATTTACCCAATCTTTACTAGTTATCCTAAGAAAAAATATCCTTAGCAATTAGTAAGGATATTTTTAACTATTTATAACTTCATCTAGGAAATGTTCAGCTTCCTTTTGGTCCATGTTTTTAATTAAGATAAGTTCACTAGTTAAAATTTGACAAGCATTATCCAAAATAGTTTTATCTCCCATGGCCAGAGTCCTCTTTTTGCTCATCTGCACTAAATCCCGGATAACTTTAATTACTTCATAGATATTACCACTTTTTAACTTGCCTATATTACTACGGTATCTTTGGTTCGGACTTTCAGCAGGTATAGATACTTTATGGTTAAAAAGGGTTAGGGCATCTTCTAATATTTCCGGATTGACAATCTTCCTTATTCCATCCTTGCAGTGTATAGGAAACATTAACTGCATATTATTAATGATCATTATATAATAAAGCTGTTTATTTCCTAGTATCTCTTTTTCTTCAATGGCTTTGATAATGCCGGCACCATGCATGGGGTAAACAATTTTATCACCAATTTGAAATATTATCTCCACCTCCTAGTAGACCTTAATAAGTATATCATATCAGCGATTTTTATGCAAAACAAAAATTTTATCATATTTTTGCAAACAAAGTCAAGGAAATAGAGATAATTAAGTGCTGAAAAATAAGATAATAAAAAAACTTGCAGATATTTAACACTTCTGATACAATAAAAAAGTTAGTTTGTTCAGAATAGAGCTTGTTAAGTAATAGTATTATTCTTAAAACAGGATTTTCATTTTATTCTAGATATAAATATAAAATTTTATTTTTGCCATTCAGATCATTAAATGTAATAATTTTTGTGCTGAAGATTCCTATCGATCAATTAAGTACATCGTTTACTTTAAAGATAATGTAGTTATGGTATTTAAATAAGTTATTATTTGCTAACATGTTTTCATGTTAGCTTTTATATTTATTATATAGAAATAAATATCCCGCCATAGCTAAAAGGAACAAGATACTAATAAATATTTATAAGGAGATGTATGATAATAGGAAATGTCATATTAACTTTGGCAGGTTTATTTTTAATAACGGCTTTTACCAATATCCTAGCAACATTAAAAACAATTTTGATATCTAAGAAAATTATGAACCCCGTTTATATTCTGGTATTTATGGATGCTGTGATTTTTGCAGCTATTGTTTCTAAAGTGACAAGTTCAGATGGAGCGCACTTTATCGTTGCATACGCATTAGGTAAGACATTAGGAGTCTTTATAGGTAATAAAATTGAAGAAAAGCTTGCTTTAGGAATTTTAGAGGTAGATGTATTTTTATCTAATAAAGATAAAATGATAAAAATTGCGAAACAACTTAGAAAAGAAGGCTATACGGTAAATGATTACCTGGCACGGGGTTATAACGGCGCCAAGCGGTATAAGATCGAAGTGGTAATTAAAAGAAACGAATTAAAAGTTCTAGAGGATATTATGGCTGAATATGGCGTTAATAACCCTACACTTAAGATTAAAAACCTTAGTAAAATCAATGGGAAAATTACAACGACCAGGGTTAAACTTGTATAGATAGCAGGTGAAAATCAGCTGTTTTTATAGAGGGTGTTGTTTACAAGTCTGGTTATTCCTTTGCAAAATAAGTTTCATACTAACCTATTGATAAACTGTCTTTTTTCCATGGTATTTACAACATTGTTGACTAATGATCGGAATATATTTAAAATTATCATAAAGAAACCATGAAGGTTTTCTATTCATAAGCTGCAGCTATGGTTTATAGCTGTTGCTGATTTTATCCTTTGATGCAGCCGGTTCTGTCAGGGGGGGTTCTTAATATTAAGAAAGTAACTTAAACCATGAAGGTTGGTTCTTGCCAGGCTTTGTGGTTATTTTGTTTAGAGAAGACAGATGCCTGTAAGTTGAAAATTCAGGATCAGGAAGAAGGTTGGACTTTGTGGATAAGAAGCTGGATCAATTAAAAGAGTGGTTTAAAAATAAAGACAGTGTTTTAGTTGCTTTTTCCGGAGGGGTGGACAGTGCTTTATTATTAAAGGCAGCCCAGGATGTTCTCGGTTCCCGGGTTTTGGCGGTAACAGCGGATTCTCCTTTAAATACTCCGGAAGAAAAAGAAAGCGCCGTTAATTTGGCCAAGCATCTGGAAGCTGAGCATGTAATTTTTGAGTTGAATGATTTAGATAATCCTCTAGTTCGAAAAAATCCTGAGGATCGTTGTTACCATTGTAAAAAAGCAAGGTTTCAGGCTATGCTTAATCTTGCCAAAGAAAGGAATATTGCGGTGGTGGTGGAGGGGTCAAATGTTGATGATTTAAAAGATTACCGTCCCGGCTTGAAAGCAGTTCAAGAATTAGGAATAGCCAGTCCCTTGGAAGAAGTCGGACTGAATAAAAATGAGATCAGAAAGCTTGCCCGGGAATTAGGCTTGGAAGTTTGGAACAAACCATCAGAGCCTTGCTTAGCCACCAGAATTCCTTTTCATACCGAGCTGACTGCCGCCAAGCTGGCCAGGGTGATGGCAGCGGAAAAGTATTTAAAGCAGGAGCTTTCGCTAAATGTTGTCAGGGTTAGGGATCATAATGGTTTGGCACGAATTGAAGTTGACGAAAACAGCTTTACTAAAATAATTGAGCTAAAAAATTCAATCCATGAGATGTTAGTAGCCCAATTGGGATTTAAGTATACTGCTTTAGATTTATTCGGTTACCGGACAGGAAGTATGAATCAATTTGGAGGTTAAATGAATGCAGGAAAAAGATTTACGGAATTTATTAAAGCATATTAAAAACGGTACCGTATCAATTGACCAAGGAGTCCGGCAATTAAAGGAGCTGCCATTTAAGGATTTGGATTTTGCGAAAGTAGATTTTCATAGAGAACTGCGGCAAAGTCATCCGGAAGTGGTTTTCAGTCAGGGTAAGACACCGGAGCAGGTAAAAGAAATCGTCAAAGTTCTGGCGGAACACAGTAAAAAAAGCATCTTAGCTACCAGGGCTGATGAAAAAGTCTATCAGGCGGTTAAAGAAGTTATTCCCGATGCCCGGTATTATGAATTGGCCAGGATCGTCAAAGTTCATCAGGATACAGAAATAACAGGTAAGGGAACTATTCTGGTCGTCAGCGCCGGTACCGCCGACCTGCCCGTTGCTGAGGAAGCTGTCGTAACAGCGGAAGCATTCGGCAATAAGGTAGAAAGGATTTATGATGTGGGAGTAGCAGGTATCCATAGATTACTGGCACAGGCGGATAAATTAAATCAAGCCCGGGTTTTAATTGTAGTAGCGGGCATGGAAGGGGCTTTGGCCAGCGTTGTGGGCGGTCTGGTAAATGTGCCTGTCATTGCCGTTCCCACAAGTGTAGGATATGGTGCCAGCTTTAACGGTTTGGCTGCCCTTTTGGCAATGCTTAACAGTTGTGCGGCAGGAGTAGGGGTAGTGAATATAGATAACGGTTTTGGAGCTGCCCGTCTGGCAAGCCTTATTAACGCGGTATGAGTAAAGTAAATGAAGAAGATCATACATAACAGCTTAACTCTTTGGATGACCGATTTTTCCGGGCCGTTATCAATCACCGGTAACTTAATGGGTGTCTGTTTTAACTAAGTGGTAATTAAAGAAAGGATTGTGAAAAAATTGGCAACAGCTTATTTTACATGTAATTCAGGTATCAGCGGAAATATGATCTTGGGTTCATTTATAGCTGCAGGTCTGGAGTTAGCAGATTTGCAAGAATTTTTAGCTAAAATGCCCATTACAGGATATGAGATAGAATTTAAAGATGTCGTCAAGCAAGGCATTAGTGCCAAGCATTTTGATGTGGTGGTGACGGAGGATCAACCTCACCGGCATCTGCATCATATTGAAGAAATAATCATGCAAGGGGATATTCCGCAGGATGTTAAAGATTTAGCATTAAAGATTTTCCGGAAATTAGCCCGGTCGGAAGCAAAGGTTCATGGCACAACCTTAGAAAAAGTACATTTCCATGAAGTGGGCGCCGTTGATGCCATCGTGGATATCGTGGGGGCAGCTTACGGCATTTATAAGCTTGGGATCACAAAGGTTTACTCCTCACCTTTAAACGTTGGGCAGGGTACGGTAAAATGTGCCCACGGCTTAATGCCTATTCCTGCTCCTGCCACAGCCGAATTATTAACAGATGCTCTTACTTATTCCAATGAAGTAAAGGGAGAGCTTGTGACACCTACCGGTGCAGCAATAATAACAACCCTGACGGATTATTTTGGTGCACAGCCGCTGTTAAAAATAAAAAAAGTCGCATATGGTGCAGGGACATGGGATTTAGCAGTACCTAACGTTCTTAGGTTAACATTAGGTGAAGAGCCGGAAAATACCGAAAAAGATCAATCAGTGATCATTGAAACAAATATTGATGATATGAATCCGGAGTTTTATGATTATTTAATGGATAAATTGTTTGCAGCGGGAGCTGTTGATGTCTATTATATGCCGGTCCAGATGAAAAAAAACCGCCCCGGTACGTTAGTATCCGTTACCAGCAATCTAACCGACCATACTCCGATTATCGATGTTCTTCTGCAGGAAACGACTACTCTTGGTTTAAGAATATCTCCCGTCCAAAGGGTGAAATTAACTAAGGAATATAAAAGGATAAATACGCCCTGGGGAGAAGTCACGGTCAAACTGGGCAAAATGGGAGAAAAAATCTTAAACATTAAGCCGGAATATGAGGATTGCAAAGCAATAGCCAAAAAAACAGGTCTGCCTCTCAAGGAAGTATGGCTAAAAGTTTATGAGGCTGGAGACAAAGATAATCGTAATTAACAAATATTCCCCTTGACTTTATAGCTTATCCCTAGTAGAATATACAAATGTGAGACGAAAAAATGAGCCATTAGCTCAGTTGGCAGAGCACCTGACTTTTAATCAGGGTGTCCCGCGTTCGAGTCGCGGATGGCTCACCAAGTTAGAAGTGAGAAGCTGGCGGCCGGAAGTTAGAAATCCCGTCCCCGGCTTTGAGACTAATATAAATTATTTCTCTACTGGTTATCACTAGCAATGTGGCGCGTTGGAGAAGCGGCTTAACTCACCAGCCTTTCACGCTGGCATCCACGGGTTCGAATCCCGTACGCGTCACCACCTTCGAGGTTCGAATTTCTAGTTTCGAACTTCGAATAGGGGCGATTAGCTCAGCTGGGAGAGCACCTGCCTTACAAGCAGGGGGTCGGCAGTTCGATCCTGTCATCGCCCACCAAAAGGAAGTTTGAGGCCGAAAATCTCGGCCTCGACTTTGCTGCTAACTAGTCACTAATCACTAGTAACTAGTAACTTAATAAGGCCCATTGGTCAAGCGGTTAAGACACCGCCCTTTCACGGCGGTAACAGGGGTTCGAGTCCCCTATGGGTCACCACTTAGAGGTTAGGGGTTTGAAGTTAGAGGTTAGCAAAAAAACAAATCTGATGATTTGTCACGATAAATCTAATTTCCAATTTCTAATAGCTAACTTCCAGCATGGAGCTGTGGTGTAGCGGTTAACATGTCGGCCTGTCACGCCGAAGACCGCGGGTTCGATTCCCGTCAGCTCCGCCATATTTGCCTCGATAGCTCAGTCGGTAGAGCAGAGGACTGAAAATCCTCGTGTCGGTGGTTCGATTCCGCCTCGAGGCACCAGGAAAAGACTAGTTACGATTTGGTAACTAGTCTTTTCGTATTTAGGCCCCGGAATAGATAACCGGTCTTGGCCGATCATTAGTCACTTATGGCCGGATATATGTTAGAATGATTAATAAAACTGCTTAGTTATCAGGATAAACAGAGTATTTTGCTGAGAAAGGTTTTTAAAATGAGTATTTTAAGCATTGAAAATTTAGTAAAGTCCTATGGTGAAAAAAAGCTGTTCGAAAATATTTCCTTTACAATTGCGGAGAGACAGCGGATAGGTTTGATCGGAGTTAACGGTGCAGGGAAAACTACATTATTAAAAATTATTGCCGGTCTGGAGAGCGGAGAAAAAGGGCAGGTAACTCATGCCAATCAATTTCATGTTGAATATTTGCCCCAGCATCCGGTTTTGGCTGAAGAATTAACGGTATTGGAGCAGATTTATTACGGGGATTCTTCTTTAATGAAAGTCTTAAGGAATTTTGAGCGGGCAGTAAAAGAACTGGAAAATGCCCCGGAAGACGCAGGTAAACAGCGCAAACTGTCCCTTTTACAGCAGGAGATGGATGCCTTAGATGCCTGGGATGCCGGTACAATGGCTAAGACGGTCCTCAACCGTTTAGGGATAAAAGATTACTTCCGGCCAGTAAAAGATTTGTCGGGAGGGCAAAAGAAAAGGGTCGCTATTGCCAGGGCTCTGATCCAACCGGCGGATTTGCTGCTTCTTGATGAGCCCACCAACCATTTAGATAATGAAATGATTGAGTGGCTGGAAGAGTTCCTGGCAAATTATAAAGGAGCTCTTTTCGTGGTAACCCACGACCGCTATTTTCTGAACCGGGTAACAAATCGGATTTTAGAACTGGATCAAGGCAGAATCTACAGCTATGAAGGCAACTATGAAGTGTTTCTGGAGGGAAAAGCACTACGGGAGGAACAGGAAAGGTCCGGTGAGAAGAAAAGAGAAAATCTCCTTCGTAAAGAATTGGCCTGGCTGCGGCGGGGGGCCAGGGCCAGAACAACCAAGCAAAAAGCCCGTATTGAGAGAATTGCGGAGATAAAAAACCAGGAAAAAGATATTGAAAAGGAAAAGTTGGATATAGCCTTAATGGCCAGCCGCTTGGGTAAAAAAGTATTTGAGCTGAATAATCTGACCAAAAGTTACGGGGATAAGTTACTGATCAAAGACTTTAGTTATTTAATCGTACCGGGTGAAAGGCTGGGGATTATCGGGCCTAACGGCACAGGTAAAACAACATTGCTAAACATACTGGCCGGGTGTGTCCGTCCTGATTCAGGTGTGGTGGATAAGGGACAAACGGTAAAGATAGGCTATTATACCCAGGACTATGTTGATATGAATCCTGATTTAAGAGTGATTGAGTATCTCCGAGAAGGGGCGGAGATCGTTAAGACGAGAGACGGTCATTTGATAACAGCACAACAAATGCTGGAGAAATTCCTGTTTCGCCGGGATATGCAGTGGACATATATCCGTAAATTGTCCGGCGGGGAGCGGCGGCGCTTGTACTTACTGAGAATACTTATTGAGGAACCTAATGTTTTGTTTTTAGATGAGCCCACCAATGATCTGGATATAGAGACTTTAACAATTTTAGAAGATTATCTGGACGGTTATCCCGGTGTGGTTATCACCGTTTCTCATGACCGCTATTTCTTAGACAAAGTGGTAGATAAATTGCTGGTCTTTACAGGTGGTGGTAAGGTTGAGCCTTTTATCGGCAGCTATCTGGAATATCTGGAAGCCGGCAAAGAAAAAAAAGACACGGGTAAAATTAAAGAAGATAAAAGCCTTAAAACCCCTTCTTCCAGAAAGGACCGGCCCAGAAAACTATCCTTTAAAGAACAGCGGGACTGGGATGAAATCGAAGAACGTATTTCTGTTTTGGAAGATAAAAATAAGGAGTTAAAAGAAGGCATCTCCCACGCGGCCTGCGATTATGAGCTGCTGCAGAAATTATATGCGGAGCAGAAACAGGTGGAAGCAGAACTGGAGCAGGTTATGGAGCGTTGGATAGAATTGTCTCTGATCATCGAGGAATATGAGAAAAGTAAATAAATCAGGGATAAGGTGCTGTTTTCATCATCTCCGGCATAGGAAGCATAGTGATGCCGGTCAGGTTTTCTTGCAAAATCCTGGAATGTCAGTTTGGCTAAAATGGTATAAAGAAATATGAAATTAGTGAGCCTTTTTGGCAGGTAAATACAAATAGAGAGCCTATAAATACATGTAAAAGTGGCAGGATTTTAGACCTGTCGCTTTTTTATCTGGTGATCTCCCAGGAAGTTATGCTGATTTTTTGGAAATAGATTTTATTTGCTTAAGTTAAAAAATTGAGTATAATATGTAATATAGAAATGAATCAGGCCGAAGCTCCTTAATTAGCTTTTGCTTAAAAAAGCTGGTAAAATAGGCGGACGTAGCTCAATTGGTAGAGTATCGGCTTCCCAAGCCGAGGGTTGCGGGTTCGAGCCCCGTCGTCCGCTCCAGTTACATATGCTGAATCATAGCCTCCCAGGTGCTGGGAGGTTTTTTGGTCAAGCAAGAATTATTGCCCGACAGCTTGTCTATGATAAAGGTAATTAAATCTATTAGAAAAAGAGATGCTTTTAATAAATTATTCTAATATTAGCCGGCAGGAGACACAAGATATTTGTAGAAATAAATTATTAAAAGATTATAAAATATTTCAAAAATTCGCAAGAAGCCTTTTTGCTGGCTGGTTATAGATTAAAATTCTATGACGGAAGGCAAGCAGAGCCCGGTCTTTAATCGTGTCTTTTTAGGTGCGATAAATTTTACCGGGTTTTTTATGTTTGGATAATAATTATAATATTAAGAATATTTAATATAATTACAAAAATAGTGGAAATAAACGGTTAAATTACAATTATTTATAACTTTGTTGAGCTTGTCTATAAAATAATTATTGATAAAGGGGATGGTAGAACTAAAGCCTGTTTTGTATTAATAAGTTTCTAATGCTTAGTATTTAAACAAAAGGAGGAAGCAGTCTATGAATTTTATAGAAAAACATTATTTTTTGCTCAGAAAGCTTCATGTGATTACCGGATTATTACCTGTAGGCATTTTTCTCTTAATTCACCTTACCGTTAATTCTTACGCTCTTATTAGTCCTGAAATGTATAACCGCAGAGCAGTTTTAATGAAAGAATTGCCGTTTCTGACCTTTTTAGAAATATGTTTAATTTTTGCACCGATTCTTTATCATGGTTTGCTGGGAATTTGGGTTGTATATATTACTAAGAATAACGTTTTCAAATTTTCATATTCGCGGAATTGGGCTTTTTATCTCCAAAGAATTACAGCAGTCATTACATTTGTATTTGTAATTTATCATGTTCTTACAACAAGATTTTCCGGCACGGAGATTAATTATGAATTTATGTCAGGTATTCTTGCGCGTCCGGGTATGTTGGCATTTTACATTATTGGTGTTATTGCCGCGGTGTATCACTTTGCCAATGGTTTGTGGGCATTTTTCATTGATCTTGGTATTACCGTAGGTCCTAATGCTCAAAGAGTGTCTGCTATAGCATCTTCTGTGGTATTTGTTGTCTTAAGTATTCTTTCGGTTCAAATATTACTGGCATTTTAGG
This sequence comes from Peptococcaceae bacterium, assembly GCA_049366715.1. Classification (GTDB taxonomy): domain Bacteria; phylum Bacillota; class Peptococcia; order Peptococcales; family BICA1-8; genus JBMNCQ01. The sequence continues at coordinate 78,860 of JBMNCQ010000048.1, read as the reverse complement.
AGGGAGTATTCATGCAAAAACAAAAAGTAGTAGTTGTCGGAGGCGGACTATCGGGGTTAATGGCAACGATCAAGATCGCGGAAAAGGGTATCCCGGTGGATTTAGTTTCCCTTGTACCTGTAAAAAGGTCTCATTCCCTTTGTGCTCAGGGCGGAATTAACGCCGCTTTAGATACAAAAGGGGAGAATGATACAACTTATGAGCATTTTTATGATACCGTGTACGGTGGTGATTTTCTGGCAAACCAGCCCCCTGTTAAGGAAATGTGCGATGCCGCACCGGGGATTATTCATTATATGGCCCGGGCCGGTGTTATGTTCAGCAGGACCCCCGAAGGGCATCTTGATTTAAGATTGTTCGGCGGGGTTAAGAAAAGGAGGACCGCTTTTGCCGGTGCTACCAGTGGTCAGCAGCTTCTTTACGGTTGTGATGAGCAAGTCAGGAAATATGAGACAAAGGGCCTTGTTACCAAATATGAAGGATGGGAATTTCTTTCGGCTGTGTTAGACGGGAGCAGAATCTGCCGCGGTATTGTGGCGCAAAACTTAACGACGATGGAAATTAAAGTTTTTAAGGGCGATGCTGTTTTAATTGCAACGGGTGGAGCCGGTATGATTTACGGTAAGTCCACCAACTCTACCATCAATACGGGCAGTGCGGCGGCCAGCATTTATCGGCAGGGTGTACCCTACGCCAATGCAGAATTCGTGCAAATCCATCCTACGGGCATGATCGGTGATGATAAGCACCGTTTAATGTCTGAAGCGTCCCGGGGGGAAGGGGGGAGGGTTTGGACGTATAAGGACGGTAAACCCTGGTATTTCTTAGAAGAATGGTACCCTGCCTATGGCAATATCGTTCCCAGGGATATTGCCTCCCGGGCCATTTATAAGGTTTGTGTGGAAATGGGGCTGGGTATTGACGGCAAAAACCAGGTTTACCTTGACCTGTCCCATTTGGATACTGACTTTTTAAATGCCCGTTTGGGCGGTATTCTGGAAATCTATGAGAATTTTCAAGGGGATGACCCCAGGAAAGTTCCTATGAAAATATTCCCCGCTATTCATTATTTTATGGGTGGAATCCATGTTGACTGGAAGCATCGGACAGAAATTACGGGGCTTTTTGCTTCCGGTGAATGTGACTACATGTATCACGGTGCCAATAGGCTGGGTGCCAATTCCCTTCTTTCGGCTCTTTACAGCGGAACAGTGGTAGGGCCAAGTATCGTTGAGTATCTCAAGAGTGCTGACAAAACTGCTCCCGATGTAAAATCCGGCGTTTATGAAGATCAACTGAAGCTGGAGGAAGAGAAATACAGGGATATCTGTAAAATGTCGGGCCGGGAAAACCCCTATGAGCTCCACGAAGAAATGGGAAATCTCATGAGGGAGAATGTGGGTATTGTACGCTATAATAATAAACTTAAAGAAACTGATGATAAAATCCGGGAAATGATGGAGCGTTATCAAAATATCGGAATTTGTGATCATTCTGAATGGAGCAATCAGGATGTCATGTTTGTGCGGCAATTGAAGAATATGATGGAACTGGCCAGGGTTATTACCATCGGAGCACTTAAACGGGATGAAAGCCGGGGATCACACTATAAGCCGGAGTTTGATCAGCGTGATGATGAAAACTGGCTGAAGACAACGAAGGCTTACTGGACAGGAGAAGGCCCCAGGTTTGAATATGAAGATGTTGACATCTCTCTGGTTAAGCCGGTACCCCGTAAGTATGACGTAGACGGACGCCAAGGGAAAAAGGAGGTGAAGTAAATGGCTCGGGAAAATATTCATTTAAAAATCAAGCGGCAGGACAATCAGGAAAGCCGGCCTTATTGGGAGGAGTTTCAGGTTCCCTATAAGCCTAACCAGAATGTGGTGGGCGTGTTGATGGAAATACGCAAGAATCCTGTCAATATCAAGGGCCAAAAAGTGGCTCCTGTCGTCTGGGAGTGCAACTGCCTGGAAGAAGTATGCGGTGCTTGTACGATGATCATTAACGGGACACCCCGTCAATCCTGCTCCGCCCTCATCGATAAGCTTCCGGACGGGGTGATTACCCTTGAACCCTTAAGTAAATTTCCTGTTATGCGGGATTTGTTGGTTGACAGACAGTTTATGTTTGAAAATTTAAAAAAAGTAAAAGCCTGGGTCGAAACAGACGGACTCTTTGATTTAGGCCGTCCCCCTAAAATGAATGAACGGGAACGGGCCTGGGCCTATGAGCTGTCCCGGTGTATGACCTGCGGCTGCTGCTTGGAAGCCTGCCCCAATGTCAGCAGTAAATCGTCCTTTATGGGCGCTCAGGCCTTAAGTCAGGTAACCCTCTTTAATCTGCATCCCAACGGCAAGATGAATAAAGAAGTGCGCTTAGAGGCAGTTATGGGTAAAGGAGGAATTGTGGACTGCGGCAATTCTCAGAACTGTGTGCGGGTTTGTCCCAAGCACATACCTCTTGATAAATCATTGGCTCAGTTGAACAAAGAAACGACTTTACAGGGTATTTTGGGCTGGTTAAATAAATAAAATATGGATGGCCGTAAGATAATAAGTTGTGTGACCGATAATTACCGACTGAATGTGGAGGGAATTGCAATAAATAGAGAGAAGTTTAAATTTAGTCGTAAAGGCTAAATTTAATTAATATGGGAGGGGATTATATATGCGGGAAATTTCCATTCAAAAAATAGTGGAAACAGTCAGAGAACTGTGTATCGAGGCTGCCTGTAATCTTCCGGAAGATGTGGAGCAACTGGTTAAAAAAAATCAAGTCCGGGAAGAATCTGCCTTTGGTAAATACATTTTTGAGCAAATCATCGAAAATGTACAATTAGCCCGGCAAGAGACCCAGGCTATGTGCCAGGATACCGGCATAACGGTGGTTTATCTGGAAGTCGGACAGGAAGTCCATATCACCGGGGGAAGCTTAACGGATGCTGTTAATGAAGGTGTCCGCCAGGGATATCAAGACGGTTATCTCCGTAAATCAGTGGTGATTGATCCGGTGCTTAACAGGGTTAATAGCGGTGATAATACCCCGGCGGTTATTCATACGGAGATTGTCCCCGGCGACCAATTAAAAATTACCATTGTTCCCAAAGGGGCAGGCAGTGAAAACATGGGTGCCTTAAAAATGCTGAAGCCTTCCGACGGTTTGGAAGGGGTAAAAGATTTTATTATCAAAACGGTCCGTGAAGCCGGCGGTAACCCCTGTCCCCCCATTATCGTGGGAGTGGGCATCGGGGGAACAATGGAAAAAGCAACACTGCTGGCCAAAAAGGCTTTGACCAGAAAAGCAGGCCAACCTAATCCTGATGAGAGGTATGGGGCGATAGAAAAGGAATTACTGGAAAAAATAAATGACTTGGGTATCGGACCCCAGGGCTTGGGAGGGCGGATCACGGCTTTAGCTGTAAATATTGAAACTTATCCGACTCATATTGCCACAATGCCCGTTGCTGTTAATTTAAACTGTCATGCTTCCCGGCACAGTGAAGTAATATTATAGATGGGAGTGAGATAAATGACTGAAGTAAAAAAGGTTACGACCCCTTTGACGGGAGGACAGGTTAGAGAGTTAAAAGCCGGTGACAGCGTATTGATTACAGGCATTATTTATACAGGCAGGGATGCAGCCCATAAAAATCTTATGCACACATTAAAAGAGGGGAAGCCTTTGCCGGTGGATTTAAAGGATCAAGTGATATACTATGTGGGACCTGCTCCTGCTAAGGCCGGGCAGGCTATCGGATCCTGCGGGCCGACAACAAGCGGCCGGATGGACGCCTATGCCCCGGCATTAATTGAATTAGGTCTCAAGGGTATGATCGGGAAAGGACCCCGTAATGCAGATGTCGTTGCAGCTATGAAAAAATATGGTGCCGTTTATCTGGCGGCTATCGGCGGGGCTGCCGCCGTTATCGCCCGGTCGGTGAAAAAAGCCGAGATCATTGCTTATCCGGAGTTAGGGCCTGAGGCCGTCTACCGTTTGGAGGTTGAGGATTTCCCCTGCATTGTTGCCATTGATTCGGAAGGTAACAATCTGTATGAGAATTATTAATAAGGACAAGGAGTGGTTAAGATGGATATTAAACAAGAATCTTTGAAAATGCATTTGGAAAGTAAGGGTAAGCTGGAAGTGGTGAGTAAGGTGCCGGTTAAGACATCCCTGGATTTATCTCTGGCTTATACCCCCGGTGTTGCCGAGCCTTGTAAAGAAATTAACCGGGATGTTACCAAGGTCTATGATTATACATCCAAATGGAATTTCGTAGCTATTGTATCTGACGGCACTGCTGTTTTAGGCCTGGGGGATATTGGCCCGGAAGCGGCGCTGCCGGTAATGGAAGGGAAAGCGGTTTTATTTAAGACATTTGCCGGTGTTGATGCTTTTCCCCTTTGTGTAGCCACGAAGGAAGCAGATAAAATTGTCGAGACTGTCAAGCTGCTGGAGCCAACCTTCGGCGGTGTGAATTTAGAAGATATTTCCGCCCCCCGGTGCTTTGAAATAGAAGAAAAATTAAAAAAAGAAACCAATATTCCCATCTTTCACGACGACCAGCACGGCACAGCTATTGTGACGATGGCTGCCCTGGTCAATGCTTGCAAAATTGTTGATAAAAAGGTGGAGGATGTCAGGATTGTCGTTAACGGTGCAGGTTCTGCAGCCATCGCCGTTGTGAAGCTGTTATTAAGTATGGGTGTACAAAACGTAATTCTCTGTGACAGAGCGGGAGCAATTTATGCAGGCAGACCACAGGGTATGAATCATGCAAAGGAAGCCATCGCCAAGGAAACGAATAAAGAAATGATTAAGGGAAGTCTGGCCGATGCCATCGCCGGGGCTGATGTATTTATCGGGCTTTCCGCTCCGGGCGTACTAAACAAGGAAATGGTCAGGAGCATGAATGCCGACCCTGTCATTATGGCTATGGCCAACCCGGTTCCGGAAATTATGCCGGACGAAGCAAAGGAAGCCGGGGCGAAAGTTATCTGTACCGGCAGATCCGATTTTCCCAACCAGGTCAATAATGTATCTGCTTTTCCCGGGGTATTCAGAGGGGCTTTAGATGTCAGGGCCACAGATATCAATGAGGAGATGAAGATTGCTGCCGTGCATGCCATAGCTGATTTTGTAGGAGAAAAACTCAGTCCGGAATATGTTATTCCCAGTGCGTTAGATGAAAGGATTGCCCCAGCCGTAGCGAAGGCTGTGGCGGAAGCGGCGATAAAAAGCGGAGTGGCCAGGGTTGAGATTGATCCCGAAGAGGCAGCGGAAAATTGCCGCAAAATGATGACTTTAAATAAATAATTTAACGATTATTTTATCAAGTCCCCTCAACTAACTAAAATCAGCGAAAGTGAGCTAATCATTTCGCTGATTTTTTAACGTGCATGTTAATGCCTTTACATGTAAGCTCTTTATTAAAGAAGTAAATTTCTGCCGGGAAAGATTAGAACATACATTTTGCTCACAATGGAGTTGTCCCGGTTATCAAGATAATAAACAAAATGAGTACTGCTTTTAGTAAAGAATGCTTTGGTAATTTGCAAAAATTTGAGTTATAAATGTTTAAGCTGGTCCGGTCCAAGAGATTTCTCCGGCCCAGGAAAACATGAATTTATCTATGATATAATAATACGGAGTTCAGATTTGAGAACATGATTGGCTTGGCCGGGCGAAAAGAAATTTAAGTATAGATAAGCTGTTAAAGCCGAGGAATTTGGATTAAGAAAAGTATATGTAATGCTGTCATCATAAAGATGTTTAAAAAATATCATTAAGGGGATGAAGAAATGGATCAGTATCCGACAGTTATCGAAAGAGTAGCTACCGAAAATGGCGAAATTCAATTGCAAAAAAGGGATAATGATTATGAGATAATTTTTAATGGAACATTTCTCATGGCCACCTATAATGGCAAATCAGAAAAGCTTCTGGTCCGGTGGGCAATTGAAGCGGCAGATTTACCTCAAACAGTTTTGATTGGAGGTTTAGGGGTAGGATTCTCTTTAGGGGAAGCACTAAATCATGAAATGATTGAAAAAATTACCGTAATAGAAATAGAAAAAAAGATAATAGAATGGAACCGTACTTATCTTTCGGTTTTTTCCGGAGAAGCCTTAACGCATCGGAAAGTAGACGTGGTAAATGCTGATTTTATTGAATGGATGAAAAGTTCTAAAGAAAAATATGACGTGATATGTCTAGATATCGACAACGGGCCCGATTGGGTAGTCATCGCTAAGAACAGCAAACTTTACAGCGATACGGGGATTTGTACGTTATTAAAAATCTTGAACCAATCCGGAGCTATTTCTTTTTGGAGTGCTGCAAAATGCGCTGCGTTTGCGGAATGGCTCCGCAAATGGTTTAACAGGGTTGATGTTAGAGAAGTAAGTGATAAACGGGGAGAACCTGATTATATCTATTTGGCGAGCAGCCCTAAAATATGATTTCAAGGAAGAAGCAAGGGGACGGTTCTTTTGCTTCCGCCCCGTGCTTTTGTCACCTGAAAAAGCAGCTCTCTTCATTATCGGGTTGGTCTATTGCGCATCCCTTTGTTTCTCTTTGTTTGATTCTTGTAATAAGTATTTTTTATGACACAACTCATTTATAATTATCTCAATAAAATCTTTTGAAACAGTAACAATTTCTTTCTTAAATAAGCTGTGTAAAATGTCACTTCCTGAAATGTAATAAAAACCATTACATCCTTCGCATTTCAAATAGACTAAGGTCTGTAAAGATAGGTTTTTTTCCTCATAGCGGTTTTTCGTAACCAGCCTTGTTACTCTCTGCTCAATTTTTCCTCCGCACTTATTACATTTCTCGATTTTCATAAGATCACCCGCTAGTTCGTTACGGCTTTTGGTTTTCTGGCTTCTTTTTTATTCCAAGGCTTGAATACTGAAATAAAAGATACAAAAATTAATGCTATGATTACCAGTAGTCCCAAGGATCTATTCATTGCCGCATAGTTCAAATATGTTGAATTTTGCAGCGCAGATAATCCCTCCAGCGCAGAGATTTTTTCCATACCATTGACCCACGGTCCTAAGAAAAAAGTACCGAACAAAATAGAGAAAATTGAAATAATATATTTCATGGTGATCCAACGATATTTAAAAAACCCCCAGTTAGTAAATGCGGAGAACATTATTCCAGAAATTAAACACCCATTGGCAGCGGGTATTAAAACAAAATCATCAATTACCTTAACGGACATATCAATTGTCCGAAGTTCAGCACCATTAGAGATATGTCCTTTTAAAAATGAGAGAACCATCATACAAATCCCTGCCCCGATCCAGACTCCGGCAGATAAGATATGGAAACCTTTTAACCAGCCTCTTGTCCGTAATCCAATTTTTTTCATACTACACCACCTTAATTAAAAAAATTAAGCAGGATAAGGATATAATTGTCACGACAACTATATCCTTAAAAATTTTCACTCCAGATTTTTATATATTGTGTTTAAGGTTTGAAAAAGTGCTTGGATTTGTTCTTTTTCCAGGCCTATTAGAGCATCATCTAATGTCTTGACCGCGATAGGAACTAGAATATTCTCCATTTTCTTTCCTTTATCCGTTAGATATATTAAATGTGACCGCTGATCTTCTGAATTAATCTCCCGTGTTATAAATCCTTTTTTTTCCAGTTTTTCTAATATTCTAGCAACTGTTGGCCGGTCTTTAGAAGTTAATATTGCTAAATCTTTAGGTGATATTCCTTCTGTTTTCCATAGACGGATCAGGACTCCCCATTGCTCAGGAGTTATATCATAAGGTTTAAAGCTATGTAATAATTTATTTTTCATTTTAGTATTTGTACGATTTAATATATGCCCTAAGGAATCTTCTGCTTTTAATTTCATTGTAGGTTACATCCACCTTTAATATAGTTGTCAAGGCAATTATATTAAAGATGGAATGATTTATCAATAGATTAATGTATCAATAAGTGTATTTTTTTAATAGTTTTTACATAATGGATCATTCCCGCCTCAAAAGGAGAAACATCTAAAATTGGCGTTTAAATTTATAATTTATTGCTGTGCAATATACATTATGAAGCAGCAACTCTGTTAACTATTGAAAATTTCTTCGTGAGCGGGTCGGTTTGCAAATTGCATGGATAAATTTGCAATTGCTCTCATACAAAGGAAACGTGCTTTCTTTGTCCGCACGTTCCTTTGTCTTGACTCTTATTATGTGAGGTCGTTATATTTATCCGGGTCATACTTTAACAGCAGGCGGGTCAATTGTTCGGTGTGGCCCTTTTCTGCTTTAATAACTGTATAAAATACATTCCGGATATCCTGGTAAGGCATTTCCGCTAAGTGTTGCTCGTAAAGAATTACGGCTTCAAGCTCCCCTTTGATATCATCCCGTACATTATTTAAGATGAGCTGTTTGTTGCAATCGGGCTTATAGGCCGGGAGAGGTGTAACGATAATTTTTTGGTGAACATGTTCTAAGTATTGTTGGTGCTGTACCGGGTCATATTTGCGGATTAATGTCAGAAACATGCCGTAATGATCTTTCTCATCCTGGATAATGCTTCTCCAGACTGCATTAATATCTTCCATGTTTGAATTTGCAAGATGGCCGGCATAACCGTTTATTGCAAAAATTTCAGCTATCAGTGCTTCTCTGATTTTATTTGTAAAATAGTATGGATATCCTTGAGGCTGGCCGTTTAATTGTGTATAACTCACAAATAATCACTCCAAATAATATGGAATTTATTTTGGAAACTTAATTTAGTAGTATTATTTTATTCTTTACGGCTCCATGTGTTCCGTTAAGCCGGAATATTATTAAAAATCTTATTGTTAAGGCAGGACTAAAATAAGATATCATAAATAATGTTAATAAAAATATTTAAACTATTGTTATAATTTGCCTAAGTAGTATAATAGAACGTAAAAGAAATATTCGAAACCGAATTAAATGAGGTGTAGTGATGGATCCTTTAGGAGAAAATCTGGGAACAAGGATGGCGGTTATCAGGCAATTATTCTCTCTGAGAAAAAAGATATTTAAGGATATTTCCTGCTTTATGCAAAAAGACCTATCATTGACGGAAGCTATGGTCTTGATGGTAATTAAGGATAAAAATTACCAGGTTATGGAGTTAGCTGCTGAAGTTGGCTTGCCGGCCAGTACTTTGACGGGGATTTTAGACCGCCTGGTCAAAAAAGGCATGGTGGAACGTTTCCGCAACGACGAGGACCGCAGGGTCGTAATTATTGGTATAGGGGAGGGTTTTAAAGAAAAAAAGCAGTACTACCAGTTACAAATTAAAGAGTATGTAGAATCTTTAGGTGATGAACTGTCTGATGACTGGTGGGTTATGATGCAGAATGAGTTGGAGAAATTTAACGATGTCGTAGAAAAGAGGGGCTAGATAATATATGACAGAGGAGATTACCGGCAATAATCCGAATAACTCCTGGATTCTATCTATAATTGTAATCCTCATCGGCGGGTTTATGGCAATTCTGGATTCCAGTATCGTAAATGTTGCCATTCCGTCCTTGATGACTGATTTTGGAGTGACCAGTGCGGAGATAGAGTGGATTGTTACCGTTTATATGCTGACTTTAGGTGTCATTGTCCCGACCAGTGGATGGCTGGGGGACTATTTAGGTTATAAAAGGTTGTATATTTTATCTTTAGGTGTATTTACTCTGGGTTCTTTACTCTGTTCCCTGGCCTGGGATGTGGGGTCTCTTTCTATTTTTAGAGTAATCCAAGGTCTGGGCGGCGGGATGATCATGCCCATTACGATGGCTATGGTTTACCGCATTGTACCCAGGGAGAGAATTGGTTCCGCCATGGGGACCTTTGGTTTGACGATGCTTCTGGCTCCGGCTATCGGGCCTAGTTTGGGGGGCTATTTAGTTGAATATGTAAGCTGGCATTGGATTTTTTCCATTAATGTTCCTATAGGCGTTATCGGCATCCTGTTAGCCGGTATTGTAATTCCTGATTTTCCTAAGACACCGGCGGGTAAGTTTGATTGGCGAGGAGCCTTGCTGGCTGCAACAGGTTTGTTCTGTCTGCTTTTTGCTTTCTCGGAAGGGTCGGAGTGGGGCTGGTCCTCCTATCCGACGGTAATGTTATTTTATATAAGCTTGGCGGCCCTGGGGATCTTTGTTTACTGGGAATTAAGCATCGAAGAACCGTTGTTGGATTTGACTTTATTTAGATACGGTACTTTTGCTATGGGCAATCTAATGCTGGCCCTTATTACGATCGGCATGTTCAGCGGTGTATTCTTTATTCCCCTGTTCTTGCAATCTATCAGGGGTTTAGGTGCTTTCCAAACAGGTCTCTTAATGCTGCCTCCTGCCTTAGTTTCCGCTCTGGTAATGCCGATAAGCGGCAGGCTGTATGACAAGATAGGTCCTAAGCCTTTAATTACTTCCGGAATTTTAATATTAGCTTACAGTACTTATTTGTTTACAAAACTGGATATTTATACGGAATTAACAACGATAATACAGTGGAATGTGGTTCGCTCCATAGGCATGGGGCTGACGATGATGCCTACCCAGACGGCCATAATGTCGGTAGTACCCAATGAAAAGGTTGGCAGGGCATCTTCGATTACCAATATTATCAACCGGGTTTCCGGTTCTTTCGGAATTGCTATTTTAACAGTAATGCTAAATCATAGACAGACTTATCATTCTACAATGCTGAACTGGAATATCAGCAGTTATAATCTACAAATGTTTTTACAAAACAGTGTGCAGGAAGCAGGCAATTTATCACAAAGTGTAATTTCAGGATTATTACAGGGAAATATTTATAAAATTTCTTTTGTCCAGGCCTTGAATGATGTGTTTTTAATTATGAGTGTTTTAATGTTTATGGCTTTTTTCCCTGCTTTCACGCTCAAAAAAGGTGATGCTTCTACAGGGACTCAACATAATTTAGGTGAATAATTTGGAGGGATTAAGATATGCAAAAACAGAAGAGAATATTGATAATATTATTAATATTAGCTGTCTTAGGCGGCGGGGGGATCACCTTTTATTATAGCTACCAGGCCGGCCATTACGTTACAACCGAGGACGCCAGGATTGCCGCCGATACCGTTGTTATTTCTCCGCAGATATCCGGGAAGTTAATTGACTGGAATGTTACGGAGGGCAGTGAGGTCCAGGCGGGGCAGAAGCTGGGGCAGATTAGTTTGGCTTCTGTATTAAATTCTGTCGGTATCAGTGTTGAGGGATTAGACCAGTCCGGAAGTTCCTATGCGCAAAAAGCGGAAATTATGGCGCCCATTGCCGGTAAAGTAATAAAGTCTCAGGGGTTAGTGGGGGAAATGGTAAGTCCGGGACAGTCTCTGGCAATTATCGCTGCCACCGGCGATATGTATATCTCGGCCAATATTGAAGAAACGGAGATCGGCAAAGTTAAAAAGGGCCAGGAAGTAGAGATTAGTGTTGATGCGGTACCGGATCAAAAATTCACAGGATTTGTTGATGGGATCGGTCAGGCTACTACATCTACCTTTTCGGTAATATCTACGCAAAGCTCTAACGGTAATTTTACAAAGGTTACCCAGCTGATACCCATTAAAGTTCGGTTTTCCGAGATAAATAATATTAATGTTGTGCCCGGCATGAATGTAGTTATTAAAATTTTAGTAAACAACGGTAATTAATAGGGGGAAAAAGCAGTGTTAAAAAAGAGTCAAATCAAGCACTATTTAATTTTATTAATAATATATTTAATATCCGGTGTAGTCCTTGCCGGCTGTGGTTCTGTCGAGACCGCCGACACCGGAAAGACCAATCTGGAAATTATTGATGTTTCGAAAGGAAAATTAGTAGGGGAGCTGTTGCTGCCCGGTGTTTTAATCCCTGAAAAGAGTGCTACTATCTCAGCGCAAATTTCCAGCGTAGTGGAAAACGTGTTAGTTAAAAAAGGCCAAACAGTAAAACAGGGGGAAGAGCTGATCATTCTAGATGATCAGGATCTTATCGTCAAATATAATCAAGCCCAGGCAGGCCTTAAACAAAGTGGGGAAAGCAGCGCTTTAGCCAAAAACAAGTATGAAACGACGGAAAAGGAGTTTGCCAGAATCAAAGCTTTATATGAAGTTCAGGGTGTCTCCCAGCAGGATTACGAGAGTTACCTTCTCAAACTTGAAGGAGATAAAAGTACTTATGAAACAGCTAAAATAGCGGTAGAAGCGGCGAGAGCCAACCTGGCGGCAGTGGAATTGCAATTGGACAGAACTGTTTTATATAGTCCTTTAGATGGAGAAATTGTTGATATTGAAGTGGCAGAGGGTGAAATGGTTTCTCCCGGCACCACCATAGTTACTATTGCAACTATCGACAAACTTATTTTTAAAACAAATATTGCGGAGAGAGATACCAATTTAATTCAGGTCGGACAAAAAGCCCAGGCCAGGATCGGGGCCCTGCCCAACAAAGATTTTTCCGGGGAGGTATCCCATATTAGTCCCATTTCCGCGGAAACCGGGGAACAGTACCCTCTGGAGATTGTATTCGAAAATACCGATAAATTTTTAAAAGCCGGGATGACCGGCAACGTAAAAATCGAAGTTTCATCAGCAGCTGATAGCCTTGTTGTTCCTCAGGATGCTATTGTAGTAAGAAATGGCTTAAACTATGTTTTTAAAGTTAATGAGGATAAAGTTGTTCAGCAGAAGGTAACCATAGGTATTCATAATAACCAGCAGGCAGTTATTGTAGAAGGCCTTACGGAAGGGGAGCAGGTTATCAGGGGTGATCTAAGCGGTGTGTATGACGGCAAGAAAATTTAATTAATAAATACCGTTATGAAGACTTGGTGTAAACTCAAGTCTTCTTTTTTCTTTTCCATGTTGTTTGCAAAAAGGCAATTTTTTTAAAATTAAAAGAGCAATTTTTGAAAAGTTTACGAGGATTACCTGAATTATGATAAAAATATCCGCGGAAACTTAAAAAATCTGAAAGGATGTTATTAGTGATAAGAAAAACAAAACCGGTAGTTGCTCTTTTAATTATTGCCCTGGTATTTTCCCTCAGTGCCTGTAGTAAGATTGAGGATAAGATAGCAGAAAAGGGCTTGGAGACCATTGTAGAAAAAACCACCGGGAACAAGGTGGATATTTCTAAAGACGGCGGTAAAATCCAGGTTGACGGGAACACGTACGAAGCAGGGGAAGATTTAACCTGGCCGCAAGAGGCCATGGGTGAATTACCTGAACCTAAAGGTAAGATTACCTATGTAATGAAAAACGATGCCGGTAAAGGCGGCATTGTAGCTGTGGCAGAGTATAAAATTGCCGATGCCAGGGAATATGTTGCTAAACTCCGGGAACTTGGTTTTAAAGACGGTATGGATATGGAAGATTCCGATGGTATTATGTTTGTAGGTAAAACAGAGCAGGGGGCTTCGGTAAACTTTTCGTATAATTCCAGTGCGCAAGAAGCTTCCATTGCCTATGGCTTAGAATAATGGGCAATTTAATTGGGGGACAAAGGGGGAGATAGCCGGTTGCGTCTTCGTAGGTCTGGCCAACGATCTACCTGGCGCGGATTTTTTCATATAAAGTATTCGTTTCTGCCAGGGGAACCGTATCATAGTCTTGCAATAAACGGGCAGCCAGTTCTTGATATAAGAATAAGGCCTGCTGTTTTTGCCCGCTGTGGCAGAGCAAGTTCATTGTTGTCCTGCAGACCGTTTCATCAACCGGTTCCAGGTCCAGGTAACGGCGGCAGGCTCCGATGGCAAGGGATAGCTTGCCTTGCTGCCGATAAGCTTCAATGAGCATTAAAAGAACCTGGAGGTTAAGATGATGCAGTTCTGTACGCAGCCTAAAAGTCCAGTCTTCATATAAACTGTCGGGGAGAAATTCACCCCGGTAGAGTTGAGCGGCCTCTTCCAACAAACTCAGGGTAAGGGGACTATTCATGTCGGCATTCTTTAGTGTTTTCTGAGCTAAGGCAGTGAATAACTGATAATCACTCTGTATTTTTATTTCAGAATTGAGATAAATCATACCCCGCTTGAGGATGATACTCTCCTGATGCTTATTATCAAGACCCAGTGCTTTACGCACGTGGGTTAAAGCCATTCTCAGGCTGGCATCCCCCAGGTGGGGGTCGGATTCAGGCCACAGTGTTTCGATGATTTTTTCTTTGGGATGCCGGCCTCTTTCTATAATCAGATACTTAAAAAGGTTTTCTGCTTTCTGGGTCTTCCAGTGTTTAGGCGCGATTTCCATACCGTTAATAAAGACATGAAAGCCTCCCAGGAAGTTTACATGGATGATAAGTATCCCTGTTTCCTGAGTGACTTCCTGGATCAGTAAGGTCATGGAGTTACGTACATGTTCAGAGGGGTATATTAATAAATTACCGGCTTCCTCACAGGTGCGTTGGGCAAACCAGCGCCGGAGCAGATGAGCGGCCCATTGGGGCCTGATCTTTTGCAAAAGGGCCCGCCGGCACAGACTGTACATAGTTTCAGGATGCCAATCCCAGAAAAATTCCCATTTTTCTGCTTCGGCTGAGCTCAGGGCTTGGGCCAGGTAGCTGTCCGCCGGGTCATAATCCCCCTCCAGAAGGTATGACCGGGCCAGTAATAACTGGGTTCCGGCCAGGACCTGCCTGGCCCCCTTGTTCAAGCAGTTCTGGAGGACTTCTAAAAACCGTTTTCGGGCCAGTTGTAATTCACCGGCTTCCATGGCAATGATGCCGGCTGTAGAAAGGGCATAATCGTCCAGACCCTGTCCGCCGGGTAAAGTTTTCAGTTTGTTTAAGATGTGCTGAGTCTCTCCCAGCAGGTCCCGGGCATTTGCCCCGGACATTACCCGCATTAAGATCAGATCTAGATCTAGAAGATAAGTATAGAATAAATTATTGCTTTTAAGAAAAGCGCTGCGGGAAAGTTCAAATTCTTTCCGGGCTTCAGCGGGAAATCCGTTCCACAGATGGAGCAGAGCCAGACGGCGGTAAGCAATGCCCAGTTGGTGAGGGATATGGTATTTCTTCCCCAGGCGCAGCAATTCTTCACAGATTGTCCGCAGTTTATCATGATCCCCGGCCAGGACACAGATGACTGAATAAATTGTATAGGCCGTACCTGTCCAGCGTTCATTTTCCCGGATATAAGGATCGCTCAGAGCTTTTTCGATAAACTCTCTGGCCGCAGTCAGATTTCCCAGTCGGTATTGGATAACGCAGGAAAATATTAAATAAGCCATGCGCGATTCCGGGTCTAGTTTGCTTTTGCCTGCCAGCCGGCTGAACCAGACTCCCTGTTGCAGATTATCTGACCAGGCTGCCTGGCTTAAGGCGGCAATCAGTATCATCCCCCTTGACCAGGAGCCTCCTAAAAGAGAAGCGGCTATAGGGATGCGGCCGGCGGTTTCCTTTACTTTTTTTACATTGTTGGCTAAGGTATAAACGGCAATCATGGCCAAGAGCGAGCGAAGCTGGCATTTGATTTCTCCTTTTTTTTCAGCGTAATGGGCAGCACGGGATAAAATATCCAGGGCGTCCTCCGGCTTAGTGTGCAGGATACTCATGCCTTTAAAGTATAATAGCCGGCAGTCACCGCCGGTAAGCTCCTGTGGTATATGGCTGATCCAGGAGTTTAGGCCGTCCAGACGCCCGTTTTGCAAAAAGTAATTGTCACCATGGGTATGAATTAAGGTTATTACTGCCGTCCAGTCGGGGCAGGCGACGGCTTGTTCCAAGGCTCTGTCGATATCTCCTTTGCTTTGGAGAAATCTCATAGCCCGGCGCCTCAGGGAAATAATATAATCCGGCGGGCGGAGGCTGAGGGCTTTTTGTTTCAGGAAGTCACTCATTAGATGATGCAGCCGCCAGGAAGTTAACTCATCTGCTGTTTGACTCAACAGGCCGTAAGAGTGAAGCTCTGTGATTTTTGCTTTGCTGTCAGCGCATTCTAAAGCAGCATCGCACAATGCCGGCTCCAGGTAGGGCAGCAGGGAGGAATTCAGGAGGAAATTCTGCAGTTCCCCGGGTAAATGGCCTAAAAGTTCATTGCTCAAGTATGTATACAGGTCTGTATCCTTTCCGTTTAAAGCGGCCAGAGTATTTTTAATATCACCGCCCGATCTCATCAAGAATAGCCCGAAGAGGCGTAAGCCTACAGCCCATCCTTCAGTACAGGAATGAATTAAGGGAAGGTCTTCGTCCGCTACTTTAATGCCTAAAGCTGCCAGCATTTCCCCCCCTTCTCCGGCTGAAAAAAGCAGGTGCTCCTTTTTGATTTCTAGCAGCTCACCCTTGAGCAGTTCCTGGTATAAATTGAGCGGAGGGGTATTTCTGCTGATTAGCAGCAGATGGGCCCGGGGGGGCAGGTAATGGATCAGGTGTTCCAGCATGCTGCAGATGACCGGATTTTTATCCATGAGGTAAAGGTCATCCAGTACCAGCATAAGTGCTTTGTCTGGAGGAAGTTCTTCAATAAAGGTGGAGAGTGCTATCAGCCAATCCTTATTTGCATCCTCCAGGCTGTTCATGGTCCGCAGAGACTGGACTCCAAACCCCGGCAGAACCCGTTTGGCGGCGTGGATCAGATGATAAAGAAAGCAAGCAGGTTCACTGTCGAAGGAATCAAGGCTTAGCCAGGCCGTAGGGGGCCATTCCGGTTCTCCCGCCAGGGAGGAAACCCAGACGCTTTTGCCGTAACCTGCCGGAGCCGTTACGGTAGTGACGCGGTGGGATAATATTGCCAGTCCCAGATCCCGCAGTCCGGCACGTTTAATAGAATTCTTAATTTGTGGGGGTACGAGCTGCGTACGAATCAGAGGAAGAACAGTCATACTGATTACCTCTTAACAATTTATATTAAATCCAGCTGCGAAAGCCTAAACTTTTAACTCTAAATGATGCTTATTTCAACATTTACCTCTTATTTCCTTTTACTTTTTTACCGCAATTTTACAAAAAATTTGCATTATTTTTTATAATATAAATATATAACATTGGAAAAGGGTTTTGCCGAATGTCAAAAGGTGATAATGTGTAAAGGAGAGTTTACATGGGAGCGGCCTTTAAACAGCTTACGGACCAGGTTGCGGCGGAACATGCCGATGCAAAAATAGTGGCTACAAAGAAGGTACTTTTGCTCAAACCGGATTTTTATATTATCAATGAGATAACTGAAAATACAGATTATCATTTTGTGACGCCCACATCTACTCCGCCGCCAACCTGGTTGGGGAAACGGGAGTACCAGTTTCGCAAAGGAAGACTGGTTGTCTTTGAGCCGGGTGTCAGTATTCTCACGAAAATAAATGTTCCTACCCGGGAGTACCGGAACCTTGGGTTTAACAGGGAGTTTTTTGAGGAGACAGCCTGGGAGGCTACAGGAAAAAGAACGGTTAAATTTAGGGAAAGGGAATTTGTTCCAAATCCTCACTTGCTGCAAATTATTGCCCGTTTTGAAGATGAGGTGGTAAATTTTGCCGGCAGCTGCCCGTTAATGCTGCAGAGTATATCCGTGCAAATGGTCATAGAATTTTTGCGCTGTACAGGGATCAATACGATCAGGGAACCCAGGGAACCCAGCCGGGAAAATAGTTATGTAAGTAAGGCTACGGAGTATATGCGGGCTTATTATAATGCGGAAATCAACATTGAGGATATCTGCCGGGAGATCAACTTGAGTTCCTTTTATTTTATCCGTCTCTTTAAGGCCCAGACAGGAAAGACTCCCCATGAGTATTTAATGGATATCAGGCTGGAGCAGGCTAAAGCTTTATTACAGCAGGGTACCACTTCTGTCGAAGAAACAGCCCGTCTCTGTGGTTTTGTTCATCCGGGACACTTTTCTTCCTTTTTCCGGAACAATATGGGGATGCCCCCTTCGGAATACAGGAAGAAGCATAAAGTTGTTTATTAGTGGAAAAGAGGGATTCGATGGGTGCACTTTCTAAGCATTTTACAGAACAAATTCCGGCAGAACACGCCAATGTAAAAATGGCAGCTACCGACAAGGTTCTCTTGCTTAAGCCCAAATTTTATATTCTTAACCAAGTAACTGAAAATGTCGACTATATGTTTGTAACCCCCACATCCACCCCGCCCCCTATCTGGATAGGAAAACGGGAGTACCACTATCGCAAAGGCAGGCTGGTTGCCTTTAAGCCGGGCATCAGCTGTCTTACTAAAATAGATGCCCCTACCCGGGAATACCTGAATATTAGCTTTAATAAAGATTTTTTTGAGGACGTAGTCTGGGAGGCTACGGGAAAAAGAAATGTTAATTTTAATGAGCGGGAATTTGTCAATAGCCCCCAGTTGCTGCAAATTATTGCCCGTTTTGAAGATGAGGTGGTAAATTTTACCGGCAGCTGCCCGTTAATGCTGCAGAGTATATCCGTGCAAATGGTCATAGAATTTTTGCGCTGTACAGGCATTAATACGATCAGGGGACCCAGGGAAAACCGTCCGGAAAATAGTTATGTAAGTAAGGCTCTGGAATATATGCGGGCTTATTATAATGCGGAAATCAACATCGAGGATATCTGCCGGGAGATCAATTTGAGTTCCTTTTATTTTATCCGTCTCTTTAAGGCCCAGACAGGGAAGACTCCCCATGAGTATTTAATGGATATCAGGCTGGAGCAGGCTAAAGCCTTATTACAGCAGGGTAGCACTTCTGTCGAAGAAACGGCCCGTCTCTGTGGTTTTGTCCATCCGGGACATTTTTCCTCCTTTTTCCGCAGTAATATGGGGATGACACCTTCGGAATACAGGAAAAAACATAGGGTCATCGTTTTAAAGAAAAATTAAAAAGTTAATTCTTTACTTGAAAAATAAATATTTTAAGTGAATATTATTTTAACTTAAGCCGCCTTCGCAGGAAGGTGGTTTTATTATGGCAAAAAAGCAATTTTATGGAAAAGGGGAAGGCAATTTTTGCTAAATTCTTTCCGGATCCGAAGTTTACAATTGATACGGAGCAAACTGCCGATGCAAATAGAAAAGAGATTTCATTAAACAACTGTAAGGAAAAGAAAGGAGGGATTATTTTTAAAAAAATATTAACGAATAAAAAATTACCCCGGAATGTAAGCAGTAAAAGGAAGATGGAATTATAAGGAGTGAGAAGAACATGTGGACAGTGAAACATATTAAAAAAGGAATTTCATGTATAATGGCAGTTCTCCTGGCATTAGGGCTTGTGGCCGGCATGGGTCTTACCTCCTGGCCGGCTCAAGCGGCAGGAAGTACGGGATTTGCCGCCGGGCAGTACCTGTATTTCGGCAGGTATACAGGGGAACCCCTTATGTGGCGTGTGATGGAGATTGACGAAGCTAACCGAACAGCTACTTTATTGCTGGTTGATGTGTTAAAGGATTATAGCGAGGGTCCGGCGGAGATGATTACCAATATA
Source organism: Peptococcaceae bacterium (assembly GCA_049366715.1). Classification (GTDB taxonomy): domain Bacteria; phylum Bacillota; class Peptococcia; order Peptococcales; family BICA1-8; genus JBMNCQ01. Next base: position 59,439 of record JBMNCQ010000048.1, on the reverse strand, counting down.
TATGACGATTCCGTAGCAACAGATTGGCAAAGCTCTGTAGTTTGTGATTGGCTCAACGGTAATGATTTTCTTAATGGCTCTTATCTGGGTGAGCAATACTTCTCTGAAGCAGAGAAGGAGGCTATCCTGCCTTACAGCAGCGACAGCGGTTTCGGCCAAAGGATAATATTGCCTTCCTTTACTGAGCTGGGTGGACAAAATAACGTAGTACCGGCAAACGGGGAAGGTACACGCTGGCAAGACATGCCTTTGACCGATGCCGCCACTGCCGCTCCGGGCAGAACGGTACCCGGCAACAGGCAGTATCATACCCGGTCAATTTACCATGCCTCAGGGACATACGAGTCAGCGTGGATGGTTGACAATGATGGCGGGTTATATTATAGCGGCATCGGTAACGACTATGCTCTACGCCCCGCCTGTAAAATCAATCTCCGGGCAGTGTTCTGCAAATCCGGTCGGGGCAGCAGCGCTGCCCCCTATGAGCTGGGCTTTGTCGGACAATATGTGGAGTTTGGTTCTTATCAAGGGGATCCGGTTTTATGGTGGATCATGGCCGGTGATAATGATGAGCAGAGCATTACTTTACTGGCCGAAGCAGCAATAGAAGATAACCCGCCCTTTTACAATCAGCCGCTCAATACTTCCTGGATGCTCTCGGATATCTGCGGCTGGCTGAACTCCGCCGCCGACGGTTTTTTAAACGGCAGCGACTCGGATACCGAGATCCCCAATTTTACAACGGCGGAGAAAAACGTTATTTTACCCTATGACAGCGGGGCGCCTGCCTACAACCAGAAAATAGTGCTGCCTTCCTTTACCGAGCTGGGCGGAACAGGCGGAATAGTACCAGGTTATGGTGAGGGCGCAAAATGGATCTATATGCCTGTGACAGGCGTTAGTGAAAATAACGTGGTAAGAGTGGCCGTCAACAATAAAGCCTATTGGACCCGGTCCATTCTCCATAACAGTGGGTATTCCAACAGCGCCTGGCTGGTTTCTATGTACGGTGCTCTCAATGGAAGAGCTGTCAATACCGCCGGGATGGGTGTCCGGCCGGTGTGTAAAATTGATCTGCATTCTGTCGGGTTTCCCACGGGATCGGGGCTGCAGGAAAGTCCTTATGGACTTGAGGCGGAAACAGATCCCCTGGATATATCCGGTGATTTTACCGACCCTAACTTCAAGCAGGCGGTGTGGGAATGGCTGGGGAATACGGGACAGCCCGGGTCTTTTACCCAGCAGGATTTAGTAGACCAAATGGAGGCCAATAGCTATACACTGGATGTTCAATTTAAAAGTATTGCCGGTTTAGCCGGGTTACAGCACTTTGCAGGAACCGGCCTGGAGATATTAAACTGTAATGATAATCAAGTGAGCAGCCTGCCGGTTTTACCTGCCAGCCTTACCCGCTTAGAGTGCTACCGAAACCAACTGAGCAGTCTGCCGGAACTGCCGGATGGTTTACAGTGGTTAAACTGCGGGGTCAATCAAGTGAGCAGTCTGCCGCAGCTCCCGGATAATCTGGAATTCCTAGGATGCTGGAATAACCAGTTGAGTAGTCTGCCGGATCTACCGGATACTTTGGAGTTTTTGTGGTGCCAGGATAACCAGTTGAGTAGCTTGCCCGGTCTGCCGGCTAATCTGGGTAGTTTGAATTGCGGTGCCAACCAGCTGAATGCTTTGCCGGACCTTCCCCTTACCCTGACTAATCTACGCTGTGAAGGCAATCAACTGGCTATTATACCGGAACTGCCCCCTGGTTTGGAGCTTTTAAACTGTGCCGGAAACCGGCTGGATAGTCTGCCAACCTTACCTGCCGGTCTGGAGTATTTATATTGTGGGACCAATCAATTACGAAGTTTACCGGCTCTGCCTGAAAATCTCAAGTATTTATACTGTCATGACAATCAATTAAGTACCTTACCGGGTTTACCCGCCGGCATTGTGGATTTACGCTGCCGGAATAATTATCTTAATGTTTTCGCAGGTCCCCTGCAAGGGATGATTAACAGTTGCTCTGCTGCCATTAAGATCAGTACCCCCCAGTACAGGTACGCATATACGGGAGCAGCAATACGGCTGTTGCCGTCAGAGAACAGGCAGTTGAGCGCAAGTGAGCTGGAGAAGCAGCAGAGTGCAGACGGTAATGCCTGGTCTAAAGTTGAAGACAGCGTTCTATCCCAATTCAGTTTTTCCAGTTCGGACGGGGATGTAGCCGTGGTGGATTCCAATGGGCTGATCACTACTCAGAGTAATGGGGAGTGTGTCATCTATGCCCGATATAAAAACCTAGACGCAGAGTTTACCATGGCCTCCATCCCGGTAATGGTATCTAGTGAAGCTTCCAACAAAGTCAGTGCTGCGGCTGCGGATAACAGCGTTACCATGGCCGCCGGCAACACTACCCTGTCCGCTGACGATTCCTGGCTGATCAGTATAGGTAATGCCACGGTGGCGGAAAGTGTTTATGCCGGTGACCTGCGAATCGGCAATTTGCCCGACGGGCTGATGATAAGTGCGGAGAAGAGTACCGGTAACACCGTTGCAGCTGCTGTTTATGGTACAGCCGGTTTTCCCGTTGAATTTCAAGTACCGGTAAGCATGATAATCAAAGCCAGTGCCGTTACCAATCCTGCGGCGGAGGATTCCGATCCGGTTACGGTATATATTAACCCCTTTAATATTGACGAGGACATTACTCCACCGGCAGTGCCCGATAACCTGCGGATGACCAACCGCACATCCTCCGGCGTGACCATCGCCTGGGATGCCTCTAATGATGCCAGCGGGATAGAACAATATTATATTCAGAGAAAAACAGGTCATGGCGATTATGCCGATCTTGGTACTGCCAGGGATAATCGCTATCAGGATACGGGGCTTAACCGGTCTACCTCTTATACCTACAGGGTCCGGGCTGAGGATAAGAGTAGGAACAGGAACCTCTCGGACTGGTCATCACCCCTGGCAGTTACTACCGGCCCGGGCAGCTCCGGGGGAGGCGGCGGTAGTTCGGGACCGGTGATTCGCAGGCAGACTCCTCCTGAAGGGACCGTAGGTATATCCTACTCCCACACATTCACAGTCAGCGGCGGTAAAAAGGATTATACCTTTGCCGTTACGTCCGGAACCCTTCCTGAGGGCCTGAACCTTGCAGCCGGCGGTGTTTTAAGCGGAACACCCCGGGAGGCCGGTACCTATAAATACACGATAACCGTAACTGACGGCAAGGGAAGGACCTCCCGTTATGCCTTCGTGCAGGTAATCCAGGCAGGTGGCGGAGTACCTGTTCCGGAACAGGAAATCAATCTTACTATCGGGAGCCGGGCGGCTAGTGTAAATGGCCGGCCTTATATCCTTAATGCCGAACCTTTCCTTGTTGCTGAGGTAAATAGGACACTGGTACCGATCCGCTTTATCGGGGAGGCACTGGGTGCGGAAGTAGTATGGAATCCTGTGACCCGGCAGGTTATCATCAAAGATATTGAGCAAGAGATTATCCTTACTATAGGGTCGGATAATGTGTTTATTAACACACAGACAGTCATCATTGATTGTGTCCCGGTGGTGCTGCCGCCCGGTTGTACTTTTGTCCCGCTCAGGTTTGTAAGTGAAAACCTTGGGGCTCAAGTGGACTATGACAGTGAAACCGGACAGATCAGGATTAGCCGCTGATTCCAAGGTTATTTTTAAAACGAACCCTCCGTACCCGGCACGGAGGGTTTTTACTTATCATCCCCTGACCGGTCAGTTATGTTCTATAAACATTACACTCACCAGTTACTAATCAAAAAGAACTGAGAACTGAGAACTAAGAACTACTATGAACTATAATCTATGATCTCAACCTACCAGTTCCTTTTCCCCAAAAAGGCAATTTTTTGGAAAGTAAGAGAGCAACTTTTGCAAAATTTCCAACGGTACCGGTGTTTACAATAGATATTAGCAAGGGCAGGAAATTATAAATTGTCAGGATTATCCGGAAGATCATTTAAAGAAAGGAGCAAAGTATGATGAAAAAAGTGGTGTTTCTTATTATTGTTTTAGGATTATTAAGTATTTTAATAATGGGTTGCAGCAGCAGTGAGTCTAATTCCGAACCGGCTGCCGGCGAAGCCCCGGACGAGACCGGCCAAGATGCCGGTCCGGCTGCCGAAGCAGAAATAACCTATGACAATATTCAGACAGTTGCCGTACCCGGCGCCTATCCCGGCGATAAATTCCCTCTTTGCACAGACCGCCGGGATAAGGTTATTAAAGTGTATGAAGGTTCCAACGGAGCATTATTTGATCTCAAAATAGTCTCTACCAGAGGATCCGAAGAAATAATTAATGAATATGCGGATTTATGGGAGTTGGAAAATGAAAATACAATTTTTAACGATGACCTGGCTGCTGCTACCTTGATGGGCACAGCCTATGGTTATGAAGTAATTGTCAACTGCAGTGAACAACAGCCGGATAAACCTGCAGGGGCTAAAACCTATTGCGCCATTCTGGTCGAGCAGAAAAAATAATGTTCCGAGGTGTTAATAACGAAGAATAAGGAGGAAAGAAATGAAAAGGGTAGTTTTATGGCTAGGAATGTTTTTGCTGGTAATTTGTCTGGTAACGTCCTGCGGCGGAAAGAAAACTTCGGAGCAGGCATCATCACCTGGGGAGACAATATCTCAAGATAACGAGGATAGTACTCCGGATACCTCCGCCCCTGGCGACTCTTCCCCCCGGCAGGAGGATTCCCTGGCCCGGCTTTTTAGTAAAGCGAAAAGTGCGGAGCTGGCATTTGATTTTACAGCTGTTACCCCTGATGCCACGGTAGAAGGCAAGCAGTGGATTAAGGGTAAGAAATTTAGAAATGAGATAACCATAGAGGGTGAAACGTTAATCATGATTGTAGATTTTGACAAAGAAGAGTCATATCAGTATATTCCGGCAGAGAATATGGCCATCAAAATGGATATTTCCGAAGCAGCCGATCTGTATCAAGATCCTGAGGAGTATCTAGAGAATGAGGATTTTCAGAATGCGCAAATCATAGAAACAACTACTTATGAAGGTCTGAAGTGCCAGGTTGTTTTCCATGAAGATCCGGACGGAACCGCAACCAAACTCTGGGTTTCGGAAGAATACGGCATACCCTTACGGATTGAAGAAGTGGATCACGAGGGAGGTCAAACCCAGGTGGAGTATAAGAACATTAAAACCGGACCTCTCTCCGATAATCTTTTTCAGCTTCCGGCAGGAGTTGAGGTAACGGATATGGGCCAACTCATGAACAATATTCCTAAATAACGAAAAAAGGGGGTTAGATAAATGTTTTGTCCGCAATGCGGTAAAGAATCATCTGAAGCCAAATTCTGCTCTACCTGTGGAGCGAAGATGGGAAATGCTGCAGAGAAAAGCACCGGTACCAGCGGCCTGCAGGATAATATAGCCGGACTTCTTTCCTATCTGGTTGGCTGGATTACCGGTCTGGTTTTACTTCTCATTGATAGGCGGCCTTTTGTACGTTTTCATGCCATACAGTCCATAATTACCTTCGGTTCACTAACAGTATTAAACATCCTTATTGGTCTTCTTCCTTACAGCTTGTGGAGAATGCTGCATCCTATTACCGGTATAATTTACCTGGCCGGACTGATTCTTTGGGTACTATTGATGGTCAAAGCTTACCAGGGATTGCGCTATAAGCTCCCCCTAATAGGCGAAATGGCAGAGCGCTATGCCAACTCCTCCAAGTTTCTCGAGGATTAAATATGGCAGGTCCGAAACCCGGGGAAAATAAGCATGTTGAAAAGGCCGTAGAATATATGCGGGCTTATTATAATAAGGGCATCAGAGTAAGGGATATTTGCCGGGAGATTAATTTAAGTCCCTATTATTTCATCCGCCTTTTTAAGACCCAGACGGGAAAAACACCCCATGAATATCTATTAGATATCAGACTGGAGGAGGCCAAAGCCCTGTTGCAGAAAGGGGAAAATTCTGTGGAAGAGGTTGCACATTTCTGTGGTTTTGTTAATTTAGGGCACTTTTCTTCCTTTTTCCGGCGTTATATGGAAATGACCCCGTCGGAATACAAAAAGAAGATGCAGGAAGCGGGAGCTTACTGCAAAGAAAAGTAGCCGCGGCCTGGCCGAAGAGGCAATTATTTGGTGAGAAACAAGTTTAAATTTTATTAAGGAGGAAAAATTTTATGAATACCCGTAATATTTTATTATTGCTCTTTCTACTGGCTACAGTATGTATCTTCCCGGCGGCGGCAGGGGCCGCCACTATGGCCGATATACCCCAAAGCATCGGGGCACCGGTAAATATAGGTGTGGGAGCATATCCTTATGAGCCGGAGGCCGGGGAAATTGAATGTTTTGAGTTTGGCTTTTCCGGTGATGACAGTGTGCGCAAATTCGGACGGCTGATGGACAGCGGCGAATTTGACGAACTGGGGCTTAACAGTTGTAATATTTCCGTGCAGGTGGATTATAAATATAATGAGAACGGGTCCTGGCACTACAGGCCGGAATGGGATACGGAAGGTGCCCTCTTTGAAGCAGGCACAAATAATGTTATGTGGTTTACGGAAGACGGATTTATTATTAACGGGGTAGATTTAGAGCCTGCCATAGACAACGAGGCTGATTTACAGAATAATACCCTTTATTTCCGTTTAAGATTCTGGCTGGGTTATTATAATGGAAACACAGGGGAAGATACGGTATTGATATCGCCTTGGTCGGAAACAGTACTGTATGGCAAAAATGCTGCCCAGGAAAAAATCACCGCTTTGGAGGCCCCGGTTCTCAAAAATGTAGAGTTGCAAAAGAATGACGATGGACGCCCTTATTTCGAGATTACTGCGGAAATTCCCGAGAGCGTGAAAAAACTGAACAATGGAGCAGGCTCGGTTACGACTAAATTTCAAATGCGCAAAACCGGGGAAGCATGGGGTGGTGAAGCAGGCAGTTCCGCCGGAATGCTCTTTGAGGTTTATCATGAATATCCGGAAGATACCGGAGGTATGAAAGAAATAAATATCGCGGCAAATACCTATGAATTCCGGATGCGCTTTGAATATTCGGAAACTTATGCCGGAGATGTAGCTGCCTATTCCCCTTATTCCAACGTCCTGACCCTGGGTACGCCGGCCTTTTACAAGGGTGCCAGTTCCTGGGCTGCCGGGGATTTGTCCCAAGCGGCGGAGTACGGTTTTATTACCGACCGGATTAAGGATAACATGGGAGGGCCTGTTACCCGGGAGGAATTTGCCGAAATCTTAGTAAAGTTTCATGAGAAAATAACGGGTAAGACGGCAAACTATCAAGATATGAGTGCCTTTGTGGATACGACAAATCCCGAGATATTTAAAGCTTTTGAGCTGGGTCTGGTTAAAGGTAAGGATTTGGTGAAAAAGCTCTATGCCCCAAATGATCTGATTAAGCGGGAAGAGATTGCCGCCATGATCCAGCGGGCCGCCGGTGCTGTCAGGCCGGATGCCGATTTCAGTACGACCGGAGCAGCCCCCTTTCCTGATGAGCAGAAAATTGACGGCTGGGCCCTGGATGTAGTACGGTTTGCCTTTAAAAACCGCCTGATTACCGGCCTGCCTGACGGCCGCTTTGATCCCCAGGGGACTACTACCCGGGAACAGGCTGTGCTCATCATATTGAGAACTTATGAGAAATATAAGTAGAATATGAATATTAAGGCGAGGAGGAATTGGTGATGCGCAGGGCACATGAAATTGATTTTCAGATACATGGCGCTGACATGCAGTTTGTGGAGATAGGTCTTGATCCGGGGGAAACCGTTGTTGCCGAGGCTGGGGCTATGATGTACATGGATGGTGCTGTACAATCAGACACGGTGTTTGGTGACGGTTCAGACCGGGATAGAGGTAAAGGGTTTATGGATAAGGTTATGGGCGCAGGGAAACGGGCGCTGACAGGGGAAAGTCTCTTTATGACTACCTTTACCAATGCGGGTATGGATAAAAAAGTGGTGGCTTTTGCTGCTCCTTATCCGGGTAAGGTTATTTCCCTGGATCTTACCGATTGCCAGGGGCAGCTTATTTGCCAGCGGGATGCATTTTTGTGTGCCGCCAAGGGTATTGCTGTTGAAATAGCTTTTCAGAAAAAGATCGGCGCAGGCCTTTTCGGCGGAGAAGGTTTCATTATGCAGCGGCTGGTAGGTGACGGCCTGGTTTTTCTTCATGCCGGCGGTACTATAATGAAAAAAGAACTCCAGGCCGGTGAAGTCCTTAAACTGGATACCGGCTGCCTGGTAGCCATGACAGCGGGGATAAGCTATGATGTAGAATTTGTCGGCAATCTCAGGAGCGCTATCTTTGGCGGTGAAGGGTTGTTTTTGGCCACTCTCAGGGGGCCGGGGCAGGTCTGGCTGCAGTCTCTTCCTTTCAGCCGCCTGGCCAATCGCATGTATGCGGCCGGCAGCAAGGGAGGCGGGGAGAGCAAGGGTGAGGGCAGTCTTCTGAGCGGCATCGGCTTAAAAAATCTCTTCAGTGGCGATTGATTTGTCCAGGCAAGGGGAATAGGAAGCATAGGGGGACGGTTATATTGTTTCCTGTTCCGCTGAAATTTGGAAGCAAAAGAACCGTCCCCGCTCTTCCTCCTGGAAGCAAAAGAACCGTCCCCGCTCTTCCTCCCCGCTCTTCCCCTTGTTATCTTAATTTTATCGTGATATAATTCTAATGTTTAATGGTAATTGTGGAGGAGGCTTAAAACATGGGAGAGCAAGTACATATTAAAACAATTAACAGTCAGAAGCTGCAACAAACTTTAAAAACCGGCGGCTGTGGTGAATGCCAGACTTCCTGTCAGTCCGCATGCAAAACTTCCTGTACTGTCGGCAACCAAGTATGTAAAAATAATTAAGAAAATAGACCCGCAGGGGTCTAGTTTTTTTTAAGGAGAAGGATGAGATTAATGACTGAGTTGAACTTTAATAATATTCATAAATTTTCCTTTGACGAGACGAAAATACTTTTAGATGTCGGCAGCGGGTCGGTTCATGTTATCGATGCGGTAACCTGGGATTATCTGGACCGGCTGAACTTAGCTCAAGGCAACTGGGAAGAGGCTTTAAAATCTCTGGCGGGTAAGTACCGGGAAACACAGCTTACGGAAGTGATGGGGGAGTTAAAAGAGCTGATTACCGGCGGACTGCTTTTCACTCCGGATATAGACAAGGGCGCTTATCAGCCGGATAAAAATCAGGTAGTAAAGGCTTTATGCCTGCATATTGCCCATGACTGCAATCTCCGCTGTCTTTATTGTTTTGCCGGGACAGGTGCTTTTGGGGGAGACAGGTCATTAATGAGCCCGGAAGTGGGGAAAAAGGCACTGGATTTTTTATTTGCCGCTTCGCAAAATCGCCGGCACATTGAGGTTGATTTTTTCGGCGGTGAGCCCCTGCTTAATTTTGGGGTTGTGAAAGAGCTTGTCCATTATGGGCAGGAAAAGGCCCGGCAGGAAAATAAGATTTTAAAGCTTACCCTGACAACTAACGGCGTGTTATTAACTGAGGCTGTTCAGAGATTCTTGGATGAGCATGAGATCAGTGCCGTATTGAGCCTGGACGGACGGCAAAAGGTAAATGATAAGATGCGGCCTTTCCCTGACGGGACAGGATCTTACCACATAATTAAAGATAAGTTTTTAACATTTGTTAATAATAGAAAACATCAGGAATATTATGTCAGGGGTACCTTTACGAAACATAATCCGGATTTTGCAGAAGATGTCCGCCATTTAGCGGAGCTGGGCTTTAAGGAGATCTCCGTGGAGCCCGTCGTCGGTGATCCTGCACTGGATTATACGTTTACAAAAGAGGACATTCCTTATTTAAAGGATCAGTATGAAACCCTGACCCGCTATTATCTGCACTACAGTGAAAAGGGAGCAGGCTTTAATTTTTTCCATTTTAATGTTGATTTAGGCCAGGGTCCCTGTTTACCAAAGCGGTTATCAGGCTGTGGCGCAGGACATGAGTATCTGGCGGTAAGTCCGCAGGGAGATTTATATCCCTGTCATCAGTTTGTCGGGCGGAAAGAGTTTAAACTGGGCACCGTTTTTGCCGGGATAAAAAATAAGCAAATTCCCGAGGTTTTTCAGAACAGCCATGTTCTGCATAAAGAAGCATGTATGTCCTGCTGGGCCCGTTATTATTGCAGCGGCGGCTGCCACGCCAATAACCTGGCCTGGGGGGAGTCCCTGCTTAAGCCTTACACGCTGGGCTGTGAGCTGCAGAAAAAACGGCTGGAATGCGCAATCTACCTGCAGGTAAGAAAGGCAATGAATAGTTGAGAATTGAGAATTAAAACTTATACTATTACAGAGAACAGAGAACAGAGAACAGAGAACAGAGAACAGAGAACAGAGAACAAAGAACAACCACCGGCATCTTTTAGGAGGTGTTTAGTTGCTTGACCGTTTAACAGTTCTTTTACAAAACGGATCGTTTGGGGGGATATTCCTGGCTTTAGGGATCGGGATTATCACAAGTCTTAATCCTTGTTTTTTGACGATGCTCCCTTTAATTATCGGTTATATCGGCGGATATGGTGCTGAAAAAAGACTTAAAAGCTTCTTGTTATCTCTTTCCTTTGTAGGGGGGCTATCCCTGACTTTCGCTGCGCTGGGGATAGTTGCGGCCTCTTTAGGTTTAATTTTTGGCCGGGGCTTTGGTTTCTGGTCATATCTTACCGGCGGTATTGCAATATTAATGGGATTTCATTTATTAGGCTTGTTAAATCTTAAATTTCCCGGCTTCCCATCTGCTGCTCCGGTTTTGCAGGGATATGGGGGGGCCTTTATCCTGGGTTTAACCTTTGGTTTTGTGGCGTCACCCTGTGCAACACCGGTATTGGCAGTTCTTTTAACCTTTATCGCTTCAACGGGAAAACCTGTTTATGGCGGGCTGGCCTTATTCGCCTACGGCTTGGGACAGGGGATCCCTCTTATTATAATCGGTACCTGCACTTCTCTACTCAAGAATTTGTCCGGAGTTAAACAATGGGGTAATATCATAAAACAGGCCAGCGGGATCATACTGATTTTATTTGGTATATATCTGCTGATTTAAGCATAAATATTTACAAAGCTTGTCTGGCGGAGATGATAGTTGCTGTACATAGTTCATAGAGTATAGATTATAGTTCTCAGTTCTCAGTTCTCGGATATCGGTTGTCAGTTTTTGATTGTTCAGTTATTTTTAAGACAGAGAACAGAAAACAGAGCACGGTTTCTTAGCTATTCTGTTCCAGGTACTATCACACTGTAGATACTGTGGCCACCGGGTATGGACAAGCGTACAGCCCTTGTTACCGGTAGGGCTATGTAAAATATGATGATTTTGTGATTAGGGAGGAAGGTTAGCGGAATAATCTCCTAAAATTTATCTCCGCAAAGGCTGTAAATTGGACAATAGTACTCTGCCGGGCAGGCAGGGAAAGGCTTATATGGATAAAAATGCATATAATGTATAATATAGGGGAATAATTTTAGCTATAATCTGAATTTAAGTCTATTACTTAGTTAGAAAATTGTGGTATAATAGATTTGCTTGTTAGGTTGTCCAAAGAAAGCATGCCAGAAAGGCAGGTGAAGATTTCTGCGGATGGAGTTTTATCTGCGGGATATACATGTTGAAAATCGAAAATTGGCGGGAGATCAAAGGGAGTAAAGGTAAAATAATTCTTATTATCGGTGTTATCGGACTATTATTAATTACCGGTATTTCATATTTAATAACACCTACTAAGGGTTATGCTGTGAAGATAGATAATAAAGAAATTGGTATAATAGCGGAAAAGAAAATCTTGGATAATGTTTTAGAAGAATTAAGGACAGCAAAAGCTGAAGAGACCGGCTTGACAATAAAAGACACTGTAAACCAAGTTGTGGCTGAAGATATAGAAGGTTATCGGAAAGAACCTTTAACAAAGGATGCGTTAAAAACAGCACTGCAAAATCAACTGGATTGGATGATTGAGGCGGTAGGGATTAATATTAACGGCGAGTTCAAAGCTTATCTTGCTTCTCAAAGTGCTGCCGACGAAGTAATCAATAGACTAAAAGAAGAATACATAGAAGGGCCGGAGGGAGAAGAACTGCTGGCTGCAGATTTTGAAGAAGATGTTAAAGTTACTGTTGCTGATGTCGGTCTGGGTCAGTTAACAGATCCCGAACGGGCGGTAACTTTAATTTTAAATGGTACGGATAAGATTGAAACATATAAAGTTCGTAAAGGTGATACTTTATGGGATATCGCCCATGCCAATAATATGACCGTCACGGAATTAAAAGAGGCTAATCCCCAGCTTGAAAAGGATGTACTCTCGATAGACCAGGAATTAAAGCTTGTTAAATCCGAACCTATGGTCCATATTGTTACTGAAGTTCAATATACAACGGAAGAAAAAATTCCTTTCGATACAAAATATATCAGCAGTTCCGATTTATGGCGGGGACAGAGCAGAGTAGAGACACCGGGAGAAAACGGCGAACAAAAGGTTACCTATAAAGTTACTGAGAAAAATGGTGTTGAGGTTAATCGGGAGATCCTTGAAAAAGTAGTATTGGCAGAACCTATGACAAAAGTTGTTTATCAGGGAACAAAGGTGATGGTTGCCTCCCGGGGCGGCGGCGGTGAAGGTAAGTTAGCCTGGCCTTTAAGGGGGAGGATTACTTCCGGTTATGGCTGGCGCAGGCTGGGTTTCCATACCGGGATAGATATCGATGGTGTTACCGGTGATCCTGTTTTTGCAGCTGAAGCAGGGGCTGTTATTTCTGCCGGTTGGAAAGGCAGCTATGGCTATTGTATTGATATTGATCATGGTGATGGTCTTTTAACCAGATATGCCCATCTTTCTAAAATTGATGTTAAGATGGCTCAGCAGGTTAAAAGAGGTGATTATATAGGCAGGGTCGGAACTACCGGTAATAGCACAGGTTCTCACCTGCACTTTGAAGTAAGGGTTAATGGAGACCATACCAATCCTTTAAAATATTTAGATTGACCTCGTCTAAAACACAGGTGTGAATTACCTGTGTTTTTTTATACCGATAACTGCGGGGGTGTCTGACTGAATAAAGACGGTTTAACTATTGAGATAGCCATGATATACTAAAAATGATGTCTGATTGATTAGAGGAGGACAAAAAGATGTATGATGTGGCAATAATCGGCGGGGGTCCCGCAGGTATGACTGCAGGGATCTATGCTGCCAGGGCCGGATATAAAACTGTTATTCTGGAGACAGGCGCGCCGGGGGGGCAGGCCGGTACAACGGAAACGATTGAGAACTATCCGGGATTTCCCGCAGGTGTCTCAGGTCCGGAACTGATGATGAAATTTTATGAGCAAACAATGAATTTCGGAGTTGCGATGGAATTTCAGCATGTAACATCTCTGGAACTGGAAGGGGATATGAAAAAGATAACTGCCGGCGAAAATATCTTTGCGGCTAAATCCGTAATCATTGCATCGGGGGCAAGGCCGAAGGTTTTAGGTGTACCCGGTGAGCCGAAATACAGAGGTAAAGGTGTTTCCTACTGTGCAACCTGCGACGGGTTCTTTTTTAAAGATAAGGAAGTAGCGGTGATCGGGGGAGGAGATACGGCTGTCGAAGAAGCTCTTTATTTAAGTAAGATTTGCAGTAAAGTAACGATCATTCACCGGCGGGATAGATTAAGGGCAACGCAGATTCTGCAGGAACGGGTTTTGAAAAATGAAAAAGTTGAGTTTATCTGGGATAGTGTAGTTGATGAAATAAATGGTGACGAAAAGCTTAGTGAGCTTTCATTACACAATGTAAAAACTCAAGAAAAAAGCAGGCTTAATGTAGCCGGTGTCTTCATCTTTGTGGGCTATATCCCTAACAGTGATTATCTCCCGAAAGAATTGCTGAGGGATGAAAGGGGTTATGTTTTGAGCAACGAAGATTTGGAGACGAATATCCCGGGTGTTTTTGCCGTTGGTGATGTCAGGCAGAAAAAACTCAGACAGGTTGCAACGGCTGTAGGGGATGGGGCTCAGATCATAACATCTCTGGATAAATTCCTGGCAGAATAGGAGGTAGTTATGGTGAAAAGAAGCAGAAAAAATGAGCGGATTAGAAAAATCGGACTTATTATTTTGATAACCCTACTGGCCATTGGATTGTTATTGCCGTCTTTTCTGGGTTTGTTAGGTGCTTTCACCTTTTAGGCTGAAAATTTTACTACTTGTTATGTTTTTAATTTCTTTGTATAATTATAAATGCCCTGAAAATTCCGGGTAAGCCGGTGTGGCTCAAGTTGAGCAGCTGATTTGTAATCAGCAGGTTGCAGGTTGCGCCGTTCGCTCTAAAAAGAATAAGCAGGCAGTCGGAGTAAATTTCTAACTTCCGGATGCCAACTTCTAACCTCTATTTGGGGGTATAGCTCAGCTGGGAGAGCACCTGCCTTGCAAGCAGGGGGTCAGCAGTTCGAATCTGCTTATCTCCACCATTTTGCGGAAGTGGCTCAGTGGTAGAGCATCGCCTTGCCAAGGCGAGGGTCGCGAGTTCGAATCTCGTCTTCCGCTCCAGCCGAAAAGAACCTTTGGAAATGATCACTTCCAAAGGTTCTTTTGCATGGGCTCAGCCTGGTGCAGTGCAATCTAAACCTGAGCTTACGCAGTTTTTCCGGTGATAAATTTAGGTTTTAAGGAATAATTTGGATTAGGAGTAAATGAATAATTTATGCTATACTATATCTTACCGTTCAGTTACTTTAAAGCTGACGAAAACAGCAATTCTTTACCTTTATCTAGCGTAACGATAGTGAAGCAAAACCTTAACCTGAAATACTGATGAAGCCGGTATTTCTTAGAAAGGGGTGGGAATATGCAGATTCTGACAAATCATAAATCTTCAATATTCCTAATCTTTATTATCTTATTAACATTATTAATGCTGTCTTTTCATTGGAATATAATTAAATTACAGGCTTATACCATAATACGGAGTATTTCCAAAATTGATATTGCCTATGTGACAAAGGATTTTGTTAAGCTGGAGAGCGGTAGTTTCGTAATCATCCATAAAGCAGCCGACCAGGAGAGTGCTTTATTAGTCGCCGAGACGGCCAATGAAGTATTCGAACCTGTCAACCGGATGCTTGATTATACCGGGCAGAATGCTATTCCGGTGATTCTCTATCCTACAATGGAAGAACTCAACCATAGTTTTGGCTGGGAAGGGGATAAAAGTCCCATGGGCGTTTACTGGATGGGAACGATCAGAGTACTGGCACCTGAAGCCTGGATTGACCAACAGGAAGATCAGGAAAAAGTTTTTAAACAGATGGGTCCGATGGCCCATGAGTATGCCCATTTAGTAGTAGATTATAAAACGAACGGCAATTATCCGCGCTGGTTTACCGAAGGAGTTGCCCAGTATGTAGAAAAAAAGCTGACCGGATTTACCCTGGATGAACCCAGCAATGCTGACAAGTTAAATATTTATAATTTCCGAAAATTGGATAAAGAATTTGATGAGCAGGCTAATCAAGAACTTGCTTACTGGCAGTCTTTAATTGCCGTAGAATACCTGGTTGATAAAAATGGCCCCGAAATAATAAACCGGATTCTCACAGAATTAGGAAACGGAAAAGGGTTTGCGGATGCGTTTAGCGGCGTAACCGGTGAGAGTTTCCCAAGTTTTGTCAGGGAAATCAGGGAATATGTCCAATTAAACCAGCCCGGGATCTGAATATCCCGGGTTTCTTTGTGCCGGGAAAGCCCGGGGCACCTTTTAAGTAAAGAGAAAGGATGCTTTTTTGGTATGCAAATTCCTGAAGAAGGATAAACTACTCCTAAGTAATATTGAACAAGGAGGAATTATCCATGCAAAAAAAAGATGAACGGTTAAAAGCTAACATAGAAGAAATATTAAACGATAATATGCAAAACTCGGCTCTGGGCATCAATATTCAAATTGAAAAAGGGTATGTTAAGCTCTATGGTATGGTAGATACCTTATCTGAAAAGGAATTTGCAGCAGATCTGGTCAAAAAGCTTCCGGATATTAAAGGCTTAGATAATGGGTTGACTGTTGTCATGGACAACTTTCGCAATGATGATGAACTGGATCGGCTGGTCATGGAGAAATTTATGGATGAACCCCAAATTGATGTCAAGAAAATAGGGGCAGAATGTGAAAAAGGTGTTGTCATTCTGCGGGGACAGGCATCTTCTTTAGGAGAGGTGGAATTGGCCAAAGAACTGGCAGCTCAGGTGCCCGGTGTGCGGGAAGTGAAGTCACTCGTTAAATTTACTGAAGAGACCAGGGAATTGGATGATTCTTCCATCGTTAATGCTGTAGAGGTGGCTTTTTCTGCTTCGAATATTGTGGAAGCGGAAGATGTGTATACCAGCTGTCAGAAGGGAATTGTTACTCTGGAGGGTATGGTTGACAATCAAGAGCAGAAGGAAGCAGCGGAGCTTTTTGCCAAAACCGTACCCGGTGTCAGAAAGGTGATCAACGAACTGCTTTTCAGACATGATAATGATAAAGGCGATGCTTACCTTACGAATGAACTTAGGAGAAAATTAAACAGGGAGGACCGGATTAATCCTGCCCATGTGAAGGCATATGTAGAAAAAGGAACTGCGCACATAAGCGGTAAAGTATTTAGTAATGAGGCGAAAAAGGCTGCCGAGGAGCTGGCCGGAAAAATGAAAGGCATTAAGCAGGTCGTAAATGATATCACCGTTGCTTACCATTGAGCGCTTCTAGAAATATTTCTTTCCAGGCCGTATGTTAAATATGATTAAGTGCTCTAAAGCCGACAAAGTCGGTTTTTTAATTCCAGGCTTTATATGCCGGACCGGCAACGGCAGGAGATGATCACTAACGGTTAAATCTTTATGGGCTTTTGCTAAATATATTTATTGTTTATTTCATTTATTTTTACAGGAAGGGCAGGAATCTTCGAGAAATTATTTTAATATTAAAAATTATTTCAAAGGAGGAGCTAAGGTGAAAATTAATAAAGATTTATGTATTAACTGTGGTATCTGCATCATCTATTGCCCTGTTAATGCGATTGAAAAAAAAGATGGGATTATTGACATTGATTTTGCCGGATGTGTAGAGTGCGGAAACTGTCTGCGGGTCAGCAACTGTCCCAAAGGTGCTTTATACAAGCAGGAAATGGATTATCCCCGTATTATTAGAGCGGTAATGAGTGATCCCTATGTCGTTGCACCGGACACCGGTATTCCGGGCCGGGGTACGGCGGAAATCAAAACAAATGATGTGACGGGACGTTTTAAAAGAGGCTGGATCGGGATGGCTATTGAAATGGGGCGGCCCATCACCGGGGTCTGGATCCGTGATGTGGAAAAGGTTGCCCTGGCCATCGCTAAGCACGGACTGGAATTTGAACATATTAATCCGGTTACGGCCATGATGACTGATCCCACTACCGGTAAGTTTAAAGAGGAACTGCTTCAGGAAAAGGTACTCTCCGCTATTTTGGAGTTTGCCATCCGGCCGGAGAAAGTCCCTGCTGTTTTGGAAACTTTAAAAGCCGTCCAAAATGAAGTAAGTTGTGTCTTTAGTGTGGATATTGCCAGCAGATGTAATCCGGATTTATCTGTTCCTCATGAAAAAATAATAGCCGACGCCGGGGTCTGGATGTCTTTAAATGCTAAGACCAATTTAGGCCTGGGCAGGCCTTTAGTGAAGGAGGATTAGAAAATGACACATACGTTACACCGGGTAGGGCCTGTGGAGAGCCTGGAAAAGGACTACATCGTTTTCATCATGGCCGAAAGGGGCTATAATCTGGAAGGATCAAAGGAAAAATATCAGGAATTTGTGAAGAAAGCTCAGGAAATCGGGGCTGTTAAAATAGGTGATGCTTTGCACGGTAATATTCTGTCCCAGGGTGGTTTTGACAATCTCCTGCAAAATATTGAAGATCAGGCGGCACCTTTACATGCAGTTTTCAATAGTGAGGAAAAGCTTAAAGAAATACTGGCCTGGTTAAAAGAAAAAGACCTGGGTTTATCGGCTATTGTTTCAGGCCTGGCAGATCATGTCCATCGCTGCTGTCGGGAAGTAGGAATCAGCCGTCATACCGTTGAACACTCTTTGGGGCGCTGGGGCAGCGTTGATAAACTTCCTCCGGAACAAGTACTGCAGGTAAATACAATGTGTGGTCATCAGATGGTTACGGTAGGCATGATAAATAAGGCGGTAGAGGATATTAAGAAAGGCAGAAAAACTCCCCGGCAAGCTGCCGACCAGCTCTATGTAAGCTGTGCCTGCGGTGTCTTTAATACGGAAAGGGCAGCGAATATTTTAGCCGAATTAGCTAAACAGTAAAAATAAACCCGGTTCGGACCGGGTTTATTTTTTTAGCAAAGTTTTGGCTTGGAGCAGTTCTAAACCCGGAAAAACGGCAAATATGGTGTTTCCTGCTTCTGATTTTTCCGGCAAAGCTCTTGTCTAATGAGGACAAGAATTTTTAAAATATTTGTTCCCCTAACATAAATAAAGCTTTTCGTGTATTTGTTATACTACAGAGGCAAGTAAATAGTAGTTTACTATAAAAGAGCAACGGCGCTTCTATTCCGGACACCTAAAGTGTCTCCTCTAGGGGTGCTTTTTTTGTTTCTTAAAATTCATAATATTTCTTAATTTAGTAAAAAATTTTACACGATATTATATCTTATCTTAAACATCAGTCAATACCAAAGAAGGGAAAGGAGGTTTTTATATTAAAGTAGGTCTGATCAAGAAAAGAGCATGCCTAATTCATTAAAAGAGGGGGAGATATGACTATGTCCAGGACGAATAAATTATTTGCTGTTTTGGTAATTTTTGTCCTAATCATCAGTATTTTCTTAACGGGCTGCGGTAAAGAAGAACCGCAGCAAAGTGAAGAGTCCGGTAATCCGGGGGCTTTAGAACAGCCTATGGAAAAAATACTGCGGAGTTCGGCTTCCGACCCGCCCAATATTGATCCGGGTGTGGGCTCGGACTATGTAAGTTCCATTGCGCTGTGCAACCTTTATGATACTTTAGTTTTTCCTGAACACGACGGCAGTACAAGTCCCCATATCGCCACCGACTGGACCTCGGAAGATGATGGTTTAACCTGGATTTTTAATTTACAGCAGGGTGTAAAATTTCATAATGGTGATGAGCTGACTGCCGAAGATGTTGTTTTCAGCGTAGAAAGACTGAAAACCATGGGAGAAGGTTATGGTTACTTATTTACCGATGTCATCGGAACTGTGGAAGCTCTGGATGATTATAAGGTAAAGTTTACTCTTACAAAGCCCTTCGGTCCTTTTCTCAATACCCTTGTCCGTGTATACATAGTAAATGCCGCAGAAGTTATGGCACATAAAGAAGACGGCCCATATGGTGAAATGGGTGATTATGGAAAGAGCTGGCTGACCATGAATGATGCCGGCAGCGGCCCTTATATGGTGAAAGAAATGAAAAAGCAGGAGCATCTTTTAGCGGTTAAATTCCCCGATTACTGGGAGGGCTGGGATCCTGATGCGCCTGAGACAATTCAGGTGATTGGGACCACCTCGGCGGCTACTGTTCGTACCCTGATGACCAATTATCAATTAGAAATATCCGATCAGTGGCAGACCGAGGAGGCCTTAAAAGCTCTGGGGCAGATACCCGGTATCGAGATAAACTCTGCTTTTGTAGGAAGTATTTTAAACATCATGTTAAATACGCAAAAGGCACCTACCGATGATATTCATTTCCGCAAAGCATTATCATATATCTTTGATTACCAGACGGTAACGGATAAGTTATTTCCCGGGTGTAAACAGGCTTTTGGACCGGTACCCTTTAATCTGCCGGGTCATAAAGATGACATCTTCCAGTACACCTATAATCTGGAGAAAGCCAAAGAAGAACTGGCCCAATCCAAATATGCCGATAAATTAGATGAATACCCCATTGACATCACCTGGATTGCCGAAGTTCCTGATGAGGAAAAAATCGCCCTCTTGCTGCAGGCTAATGCGGCGCAAATAGGAATTAAGGTGAATGTGCAGAAGGTGCCCTGGCTGACTTTTGTCGACGAGGTATCTACTGTAGAAAATACACCCCATGCCAGTATCGTTTTTGTTTCGCCTCATTATAGTGAAGCCGGTTCTATTCTGGAGTCCAGATATCATTCTAAATCCACAGGAACCTGGGAACAGGCCGAATGGCTGCAGGACGCGGAAATAGATGCTGCGATCAGCGAAGCCATTGCCACTGTTGATCCGGCAGAACGTTATAAAAAATATGAAGCCATTCAAGAAAAATTAGTTGAACTGGCACCAACGATCTGGGTCTTTGATCAGGCTGAAAAGCGGGCCTATCAATCTGCCTATGTTGATTGGCCCGGGGCCAGGCTCAATGCCGAAGGGAAGCCTGTTAGTGCCGTAATGGGATATAATTTTTACTTCCATGATTATAAGGTTTTTCCGGAGAACATGCCTAAATAATTGCCCCGGAATAAATACTGCTAATGTTCATGGTGGCGGCATTTTCAGCCGCCATGAACGTTCTTAAATGAAACGTTTTAAATACCTGAAAGCTTCATTGTGGATAGTTAGGGGGATCGTTATGAATTTTTTTTCGTACTTTCTGAAGCGAATGGTACACTCGATTTTCGTACTCATAGGTCTCTCCATCTTGATATTTCTTATTGCGCGGGTTGTACCGGGTGATCCTGCCCGGATGGCTTTGGGCCCTAGAGCGCCTCAATTTGCCGTAGATGCCTTAAGACAAGAAATGCATTTGGACGACCAGTCCCTATTTTTGCAGTACAGTTTTTGGATAAAGGGATTAGTCAGCGGGGACCTGGGTAAATCCTTGACAACCAAAAGGCCGGTTATCCAGGATATCAAGGAGTTTTTACCGGCAACCATCGAACTGGCTCTGGTAGCTGCTGTTTTTATTATTCTTTTCTCTATTTTATTTGGAACCCTCGCTGCTAAGTATCGGGATAAATGGATTGATTCAGCAATCAGGATTATGGCCTACACAGGTGTGGCCGTACCCTCATTTGTGCTGGCAATTCTTTTTCTGCTGCTTTTTGGCTATATTTGGCCGGTTATGCCCGTTTTAGGCCGGTTGAGCTACGGGATCACAGCACCGCCGGTTATCACCGGTTTTATCACTGTGGACAGCATCATCAGCGGTAATTTTACGGCCTTGGGAGATGCGTGCAAACACCTTATCGTACCGGCTGTAGCTCTGGCCATAGGACCTCTTTTTCAGGAGGCCCGGATTATCAGGTCGGCTATGACGGAAAACATGTCCAAAGATTATTTGCTGGCGGAAACCGGGTACGGAATTCCTAATTATCTTATTGTCGGCAAGTACCTTTTAAAGCCTTCTTTAATTCCGGCAGTTTCGGTCATGGGCCTGGACATTGCTTCTCTGATGGGTAATGCTTTTTTGGTAGAGGTTATCTTTAACTGGCCGGGAATTTCCCGTTATGGTATGAATGCTATGCTGGGGAAGGATCTTAATGCGATTTCTGCCGTCGTTATAGTCTTTGGCCTTATTTTTGTTTTGGTTAATATTATTGTCGACCTGGTTGTTGCTTATCTTGACCCACGAATCAGAGCGGGGGGGAAGAGCTGATGAAAACGAAATTACATGTAAAAGCCGCTGACATTGCCGTACCTTCCTTAGCCAGCAGGCTGGGGGGAAAATTCCGCAAAAATTGGTTTAAATTTTCCCGTAATAAGCTGTCCGTTGCAGGGCTGATTATTGTCCTGGCAATTATCTTAGCGGCACTTTCGGCACCGGTTGTTGCTCCTTATCCCCAGCATGCTAAAGAATTTGTTGATTACCAGCATGCCAGTGTGCAGCCAGGGGGGACTTATTTATTCGGGACAGATGTTTTTGGCCGGGATATCTTGAGCAGGCTCTTCTTTGCCTTCCGCGGAGCCCTTTATATGGCGACCCTTGTTCTGGTTATTTCCGTACCGGTGGGTGTGCTTTTGGGCCTGATTGCCGGCTATTTTAAAGACAGCTGGCTGGATACCGTTATTATGCGGCTGACGGACATTTTTTTGGCTGTTCCCCCGTTGATTCTGGCCCTTTCTATTGCGGCAGTGCTTAAACCAAACCTGACTAACGCCATGATTGCCGTCACTGTAATGTGGTGGCCCTGGTATACGAGGCTGGTTTACGGAATGGCTACTTCCCTGCGCAATGAATATTTTGTTAAAAGTGCGGAACTCATCGGGGCTTCTAAATTACATATTCTTTTTAAAGAATTACTGCCCAACTGTCTTTCGCCTATTTTCACCAAAATGGCCCTGGATGTAGGCTGGGTTATCTTAATTGGTGCTTCTTTGAGTTTTGTGGGTCTCGGCGAACAACCACCTACACCGGCTTTGGGACAAATGATTTCCGACGGTTCCCGGTATATGCCGGATCTGTGGTGGATGACGGTATTTCCTGCCGCAGCCATTATTGTAATGATTTTAGGCTTTAATTTATTGGGTGACGGTATTCGAGATATGCTGGCGAAGGGAGAGAATGATTATGAGTAACCCTATTTTGGAAATTGCGGACCTGCATGTATGGTACAAAACTTTTGACGGTTACTCAAAGGTTATCAATGGGCTGAATCTGTCCGTCCATAAAGGAGAGAAAGTAGCTTTAGTAGGGGAAGCGGGTTGTGGCAAAACTACTTCGATGAAGTCTGTCTTACGTATACTCCCTGCAGGGCAGGCTTACATCCCTCAAGGTGAGATAAAATTTCACGGACAAGATATTTTGAAAATGAAAGAAAAGGATTTAGAAGGGGTTCGTACCCAGGGGATCTCGATGATTTTCCAGGAACCGTCGGCAGCTTTAAATCCTGTTTTTACCATTGGGAGTCAAATAAGTGATGTCATCAAATATTCCGGGGAAGGCAGGGGTCTTAAAAAAGAGCAAGTAAAAAAGAAAGCCGTCGAGGCCATTAAAGAGGTTTATATTCCGGATCCCGCAAGGATTCTGGAATGTTATCCCAATCAATTAAGCGGAGGGATGAAACAAAGGATTTGTATTGCCATGTCTATCGTAGCATCCAGAGATCTTCTGATCGCTGATGAACCTGGTACTTCTCTGGATGTTACCATCCAGGATCAGGTACACAGGTTATTGAGAAGATTGGTTGAAGAAAAAGGGATGTCACTGATTATGATTACCCATTCTTTAGGCGTTGCCCGGGAGCTGGCCGACCGGATCTGTGTCATGTATGCAGGTTCTATCGTGGAAATTGCCAACATCACCGACTTGTTTTCCAATCCTTTGCATCCTTACACTTTGGGACTTTTAGAATCTGTACCCAGATTGACGGGCGGGGGTCTCTCGGAAGGAATATACGGAAGCATACCTAATTATTTGCATCCGCCGGCAGGCTGCCGTTTTCATCCCCGTTGTCCCCGGGCAGTGGATAAGTGTAAAGAAGAGAAGCCGCAGATTACTGATTTGGGAAACAGTCATCAGGTGGCCTGCTTTTGCATTTAGGAGGTGAGGGATCGTGAGTAAATCTATCTTAGCACTAAAAGATTTAAAGACATATTTTCCCGTTAAAAAAGAGCAGGGAGAAATGTTATATGTTAAGGCGGTAGACGGCGTGAATCTGGAGATTGCCAAGGGTGAAATTATGGGGCTGGTTGGGGAATCCGGTTCCGGGAAAAGTACCATTGCCTATACGGTTATGGGGATGTACCAGGCCACGGGGGGGCAAATCATATTTCAAGGACAAAACATAAACATGTCCAGCGGCAAAAGGCCGCTGGCTTTAAAGAAAGATTTGCAGATTGTTTTTCAAGATCCTGGTTCCAGCCTTAATTCCCGGCAGAATATCAAGCAGATCTTAGAGCTGCCTTTAAGAGTCCATAAAATTGTGGAAGAGAACAAAGTGGCGGCCAAGGTGCTGGAGCTGTTAAAAATGGTTGAATTGTCACCGGAGTATCTCTATAAATCGCCCGTGACTATGGGGGGCGGAGAAAGGCAGTTGATTTCTATCGCCCGGGCCTTAGCCTGTGATCCGCAATTTATCATTCTGGATGAGCCTACTTCGGCTTTAGACGTGTCCATTCAGGCTAAGATCATTAATGCTCTGGTAAAACTGCAAAAAGAACAGGACTTAACGTATTTGTTCATTACCCATGACCTGAGTCTGATGCGGAATATCGCCACCCGGGTGGCGATCATGTATCTGGGCAAAATCTGTGAAACGGCTCAGACGACAGACTTTTATAAAAATCCCCTCCATCCCTATACTAAGATGCTCCTTTCTTCTATTCCGGTGGTTTCGGAAGAAGAGGAACAACTAAAGCCTCAGAAAATTATCTCCCGGGGGGAGATTCCGTCACCGGTAAATATTCCTCCCGGCTGCAGTTTTCATTTGCGCTGTCCGGAGAAAACAGCTGTCTGTCAGGAAAAGGATCCGGTAATGGTTGAAGCCTTACCCGGTCATTATGTCCGCTGTCATGCCTTTAAAAATTGTCGGGGGGAATAGAAAATGAAAAAGAAAAAAATCCTGTACATAAATCCTGTGGGGCACCAGAACTGGGATCGTGCTCTGAAAGCTTATCTGGAGGAGACAAAAAATGCGGCGACGGAAATTGATGTGATTTCTTTAAAAAAGGGGCCTCATCATCTGGAGTACCATTATTATGAAGCCCTGATCGGGGTTGAGCTTTTGCATACGATAAAACAAGCGGAAATTGACGGTTATGACGGGGCGGTCATCGGATGTTTTTATGATCCCTTTCTGCGGGAAGCCCGGGAAATATGTGAGAAAATGGTTATCACGGCTCCCGCTGAGGCTTCCTTACAATTGGCCGGTGTTTTAGGCCATAAATTCTCCATTATTGTCGGGAGGAAAAAGTGGATCCCGGTGATGGAAGAAAATACTTATAAATATGGCTATGGACGCAAGCTGGCCTCTTTTCGGACTTTAGAACTGGGTGTGCTGGATTTTCATAAAGATGAGGCTTTTACGGAGAAAAGAATTAAAGAAGAAGCCCGGGAGGCTGTGGAAAAAGACGGTGCGGAAGTCATTATTCTGGGATGCACCATTGAATTCGGCTTCTATCGAAAGCTGCAAAGGATAATAGGCGTGCCTGTGATTGATGCGGCTTTAATTCCTTTAAAGCATGCCGAATATCTGATTGATTTAAAAGATTCCTGCGGCTGGCAGACCAGTAAAATCGGCGGTTACGAAACTCCCCCCGCCGGGGAGATTACAGAATGGAAGCTGACAGAGCAGTATGAGATCCCGCCGGGTCTGGGGAAAGGCAAATAAGATTTGCAATCTTAAATTTTCTAAGGGGGGAGTGAAAATATGAGCATCTTTAAAAAAAGGCTGGCTGGCATTCAAAGTCTGCTGCAGCAGAAAAATATTGACTTTCTCGTCCTGGGGCCTACCACGAATATGTATTATGTTACCGGGTTGAAAACCGTTGCCGATGAACGCTTTCAGACCGTATTAATTTCCGCCGGCGGTGAGGTTAGTGTGATCTTACCGCAGATGTACGGGGAAGAAGCCCGGGAAATTTTAGATAAAAGTTACCGGTTAATTACCTGGTCCGACGGAGAGCATCCTTTAGAAGCAGTCCGGGATGTAATTGACAAAAAGAGCGGCCGGGTTGCCGTTGACGAAAGGATGTGGGCCGGACATTTTCTAGATGTTATGGGGGTTTTGCGAGAATATGAGTTTTTGCCTGCCCAGGATATTTTGGAGCAGGTCCGGATTCGTAAGGATGAAACTGAGATTCAAGTCCTCCAAAAGGCCGGAAAATTGGCGGATTGTGTAATGGGGCAGGTCCATGACCTGCTAAGACCCGGCATTACAGAAAGAGAAGTGGCCCTTTTTATTGAGAGCTCTTTTAAAAATCTGGGGGCCGAGGGAATCTCTTTTAAGCCTATTGTGGCTTTCGGAGCCAATGGTTCCTCGCCTCATTATGCAACAGGTGGGGCCGGATTGGAAAAAGGAAATTTTGTCACAACTGATTTCGGCTGTATCCTGGATGGCTATTGTTCGGATATAACCCGCACCGTATGTTTTGGTAAGGCCACACCTGAAATGCGGGAAATTTACCAAATCGTACAAGAGGCCAACCAGGCGGGCTTTGCGGCAGTGGCCGGGGGTGTCAGCTGTGAAGCTGTGGATAGTGCTGCCCGGGGGGTTATCGAGAAAGCCGGTTATGGTCGATATTTCATCCACCGCACCGGCCATGGCATAGGTTTAGACTATCATGAAGCGCCTTATCTTGTCCGGGATAATAAGACTCTCCTTGACGTGGGAATGGCCTTTAGCATTGAACCGGGCATTTACCTGCCCGGTAAATTAGGGGTACGGATCGAAGATATTGTTGTACTCACCGCTGACGGAGCTGTACGTCTGAATCATTATCCCCGGGAACTTTTGGAGATTCATTAAATTTTCTCTTTACCGGGTTTTGTCTTTAGGAGACAAAGATCTGCCGATGATTCGTTTTCTACAGATAGTGAAATGCCGGACTGTTTATATTAAATTTTACTGTGATACCTTGTGAAGGAGGTGTTCAGGGTGGAAGTAATTAAAAAAGGCAGGTATGTGCAGGAAGTTCTCAATAATGCCGGTCCTCTTCATTTATTGGTTTCGGCTAAAGAAAGCGGAGCCAGGAATTGTCAGGCCGGGATGGCTGTGCTTGCTCCCGGGCAAAGACTGCCGGCAGCGGGTTATTCCCGGCATCCTTCCGAGGAAATTTCCTACATTGTCTCCGGCACAGTCAAAGTCCATACCGACAGCGGCTGGGAAATAGCGGAAGAAGGTGATCTGGTTTTTATGCCGGAGAATAAACCTCATTTTAATGAAAACATAGCCAAAAGCCAGGCCCAGATTCTCTGGTTTGTCACACCAATTACCGTTAAAGAAAATTAAAAAGTGCAGGAGGGTTGTTTATGAGTTTGCGAGTGGCTGTTGATATTGGCGGGACCTTTACTGATTTGGTTTGCTTGAAAGAAGACACCGGTGAGCTGCTTGAAGAAAAAAGCCATACCACACCGGGAAATTTCGCCGACGGAGTAATTGATGCAATTAATAAAACGGAGCTGGATTTAAGTGAAACAGCATATTTTGTGCATGGCACTACGGTTGTAATTAATGCCGTTACGGAGCGCAAAGGGGCCAAAACAGCGCTGGTAACAACAAAAGGTTACCGGGATGCTTTGGAAATAGGCAGGACCAACCGTCCCGATTTGTATAATTATTTTTACCGTAAACCTGTTCCCTATGTTCCCAGATACCTGCGGTTTGAAATAGAGGAAAGACTTAATTATCAGGGTGAAGTTTTAAAAGAGGTCCGGGAGGAAGAGGTAGTTGAAGTTGCGGCTAAGATTAAGGAGGAAGGGGTTAGGGCAGTTGCTGTCTGCTTTTTGCATTCCTATGCCAATCCCCGGCATGAATTGTTGGTAGGTGAGATATTAAAACGGGAACTGCCGGGCGTGGAAATCACTGTTTCCGCCGATATCATTAAGGAATGGCGGGAATATGAACGAACCAGCACAACTGTTCTTAATGCCTTTGTCAAACCTTCGACCATTAAATATTTGGATACCCTGCGCCAGCGGTTAACCGGAAAGAATTTGACAATTGCGCCTCATGTTATGCAGTCTAACGGCGGGACGGCTACTTTTGAAAGGGCTAAAGAACTGCCCATCAGCCTGATTGAATCCGGACCGGTAGGGGGGGTAATCGGTTCGAAAGCTTTAGGTGACATAATCGGGGAGAATAACCTGATCACTTTTGACATTGGCGGAACCACTGCGAAAACTTCTCTAATCAGCAACGGTGAAGTAAAAATCACCACCGACTATAAACTGGAATGGACGCCAAAATTTGCCGGGTATCCCGTTAAAGTTCCCGTAGTCGATATTATTGAGATCGGAGCAGGCGGGGGGAGTATTGCCCGTGTCGATGAGGTCGGGGTACTGAAAGTCGGCCCGGAAAGTGCCGGGGCCGATCCGGGTCCCGCTTGTTACGGACTGGGCGGTACGGAGCCAACCCTGACCGATGCGAATTTAATTACCGGCCGGATAGATCCCGGGACTTTTTTAGGGGGAGAGTTCAAGGTAGATGTGGAGCTTTCCAAAAAGGCTGTCGAACCGATAGCTAAGCATTTTGGGATCAGTCTGGAAGAAGCGGCACTGGGCATCATCAAAACGGCCAACAATAATATGCTTAATGCCCTCAAACTTATTTCCGTCAGGAGAGGGTATGATCCCCGGGATTTCGCTATGGTCGCTATGGGCGGAAACGGAGCAGTTCACGGACCTTATCTGGCTGCAGAATTGAAGGTCGGTAAACTGATTGTCCCTAATATGCCGGGGACCTTTTCGGCCTGGGGCATGTTGATGACAGACCTGCGGCAGGATTTTGTGCAAACCCGGATCATGCCTGTTATCGGCTGTGACCTGGAGAAGATAAATTCCATTTATGAAGAAATGGAAAAAGAAGCGATGATTATTTATCAAAAACAAGGGATTGACCTTGAGCAAATAATTTTTGTCAAAACGGCGGATTTAAGATATATCGGACAGGAGCATACGGTAAAAACCCTGGTAGGAAGCAAGGTTTTACAAAGTAACGATTTGGACGGTATCAGGAAAGCCTTTGACCAGAATCATTATCAACAGTATGCCTTTAGTCTGCCCGATTCACCGGCGGAATTCGTTAATTTCGGCTTGACGGCTTTGGGGACGGTGAACAAACCGGAAATTAAGAAAATTGGTAAAAAAGATTCTCCGGCCGAGGCTTTAAAAGGTGAAAGGCTGGTTGAATTTGAAGATTTGGGCCGTTTAAACAGTAAAGTGTACAATAGGGAATTATTAGGACCCGGTTATAAGATTTCGGGGCCGGCTATCATCGAAGAAACAAAATCCGTCACCGTGCTTTATCCCGGTCAAACCTTGGAAGTAGATGATTACGGTAATTTAATCATTGATACGGGGGTGAGATAAATGACAAAGATAGATCCTTTTACCAGGGAAAATATCGCTCAGGGGCTGATTGCCGCAGCGGAAGAAATGTTTCTGGCCTGGGGACGTACCAGTCAGAGTACGATAATCTATGAAGTATTGGATTATGCTTCCGGTCTGACCGATGCCAGCGGGAATCTCATCGGGCAGGCCAACGGGGTGACAGGTTTTTTGGGAGCCATCACTTATTCGGTAACCTCAGTATTGGATAAATATGGCTTGGAGAATCTCCGGCCCGGTGATATTATTTTAACAAATGATCCTTTTACCGGCAGCGGGACCCATTTATGTGATGTTTCCGCAGTCCTGCCTATTTTTTACGAGGGAGAAGTAATTGCTTTCGCCGCCAGCAAAGGGCACTGGAATGAAATTGGCGGGAAGAATCTGGGCAGCTGGTCAACTAATGCGACAGATATTTATCAGGAGGGGCTGCAGTTTCCGGTGATCAAAATCTATGAGCAGGGAAGATTAAATGAAGCGGTCCGGGATATGATCGGTGCCAATTGCCGTACCCCGGAGATGACTCTGGGGGATTTGTACGCCCAGACAGCTTCTTTACGCACCGCTGAAAAAAGAGTTGTGGAAATGCTGGATAAATACGGGAAAGAAGCGGTTCTGGACAGCATTGAAATATTACTGGAAAACGGCAAAAAACTGGCGTTGAAAGAATTGGAAAAAATGCCCAAAGGAACTTTTGAAGCGGAAGGATATATTGATGCCCAGGCCAACGGGATAGAAGATATTTATGTCCGGGCTAAAGTAACCATAACGGATGAGAGCTTTACCATAGATTTGACGGGTTCCGGAGATCAGGTTCCGGCTCCCATCAATTGTACAAAATACGGGGCTTATTCGGCCGGCAGGATCATTTATCATGCCTTGCTTAATTCTGATGCCATTCCCAATGAAGGATTTTATTCACTATTAAAGGTAATTGCCCCGGAAGGCAGTGTTTTCGCAGCTGTCCGCCCCGCACCGGTATCTTCTAACTGGGAAGCCCTGGAGCATATTACCGATCTGGTAGCGAAAGCCCTGGCACCTGCTATGCCGGAGAGAATTACCGCCGGACATTTCCTGAGTATTATCGGTACTATTGTGGCCGGTATTGACGATGAAACCAAGCAGCCTTTTGTTTTGTGCGAACCCCAGGCAGGCGGCTGGGGAGCAGGATATAATAAGGACGGGGAAAATGGCCTGGTGGCTATCCTGGACGGGGAAACCTTTGTGATCCCCACCGAGGTGGCTGAATTTAAATACCCGATTATCGTGGAGCAGTATGCTTTAAACCTGGCCTCAGGTGCCGGAAGGTACCAGGGGGGATTCGGTTTAATCCGGGACTACCGTTTACTTAATTCAACGGCAGAACTTACAACCATAGTCAGTAAGCATAAATTCCCGCCGTGGGGTTTTGCCGGTGGCAAAGACGGCTCTCCTAATGCGGTGGAAATCCATTATCCCGACAGGGCAAAGCCTACCAGGGGCGCTACTTTCTCCAATCACATCATGCATAAAGGTGAAATGGTCAGATTTATAAGCGGGGGCGGAGGCGGATATGGCGATCCTGTGGAACGTCCCGTCCAAAAGGTCAGGGAGGATGTTAAGAATCAATATATCACCATCGAAAAAGCTGCGGCAGAATACGGTGTTATCATTGATCCGGCTACCCTCATAATTAATGAAGAAAAAACGAAAGAGTTAAGAGAACAAATACGGATTGTAGAGGTTTAACAGTTTTAACATGGTTAACATGTTAAAATAACCCCCTTATTAATGGGTAAGAAAAATTTCTTACCCATTTTTTTACATTGGACAACGGGTCAATGATTTTTACAAGCCGGTCCGGCCTGTTTTTTTACAGATGGACAAAAGAAAGTGAATAAGGTAAATTAAGATAAAGTAAATGCAGGATGCAGCCAATTTTAGAAAAAGGGTGAGGGGATATGAAGGGTATTACCGTTAATGAGGCCCTGGAGCTGCTCAAATCCCAAGGGGTTATCTTAAAATCAGGCCGCAAGGGATTATTCAAAGTGATTGAAACGGTAAGTGTACTGGAGATTAATGTGTATCAAAAATGGCTCCATGGCGGAGAATTGTTTTTAACTACGTTAAGTCAGTTTAATACAAATGCAGAGATCTGTAAGCTAATCAAAGAATTAGAAAAGGCAGGAACAGCGGTCCTGGCAGTTCATCCCGGCAGCAGATCCGAACTTAAGCTGGATCAGGATATTTATAATCTGGCGGAGGAAATTAATTTTCCGATTTTTTTATTGCCGGTCAGAATACCTTATAGTACGGTTTTTTCCGTTATTCTGGGGGCAATTTTAGATAAGCAAAAATTACTGCTGGAGGAAGCTCATAAAATTAACAACTATTTAACGGATATCCTCTTAACAGGGGGGAGCTTTAAAAAAATAGTCCAGTTTGTGCAGGCGATTTTAAATCAGCCGGTCTTAATTGCTGATTCAAATGAAGGAATTTTGGAGGCGGCAGGTACCGCTAAATATCCGTTAGAAACGATTATTGGTGAAGCCGATAAAATTATCGGGGATTTATATCAAGGAGCAGGTGAGGCAGGAAGGACCGGCGCAAATATGCGCAAGCTGCCGGGAATGCTGGGGAACCAGCGGATAAGTATCTATATTAAAGATATCGAAATTGCCGGCGAGCATTATGGAAATCTGGTGACTTTTACCGAAGATGGGCAGGAACAGAGTGAGATGCTGGATATTGTTCTTACTCAGGCCGTAACAGCAGTTGCTTTGGAAAAAATGAAATGCAAAGAAATTATGGCGGCGGAGCAGAAATTGAATAAAGATTTCTTGGAGGACCTGCTTAATGAACATTATGATTCGGAAGAAGCCATTATCCGGCGGGCCAGGAATCTAGGCCTGGAATTAAAAGGTAAACATAATGTGATGATTATTGATATCGATAGATTTGAAAATTATTATCTAAAGTATTTTCAAAAAGGTGAGGCCCATTTTCAAAATCTTAAAAACCGTTTATACAGGATCATAGAATTTTCCGTTTTGGCCCGCAGTCAAAAAAGCATTATTCTGCCGAAAAGTGATAGTTATATTATTTTTCCTCATTTCTCCGTAGAACGAAAAGAAGAGGAAATCAAAAATCGCAATATTGAGCTGGCTCAGGAAATTCAGGGGGAAGTCTGCCGCATGTTTGAAGAGATCACGGTGTCTGTGGGTATTGGCGGATACAGCGAATTGTTAACCGGTTTGGCCGTTAGTTACAGACAGGCTCAGCAGGCTCTGAAAATAGGCTGTAAGATCAGCGGGGGAAACGGAATTTTTGATTATGCCGGATTGGGTGTTTATTCCCTGCTTTATTCCTGTGACAGCAAGGAATTTAAAGAATCCTGCCGGACCAAGCTGGTTCAGCTTCTCGAGTATGACCGCACCTATAACGCGGAGTTGGTTAAAACGATGGAAGTATACCTGGACTGTAATGAAAGTATTTCTCTTGCTGCCCAGAGGTTATTTATTCATCCTAATACGGTTAAATACCGTTTGCACCGTATCAAGGAAATATTGCATAAGGACCCTTTTGGTGACGGGGAAGAAAAGCTGTATTATCATATTGCGCTTAAGACGATCAAAGTCTGTGGCAGGGATTAAAGGCGACGGCTATTTTTCAAAAAAAGCTTCCTGTTTATTTAAAGAAAGCGCACCCCTGGGAGTGAAGTGATGAAGGGGCGCTTTTTTATTTTGCCGCTCTGAAAACAAGGCCGGAAAAGCGGGCAGCTATTTCGAAGGATTACCTTTACAAAAAATTTTGCATTGCATAGCAGGAATTACCATTTGCCGGAAGAATTATATTTAAATATTGTCGTTAAATAGCTTAAAAACATTTTATTGAGTCTTTTTTGGAGAAATTTGTATTTAGAGAGGAAGGATTTCGTAAAATGAATAATAGTTTATTAAAGCTGCATGATATGTTAAGAAGCCAAGGTGTTCTGATCAGCTTTTCAGGGAAATTTTCTCAGGAGATAATAGAAGAGCTTGGTCAGGCTGTGAGAAAATATTTGGAGACAGAAGAGAAACCTTCAACAGATATCTATAATACTTTTTCCATTTTTGTAGAACAGACCCAAAATATCAAAAAATACTGCACGCAAAAACAAGGAAGCGGCTATTATGAAAAAATAGCTGATTCCTGTATTATTGTTATAGGTAAAACTGATAACGGCATTTATATAAGTTCCGGCAATCTCCTGGAAAATTCCGATATTGCCGGTCTAGTCGGGAAACTGGAAAAATTGATTCCTCTGGATAAAACAGAATTAAAAAAATTATATAAAGCGAAGCTTAAAGAAGAGATCTCAAATTGGAGCCAGGGAGCAGGATTAGGGTTAGTAGATATGGCCAGGAAAGCCAGTATCCCCTTAAAATACTCGGTAACCAGACTGGATGATGGGTTTTCATTTTTTACATTAAAGGCCATTGTATAAGGAGGGTATGCAGAGTGAATAAGTTATATATTGAGGGGTCTAAAAGCACCCCTGAAGTTAAATTTGATCCAACTAGTCAAACCTTAAGTTTTCATGGCCAATCATATCCGGAAAACGCTTTTAAATTTTACGAGCCTATTTTGGGATGGCTTGACGAATATTTACAAGGTTTAAAACAGGAAGTGCAAGTCATTATCGACTTTCATCTGCCCTACATTAACACCAGCAGCTCAAAATGTTTAATGATGCTCTTGGAAAAATTAGAAGACGCTTATCAAGGGGGCAAGCAAATAAGCTTAAACTGGTATTATAATGTCGAAAATGAAAATGAGCTGGAATGTGCAGAGGAGTTCAAAGAAGATTTTACTTTTCCTTTTTATCTTATTCCCCGGGAAGGATAGACAAAGCAATGGATTTTATTAAAAAACGCCCTAAAGACCGGTCAGGTGTAAAGTTACAGGACAAAAGCGAATTGTATAAAGACAACAGTATGAAGATTATTGTTTTAGCCGGAACGCTGATGCTTTTATCCATTATTTTAATTGGGATTATCGTTTATTCCATCACCCAAAGGGAGATTGTAAAAAAGTTAAAAGAGCAGGATATCATGTATATCGCCGAATCGGTCACGGCAAAAATAAATGCTCGGGTCAGCAGGGCTAAGGAAACTTCGCAAATACTGACCCAGGATGCTTATATTGCGTCCTGGATCGAGGGAGAAGAAAAGGATAGCGGGCTTACTCTTTATGCTACGCAAAGATTACATGATATAGTTGAAACCTTTGCTTATGATAATGGGTTTATGGTCAGTGTCACTACGAATAATTATTGGACCGATGATGGTGAAGTTATTAAAGTGGTTTCCAGAGATGACCCCTTTGACAGGTGGTTTTTTGATTTTCTGGACCGGCAAAAGCTTATTGAGGTCAATATTGACTATAATGACCAGCGGAATGATACCTTTGTGTTTATTAATGCACTTATGAAAAAAGAAGGGCGGCCGCTGGCCGTGATGGGAGTAGGATTAAGTCTGAAAGATTTGTCTGATGATTTAAAAAATTATACTTTTAGCCATGACAGCAACATCTGGCTTGTGGATAAAAGCGGGGCGATCTACCTTTCCGACCGCCTGGAGTATAACGGGAGAAAATTACAGGAATATCTGCCGGTTTCTTTTGTCAACAAGCTGACGGATAAGATGCTGAACGGAGCGGAAGAGCCGACGGTTTTCGATTATGAACAGACCGACGGCGGAATATACGATGTGATACTTTATCCAATTAAGGGGACGGACTGGAACTTAGTCATGCAGATAAACAGACAGGATACGGTGGGTCTTCTGCAAAAAATAAAATTATACTCCATAATAGTTGCCGCGATCTTTATCATCTCTGTAGGGTTACTTTTCTTTTTTATTTCCCGTTACATTGCGAATCCTTATAAAAGGACATTATTAATAAACAGTGAATTGGAAAGAAAGGTCCGGGAAAGGACCAGGGAATTAGAGGAAAAAAATATGAAAATACTGGACAGCATTGACTATGCCCAGCGTTTGCAGGAGTCGATATTACCCCGGGAAGAGGAATTGAAAAAGATATTTAAGGAATATTTTCTGTTATGGAAGCCCAGGGATTTAGTGGGCGGGGATTTTTACTGGGTTAAAAAATGTGGACAAGGTGTTCTAATATGTGTCGGAGATTGTACCGGTCACGGAGTCCCCGGTGCCCTGATGACAATGCTGGCAGTGGGCTTATTAAACCAAATTGAAGATAAAACCAATCCTGCTTATATTTTGAGCCAGCTTAGCTCCTTTATTAAAGATACCTTAAACCAGCAAAGAAAAGATGCTCCTACCGACGACGGTTTAGATATGGCCGTTTGTTATTTTGATGGTAAAAACAAACTGGTTTATGCCGGAGCCAAAATCGATTTATACCTTAGAACGGAGAAAGAATTAAAAATTTGCAAAGGGCAGCGCAAAGGCTTAGGATATAAGAGGACGGCTGCTGATTTTCCATACCTGAATACCGAGCTGGAAATTAGTGCGGGGGATATGATATATATTACTACTGATGGCTTAACCGACCAAAGCGGAGGGGAGAAAGGGCTTTCTTACGGTAAAAGACGCTTGCGGAGTTTTATCGAAACAAATTACCGGCAGCCTTTAGCCCGGCAGGGAGAGCTATTGACCCGGGAACTTCTTACTTATCTGGGGGATGAATCCCCCAGAGACGACATAACTTTGCTTATTGTTAAGCTGTAGGAGAGGAGGATGACGGAAGATGAAAAATAGTAATAAGGAACAAATATTTCATAAAGAAGAGGAAATCCTCCGGGCAGGTTATGAGTTACTAAAAGTTCACCAAAATAGTGATCAGGAAATTTTGGACAGTTACCGGGATTTTTTAAAATACTTTGAAAAAATACTCAGGCAGACCAGAAAGATCTATAGAATTAGTGACTATCAAGGGATAGTTCTTAAAAAAAGGGAGTATGCCCTGAAAAATTTACTGGATAATTCCAACCAGGGTTTTTTAACCGTCAATAACCATCTCTGTGTTGATCCGGAATACAGTGCCAAATGTGAGGAGTTCTTTGGTGATAAGATCGGGCAGACCCCGATTATTGATTTGTTATTTGCCGGTGAACCGGAACAAAAAGCAGCCATGGCCAAGGTTCTCGACAGGCTTTTTACATGCAGTGAAAAGAAGTTAATTCCGAAAATAATTCAACAATTACCCCGGCGTATAAATATAAACGATAAACAGGTGGATATCGAATATAAGTATCTGCTGCCGGCAGAGAATGAGACAGAAAAGTCGTTAATGCTGATCATTACCGATGTGACAGAACATCTTATTTCTCAAGCCCGGATCGAGTTTTTAAGTTATTATGATACACTCACTTCTTTATATAATCGGAATTTTATCAACCAGCTTTTACCTAATCTGCTGACTGTGGTTAACCTGCCCCTGAGCCTTATTTTATGTGATTTAAACGGGCTTAAAGTTACCAATGATATTTTCGGTCATGAGCAGGGGGACCAGTTATTAATTGAGGCGGCGGATATTCTAAAGCGCTGCTGCCGTAAAGCCGATATGGTTTGCCGGTGGGGCGGTGATGAGTTTTTAATCATTCTTCCTAAGACAGATCAGGCCGGCAGCCAAAATATTTGTGAACGGATTAATCTCGCCTGCTCGCAAGCGGTTGGCGATCCGGTTTCCGCCAGTCTGTCAATCGGTGCCGCTACTATGGAAAGGTTTGATCAACAGTTTTCCGGGATTTTCAAGGAAGCAGAAGCAAAAATGTATAAAGAAAAATTGCTGCAGAGTAAAAATGTAAAACAAAAAATAATAGATAATATCGATATGGCCCTGGAAAAAAGGGAGTTGGAGATTTTAGGGCATAGTGAGAGAGTAAAAAAGCTGGTAAAAAATTTTGCCGGAGTTTTAGGGATTGCCGAGGGGTCGTTAGATTTTACAAATCTTTTAGTGCTGGCTGCTTTACATGATATCGGCAAAGTAATTATTCCGGAGGAAGTGCATTTTAAAATTGATAATCTGACAAAGGACGACTGGGAAATCATTAAAATGCACAGTGAAGAAGGTTACAGAATGGCCCACTCTATAGGAGAACCGGTTATTGCCGATGCTGTTTTATGTTTACACGAGTGGTGGGATGGTTCCGGTTACCCTAATAGGATAGCCGGGGAAAATATTCCTTTCTACGCCAGGCTTTTTGCTATAATCGATGCTTATGATATTATGACCCATGATACCGTTTATAAGAAAGCGAAAAATAAGAAAGAAGCTTTAGAAGAGCTGGAGCTTTTGGCGGGGAAACAGTTTGATCCGACCTTAACAAAGTTGTTCGTCGGGAGAATTGCTGAAATTGAAAATTAAAAAGTGTGCTTATTACGGAGAGCGCAGAGAATAAAAACATGACAAAATATCATGATAAAAGAGAGGTCTTTTATGTATCCGCAAGATTTAGGCTATAAAATGCCTGCCGAATGGACAACTCATCAGCGTACTTTTATCTCCTGGCCGGTTCAGGAGTCGATGTGTTATCCTGAAGATTATGAGAGCGTGTGCCGGGGTTATGGGGAACTTGTTACGGCTATTGCCGGATTTGAGCCGGTTACAGTCATCATTAATCCGGAGGACCTGAAGAGGGTACAAAATATCCTCCCCGTTCCTGATATAGAGTTTTTATCCGTTAAGCATAATGATGCCTGGCTTAGAGATAACGGACCGACTTTCATTAGAGATGAAGAAGGCCGGCTGGCCGGAGTAAATTGGAGATTTAATGCCTGGGGAGAGAAATATGCCTCCTGGGACCTGGATAACCGGGTAGCTCCGCAAATCCTGGACCATCTTGGAATTAGACGTTTTGATGCACCTTTGATCATGGAAGGCGGTTCAATTCATGTGGACGGTGAAGGTACCCTTATTACTACGGAAGAATGTCTCTTAAACCCCAATCGTAATCCTGGCTTAAACCGGGAGCAGATTGAAGACTATTTAAAAAAATATCTCAATATCGCTAAAATTATCTGGTTAAAGAGAGGCTTAAGCGGGGATGAAACTGACGGCCATGTAGATAATATTGCCTGTTTTGCCGGGCCGGGCAAAATATTAATGCAGGTTTGCACGGATCCCGGAGACGAAAATTATGAGATAACCCGGGAAAATCTGGCGGTTTTAAAAGGAGCAACGGATGCCCGGGGCAGGGTGCTGGAGGTTATTCCCATCTGTCAGCCCCCCCTGGTTAAACATGAGGAGCAGAGATTGACCTTAAGCTACTTGAATTTTTATTTCGTCAATAAGGGTCTTATTTTACCTGTCTTTGGCGGTGCGGCCGCTGAAACAGACAGAATAGCGGAGCAGGTACTACAGAAAACTTTCCCGGAAAGAAGGATTTGTAAAATAAACGGTATGGCTGTTATCAAAGAAGGGGGCAATGTGCATTGCACTACCCAGCAGATGGCGGCCGGTAAAAAGAGGTGACGTTAATGCGGAAAGTTAAAGTGGCGGCAACCCAGATGAGCTGTAGTGCAAACAGCGCTGAAAATATAAGTAAGGCGGAAGCATTGGTAAGAAAAGCGGCCCAAAAGGGTGCCCGGATCATCCTCCTCCAGGAACTTTTCGAAACCTGCTATTTTTGCCAAAAAGAAAAAGCGGATTATTATGGGTATGCCCGGGAATTAGCTGATAACGAAGCCGTACGGCATTTTAAAAAAATTGCCCGGGAGCTGGAGGTCGTCCTGCCCATCAGCTTTTATGAGAAAAAAAACTATGCCAGGTATAATTCTGTAGCAGTTGTCGATGCCGACGGGGAGGTACTGGGTATATACAGGAAAAGCCATATTCCCGACGGTCCGGGCTATGAAGAAAAATTCTATTTTAATCCGGGGGATACGGGGTTTAAGGTGTGGCAGACCCGTTATGGAAAGATCGGGGTAGGAATCTGCTGGGATCAATGGTATCCGGAAGCCGCCAGGTGCATGACTTTAATGGGGGCAGAATTACTCTTTTATCCGACGGCTATCGGGTCGGAACCTCAGGATGCGGCACTGGATTCTAAGGAGCACTGGCAGGCTTGCATGCTGGGACATGCTGCGGCCAACCTGATCCCGGTTATAGCTTCCAACCGCATCGGGAGCGAAGAAGATGAGGATTCCCGGATAACTTTTTATGGATCGTCTTTCATCGCCGGCCCCCAGGGGAACAAGCTCGTCGAGGGGGGGCGCACGGAAGAAACCGTGCTGGTTGCTGAATTTGATCTGGATCAGCTGGAGGTCCGGCGCATTGAATGGGGAATTTTCCGCGACCGCCGGCCGGACCTTTATAAAATAATTACCTCTTCTGACGGGGAGCTAATTATTTCCTAGTGTAATTTCATATAGCTGCTTTGGTGAAGAGCCGGCAGCGATTACAGGGACATACCTCAGAGCTTTTCGAGAGGTGTGTTTTTTGGTGCCGGAGGATGGGTGATTTTGTAAACTATTTACAGATATTACAGCTATATACTTGTCCCGGTTTTTCGTATAATTAATCCATAGTGATCTGGAGATTCCTCAGTACATAAATATCTGGCAGAAAGGAAGGGGTATGGGACAAGGGGAAAAATCCAATATATTTAAAATAGTCTTACTTTGCATAATTGTAATAAGTGTTTTTTTAATCAGTTTTTTTATTAATACTGCCGGCAGCGGTATTGCCGAAAAAAAGACAAAAAATTATTTAGCCGAAGAAATAGACGAGCCTCTCCAGGATACTGTTGGTGCAGGAGGTTTTGTAAAACAGATGGAACCTCAGACAGGAGCTGCTGACGGAGCAGTTGAGCGTAAGGAAGAAAATAAAGTCAATAAGGAAAATCCGGCAGATCCGGAGGAAACTCCCCGGGAAAAGCCGGACACAGACCCGCCGGCCGGGTCGGCAGCCATAATGGCGGCCCGGGAGGAAGATGACCTAAAGCAGGAAGAAGCACAGGAACCTGAAAGTAAACAGGAAGTACATAATACGGAAGTAACTGCTTCTCAAGACGCAAGTAACAATAAGGAATTAAATGCATATGTTTTAGATATGATTAAGACTTATGAGATCGGTGCGGGAAGATATCCCTATTTACTGAATAATGATTATACGAATTATAACGGTGTTACCGCAACTTTAACCTATCAGGATCAGGTGCTGCTGAAAGCTCATCCCAGCGGAAACAGGGCCAGTCACTGCGTAGGGATAACCTTTGAAGTATTCTTCAAAGCCATGCAGGCGAGAAACCGGGAATTAGGGATAGCTGCCGATGACTTTAACGGGATGACCTGGGATGAACTTTATGACTTTGCCATGAACTGGTATGCTGCTTCCGGCGTCAAAAAGAGCAACAACCTTGTGATTGCCGGAGAAAAATACGGTATCGGCCGAAAAATCGATCATTTAGCAGACGTCCGGCCCGGTGATTTTATTGATTTTTCCCGTGATAATAATACCGGTCATACGGTAGTCTTTCTCAACTGGCTTAAAGAAGGAGATAATATTGTAGGGTTAAAATATTGGTCGAGTCAGGAATCTACAAATGGAATTAATTACAAAGAAGAGTATTTCAGCGGAGGGCATGCAGGTAAAGACAGCCATGTCATTAAGGATTCCCTGCTTATTTTAAGAATCCTTCCGGTCAGCCGGTATCAAGCTTTCCGTTGAGCTTGGGGTGATTTTGCAAGGAAGATGCAGGCAAGCTCTTGGGTAAATTTACTGACCGGGTAAAGGTAAGCTTCCGGGTAACATTAGGGGTGAGGTAAAGGTTCTTTTACCGGTGAAAAATTGAGAATGGAGATCTAGGAGGACTGAAGTTAATTAAGGGGGGACAGACCCGCAAGTGGTGTGTCTCCCTGCCTTATTATTGAAGACTGCTAATAATTCTGAACTGAACACAGTTCAGTTTTTTTATTGACTCTTATGAACAAAAAGCTTATATTGTTCATGAACGATATAAATAAATGTTCATAAATTTCCGAAGGGGTGTTCTTTGATGGTCAGGGGATTTACCGACGGCAAAAGACGGGAAATCAGAATACGGCTTTTAAATAAAGGCCGGGAGTTATTTGCCGCCCGCGGTTTTAAAAATACCGGAGTCCGGGAATTGGCGGAAGCCGCCGGAATTGCTCCCGGTACTTTTTATCAGTTTTTTCCCGCCAAAGAAGATTT
The DNA here is from genome assembly GCA_049366715.1 of Peptococcaceae bacterium. Taxonomy (GTDB): domain Bacteria; phylum Bacillota; class Peptococcia; order Peptococcales; family BICA1-8; genus JBMNCQ01. The sequence continues at coordinate 18,212 of JBMNCQ010000048.1, read as the reverse complement.
ATTCTTCGAAATTATGGAAGCTGAGGGAAACCAAATGCGCCGGAAGCTGCTGGCAGTGGTGGGACTACATGAGGATGATCCATATCAGGCAATCCAAGGTTTATTTTATCAGTTTTTTGCAGAACTTAATCATAGTGTTTTACTTAAGAGTTTAATCATGAAAGGTGAAATGGATGATATTTACAGGCGTTTTACCCCCCGGCAGAAAAAAGCCCATAATGAAGCCTCAATCATTGCGCTGGAGCCCATCGTTAAAAAATGGACAGAAAAAGGTTTAATAAAGCTTATTGACCCTCAACTTTTGGTAGGTGCTTTAAGGTCTTTGATTTTTGCGGAGCTTTTTAAAGAACAAATGGGGCTGTATCCTCCGGCGCCGGGTTTTTTGCTGGAGCAGTTTTTGCGGGGAGTAGTTCCGGGCAGGGAGGATAAAAAAGATGATTGAAGTAAAGAATCTGCAGTTTACTTATCCGGGAACCGGGGAAAAGACCATCAAAGGAATTGATTTCAGCATCAGTAAAGGGGAAATATTCGGATTTCTGGGTCCCAGCGGAGCCGGGAAAAGCACAACCCAAAAAATTCTCACCGGTCTTTTAAAGAGGTATCAAGGTCATGCGTCGGTTATGGGCAAAGACATCAAAGACTGGAACAGGGACTTTTATGAGAAAGTCGGTGTGGGGTTTGAACTCCCTAATCTGTATCAGAAATTGACTGCTCTGGAAAATCTACAGCTGGTCGCTGCTTTTTATTCCGGACCTACTGAAGACCCCCTCGGACTTTTAAAGACGGTGGGTTTGGCAGGCCAGGCCAATTTAAAGGTAGCCCGTTACTCCAAGGGGATGAAAATGCGGTTAAACTTTGTCCGGGCCTTTTTAAATAAACCTGAGCTGGTTTTCCTGGATGAGCCTACCTCAGGTATGGACCCGGTCAATGCCAAGAATATCAAGGATATTATTCTGGCTAAAAAGCAGGAAGGGATGACGATTTTCTTGACGACCCATAACATGACGGTAGCCGATGAATTATGTGACCGGGTAGCCTTTATTATTGACGGACGTCTGGAGTTGGTAGATTCTCCCCAAGAATTAAAAATCCGCTATGGGCAAAGAAATCTTAAAGTCGTGTATTTTCAGGGTCAGGAGCCGCAGGAGCAAGAATTTTCCCTGGATCATATCGGTCATAATGAAGAATTTCTGCAAATCCTCAAGGAAAAAAGGGTAAAGACCATCCATACCCAGGAAGCTACTTTAGAAGACATCTTTATTAAAGCGACGGGGAGGAGTCTGACATGAGAAGGCTGGCCGCTGCGATCAGAAACGATATTTATCTTCAGATCAGATACGGTTTTTACGGTGTATATCTCATCGTTACTGTGGTGTATATCTTACTTTTAAAAAATATTCCTGATTATTTTCTGAGTCTGGCGCTGCCTTTTATTATTTTCTCCGATCCTGCTTTTTTAGGTTTTTACTTTATCGGCGGACTGGTCCTTTTGGAAAAAGGGGAGAATGTTCTGGAATATCTGGTTTCAACACCTTTACGGGAAAGGGAATATATTTTCGCCAAGATCGTGTCTTTAACTATTTTGGCGCTGCTGGCCAGCTTAGCTGTGGCATTTTTCACGGCAGCCGGACATTTTAAGGTCTGGCTTTTAGTAGCAGGTGTCTTGCTCAGTTCCGTTTTTTATACTGCCATAGGATTTATAGCTGTAGCACGTTTCCGAACCGTAAATGAATATCTGATGTCCTCTTTGGTTTATATGACTGTTTTAAGTCTGCCGTTGTTAGATTTTTTCCGTTTGTATCAAAGCTGGTTTTTCTATCTTTTTCCCACCCAGGCTTCTTTAATTTTAATCCGGGGGGCTTTTCAGGGAGCCGAGCCCTGGCAGTTAGCATATGGGATCATATACCTCAGCCTCTGGATCGTATTGCTGTTTAAATGGGCCGGCCGTGCTTTTTACCGCTTTATCATCCTGAAGGAAGGAGCAGCCTGAGATGAAGAAATTTATGGCTTTAATAAGCAGTGATCTTAAAAATATCGTCAGGGAGCCGCTGATGGTCTTCATTATGGCCGGTCCGTTACTTTATACCCTGGTAATCCGCTTCTCCGCGCCTTTGGTAGCGGAGAAGCTGGCCGGAATGTTTGACCTTACAGATTACTATCCTTTGATTACCGGCTTTTTCATCCTTTTGACGCCTCTTCTTTTAGGGATGGTGACAGGTTTCATGCTTTTGGATGAAAGGGATGAACAGGTCCTGACGGCTCTTATTGTCACACCGTTGGGAAAAAGGGGCTACCTGGCTTACCGGATGGCCGGACCGGTGATGATTAGTTTTATTTATACCCTGATCCTTGTACCTTTGCTCAACTTGTCTCCCATACCCTTTTTGCAGCTGGTTGTTCTGGCGGCTTTGACCGCCGGGGAAAGTCCCCTGATTGCCTTGTTCTTAGTAAACTGGGCCGGCAATAAAGTGGAGGGATTAGCCCTCTCTAAAGGATTGGGAATCTTTTTACTGGCCCCGGTCCTGGCCTATTTTATGAAAAGTAATTTACGCTATTTAGCCGGTTTAGTTCCTTTTTTTTGGCCGGTAGAAGCAGTCAGCCATGTTGCTGAAAGAAGTTTTGGTTTATATATCCTGGCAGGCTTATTCCTGCATTTTTGCTATTTCATTTTATTTTTGCAAAGATTCCAGAAAAGAATTTTGTAAACCCTTTAGGTCTTGATTAAGTTCTTTTACTGAGAAGATCCGCATAAAATCCATTACCAGAAAAACCTTTAAGGAGCAGGGTAATGGATAATAAAGTGAGGATTAAAGTCATTCCCCCGGTCTTTTGGCTGGGAATATCGGTCTTGATATTATATTTAATACTGGAAGGACTCACCCCTTTAAAGCGGGAGCTGATAAAAAGTCTTTCTCCGGAGCCTGCGGTGTGTCAGGAAAACAGCAAAACATTTTATAACCTTACGGTAAAGTTCTGCGAAGAAAATTATTCCCTGGAATGTACCGCCCGGATAAATTATTACAACTATACCGCGCAAGAACTGGAGGAGATTTATTTTTATCTCTATCCTAAAGCATTTGAAAATACCAAACCTCCCTTTGATAAATCTTACTGGCTTAGACCTGCCGCCAGCTATAAACCGGGTAAAGTAGTGCTGGAAAAAATTACGGCAGCCGGTCAGACCGGCGATTATTTAGTGGACAATACCTCTCTAAAGGTGGAACTCCCCCGGCCTCTCAAACCTGGGGACCGGGCCGGTATCAACATTAATTACCGTCTTTTTCTTCCCCAATGTCAGGGGAGATACGGCTATGCCAATCAAACGATTCAATGTGGTAATTGGTATCCTGTTGCCGCAGTTTATGAAGATAATCAATGGCAGACGGCTCCTTATTACCCGTTAGGTGACCCTTTTTATAGTAAGATTGCCGATTATACGGTTAAAATCATTTTGCCTCCGGGCTGGAAGGGCGCTGCAACAGGAACATTAGAGGAGTATTCTTTTGCGGACGGGCAAAGCTTACTCCTCTACTCGGCCGAAAATATTCGTGATTTCGCCTGGGTAGCCAGCAAGAAATATCAGGAATATGTAGAAAAATCAGCAGAACCCCTAATCCGCAGTTATGTCTGGAAAGGTGATATGGATCTAGGACGGGAAACTGTTAAAATAGCCCGGCAGGCCATGAGTGTTTTTAACCGCATTTATGGGATCTATCCTTATAAAGAGATGAAAATCGCGGAGGTTGACTTTTATCAGGGAGGTATGGAATACCCCCAGATCGTCTATATCAGCAGTCTTTTTTATCAGCCGGCCAACCGGGATTTTTTAGAATTCACCCTGGTCCATGAATTAGCCCACCAGTGGTGGTACGGGGTTGTCGGGAATAATCAGGTCCGGGAACCTTGGCTGGACGAAGCATTGACAAATTACTCCGTTTTTTTATATTATCAGGAGATCTATGGGCAAGAAGAAATGCAGCAAGTCATGCAGAAATATCTTGGTGAACCGTTGCAGGTGCAAAAACCCGTAGCCAGGCCCTTATCCGGCTACCATAGTATGAATGAATACAGCCGGTTTGTTTATGATCAGGGGACCTGGGTCGTGCATGATATTTATTCCGTTTTGGGACGGGAGAAATTCTTAAAAGTAATGAGGCGGTATTATCAAAGATTTAGCTACCGGGAAGCTACAATTGATGATTTCCGGGAAATAATTGAAGAGATTTCCGGGCAAAACTGGCATGACTTTTTTCAGGCAAAATTATATAATAATGAATTGAAAGAAGAGTCGGTTTCTTTTTAATATTATGATGGGTGGGAAAGTATGAAAATTTGTTCGTTGGCCAGTGGCAGCAGCGGAAACTGTTATTACATAGGTACCGGGGAGACCAATATTTTAATAGATGCCGGGATCAGCGGGAAACGAATTGTGGCCGGGCTGGAAAATTTAGGTGTGCGGGGAACGGAACTGGACGGAATTTTTGTAACCCATGAACATAGTGATCATATCCAGAGTCTGGGTGTACTGGCCAGGAAGTTTAACACTCCTCTTTATGCTACCGGAGGCACCTGGAAGGGCATGACCGGCAAGCTGGGGAAGGTGGAAGCTGATTTATGTCAAACTTTACATAGCAAAGGATCATTAGAAATTGGGGATATTAATCTAGAATGGTTTGCCACTTCCCACGATGCTAATGAGCCCGTCGGATATTTAGTAGAAAATGAAAATAAATTTGTTGGTTTAGCTACCGATACGGGTATATTAAATAAAGAAATGATAAATGCTCTGGTAAATATTGATATGCTTATTTTAGAAGCCAATCATGACGAAGAGATGCTTTTTAACGGGAGATATCCGCAATATCTAAAAAAAAGGATCGGCAGCTCCTTAGGTCATTTATCTAATGTCAGTGCCGGACAGGCTTTAGTGGAACTGGCCGGGGAGAGGACAAAAGCAGTATTTTTAGCTCACTTGAGTCAGGAGAATAACCGGCCCGGTTTAGCCTTAAAGACAATTGGGGATATCATAACAGAGCATAAAATTGCCGGGGGATTTGAACTGCAGGTAGCGCCCCGTTCTCAAGCCAGCAGCTGTATAAGGCTGTAAACTTATTAATGCTGCGGCCTTTGAATATTGGCGAATTAAGGTCAGGAGGTGAAAATAGTGAGTTATTTTGATTATGAAGAGTATGGCAAAAGGCCCGGTAAACTCAGTTATTTTCTGGTTGCTTTGATTGCAGCCGTAATCGGGGGGGTTCTTTCTTTATACCTGGCACCGGCTATCCTGGGCCCAGATTATTTTAATTATAATCCCCAGGGATTGAATCAACCCCAGCAGCCTAACATACCCCAGGGCAATACTTTTGACGATTCACCTGTAGTAGCAATTTCGGAGCAGGTAGGCCCAACAGTGGTGGGGGTTAGTAATCGGGGCCGGGTACAGGATTTTTTCGGCAGGACAAGCATTGAGGAACGGGGCAGCGGTTCGGGGGTGATCATTGACTCCCGGGGATACATAGTGACCAATTATCATGTTATTGAAGGAGCCAGTGAGGTGATTGTCAGTTTAGCCGACGGGCGCAAGGTTGAGGCGGAAATAATCGGTTCTGATTCCCGGACAGACCTGGCTGTTTTAAAAATTACCGCTAATGATCTTCCTGTGGCTGTTTTAGGTGATTCTAACAAGATAAAAACCGGTGAACTCGTTGTTGCTATCGGTAATCCCCTGGGTATTGAGTTTGCCCGTTCCGTTACAGTTGGTGTCGTCAGTGCAACGGAGAGGACCCTGACCATCGGGGACAGGCAGTTCAGCCTGATCCAGACCGATGCCGCAATCAACCCGGGTAACAGCGGGGGGGCACTGGTCAATGGCGAGGGCCGGATTATCGGAATTAATAGTGCCAAGCTGGTTATTGAAGGAGTCGAAGGAATGGGTTTTGCTATTCCCATTAGTGATGCCAAGCCGATCATTGATGAGCTAATCGACAAAGGCTATGTGAGCAGGCCTTATTTAGGGATAGGCGGTTCGGTAATTGATGAAATCACTGCCCGGCGGGTAAATGTGCCTCAGGGTATTTTGGTAAGACAACTGGTGGCAGGGGGCCCTGCCCATAAGGCCGGGATACAGGAAATGGATATCATTACCGCCGTAGACGGCACGGAGGTAAAAGACTTTGACGATCTTAATACAATTCTAGAAAAGCATAAGCCGGGAGATCAAGTGACGGTTACCGTGGACAGAGACGGTGAAAAACTGGAATTACCTCTGGCCTTAGGGGAACTTCCCCGGGATTAACTTACAGCGATCTTAGCGGAGCTTACCGGTAGGTTTGCTTATGGGTTGAGATTATTGGTTAGCCGGTAACATATGGGTAACCACTGTTCGTAGATGAGATTGCTCCGGTACAAAATGTGCCGGGGCATTCTTTTGTAGGTGGGCAGTAGAAAATTTTTATAATTTGATTTAAAAATTTGTAATATTTAACTTTTGTATTAAATTGCAATGATTTGCACACAATATGATTATCAACTGAGAAAGGAGTGACTTCCTATGCATAACTATAAAAAAGCATTGGCAATTTCTTTATTTTTCTTTGTATTACTAATGGCGGGAATACCGCAGGTTTTTGCTCAGGACGTACCGTCCGACACAACAGAGAAGGTAAAAAACGTCCAATTAACCGAAACGCAGAAGAAAGAGCTGGCCGGTCTGCACCAAGAAATTCTTGCCAAGAAAAAAGAGTTGATAACCAAGTATGTTAAGTATGGAGTCATGAGTGAAGAAAAAGGTAAAAAAATCATCTCTCGGTTGGAAAAACGTTACGAAAAACTTGAACAGAACGGATTTATTCCCCACTGGGATAAATCTAAAAAAAGGGGTTTTCAGTAACATTTGCAAAGGCCGGCCTTTAACAGGGCCGGTTCTTTTTATGAATGAATTCGGCTATCGCTGGGAAAGAATAAATGTCGAAGCAATTTTTTATACTATTTATAAACAAACCAAAACTTACCTTTCTGATTGGTTAGGAATTTTCACTATTTTGAAACATAGCACAAATTTTTCAAGAAAAACAGACCTCTTGCGGGGACAAACCGTTAGAATAGCTTTGACATCAAGCAACTCATGTAATAGAATAAAAGTTGTTTTTATTATGGAAGTATATGTAAAAATGAAACGAGGAATGTGCATGGCGAAAATAAAGGTGGAAAACTTAATAAAGGTTTTTGGAAACAATTCCAAAAGAGCAATTGAACTATTAAAAAAAGGTATGTCCAAAGATGAGATTTTGGAAAAAACAAAATTAGCCGTTGGTGTAGGGGGAGTATCCTTTCAGGTATATAAAGGAGAGATCCTGGTCATAATGGGTTTGTCCGGCAGCGGAAAATCCACTTTAATCCGCTGTTTAAACAGGCTCATCGAACCCACGGCAGGAAAAATTTATGTGGATAATGAGGACATTACCGAAATGACGGCGGACGAGCTAAGGGAACTGCGGAGGAGGAAATTTGGCATGGTATTTCAGCGTTTCGCCTTATTTCCCCACCGGACCGTTCTCCATAATACGGAATACGGCCTTGAAGTGCAGGGTGTTGAGCAGGATATCCGCAGGCAAAAGGCTCAGCATGCGTTAGAGCTGGTAGGATTGAAGGGCTGGGAAGAAAATTATCCCGACCAGCTTAGCGGAGGGATGCAGCAGAGGGTCGGATTAGCCCGGGCCTTAGCGGTAGATCCCGATATTTTACTAATGGACGAAGCCTTTAGTGCCCTGGACCCTTTAATCAAAAGGGAAATGCAGGATGAATTGCTGGCCTTGCAAAACAGGGTGCAAAAGACGATCGTTTTTATTACCCATGATTTGGATGAAGCGATTAAGCTGGGTGACCGGATTATCCTGATGAAGGACGGTAAAGTTGTCCAGGAAGGTACGCCTGAACAAATATTGACCAATCCGTCCACGGAATATGTGGAGAAGTTTGTAGAAAATGTGGATATGTCCAAGGTTTTAACTGCCCAGAGCGTCATGAAAAAGCCGGGTGCCGTTGCTTTCCCGAAAGACGGGCCCCGTACAGCTTTAAGGAAAATGCAGGAGGAAGGCATCTCCAGCATTTTCGTTGTGAATAAAGATTTTGTTGTGCAGGGTGTTGTACTGGCGGAGGCTTGTGCAGAGGCTGTAAAACAAGGTGAGAAGGATTTATCCAATATCTTGGAACAAGATATTAAGACGGTAAATCCGGATACTCCGGTCAATGACCTGTTCGGCTTAATGACCGATATCAGGTATCCCTTAGCTGTGATCGATGACAGTAACAAATTGCTGGGCGTTATTGTCCGGGGAGCAATTCTGAGCGGCCTGGCAGGAAGGGGGAATAATTAATGGATATGCCACTTCCTAAAATACCTATCGGAAACGGGATTGAAAATAGCATTGACTGGCTGACCACAAATTTTTCTTTTCTCACCAAAGCAATTTCTAATATTACCGAGACAGGCATAGATGCTTTTATTGACGGTCTTCTCTTCTTCCCTCCCTGGGTCCTGATCATCATTTTTTCCCTGCTGGCCTGGTATTTAACTAAAAAAAGGGGAATCGGTTTGTTTACTTTACTGGGACTCTTATTGATCTGGAATCTAGGGTTATGGCAGGCTACGATGACAACGATTTCCTTAGTATTGCTGTCCACAGTAATTGCTATATCAATGGGGATTCCTCTCGGTATTGTGGCTGCGCTGTATGAAGGCTTTTACAAAGTAATCATGCCTTTTTTAGATTTTATGCAGACTATGCCCGCTTTTGTGTACCTGATTCCTGCCATACCTTTCTTTGGCTTAGGACCTGTTTCGGCGGCTTTTGCTACCGTAATATTTGCGATGCCACCTGCCATTCGTTTAACTACTTTAGGAATAAGACAGGTTCCCAAGGAACTCATCGAGGCAGCAGATGCATTTGGTTCCACCAGGATGCAGAAGCTCTTCAAATTGCAGCTGCCCCTGGCTACTCCGACAATTATGGCCGGGGTTAACCAGACAATCATGCTTTCCCTCTCTATGGTGGTAATAGCCGCTATGATCGGAGCCAAAGGCCTGGGCGGTGAAGTATGGAAAGCTATCCAGAGATTTAAGCCGGGGATGGGTTTCGAAGCAGGTTTAGGTGTGGTTATTGTGGCGATTATTCTGGATAGAATCACTCAAACAATGACCAGGAAAAAATAAGTAATAAATTTATGAAGGAGGATTTACTATGAAAAAATCACTATGGATTTTTGCTTTAATCGTGCTGCTGTCTTTATCTTTAATTGCAGTAGGTTGTTCGAAACAAGAGGAACCGAATCAGGAAGGGGAAGGAACCCAGGAAGAAGCTCCGCCGCAGGAGAAGCAGGAGGTAGAACTGACTTATGTGGAGTGGGATTCCGAGGTTGCCAGTACTAATGTCGTAAGAGCTGTGCTGCAGGAAAAAATGGGTTATGATGTGGAAATAACCCCTGTAGGCGCCGCAGCGATGTGGCAGGCAGTATCTACAGATGATGTAGACGGGATGGTTGCGGCCTGGCTGCCGACAACTCACGGTCAGTATTTAGAAGAAGTTAAGGATAACGTTGAGGATTTGGGACCTAACTTAGAAGGAACATTAATCGGACTGGTCGTTCCGGAATATGTAACGATTAATTCCATAGAAGAATTAAACGCTAATGCGGAAAAGTTTGACGGTAAAATTATCGGGATTGACCCCGGGGCCGGCTTAATGTCCTCTACGGAGAAAGTGATGGAAGAGTATGGTTTAACAAATTTTGAGTTAGTGGAAGGTACCGGTGCGACAATGACTGCTGCCTTAGCAGATGCCGTCAAGAATGAAGAATGGGTCGTTGTTACCGGCTGGACACCTCACTGGAAATTTGGCAGATGGGATTTAAAATATCTGGAAGATCCGAAGAAGATATATGGTGAAGAAGAATTTATTAACACGATCGTCAGAAAAGGTCTTAAAGAGGATATGCCCGAAGTATATAATTTCCTGGATAAATTCCATTGGACCCCTGATGATATGGCCCAGGTAATGGTCTGGAATCAGGAAGACGGGGCCGACCCATATGAAACAGCTAAACGCTGGGTGGATGAGAATGAAGATAAAGTGAACGAATGGCTGGAATAGAGTAGTTTTTTCTGAGAAAAAGGGGATCTAAATCATTGCGAAATGGCGTCTGGTGCAAATTGTACCAGACGCTTTGTTTTCTTACAGTTATTTTTAGAGGACATAAGAATTTTAGAACGGTTAATAATAAAGGTTTTTCTTAAATTTTCGAGAATTAAAATGGTAAAAATTCATGTGAAAAATGGAATAAGCGTATGATCAGAGTTAGAGCTTGACCGGAAATTACGGGGAGGCAGGGGGATGGAGCAAGCAGTAATCGGCATAAAGGAGAATTTGGCGCAATTTTTGCTTTTAACCCTAATAAATTTTTTTGTGGGCGCAATGGTCGGGATTGAAAGGACTATTCTGCCTTTATTAGGGGAGCGGCAATTTGGCTTGGTTTCTGCCAGTGCAGCACTTTCCTTTATTATTAGTTTTGGTTTTTCCAAGGCAATCGTGAATTACCTGGCCGGACAGGTTACCGATCAGCTGAACGGCCGGAAAAAAGTATTACTGATTGGCTGGCTTGCCGGCTTATTTGTACCTGTGCTGATTATCCTGGCCCGCGCCTGGTGGGTTATTATCCTGGCTAATGTGTTATTAGGGATTAATCAGGGACTGGCATGGTCTATGACGGTAAACATGAAAATAGATCTATCCCGTACAAATCAAAGAGGGACGGCAGTAGGGGTTAATGAATTTGCCGGATATTCGGGAGTGGCAATAGCGGCAGCTCTTTCCGGTTTTATGGCTTCCCGGTATTCATTAAGACCGGAACCGTTTTATCTGGGAATAGGGATTGCAATTACGGGAATACTAATATCTTTAATTGTTGAAGATACCGGAGAAAAATTAAACAGGCAAAGGCTGGAAAATACTTTTAATAATAAGGCCGGATCTTTATCGGCTCGAGAAATTTTTTGCTTAACAAGCTGGCAGGATAAGAATCTTGCCGGAATCTGCTTTTCCGGGTTGGCCACAAATTTAAAAGACGGGATGGCCTGGGGGCTTTTTCCCATCTACTTTGCAACTGTCGGCTTAAATGTGAAAGAGATCGGTACATTAGCAGCAGTCTATCCGGCGGCCTGGGGGGTGTTTCAATTATTTACAGGTGTGATAAGTGATAAATGGGGCCGGAAAAAATTAATAACCTCCGGGATGTGGCTGCAGGCTGCGGCACTGTGGTTCATCCTCATAGCCGACCGTTATCATCTCTGGATTATAGGGTCTGCCCTCTTAGGGTTAGGTACGGCCATGGTTTATCCGACATTACAGGCAGCTGTCGGTGATCTTGTGGCACCTCACCGGCGGGCATCCTGTATGGGGGTATACCGTTTCTGGAGGGATAATGGCTACGCCCTGGGCGCTTTGCTTTCGGGAATACTGGCCGATTCCCTAGGTGTAGCCTGGGCAATGGGGCTGGTCGCTTTACTGCCCTTTTTCGCCGGAGTAAACGCAAACTTTTTCATGAGCGAAACATTAGAAAAAGAAAGCGGAACCTGATATTCCGGCGTAAATACCCGGCTCGGGGCAAGAAAAAAACGGAGGTAAGATATGAATATAAAAATAATTGCAGTAGGCAAACTGAAAGAAAAATATCTCAAAGACGGTATAGCTGAATACCTGAAAAGACTGCAATCCTATGCCAAAGTGGAGATAATCGAAATCGCCGATGAAAAGGAGCCTGTCCATGCTTCCCCCGCTGATGAAGATATGATCAGGGAGCGGGAAGGGGAGAGAATTGTAAAACATCTGAGGAACAATACATATCTGATTGCACTGGCCATTGACGGCAGCCGGCTTTCCTCCGAGGAGCTCGCAGGAAAGCTGGCCGCCCTGTCCCTTGCGGGCAAAAGTGATATTACCATGGTAATCGGCGGATCACTGGGTTTGAGCAGTAATATTCTCAAGCAGGCGGATTTTAAATTATCCTTTTCCAAAATGACTTTCCCCCACCAGCTAATGCGGCTGATCCTGCTGGAGCAGGTTTACCGGGCCTTTAAGATCAATAAGGGTGAAAAGTACCATAAATGAGGGCGGCTTTCCGTGAGTTAGTTTTAGTTCATTTCCACCAGGGACAAGGGGACAGGTGATATGTCCCAGATTGACTGAAAAACAAGCTTGTAAATTTGGTAAATTTGGGGTCAGGCCTGAAATATTCCCTTATTTTAATTCGGCATGCATCCGGGTGCTATTGTTCTTTAAGGGCATTGACCCGCGGGGCGATTTGACGGAACTTTACCCGAAAATTATAAAATATAGCTGTGTTGAAGGGGCAAAGAAAAAAACTCTGCTTTATGCGGCATAAAGCAGAGTTTTTTATCTTAATTATAAAGGGTAATCAGCCCCGGCCGTAATTTTTTCAGTAATTATATAGCTTCCAGACGACTGGCAATTAAATTTTTAATTTTTTGCTTGGCACGTTCTTTAACTTGAAAGTAAAGGTTATTTCCATGGGAATCAATACTGACAATTAAAGGACCAAAATCCTTTACCTTGAATTTCCACAGGCATTCGGGAAATAAGTCTTCCCACCATACTTCTTCTATTTCTTCGATCTGTGTAGTTTCCAGGGAAGCTGCCCCTCCGACAATAGAAAGGTAAATCCCTTTATGTTCTTTAAGAGCCCTGGTTCCTTTCTCATATTGCCCGCCTTTGCCAATGATAGCTTTCACGCCGTATTCCGTGAGAAGTCCTTCCGTAAAACGATCCATTCTGGTGCTGGTAGTGGTACCGACACATACCTTTTTATATTTCCCCGGGCCGATTTTTTCTACATTTGGTGCCGTGTGCAGGCATAATGCTCCTGTTAAATCGGCAGGTGCTTTTATTTTTTGGTCGAACATTCTGATTAATGTCGCATCCCGCAGACCATAAATATGTCCGTTTATATATACCTTATCTCCAACTTGCAGTTGCACAACTTCCGCTGTAGTCAACGGGGAATTCAAGCTATATTCAGCCATTTAAATACCTCCTTATGTTTAGCAAACTAATAGCCTAGTTCTTTCCGGCCGTCACCATATATCCTGGCAGCAGCTCTGCGTGCCGCCCAGCACTGCATATTTACCGCTACCGGATTCTGCGTAATGTGGGTATAAGCCTGTTCAATGTGCACTGCCAATGCCGTATTATTTCCGCCCAGCCCCATAGGTCCAATGCCGCTTTCATTAATATATTCCAGCAGTTCTTTTTCCAAAGCGGCAATTTCAGGATCAGGATTTGAACTCCCTACCCGGCGGGTTGCTGCCTTTTTGGCCAGATAGGCACAATAATCGGCAGTACCGCCAATACCGATACCTACTATCGTGGAAGGGCAGGGGTTTGCGCCCGCTTCAACTACACAATTCAATACGTATTTTTTTATGCCCGTAATACCATCAGCCGGTATCAACATTTTTAAGAAACTCATCTGTTCTGAGCCCGAGCCTTTGGGGACCATTTTAATATTGAGATAATCCGCATCCTTGATAAATTCAAAATGAATTATAGGTACTCTGTAGCCGGTACTGCTTTGATTATTTTGACGTCTCAGGGGTGATACCACACTGGACCTCAGGGGATGTTCCAGGGTAGCCCGTTGTGTGCCTCTGGTAATGGCTTCTTGTAAAGCGATCCCGTTAATGATTAGTTTTGTTCCGATTTCAACCCAGTAAATGGGGATTCCCGTATCCTGACAAATAAGCATGGAATCTTTATCGCTGATTTCAATACTTTTGAAAATGGTTTCAAATATCTCTTTGGCTACCGGATCATTTTCTTTTTCCCTGGCTTTTTTAAGCGCTTCCCGCACATCTGGAGGGATGTCTTTAAGTGCTTTAATATATAGTTCTTTACAAACTTCTTCGACAATACTGTAGAAATTATCTGCGACAGCTATTGTTTCATTTGTCATTGCCATATGATAGCCTCCTTAGTAATTTTTTGAATAACCTGTTTTTATCCTGCAAAGATTACTCCTGTGGGGAACGGAACTAAAAACAAATAGCGGAAAATCAGGAAAAAAACCAGGCACACGGTTAGCCCTATTAAAAAAGCAGTTAAAACCGCTTGTTTGCCTTGTCTGTTAATCTTTAACAACCAACTGCACAGAGAAAGGTAGATTATACTGGAAGGTAAAAACCCGATAAGCCGGATAAACATGATGTAAACGACAAAGCCTCCAAAAAATGAGGTAATACTTATCAGTTGATTTTTATCTGCAAAGATGCAATCTTTTTCGGTTTTGACAAAGCTTTTGACGAATAGTATGCCGGATAAAATCAGCAGACCCGTAACCACTGCCAGGGGAAAAGTTCTGGATAACTCATCCAGCTTGTTAATACTCGGATAGGTACTTAAGCAAATTATGATAAACACCAGAGAGCTTATTCTTTCGGTATTTAAGCGTATCATTTAAGAAGGAACCTCCCCTTCATTATTATTTTTTTGATTGCGAATTTTAGAAATAATAGGCCAGGAGATGGAAACTAAACAAAATATAATTAATACTATCGAGATTGGCCGGGTGAATAACACCTTAAACAATGAACCGGATGCCTTGGCAAAGATAATGGATTGAACCAATCCTTCTTCGGCAAAGCTGCCTAAGATTAAACCCAGGACAATGGGGCCGCCTTCAAAACCAAATTTGTGCATTAAGTAGCCTAATAAGCCAAAGATAGCCATAATATATACTTCAACTAAATTATTATGGATAGCAAAGGAGCCAATGACGCTTAAATAAACGATGGTTGTTGCCAAATAATTTATCGGTGAAGCAATAAACCGGGCCATAACCCGGGCTCCAAATACGCCGATCGGAATTAACAAAACACTGGCTACCGCTAAAGATAAGATAAAGCTATAGGTTACTGCGGCGTGTTGGCTATATAGTTCCTGCCCGGGTCGGATCCCTTGCAGCAAAAGGGCTCCTAAAAGCACCGCCGAGGGAGGGGAACCGGGAATTCCCAGAGAGAGCAAGGGAATTAATGAACCCGAGACTGCAGCATTATTAGCTGATTCCGCTGCGACAACTCCATCAATTATACCGGTTCCGAATTTTGCAGGATATTTAGAAAATCTTTTTGATTCGTTATAGGACAGCATTCCGGCAATATTACCACCTGCACCCGGAACAGCTCCTACGAAGGCCCCGATGATACTGGAATAAAGTAAGATAAAGGGTTTTTTTAGGCTGTCCATGATATCTTTTAGCACTTCATCTTTATTGGAGGTATATTCGGCAACCTTGAATTTTTTAAAGCGGTTTTCCACCATCAGGAATACCTGAGGCAGACAGAAAAAACCAATCAAAGCTACGATAATGTCTATGCCAATATTTAACTGATGGATTCCCCAGGTAAAACGGGGTTCCCCTCCGATGGGAGAAATACCGATTGTACTTAACAGTAAGCCAAATGCTCCGCCAATAAAGCCTTTTAACATGTTATCGGCAGAAAGACTTACAATAATAGTCAGTCCAAAGATTGCCAGCCAGAAGAACTCAGGCGGTCCAAACTTCAGGGCAGCATCTGCCAGGGGGGGTGAGAAAAACAGCAGAAAAAAAGTACCTACTATTCCTCCTACGGCAGAGGCGGTGGCGGCAGCAACTAATGCTCTTTGGGCATTTCCTTTTTGTGTCATGGGATAGCCGTCAAAGGTTGTCGCAATATTGGCCGGCGTCCCCGGGGTATTTACTAATATAGCACTGATGCTTCCCCCGTAGGTAGCACCCATATAGATACCGGCTATGGTTATAAGCCCCGTTGCCGGCGGCATGGTAAAAGTAAAGGGCACAATCAGAGCAATAGACATAGTTGCCGTTATTCCCGGCAAACATCCTGCCAGTGAGCCTGCTATTACACCTAAAATTAATAAGAGTAGATTACTAGGATCAAATAGCAGAAAAAGTGCTTCTTTTAAGATTTCAAGCATTTTAATAAACACCTCCCGCTTTTGTGAACTTTTAGACAGAAGCAGGGGAGAATAAGGAATGTCCTCCCCTTTAAAAGACTACTTTGTTACGGAATCCATTAGTTTTATATATTCTTCCTGCATTTCGGCAATCCATTGCTTGCTTTCTTCATGTCCCATTGTTAGTGTCACAGAGCCATTATTCGTCATATCTCTTTGGAATTCAGAATCAGTAACAACTTCTAAGAAGATTTTTTCCAGCTTTTCAATAACCGGCCGGGGAGTTCCGGGAGGTACACCGACACCCCGGGATATGGCCGGATATATTTCATAACCCTGTTCAGCAAAAGTAGGGATATCGGGTAGGGCTTCCATCCGTTCTTTTGAACCAATAGCCAGAACTTTCAGCTTGTCCTGCTGGCCGAAAAATTCTGTGGAATTACCAAAAGTAGCCGTTGTATGACCGCCCATTACTGCCGTCATTTGGGGAGCTGAGCCTGTAAAAGGTACATAGGTGACCTCAATATTTGCAGCTTTCATAAATTCCATAGTTGCAACATGGTGTCCGGAATTTGTGCCCGTACCGCCAATTGTTACTTTTCCGGGGTTCTCTTTTGCATATTGGATGAGATCAGCCAGGGTATTAAAAGGGCTGTCTTTGGGTACGGCTATTCCGTTAGGGGTGGCCTGGGTAAAGGCAACAGGGACAATATCTTCCGTTTGATAGCCTGAATCGGCTGCATGAGGCTGCAGAATAATATGAGGGATATTAATGCTTGCAATATAGTACCCGTCAGGTTTTTGCGTAATCATATGGCTCCAGCCGACTGCTCCCGCTGCTCCTCCCTTATATTCAATCAGATATTTAACACCGGAAACTTTTTCTAAGAGAGGCTGCTGTCTTCTCATCATAATGTCATTAATACCGCCGGCCGGAAACGGACATAAATACGTTATGGGTTTAACCGGATAAGCCGGTTCGTTATTTTGCTCATCCTGAGCTTTCGGTTCCGGCTGTTCTTGCGGAGAAACCGAATCAGTACTCTTTCCGCAGCCTCCTAGCACGAAAGAAAAGGCTATAACCACACACATCAGAATTCCCAATATTCTTATTTTTTTCATGATAATTCCCTCCCTCTTTAATCTTCTTGGCAACATCTTTCATTTTTACTCACCTTGCTCAACTTTTGATTTTTGAATTTTCCAAATATTAGTTATCCGGTTAAAATATAAAGCCGGCAGAGTTTTTAAAATCCACCTCCTTCCCGGGGAATTTGTCTTACTCAGGGAACAGCTTCAAGGATATCTTTTTCAACACTTGCAAGGTGTAGCAGCATAGCTTGTTTAGCTGCTGTCTCATCCCTTTTCTCTAGAGCCCGGGCAATTTCAAGATGCTCTGCTAATGATTTCTCTAATC
Source organism: Peptococcaceae bacterium (assembly GCA_049366715.1). Taxonomy (GTDB): domain Bacteria; phylum Bacillota; class Peptococcia; order Peptococcales; family BICA1-8; genus JBMNCQ01. Next base: position 773 of record JBMNCQ010000048.1, on the reverse strand, counting down.
GGCCTGGAATGGACATAGCCTTAATCTTAGCATTTACAGATAAATCTAATAATGAAAGCACCAGCATTTCCAATAAACTGTTACGAAGCGGAGCAATTATCAATTGATGAAAATTACTGTCCTGCTTAGCCAGTAGCAGTATATCAGTGCTCCCACGGGTGTTAAGAAGTTTCTTTGTTTGATCTAACAGGCGGAACATCCCGGCCAGTTCTTTATTTGACGCGTGCCGGCAGGCCTCTGCTGCTGCCTCAGTTTCGATGAGTCTTCTTATCTGAAATACTTCTTGGATTCCCGGATTAGCAAAAGCATAAGGGTTTATTAAGCTGCGCATATAGTTTGTAAAATTATCTTTAGCAATAAAAATACCTAGACCGTGTTTGATGGTTACAACTCCGGATATTTCTAAAATTTTCAAGGCTTCCCGCAGAGAAGTCCGACTTACTCCTAATAGCGCAGCCAATTCTCTCTCAGAGGGGATTTTATCTCCCGGCTTAAGGCGGCCCTCTGAAATTGCTGTTTTAATCTCGCGTATAACCATTTTCTGAATCGAGTTATCTTTAGCGCCGATTTTATTGAAAAGCATTATTTATCCTTTCCAGGGCGTTCTTTTCCCAACAGCCTCACGGAACAAAGCGGATAGAATCTTATTCTAGGAAGAAAAATATCAAAAACTGTTCCGTTATCTTACTAGATACTTAAACCGACTCTGTGAATAGCGAAGCCGGTTCTTTCCAGCAGAATTTCGGCTTTGGTAAGTTTACCGTTTAAGGTAT
>JBMNCQ010000047.1:0-6644 GCA_049366715.1 Peptococcaceae bacterium | reverse complement strand
TCTGAAATCTGATAATAGTGGCGGAGAGGGCGGGATTCGAACCCGCGGTTGGGTTTCCCCAACACACACTTTCCAGGCGTGCCTGTTAAACCACTCCAGCACCTCTCCAAATCGGCCATGTGAATAAGAAAAGAATCTGGTTTATTGTAATATATTTCGTGTTTTAATTCCAGCGCCGCATTTATAGAAGACAATACGCTGAATTTTGAACGTCGGTCATTTCTGCCGTCGATACTGCTAAACAAGTTGAAACGGCTGGCGCAGGACGGTTTTCATAGCGGATGGCGGCACCTTGCGCATATCGCTTAAATAAATTTCGTGGTGTTTTTCCTTTAAACCGTCGAATTTGCCGCCGAGAGCGGCGATATGTTCGTGGATTTTTTGGATATTGGCGTGTTCCTCCGAAAACGGGCCGATATGCATTATCTGCGCCGCTTTACCCTCCGCAAAATAATCGAAATGTACGCCGGACAGTTTCATGTCTTTCTTTTTTTCTTGCACTTTCCTGACCGCTTCCTCGAAGTCGTTTTGGGTAATGAATTCCGGCTGCATGATCATGTAAGTCCATTTCCATTTGTCCCTGCGGTTGGTTATGAAATCGTTCATATCGTCCGCCCACCACAGCCCTTCGAGCGGCATAACACCGTAATCCTTCCCTCTGCCTTTTGAAATGAATTTGATGGCGTATGCCAGCGGGAAAAGCATTTCGATTGCCTGTTGGGCCTCGGCGCCGTCGGGCGCCCCCTGTCCGTCTACCATGATATAGCTGAAAACGGGGACATCGACTACCGATACGAAATTGGCGGAGGGGTTATAGAGTTGCTTGTATTCCTTTTTAAAATCCAGTTTATCCATTATTTTTCCATCGCTTTTGATTTCAACTCCGGCGGCATTTTTTCTATGGCATAGCGCAGGGCAGTCCTCGGCATAATCTTTTTATTGCTCATGACGAAATCGAAAACCTCTTTCTCGTGAGACTGGCTGGCGGCTTTCAGCATCCAACCGTAACCCTTTTGCACCATGTCGTCCTTGTCCGTAAGCAGTATGCCCGCAATCTCGAAGATATCGTTTAAAAACAATCCCTTCCGCGCCGGGATTATCAGGGTTACCGCCGATGCGCGTTTTACCCACCTGTTTTCCGATTTCGCCCATTTTTTCAATTCGTTTATGTACTGCGGGTACGATTCTACAAAAGAGGCGACTGTGTGATTGCATAAGGTATCGCAGGACGCCCAGTTGCTAACGTAATTATTTACCCAGTTTTCGAAGATTTGCCAGTCCTTTTCCTCGAATTCCTTGTGCAGTGAATAAGCCCAGTTGCAGGCGATAAAGGATTCTTCCATGTAGCCGGATTGCCAGAGTTGGTCGCAGAGGGAGAATATTTCGGACTTGTTGTTGCCGGTTTTTATGATGTTGAGGAATTCTTTGGCTATTTTTTCGACGGTAGAGGTTTTAACGCCGTAAAGCTGCACCTCTTCCTTGAAAAAGCGCGTACCGCTTTCACGGGTCTTTTCGTCGCTGTTTCCTTTTAACCTGTTCCTGATTTCGTTCAGTATATTTGTCACCGGGTTCCCTATATCCAAACTAAGGTCGATTGGAATAATGGCGGAGAGGGTGGGATTCGAACCCACGCTTCACTTGCGCGAAGACCGCTTTTCGAGAGCGGCACCATGAACCACTCGGACACCTCTCCAGTGAGTTAACATAAATGTATTGATATTATGGATGATTAATTTTTATGCCGTTTAATTATACTTGGTGATGATAACCTCGTCAAAAAGGCGAAAAATTTTTTAAGACTGAAAATAATTATAAAATGATATCTTGACAATTGATGGAGAATAATAAAAATTTAAGTATGTATTCTAAGTAACACAACCAAGAACCTTTCTAAAAGCTGGATGTATACAATACAATGGTTCACGTAATCCGAGTGTCATTAAATTAGGATCATGTTGATAACTATAAGAGAATCTTTCTTCATCATCATTAATATGGATACCTAAAAATCCGAACCATAACATCAGTTGTATTGCCCCTTCAAGACGATTTTGCGGAATATCAATATTTTGCAAAATTTGAATAATCTCTTTTTTAGATAAAATGGTTTTACAACCTATAAATGCATATGGTAAATCAGTGAAATCTTGGTCTATATCCTTTATTTCATAATTTATATCTACTAACATGTCTTCAGAAAATGTTTCCTCTGCTTTAAGGATATCATCTTCAAAAACTATGTTATGCCCTCGATTAATTGCTACGTTTAGACATTCACGAGTGAAATGTAGTAGTTCGCGAGGTCTCATTAGAGTACGCCCTAGAATATAAGAAAATGAATCCTGTTCTTTAATATGACTTTCAAAAAAGTGTTGCCAAATAAAATTAAATGTTCCATCTAAATCTGTACTACTTGAGATACGTTTTCTAATAACTTCTTTAAAAAATTCGATATCGTTCCATTCTAATAAGATACAAGTGTCCTTTTTTCTATCAGCTGGATCGAGAAGGAGATGTTGATATATATCGTTCCTTATAAATACGATTGAATGAAATTCTATGTGTCGTGTATCAAATTGTCTTTGTATTTTTCTTGTTGCTTCAAGTAAAGCCTTTAATATTAATATATCATCTGTATTAGATGAATCTAAAGATATTGACCATCCCTTATCTAAATTATCAATAAGTAGCCAGACATCTTCTTTTTCACTGATACAAAGATAGTCACAAATTGATTCTGCTAGTTCATATATATTTTGTTTATATATTAGGCCAATTATTTCTTTTGAGTTTTTAATATTTTCAATATTTTTGTAACCTTGCGTTATATCGTTTATTAGATTTAATAAACGTTCAGAAAAGTCAGCTTCTTCAGCACAGTCTATTTCTCCGTACGCTTGTACGACTTTATCATAAGCTTCTTTATTTTTAAAATCATGGATATATCGTTCCTCATTTTTTATTATTTTATATGCTATCTCCATAAGTAATAAGTAGTTCCAAAATACTATAAGAATGTGCAAGCTAACTCCTGCACTCAATTCTTGTAAGATACATTCTTTCAGTTTAATAAACTGGTGGCCTTCTGGTTTTAAATCTAAAACTAAGTGTGAAATTCCTTTGTATGCGCTTCTAATACTATAAAAAATTGCAGTTTTACCCGAACCTTTTCGGCCTACCACTAGTCTAGAATGTCCTCTTTTAGCATCTTTAAATTGTGCGGTAGGGACAAAATATGTATTAAGAGATGCGATTTCGTTTTCGGCTGCTGGGTCACCCAAATCTATTGTTTCAAGTTGTAATTCTGGTGTTGGAACAGGTAAGGGTCTTGTTCGTTGTAGTTGTTCAACTGTATTTCTAATAAATGGTGTTAATAAATTGGGAATACATGAAGGAATAGTATAAGATTTTACAACATCTCTATAGTCAATAGGTTGAGCAATTTCGCTTTCTTGTATCATTAATACTACTTTACCTGCAGCCATTGCCATTCCGCATAAAAAAGCACATCTAGAATTATGAGTAATAGACCCACGTCTATTAGGATCAACAAGATGAGCAATTACTGCGTGAGAAGAATAAATATTTTTAAAAGCTTCATGCAGAGAAAGACGCGGGGCTTCTATTGGATCAAATATACGTAAATTTAAGCCGGATTTGTTTATGGAGGCTAGAAGTTTTATCATGCCATCATTCTGTATGTGACTTTTTATGAGATATAAGGGTAGTTCTGAATTAACAGTTGGAAATTGATTAAATGGAGCGGAGTAGTTTATATTACTAATCTTTTGGACGAGTTCTTCAGTATTTTGAAAATCTAAATAACCTAAAGTATCTAATAAACCTAGATTATCAAACATTGCTATGTCACGGACATAACTAGTATCTCTAATTGGTATAACAGGTTTATTAAGACCGAGGGAGAAGCCAATTTCAAATAATAAATTAAAATTAAGTGTTGTTACATCTGCAATAACTACGTCAGTGTGCTTTATAGCCTTACAGATTTCACAAAATATAATTTTACCTGTTGTAGTAAAATCTTTCCAGGTTTTCCAACATTCATTGGGTCTAGTACGTTTGAAATTTTTTATAGCTTCTTCAATTGTATTTGAAATGATTAATGGTTCATTAGGATAAAGGAAAACCCCTTTTGATACGTTTGATATATCATAAGTTTGATTACATAGACAATTAGTATACTGACAATAGTCAGCTAATACTTCTTTTTCGTCCGTATTAATTTTTACATAATCCTTCATCTAGAGATATCTTAAACAATAGTCTTATCTGATTTTACGATTAGTAATCTATTAAAGTCAATACTTTTGACAGATTAAAATTACCAACATTTCCCTAAAGCCCTAAAAATCCAGTAGACTTCCCTATTTATTACTTTAAACCATTGACTTTTTAGCTGCCTCAAGTGTTATACTTTTTGATAATTTGTATAAAGCAAAGGCACGGATATTGCGTTTTCGATTAAACTAATATCAAACGGAGGTTAAATAAATGATTTTAGATGAAAAGTACACATTATCCAACGGCGTAGAGATTCCCAAACTGGGGCTTGGGACGTGGATGATAAGTAACGGTGTTGTCGGGCAGGCGGTAGTAGACGCGGCGGAAATCGGATATCGTCATATAGATACGGCGCAGGCATATAACAATGAAAGCGGTGTCGGGGCGGGCGTCAAGGCATGCGGCGTTAAAAGAGAGGACATGTTCGTAACCACCAAGCTCGGCGCGTCGGTAAAATCATATAAAAAAGCGGTCGCTTCGATCGATAAATCCCTTCAGGATATGTGCATCGATTATATAGACATGATGATCATACACAGCCCGCAGCCGTGGACAAAATTCCGCGGTGAAGACCGTTACTTCGAGGGAAACCGCGAGGCATGGAGGGCGCTTGAAGAAGCGTATAAAGCCGGAAAGCTGCGCGCCATCGGCCTTTCCAACTTTGAAATAGTAGACATTGATAACATACTCGAAAATTGCTCGGTAAAGCCTATGGTAAACCAGATACTGGCGCATATCAGCAATACGCCGTTCGAGTTAATCAAGTACACCCGGGACAAGGGCATTCTGGTAGAGGCTTATTCACCGGTCGCGCACGGGGAATTATTGAAAAACCAGGAAGTTATAAAAATCGCGGAAAAATATGGCGTGTCTATACCGCAATTGTGTATTCGCTATACTTTACAGTTGGGGCTTCTTCCGTTGCCCAAAACTTCTAATCCCGCTCATATGAAAAATAACGCCGATGTCGATTTTGAAATCTCGGAAGAGGATATGGATTATCTGAAAAACGTCGAAAAAATTAAAGACTACGGCAGTGCCCGTATAATGCCGGTATTCGGCGGTGAATTGAAGGTTTCATCTATAGTGAAAAACTTGTTAGGGGTAAAAAAGAATCGATAAATTTTGTAGTAATAAACACCTCTTTACGGTGTCCTATCTTTTCTGTATGCGGGACTATTTACTATTTTACTGTCCAGTAAATTACATAAAGATAATCTGTAAATAAACTTTTGTACTATATAGCAAAACAACAAAAAATCCCCCTCGAAAAATAAAAAAATATTTTTAAATTCGTATCTAAAAACCATTTACAATGGTCTTAAAACGGCATATCATTAATATTATACGCGAATTCTATTTAGCAATATTATGGTTATTGCTTTGATTGATAACGCGGTAATGTTCTGCATTTTTAAAAAAATGAAAGGATGGTGAGTACAGGCGGCGGGGAATAAGGCAATTCATCGATAAACAGATATAGAAATGCCATAGATTGCCTGTAAAAACCCGTGATTTAATCTGCACGTTCTTTCAAAAATGATAATATGAAGTCTGTTCATATGTATCGTTTTACCGCTAACGACGTTATATAAAAATAAGTGATTTTTAAAACGGTGTTTTGGTAATTCATAAAAATTTAAAATTAAAAGGAGTGAAGCAGGGTGGTAGAGAAAGAAAACGAAAAAAAGCTAGCCGAACAAGTTGATACTCCTAAGATAATGCAGAAACCGCTGCCGCAAATATTGGATGAAATGGATGAAAATATTCGCGCTGCGGCAGCCGCGGCAAAACGGGCCGAAGAAGCGGCGCGCTCTTCAAGGGAAGCAGCAACAGCGGCTACACAGGCTTCTTTAGAAGCCGGAAAGAGAGCTGAGGAGGCACGCAAGGCCGGCGAAAAAGCGGCCGGTGATGCTACCAGGGCGGCGGCGGAAGCAGCCGCAAAAGCGGAAAAAACGGCAAAGGATGCTATTATGGCGGCTGAAAAAGCGGCTGCCAAATCCGAAGAAGCCGATAAGAGTTCGAGAGACGCCGCACAGTCGGCGTTATTAGCTGCCAGTGAAGCTATTAAGAAGGCGGAAGCAGCCAGCGCGCTGGCAAAAGCCGATGCGGCGGCAGCCGCTAAGGCGGCAAGAGAAGCAGCTTTAGAGGCGTCCAGAAAGGCCGAAGAAGCAGCCATGCTTGCCAAGGAAGCGCAGGAAGAAGCGGCAAAGGCGGCTGCAATGGCGGCGGCGGATGCCGCTAAAAAATCCGACGATGCTGTCAGGAGAGCCGAGGAAGCGGCTGTGGCAGCCAGAGAGGCTTCGGAATCCGCAATTCAGGCGGCAGCGGAAGCTGTAGCC
>JBMNCQ010000046.1:0-39912 GCA_049366715.1 Peptococcaceae bacterium | reverse complement strand
TAGTGACATTTTACCGGAATAATAACAAGGTGACATTATCACAGAATAAACACACATGAATTAAAAAAGGTATTGACATTTATGAATAGGAGAACATATAATTGTAGAAACACTAATAAATTAAAAGCAATGAGTGGGGAGAGTAGCGTACTGCCGACACTTCAGAGAGCCGGAGATGGTGGGATTCCGGTGTGGTACGGGTATAGTGAATGGGCCCATGAGCTGTAGGACGAAACTGCCGCCGGCACGAGTAGCAGCCTACCGGAGACCTTTACCGTTAAAAGAAGGCGGGTATCGGATTTAATATCCCGTACTTTGTAAAAGCGGGCTTTTATCTTTTTAAAGCCAAAGAAGGTGGCACCACGGAAGTAAACCTTTCGTCCTTGAGGGACGGAAGGTTTTTGTTTTTCCAGGGAGCTGCGGAGGTTTTAGTTTAAGCATATCCGCTTATATGAATTTCTTTGTTATTTAATCCCGTACCCGTTAGGAGTGGACTGTGTTGGGTCTATTAGAGTGGTACCGCGGAAAAAGCTTTTCGTCTCTAATTTAGAGATGAAAAGCTTTTTTTATTTTTAAAAATAAGGAGGTAAGAAAATGTTTCCATCTTCAAGGGATGAGTATCTTAAACTCACGTCAAAAGCCAACCTGATTCCGGTTTACCAGGAGTATTCCGCTGCTTTGGAAACACCTCTCTCTGTGTTTCTGAAACTGAACAAAGGACCCTATGCTTTTCTGCTGGAAAGTGTAGAAAAAGGAACGCAAATGGGCCGGTACTCCTTTATTGGCCTGGAGCCGTCAACTATTTTTCAAGCCAAGGAAGGCAGCGTTTCTATTACCGAAGAGGATAAAACCGTGACTTTTAAAAGTGCGGATCCCCTCCAAGACCTGGAGGAAATCTTCAGTAAATATCTACCTCTTAAGGTTCCGGATTTACCGGGATTTAGCGGAGGAGCGGTAGGATATCTGGGTTATGATATGATCCGCTATTGGGAAAAGCTGCCCCGGCCTCTCCATAAAGATACCCAGTATCCCGATTGTTTTTTGATTTTTCCCCAGGTTGTCATAATTTTCGATCATGTCAAACAGACTATGCAGATTGTGGTGAATCAAGTGACAGGGGAAAACCCCGGCGCAGAATATGTTCAGGCCGTCAATAAAATAAAGGAGATCATTGCCCGCTTGAAAAAACCCTTACTGCACTATCCCGAAGAAATACCGGATGCTGTCGGGAAATATACCGACTATATTTATAACTGCTCAGCGGAAGAATTTCAGGAAATGGTGGAAAAAGCCAAAGATTATATCAAAGCGGGGGATATTTTCCAGGTGGTTTTATCCAGGAAAGCAGGATTTTCCCTCAAAACGGATCCCGTTTTGATCTATAAAAGCCTGCGTTCTTTAAACCCGTCACCTTATATGTTTTATCTTTCCTTTGCGGAGATTAAATTAATCGGGTCCTCCCCGGAAGTGATGGTCAAGGTCATGGATGGTACTGCCGAGTTAAGACCTATTGCCGGAACCAGGCCCCGGGGCCGGACTCCTGAAGAAGACCGGCAGCTTTCCCAGGAACTCCTGGCCGATGAAAAAGAAAAGGCTGAGCATTTGATGCTGGTGGACTTGGGCCGTAATGATTTAGGCCGGATCAGTCGCTACGGTTCTGTGCAGGTAGAGGATTTCATGGAGATTGAAAATTATTCCCATGTCAAACATATTGTTTCTAAAGTGGTCGGAGAATTAAAAGACGGCTATAACTGCTTTGATGTGCTGCGGGCTGCTTTTCCGGCGGGAACCCTTTCCGGTGCGCCTAAAATAAGGGCTATGGAGATTATCGATGAATTGGAGACCGAGGGCCGGGGGCCTTACGGGGGAGCGGTGGGATATATCAGCTATACCGGCAATATGGATACCTGTATTACCATCAGAACCTTAATTGCCCATGGCAATAAAGGGTATGTCCAGGCCGGAGCCGGCATTGTTTCCGATTCTGACCCGGAGAAAGAGTACCAGGAAGTATGCAATAAAGCCCGGGTGCTTTTAAAAGCCGTGGAAACTGCTGAGGGAGGTGAGTTGGTTGCTGTTGGTAATGGATAATTATGATTCTTTTGTTTATAATCTGGTGCAGTATTTAGGGATACTGGGTGAAAAGGTGGAGGTAGTCCGTAATGACCGGATTCAGCTCCGGAATATTGAGAAGCTGAATCCGGAAAGAATCGTCATTTCCCCCGGACCGGGCAGACCGGAAGATGCCGGGATCTGCCTGGAACTAATCAAAAAGTTTGCGGGGCGGATTCCTATTTTAGGAGTGTGCCTGGGTCATCAATGCATCGGGTTGGCTTATGGCGGTCAGGTCGTCAGGGCTCAGGAAATCGTACACGGTAAAACCTCCCGGATAGCACACAGCGGACAGGGGATTTTTGCCGGTGTCCCCCAGGACATTTCCGTAACCCGTTATCACTCCCTGGTGGTAAAGAAATCAACCCTGCCTGCCGACCTGCAAGTCACAGCGGAAGGTCCCGATGGCATGGTGATGGCTTTGGAGCATACCCGCTATCCTGTTTACGGGGTACAGTTTCATCCGGAATCAATTGCCGGTCAATATGGTTTGGAAATATTACAAAACTTTTTAAAAATTTAAGCGAAAGAGAGCAAAGCTGAGAGGAGCTGAGTTAAGTGATTAGAGAGGCTATAGGTAAAGTGACCAGAAAGGAAAATTTATCTTTACAGGAAGCCGCGGAAGTTATGGCAGAAATTATGGGGGGGGAGGCTACTGAATCTCAGATCGGCAGTTTTTTAACCGCCTTGCGGATGAAAGGAGAAACACCGGACGAGATTGCCGGCTGTGCCCGGGTGATGAGAGATAAGGCGGAAAAAATTACAATCAATCACCGGATTTTAGTAGATACTTGTGGTACAGGAGGAGATGGAACAGGGACTTTCAATATTTCCACGACAGCTGCTTTTGTAGCGGCAGGAGCAGGTTTAACCATCGCCAAGCACGGTAACCGCTCCGTATCCAGTCAAAGCGGCAGTGCCGATGTGCTGGAGGCTTTGGGGGTGAAGATCTCTTTAAACCCCGGAGAAGTCGCCAAGGTGATTGAGCAGATCGGGATGGGTTTTCTTTTTGCGCCAACTTTTCATAAGGCCATGAAGCATGCGGCCGGACCCCGCAGGGAAATTGGCATCAGAAGCATTTTTAATATCTTAGGACCGTTAACAAATCCGGCCGGTGCTAAATATCAAGTAGTGGGTGTGTATGATGCCCGGCTCACGGAAATAGTAGCCCAGGTGCTGGATAAATTGGACGTGACGGCGGCCTTTGTTGTTCATGGAGACGGCGGTTTAGATGAAATATCTGTAACCGGACCTACCAAAGTAACCCTCTTGCAAAATGGTTCCATCAAAACATTTATGATGGTTCCTGAAGATTTTGGTTTTTCCCGGAGAAAGCTGGCAGATGTCAGGGGCGGCAATGCTCAGGAAAATGCAGATATTACCCGCAGGGTGTTAGAGGGGGAAAAGGGAGCGGCCCGGGATGTCGTAATTTTAAATGCGGCAGCGGCAATTTGTGCGGCCGGTGTGGTGAAAGATCTGGCAGCAGGAGTAGCGATGGCGGAGGAAACTATCGATACGGGAAGAGCCTTGGCAAAGCTGGCCCAATTAGTGGAATTGACCAATAGCAGGTTAGGAGTGGTCGGATGATACTCCGGGAAATTATCGCGCATAAAAAAACTGAGGTGGCGCAAAGGAAAAAGGAATTCCCGCTTTTAGACAGAAAACCGCAGGGTAAAGGGCAGGAAAGGTTGAAAAAAGTTCTGGCTCAGCCAGGGATAGCTCTAATCGCAGAGGTTAAAAAGGCTTCTCCTTCCAAAGGGGTTTTTCTTACGGATTTTGATCCGGTAAAAATTGCTTGCTGTTATGAAAGAGCAGGTGCCGGGGCGGTATCGGTTTTAACGGAAAGCAAGTATTTTCAAGGCTCGGGAGATTATTTACTTAAAATAAAAGAAAGAGTTAAGATCCCTATCCTGCGGAAGGATTTTATCATTGATCCCTATCAAATATATGAAACCGGCCTGCTTGGTGCCGATGCCCTGCTCTTAATCGCCGGCATTTTAGAAGAGGAAGAGCTGCATGACTTCCTGCTTCTGGCCCGCAGTCTGGGGCTGGATGCTTTAGTAGAGGTTCATTGCCGGGCGGAGCTGGAAAAGGCTGTGCGCTGCGGAGGAGAAATTATCGGCATTAACAACCGGGATTTGCAGACTTTTCAGACCGACCTCAATACTACCAGGGAGCTGGCCCGTTTAATCCCGTCTCATTGCCTGGTGGTAAGTGAAAGCGGGATCAGCACGGCTCAGGATGTCCGGGAACTGGCCCGGATTGGTGTGAATGGTATTCTGGTAGGGGAGGCTCTGGTTACCAGTACTGATTTAGAGAGCAAAATCAAGGAACTGCTGGGAGGGGAACAGGTTGGTCTGGATTAAAATATGCGGCTTGACAAACAGAGAGGATGCCGAAGCTGCAGCAGCTCTGGGAACCGATGCTTTAGGGTTTATCTTTGCCGCCGGTAAAAGGCAGGCCGAGCGGGAAAGGGTTAAAGAGATCATCGCCCTGCTCCCGGAGAAAGTGGAAAAAATAGGGGTTTTCCTGGATCAGGACAGGGATTATGTACGGGAAACGCTCACATACTGCCGCTTAACGGGGGTCCAGCTGCATGGCAGCGAATCTCCCCGGTATTGCCGGCAATTCAGAGACTTTACCGTGATTAAAGCTTTCCGGGTTGACGAAAAGAGAGGCTGGGATGATATCCGGCAGTATGTGGAAGAGGAGGCGGTACACAGGATTTTACTGGATACCTATGTAGCAGGGCTGGCCGGAGGGACAGGTCAAACCTTTCCCTGGTCTTTAATAAAGAGCAGGCATACCTGGAGTGATATCCCGCTGATTATTGCCGGGGGTATAACACCGGCCAATGTTTCCCGGGCTATTGCCACAGGAGAACCCTTTGGGATAGATGTGGGGAGCGGTGTAGAATTAGAGCCGGGTAAAAAGGATCGGAAGAAAATGAGACAGCTGATTATACAAGCAAGGGCAATAGAGGGGCAAGGGGAAATTGGAAGAGGCAATGGAGAATGAAAAATGGAGAATTGAGAATGAAATAAAAACCGGCAAGAGAAACAGGAAGGCAGAGAACAGCGGTACAAAAAACCGAGAACTGATATCTGAGAGCTGAGAACAGAGTACAACGAATCGATATCCCGGAGAATTGGGCGGCAATATGAACCGGAAACATTAAGGCCGGCTGCTGAGGGCTGGAGGTCTGCTGAAATTATGGTATAATGTTGTCAATAACTAAGAAAGGGGATTTATTTATGTATAATGAAAACAAATCGGAGATTGTGAGAACCGGGGAGGGATGTGCGAGGTAATTTTCACATGAGCCTCCCAAAGGTTAGGCATTAAAAACTTTAGGAGGAAAGCAATGTTTAAAATAGATATGGAAAATTTAGGGCTTACGGAAAGATTCAGACAGGAGGCCCAAATCTATCAAGACCTTTATATCGGCAGGGTTTCTGCTCAGTATAAAGATTTTTACAGGGTTATTACGGAGACAGGTGAACTTACCGCAGAGGTCGCGGGAAAATTTCGTTACCATACAAAAACTCCGGCCGCATACCCTGCCGTCGGTGATTTTGTGATGCTGGACCGCTTGAATGACTTAAAAGGGAAAGGGATTATTCATCATGTTCTGGCACGAAAAAGTGCTTTTTTAAGAAAAGCAGCAGGGACCGGCAATGATACACAGATTATTGCCGCTAACATTGATACGATCTTTATCTGTATGTCCCTGAATCATGATTTTAACCTCCGCCGCTTGGAACGCTATCTGTCCATTGCCTGGGACAGCGGAGCGACTCCTGTTGCGGTGCTGACAAAATCAGATTTATGTGTGGACAGCAGGGCGAAGTATGAAGCCGTATCAGCTTTAGCAATCGGAGTAGATGTACTCGTCACAACAAGTACGTCTGCTGCCGGTTTCCTGCCGCTGCAGAGCTATCTTTCCAGGGGGAAGACAGTAGCGTTTACCGGGTCTTCCGGGGTGGGAAAATCAACTTTGATTAACCGGCTTCTAGGGGAAAATGTACTTGACACGAATGAACTAAGAAATGATGATAAAGGAAGGCATACCACGACTCGGCGCGAGTTGATCGTCCTGCCTGCCGGAGGGATCGTTATTGATACCCCCGGTATGCGGGAATTGGGAATTATCAAGGCCGATCTGACGAGATCTTTTGCCGATATTGATGATTATGCCGGTAACTGTAAGTTTCCTGATTGTAGTCATAGCGGCGAGCCGGGCTGTGCAGTACAAAAAGCCGTTCAAGATGGTTTTTTAACGGCAGAAAGGCTGGCAAGTTACCGCAAGCTTAAGAAGGAAGCGAAGTATGCCGCATTGAATGCCAAACAAATTGAAAAAGAAAAGGTAAAAGAAATGTTTAGCGGTGTGGGTGGTATGAAAAATGCGCGGAAGTTTATTAAAGAACAGAACCGTAAAAAAAACAGGTAATAAAATGTTGCCAGTTTTTTTAAAATAGCGGTCTTCGAGATAACTCAGGATAAGTGACAAGCCGGTCCGGGATGAGGGGCCGGTTTTTTTTTGCAAAAATAATGATCTCTTAAATCATATGAGGGTATTAAATCAGTAATTTTTGAAAACCCTTTCATTGCAGGGCGGCAGGAACTTTGCTGAAAAACTTTTCAAAATAAGGATAATGAGGGTAGGTTTTTTAAATTTTCATTTCAGGGTATTGACCTTGCCGTAACGTTAAGGTGTATCGTTTTTTAGGGGGGGTGAAAACATGGAGTATACGGTGCAGAAGTTAGCCCGGCTGGCAGATATCAGCACCCGGACCTTGCGGTATTATGATGAAATAGGACTTCTTAAGCCGGCAAGAATCAATTCATCAGGGTACCGTATTTATGGGCCAAAAGAAGTAGACAGGCTGCAGCAGATTCTTTTTTACCGTGAACTGGGTTTGGGCCTAGAGGGCATCAGAAACATCATAATCTCACCTTCCTTTGATGAGCTTAAAGCCCTGCGAGAGCATCATAAGAAATTGCTGGAAAAAAGAGCTCAACTGGAGTTGTTAATTGCCAATGTCGACAGAACAATTTCTGCAAAAGAAGGGAGAACTACAATGAATGATCAAGAGAAATTTACAGGTTTTAAGGAAAAGTTAATTGCGGATAATGAAAAGAAATATGGTCCGGAAATCCGGGAAAAATACGGTAATAAGGCTGTCGATAACGCAAATAAAAAATTGCAGAATATGACCGGAGAAGAATATGCTGAAATTACCAAATTAGGGGATGAGGTTATGGATACCCTGTACAGGGCTTTTCAAACAGGTGATCCTGCCGGGGAATTGGCGCACAAAGCGGCAGACTTACATCGCCGGTGGCTGAGCTTTTATTGGGACAGCTACACAAAAGAGGCTCATAGAGGTGTAGCTCAGATGTATGTAGATGATCCCAGATTTACTGCATATTATGATAAAGAGCAGCCTGGAATGGCGGAATTTCTGCGGGATGCCGTCTTTAGCTATACGGGAGAGAAAAGTAGCAGGGTGTGATCTCTAAATAAAAAGCGATTGGTACAGCCAATCGCTTTTTTTCATGAATAGGAAAATATAAATTTCTTTAGGAAATGCAGATAGAGTTTGACGGGCAGCTGATAAATAACTTTCCGGCTACAAGGTCCGTTTCTAAAATAAATCTGGAGTGATGTGAATCATTTCCTTAGAGGTGCCCCTTTTTAAATCTATTTTGTCTGGATTATTTTCTAATACTTTCCCTTACATTGGTACAGGTTTTAAAAAACGGGAATAAGCAAGTAGGATCATCCAGGCCGAACAGAACATCCGGGATTCCTTGTGACAGCGGTGTGCTGGTAAAGCAGGGGAGTTGAGCAGGTTTTTTAGTAAAAAATTACATTTTTTAATGAAAAATATTGACTTAGGGTTTAACACGCAATATAATTGGGACAGTATAAATGCAAATAATTTGCAATAAGCACAATAAGTGGTGGTGCAGATGAACAAATGCGGTGATTTATTTCAGGTAATTTCGGAGCTTATCGGAATTCGAACATTATGATCAGAGAGGAACTAAACGGCAATGCATATTTAAACCGGCGTGTTTTGAAGAAATTTAAATGCACGTATTTTTGGGAGGAGTTTTATTTGCAAATAATATGCATTTGCGTCTGGAAATGCGCATATCTTAGATCTAAAGGAAAAAATAAGGAGGGAACCCGGATGAAAAATTTGCAAGTCTGCCTGGCAGTGATCCTGGCTGCTTTGCTGCTTGTGTTTGCAGGAGGCTGCAACGGGCCGGCGGATCGTGTATCTGACGCAGGGAAGGTTAAGGGTGGGGCTGATGCGGAACAGGCCAAAATTAAGATTGTTACAACTCTCTTTCCCCAATATGATTTTGTCAGGGAAATAGCGAAGGATAAGGCTGACGTTAGTCTTTTATTGCCTCCCGGGGTGGAAGCCCATGCCTATGAACCATCCCCCCGGGACATCGTTAATATTCAGAAATCAGATCTGTTTATTTATACAGGAGAGTATATGGAGCCCTGGGCCCATAAAGTCATCGAGACGATTAAAACGGAAAGTGTGATAGTAGTTGATGCCAGTGCAGGAATTCCTCTGGTGGTTGAAGAAGGGCACTCCCCTGAACATGACGAAGACGAACACCATGATGAAGACGAACACCATGATGAAGACGAACACCATGATGAAGACGAACACCATGATGAAGATGAGCATCACCACGGGGAGAAAGATCCCCATATCTGGGTTGATCCTGTTTATGCTCAGATGATGGTGGATAATATTGTCGCGGGACTTGTCCGGGCTGATGCAGGGAATGCAAATTTCTATCAGGAAAATGGAGAAGCTTATAAAGCCAAGCTTGCAGCTCTTGATCAGAAATTTTCCGAAGCTTTCCGGAAAACTAAATATAAGAAAATCATGTACGGAGGGCATTTTGCCTTCGGCTACCTTGCCAAGCGCTATGGCCTGGAGTATATTTCTCCTTACAGCGGTTTTGCCCCCGATGCGGAACCTACTCCCCGGAGAATTGTAGAGCTGATTAAGAACATGGAGAATTCGGGACTCAAGGTAATCTACTACGAAGAATTAATTGACCCTAAAGTTGCTAAAGTAATTTCTGAGCAGACCGGAGCTGAAATGCTGCTGCTGCACGGGGCTCATAATGTCACGAAAGAGGAATTGAATTCAGGCATATCTTATCTCAAGATTATGGAAGATAACCTGGAAAAATTAAAACGGGGACTGGGATATAATGAGTAATATTTTGAATGTGCGGGATCTGACGATAAAATACGGCAGGCATGAAGCTTTAAGTAAGATCAGCTTTCAAGTTGACCAGGGAGACTACATTGGTATTGTCGGCCCCAATGGTTCCGGCAAAACCACTTTAATGAAGGGCTTACTGGGACTTTTACCTTTGCATCAGGGTGAAATCCGGTTCTGCCGGGAACTGCAGGGAAGTGGGTTTATCGGGTATCTTCCCCAAAAAGCCGTTGCCAATGATAAGCTCTTTCCGGCCAAAGTAAAAGAGATTGTCTCTATTGGCTTGCTGGGAGGCAAGAGAACTCCGCAGATTTTTTCTAAAAAAGATTGGAAAAAGGTAGAGACAATTTTAACGAAACTTAGAATTTTAGATTTAAAGGAAAAAAAAATAGGGGATTTGTCCGGCGGTCAGCAGCAAAGAGTGCTGCTGGCCCGGGCCATGGTAAGTTCGCCGAAAATATTAATCCTGGATGAACCGACCAGTGCCCTTGATCCTAAAATCAGAGAAGAATTTTATGAGCTTCTGCGAGAGTTGAATAGAAAAGAAGGTGTCACGGTACTCCTGGTGTCTCATGATATCGGCTCAATAGGCAAGTATACGGAAAAAATGCTTTACCTGGATCGACGCCTGGTATTTTACGGGACTTATGAAGAATTTTGCAGTTCGCAGGAGATGACGGAGTATTTCGGTTTTTTCGGACAGCATCAGTTTTGTTGGAGGCATACGGATAATGGAAAATATAATCATGTCGATCGTTGAAGTCTTACAATATGATTTTATGTTAAAAGCGTTGCTGGTAGGATCATTAATCGCTGTCTGCTGCTCTTTTCTAGGGATATTTTTGGTTTTGAAAAAATACTCTATGATTGGAGACGGTCTGGCTCATGTGAGCTTTGCAACGGTAGCCATAGCCCTCTTTCTTGCCGCCTCACCGCTGCTTGTTTCCATTCCGCTGGTCATGTTGTCCTCGCTGCTGATCCTGAAACTCAACGAAAAAGCTGATTTGCACGGGGATGCGGCCATCGGGCTGGTGTCATCTTTTGCGGTGGCGGCCGGTGTGCTTATTTCCAGCGTGGCCCAGGGTTTTAACGTTGATTTATTCAGTTATCTTTTTGGAAGCATCCTGGTGATTAGTGATGCTGATGTTATCTTGTCGGTTATTTTATCACTGGTGGTTATTGCTCTGATCTTTTTTTTCTATCATAATTTATTTGCCATAACCTACGATGAAGAATTTGCAAAGGTCAGCGGGCTTAATACGAAAGGGCTGAATTACCTGATCCTGGTGCTGACCTCTATTACTATTGTGCTAGGTATCCGCGTTGTAGGCACCATGCTGATCTCAAGTCTGATTATATTTCCCACCGTAACGGCTTTACAGGTAGCCCAAAGTTTTAAAGGTACCATTCTTATTTCAACCATTGTGTCGGTGTCCTGTGTGATTATGGGTGTTTTCATATCCTTCATCATGAACTTCCCGACAGGAGCAACAATTGTTATGCTTAATGCATTTTCTTTTATGGTTTTCTTCGGGATAAAAAAGTTTAAACCTACCTGAGGTAAACAAGGGGAAGCGAAATAGGCTCCCTAATCGTGTGATCAGTTGTTTTTGGCCGCTTCGCAATCCCTGCAATATCCATACAATTCTATTTTATGGTCCGTTAAATTAAAATTTTTATCCCGGGAGAGCTTTTTTAAAGTGTTGATGGGACAGAAATCTATGGCTTCGGTTTTGCCGCATTGTTTACAGATCAGATGGTGATGATGGTGCTCCGCCGAGCATATTAATTTATATAAGGTCGTATTGTTTTCCGTATTAACTTTATAAATCAGATTTAATTTTTCTAAGATTTCCAGATTTCTATATACGGTAGACATATTGGTTTTAGGATAGATTTCTTTGGATTTATTAAGGAGAATTTCTACAGGAATAAGATTTTGGTTATGGGCAGCCAGTACCTGTAAAATTGTTTTTCTTTGTTCGGTTATTTTATAACCATGGGATTTTAATATATCCAGCAAATCATTTAATTCCATAAAAATTCACCCCAAAATACTAAGATACCTCTTTAGTATCATATAATAAATAATCCCGATAAACAACTTTTAAAGTATGTAAAATATGAGAAGCCGGGAAAGTATCCAGGTAAGTATCATTACTGCTATTTCAATTGAGTGGTTGTTGTGAGATGGTGTTACGGCCGGAATATCATTCTTGCTAACATTAATTTTCCCCTGGAAGGATTAAGGTATCATGGTAAAATTAAGCGATAATAAAATGGAAAATGCCGCCATTTATCTCTTGAATATAATAATAATAGGCTTGTTTTTAGATATTATGATAAATTTTGATTGGGAAGCTTTTTCATTTATTCCCCAAGAATATCTAGCGGGATTCACAATCGTATTTTTAAGTATCATCCTGGAAGCTTTGCCTTTTATCATGATTGGTACTTTTATCTCCGCAATAATCCAGATATTTGTCTCGGAAGAAACGATAGCCGGAATTATTCCCCGGAGCAGATTTACCGGACTTTTGGCTGCCGCCCTGGCGGGCATTTTATTTCCGGTATGTGAATGTGCCATCATACCTGTAACGAGAAGGCTGATCCAAAAGGGCGTACCCCTGCACATTGCTGTAACATTTATGCTTGCGGTTCCCATAGTGAATCCGGTCGTACTGGCTTCCACTTATTATGCATTTTCCGGGCAAGCTTATATGATGCTTTTCAGGGGGTCTTTAGGTCTGGTGGGTGCCGTATTAATCGGTTATCTCACAGGAGTTATGGAGAAGGCCCATAATCCTTTAAAAAATGGTTCGCTGCATTTGCATAATCAGCCGGGTGATAGCTGCAGTGCCGAAGATGGTTGCCAGGCAGACCGGGACTTTGCACAGCATAGTTGTGGCTGTAATCACTGTGCCGGCCCAGCAAATCCCGGGGCCCGGGGATTTGCAGCAAAAATTACCGCGTTAATAGAGCACGCCGGCTCAGAATTATACGATGTAGGCAGATTTTTGATAATCGGAGCTTTTTTGTCTGCTTTAATGCAGACTTTTATAGACAGAAGCTATTTCTTAGCAATAGGACAGGGCCAGGTATCTTCAACGGTAGTTATGATGATTTTAGCATTTGGACTTTCGTTATGTTCAGAAGCCGACGCATTTGTAGCCAGGACATTTGTCGGTCAATTTACGACCGGTTCGATCATCGGATTTTTAATATTTGGTCCTATGCTGGATATGAAAAATACCCTGTTGTTACTGGGTACCTTTAAAATTAAATTTGTAATGAAGCTGATAACGGTCATAGCTTTAACATGTTTTATTATGGCTATGCTGGTTAATGTTATAGGAGGATAAAGGTGAAATGAAAAAGTTTAATCTTAATGAATTCCTCTGGTTTATCATACTTGTTGCTTTTGCTTATTATATTTATGTGTTATTCCAGACCATGAAAATAAAAGCCTTTATTCATCCTAAAATGTTTAAATATACCCTCTTTTCCGGAGGCGTTTTTATCGTATTAGCCATCTTTCAGATTAGAAAAATATTTAGTTACGCTAAAATCAAAAGAATTAAATTAGGGTATCTTATCTTTCTGATTCCGCTGTTTTTAGCTTTTACCGTCAATCCTGACAGTTTGAGCGCTCAAATTGCCGCCCAGAAAAAAGGGGCCGATATAAGTGATCACAACTTGAACAATCTTGACCCGCTCCGTTCTGAAACAAACACCAATAACAGTGATCCCGGTGATTACGATAAGAGCGGTGGAGCAGAATTTCTCAATGCTTTAATGGCTGTTTCCGCAAATTCAGACCGGATTCTTGGTCAAGAAGTCGAACTGGCGGGGTTTGTATTCAGAGAAACAGATTTTCAGAAAAATAACTTTGTGATTGCCAGGTTAATCATGGCTTGCTGTGCTGCCGATGTCCAGGTTGTGGGATTATTATGTGAGTGGGACCAGGGAAGTGAAGTGGCAGATAATGAGTGGATTAAAGTTACGGGCACTGTGCAAAAAACTACCCGGTATAACCGCTACAGTAAGCAGGAAGAAACTGTACCTTTGCTGAAAGTTAGCAAAATTGCAAGAATTGAGCCCCCTGTTGATCAATATATCTATCCATAATACCCGGAACCGCAGGCAGTAGTGCAAATTCGGTATACTAAACCGTCCGGTTGGGCAAACACTTGAGGCAGGATAGCAAGTGTTTTTTTATTCTTCTGCATTTGCGGATAATGCCCTTTACCGAGTATTGCTCCCGCAAGGGAACATGTAGGAAGTAAGCTGCCAGCGTCCTTCATTATCGAGGTGCTTTTCGTAAAAAGATACCTCTTGCCGGGAGGAAATGAGAATAATCGTTTTATAAAGGGTTCCGTACTCGGGGGCATCAATATGCATAGCAGACAAGAGCCGCTCTGTTTCCAGAGGAATGCCTGTCCGGGGCAGATCCGCATCGGGAGGCCTCTCGGTGTCAGCCAAAATATCAAAAAGTTCTTCCACGGAGAAAGACGAATGTAAGAGCCGGGTCAGGCGTTCTTTGGCCTGAGTTACTTTAAACCAGGCCGTGTCCAGTAGAGCATTGCTCAAACCATAGATGCCCGGTTTTAGAGGGCGGATCAGGTTTTCTACGTTGGAGTAAAACCACAATTCCTGTAAAGTCCCCACTAGTAGATTAAAAGGATTATAGGCAGTCCGCCGGGACCGGATGCTCTGTAAATAGGCGTGGGGAGCAAGAGCTGTAAGCAGGTAATCCCGCACTAAATAGCCTCTGGAAAGGACGCCGGCCCTCCGGAGAGCAGGAGCACGGTAATTCGTCACGAAAGCCAGGCGGCCTTCCCGGGTAATGCCTGTCCAAGACCCGCCTTTTTCCAAATCCAGCCCGGCCAGGACATGGGGATGAGATTCCCAAAAGTGAGCTCCTTGAGCCGGCCGGTTTTTATATTCATCCCGGTTGCCTAAAAAAATAAAATCATATGCGGGGTGGATCTTATAGGCGAATATTAATGTACACATAGCTTTACCTCATAATTAGCTGTTATTGATCAGGGGCGGGCTTTAAAAGAATAGGCAGTAGTATTTTCCCGCCTTGATATCTCCAAGATACACTATTCTTTTAAATAACAAAATAGGTGCCGGCACTTTTTTCTGCCGGTGTTAAAATTTCGGTGCTGCAAATCAAGCCGGAACGAAAAGATTCCCGGAAGGAATTAGCAAATATTAACATATTATTCACCGGTTTTTAATTGGAAAGCAAAATCGATGCTATAAAAATTCGATTACACTAGGAAAATATCTCCAATTTGTTCGGGATGTCTTCTTAAAAAATATAAGGAAGAATAATATGTCGATTAAAGCATGGTCAAGACCTGTCGGTATTCGGCGGATGGCCTCGGTATTTCTCATCCTGACAATGGTGCTAATGTCATGTAATTTTGGCTACCAAAATCGTGCAAATTATCAAATAATCGCAAAGGAAAAAGGCTCTGCACCATGCTGCAGAGCTTTTTCAATAATAACTAATCATAAATCACGAAGCAAATTAAAGTTTGGCATTTTCTAAAGTTTGTAAATACCCCAAAACTTCCCGGGCGTCACCTGTGAATAAAATTTCCCCCTTGGCTTTCCGCAGCTGATAGGAGTACATGGGATCATAATATTCTTTGAGGAGCAAGGTAATCCAGTCTCTATGCAGGCTAGTTTCTCCGTGCTTGCTTTGATGCTGAAAGCTGAGTTCGAAGGAATTCAGGACCCGTTTATGCAGTTCTCCGCCCAGACGTCTTTGGATCCTGTTGATGCTATCCCTTATATAGCTGCTCCATGCAGAGAGCCCTTGTTCCCGGCCGAATGCTTTCAGATAAGCAGCCTGTGATCCGGTCACATATTCCCGGAAAGTTATTTTGACACGCTCGGTAAAAGGCTGTTCTATTACGACCAAGTAACCGCCGGAAAAAAATTCGGCCAGGGCTTTGGGCAGTCGGCATTTGCCGATATTGGCTCCTTCGTCTTCCAAAAGCAGATAACGGTAAGCTTGATGTTTATGCTGAATAAGGGCATAGGCAAGATTATTCTCAAAGGTTAGCTGGGTAGGCTGGGGTGTAAGATATCTGCCGAAAGATGAGCCCCGGTAGTTGGCGATACCTTCCAGATCAATGGCATTGCCCAGTTCTTGCAGTAAGAGCGTTTTGCCGGAACCGGTATACCCGCTGAGTAAAACCGGTGTACTGTTTTGTACGGCCGGACTGAGGGCAGCCAGGAGATAATTACGAAAAGCCTTGTAACCGCCTGCCAGGCGGGGAATATCCCTGCCCGCTTCACTGATCCATTTCTGGCTTAACTGGGAGCGCAGGCCCCCCCTGAAACAATAAAGCATACTAGCGGGATATTGATTAAGATGGGCAGTCCAGGCCGCAATTCTTTGCTGCCGGATCTCTCCCGCTACTAACTGATGGCCTAGTCTGACCGCTGCCTCACTTCCCTCTTCTTTATAACAGATGCCCACCAGATGTCTTTCCTCATCATTCATCAATGGTAAATTGACCGCATTTATAAAGGCCCCTTTTGTGAATTCCAAGGGAGCCCGTACATCAATTAAAGGTATTTCCTGCAGGACGATTTTCTCAAAATCATTGCTTACGGCAGTCTGCATTTTGCCCCTCTCCTTTAGATGACTTTAATTAATTTGGCAGCGGACTCAGTCGTATAGCCGATAGATTGCAGGGCTAATCCCGCGGCGGCAGTCACTGCTAAAAATTGGGGAACAGCAGCTTCTTTAACAACGGCCAGCAGTCCGCCGGAGGTCTGGGGATCGCATAAAATGAATTTTTGTTCTTCGGTTAACCCTTCAATATTGTGCCCGTAGCTGTTGTAGTTGTTTATCGTTCCCCCGGGTATGCACTCCATTTGCAGATACTTCTGCACATTGGGCAGCAAGGGAACGCCGGCGTATTCAATGGTTGCCGAAACTTCACTGCCTTTGCAGATTTCCCCCAAATGGCCCAGGAGTCCGAATCCTGTAACATCGGTTAGAGCAACCACTCCTGGGAGCTTGGCCAGCTCGGTTCCAATCTTATTAAGGGTACACATTGTTTCAATGGCCGTTTCCAGATGACCCGGTTCAATGACTTTCCATTTTTGGGCACTTGTTAAAATACCAATTCCCAGGGGTTTGGTTAAAAAAATCCGGCAGCCCGGAACTGCTTTATTGTTCTGCTTGATTCTCTCATTTTCGGCCAGACCGGTAACGGCCAGACCGAAAATTGGTTCCGGTGAATCAATAGAGTGTCCCCCGGCCAGCGGGATACCGGCGGCAGTACAGGCGGACCGCCCGCCTTCAATGACCTGCCGGGCGATATCCGGGGCCAGGGTTTTAACCGGCCAGCCTAAGATGGCAATGGCCATCAGGGGGGTTCCCCCCATGGCGTAGATATCACTGAGGGCATTTGTTGCCGCAATTTTGCCAAAGGTAAAGGGATCATCCACTATCGGCATAAAAAAATCAGTCGTACTGAGTACCGAGGTGCCGTTTCCTAAATCATAGGCAGCGGCATCGTCGTTGCTGCTGTTGCCGACCAGCAGGCGAGGGTCAGTAAGGGTATCCTGTGTTTTGAGAATGGATTCTAAAACAGCCGGAGAAATTTTACAGCCACACCCGGCACCGTGGCTGTATTCAGTTAATTTAATATTTTCCATAAATTACTACCTCTTTACATGCAGAATAATTGCTATCCCTAATTATAATACAATGATTAAAAAAATCCAGACATGTTACTGTTTGGGAGGATAAGGTAACTTGTCCCGGTTTAGTTGTACTGGTATAATTATCCTGAGATTTTAAGAAAGGGATGCTTATAGTGAAAATAATTGATGCTCATCTTCATTTTGCCGACAGTGAAGGGCTGAAAAAGACAGCCCGGGAAATAGCGGAAGTGGATTACAGCGCGGGAGGGCTGCGAAGGGAGTTCTCTGAAGCGGGGATAGTTGCAGGAGTTGTTATGACCGCACCAATGCGGGACCCCTCCCAAATAACCGGAGATCCTTTGGACTTAACGCTGGAAGACGGGACCCTGGAGAATTTGTTTTTTTGTGTCGGAGTCAATCCTGAAAAACTGCAAAAAGACTCCGGGGAACTGTTGAGAATTGAAAAAGGACTGCAGCAAAGACGGGCAACAGGTATTAAAATATATGCAGGGTATTTTCCTTATTATGTTTACGACCCTGTGTATGAACCTGTGTATGAACTGGCTGCAAAATATCATGTCCCTGTTGCCGTGCATTGCGGGGATACCCAGTGGGCTCACGGCCTTTTAAAATATTCTCATCCCCTGACGATCGATGAAGTAGCTGTTAATCATCCGGATTTAACCTTTATCATTTGTCATCTGGGTGTGCCCTGGGTGATGGATACCGCAGAATTAATCGCCAAAAATCCTAATGTCTATGCAGATTTATCGGGGATAGCGGCGGGCAACAATACGCAAGTACGGGGTATGAAGGATGTCAGACCGTATGTAGAGCTGATTCAACAGGGCTTAGTATATGCCAACCGGTATGACAAGGTTCTGTTCGGAACGGATTGGCCTCTTGTCCCCATTGCTCCTTATGTTAACTTTATAAAAGAGATCATACCTGAGAAATACCATGAAGATGTATTTTATCGTAATGCCCTTGCTGTCTTTCCGAAAATAAAAGATAATCTCAAATAGAATAATTACCGTTCTGTTGATTATCAGGTCCGGGGAAAGGGAGTGTAGCGATGAATATTCAAATTTTCGGGGCCGGGAAATGTTTCGACACCCAAAAAGCCCAACGGTATTTTAAGGAGCGGAATATTAAATATCAGTATATAGACCTTGCTAAATATGGATTGAGCAAAGGTGAGTTTGCAAGTGTAAAAGCCTCCGTAGGGCTGAAGGATTTAATTAATTCTCAAGCCGGCGAATATCGGAAATTGAACCTTCACCAGATAAGGGGAAGCGGGCTGAGGGAAGAAATACTGCAGAAAAATCCTAAGCTGTACCGGACCCCCATCGTACGTAATGGTAAAAAGGCTACCGTGGGGTACCGGCCTGAGGTTTGGCAGGATTGGGAATAACGGCTTTAGTAAGTTAATGACCGGGAAATAGATTAAGAGCAACCAATGTCAAAAAATGTCTAGGTTGCTGTTTTTTTGTTGAAATATTATAATTAAAGAAACTACTGTAAATTGAGGGAAAATTATGAATTATGACGGGGCAAACGGGGAAAAATTAATAAATATCCGGATATTTATCGGATGTGCTTTAGTCGTTTTAGCCCTGCAGTTGTTATTCTCCCATACAATAGCCAATCAATTCGAAGCTGAAATGAAGTCACAAAGGGAAGCGGACCTCAATAAAATGGTGCAGGTGGCCCATAATGCAATTAATCCTATTATTAAAGATGTCAGGGACGGGAACATTTCCCGGGAAGCAGGATTAGCAAAGGTTAAGGATATGGTCAGGCAAATGGTCTATGAGGATGAGTTCGGCTCCAATTATATTTTTATGAGCTCATATGACGGTACTATGCTGGTTCAGCCTTTTGAGCCCGGCAAAGAGGGAACAAATCAGTGGGACTTACAGGATGTCTATGGCAAATATCTGATCCGGGAGTTAATAAACGCAGCCCGGCAAAGTCCGGAGGGCTCTTTTGTCTCATATTTTTATTATCCTCCCAATGAAGACACGGCCGAGGAAAAGCTTTCTTATGTAGTGGGAATTCCTGAGCTTAACGCTTATATTGGTACCGGAATGTATATTGAAAGCGGTTATAAAGCTTTGGAAAAATTGATCAACCGGCAAAGAGCGGGCTTTATCTTAATTACCGTCATCATTTTTTTTCTCACCACGATGCTCATAAGTGAGCTGACAAAACGTAATGCTTTACTGCAAAAAGAGGTTCACGACAGGATTTATACGGAAAGACTGCTTTCTGAAAGTGAACAAAAGTATAAAGCCTTGTATGAATCGGCCAGTGATGCCATTTTTCTTCTTAAGGACGGAATATTTGTGGAATGTAATCCTAAGGCCGAAGAACTGCTGGGCTGCCGGAAAACAGAAATAATCGGAAAGACACTGCTGGACTTTTCACCGGAATTGCAGCCTGGGGGGGTTAATTCTCAGGAAAAATTCCTGGCCGTAAATGCCCGGGCCATAGAGGGCGGTACCCAGTTTTTTGAATGGCAGTATTATACTTACCAGGGCGCGGTGTTTTATGCCGAGGTCAGCTTAAATAATATTGAGTTGAACGACATGAAATATATTCAATCTATCGTCAGGGATGTCAGCCAGCGGGTTAAGGATAAGGAAAAAATCCAATGGCAGTATAAGGCACTGAAAAAAACGCAGACGGAATTAGTAGAAAAACATGAAGAACTAACAGCAATTTATGAAGAATTAACTGCTTCCGAGGAGGAATTGCGTAATAATTATGAAGAATTGAGCAACTTGCAAAATGAAACAAAGGCGCTGGCCGATCGATATATGCTTGTAACTGAGGCAGCTAACGATATCATCTGGGATTATGACGGGATCAGTGAGGAGATGTATGTTTCAGAAAGAGTCTGGGAACTCCTGGGTTATAAACAAGAAGAGTTTGCCGCTAAGATGACTAGTTTTTTCCCTTTAATCCATCCTGAGGATAAACCCAGGGTAACGACAGAGTATTTTGCCCATTTAAAAGGCGCGACTCCTTATTTTTCCTCCGAACACCGTTTAAAGACAAAAGATGGTGATTATAAATGGATTTATGCCCGGGGTAAAGCCGCTAAAAATAAGGACGGAAAAATTATTAGAAATGCCGGTTCCCTGACTGATATTACCGACAAAAAACTTTATGAAAAAGAAATCAGGAAACTGGCATTTTATGACTATCTTACCGGGCTGCCGAACAGGATACATTTGATCAACAGGTTAAAAAGGGCCATGGAGCTTTGTTTGAAAAATGGCTGTTCCGGTGCGGTCTTTTACCTTGACCTGGATAATTTCAAAATGATTAACGATTCTTTTGGGCATAATTACGGTGATTTGCTGCTTGTAGAAATATCCAAAAGAATCCTCCGGAAAATCGAGAAATCCTCTTTGGCCAGGATTGGCGGGGATGAGTTTGTTGTTTTGCTGGAACATGTGGAAAGCAAGCAGGAGATAGAAAATACGGCCTTGAAGATCCAAAAGCTGTTTAATGAGCCCTTTAAGGTAGACGCAAATTTGTTCTTTATTACCTGCAGTATGGGAATAGCTGTTTATCCTAACGACGGGACGACGGTGGATGAGGTTCTGAAATCGGCCGATATGGCCATGTATGAGGCTAAGGTGGCCGGAAGAAACAAATATGTTTATTATGATTCCCAAATGGGCGAAAAGCTTGTGAATAAACTAGAGATGGTAAACCGTTTGCGCGAGGCCGTCACGAATCAGGAACTGTTTTTACTTTATCAGCCGCAGATTGATGTTACCACAGGTTCCATTGTGGGATTTGAGGCCCTGCTGCGCTGGGAAAATCCGGACTATGGAATCGTATCTCCGAATGTGTTTATCCCACTGGCAGAAGAAACAGGGATGATTATTGATATCGGTAACTGGGTCATAAGCAATGTTTTTGCTTTTGCTGCCGAGCTTAACGGTCTGGGCTATAATGCCCCGCCGATTTCTATTAACGTATCACCGGTACAGTTTATGGAAAATATATTTGTAGACCGGGTCACGGAAATTTCGGAAAAACATTTACTTGATCCTGGTAAAATCGGTTTGGAAATAACTGAAAATATTTTTGTTGATGCCTTTGACATCTTCGTCGGAAAGCTCCATGCTTTAAAAGCAAGGGGGTTTCAGATCCATCTTGATGACTTCGGGAGAGGATATTCTTCTTTAAATTTTTTGAAGAACCTGCCTATTGATACTGTAAAAATTGATAAGTCCTTTATTGATGGTATTGTCGGGGAGCGCAAGGAACAGAAAATCCTGAATTCCATAATCTACCTCGCTAAAAATATCGGTTTGACTGTTATTGCGGAAGGCGTTGAGACTGAAGAACAGGTAAAATATTTGCTTTCCAGTTATTGTTATATTATTCAAGGTTATTATTTCAGTAAGCCTGTTCCGAAAAATGAAGTAATCATGTTGCTGAAGAATGGAAAAAATTTTACTTAAAATACACGGAACCGGCCAAACAGGAAAAGGATGAAAAATGTGCAGGTTGATTATCACACCTTTATCTTTAATATAAACGCTGAATATACGAATGCTACCATCAAGGATTATTTATTTGCTGCTGATTTTTCCGCGGCATTATTGAGAAGAATCAAAGTAAAGGGAAAAGTATTTCTCAATAATCAGGAAAGCCCCCTGTATAAAAATATCCGCGGAGGGGATGTTTTACTGGTGGATATTGGGAGGGAAACCCTTAATATCGGGCCCGAGGACCAGAAAATAACAATAGTTTTCGAGGATGACGACCTGCTGGTAATTAATAAAAAGCCTTTTGTCGTGACCCACCCTGTCAGACGTTATCCCACAGGAACCTTGGCTAATGGAGTTGCCTTTTATCTGCAAAAACAGGGAATAGAAACCAATGTGCGTTTTATCAACAGGTTGGACAAAAATACTTCGGGTCTGGTTTTGGTATCGAAAAATCTTTATGCCCATGAATTTATCCAAAAACAATTTCGCGCGAGAATAGCCGTTAAGAAATACTGGGCCGTAGTTTCCGGAAATCCGGTCCCCCCAACCGGCATAATTAAAGCCCCTATCGCCAGAGAAGAGCAACGTTCCATCGTCAGACTGGTCAGGGAAGACGGACAGGAGGCAGTTACCCACTATAAAATACTGGAGGAATTCCAAGATACCTCCCTGGTGGAGTTAACACCCAAAACCGGACGTACCCACCAGTTGAGAGTTCACCTGAGTTATCTGGGGCATCCGATTTTAGGGGATGATTTATATAACCCGGAAGTTTCGGCCCTGATAAACAGGCAGGCTCTTCATGCGAAAGAAATAGGCTTCTTTCATCCCCGGGCCAGGGAATGGATGGTAATTAGGGGAGATTTGCAGGAAGATATTGCGCATTTAATATTACAATTAAAAGAAAATGGGTATACATAAAATAATTCACGGTAAAATTTTAAAAGGAGGTATATAATGGATACTAACGCTTTAGTAATCAAAACCCTGGGAGAATCTTCCGAACCATTAAAGGCCGGAGAAATTGCCGAAAAAGCCGGAGCAGACAAAAAGGATGTAGATAAGGCTCTGCAGAATTTAAAAAAAGAAGGAAAAATAATCTCACCGAAAAGGTGTTTTTATTCCTTACCGTAAGGCGGGGTGATAGATATGCTGCAAGAAGGCAGCAGAGCTCCTGACATTAACTTGCCTGACAGTACAGGTAATCATGTCAGTCTGCGTGATTTTAAAGGTAAAAAGA
Source organism: Peptococcaceae bacterium (assembly GCA_049366715.1). Classification (GTDB taxonomy): domain Bacteria; phylum Bacillota; class Peptococcia; order Peptococcales; family BICA1-8; genus JBMNCQ01. Next base: position 17,098 of record JBMNCQ010000046.1, on the reverse strand, counting down.
TTGTAGTGTATTTTTATCCTAAAGACAATACACCCGGATGCACCCAGGAAGCCTGCAGCTTTCGTGATGTCTATGATGAGATTTTAGAAAAAGGAGCCGTGGTGCTGGGGATCAGTCCCGATCCCCAGGGTTCCCACCAAAAATTCAAAGGAAAACACGGCCTGCCCTTCTATCTGTTAAGCGATACGGAGCATAAAGCTGCGGAAGCTTACGGAGCCTGGGGTGAAAAGAAAATGTTCGGAAAGATAAAAATGGGGATTATCCGCTCAACCTTTATAATTGATGAGGACGGGATGGTTAAAAAAGTTTTTCCCAAGGTATCTCCGAAAGAGCATGGACAAGAAGTATTAAAAATACTTTCCGGCGAAAACTAAATCTTGGTCTATGGCAAAGGTCAATAGTTAACAGTACTTGTTATGCTGAAAGACTAGGGACCGGTGACTATAGGCCATTTGCCTTTTCAGGTAAGCTTTGGTATATTTCGGGAGGATCGTTATGACTTACGGTTATTTCATAAAAGTACCTTTAACCCATCAGGCAACAAATTATACGTGCGGGGCAGCTGCTTTACAATCAGTCCTTTATTATTACGGGGTACAAATGCGGGAAAAAAAGGTGGCAGACAGCCTTGACAGTAATCCTGCCGTCGGCACCGAATATCAAAACATTGCGGACCTGGCTGCAAAGCTGGGTTTTCGTGTTGAAATTAAACTGGCTATGTCCGAGGAAGCATTACAAGAGTATATTAGCAGAGAAATTCCTGTTATCATCTTAATCCAAGCCTGGGCAGCAAAACAGGTTAATTATCAAAACCATTGGGGCGATGAACATTATGTCGTAGCCGTAGGGTTTGATGAAGGAAATTATTATTTTATGGACCCTTATACACTGGGGCATTATACTTATTTTCCCCGCAGCGAACTGTTAAAACGCTGGCATGGTAAACAGGGTGCACAGGAAGTCGGCAGATTGGGGCTGGTATTCTTTCCGGGAAATTTAACCGGCAGCTATAATCCCCAAGAAATTTTAAGATTAGAGTAAATATCATTAAAGCAGGTGCGGAAAATGGATATCACTAAGCTAATTGAGCAGGAAATAGCCGTCATTATGAGGGAAGAAAAAATCAAAGCGGCCTTTTTAGTCGGGGGAGCGGCGGAGCCAGGCAAGGTGGAGCAGCGCCGGTTTAATGATATCGATATTTTTCTAATCACGAATACCACAGAATATTTTAGAAGGGAAATAAAAATCCAAGGGGGAATTCATTTTGATCTCTCCTATATACCGGTGTTCCTTTTACAAAAAGGTTTCCAGGAAAAGTGGCCTTTTCTTGTAAGCTCTTTCCGGAAATTCAAGACCATATTCTGCCGGGAGCCGGAAGTGCTGGCAATCGTAGAAAATCTGCAGGAAGCGTACCATAAAGGGCCGGATTTATTAAATAAGGAAGAAATAGATTGGATAAGATTTAGACTGAACGAAGATTACGAAAATCTTCTGCAAAAAAAAGATGATCATTTGCAGGCCTCTTTCCTTACCCATAATTTATGTGCGGAAATTTTAAGCTGTTATTTTGCCCTGAATAAAAAATGGACTCCCAAAGCTAAGAAAATCCTGGATACCCTTAGTTTAGAGGATGAAGTGTTATATAATTTATATAAACGGTTTGTTTCTCAAGAGCAGACCGATGCAAAAATAAAGGTCCTGGCCGAGATGCTGCAATATGTTTTGCGCAATTTTGAAGGCGTATTAAGGACTTGGCCTCGGGGCAAGTTTCCCTTAAAGTAATTATCTAAAGAGGTGTTGGAAAAATGGACAGAGAAAGAATTGAAAAAGCAGTACGGGAACTGCTGGTGGCTATTGGGGAGGATCCTGACCGGGAAGGCTTAAGAAATACTCCGAAGAGGATATCCGCCATGTATGAAGAAATATTTTCGGGAATGATTGATGACCCGAAAAAACACTTAGAAATATATTTTGAAGAAGAAAAGCATGAAGAACTCGTCTTAGTCAAAGATATCCCTTTTTATAGTATGTGCGAGCATCATCTAGTCCCGTTTTTTGGTAAATGTCATGTAGGATATATTCCGAAGAACGGAAAACTGACGGGTTTGAGCAAGCTGGCCCGAGTTGTCGATACCGTGGCCCGGCGGCCTCAGCTGCAGGAGCGGTTAACCTGTACGGTTGCTGATGTTATAGTAGAAAAATTAGAACCTTACGGGGTCATTGTCGTAGTTGAAGCAGAGCACATGTGTATGACAATGCGGGGTGTCAAGAAACCGGGGTCGAAAACCCTTACTTCGGCAGTAAGAGGATTGTTTAAAAAAGATGCCAAGTCCCGGGCTGAAGCCATGGCCCTGATTAATTTCGGCAGGTAATATCATAAGGATCAGGGTAAGGTACAGTAGCTACAGTTCTGGTGCCTGGGAACTGAAAACTACTATTCTCAATAATCTATGAACTATGCTCTATGAACTGAACTACACCAGCCAACTGAGAACCGGTATCTGAGAACTGAGAACTATAATCTACGAACTAAGAATGGAGAGTCGTAATGGAAAATAGGGCGCTGATCAAATGCGGCGGGTATACTTTGGAAATGGGGAAGCGGACTTATATTATGGGGATTTTGAATGTCACCCCGGACTCTTTCTCCGACGGCGGGGATTTTTGCGATGTGGAAAAAGCAGTTGAACATGCGAAAGAGCTGCTGGCTCAAGGAGCAGATATTATTGATATCGGCGGCGAATCGACGCGGCCCGGTTCGGAAGAGGTCGGTGCCGGGGAGGAATTAGCGCGGGTCCTGCCCGTCGTCAAGAGACTGTTTCAAGAAGTAAATGTACCGATCTCTGTCGACACTTATAAAGCCGGGGTTGCCGAAGAGGTATTAAAAGCAGGGGCTCACATAATTAATGATGTGTGGGGACTAACAAAGGATGCCGGGATGGCAGAAGTAGTGGCCCGTTATCAGGTTCCTGTTATTCTCATGCATAACCAGATAGGTACGGAATATAGAAACGATATTATGGAAGAAATAAAGAGATTTTTGGGAGAGGCGATTAAGAAAGCTTTACGGGCCGGGGTGAAGAAAGAGAATATCATCATTGATCCCGGTATCGGTTTTGGCAAAAATCCTGAGCAAAGCATGGAAGTAATGGCCCGCCTGGCAGAGTTGCAGGATTTGGGTTATCCGGTTCTTTTAGGTACTTCCCGTAAATCAATGCTGGGGAAAATACTGGATCTCCCTCCTAAAGAGAGGGTAACAGGAACAGTAGCCACTACTGTGCTGGGAATAACCCGGGGGGTAGATTTTGTCAGAGTGCATGATGTGCAGGAAAATTGCCAAGCGGCTCAAGTGACGGATGCCATAATCAGAGGCCGGTACCATGGATAAAATTATTATGAAAAATTTAGTCTTTTACGGTTATCATGGTGTCCTGCCGGAAGAAAGCACTTTAGGGCAGAGATTCTATATTGATGCGGAACTGTTTCTGGACCTAAAGGAAGCCGGACGGACAGATGATGTGCGCAATACGGTCAGTTATGCGGATGTTTTGGACTTAATCCGGGAGATTGCCACAGGACAAAGGTTTAAACTTATTGAGGCCTTAGCGGAAAAGATTGCGGCCGGTGTTCTGGAAAAATATACTTTGATTAAAGAAATAAAAATTACGGTGCGGAAGCCGCAGGCTCCGGTCCGGGGGATTTTTGATTATTTTGCGGTGGAAATCAGGAGAACAAGAAATGATTAATGCATATTTAGGATTGGGCAGTAATTTAGGCAATAAAGAGCGTAACCTCCGTACAGCCGTGTCGTTATTAGAGCAGCATCCGCAAATCATTATTTTAAAGAAATCATCATTATATGAAAGTGAGCCGGTGGGTTTTACTGAGCAGGACTGGTTTCTCAACGGGGTGGTAAAAATCGGAACATCCCTCGGTCCTTATGAATTACTGAAGTATTGCCAATTTATTGAGGAAACCTTAAAAAGGAAAAGGCCGGTCAGATGGGGGCCCCGCACCATTGACGTAGATATTTTGTTTTATGAAGGGGTTGGCCTTGCGGACGAGAAGCTGACAATCCCCCACCCCAGAATGACGGAAAGGGCTTTTGTAATGGTGCCCCTTGCTGAAATAGAACCCGGTCTGGTGCTCAACGGAAAGAATATTAAAGATATACTGGCATCTCTCCGGGGTGAAAGAATCAATAAATTAACAGCAAAGTTTTAATTACCGGAACCTACTTGATGTTTTCTTTCCGGACTTAACAGTATATAATAAATGAATGGATGCTCTATTTTGGTCGTCAAGGCAGTGAAGCAGCGCAATAATAAAAAAATCAGGATGACTTTAGTTTTACTTTAAGTAGGAAGTGATGATTTGTTCAGTGAAAACATTCATAAATTAGAGGTTAACGGTAAAGAAATAATCTTAATCGGTACGGCGCATATTTCGAAAAAAAGCGCGGAAGAAGTCAAAGAAGTAATTGAGCAGGAAAAGCCTGATACGGTTTGTATTGAGCTCTGCAATTCCCGGTTTCAAACCATAACAGACACGAATAAATGGAAAAACATGGATATTATTAAAATTATTAAAGAAGGCAAAGCTTTAATGCTCTTAATAAATTTAATCATGTCATCTTATCAAAAAAGGTTGGCGAAACAATTTGGCATCCAGCCGGGTCAGGAAATGATTCAAGGGATAACCTCCGCTCAGGAAACAGGTGCAGATCTTTGTCTGGCCGACCGGGATATCCAAACAACGATTCTCCGTTTTTGGAGGGGAATTGGAATCTGGGGTAAATTAAAGCTGATGGTACAGTTAGTAATGAGTATGCTGGTTGACGAAAAAATTAGTGAAGAAGAATTGGAAAAGCTGAAAACTCAGGATATGCTTTCCTCGGCATTAAATGAATTATCCAGCTCTTTCCCGGAGCTCAAAGCTATTTTAATTGACGAAAGGGACAGATACCTGTCCCAAAAGATTAAAAACGCACCGGGAAATAAGATCGTTGCGGTTTTAGGAGCCGGCCATGTCCCGGGGATCAGTAAGGAAATATATCATGACCATGACTTAAGTGAACTGAATAAAGTTACCGCAGGCTCCAAGGTTGCAAAGCTTATTGGCTGGGGGATACCTGTCGTTATCATTGCTGTCATAGTTTCCACTTTTTCTGTCGATAAAGCGGCAGGGATTGACCAAATGACGAGCTGGATTCTTTGGAACGGTTCCCTGGCTGCCTTGGGAGCCCTGCTGGCCTTCGGACACCCTCTGGCAATTTTAACTGCCTTTGCTGCTGCTCCTATCAGTTCCCTCAATCCTTTATTGGCGGCGGGATGGTTTGCAGGACTCACGGAAGCCTTTATGAAAAGACCTAGTGTAGCCGATTTTGAAAACCTCTCGGAAGATATTTATTCGGTAAAGGGCTTCTGGAAGAATAAGGTGACCCATATTCTCCTGGTGGTTGTTTTTGCCAATTTAGGCAGTACCTTAGGGACTATTATCGGCGGAGCCGATGTGATCAGACTGTTTATAAATACGCTATGGGGATAAAAGACCTGGTCAAATGACCAGGCTTTTTTACTAAGGGCATCTTTCCCATAACAGAAAGCCGGAGAGACGGTTTTGAATATAAGCAATGTAACACATGTCAATTTTGCTGAAGACTGCCGGAAATACTACTTGCCGGGCTTTTGCTGCAGGTAATTGCCGGCAGCTATAAGGCGCCCTTCCGGGGACAGGGAGGTTTTTCCCTTTTTAAATTGAATGATATAAGCAAAGACTAAGTAACAGGGAACAGATTGGCAGGTGACAGGGGAATCGTTTGATTTGAATAGGATCCGGTAGATTTTGGAGGGAGTAGATTTTGAAAAAATATTGTTTTATCGGCTATGGAAGCATGGCTAAGATGCTCATTGCCGGATTTTTAGAAACGGCAGTGTTAAAGCCTGAGGAAATTGTGGTGGCAACCCGCACCAAAAGTAAGCTTTTAGAATTGGCAGATAAATGGCCCGGCGTAAATGCTGCGGCTAATAATGGTGCGGCGGTACAGGAAAGCAAATACATATTTTTATGTGTAAAACCTCTGGAAATAAAAGGGGTTATGGAGGAAATACGGCCTTATCTCGGAGCAGAAACACATGTGATCTCCATCGCGGCCTGTGTGACCTTAGCTGATCTGGGGACGGTTTATCAGGGGCAGATCACGAAGGCAATTCCTACTTTTATCTCGGCGGTGGGGGAGGGAATAACCCTGCTCTGCCACAACAGTAAGGTTAGCCCGGAAAATAAAAACAGGATCGAAAAACTTTTCGGAACCCTGAGCACCGTCAAAAATATCCGGGAGGAAAATTTTGAAATTGCCGCCGATCTTACCAGCTGTGCGGTAGGCTTTATTGCTGCGATAGCCCGGGAGTTTGTTGCAGCGGGTGTAAGGCAGAGTACCCTGAGCAGAAGCGAGGCAGAAGAAATGGTAAGAAAGACGGTATATGGGACAGCTAAGCTTTTCGCAGTCCAAGACAGCAGTTTTAATGAGATTATAGCCCGGGTAGCAACACCGGGAGGCATTACCGAAGAAGGGGTTAAGGTTTTGCAAAAGGGCCTGCCTTTTGTTTTTGATACTGTTTTAGAAAAAACTTTAGCGAAACATGATGGTGTAAAAGGGTTAGTCGGCGCACAGTTTAAGAGGAAATAAGTAATAGGATAGGAACAAGGCACCAGATGAAAGAAGGAGAAGGAATATTGAAGATTTACCAAGTTGATTCTTTTACCGCTCAGGCATTTGCAGGCAACCCGGCTGCTGTTTGTATTCTGGCTGAGGCCCGAAATGATGAATGGCTGCAAAATGTTGCCCGGGAAATGAATTTATCTGAAACTGCTTTTTTGCTGGAAGGGGAAAAAGGGTATTTTTTACGGTGGTTCACCCCCGCCGCAGAAGTTGATCTCTGCGGACATGCTACTCTGGCTGCCGCTCATATCCTTTGGGAAAAAGGATATCTGGCTCAAGAGAAAAGAGGGGAGTTTTATACCAGAAGCGGCCTCTTAACAGCGGAACTCGCCGGTGACTGGATCAAACTGGATTTCCCCTCGGCACCTCCTGAGCCGGTATCAGCCCGGGAAATCGTGGCAGCTATGGGCCGGGAACCGTTATATCTGGGAAAAAATAGAATGGATTATTTACTGGAGTATCCTGATGAAGAGATCATCAGAAACCTGAAGCCTGACCTGGCTTTATTGGCCCGCAATACGGTACGGGGCGTTATCGTTACCAGTAAGTCCGCTAATCCTGAATTCGATTTTATATCCCGTTTTTTTGCCCCGGGAGTCGGTATCGACGAAGATCCCGTTACCGGTTCTGCCCACTGCTGCCTGGGTCCTTACTGGCAATCTAAAACCGGAAGAGCGGCTTTTACAGCTTTTCAAGCTTCTCAGCGGGGAGGCATCCTTAAAGTTGAAGTGCTTGGTGAAAGGACAGTTCTCTGTGGTCAGGCCGTAACAGTAATGGCCGGGGAGCTTTTTTATTAATATTTTGCAAATCATGCTATAATAAAACAGGGATCTTTAGAGATGTGGGGAGTGAACGAAATGAGAAACGTGATCGAAGCAGGCATCAAAGATTATATTCGTAATTATCAAAAAGGTGCTCAGATCAGGACACGCTGGGGTGAGCCGTTAATCGGCTATGCGGATGCCAAAGATTCTCTGTTTGCAGATTTGCAGAAGATAATCCGGCCGACCCATGCTTTGCCTACGGAGCTTTTACCTACAGCTAAAACCGTAATTACTTATTTTATTCCTTTTGACCGCCAAATACCTCTTAGCAATTTAAGGGGCAGGGAAAGCTCACCGGAATGGGCCGTGTCCTATATTGAAACCAATGACTTAATTGTTAATTTGAATAAATTCCTGCATGAATTACTCCTTGAGGCCAATTATCAATCGGCAGTCTTACCTCCTACTCATAATTTTGATGAAGAAGAGCTTTTAAGTGACTGGTCTCATAAACATGCGGCTTATATCAGCGGTTTGGGAAAATTCGGTTTGCATCAGATGCTTATTACGGAGAAAGGTACCTGTGGAAGATTAGGAAGTGTTGTCACCGAATGCCGGATTACAGCGACCCCGAGAAGTTCTGAGGAATTCTGTTTATATAAATACAACAAGACATGTAAAAAATGTCTTGAAAAGTGTGTGACAGGCGCTTTGAGTGAAACAAGCTTTGCGCGGCATTTATGTTATGATTTCCTGTTGCAAATGGCAGACAAATATGCCCATGAAGGGATGGCAGATGTCTGCGGCAAGTGTGTAAGTGTTGTACCGTGTTCATTTACCAGACCGGTAAGGGAATAAGTAACGGGGAGAAATTTGTGTAACAATTAAAAAACTTCTGAATCTTCTCTTGCTAAAATAGGGAATGTGTCGTAAAATGGCATTATTGGAGTAGTTGCTCATCAATGAGGAGGCGACGAGGCCGGGATTTTGCCGCAGTTATTATCTTTTTACTCAGCCAATTGCAGTCGGCACGCTATTCATGTATAATAACTGTGCTTAAGCAATGAAAATAAATATGTTTGGAGCGTGGCATTTTGCTGACACCTCAGGAAAAGAATAAATACTATGTTTTAGATATAATAGACAGGAGTAATACTCCGTTAGGGGCAAATCAAATAAAAAAAGAACTTCTTGATGTAGGGATAAATATTAGTGAAGCAACGGTTGGGCGCATTCTTTTTGGTCTAGACCAGGAAGGGCTGACGGAAAAGCTGGGCTTTAAAGGAAGGGTTTTGACCGAAGCAGGAGAAAATGCTCTGCGGGAATTAAAAGCGCAAAAAGAGCGTAAAGAATATGGTGAGGAATTCCTGAAGATACTGGATAATATTTCTGAGCAGGAATTAGTTGATATACTCATAGCCAGGCGGGTGATCGAGAGCCAGCTGGCCCGTATGGCTGCCCTTAACATTACTCCTGAACTGGCGGCTCAAATGGAACAGGTTATTGAGATGCAGGCTAAATACCATAATAAAGGAATTGCTCCCGAATATGATGTCCAGTTTCATAAATTAATCGCAACCGCTGCCGGAAATAAAATTCTGGATGCCATGATGGACCTTATCCGGCAGGATGCCCAGCTGACGCCGTCTCTTGAATATATCCGGAAAACCGTGAAAAGCAGTATCATGGTCGATCATAAAAAAATCGTGGACGGGATCGTTAATAGAGACCCTGATGCCGCCGAGAATGCGATGATTGAACACATCGATAATTTAATCAGAGATGTAAATAAATATTGGAAAACATAAAGCTTTCTGCCAAGGCAGGGGGTTTTTTTTATTAAGCCCGGATGCATTCGGAAGAATGGTAGAAATCTAAGCACAAAAATTTTTAAGATGAAATATTAAAAATATAAAAAATTGTCTTGAAAAATGTTGGATAATGGCATAAAATAAACTTAGTTCCACTCATCAGTGAGTAGCAGATTTATGGAAGGAGGTTTTTTGTGAGTACCATTGACCCGTATAAAGCAGGAATGTTTAGCAAAAATCCTTATGCCGCCAAGAAGGATATTGAAGGTGAATTAGTCGTAATCCTGGACGGTATGATAGAAAACCGGGGTCTCCGGTTAATAAGCCCTATATCCCGGTGCATCAAGAAGAATGAAATCCATGAATTGATTTTAACTGATGAAAAAGATGCCGGTCCCGGCAGCCGGGTAGACAAAATTGCCTATTTAGGTTTTATGGAAGTTACCCAAGGAAGTGTTTTGGTAGCAGGAGATAAAGTTTTTCTCCGGAATAAATATGTCGGGGAAATTGCAGGATTTGATGAGACGCATATGCCCAATCATTTAAATATTGTACTTAAAACAGATTCCCGGGCAACAGGGGTAGAATTGAAAGTGGAATTGGGAGATAAGCTTATTATTCATAAGTAAAAGGGTTTTTATTTGACGTTTGATTGATAATAATTATCATTATCAAAATTTAGGGCTTTAATTATTCACAATTGAATAAAAATTAGTTTATTTTAAGAGAGGAGGTGTCTTTATGAAAATCGAGGAAAAAATCACAAGTCTGGGCCTTGAATTGCCGGAAGCACCTAAACCTGTTGCTGCTTATGTCCCTGCTGTGCAGGCAGATAATATGGTTTATACTTCGGGGCAAATCCCTTTTGTAAATGGTGAGTTAAAGTACATAGGAAAAGTAGGCCAAGATGTTACAGAACAAGATGGTTATGAAGCTGCAAAAGTTTGTGCCTTAAACTGCTTAAGTGTCATTAAAAGTGTGATAGGTGACTTAGACAGGATTGAGCAGGTGGTTAAGGTTAATGGTTTCGTAGCCAGTTCCGAAGGGTTTAATATGCAGCCGAAAGTAATCAATGGAGCATCTGAGTTAATCGGTGAACTTTTTGGGGAAAAAGGCCAGCATGCCAGAGCTGCTGTAGGTGTAAATGAGCTGCCTCTAAATGCTACCTGTGAGGTAGAACTGATTGTGAAAATAAAATAAAGGTTAAGGTAACTTTTTTGGTTAATCTCACAGGTCAGGTAAAGTATTAAAGATTTTGTTTCAAGGTTTCTCTAGTCTAAAGATACACGAACGGAATCTTTTCCGGTACTGCCTGATACTTAAGAATTAAAACGAACAGCTAGTCACTAGTAACTAATTTTAAGGAGGTTTTATTGATGAGTCCCAAATATAAGTTTCAAATGTATAAACAATTGCATGCCAAAACTGCGGAAATATATGCTGATGCTGCTAAGGCGGCTGATGAAATCGGCATACCTAAAGAAATCAGGGGAACTTTTGGTTTAACAGGTGCAATTTCCGGTTGCCCGGCACCTTTAAGGAAAGATATCCTGGAAGCCAGTGAAAAGGGAGCTTTAGAAGTAATTCCCTTGGCTAAGCTGATGGACGAAATCAGGGAAGTTGTTAAAGATGTATATGGTGACGAGTGGGAAGCTGCCGCTACCAGTACTTGTGAAGCTACCCTTTGGACTTCCTTTGATGCTTTATTTACACCACCTATGCAGGGCAGAGGCGATAATTACAGAGCCAGATACATAGCACCCTATGAAAAACATTTACATCATCAAGGCGGATATGGACGCCCCTTCCCCGGTAAATATAAAGACATCATCGCCGACAGAGGATCTACGGCAGGCGAACTCGGTTTTTACGGCAAAAGACAAAACAACCTGGATGCAGTATTTGTACCTTTAGAGGGTGCTAAGTATGATGTTCACGGTATTAAACAGTGGCCGGTGCCTATGCTTTCAGATGTTGATCCCGAAGCCTCCATTGAGAAATTAGCTTTACATGCCGAAATACATGAGACAATGCTGACAGGCTTCACTTCTCTGGGATATCCGTCATCAGGTTACGGTTATGGTGCTCAAGATGAAGAGGGAACTCCTCTTTTATGCAAGTATATCGCAGATCTTGCTCATTCTTACAATGTACCTTACGTAATTGATAATGCCTGGGGACTTCCTTTTGTAGGGATCAATCCTGCCAAAATCGGCTGTGATGTGATCACTTACAGTATGGATAAAGCTACCGGAGCGGCAACCAGCGGTTTGATTATCGGTAAAGAAGATGTTATGGTACCGATCCGCCGTGCTTTAGGAATGCATGGTGACCGGTGGGGAACTCCATCCTCTTATGGTAAAGCTGCTTATGTAACATTTGACCCCGGTAAAGAAGCCTTATTAACACAATTACAAGCTCTTAAAGTATTACGAGATACTCCGGAAGTATTAACGAAACCTGTTGATGATCTTTATGATATCGTTGTGGAAGAATTCAAAAATATTCCTGCTAAATTTAAAGAAGGCATTAAGATTAGTAAAGTATATAATTCCACAGCTGTTGAAGTTAACTATGAAGGAACTTGGAAAGACGGCCAAATGGGTATTCCCATTTTCTCCATTGAAGATATGTATTCAGGAACAAACCTCTTACAAACAGGTATGAATAAATTTGGTGTTATCCCCACAATCGCTTATGACGGTAATATTTATATCTCACCAGGTTTAGGAACCTGTGATGAAGAAGGACAATTGCTTATTGAAAAGACCCGTTATGCTGTAAAAGCTCTGGTTAAACTCATTGAAATCATTTGCAAACATGCCGGAGTACTGTAATACTTTCGTAACTGGTTATTTGGTGAGCGTGTAAGCTTACAGGTTAGTCTGCAAGAAGTGTGAAAGTGCTATGATTTTAATATCGTATTGCACTTTCACATTTTCACATATACACTTTTAAGTGGATGGCACAATAATTTTCAAAATATTTCCGCGAGGAGGAGAGAAAATGCCGAAAATAGTTGTTGTTGGCGGTGGCTGGTCCGGTGTTGCCGCAGCTATTGCTGCCCGCAAGGCAGGAGCAGATGTGACCTTACTGGAGCGTGCCGATATGTTTTTAGGTACGGGTTTAGTAGGGGGGATTATGAGAAATAACGGCAGATTTGTTGCTACTGAAGAATCGATAGCGATGGGAGCCGGTGAATTATTTGAGGCAGTTGATGAAACTGCCCGCCACAAAGATATGGAGTTCCCCGGACATAAGCATGCAACTTTGTATGATGTGGCTAAGATTGAACCCGCAGTAAGAAGAAAACTTACTGCCGCAGGTGTTGAATATAAATTAAAGTGCAGGGTAAAAGATGTCAAGATGGATGGCAGTAAGATCGTGGCTGTGATAGATGATGCAGGCCAGGAATACTTTGGTGATGTTTTTGTTGAAACAACCGGTACTGCCGGCCCTCAAGGAAACTGTTTAAAATATGGTAACGGTTGTGCTATGTGTGTTCTCCGCTGCCCGACCTTTGGTCCGCGCATTGCGCTGGCCACCAAATGTGGCGTGGAAGAATTTATGGGTAAAAAAGCAGACGGTACCATCGGGGCCATGAGCGGTTCCTGTAAACTGCATATGGAATCATTATCGGAAGAGATTCAAAAAGAGCTTTATACGAATGGCGTAGCTGTAATTGCGATTCCCCAAGCGCTGCAAAAAGAAGGGGCTTTAGAGTCGAAGGCCTGTCAACAGTATGCCCTGAAAGAGTTTAAAGAAAATGTAATTCTGCTGGATACAGGACATGCTAAACTAATGACGCCGTATTATCCTTTAGATACGCTGCGGCAAATTCCCGGTCTGGAAAATGCCCGTTTTGAAGATCCTTATGCCGGTGGTGTCGGGAACTCAATGCGGTATTTGGCACTGTCTCCCCGGGATAACTACCTGCAAACCCAGGGTGTGGATAACCTGTTCTGCGGCGGGGAGAAGGCCGGCCTGCTGGTCGGACATACCGAAGCTATTGTGACCGGCAGTCTGGCAGGGAATAACGCAGTTCGTTATGCAGCCGGTCAGGATCTAAAAGAAATACCAACCTCTTTAGCCATTGGTGATGCCATTGATTTTGTCAATAAGCAAATGGCTACGGAAGAAGGACTGACGAAAAAATATACATTCTCAGGCTCGGTATACTTTGAGAGAATGAAAGAACTGGGCCTGTATACTACTGATGTCGACGGTATTAAGGCTAAAGTTGCCGCAGCAGGATTAACCGGCTTCTACAATCAAAAAGTAGTTTGAGTAAAAAAGTAACGGACCGGCTAAGCCGCCTGGTCCGTTCACTTATTTAATTTCTCTTAATTTACCAGCGATTATATGCAAAGGGGGGGTAAGCTGTGACAAAAATTTTAGAGAGAATCACAGATGCTTTAGATGTAGAGACCTTTTTAGTTTGTGATAGTGAAGAACATGGAAAAAAATTAGCCTTACAAATGATGAAAAATCTGGGGTTTGAAGATGTGGATTTGGTATTTATTGAATTTGTTGGTTCCGGTGCCCGGATAAGAGCCAGAGCTTATATACATCGTCCCGGCGATAAATATGGCTGGTTGTTTAAGGAAGGGGAGGGTGAAGTAAATGACTAAGAAGGTTTTATTATCTCCTTTAGATCCCGTGCATGATATCGGGTTAAAAATGATAAAACGAGGTCTTGAAGAAGCCGGGATATCTACAGTACTGCTTCCTCCTGATACCCCCCTGGAAGAAATAATCCGGATCTGTCTGGATGATAATTTTGATACCTTACTGTTAAGCAGGACCTTAGGCTATGGAGTCGCAGAGCTTTTAGCCCGTTTTGTCGATCTGGCTGATGCGTCGGGATTAAGGGATAGAGTAAAGATTGGTATCGGCGGCATGGCTATTCGTCCGGAAATTGCCGCCGAATTGGGCTTTGATGCAGGATTTGGACCGGGTACAACCGTTGCGGAGGCGGTAGCTTTCGTCGAAGGTAAAGTTTATAATCCGGAAGCCAATGAAATAAAAAAGGAAAAAATTGATATTACGGCAAATTATCTTTATCAGTATAAAAATGCCGGAATCGGCGGCCTGCTGGAGAAAATCACCAAGCAAATAATGGATTGGGCGCAGGGCAAAACCTCTCCGGGAGTTGAACGGGCAAAATTGCGGGATGAGGACTGGGATTACCAGGGTTTCCTGCATAAGGAAAATGACCATAAATTTTACGAAAAATATGCCCGGTTATGTGACCAGATACCGAGGGATTTTTATCTTCAAGGTACCATGCACCCTAAAACAAGAGCTCTTAGTAACGAAGAGCTAATAAGCCTCAATAATTATATCAGCAACATGCAAAAACAGATGAAGGTAAAAAGACTTCAGCATACCCGGAAACTGCCCATTGTTTTTAACCAGTATGGAACGGGCTGCCCTTTTATGGATATTTCCCACATCAAGGTCAGTGAGGGCTGGGGAGCTGACGGCGTTGTTCATTTTGATCCTTCCTGGGGAGCAAGAACAGAGGGATTCTTAAATGGAAATCTTACCCATCAGGAGGATGGGACAGTAATTACCCCTAATAATCTCTACCGCATCCACAAAATGCTGGAGAAATCTACTCTGTGGCAGGTGAGAGCCCACCGGGGATTAAATACCCCGGAAACTGTCGTACTGGCCGGGAAGATTGGAGCAGATCTGACAAAAATTAACATCTGCTACGGGTCTTTAGCGGCAGGAACGGATCCGGCCCGCTTAACGGTTGATGCATTTCATGCCATCAAATATGCGGCAAAGTACAACATGCCTTTTGACGTAGTTACTAATGAAGAGCTGACAGGGGTCCCTGCCTATAAGGCCTTCGCCGGAATGCTGATCGTGGCGGATTTGGCTGTCCGGCTGGGGGGCAGGCCTATTTTGCAGCCGCTGTTTGCCTACTCGCCGGAAGTTATGATCGGCGGACAAATGGAAGATAATTATGTGGATTTTAATGCTGCAAAAATCTTTGCCTTACGGAGTATCGTTGATGCGCCGATCTGGCCCGGTGCTCCTATTGGATTTTTAACGCAAACCGAAGACAGAGTTCAATCCTCAATGTCCACGGCCCTTCACGCCCTGCTGGCTACCAGCCTGGATGTGGATGCCATTTCCATCGCTTCTGCCGATGAGGCCTATTCCGGCGGTCCCATTAGTGTGCCTTCTAAAATAGATACTTTGCGGGGAGTGGAAGAAAGCTTCAGGTTCCTGGGAAATGCAGGCATTAGACCGACTTCCCAGGCTCAATTGTGGCAGGAAGAAATGGTAGGAGGCATTGAAAAGGTATTGACTGCCATCGTTGAAAAGGGAGATTTCGTAGAGTCCTTATATGATGGTTTGCTGGGAACCCGGGAAGAGGGGGCATATCCCGGCAGGGCCGGCAAAAATACCGTTAGGGGAGTATGAAGATGAGGCCGATTATCATTGGTATTGCCGGTACGGCTAAAAACACCGGGAAAACAACAACAACCGGCGCAATAATGAGAGAGATTCGAGAAGACGGGGCCGGGATTCTGGGTTTGACCAGCATCGGCTATGACGGTGAAGACCTTGATAATGTGACGGGTCTGCCCAAGCCTAAGATTGAAGTTTGGCCGGGAATTATCGTGGCCGTAGCTGAAAAGTGTTTAAAAGTAAGTACTGCCCAGTTGGAAGTTCTCGAAAGAACAAATATTTCCACACCTTTAGGTGAAGTGCTCATCGGAAGGGTAAAAAAAAGTGGCCGGCTGCTGGTCGCCGGACCCAATAAAAGCCGGGAATTAGGTCAGGTTATTTCTCTCATGAAGAATTATAACTGTAGTTTCATTATTGTAGACGGGGCTTTAAACCGGATTGCTCCCATGGTGGAGGTCGACGGGATCATTTTAGCCACCGGGGCTGCCAGGACAACTGATTTGGAAAAGCTGGCCCTTGAAACGGGAATAATTGATGAAGTCTTAAAAGCACCTGTTTATGAAAGGGATAGAGATGCCGTAACAATGACTTCTGTTTTAGACCTTACGGCCGCCAAGGAGTTAGTCTGCAATCTGGAAAAACATGAGCAGGTATTCATTAAAGGCATTGTTACTTCCCAGGGTCTTGAGTATTTGTTAGATGAAAGCTCACTGCTGCAGGGCAAGACTTTACTGTATGCTGATCCCATTAAACTTTTATTATCTATGGATACCAATAAAATGGCGGAGCTCTTAGACGGAATTAAAGCAAGTGGTTTAAGAGTGGGCGTCCGTAAGCCGGTAAAGCTCTTAGCCGTTACGATTAATCCTTACTATCCGCAGTTTAGATTTACTTCTGATGATTATCAGGCGGCTTATGTGGATAAGCTGAAGCTGTACGAGATGATAAAAACAAGTGTAGCGGCTCCTGTCTATAATGTAATGGAACAGGGCGGCCGTGAATTGTATAAAAATATCTTAAAGACAGTGGGCGGGTAATCAGGTGGATTCTAATAATGTGGTATTGTCATGAGTTATGTTAATATGAGATTCACTTGGTACAATCAGCTAGCCGGCATTGCCATCAGCCATAATAACGAAAGTTATGTAATTTTTTCTGGAGAGGGGTCAATCCCTTTTATTTCTCACGCCCCTCTCCCTTTATTTATCTCATGATCCTAACTATAGTAGCAACAGAGTTAACAGTAACTACAGCAGCTATAGTTCTATAGTAGGATAGAGCCGGGAACGCAGAACGAAAAACAATGCTAATAAACATTACCACCAGTCACTAGCCACTAACAAGCAGTAACAAAAAAAACGGAGGTGTATACG
>JBMNCQ010000045.1:0-1464 GCA_049366715.1 Peptococcaceae bacterium | reverse complement strand
TTTCTACCAGTGTTTTGGCCTCGCAGACTATATCGTCCACCGGGCGGCTCTTTTCCCTCCCCCTGCGGTAGGGGACTATACAGTAGGAGCAGAAATTATTGCACCCCTGAATGATATTTATGAAAGTGCTGACGGAGGGTTTTAAGGGAATAATGTTTTCCGTGAGGCATTTGTCTATCCACGGTGGCATCTCTCCGGCGGCAAAAAAGTAGTCTACAATCGGGAATCTCTTTTGCAGTTTATCGATATGCGAATCCACCAGGCAGCCTGTTAAGGCAATCTTTACGTCGGGGTTGTTTTTCTTTAGCGACTTGAGCGCGCCGATTTTGCTGACGACTTTATTCTCGGCGCTCTGGCGGATAACGCAGCTATTGAGCAATATAAGGTCGGCATCTTCGGCGGAAGCAGCCGGTTGGTAGCCGATCTGTTCGAACAGACTGCCGAGCCTTTCCGATTCTGCCTTGTTCATCTGGCAGCCTATTGTCCAAATATGATAAAGGGGCAAAAAATCAACTCCGCTTTTTGAAAATATCGATATAAGGTTAATTGTAACAGATTATCCCGAAAGCATAAAAGAATGGCGGAAACGGTTATGGAATAAGCCGGGGCACTTTTTAAAATTTAATTTATAAGCGCAATTACAGAGAGAATGACGGTAGCCAGTCCTGTAAGTATATTCAGGTATATGATAAAGTTCGATATCGTCAGGTCGAAATAACCTTTCTTTTTTACGATTATTTTATGCACTGCAAAGGGAATCAGTCCGCCAACTCCGGCAACGATTGCAATTATCAATCCGGACAACGACTGTCTGTCTATTTCTACCGCTCCCCAGAATAAAATCAATATAATCGGGATATGCAGCAGTAAAAAACCGCTAATCTTTCCGGGCAGTTTTAATATCTCCCATTCCTTGGCAAAAGCCGACTCTATCTCGTGTAAAAGCAGTAAAGTCGCATTTATTACATAAACCAGCAGGAGTACATTCATCGTCCTATATTCTTTATACCATTGATTTTCCGATGTGTTTTAGGGGGTAGTTTTTCTAGCCGAAGCTTTAAGGTAGGCTGGCGGAGGGGGAGGGATTTGAACCCTCGACCCCAGTTTCCCAGGGTAAGCGCTTAGCAGGCGCCCGCACTAGACCACTATGCGACCCCTCCGTAAGAAGCAGTGAATTTTAACATAGATAATATAGCATAATCAGCGGGATAGCTCAAAATAACAATGCGGAAGATGTGCTCAGCCTTTTTGGCATACTGAGCGTAGCGAAGAATCTGAAAGCATTTTGATATTCGCCGCCGTATCCTTCGACAGGCTCAGGACGAGCGGCTTTTATTATTTTGTCTTTGCGAGGAGTTACTCTACGCAAAGACATTTATTTATTAGCCGGGTTCATTACCCTCCCGACAAACAGGATGGTATTCGTTTCGATATCGCGTATCATAAAAATAAACGGGTGGTTGA
>JBMNCQ010000044.1:0-74765 GCA_049366715.1 Peptococcaceae bacterium | reverse complement strand
TAAATCCTGGATAATTAGATAATTATCAGAGAGCTGCGGTTTGCGCAGCTCTCTTCTGCTTTTTCAGAGCATTTATAAAAACTATCCGCCGTATGTATTACTAAAAGTATTTTATCTTCTTTAATTATCATTATAATTTAGCAAAAAAAACTATTGCTTTGTATTATGAAACATGGTAGTCTACTGTATGTAGATATTGCTCCTCTGGTGATGGACATCATGAGGAGATGTGTTTTAAAGAATATAAAAGTCCCGGAGGGACTTTTTCTACTATACAAATACCAAAAAATCTACAGAAAAGTAAAAGATTGCAAATTTTTTTTACAAATATTTAAAATGTCAAGGAGGAAACATAATGCAGAATCTTTTTGCCCTAAGAGCTAAAAATACCACAAATTCCGATTTAGCCGAATTATTCAAACTGGCCGAACAACCCGATGTTATTTCTTTTGCCGGGGGATTTCCTGATCCGGATTGGTTTCTGGATGATATTGAAGAAATAAGTACGGAAATAATAAAACATCAAAGAAGTGTTGCCTTACAATACAGTCCTGTTGCCGGATTCTCCAATTTTAGGACTTATCTGGCCGACCGTATGGTTTCTCAAGATGTCAATGTAAATCTGGAAAATATTTTAGTCACCAGCGGCTCTTTACAAGGGATTGATTTGATTTCTAAAATCTTTCTGGATCCAGGTGATTATGTAGTAATTGAGGCACCCACCTACCTTGGTGCAATATCCACTTTTGAAAGCTATGAAGCCAATGTTATTCCTATCTCCTGTGATGAGAACGGCATTATTATGGAAGACCTTGAATCATTTCTTAAACATGCCAAGGTAAAACCAAAATTCATCTATGTAATTCCAACCTTTCAAAATCCGTCAGGCAGAGTCTGGAGCGTGGAAAGAAGGAAAAAGCTCTTAGAATTATGCAGTCAATATGATCTGCCGATAATTGAAGATAATGCCTATGGCGAACTCAGATGTTCCGGTTCTGAAATTCCTACGATAAAAGCTCTGGATACAAATGATCTGGTAATGTATCTAGGTACTTTTTCTAAAATTTTATATCCCGGGATAAGATTAGGATGGGTAGCTGCTTCAAAAGAAATAATTGAAAAACTTATCTTATTCAAGCAGAATTCAGATCAGACATCATCTTCTTTTAGTCAATTAATTGCTTTAGAAGCAGGAAAAAGAGGACTTATTGAAAAACAAATCGAAAATAATATTCAAAACCTTAAAACGAAAAGAGATACAACCATAGATGCTATTGCCACTTACTTTGCAGGCAATGCAAAATGGGTTGTTTCCGAAGGAGGATATTATACCTGGGTAGAGATCGACAGGAAAATTAATACCTACCAATTATTAAATAATGCTGTCAAAAATCATCGGGTCGCTTATGTTGCCGGTCCATCATTTTACCCCGATCGACAGGGAGGAGAAAACAGTTTGCGAATCTGCTATAGTTTGCCAAAAACAGAAATGATACCCATCGGCATTGAAAGACTGGCAAAAGTATTTTTGACATAATAGATTATAAAACCTCCAGTGATGGAGGTTTTTAAGTGAGGAGAAGTAAAATTATATGGAAAAATACCAGGGAATTATTTTTGCATGTATCGTCGGATTAAGTTTAGGTTTACAGCCGGCTATAAATTCAACCTTAGGTAAACATTTAACGCCCAAAGTAGCTGCTTTTCACAGCATATTCATTAGTTTTATAATTATTACGGCTGTAGCATTGTTTTCACGGGAATTAAATCTATATAAAAACATACTGGATATCAATCCTATCTACTGGATAGGCGGAATTTTTGGAGCTTGTATCGTTTTGTTATCAATAATTACCGTTCCTCTTTTGGGGGCCAGCGTCTCTATGGCTTTATTTGTTACCGTTCAATTAATTACCAGCGCCGTTCTGGATCATTTTGGTCTGCTGGGGATTGCTGCTACACCTTTAACTCCTCTAAAAGTTTTAGGTATAATAGTATTAATAATCGGTGTTAAACTTATCTTAATCTGAGTGGAGGGAGAAATTTTGCAAGATCAAATCATAATACGCTCTTTAACTTCAATTGACGCTATTCTTAATGTCAATGAAATTGCACGAACTATTTGGAGTGCTGACGAAGTTATCCCACTTCACCAAACTCTAACCGCAGTAAAAAACGGCGGACTTGTTCTCGGTGCCTACCTGGCGGAACAATTAATTGGATTTCAATACAGTTTTGCAGGATTCAACGGATCGGAAACTTACCTGTGCTCCCACATGTTAGCGGTCTTGCCTGAGCACCAGCACTTGGGCGTGGGAGAAATAATGAAAAGATACCAGAGGAATCAGGCTATCAAGCTGGGCTATCAGCTTATTACCTGGACCTATGATCCTCTTGAAAGTGTAAACGGGTATCTGAATATCGGTAAATTAGGGGCCGTAAGTTCAAAATACATAGAAAATTGTTATGGTGTTATGAAAGATAACATAAATGCCGGGTTGCCTACAGACAGATTACTTGTTGAATGGCGGATATCAACAAATCATGTGTCTAAAAAATTAGCAAAAAGTATTTCAGTTCCTCATCCCCAATCTCAGGAAATAATTAATCCGTTTAAAATAAAGGATGAAGAAATAGCTTATATTTCTGATATTTTTTTTGATAAAACCACCGCAGATTCTTTCTTATATGTTGCCATACCTCAAAATTTTCAAATAATAAAACAATATGATTTAACTTTAGCACAGGAGTGGAGAATAGCAATAAGGAATATCTTAACCCATTATTTTTCCGCAGGCTGGACATTAACCGATTATTACAGAACTGCTTCCCAGCCCATAAATTACTATGTATTGCAGAAAGATTTCCAAGTTTCTTAATTTAGGAGGAATTCATGATGAAAATTAGAGATGTTATCCTGCGACATGTCAAGATGGAGTTGAAAAATCCCTTCACAACCAGTTTTATGACATTTAAGGACAAAGAATTTATTTTAGTAGAAGTAGTGGATGAAGAAGGATTCTCGGGTTGGGGAGAATGTGTCGCCTTCCCTGCTCCCTTATACAAAGAAGAAACTTTAAAAACAACCTGGCATATTTTGGAGGATTTTTTAATTCCCTTAATTTTTAAGAGTAATTTTTCGCACCCTGACGATTTAGAAAATCTCTTTGTTAGTCTAAAAGGCAACTATATGGCGAAATCCGCCATCGAAGGCGCGATCTGGGACTTATATGCCCAACAAACAGGAATATCTTTGGCCCATGCTCTGGGAGGAGTGCAAAATAAAATAGAAGTTGGAATTAGTATTGGCATTCAAGATTCGCCAGCCGAATTATTGAAAGTAATCGAGAGATATCTAACAGAAGGTTACAAAAGAATAAAAGTCAAAATAAAACCCGGATGGGATGTAAACATCATAAAACTAATCCGCGCTGCTTATCCTGAGGTCCCTTTAATGGCAGATGCAAATTCTGCTTACACTTTAAAAGATATTGATCTTCTCAAAAGACTGGATGAATTTAATCTCATGATGATTGAACAACCTTTAGCTCATGATGATATTATCGACCACGCAGATTTACAAAAGGAACTACTGACTCCGATTTGTCTGGATGAAAGTATTCACACTGCAGAAGACGTTAGAAAAGCCCTTAAACTAGGAAGTTGTAAAGTAATAAACATAAAAATCGGCAGGGTCGGCGGTCTTACCCAGGCTATAAAAATCCATGATCTTTGTCTGGCCAATCATATTCCTGTCTGGTGTGGAGGCATGCTGGAATCAGGAGTAGGCCGAGCTCATAATATAGCCATTACGACATTGCCTAATTTTAGCCTTCCCGGAGATACTGCAGGATCTTCCCGTTACTGGTTCGAAGATATTATAACTCCGGAAGTTACAGTTGAAAACGGTTATATAACGGTTCCGGAAAATTCCGGAATAGGGTATGATATAGATAGAAAGCGGTTAGATCACAAAACCTTATACTGGCAAAGATACAGTATTTAAACAAATTATTGCTTCCTGTTTGCAAGAATTAACATATTATATAAGTAACAGCGTTGTTTGAAAGAAGTGCACAAATTGAAAAATATATTACTTTATTTTAAAGACAAAGTAATTAGAAATAAAGATTCAGCCAGGGTTGAA
Source organism: Peptococcaceae bacterium (assembly GCA_049366715.1). Taxonomy (GTDB): domain Bacteria; phylum Bacillota; class Peptococcia; order Peptococcales; family BICA1-8; genus JBMNCQ01. The sequence goes on along the minus strand of JBMNCQ010000044.1, from coordinate 70,618 downwards.
TTAGGTCCTTTGAAAATGTCCTTAAAAAAGATTATGGCTTATGACCATCCCCATGAATTTTCCATATTTATTCCCAGAGTAGAAATAAGAGAAAAAGTTAACTGGTTATTTTATCGCAAAACACGGGAAATTATCTACAATAGTGTCACTATTGTTGACGCTCCCAGGGCCCCTTTACATGATAATGAAAACGGAGAATCTTCCCCGCCTGAGTTTTTCAAAGAAAAAAATTTTACAAATTCCGAGGATTGATATGCCTGATTTAGTTATAATAATGATTAATATCTGCAGTTTTTTTTTAATGGGTTATGATAAATATTTAGCAATCAAAAGAAGATACCGGATCAGTGAATTTAAGCTATTAATACTGCCTTTTCTAGGTGGGGCTCCGGGAGCTTACCTGGCTATGCATTTTTTTAACCACAAAAGAAAGCATCCTAAATTTAAGTATGGGTTGCCTTTGTTAATCATCTTAAATATTTATCAAATATATATGGTAAATATTTATTTTGTAAAGATATTTGATTTTTTTAAATTTGGGGTGTAAATATGAAAGAAATTAAAATAGAAAAATAATTGCTACCATAAAAAATTTCTGTATTAACGCTGTCTGTAACTCGCCCGAGGATGTCAAACTTTTAAAAAGCTAGGAATTTGGCCGTTATACTTTAGAGCAAATACTTGATAATCTGCAACTAACCTGTAAAGCCCCCAGCTTGTAGGTCTGGCTCTCGGTATAGGTCCTGATGACTTAGGCCTCAAAAGGCGCATATCGTAAAATTTTTATGATAAAGAAGCTAATTCATGTTATAAAAGCCAACGACCTTATTAATTAATAAGGTCGTTGGCTTTTATACAATACAAGTCGCCTCTTTTATCCTTTAATTGGGTAACAGTACCCATTGCCCTGTTTTTTCTGAGTGTTTCTAAATCTACATCACTATTTTTGATATGCGGATTTGGCTTTCCAAGTATTTGCTCTCCCATAATTCCATTCCCGGAAAGCAAACTTCTCTCAGCTTGATTATTTCTGCAATGTCCGTTTTCTTCGTATTTCTTAAAATAATTTTTTTCATACTTTGCTAAGTCTAATTTAGCCAATTTTCTCAGCACCTTTATTGACAATCTGCTATTAGTATTTCGTTTATTTTGTATGATCACATAGAAACATCTTTAAATCTTTCACTTCACGGCGATTATTTTGCAGGTCGCCGGGAATTTCCGGAGAACTATATATCTGGAGGTGGTAATCATGAATTTTTCTTGTTTTAAATGCCAAAAAAAATATCCATTAAATACTTTAAAATATAAATGTGACTGCGGTGGATTATTTGTATTAGAAAATACAGAAAGTCAAAAAACAAATTATAAGATCACTTTGGGAGAGGTGGCTACTCCTGTTTTAATAAGGGAGTTTGAAGGACTGAAAATAAATTTAAAGCTAGACTATTTAATGCCCACGGGTTCATTTAAAGATCGGGGGGCATTAACATTAATTAATCAGCTTTCCCAACTGGGGATTAAAGAAGTAGTTGAAGATTCTTCCGGCAATGCAGGTGCCTCAATTGCTGCTTATTGCGCGGCAGCTGATATTAAATGTAATATTTTCCTGCCTGAAAATACTTCCCAGGGAAAGATCAAACAAATTACCGCTTATGGCGCGAATATTATCAAAGTACCCGGTAATAGAGATGCGACTTCAGCAGCCGTTTTAAAAGCAGCCTGCAACATCTATTATGCTTCCCATGTTTATAATCCTTTATTTCTTCAGGGAACAAAGAGCATTGCCCAAGAGATCTTGGCTCAGATCGGTTTTCCGGATTATGTTTTTGTCCCGGTGGGAAATGGCACTATGCTCTTAGGTGTTTATTTAGGTTTCCTAGAACTAGGAAAAATTCCGAAAATCATAGCAGTGCAAAGCAAAAACTGTTCACCAATATATAATCACTTTAATAATTTACCAAATTACCGGGCACAGCAAACTCTGGCTGAAGGAATTGCAGTAGGCACTCCTATGCGGATGAATGAAATTATAGCTGCACTCAAGAATAGTAACGGTGAAGTAGTGACTGTTTCTGAAGGGGAAATTGCAAATTACTATCATAAACTAAGTAAGCTGGGTATTTATACCGAACCTACTTCTTCCGCAACATTAGCCGGAGCAATAAACTATTTTAATAATAAAAAAATCCGTCCCGGCACTGACGCCAAAATTGTTATTCCCCTTACAGGCTCAGGTCTAAAAAAGTAGCATTAAAAAATCCTGCGGAATGTTCCCGACAAAATAAAAGGAACATTCCGCAACCGGCAAAACACCCCAAAGGTATTTTCTTTTTGTATACTTTCTTTCCTTATATTTGTTTATAACAGAGATACCATGCAATACAGTACAATCCTGCCGGGCATTGTTCCCTTTCCAATAATTCGGCATAGGTTTGGGGGGGAGGGATTAGTACCGGCTGACCAGGCAGCCAGTTTGCAGGTGTCGCAACTTTTTCTCGGTCCGTAGTCTGTAAAGCTTCTACTAATCTTAATATTTCCGGGATGTTTCTGCCATTTGTCAACGGGTAATTGAGAATTGCTCTGATTATTTGCTTTTCGTCTATGATAAAAACTGTTCTTACAGTTTCTGTCGTACTAATATCAGAAGCAATCATGCCATACATTTGAGCAATAGCCCCATCCCGGTCGGCAATGACAGGAAAGGGTATTTGAATGCCTGTAATACGGTAAATATCATGAACCCAGGCTAAATGAGCAGGATTACTATCAATGCTTAAGCCTATCAAGTGAACATTTTTTTGTAAAAATAAAGGATAATATTGTGAAAATGCTATAAACTCTGTTGTACAAACGGGTGTAAAATCTCCGGGATGCGAGAATAACACAACCCATTTACCGGCTAGATCAGCCAATTTAAGTGGTCCAAAAGTTGTTTTTGCCGTAAAGTCAGGTGCTTTCATACCTATAGATAAGCATCTTTGCATGGCTACACCACCTTAAAAGTCTTAAAAAATATTTATCTAATACATAATATTGCAAAACTCAGCTTTAAGTGTAACTTAAAGGAAAATGGTCATACATGATATAAACAAAATACCATTTCCTGGGAAATCGCACAAAAGATTATTCTAAAAAAAAGTGGATGATTTTTAAAACAATATTATGTATACTGTATACATAATAAAAAATAGTTGTGTTTTTTATGATTTGTTATATAATAGTTTTAAAGTATTATATAACACGTTGCATTTTAAATGTGTACTATATAATATTCAAAAGAGAGGAGGCTGTACTATGAATGCACCAATTTTATATGAAGATGAGGAAATTGTTGTTCAAGTATCAGTTGACGGAGAACTAGAGAATGTTTTAGTAAAAAAGACTCCTTGCTGTAGCTGGTAAGGTATATTTAAAAATATCCATGTTAATCCAACATGGTTTTTTTTTGATTAATCTATTATTTAGGAGGGTTTCCTGTGTCTATTAAACAACTATCGGTCTTTTTAGAAAATGAACCCGGACGCTTAAGAAGTGTAACTTCCATATTGGCCCAAGAAGAAATCAACATCAGGGCTTTAAGCTTAGCCGATTCAGCAGATTTTGGAGTAATCCGCTTAATTGTTGATAAACCGGACTGGGCTTTAGAAGTTCTTAAGAAAAAAAACTTTCCTGTTAAAGCCACGGAAGTAATCGCTGTAGAAATGAGCGATACTCCGGGGGGACTTGATAACGTGCTGGAAATTTTAGAAAATCTTAATGTTAATATTGAATATATGTACGCTTTTATGGGTTCCAAACCTCGTAAAGCTTTAGTTATTTTCCGCGTTGATCATACGACTAAGGCCGTTAAGGGGTTAGCAGCCAATAATGTTAATTTAGTTTCCACCGAAGAACAAATTGCTGATCTTATCTATTACTGCTGGGATTAAAAAAAGTAGGGAAAAATCCCTACTTTTCCGGAAATATAGTAATTGCCCGCTGCTAGTGCCAAAATCAGCTTACTAAGAAATAGCCTTCTTTATTTAAGGGCTGCCGTTTTTTCCAAAACGCCGTTAAATGCCCTGACCGGACTTAATTCAGTTAAATCATAAGAATATTTCTTATTTGTAACCATTAACGACAATATCTTTCCGGTGATGGGAGCCAGAGCGATTCCATCACCTTCATGTCCTGCCGCCATTAAAAAGCCCGGCCTTTCAGGAAGCGGCCCGAGATAAGGTTTGCCATCATCGGAAGCAGGCCGTAGTCCTGCAAAAGTTCTAATGATATGCACATTTTTGAGAATAGGGAAAAACCTTGTTGCTTCTTTAATCATTAAATTTATCCCTTGAACATTAGTAGAAACATCAAAACCGACATACTCCCTGGAACCACCAATAAAATAATTGCCATCACTGGTTTGAGAAAAAGCCAGACCAATCCCCAATTCATTTAAGATAACAGGTCTTCCCCGGGCGAGCTCGGGATTTAATTTCATTACAATATAATCAGCACTCCAGATATTTGTCTTCCCTAAGGTAGGTATTTGTTCAGTAACCGCAATTTGACCTTTTTTAGGTTTAATGGGGAAATGGATATCAATAAGCTCCGTAATATTATTGGCCCAGGCACCGGCAGCATTTATGACAAATTCAGACATATAAGAAACATTATCGTCAGTGGTAACTTTCCATTTATAATCATCGATAAATTCGATATTCTTCACGCCGGAACCTTTTTTTAGGGATAATCCTTTAGAGTTGGCAGCAACTAAAAAAGCCTGCATGGTTTTTAGCGGGTTTACCTGTGAATCCAGTGAACTATAGGTTGAAGCAAGCAAATGTTCACTTGCAAAAGGCTGATATTTTTTAATCTGCTCTCTCTCAAATAAAGTCACATCTAAACCGGAAGCCTGCTGTTGCTTAATAAAATTTTCCATGACAGAAAGCTGCTCTGCCGATTCAATCAAAACCATTCCGCCTCTATTTTCAAGTTCGATATTTACAGGAAGTTCTTTCGCTAACGAACGATAGAGAAGAAGGCTTTCCAATGCTAAACTTAACAGTATCCCGGGGCGTTTTGACTGCAGTAAGATCATATCATCACAAGCACCGGAAGCTCCCGCACCAATCTCATTTTTTTCAATCAGCAGGACCCTTTTATTTGCTTTAGTTAAATAGTAAGCAGAGGCCAGGCCAATGATCCCCCCGCCGATGATAGCTACGTCGTAATTATTGTTACTAATCTTAATCTCCCCCTGATATACAATTATTTTTCAAAATTATCTATATAGCAGGATTTCCAATATTTTTGAACATCCTCAACTAAATTATCTATATGAGCCAGCATTGCAGTTTCGGCTTCAAGAGCATCATGTTTTTTAATAGCATTCAGGATTCTTCTGTGAGATACCATATATTCGGCATTAATTTTTTGTCTTAAATATTCAAAAGCCCGGGATTGTTGCCCAAAAATTGCCAAAAGAGAGTACATGCTTTCTAAAATCGGATTTCGCGAAGCTTTGGCAATTAATTTATGAAAAGCTAAATCATCATCGGTAATCCACTGGTGATCCTTATACTTTTCCTCCTGAAGACTTAGAATTTTCTCCATTTGGTTAATGTCCTCCGGAGAAGAATAGATAGCGGCCTTTTTCGCCGTTTCCCGTTCAATAGCCCGGCGGGCATCTAATACGATTAAAAAATCACCTAGTTGTTTAGGATCAATATACTGACTTAACTTGCTTTGTTCAAAAGCCATATCTTTGAGTTGTTTATTTAAAACAATGGCGTGACGGCCTTTTTCCGTAATTATTCTGCCTTTAAATTTTTCTTTTTTAAGATAACCGTTGTTTTCCAGCTTATTTAGGATTCTGCCGATTGTCGCGGAACTTGTTTCAATATTCTCCTCTGATAATCGATTTAATAAGTTCCAAGAACCCAGCGGTTCTTCAGAATTACTCATGAGTTCTAAAATAAGTATCTCACGTTCATCAAGTTCGTCAAAATGCATACGGTAACCCCCAAAACTATCTAATTCAATACGCAATCTAAAAAAATATCTTACTATATTCATTAAAACATATCAATAATTGAAAGGGAAGGCAAACCTTCCCTTTTCATTATTGATTAATGCTTTCAGGAGTTGAAGCAGACGTTGTTCCGGTAACTGAGGAGACAATCACAATCAGGACTGCGGAGACTACAAGAGCAATTAACACAGCATTAGATCCTAAAGCAGGAATTTGAGTCAGTACCGCTCCGGAAATTATTCCGACACGTGCCCCCCAGGGAGTTACTTTGCTATTCTTTTTCCCCATTTCAAAAGGCTCATTTTTCCTTTCTTTCCAAAGAAAACCGACCAATATCAGCGGTATTAAGCCGCCTCCCGTCATAGCATATGCTTTCGAGAACAAGCCCAGAATAGAAGAGGCCGTTAAAGCCGCTACACAGGCGAAAACACCGATTATAACAGTAAACCAAGTTGCCAGCTTTACCAAATCTTTATCTTTTAAATCGGGGCGGAAGGGTTTTACCAGATCGTTTACGATTAATACTGCTGCCGAATTAAGATTTGAATCGGCCGAAGACATTCCGGCCGCAAGTATGAGAGTAAAGATCATAGCCGATAACCAGACAGGCATATATGTCATCATCATCCAGGGCATAGCATCATCCGGACTCAGATTTGGATTCATCGTATAGATGACCATCCCCACTAATGCCGTAAGCATAACCATAATAACGGCAACTACCCCGCTAAACAATAATCCGTTCCGGGCAGTTTTCGCGTCTTTAGCAGCAAAACAGCGCTGCCAGTAAATCTGAGCAGAAAGAACCCCGACTGAAGCTGTTACAAATTTACTAAAAGCCGATAAACCGCTTACGCTTTCCGTGCTCCATAATTCAGCTTTACCCATCTCCGTTAAACGAACTCCTATTTCAGCAAAACTCCAATTTACCGGTTGGAAAGCCATAATATAAAAAGTAGTTCCAAAGACCAGCACCAAAATACCTTGAATTAAATCAGTATAAGCAACTGAATAAATGCCGCCGAGGGTAGTATAGAGGATAAACACCGCAGAGAAGAATATGATTACCCAAATTGGATCCGCACCGGTAGCTACGTTAAAAATATTCCCAAAAGCTTTACCCTGACCACCAACCCAGGCGATCATAACACAAGAAGCCAGGAGACCGGCTAAAGCTCTTGTCCATTTATCCCGGACAAAGAGGTCATCAGCCATTTCGGCAACCGTATTGTAAGTAAATTTACCTGCTATACCGGCAAAGACCAGGGCAAACAGCACCTTTGAACCCTGTTCACCTAGAATAAATGGAAGCCAGGCAAGTCCCTGGGAATAACCACTGCCGGCATGACCGATAAAATTTCCGACACCCATGATCGTCGCAAATTGCGTTGCAAAGATTAAATAAATCGGAAAAGAACCTGCGCCAATGGCATAATTCGCAAAAGACGACCCGGCCTCATCTTTAAATTTAAGAGAAATCCATAAGAATACCCCGCACATTGCGATTGTAATGATCCAAAAAATTGTACCTAAAGACATTACTTTTCCTCCTTTCTATTTCTAAACCAGTAAAAAGAAAATATATTTTCGAAAATGCACCCCCTCACTATGGTTATTTAAGCAACTTCTGCTGTTTAGAGTAATAGGTAAGTTGCTTGTTGGAAAATAAGACAATTAGTATTGACTTTTACCAAAAACCTGCTTATCATTTAATGAGAAGCCCAATTTATTTTTAAAATATCATAATAATAAAATATGGTCAATATAAATTAAGAAAAATTCGAATTGTATACAAAATTCTTATAAAATCCTGATTTAAATTGAGCAAAAGAGAAGCTGTTTGATGATTTATCCATTTTTTAAGTTTTAATAAAAGTGGATTTTTATTTATCCACTAGTTACTCACCTATTGATGAGTATAAAAAGGAGGTAAAAAGTTAGATGGACTTGACAATCGGTGTTGTTGGAGCGCTGGGTGCCGTAGGTACGGAAATGCTTAAAACATTGGCAAAATCAAGTTTACCTTTTACAAGGGTAATTCCCCTGGATTTAGAAGAAAATAAAGGAAAAACGATTTCCTTCAGAGATCAGGAAATCGCAATCAGAACAACTGAGAAAGGAGCTTTTCAAGATATCGATATCGCTCTTTTTTCTGCCGGTGAAGCGGCAAGTCTTAGACTATCTCCCCAAGCGATCAAAGAAGGAGCTGTCGTTATCGATAACAGCAATGCTTTTCGCATGGAAAATTGGGTACCCTTAGTAATACCTGAAGTTAATCCCGAAGCAGCAAGAAATCATCGCGGGCTGATTGCCAATCCTAATTGTTCAACGATCCAGATGCTTGTTGCTCTCAAACCTTTACATGACCGCTATAAAATAAAAAGAATCGTCGTTTCAACCTATCAGGCCGTATCCGGTTCAGGTATTCCGGCCATCAAAGAACTACAAATGCAGATTGAAGCTTACCTAAATGGCATTGAAATGCCTGTCCGGGTCTATCCCCATCAAATTGCTTTTAATGCCTTACCTCATATTGATACTTTCTTAGAGAACGGATATACAAAAGAAGAAATGAAGATGTATAACGAAACAAGAAAAATATTAGAAGATGAGCGTATTACTGTGTCATCTACAGCTGTTAGAATACCTGTTTTTCGTTGTCATTCTGAGGCAATCAATATTGAAACGGAAAAATCTTTACCCGAATTTGCAGAATTGGCTGCTATTCTGAACAACTCACCCGGGGTAAAGGTCATTGATGATATCGGCAACTTCAGATATCCTCTGGCCAAGAGCTGCCAGGATACCGATAAAGTTTTTGTCGGACGAATAAGAAAAGACTTTACGATAAAAAATGGCTTGAATATGTGGGTTGTTGCTGATAACTTACGAAAAGGGGCTGCATTAAATGCAGTTCAGATTGCCGAAATGCTCGTTGAAAAGAACCTTCTTAAGGGGGCACATTAACATGGCCCTGATTGTTCAAAAATTCGGCGGCAATTCCCTTAATACTTTTGAAAAACGCGAGCTGGCTTTAAGTAAGATAACTGCCGCCAGGGATAAAGGTTATGATGTAGTCGTTGTGGTTTCTGCTCTGGGTAGGAAGGGTGAACCCTATGCAACGGATACGCTGATTGAATTGCTTACCAATATCAGTACTAATCCAGATCCGCAAAAGAAGGATTTATTAATGTCCTGCGGGGAGATCATTTCTGCTGCTGTTTTAGCTCAATCCTTAGATGAAAAAGGCTATAAATCCGAAGCAATGACCTGTTTTCAGGCCGGAATACAGACCGATGATCATTACAACAATTCTCAAATAATTAATATTAGTACCGATAGAATAAAATACAGTCTTGAAAAAGGAAATATTGTCGTAATAGCCGGTTTTCAGGGATATACCGATCAGCTTAAAATAACAACATTAGGAAGGGGCGGCAGCGATATAACTGCTCTTGCCTTAGGCAGGAAGCTGGCCGCAGAGCTGGTTGAGATATACACCGACGTACCAGGCATAGCGATAACCGATCCCCGTTTGTTCCCTGACGCACCAATTTTAGCAAGAATTGACTTCCAATCGATGTACGTATTGGCATGTGCAGGTGCTAAAGTAATTCATCCCAGGGCTGTCAAAACCGCCATGGATTGTAAAATGTCTTTTAGAGTTCTTTCCACTTTCACCAATAAGCCCGGAACGATAATCGGGGAGACCGGAGAAGATATTGGCGGCTTATACGGTATTGCCGTTACGAAAAATGTATCTGTCTTGCACACAAAATACGAAGGATTGGCCAATTCCATGAAGAATAATATAATTGACAAGCTATTCTATCAAAAAACTCCCGACGGTTATGCTCTTGCACTACAAGGAAGCTTTAACCTTCCTAACTTTAATGATTCCAGTCTTCTTGTATCGGAGAACTGCGCTTTAGTGACTATGGTCTGGAGTCCCCAGGCCGGGTTAAACGCAAGGATTATTACTGAGCTCTTACAGAATAATAGTATCTATCCTCAAGGATTTTTCGCTCTGGATAATGGAGGCTCCTGGGCAATTCCCGCAAAATATTTACAAGCAGCATTCGATTTAATTTACAACTTTTTTTATAAACACCAGGTATTGACTGCTAATTAGACGACTTGGAGGTGATAGGGATGACGAATAATCACAAGGCTTATGTCTGCCGCTGTGAAGAGGTTACACGGGAAGAAATTGCAGAAGCCATTAAAAACGGCGCCACCAGTATGAATGAAATAAAAAAATGGACCCGGGCGGGAATGGGACTTTGTCAGGGTAAAATGTGCTCGAAGAATGCTTCGAAAATTTTAGCCGAGTTAACAAATGCAAAACCTGAAGATGTTCTACCTGCTTCAGTTCGCCAACCGATCAGACCGGTAAGGATAGAGATAATTTCGAATGACTAAGGAGGTTTATTATGGAAAAATGGGGTCGTTTAGTCACTGCTATGGCAACTCCTTTTGATATTGAGAGAAAAGTAAATTACCATGGAGCCCGGCAATTAGCTCAAAAACTCGAAAAAGAAGGCTCCAGTGCCCTTGTTATCGCAGGGACAACAGGAGAAAGTCCGACATTAACCGTTCCAGAGAAATTGGAACTGCTGAAATGTGTTAAAAAGGCTGTAAATATTCCGATTATCGCCAATGTTGGTTCAAACAATACCGAAGCTTCCGTAGATTTAACGCTGAAAGTAAAGGAATTGGGGATAGATGGTGTGATGGTTGTTGTTCCTTATTACAACAAACCTAATAAAAAAGGCATTTTAGCCCACTTCAAAGCCATTGCCGAAGCAGCACAGCTTCCGGTGTTAGCTTATAATGTGCCCGGCCGTACCGGAACGAATCTGGACCTGGAAACATTACTTGCTTTAACGGAAATTCCGAATATAGTCGCTTTAAAAGAAGCTACTAATGAATTTGAGAAAATATCCCTCTTAATAAAAGAAACCCCTGCAAATTTTAGCATTTATACAGGAGAAGATGCACTTACCTTGCCTGTTATGTCCATCGGAGGCTACGGAGTTATCAGTGTAGCCGCTCATTTAGTTGGCAGAGAAATGAAAAAAATGATTGAATGCTATTTACAGGGGCAGGTAGCCGAAGCCCAAAAGATACATTTAAATTTATCTCCTATTTATAAAAATTTATTTTTAACCGCAAATCCCATCCCTTTAAAAGCCGCATTAAAAATTATTGGTTTTGATGCCGGGCCCCTTCGTTTACCATTAGTTGAAGCAGAAGAATTTATAATTGAAAAATTAAAAAAATCTCTCAGAGACTTATCTCTTTTAGAGGAGGCAAATTAATTATGTCCAGGGTTGAAAATCATATTATACTTGGACCTGCACCTGAGCGAAAAAAAGTCAGAATCACCGTTGATCATACGCCTCTTTTTGCTTATGAAGGGGAAATGATTGCTTCAGCTTTATGGGCAAACGGCAAAAAGGATCTGCGCTATACGAAAAAAAATAATCCCCGCGGGATCTACTGCGGGATTGGCAGATGTACAGATTGCGTTATGGTGGTGGATGGAATCCCTAATGTAAGAACCTGTAAAACTCCGGTCCGGGAAGGGATGGTTATTGAAACCCAGAAAGGTCTGGGGACATGGAAAGGTGGGGCTCAGGGTGATTAAATATGAAATTGTCATCATCGGCGGAGGTCCGGCCGGCTTATCTGCTGCTATTGAAGCAGCGGAGGCAGGAGCGGGAGTATTGGTTATCGATGAAAACGAAAAACCCGGGGGCCAGCTTTTCAAACAGATCCACAAGTTTTTTGGTTCGAAAGAGCATCAAGCGGGAACAAGAGGTATTGATATCGGAAGACAACTATTAAACGAAACAAAAAAATCCGGAATAGATGTCTGGTTGAATTCTGAAGTAGTCGGTATTGCCAAAGATAAGACCATCTGGGTTATCAAAGACGCAGCAGAATCTTTAGAAGTTCAAGCCGAAAAAATTATTATGTCTACCGGGGCTATTGAAAACTCTTTAGTATTTCCAGGTTGGAATTTACCGGGTGTAATGACAGCAGGTGCGGCACAAACACTGATTAATATCCATCGTGTTCTGCCCGGCGCAAGAGTACTGATGATCGGGTCCGGAAATGTCGGGGTAATCGTTTCCTACCAACTTATGCAGGCAGGTGCAGAAGTTGTGGGGATCATAGAGGCTGCGCCGCGCCTGGGAGGTTATGGCGTCCATACGGCTAAGGTAAGAAGAGCCGGAGTTCCTTTTTATACCTCCTATACAATTAAAGAAGCAATTGGGATTGGAAAGGTCAGAGGAGCGATAATCGTTGCCCTTGATGAAAAATGGCAGCAAATACCCGGAACAGAAATCAGCTTTGACATTGATACCATTTGTGTGGCAACAGGTTTAACCCCCTTAGCTGAATTGGCCTGGGCCCTAGGCTGTAAATTTCATTATTTACCTGCTATGGGAGGCTTTATTCCGGACCATGATCAAAATATGGAAACAAACATCAAGGGCATCTACGTAGCTGGGGATATTGCCGGCGTCGAAGAAGCAAGTACGGCAATGGAAGAAGGACGTTTGGCCGGCGTCAGCGCAGCAGCTTCTCTGGCATATTTAACAGAAGGAGAGTCCGCTAAAAGATATCAAGAAATCTGGGATCGTTTGAATTCTTTGCGCAGCGGTCCCTTTGGTATAAAAAGACGAGCAGCCAAAGAATTAATTCTTCAAGAAGAGGGGAGGATTATTTATGACCGTTCTATCTAAAAACCCGGGAGTGAAAATATCCGGAGCCCCTAACTATGCCGAAGTATCAAAGTCTCCGGGATTCCCTGCGGAAGAATCATGGAGAAAAGGCCCTGTTGTATTTATAGAATGTGTTGAAGAAATACCCTGTAACCCTTGTGAAGCATCTTGCCCCCGTGGAGCAATTCAAGTCGGCAGACCGATAACAAATATTCCTGTCTTAGACAGTGAAAAATGTATTGGCTGCTCTCTTTGTGTTGCTGCTTGTCCCGGATTGGCAATATATGTGAAAGACTACACCTACAGTCCGACAGAAGCAGCAATTACTTTCCCTTATGAATATTATCCTCTGCCTGATAAAGGAGCAGAGATCACGATGGTTGATGAATTAGGGGAGGCAATTTGTGAGGGGAAAATATTGAGAATCGCTATGCCGGAAAAATATAATCATACGCCCTTAATTACAGCAGTATTCCCCAAAGAACACTTTCTTCAAGTAAAATCCCTGAAAAGAATATAAACAAAAAAACACCAAAAGGACATCATTTATTATTAACGATGTCCTTTTTGGTGTTTCCTACTTCATTTTAAACATTTTTTCCGCTACATCTGAGAGCTCTGTAGCCATAGTTGATAAGGCATCACTGGAAATTTTCATCTCCTTTAGGGCAGAATTATGTTCTTTTACCTCTTGTTCAATTTTACTGGATTTTTCAGTGACCTCACTGATTATTTCATTTATTTTCAGCAAAGATTCCGAAATATTTTTTACTGAATCCGAGCTTAAGCTCGCCAATTTTCTAATCTCGTCTGCAACGACTCCAAATCCTCTGCCCAACTCACCAACGCGGGCCGCCTCAATAGCTGCATTAAGTCCCAGAAGATTCGTTTGATTGGCAATATTATTTATAAAGTCCGTAATATTATCAGTTTTTTTAATTGCTTCCTGAAGATGCTGAGTTAGAGCAAACAATTCATTGATCGTTTTGGATAACGCATCGTTATTGGAAGATAAATCTACCATAGCCGCAGTTAACTGTTGAGAAGATGCGGCAAGCTCTCCGGAAACATTATTGATAATCTCTTGCTGATCGATAGGTTGCGTTACAACAATACTTCCGATAGAATGTCCGCTGCCGTCGGTAATGGGGGTAATACATACTGCATAGGGAATTGCAAAGGGGGAACTGTTTTTGTCAAAAACATGAACTGTTTGAGTCCCTGTTTCCATACTGCTTAAAATATTTTTACCGGCAGTATCGCCCACCTTTGTACCAAGATCCAAAGCTTTTGCAGGGATATAGTGTTCTACCACAGTACCCTTAACAATAGAAATACCGATATCCTGAGGCAAAATATTATTGAGATAAGGTACGATATCAAGGAACTTCTCAAAAAAATTTTCTTCTACCTGCATAACCATTAAAACTCCTCCTTATAAAAGCCGTAATTATTAAATATTATATTATATATAATATATTTTTGTAATTAAAAATCACGAAAAAACTGCTTATCCTTATTAATTCAGCTCTTTAATATTAATAAATAACATGCTATGTAACCTTACTGAGTACAATTACTTTTTTCTTTGCTAATTTTATTTTCCCTTTCCAAATTTTATATTTTAGATATCTTTTCTCTTCAAGAAATTTAAGAATAAAAACTTTAGTAAGGTCAAGAATAAGAAGGTGTATATATTATTTAATCAGACAAATATTGGAGTGAAAATAATTGAAGGTTTTAACTCTAACATGGGAATACCCTCCCCGAACCATAGGAGGGCTGGCCAGGCATGTAGCCGGGGTTAATCAAGCGTTGGTAAAAAAGGGAACAGATGCAAATATTATAACACTAGGTGAAGATCATGAAAGCAGCTATCAAGAACAGGGAGTTTGGGTGCATACGATACCGCCATTTCCTTTATCTTCGCAAGATTTCATTTCTGAAATCCAACATTTAAATTTTACTTTATTGGAAAAGTCTATCAAATTAATGAACGAGTGGGGCCAAGCAGATATTATCCATGCCCATGACTGGTTAGTTGCTTTTGCGGCAAGAACTCTCAAGCATATATATAAGCTACCGTTGGTTTCTACAATTCATGCTACAGAATACGGAAGAAACAATGGACTGCATACTGATCTGCAAAGATATATCAGTGATGTAGAATGGTTGCTAACTTATGAATCATGGAAAGTAATCGTTTGCAGTAAGGCCATGAAAACCGAACTCGAAGATATTTTTCGGATACCCCAAGATAAAATCAGTGTAATAAATAATGGAATCGATTTAAAAGAGATAAAAATTTCAAATAAGGCTCCCAGGTCGAATTATGCCGCTGCAGATGAGAAGATCATTCTTTTTGTAGGGCGTTTAGTGCTAGAAAAAGGTGTCCAAGTCTTAATTGAATCTCTGCCGAAAATCTTAGCATTTGCACCAAAAACCAAGCTTCTAATTGCCGGTAAAGGATCTTACGAAGCAGCTTTAAAAAATCAGGTTCAGACCAAAGGCTTAGCAAATCAAGTAAGCTTTTTAGGATTTATAAATGATGAAGAACGGGATACCTTATATAGATACGCGGACTGTATAGTTTTCCCCAGTTTATATGAGCCCTTTGGAATCGTAGCCTTGGAAGGTATGATCGCCAATAGTCCTGTAGTTGTTGCCGATACAGGAGGTTTAAGCGAAATAATCCAACACGAGAAGAACGGCTTAAAATGTATTCCCGGAAATGCGGATTCGTTAGCCGACCAGATAATACGCACTTTTACAGACAGAGCATTAGTAAAAAAGATGATTAAAAAGGCCCGGGAAGATGTCACAGCCAACTATTCCTGGGATGGGATCGCACTGCAAACCCTTAATTTATATCAAGAAATTATTGAAATAAGCAAAACTACCGCTTGGGTTCCGCCATGGTTTAGAAATAATACCGATAATCCGGCAAAGCAATATTCAAAATTTGGGAGGTATGACTTATGAAAGCAATAATCATGGCAGGGGGAAAAGGCACTCGTTTAAAACCGCTTACCTGTGCTAAACCTAAACCTATGGTATATTTAGCAAACAATCCTGTAATGACCCATACGATTGAATTATTAAAGAAACATGACATTACCGAAATAGGAGTTACCATTCAATATATGGCTTCGCAAATAACGGACTACTACGGCGAAGGAAAAGAGTATGGGGTCAACTTAAGCTATTTTATCGAAGAAATCCCTTTAGGTACTGCCGGTAGCGTAAAAAATGCCCAGAAGTTTTTAGATGATACCTTTTTAGTGATCAGCGGAGATGGTTTAACAGACATCAACATTTCTCAGGCAATAGAATTTCATAAGGCTAAAAATTCTTTAGTCACATTAATTCTTACATCTGTAGATAACCCCTTGGAGTATGGGATTGTTGTAACAAAAGAAAACGGGGAGATCGTTAGATTTTTAGAAAAACCATCTTGGGGGGAAGTATTTAGCGACCAAATAAATACCGGTATTTATATCATCGAACCCGAAATTTTAAACTATATTCCGGATAAAATTTTTTACGATTTTAGTAAAGACCTCTTTCCGTCATTAATGAAAAGGGGGATTATCTTGAATGGCTTTTCCGGAACAGGTTACTGGTGTGATATTGGAAACTGCCAAGCCTATCTCCAGGCTCATCTGGATATTTTAACAGAAAAAGTCGCGGCATACCTCCCGTATCAAGAGCAACTGCCTAAAATTTGGGTAGGAGAAAATACGGAAATTCACCCTACTGCCCGCTTAGAAGCTCCCGTAGTGATCGGCAGCAACAGTTATATAGGCCCGTCCGCCTTAATCGGACCTCATACGTTCATCGGGAACAACTGTATAATTAATGAGCACGCTTCACTTAAACGTTCCGTATTGTGGAACGGTGTACAAATCGGCAAAGAAACAACGATTCGGGGTGCTGTTTTATGTTCTAATGTAAATATTAAGCAGGCTACAGCTATTTACGAAGGAGCCATTATAGGCCAAGAAGCTATTTTAAATGAAAAATGCACCATTAAACCAGCTGTGAAAATTTGGCCCAATAAGACACTGGAAGAAGGAAGCGTTTTAAAGGGCAATCTAGTTTGGGGAAATAACTTTTCCAAAAGTCTTTTTGGCTGCAATGGGATCAAAGGTCAGCTCAATGCAGATTTATATCTGGATCAAATCTTACAAATCGGGACTGCCTTTGGGTCCAGTATTACAAACTTATCCGGAAATATCGGCATAAGTTCAGATGGTACTGCCGTTGCCAAGACTGTTAAACAAGCATTAACTTCCGGAATGCAAATAGTGGGGCAACAGATCTATGACCTGGGCGAGATTACTTTGCCTATTTGTAGATTCACCGTAAACAACGGTAACTTAGCCGGCGGCATTCATATTCAATTTTGTTCCGAAGATGATCTTGTACATATTACATTTTTAAACGAACAAGGAGCAAATATCAGTAAAGCTTTAGAGAAAAAAATTGAGAATTCATTAAGTGTGCATGATTTTCGCTACGTTCCTCAAGAAAAAATTAAAGATGTCCAAGCTTTGCAAAATATTTATGAGCTTTATTTTGCAAGTTTAAAAAATCTCTTCCAGGACCAGCTTGACTTGGAAGTTGTACTGACATGCCCTTCACCCAAGCTTAAACAAAGCATAGGCAATCTGTTAGAGGACTTAAACTGCAGAGTTAAGCTGGTAAATGAGAAAGAATTTCTTGAATATCTTAGTGCTGATAAAAATAAGAAGCTGGCTTTAAAATTTGATCATCAAGCAGAAAAAATAACACTTTTTACAGAAGATGGAAAGATGGTCGAAGGAGACCGGTTAAAAGTATTGATATCCCATATTCTCTTTACTAATTATCGTGAAATGTTACTGGTCGCTTCAATTGAAGACTCTGCAGTACTGGAAGAATTAGCTCAAAAACACGGCAGTAAGGTATTGCGCTGTAAGACAGATCTAAGCAGCCGCATGGAAAATATGTTAAAACAAGGTAAATACGGCGTTAAACAATTTTTTATGGAATTTGATGGTCTTTATGCAGCTCTGCATATTTTTGATTTTTTGAATAACCAAGGCCTAAGCTTGTCTCAAGTTATCAATGAGTTGCCGCAATTTTATATATACAAGGAGCTGCTTAGCTGTCCCTGGGAAACGAAAGGCAAAATAATCCGCACCTTACTGGAAAACTTTAGCGAAGACAGTTATGAGAGCATTGAAGGAGCAAAATTTAAGCATCCTAAAGGTAATATCTTAGTTTTACCGGATTCAGAAAAACCTCTGGTTAATCTTATTACCGAAAGTACTATGATGGAAGCTGCTCAGGATATTTCTGAAAATTATCGTGAAAAAATTCAACATTTAATCAGCCATAACAGTTGAGGATCTTGATAAACATTTCAAACAAAAAATTAACGGATAAAACAGACTTTCTAGAGACACTTATAACGTTTTTTAAAAAGCAGGTGATAAACCTGCTTTTATGATCATAATCGTTGCAAAGAGCATAAACTTTACAAATATTGCCACTATTTATTTTTTAGTTTTTGTAAATACTAAAATATGAATATCAATAAAGGAGGAAATAAGCTATGTCATTCTGGGATGGACTTTTTAATAGTACCTTTGAGTCAACTCCGGCAGAAGCTGAGGGGATAAATATTGAACCCGGTCTTCCTAAAATAGGGGAAGAAGTGAGAATTCGTTACGACGGTTTATTAACCCAGACCGGAGCTGATCAGATTTATCTGCATGTAGGGTATGAAGATAACTGGCATGATTTAGAAGATATCCCTATGCAGCATTATGCAAAGGGCTGGTATTGTGATTTCGTTCCTGAATATGATGAAATCAATTTTTGTTTTCATGATAGTGCAAATAATTGGGACAACAATAATGGCAGTAACTGGAATCTGCAAATCAACCCATAGAAAATCGCCCCTTCCGGGGCGATTTTTTTTCATCAGGGGTTAACATAATCATAAGATAAACGATCCGGTTTAGAGTAAATATAAGTTTGGTCTTCATCAGCTTTTCTATACAAGAGATTATAATATTCTTTAATCATTCGACGGGATGTTAGTTTTTCACCGGCCATTTTGATGCTGGACTTCATCATATTAACCCAGCGTTCCTGATCATCATAAAAAATAGGGATTACTTCATTGAGCAATACTTCATAAAAAGCTTCCAGATCATGATCATTCTGATCTTCTTCTGCCACATTATTACTGAGTACTTTATCAAGAAGCCAGCCATTTTCCTGATGTCTAACGGCTTCTCCTACCCAGCCGTCAATGACACTTATGTTTAAAACTCCGTTTAATGCAGCTTTCATACCTGACGTTCCACTGGCCTCCATAGGCCGCAAAGGATTATTGAGCCAGACATCACACCCCTGAACCATAAGCTGTGCGGTTTTCATATTATAGTTTTCCAGAAAAACTAAATTATGGGGGTACTTTTTACCAATATTTACGATCTCCTGAATTATTTTTTTGCCGGCCTGATCATGAGGATGCGCTTTCCCTGAAAAAATTAACTGTAGTCTACCCTTCTCCAGGAGAGGACCCAGAATATCCATTTTTTTAAAAATTAATCCGCCCCGTTTATAAACAGCTGCTCTGCGCGCGAAACCTATCGTTAATACCCCCGAGTCAAAACTTACTTTATTTTTTTCTTTGATGTAACCGAATAAGCTTTTTTTAGCGGTCAGATGCGGCATCCATAGATCATCGCCTTTTTCAAATGCATTTCTGATACTGCTGTTTTGCCAGGTTCCCACATGAACTCCGTTGGTTATGGCTTTAATAGGAGCCGCACCCGTAATATGTTCCCACATATTGCGGGCAGTTTTCCCATGGAGCTGGGAAACTGCGTTAGCCTGATAAGAAAGACGTAAAGCGGCAACTGTCATATTAAAAGGATTACCGCCCAACTGCTCTAATTGTTCAGGAGCCAGACCATCATTCGCCTCCATAAACATTAATAAACCTAAATCATGAACTTCATTTCCCGCCTCTACAGGTGTATGGGTTGTGAAAACAACTTCTTCTTTTGTTTGCTGCCAGGCTTCCGTGAAAGATAGGCCGCGGTCTATTTTTTCTTTGATCAGCTCAAGGCCTGCAAATACCGCATGGCCTTCATTAAAGTGATAAACATCAATATCTTCATTTAACGCTCGTAAAGCTTTGATGCCGCCTATTCCTAAAATAATTTCCTGCGCAACCCGGTCCTGATCAGCGCCTCCATAAAGTTTTTGCGTTATCCAATCTTGCTGTTTATTGCCTAAATCCGTATCCAAAAGATATAGAGTAACATTATGAAAAGCTTCCACCTTCCATACTTTACAGGTAACTTCTGCACCTCTAACACGACAATTCACGGTAATATTCGTATCAATCAGGTTTGCAAAATCATGGTCCGGATATAAATCGTAAGGGTAACCGTCTTCGCCAATAAGCTGGGTAGTATAATCCCGATGCCACAAAATTCCTATTCCCACTACCGGCAGGTTTAAATCTTTAGCCGCTTTTAAATAGTCTCCTGCTAAAATACCCAAACCTCCCGAGAATATCGGCAAATTATCATCTAATCCATATTCCATACAAAAATATGCTACTTTAGGTACTTGTTTATTTTCCAAAGCAAATCCTCCAGTATAGTTTTTTATATTATTTGTAAGAAGCATACAAACTATAATCAATTTCCGGGAAAATGTTATTTTTGGCGCTTACCGCATTCAGCCAGCCAGGATCAATTTGGTGGTTTTTTAAATCCTGATATATTTTAAAAAATCTGCCCAGATGATCAATTGTTCTTTTTTTGGCATATTCGACCATAGTATCCGTTTTAATTATAAACGCCCAGTCACTAGCTTGGGCCAGGAGAAGTTCACGAGCCGCCTGTTGTAAGGCTTGCCTTTCCAGACCGGTTGCTCCCGGATAAGTTCTGGCCAGCTCTGTCATATAACCGGATGCTTTATGCAAATGTCTGTATATCCAATCATTACTACCATTAAGCCATACCTCAAAATACCCTTTATTTCCCCAACTGGACATTGCCGGCTGAGCGATGTGATTATCAGGATATTTACGCAGATATTCACTAGGTATGATTGTTTTTATGATATCTTGATCATAATGAATTTTTCTAAGCAACATGTCCAGCCAGATCGGCCCTTCGAACCACCAGTGACCAAATAATTCGCCGTCAAAGGGTGCTACTACCAGTGGTTTTCGGTCCATAAATGAACTTAAATGCTCAATTTGCTTTTGCCGATTGAAAATAAAATTGTCCGCATGTTCCGCAGCTTTTTCCCGGGCAATCCAGGGATTATATAATTCTTTCTCATTGCTTTTACCGGTTATTTTATAATATTTAAATCCGGTATTCAGTCTAATCCCGTCGGGATGAATGTAGTGAGAAATATAATCCACGGGAAGATCAAAACCGATATCGCGGTAATATTCACGATAATTAAAATCTCCGGGATATCCTTCATCTTTGCTCCATACTTGTTTCGAGGATTCAGGATCCCGGCCGAAAACCGCTACCCCATTGGGGCATTGCAGCGGTGCGTATACACTGTGGCTGTAATTAGGCGGATCAGCGTATATGATGCCGTGGGTCTCCAGAAAAAAGTACTTAATACCATATTCTTTTAATATCTCTTCCAGACCGGGAAGATATGCACATTCAGGCAGCCACATCCCCCGGGGAGTATCATTGAAAAATTTTCGAAAAATATCTACGGCAACCGCAATCTGCACTTTTGCTCCTTGTTTTTCCATAAAAGGAAGAAAACCATGGGTAGCTGCACAAGTGATCAATTCAATCTTCCCTGTAGAATTCAATTCTTTTAAAAGGTTAATCATATTACCCCGACAACGGTCGATAAAAAAATCATTCATTTGAGAAATTTTCGTTTTATACATTTCTGCTAATGTATACTCACCGGACCCCCGAGTCCGGTTAATCTCTTTATCACCTAATTCCAGTAATTTTGCCAAATGGTTTTTAAAACGGTTTTGCAGTAAAGGGTCATTAAGCATGGTTAAAAGAGACGGCGAAAAGGATAAGGTAATCCGGTAATCCACCCCGTCTTTATTTAATTGCTCTAAAGTTTGTAACAGAGGTAAATAGGTTTCTAATATTGCTTCAAATAGCCAGCGTTCTTCTAAAAACTCTTCGTATTCAGGATGCCTGACAAAGGGTAAATGATTATGTAAAACCAGCGCCAAAAACCCTTGTTCCAAAAAAATCAATCCTTTCTCGTTATATAGTATTTTAAGAAGAAATCCCGGGCTGCCATTTATCAAGGGTTTTCTGCAGATGATCAGCCAGACGATGATCAGGCAGATCATTAAATACAAAATGATCATTTAAGTAGTTGGATTTTGCAAAAGAAACAAATGTATTATCTGCTAAAATTCTTCCTAATTCGCCGAAAAGGGGGATTCCCTCTTCTAAAAAAATATACCAGCTTTCGGTATTGTCGTTAACGGTTATTATTTGCTGGTGATTAGCCCACGAAAGACGAATCGCTAATTTTGAAGTTAGTAAATTATTGTAGCCATATTCTTCGGTAAAACTATTTAGCGTATGCTCTGCTACCTCCCAATAAGCAAATATATTTTGAGGATCCCGAATCATCAAAACAATAAATGTTTCCCCGTATTTAACAGGCAAACGGTACCCAGGCTCAATATAATCTTGTTTAAAAGCCGGAAAATCAATTGTTTGGGACATTTAAATTCTCCTTTCCAATAATAAAGCTCCTAAAAGTTAAATTTAAGCTTTAATGATTAATTTAGCTAAATGTAAATTCTTTTATGCAATGTTTGCAAAAGTAACAGCTGGCTTTCGGATAATCCGGCACCTTTTGAGACAAAATATTTCTAAACATTAATTATTTATTTCCAAAAAACTTTCAAAAAACACAAAATAATTACTGGCTGCCAAAAGACTTGCAGATAGGTGGGGAATTTGTGTATACGGATTGGGTTATTCATGATTCACATGATCTTTATTATCGCACTCCTTTCGGGGCTGTTCCTTGTAATCAGGAAATACGATTAAAAATTGTCGTCATGAAACCTGTAGATAAAGTCATTTTACGCCTCTGGAAAGGAACCGAAGAAGAACAGATTGCTATGTACTTAAATGAAATTTCCGGTAATAAAAGAATATATCAGATAAGGCTAAAAGCTCCGGCAGCACCATTGCAGCTTTGGTATTTTTTTATTTTATACCTGGACGGCAAAAAATATTATTATGGAAATAGCACAGATTACGGAGGCAGGGGAGCCACTCAGGAATGGGAACCTCCTTCTTATCAAATCACTGTCTATAAAGAAGGGGCGTCTACCCCTCACTGGTTTAAAGAATCAATCATGTACCAGATATTCGTAGACAGATTTTATAATGGTCATGAAGGTCAAAAAATTCTCAACAAAAAAGCAAACAAATACGTTTATCATTATCCGGCCTGGGAAGAAAATATTAAACCGTACCGGGTTAATGAAAAGACAGGAGAAATCAGGGGTTTTGATATTTATGGCGGAAATTTGGCGGGTATTATAAAAAAGCTTTCCTATCTGAGAGATCTCGGCATCACGGTTCTTTATCTAAACCCGATTTTTGAAGCCCCCAGTAACCATAAATACGATACGGCAGATTACCAAAAGGTTGATTCGATATTCGGCGACAATGAGACTTTTCAGATTTTAGCTGCTAAAGCAAATGAAATGGGGATAAAAATCATCCTGGACGGAGTATTCAGTCATACCGGTAGTGACAGTATTTATTTTAATAAAGAAGGGACTTATGATAATATAGGAGCATATCAATCAGAAGAATCACCTTATTATTCCTGGTATTCTTTTCAAAAGCACTGTGATGAATATCACTGCTGGTGGGGTATCGACACTCTGCCTAACGTCAATGAAATGGACCCTTGCTACCGCGATTTTATCATCACTGCCGACAACAGCATTATAAAATACTGGCTGAAAATGGGGGCCAAAGGCTGGCGGTTAGATGTAGCCGATGAACTGCCCGATGAATTTATTAAAGAAATTCACCGGGAGATGAAGAACCTTGATCCTGACTCCGTCTTAATTGGCGAAGTCTGGGAAGATGCTTCCCGTAAAGTCAGCTACCATAAAATACGGGAGTATTTGTTAGGAGAAGAGTTAGACTCTGTCATGAATTATCCTTTCCGGCAAATATTACTGGATTTTTTCACCGGACGAAAACATGCTTCTGAAGCAACTTTAGCTTTATTAAGCATTAAAGAGAACTATCCTTTACATAACTTTTATGCCAATATGAACATTTTAGGTACCCATGACGTACCCCGAATTTTAACGGTATTGGGAGGTATTCCCGAAGATATTTTGATAAAATATGGGCATGATACTAATTTGGAGTTAACTCTTTCGCAAAGAATGCTGGCCAAACAAAGATTAAAACTACTTACCTTGATTCAAATGACTTTTCCCGGAGTCCCCTGTATTTATTACGGTGATGAAGTTGGAATGGAAGGATATCAAGATCCTTTTAATAGAGGAACTTACCCTTGGGGCCATGAGGACCAGGAGATTCTTAACTGGTATAAGAAAATAATTTCCCTAAGAAATAAATATGATGTCTTCAAAACAGGGGAATGGCTACCCCTGACGGTCCAAAATGATGACGTATTTGGTTATGTCAGAACAATTAGAAATAATAAGAATGTGTTTATGCAGGAGCAGGAAAATAATTTAGCAATCCTTTTGGTAAACAGAAGTGTCCGCAAAACAATGGAAATCAAAGTTAATTTAAGTGAATATGTAGCAAAATGTAAATTATTCAATTTATTAGAAGCAAATCATAGTCTTACGGTAGAAGACGGCTTATTACAGATGAAAGTTGAACCTTTGCAAGGAAAGTTATTCATAAAAAAACTTAGTGATAAACTGTGAGGAATGAAAATGAGACTAAAAAAAGGCAGCGGTATTCTCTTACATGTCACCTCCTTACCCGGCATTTACGGAATAGGAGATTTAGGTCCCCAAGCATATAAATTTATCGATTTTTTATGCGCCGGCCTGCAAAAATATTGGCAGATTCTGCCTTTGAATCCACCAGGCCCCGGTGAATCACCCTACCAAGCTTTCTCGGCTTTTGCTGGAAACCCTTTATTGATCAGCCCTGATAAACTTATACAGGAAGAACTTTTAAATAATGGAGATTTACAAGACCTTCCCCTGTATAATAAAAATAAAGTGGAATTTCCCAAAGTAAAAAATTATAAAGATAAATTATTTAGGATTGCCTTTCAGAGATTTAACCCTGACCGATGTCCGGCATTCACAGATTTTGTAGAACAAAATTGTTTTTGGTTAGAAAATTACTCCTTGTTTATGTCTTTAAAAAAATATTTTAACGGATGCAGCCGGCACCGCTGGGAAAGTTCTGCTGTCCAAGGCACTGAAGAAGCTGTAGCATGTTATCAAGAATTGTTACAGGACGAGATTCAATACCAGAAATTTTTACAATTTAAATTTTTTGCCCAATGGCGCGAATTAAAAGAGTATGCAAATTCCCAAAACATAAAAATAATTGGCGATATTCCTATTTTCGTGGCCGATGACAGTGCGGATGTCTGGGCTAATCCTCATTTATTCTGTTTGGATAAACAGGGGGCTCCGGCTAAAATCGCAGGCGTTCCGCCTGATTACTTCAGCAAAACCGGTCAGCTCTGGGGCAATCCCCATTATAACTGGAACCGTATGCAACAAGATGAATATCAGTGGTGGCGGCAAAGATTCTCCGTAGCTTTAAGCCTGGTTGATCTTGTCAGGTTAGATCATTTTAGAGGATTTGAAGCTTATTGGGAAATTCCTGCCACAGAAGAAACCGCCGTCAACGGCAGATGGATAAAAGGTCCCGGCGCTTCTTTTTTCTCTGCCTTAGAAAAATATTTAGGTAAATTACCTGTTATTGCAGAGGATTTAGGAATCATAACTCCGGAGGTAGAACAATTAAAGAATGAGTTTGATTTTCCGGGAATGAAGATACTCCAATTTATTTTGGAAGATACAAATCAAAAAATTGCTTTACCCCTTAAATTAGCCACTAATTCGGTAGTTTATACCGGAACCCATGATAATGATACGATCCTGGGCTGGTTTAAACGGCATTGCCTTGAAAAAACCCCCGTACAAAAAAGATTTGCGGCTGATTTAGGTATTTTACCTGCTATGGATGACCAGGAAATCTCCTGGCGTTTTATCGAAATCGCCTTAGCATCAAGTTCCCTTTTAACGATAATTCCTTTACAAGATATTCTGGCGCTAGACAGTTCGGCCCGCATGAATTACCCTGGTACTTTAGGCAATAATTGGGATTGGAGATTTAATGACGGATGTTTAGATAAAAACCTTGCCCAAAAATTAACACAATTAATAAAGAAGTATAATCGGTGAAGTTGAGGTGCATTATGGAGGAGAAAATTATTCTAGGTCTTGATATCGGGGGAACTTCTATAAAATCCGGTTTAGTTAATGAGCGGGGGCTGCTTAAAGATTTTCAAAGTATACCTACTAACTCCCGGCAAGGACCTGACCATGTCCTGGACACGATCAAAAACTTGATTAAATCTTATCAAGAGCAAAACGCTTTACAAGGAATCGGTATTGCTTTAGCCGGTTCCATTGAGAGAACTACCGGAAACTGTTTATATAGCCCCAATTTACATTGGAATAATATAAATTTTGGTAAAATAATCGAACAATCCGCCGGGCTGGAGGTTAGATTAATCAATGATGCTAATGCCGCCTGTCTGGGGGAGTTTTTTCACGGAGCCGGGAAAAGCTATCATAATATTCTTTGTATAACACTAGGAACCGGCATAGGCTCGGCAGTTATTCTCGACAAGAAACTTTTTACCGGAACATCTGGTTTTGCACCGGAAGCCGGTCATATGATATTAAAAAAAGATGGTCCCCTGTGTTCCTGTGGAAACAAAGGATGCTGGGAAACACTGGTATCTGCTTCTGCCATTATAAAAAAAATCTCTGCTAAAATTCAGAGTGGGGAATATCCGATAAACCAATTTACAAAAGGAAGCAATGATTCTTTTACCCTGCAGGATATCTTCAAAGCCTGGCAAGAGGGAGAGCCGCAGGCAGTTGAAATTATCACGGAAGTAAAAGAATATTTAGCCTTAGGTTTAGCAAATTTAATCAATATCTTTAATCCCCAGTGTCTCATCCTGGGCGGGGGAATCATCGAATTAAATGATGCATTACTAATTGGATTGGATGATATGGTAAAGAAACTTACCTTTCCTACCTTTAAAAATCAGATCATCATCAAAAAGGCAAAATTAGGCAATAAAGCCGGCCTAATCGGCGGTGCCAGTCTTTTTTTTAAAGAAATCGAAACGCTAGGCGGCTGAAGATGTTAGTTGATTTATCTTGGCAAGCAGGTTTGCCTTTAAAAGTCGATCTGATCCACCAATTTAAATTTGATTTTAACAAACCTTTATATCAAGGCAGGCTAGCTACCTATTTTAAATTTGAGTTCAGTTCCCTCTGAGCTCCTTTTTGATTTCTTAAATACGAATCATTCCATTTTATGTAAATTTTATATTTTTTTACGATATTTTGTCTAATCTTGTAGAATTATAGGAGGAAATAAGCTTTTCAAAGGGAATTTAATTATGAATATTATATTTATTTTAAGCCGGAAGATATCTGTGTTAGTCTATATATAGATATGAACTGGTGAGTTTTTGAAATAAATTAATATTATGGGGTGTTAAAATGTCAGTGCTGTCACTTGAAAACTTATTAGAAATATTACCTGCTATTGCCCGGATTACAGGAGGTTATGCCGCCGTCACCGATAACCAGGGGCGGCGGATTAAGACATATGATTCACAGGGACAGGAAATTCATTATCTAAAAGGTATGCTCTTTGATCTTGCCAAGACTGCGGCTCAGACAGGGAATTTTCAAACAGGTTTTTCACAAATTATCGATAGTGCGGAATTATGGGCCTTGCCGCTGGGAGATTATGTTTTAGCGGCAAATAATATTGAACGGATTCAACGGGATAAAGATTTAAAAAACTCGCTGATTAAAGCCCTCCCCTTTATCGCAAGGGTAGCCGGGGGAGAGGCAGTATTATTTGATAAAGAAGGCAGAAGATTAGCCAGCATAGACTACCACGGGAATGTTACCGAACGCTTTATCGGCAGTACAAGCAAAGCCGCTAAAGAGGCAATGGCTACCCAAAAAACCGTTATCGGCGAATCAATGTCCGTAAACGGTGCAATAGGCGTAAGAATTCCCATTACCAAAGACTTTGGCTTTGGCTTTAACAATGAACAGAGCGTACAACAGGAACATAAATTAATTGAAGAAGTAAAGAAATTTCAATATGCCCGCTATAATTTCAATGATATTATCGGGGAAAGCGAAGCGATTAAAAAAACCAAAAGTATGGCTTCTTTTATTGCTAAGGGCATATCCTCTGTTTTAATATACGGAGAAACAGGAACAGGTAAAGAATTGTTTGCCCAGGCTATACATAATAATAGCGAAAGAAGGTCGCAGCCTTTTGTGGCCATTAATTGCGGAGCAATACCTGCCTCGATAATTGAGAGTTACTTATTTGGTTATGAAGGCGGATCCTTCACAGGAGCAAAAAAAGGAGGAAATTCCGGTGCATTTGAACAAGCCAATGGCGGAACAATTTTCTTTGACGAAATAAGTGAGATGGATTATAACTTACAAAGCAAACTTTTAAGAGTTTTGCAAGAACGTGAAGTTATGAGAATCGGTAGCACTAGAGCCATTAAAATAGATGTCAGAATAATTGCCGCTACCAACAAAAATTTAGTAGATCTCATTAAAAAAGCTATGTTTAGAGAGGATCTTTTTTATAGATTAAACGTAGTCCAGATAAAATTACCTACCTTACGGGAAAGAATCGAAGATTTACCAACTTTAGTGAAATTTTTTATCAATAAATACAATAAATTACTGGGTAAATTTGTCACAGGCATTGATATAAAAGCAGAAAATCTCTTAATATCTTTTCATTGGCCCGGAAATGTCAGGCAGCTGCAAAACTGTATTGAATATGCAATGAATATGGTTGATGTTAATGACAGTGCAATCGAAGTTGAACATCTTCCTTCCTATATTCAAGATAGCCACCCTAAAAATATTAAGATGACCTTTCCTTCTCTCGCTGATGTTATTTGTAAAGCAGAAAAGGAGGCCATTATTAAGGCCCTGCATTACACCAATGGTTCTAAAAAAGAAACTGCAACAATTTTGGATATAAGTACCACCACCTTATGGAGAAAAATTTGCGAACATAAAATTGAGTGATAAATGTCATGGATTTCAATATTGAAATGACCTTTGCAAAAATGAAATGCATTTTAACAGGTATTTACCCCTTTTTCCAGCAGTTCATGCATATTTCCATTTCAAAATTGCAATGCTGTCTTGTCTGAGAGTCTTTAACAGCTTTGGTGAATTCTTTTTAAGTACTAAAAATTCACTTTTACCATCTACAAGATATTTTTAGATAAAATCTGAACGATTCGAATCTAAAAATAAATTACCGATGAATAATATTTATTTGACAAAATGTATCAATCTAAGCCTGTTTATTAAACCGAATACTACTTGGCAATGAGGTCGCAAATGCACTTTAGGTGTTCTGCGTCCTTTTTTAATTTCCGGGAATTGGTTTTAAAACAGAAAATTTTTGCTCCGGATAAAAGCAGCTTGATGCTAATTTATTGAAACCTTTTATGATTCGGCATAAAACTTGCATTAATTTAAACTAGATAAAAATTTAGGAGGTGAAATGATGAATTTTAATTATTTTAATCCCAGTAATTTATCTGTTTTCAAAGATACAGTTCAAAAATTAGCTGGATATGCATTAGTGGCAGGTGGCACAGACCTTTTAGTAAAGATGAAAGAAAAAATAATAAGTCCTCCAAATTTGATAGATTTAAGCAATTTAGTTGAATTAAAAGGGATTCGTCTATCTGACGGGGGCTATCTTGATATCGGCGCTATGACTACTCATGTGGAACTGGTAAATTCCGCTTTAGTCAAGAAACATGCTCGCATTTTAGCTCAGGCCGCCTCACAAATCGGATCTCCTCAGATCCGTAATATGGGAACGGTAGGAGGAAATATCGGCAATGCTTCACCGGCGGCCGATACTGCACCGGCTTTACTGGTTTTGGATGCCAAAGTCAATGTCGACGGCATAACAGGTTGTGAAGAAAAGGATTTATACCAGATTTTTAAAAGTCCGGGAAGCCTGAAACTCAGGCATGGACAGGTTATAACAAAATTTAAGATTTGTACGATTAAAGAAAATGAAGGAGCAGCATTTATTAAATTAGGTAAAAGAAAAGCTTTAGCCATATCCGTATTAAATTGCGCTGTCTGGCTGAAAGTGTCGCAAGGACATATCGCAAACGTAAGAATTGCTTTAGGTTCTGTTGCGCCAACCCCGCTGAGATTGTTTGAAGTAGAAGATTGGCTGCTGGGAAAAAAAATACAGACTGAAGTGTTGGAGACTGCAGCACGCATGGCTAAAGATATCATCAAACCAATTGATGATATACGTTCTACTGCAGAATATCGCAAGTCTATAGCGGAAGTTACCGTATTGCGTGGACTGAAGATAGCATTACAAGAGGCTCAGGAGGAATGTGGTAATGAATAAATTAGCAATAAATTTCACACTTAACGGAAAAGAGTTCGCTATTGATGTTGAGCCACAGTTACTTTTAGTAGATCTGTTAAGAGAAAAATTAGATTTAACAGGTACTAAGATCGGTTGCGGCGAAGGAGACTGCGGGGCTTGTACGGTTTTAATGGACGGGAAGCCCGTTAACTCATGTCTGGTGCTGGCAGCAAAAGTAAATGGTCATAAAATTACCACAGTGGAAGGATTAGGCACACCTGCTGCTTTACATCCTTTACAAAAATCATTTATTGAAGAAGGTGCGGTACAATGCGGTTTTTGTACACCAGGAATGCTGATGAGTGCCAAAAGTTTATTAGACACCAATAAAAATCCTTCCAGTGAAGAAATAAAAGAATGCATCTCCGGTAATTTATGCAGATGTACCGGATATTCAAAAATAGTCAAAGCGATTGAAAAAGCATCCCGGGATGATCAGGAGGGATGTAGGCATGGTTGAAACAAACGTAGTTGGAAAATCCGTCAGCAAAATTGATGCCAAAGAAAAAGTTCTGGGCACCGCGCTTTATGCCGCCGATATGAAAATGGCCGGAATGCTTTATGCCAAAGCCCTGCGCAGCAAAGTAGCCCACGGTATTCTCAGGAAAATAAATACCGCTAAAGCGAAAACCGCACCGGGAGTTCATGCTGTCTTAACAGGAGAAGATATTCCAGGTCCGAATACTACGGGAATGATTTTAAAAGATGAGCCCGTAATCGTAGGGATCAATGGGAAAATACGGAGTATCGGAGATACCCTGGCCGTTGTAGCAGCGGAAACGGCAGAAATAGCTGAAGCAGCTCTGGATTTGATTGAAGTAGAAATTGAAGAACTGCCCGGCATTTTCTGTCCTTTTGAAGCGATGAATGAAGATGCTCCGCAATTGTATGCAAAGGGCAATATCCTATCCGTCCGAAAAATTGTTAAAGGTGATATTGAAAAGGCTTTTGCTGAATGTACGGCAATAGTTGAATGTCAATATAAAACTTCTATTCAAGAACACGCTTATATTGAACCGGAGGCAGGGATAGCAAGAGTTGAAGGAGATTCAATCGTAATCTGGTGCAGTACCCAAAATCCTCACATGGACAGATATGAAGTAGCCCAAAATTTAAAATTACGTTTAAATCAGGTCAGGGTTATTCAGGCAACTACCGGAGGAGGATTCGGCGGTAAACTTGACATTTCCGTGCAAATTCATCTGGCCTTGCTGGCCCAGGCTACTAAAAAACCGGTTAAAATGGTGTATTCCCGCCAGGAATCTATGCTTTGTACCGGTAAAAGACATCCGATTACCATGACGTTTAAAACAGGATGTAATTCAGAAGGAAAACTCTTAGCTATGGAAAGCAAAATTGTTGCCGATACCGGTGCTTATGCTTCATACGGCCCGGGAGTTTCAACCCGTGCTGCCGTTCATGCCACAGGTCCCTATGAAATTCCTAATGTCAGGATAGAGTCTTTTACTGTTTATACAAACAATCTGCGCTGCGGAGCATTCAGAGGCTTCGGTGTACCGCAAGTGGCACTTGCTCATGAATCGCAATTGGATTGCCTGGCAGCCAAAATTGGGATTTCTCCTTTTGATATCCGCATGAAAAATGCCCTGCGGCCTAATCTATGCACTGCAACAGGAGATATGTTAACCCAAAGTGTAGGAATTGCGCAAACAATGGAAGCAGCAAGACAAAAACTGACAGAAGAATCAGGAAAAATCATTTAGAAAGGAGGGAGGCAAATATTGAAAAAATATGGTGTTGGAATTGCTAATATGTGGTATGGAATCGGAAATACAGGTTTACCTAATCCTTCCAGTGCTTTTGTAGAATTATTAGATGATGGTACTGCCATTGTTTTAACAGGATGTGCGGATATTGGTCAAGGCTCCGATACAGTTCTTGCTCAAATCGCTGCTGAAGAGCTGGGTATAGATATTGACGATATAAAATTAATTTCCGCCGATACCGGTGTCACACCGGATGCCGGGAAAACTTCTGCCAGCAGACAAACATATATTTCGGGCAACGCAGTAAGATTAGCTGCCGAAGAAGCAAAAAAGGTTTTACTGGAAGAAGCAGCAAAAATATTTTCAGTAAGTACAAAAGAGGTGATTTTAGAGAATAAAGTTCTGAGAATTAAATCTGATTCTGATGAGAGCAAGAATTCCATTACGTTAGCAGACTGTCTGATCAAATGCAGACAAAAAGGTAAACTAACCTTAGGACACGGTTCCTTTAATCCTGATGTTACTTCTCTGGATGTAGAAACAGGACAAGGAAGGCCTTATGCTTCCTATGCTTACGCAACTCAAATTGCCGAAGTAGAGGTTGATACGGAAACCGGCGTAGTAAATGTATTGAAAGTGATTTGTGCCCATGATGTCGGTAAGGCCATTAACCCGTCAAATGTAATAGGACAAATTGAAGGGGGGGTAGTAACCGGATTCGGCTATTGCTTGCTGGAAGAAATTATTGTACAAGAAGGCTTTGTAAAAAATCCTAATCTGGCAACCTATTTGATTCCGACATCCCTTGATACGCCAAACATAGAATCTATAATAATTGAAGATACCGAAGCTACCGGACCGTTTGGGGCCAAGGGAGTAGGAGAACCGGCTCTTATTCCTACTCCGGCCGCTATCGTAAATGCTATTTATGATGCAGTCGGGGTACGCATTACGGAACTCCCGGTTACCCCGGAAAAGCTCTTACCGGAATTAAAGAAATTTGAAAATCAAGAGGAGGTAGTAAATTAATGTCAACTCCAGTACAAGGGGCAGAAAATGTAAGTTTTTTAAAAAGAAAAAATATCGAGTTTTCCCTGAAAAGATATGGTATTGAAGCTTTAGGAGCGATGGCTCTGGGACTATTTGCATCATTAATCGTCGGACTAATTCTACAAACCATCGGTGAACAGACCGGTATTGATTTTCTCGTGAATTACGGCCAGCGGGCAATGGCCATGTCTGGACCGGCGATAGGTGTCGCCGTGGCTTTCGGCTTAAAAGCCCCCCCTTTAGTATTATTCGCTTCTACAGTTACAGGAATGGCCGGTTATGAATTAGGCGGACCGGCAGGCTGTTTTGTCGCGGTAGTAATCGGAGCCGAATTCGGCAAGCTGGTTTCGAAAGAAACGAAAATAGATATTATTGTAACTCCCGTTGTTACGATAATCGCCGGTGTAGCCACCGGGATATTGGTCGGTCCCGGGATCGGTGCTTTTATGACTTGGCTGGGCGTAGTAATCATGAAGGCTACCGAATTGCAGCCTATCCCCATGGGTATTCTTGTCTCCGTTTTAGTAGGTATGATCCTGACCCTTCCTATTTCCAGCGCTGCTTTATGCATAATGTTAAGTTTAGGCGGTTTAGCTGCCGGTGCCGCAACTGTCGGCTGCTGTACGCAAATGGTTGGGTTTGCCGTAGCGAGCTACCGGGAAAATGGCTGGGGAGGTTTAATCAGCCAGGGGTTAGGAACATCTATGCTGCAGGTGCCTAATATTGTGAGAAACCCTTTGATCTGGATACCGCCTACCTTAGCCAGTGCCATTATTGGTCCTCTTTCCACAACATTTTTAAAGATGGAAAATGTACCTGTCGGTGCAGGTATGGGGACCAGCGGTCTTGTCGGACAATTTGGGACAATTGAGGCTATGGGTTTAAGTTCAGCAGTTATCTTTAAGGTTGCCCTGCTTCATTTCATTCTCCCGGTTATTTTAACCCTTTTAATTTCTGAATATATGCGGAAAAAAGAATGGATTAAATTTGGCGATATGAAACTGGAAGCCTAGGGCTTTAAGAAGATAATATACGTTTGAAAGAAGGATGAGAAATGTCTCTTGATGTTAATGTAGCAAAAGAACAGAAAATACATGAAAGACATCTATGAACATGCATTTGAACGAGTTCCTGAAGAAAAACGCAAAAATTTATTAAGTCTAACCTTTGTTCTGGCCGGCTACCCAATCGCCTAATCAAATTTTGTTATTGGCGAAGCAGTTGGAGTTGGCCTTACTTTCCAAAAAGCTGCATTGGCCTTAATAATTGGTAATGCCGTATTAATCTCCATTGTTATTCTAACGGGTTTACTTGCCTATAAGAATGGATTATCGACAGCATTTCTCTCTAGAAAAGTCTTTGGCAAGAGCAGCTCTAATATATTTTCCATATTATTAGCACTTTCGGCAGTGACTTGGATTTCTTTAAATGGTTACCTTAGCTGCAGTTTTCGCTATCGCACCAATAATCGGAATACTGACAAGTATAGTCTGCTATGTAATCCTACATATGCTCACAGATAACAAATGAAATAATTTTAAATTAGTACGGTGTATTTTTCTTAATCAGTATGCTGTGAGAATAGACGGTAATGCTGCTGCTTAGATATGAAAATTATTCTGCGGACTTTTAAGCTAAAGTCCGCAGAATAATAAAATACTACGAAAAGGGGTATTTAGATGAGTTCTTTGATTGTTAAGAATATCGGGATGATCTTGAGCGGAAAAGCAGAAGAACCTGTAATAAAAGGTAGTGTAATCGTAGTCAAGGATAAAAAAATCGAAGCGATCGGCGGCGAAGAGCTCTTAGAACAAGATAATGATTTGCTGGTGATTGATGCGCAAGGGACCACCGTCGCACCAGGATTAATAGACTCCCATGTGCATCCTGTACTGGGGGATTATACACCCAGACAGAAAACTACCGATTTCATTGATAGTTCTTTACACGGCGGGGTAACGACCATGATCTCCGCCGGAGAGGCACACACACCCGGCAGGCCTAAAGATCCTGCAGGAGTAAAAGCATTAGCAATTCTGGCCAGTAAGTCTTTTTATAATAAAAGACCGGCCGGTGTCAAACTCCATGGCGGTGCCCTGATCTTAGAGCCGGGTCTGCAAGAAAATGATTTCCGGGAATTAGCCGCAAACGGAGTATGGCTGGTAGGAGAGATTGGCTTAGGCGGCATAAAAAAACCTGAAGATGCGGCTCCTATGGTTAAATGGGCTAAGGCTCACGGTTTTAAAGTTATGATGCACTGCGGAGGAACTTCGATTCCGGGTAGTTCAACTGTAACGGCGGATGATGTAATAAAAACAGATCCTACAGTTGTTAATCATATTAACGGAGGACCTACTGCGATAGCTCCCCATGAAATTGCCAGATTGGTAAATGATACTAAGTTAACTTTAGAGATTGTCCAGTGTGGTAATCCCAAAGCCGCAGACATTGTAGCCCGCTCTTTAAAAGCCAGAAATGAATTAAACCGTTTAATAATAGGCAATGATTCTCCTTCCGGTTCCGGTATCATTCCCTTAGGGATTTTACGTTCAGTTTGTCAAATCTCCAGTATGTCTGATATCAGCGGTCCGGAAGCCATAGCTTGTGCAACAGGTAATACTGCCAGAATTTTCGGACTGCAAACGGGTATAATCGAACCCGGCAGAGAAGCAGATCTGGTTATTATGGATACACCCATGGGATCAGTGGGAGAAAATGCTGTTGCCGCAATTGAAGCAGGAGATATCCCGGGAATAGCAATGGTTATTATTGATGGTCAAATAATAATCAATAACAGTAGAAATACACCTCCGGCCAGTCAGAAACCAACTCTAGTTTAGGGAGTGAATTCCTTGATAAAAGTTGATGTCCAATTATGTAAAGGCTGTACATTATGTATGAAAGAATGTCCTGCTAACGCCATAGAAATTAAAAATAAAAAAGCTGTTATCGGTCAAAGGTGTGTGCAATGCGGCGTATGTCTGCGCATTTGTAAATTCGGGGCGGTAAAACAAACACCGGAAAACAAAAAGGAAACAATAAAATGCACCTCTTGTCCCGTGCAATGTGAAATTGCCGAAGGTTATACCGGGGCTTGTCAAAGATATACCAATGCAAAGGGGGTCTTAATAAGAAACCGGCAACTGGTTCTTGATGCAGTATATCAACCGAATAACGATCCCTCTATTTCTAAACCTCTTATTACGGCCGTAGGTGCAGGTACTGCTTATCCATGTTCTAAACCGGCTCCCCACATTGTCAAAGATTGTGTCGACGGTGTCGATGTCGTAACTGTAGTTACCGAAGTACCTTTAAGCTATAGCGGTGTTAAAGTAAAAATTGATACAAACTTCTTTATCGGTGAGGAAGGCTCTTTGGTGTATAGAGACGGAAGAATCGTCGGCCTTGTGGAAACAGAACAATACGGGTCCAAAATGCTGTCCATAGGAGGGGCAAATCTTCTTACCGGCAAAGACGGGTTCATAGTGGCAAGAACTATCGTAGATTTTGCCAATGGGGAACGGGTAAGATTATCCGTTGCCAAAAAAACCGTTTTAGAACTGCAACAGAATGAACGGCCCGTTATAGACGGAATAGAGGATACCAAAATGCGGGTAGGCTGCGGTAGTGCAACAATAGGGATTTTTGCCCGGGATATGAAAGGGGTTGTTGATGAAGCCATCATCTTAGACCACCATGTAGTAGGACTGTTTTCCGAGCACTTAGCCGGGGCTGAAGTAGGCATGAACTGGAGTGGGATAATACCAAATGCCAGAAAGAGTACAAGAGGGAGATACTTCGGTGAGCATGGTAATGGCTGGGGCGGGACCAATATTTTAAACCCCCGCGACGCAATTAAGGATGTAGATATGAACATAGCTAAAATAGGCCTGCAGATTTTAGTTACTGAAACTACCGGACAAAAATTCGCATTATTTGAACTCCAGAAAGATGGTACGGTAAAGGAAATCAATATGACTCCCCCGGTAGAAAAACTAGTTAATCACATTAAGGACAATTGTGAAGAATCCCATGTTTCCGTTATTTATTTCGGCGGAGTCGGCGGAAGTGCAAGGGCAGGTGTAACGAATAAACCTTTGGCGTTGACTAAGGCAGTACATGCTGAAAAAGCACAGCTTACAATAGGAGGTGCCCCGGCCTATATCCTTCCGGGCGGCGGTATCAATTTTTTAGCTGATGTAAATAAAATGGTTCCCCGGGCTTTTACATGGGTCCCCACTCCTGCTACGGTGGCTCCTGCCGAATATACGATGAGATTAGCCGACTACGAGACAATTGGCGGTCACCTTGATCAAGTTAAAGATGTTAACACTTTGAAGGAAAATATCAGAAATGATCACAATACTTAATCCCGGAGTTGTATTTCTGGATTACGGTCCTATTTCTATGACCATATCCGCCTGGAATAAAAACATTCCTTTGACTCACCAATGTGTAGATGCAAGCCAGGTGGCCATTAAACACTTACAGGAAATATCCTGTAATTTAAAACATCTGAAAAAGCCCTGGCTGTTATGTGAGAAGGATATCCTGACCGGAGCTGCTTTCAAAATGTGGCAGGCTGCCAAAAGCACGGGTGATACCGATTTGACTCCCATGGCTGCGGTAGCCGGAGTAATGGCCGACAGGACCGCCGACTGGCTTATGGAAAACGGGGCCACCAAAGTAATTGTGAATAACGGCGGCGATATCGCATTACGGCTAATGAACAATGAACAAGCCTCTGTGGGGATCGTTCCTCAACTGGGTCGAGCCTCTTTTAGTCATAAAGTATTAATCAAAAGCTCTGATCATATCGGCGGTATTGCCACCAGCGGGTTAGGAGGAAGGAGTTTTACCAGAGGAATAGCTGATTCTGTTACAGTTTTTGCCAAAAATTGCATTACTGCCGATGTATTTGCAACTTCCCTGGCAAATTCCAGCTATATTGACTGTCCTGGTGTAAAGCAGGCACCGGCTGAAACCATTGACCCCAATACAGATATACCCGGCATCATGATCACGATTTCTGTCGGTCCGCTAAATTTAACCGAAAAACAAAAAAGTTTACGGCAGATCGAGAAAAAATCTCAGTGGATTTTAGAGAATAACTTAATTACAGGAGCAATTGCTCACGTGCAAGGAGAAAAATTAGAAGCCCCCGGGAAACTATTAACAAAAATTAAACATTTGGAGGTAAACAATGAATATGAAATTCAGGAAACTTGTAACTGTAGTGGAAGAAGTACACGCTGACGGACAAAAAGACGTAGAAAAACCGTTCAAAAAATGCGCATCGATTGCCGTCATTAAAAATCCTTTTGCCGGCACTTATGTGGAGGACCTCAGCGCCTTAACAGAAATAGGCGAATACCTGGGAAAGTTTTTGACGGAAAGAGCAGTAGAGGCTATGGGCCTTGCTCCGGAAGAAGCAGAAAATTACGGTAAAGGAGCAATAATTGGATTAGATGGCGAACTTGAACACGGAGCAGCAATTCTTCACCCTAAATTAGGCAAACCCATGCGTCAGGCTCTAGGTGGCGGCAAAGCAATTATTCCGTCTTCCAAAAAAATCGGGACGGCAGGTACTTCATTAGATGTACCTGTGCATTATAAAGATGCGGCCTTTGTAAGAACACATTATGATGCAATGGAAGTAAGACTGCCTGATGCTCCCAAAGCCGATGAAATATTAGTCGCTTTGGTAGTGACTTCAGGAGGCCGCCCCCATCCTAGAATCGGCGGCTTGGAAAAAGATCAAATCGTAGGGGAAGACGGACTACGCTAGAACACAGATTTTAGTATTGATCAGATAGGAGTGTGACTAGCTTGAAATTAGGTTTTATCGGTTTAGGTGCAATGGGCAAACCCATGGCACAAAACCTGCTTAATGCAAATTATCGGCTCTATGTATATGACATTGTTGAAAAATCTGCGGATGAAATGGCTAACTCAGGGGCTTATAAATGCCTGAATCCTCAAGATCTAGCCACAAAGGTTGATGTCATTATAACAATGCTTCCAAATTCAGCTATTGTTGAAAGTGTTATGACTGGAAGTACCGGAATATTCAGTGGTGCGCGGGAAGGGCAAATCATAATTGATATGAGTAGTGTTGCCCCCCATAGTACGCAGAAAATGGCGGCGTTAGCAGCTGAAAAGGGCCTGAAATATTTAGATGCTCCTGTTAGCGGAGGTGCAACAGGGGCCTGTGCTGGTACTTTAACAATTATGGTGGGCGGGGAAAAAGAAGTTTTCGAGGCTGTTAAGCCTGTTTTAAATATCTTAGGCAATAAAATTAAGCATATTGGCCAAGTAAGTCTTGGTGATGCGGTAAAGCTGATTAATAACCTTTTATTAGGTGTAAGTATGTCTGCCGTTGCAGAAGCTTTGGTGTTAGGAAAAAAACTGGGCCTTGATCCGGAAGTAATGTTTGAAATGATTAAATCCAGTTCAGGGAGAAGTTATGCCCTAGAAGCAAAAGTACCGAATTTTATTTTTAAAAATGCTTTTAATCCGGGCTTTGCCATCGACTTACAATATAAAGATTTAGAGCTGGCCATTGAAACCGGAAAAAGATTAGGTGTACCATTACCGGTTACCAATATCGCTCAGCAGGTTTTTGAAATAGCTAAAACGAAAGGTTTGGGAAAAGAAGATATTTCTGCTGTCATTAAAGTATGGGAAGAAATGACAGGTGTAGAGGTTAGAGGTGACTATCTTGGATAAGATATATAGAACTGCCCGAGAAAATCATTTACAAATGGGACATTTAACCTTAGGAGATTGTATTAAAATTGCTGATGAAGCTGCGACATCCGTTAGTGAAGTAATTATCGCGGAAGCCATGCATGTCAATAAGATGGATAAAAACGAAGTTTGCTCAGCGGTTATCGCCAGTTTCTCTCATAATCTTTATGCAACTGAATTGGGTGTTACTTCTGGTTCCAGCTTTCTCTTCGGCAATATAGGCAGAGAACTAACCGGGATAGGTGCTCCTAAAATAATTGCAGATCATTTTCTTAATAAAGTTTTAGTTTATACCTTAGCCACCCAAATCGGTAATCATTCTATCGGCTTACAGCCATGTGCAGGTACCGGTGATTCTTGTCCGTATACGGGTTTTATGAAAGCCCTTATTGAAGACTATGAAGATCAGGATAAAATCGCCCATGTAGCTGCAGTCGTCTTGAAAATCGGTACGATGTTTAGAGCCGGCAAAACGACTACCGGGTGCAATATGGAGGGATTTGGCGCAGGTGCGGCTGCTTTAGCTGCCGGATTTACGGAACTCGCCGGAGGCAAACCTGCTGAAATAGGAAAAGCAGTAGTGCTTGCCTTATCCCCGACTATCGCCAATCCCTGTACACCCCGGGTTATGGTGGCAGGTCTCTGCGCAACCCACATTGGAGGAGCAGTCATGATTGCTAAACTAGCCAGTCAGCTTGCCATGCATACGACGATTCCCGTCACTGTACCGGTAGATGTTATGGTGGCAATGGCGGCTGCCGTACATCCGGTATCGGCGAAAGCCATCGTCCCCATGGTCATTAAATACATGGAACCATTTTTCAAAACAAATTATGCTGTTGAAAATTACGTAGACTTGTCTGTAAAAGAATCGGAAGAAGAGAGAAAACATGAAATAATCCATAAAGCTTTAGAAGAGGCCAGAGGCCTTGCGGAAAAGGCCAATAGTATCGTCAAGCCCTTTGGCGCCGTTGTAGTCGGCGGAAGTAGTCAGGCTGTGGGGTCGCCTACTAATGCAGCCCGTATTGTGCACTTCTTGGCCAAAGGGGAAATCACTAAGGTGACCATAGAACTCTATCCGGAGCTGTTTGCCCGAAGAGGAATAAATGTGCCGGGCATCTTGATGGCGGCCGTCTTCGGAGCAGCAACCGATGATGGTATTGCCTATAAAGAAGTTATGGATAAAATAAAACAAAAAAATATCAGTGTCCAAATCTTACAAACGGAAGAGTCCCAGATGCAGAGGATTACGCTTCAAACCGCAGAAGGTATTTTTGCTATTGAGACACTAAACCGGGGCGGAGGAAGACTAGTATTGAAGAAAGCCTATCCAAGCTTAGAAGCAGCAAGAGAAATTGCTAATAAGCTCAGTATTGAGGCAGTAGAAGAGGAGTGAGATTTTTGTGAATAGCATAGAAAAAAATCTTGCTAAAGCAGCCGGCTGTAAAAAAGTAAAAGTTGGTGAAGATATACGGTGCAAAGTAGATTTAGCTGTTAGTCATGATGTCACGGGACCCATAACAATAGAACAGTTTAAAAAAATAGGGCTCGATCAAGTCTTCGACCCCGGCAAAGTAATGATGGTAATTGATCATATATTTCCGGCGGCGACAATTCAAGCTCGTAACAATCATATCTCCCTTAAAAAATTTGCCGATCATTTCGGCTGCAAGCTTTTTGCGCAAGGTCAAGGTGTTGTCCACCAATTGATTTACGAGGAATATAAACCTGCTCCCGGATCGATAATAATTGGTGCAGATTCCCATACCTGCACGGCCGGCGGGTACGGAGCTCTTGGTATAGGCGTAGGTTCGACGGAGCTTGCCGCGGCTATGGCAACGGGTACTATCGATTTAGAGGTGCCTGAAGTTGTAGAAATATTTTTAACAGGTGAATTTAAAGATTGCGTAACTGCTAAGGATTTGATTTTATTCTTAATCAACCATTTTGGTACCGACGGCCTTACCGATAAAGGAGTTATATTTACAGGTCCGGCGGTAATTAATCTTGCTACGGCAGAAAAAATGACGATTTGCAATATGGGAATTGAAATGGGAGCCATGATCAGCTGTTTTGGCAGTGAAAATGCCGAAACAGATGTTGGGCAAAGAATCTCTATTGAACTAGGGGATCTGGAACCCGTTGTTGCCTGCCCTTTCTCACCTGCTAATGTAAAGCCCCTTGCTGCTGTTGCAGGTATCCCCATAACGCAAGTCGTTGTCGGCAGTTGTACAAACGGCAGATTAAAGGATATGGAGCAAGTCGTTAATATTTTAAAAGATTATCCGGTTCATAAAAATGTCAATATGCTGGTGATTCCTGCTTCCCAAAAAATATCTGCCGCAATGGAGGAACTTGGTTACTGCAAAATCATCAGAGATGCGGGGGCGGTACTCGTTAATCCTGGCTGTGGTCCGTGCTTTGGTGCACACCAGGGTTTAGCCTCTGATGATGATGTGGTAGTTTCTACTACGAATAGAAATTTTCCCGGCCGGATGGGAAGCCGCAAGGCACAAGTTTACCTGGCTTCACCTATCACTGCCGCAGTAGCGGCAGTTTGCGGCAAACTTCAGGACCCACGAAAGATCGCTTTTAAGGAGAGAACGGACTATGCATATTAAAGGACAGGTTTGGCTTTTCGGAGATAATATTGATACAGATCAAATATTGCCGGGTTATGCCATGACGGAACCCTCGGAAAAATTGGCGAAATATGCTATGACCGGCAGCATTATCCCGGATTTTTCAACAAAAGTAAATCAGGGAGACATCATTATAGCCGGGAAAAATTTCGGATGCGGATCCAGCAGAGAGCAGGCACCTGTCGC
This sequence comes from Peptococcaceae bacterium, assembly GCA_049366715.1. GTDB lineage: Bacteria > Bacillota > Peptococcia > Peptococcales > BICA1-8 > JBMNCQ01. The sequence continues at coordinate 27,730 of JBMNCQ010000044.1, read as the reverse complement.
CCTTTTCAAGGCAGGAATCAGTTTAATTATCGCAGAATCTTTTGCCCGCATATTCCGCAGGAACGCGATTAATATTGGTTTACCCGTATTTACTGCAAATTTAACAGGTAAAATTAAAAATGGCGATTTCATTGCAGTAGATGTAGCCAAAGGTCTGCTAGTCCTCAATAATCAAGAACTACAATATAATCCCCTTTCCGAGAATGTACTGGCTACGTTAAGAGCAGGGGGATTAATCGCAAGAGTTAGACAAGAATTAGGTTTAACTTAAGGGGGTACATGTTCAATGCAAGAAAGAACCATGCAAATAATTTTAGAGGATGAAGATAGATTAAAAGCATATGCAGACGCCTTTGGAGCAGAAATGCCTAAAGTAGGTAAGGACGGCTCTATTACCGGTCTGCCGGCTGCTTATCCCAGAAAAGTATGCGGTATTGAACGAAGCGGCTATCGGATATCCGCTCTGGGGGAAAAAGCTGCTGAAACAGGAATTCCCGTACTTAATCCAATCCTGGGCAGAAATACAGCCGAAGAAACCTACCAGGAATCTTTGGAAATGTATAAAATTGCCCAAAAATTAGGTATACAATTATTTCATTTTGTGCATGCCGAGGCAACAAGGCATATTGATCCCCTGGACGGCCGGGAGCTTATCGAACAATCCAGAGGCAAAGGGGGCATTACACCCTTTGGAGAACGGAAACTTGTTGAATTAGGCGGGGGAGCCCTCCATCCGATGAGAATTAATGCGACAGGTGATACACCTCACCTTTCCATATTAAATGCCTTTATTGCCGGGTTTGACGGTACGGATATCGGTCCCGTGATCCACGTTCATTTTGGAGGAAGGGGAATCCACGACTACAAAACAAAGGTTGTCAATGGATTTAAAGCCTTAGAAATTTGTGCGGAAAACAATATCTTTGTCCAAATCGAATCCCATAAACATTTAAACAATATCGGCGGTACCGACGGCATGGCCTTGGCTATGTGCATGCTGGCCGAAGGTCTGGGTATTATTGCCGGGCTGCCCAAAGGATTAAGTGCCGTCCAGATGAATGTAGCCGGCATTAACCTTTTAGCAGACTTAGCAGTTATGCGGGCTTTTAAGGATACAATGTGGAGTGACTTTCTTATCGTTGTCCCGGAAACTTTCCAAAATCCCCCGGGCGACTTAATCGCTGAAAGTGCTCATTTTGCCCGGATGGCAATCAGTGCCAAACTTGGAGGAGCAAATTTCTACAGACCTAAAGCTGCGGAATCAGTAGGTATTCCTACGGGAGCTTCCATGGCTAAAGCTTTATGGGGAACTCAGGACATTTTTGAAAACACTTACAAAATAGCGATCAATGATCCTTATATCGATAAAAGAAAAGCAGAAATCATAACCGAAGCAATGGCTGTTTTAAAAACTGCTTTGGGGATCAAGCACAGTTTAAACCCCCAGGAAATTAATGAAAGCTTTTGGAAGAAATTTGAACGGGACGAACTGATAGAAAAGATAGTAACTGCAGGTAAAACAGGAATTTTAGACGCGCCCAGGGCCGGTGGCTGGGACCTGAAACGTTTTGTTAAAACCCACCTTGATTCAGACGGAATCAAGCGCTATGTTCCTGGTTATTCCCCATTAAACATTGCGCAAGAAAACTTTGCTTATACCAAAGAGAAGATTGATATTTCCCATGAGAAAAAACCTACCTTAGCTGAAAAAGTGGTACTGGCTACTGTTGGAGCAGATGCCCATGTTAACGGGATAAACCTTATTAAAGAAGCATTAGAAGAGGCCGGATTCGAAGTTATTTATCTCCGGGGAATGAATTTACCGGAGACTGTTGCGGAAGTAGCCGCAGAAGCTAAAGCAAGTATAATCGGTGTCAGTAATCTCTTAGGACTGGGAATAGATTTATTTCCCCGGGTCGATAAACGCTTAAGAGAATTAGGCTTGCGGGAAAAAGTTATCGTAGTTGCCGGGGGCAGAGTTGCCGAGAAAGAAGAAGAGCATGCTTTCTACGAGGATAAAATAGCGAAACAAGGCACCGATTTTCTGGGAGTTGACGGCTTCTTTGGTCCGTGTACCAGCCCGGAACAATTTTTAGAGTGGCTTAAGACAAAGTTAAAAAATAAAAGGGGGATTGAGAAATATGAATGAGTATCGGAAAATTCCCTGCATAATTATGCGGGCAGGAACCAGCAAAGGTATATTTTTAAAAAGAAACCATTTACCACAGGACCCCCTGCTCCGCGACAAAACTATTCTGGCTATTTTCGGGAGTCCTGATATAAGACAAATTGACGGTTTGGGCGGTGCAGATCCTTTAACCAGCAAACTTGCTATAATCGGACCTTCCTCACGCTCCGATGCCGATATAGATTATACTTTCGGTCAGGTTAGCATCAATACTCCTTATGTTGACTATTCCGGCAATTGCGGAAATATCTCTTCCGGAGTAGGGCCCTTTGCTATTGATGAAGGCTTTGTTACTGCACAAGAACCTGTTACTACGGTAAGAATTCATAATACGAATACGGGGAAAATTTTAATAGCGGAAGTTCCTGTTATTAATGGGCAGGCTCAGGTCAAAGGAGACTGCAAAATAGACGGGGTACCCGGAACAGGTGCGAAAATAATGTTGGATTTTGCCGATACGGCCGGATCTGTGACGAAAAATTTATTGCCTACAGGTAATGTCGTAGATATTTTGGAAACAAGTATAGGTTCCCTGGAAGCCTCCATTGTGGATTGTGCTAATCCTTGTGTCTTTGTCAGAGCTAAAGATATCGGCATGAAAGGAACAGAGAAGCCGCAAGAAATCAATGGAAATAAACAAATTTTAGATTTATTGGAGGAAATAAGGGCTAAAACGGCTGTCAAAATCGGCATGGCAGCAGATCTTAAAACTGCTTTAGAAAAATCTCCGGCCTTTCCCATGATTGCTTTTGTGTCACCACCTCAAGATTATGAAGATTTTACTACCGGTAATATTATCACAAAAGCACAAATAGATTTTGTATCGAGATTAATGTTTATGCAGGTGGTTCATAAAGCTTACCCCGGAACGGGAACCGTATGCACCGGTGTAGCCGCCAGAATACCGGGAACAATAGTAAACCAAGCTATGGAAAAAAATCAAGCCGATAATGTGATCAGGATTGGTCATCCGGCCGGAATTATTGAGATCGAAGCAATTGTCCAAAATGACGAAGTTAAACGGGCAGCTTTTGCCAGAACTGCCAGAAGAATACTGGAAGGCCAGGTTTGTATCGTTAATAAATAAAACTAAGGGGTTTTGGAAATGAGTAATATTAATTTACTTATTTTTGATGTTGGCAGTACATACACAAAATTATCAGGATTTCAATTAAAGGACAGCGATTTGTTATTTATTGACAGGACACAGGTCCCTACTACAGTTGCAGACATTGAACTGGGTTTTCAAAATGCGAAGCAAAAACTTAGTGAGCAGGGGAATGACCTGTCCGCCGACAGCATTGTTCTATCAACAAGTAGTGCGGCCGGCGGGCTTAGGATGGTAGCTCTAGGTTATATGCCCCGGGTAACTGCCAAAGCAGCCAAAGAAGTAGCAATGAGCGCAGGAGCCAGGGTGCTGGAAATAATATCCCATGAAGACCAACCGGAATACAGAATCCAGGTTCTTAAGGAAATTAAACCGGACATTATTCTTCTAGCAGGAGGCACTGACGGCGGTGATCAGGATTCCATGCTGGAAAACACCCAAATTATCATTGCAGCCAATGTGCAAGCTGTTGTTATTATAGCAGGAAATAAATATGCCCAGCCAAAAGTTGCCGAAATTCTGGCGGCAAATCATATAAACTCAATACGTGTCCCTAATCTGATGCCTACAATACACGAGCTAAAAGTTAAGCCTGCCCGGGAAGCAATTCACCGGCAATTTATTAAACAGATCATCACTGCCAAAGGTTTAAGCAAGCTCATAGAGCAAGTCTCAAACAACAAGATAATTCCTACACCCGGGGCAATACTGCTTGGAGCCGAGTTATTAGCAAAAGGAATCTACGGAGAAAACGGAGTAGGAAATGTTTTAATTATTGATATAGGCGGGGCAACTACAGATATTCACTCTGTCTTACCTGAGTTAGAAAATCTAAGTATAGAAGAAAAAGGGCTAATCGTTAACAATGAGAAACAGCCCTCATACCGTACGGTAGAAGGAAACTTAGGATTAAGAGTCAGTGCAACAGGAATCGTTGAAACAATAGGGCCCCTGGGCGTATTGACCAAAATTGGTTTTGATAAGAAATATGAAGAAAGCTTAGTAAAATATACTGAGTTCCTGGAAAAAAATACTGACTACATTCCTCAAAATGAGGTGGAAATGCAATTTGATATAGCTCTTAGTATTTCTGCCATTGAAATTGCTCTCAAAAGACACGCCGGTTTTATTGCCAAAGAGTTCGATCCCTTAATGGGTATTACACCGGGAACACCCATCGGAAGAGATTTAAGAAAAATTAAACATGTAATAGCGGTAGGAGGTATTTTTACCCATTCTGCACCGGATGTAAAAATAAAAATTTTAACAGAAGCCTTTCGACATCCGGGACTCTCTTTATTACCCCAAAATCCGGATTTCATAATTGATGAAAACTATCTTATGTATGCAATCGGCGTTTTGGCCCAAGAATACTCAGAATATACACTGGAGTTTGCTAAGAAATATTTTAAATTGGAGGAATAAAGGATCTATGACTATGTCGATAACATTAAGGCAGTTACTAAAAGAGAAAAAAATACTTGTAGCACCGGGTGCTCATGATGTATTAACAGCTAAAATAATTGCTAAAGTTGGCTTTCCTGCAGTTTACATGACCGGCTACGGACAGGCAGCAAGTCATTTGGGCCGCCCCGATGTCGGCCTTTTAACTTTATCTGAAATGGTCGACCGAGCCCGCAATTTCGTCGAAGCAGTTAATATACCGGTAATCGCAGATGCCGATACCGGTTTCGGAAATGCACTAAATGTGATGCGCACAGTTCGTGAATATGAGAAGGCAGGGGTGGCAGCAATTCAACTTGAAGATCAGGTTGCACCAAAGAAATGCGGCCATATGACAGGGAAACAGGTAGTTCCTCAGGAAGAAATGGTCTGGAAAATCAAAGCAGCTCTTGATGCCAGAAAAGATGATAACCTGATCATTATTGCCCGCACAGATGCCCGGGCGGTACACGGTTTTGAAGAAGCGATTTGCAGGGGCAAAGCCTACGAGGAAGCAGGGGCTGATGTTATTTTTATTGAATCTCCCGAAAACATAGAAGAGATGAAGATCATCACCACCAGTTTCCAAGTGCCGGTCTTGGCTAATATGGTTGAAGGCGGCCGAACTCCTTTACTCAGTAACTCCCGGCTGGAACAATTAGGATTCAATCTGGTTATTTATCCTACAGCGTCAACTTACATTACGACAAAAATTGTCACAAAATTGATGGAAACTTTAAAGCAAGAGGATACAACAAAAGGTTTAATTGATGAAATGGTCACTTTTGCGGAATTTAATGAATTAATAGGACTAGCAGAGATCAGAGAATTGGAAAAAAAATATGTACGTTAAATTCACCGCATTTAGATAAATAGAGTGGGAGGCATTTATTAAAAAAATACCTCCCACTCTATTACTTTAAACCAATACAGGAATAATTAACAATCCAAACATGGTGCATTAAAGGTGGTTTGCTCTTGAATTTGTTCTGCAACCATTTCATCTTCAGCGATGGAGGATAAAAAATCGTAAGTCCTTAGAGCAACAACTCCAACATAAATAGTGCCCACCAAGATCATTGTCAAAGTCATTCCGAATTACCTCCTTTTTCGTAAAATAATTATATTTTAAAATATCTTCTGCTAAGTTCCTTAATAAGTCTCTCTTTATTTATAGTTTATAGACTATATAGGCAAAAGTCCAATTAGTAGTTAAAATATTCAGAATATGACGATTGGAATAATCAGGATAAGTTTTTATGATAGGCTGATCTATTTCTCTCTTAGAACTGCAAATGAATATGGCTATTGTGTATATCCTAAAGCTTTTGACACCATATTCCGATTTCATAAAAAGGACTGAGATATTAATCCCTCAGTCCTTTTTAAATCCTGCCTCAGAAAGCTTAATAATATTCTCCAGCCTTAAATCTCATTTTTGGGTGGATATGTAGACAATTTTAAATGTTAACAGTACTTTTCAGTCATAAATCTTTGCTTAATAAAAATTTTCCAGGTAGTATTTTATATTGTCTCTTCGTAATCCCGGGTATCCCAGATGCTTTTTATTTTGCAAAAGCTCACTAATTTTTTAATTAGTGCCGTTTTGTTTGTCTGTTTGGGATAAATCAGGTTAAAGTCCCTGATCAACTTTAATTCTTCGATGGGTATGGCTTTGATGCTTCCTACCTTTAGTTCATTAGTAATCGCCCACTTGGATAAAATGGAAACGCCCACGTTGTTTTCTACCAATCTCTTAATTGCTTCATGACTCTCCAAATTTACAAATATATTTATGTCGTTCATTGAGATCCCGGCCTTTTCCAGAGCAAACTCAAAAACTTCATAAGTAGTGGAATCCTGTTCCCGGAGTATAAATTTCTCATTTGTTACATCATGAATAGAAATCGAAGTTCTATCTGCAAGATCATGATTTTTACCGACAATTAATACTAATTGATCTGTAAAAAGATGCACAGAGACAATGCTCTTATTATCATAACAACCGGCAATTAAAGCAACGTCCGCTTCACCGTCTAAAACATTATTGATAACATGCCTGAAATTTCCGGTTTTAACAGTAATTTTTATCTCAGGATATTTAGCCTGAAAAGCGGATATAATATGAGGCAAAATATTTTCGCAAATTGAATAACCGCAAGAAATAACGATACTACCCTGAACTAATCCGCCTAAGTTACTTAACTCATTCTTAGTCTCGTCTAACAAGCTCATAATTTGTTTGGAATAACTGTATAGTTTATTTCCCGCCGGTGTAACTTTAAATTCCCGGTTTGTTCTTTGCAGCAATTTTACACCATAATAGTCTTCAAGGAGATGAATGTGCTTAGTGATAGCAGGCTGAGTTAGATGTAGTCTTTTACCTGCTAATGAAAAACTCTTCATCTCCAGCACAGCTATAAAAGTGTTAAGCAGCTTTATATCCATATAAACCTCCTATGCATAATAATTATTTATAGTGTTATAACATAGAATTATTATCTTTATTATAAGATAATTTATTGCTATTTGTATTAAATTATAAAGCAATCTATAATTTTATACAAACAGCAATAAAAATAACAACGGGGTAATTATTCAGTATCTTCAGGGTTTTGGAAAAATACCGAAAATTATCCGGAAAGGTGGAATCATGATGGTTACGAAACTAAAATATTGTGCCAATGGTAAATGGGAGGAATCAAACACAGAAAAATATATGGCCATTACCGACAGCAGCACCGGCAAAATCATTGCAGAAGCCCCTTGCTGTACAGTGGAAGAAGTTAATAAAGCCATTGAATCAGCCAAAAATGCATTTGCCCCTTGGTCGGATTTACCCCTCGGAAATAGAGTACAAGTCATGTTTAAGTTTAAAGAAAAACTGGAATCTCATCTCGAGGAGTTAACAAGACTTGTCGCAACGGAGTTGGGCAAAAATCTGGGAGAATCCCGGGGAGATATTTTAAAAGCTATCGAAGTGGTAGAATTGGCCTGTGCCTGCCCCGTACTTATGCAAGGCGACTCTTTAATGAATGTTTCCAGCGGCCATGATACTGTCATGTATAGAGAACCTATCGGAGTGTTTGCCGGAATTGCCCCTTATAATTTCCCCGGTATGATTCCTTTTGGCTGGATGATTCCCTTATGTATCACTACCGGAAATACTTTTGTCTTAAAAGCAGCCAGTATGACTCCTCTGACATCCATTAGAATGCTTGAATTATTAATGGAAGCCGGCCTGCCTCAAGGTGTTGTAAATCTGGTGACCTGCAGCAGAAATGAAGCAGAGCTTCTCTTGAAACACCCGGACATTAAGGGAATTTCCTACGTTGGCTCAACCAAGGTCGGCAGACATATTTATAGTACTGCGGCAGCTCACGGCAAAAGAGTGCAGGCACTATGCGAGGCTAAAAACCACGCTTTAGTTCTTAAAGATTCACCTCTTGAACCGACTGCCCGCAGGGTTATAAATTCATCTTTTGGCTGCGCAGGGCAAAGGTGTATGGCTCTTCCCGTTGTTGTAGTGGAAGAAGAAGTGGCAGACGAATTTGTGGCAATCCTGGTTAAACTTGCTAAAGAGAGAAAAATAGGCTGTGCTTATGATTCGCAAACGGAATTAGGTCCCGTTGTGTCTGCCGAACACCAAAAATTTGTGTTGAATTGGATAGAAAAGGGTGTTGAAGAAGGAGCCAGTCTGGTACTTGATGGTAGAAATGTGAGCATTCCCGGATATGACGAAGGATTTTTTTTAGGACCAACAATTTTTGACCACGTAACTGAAGAAATGACTATCGGTCAAAATGAAATTTTTGGTCCTGTGACCTGTATTAAAAGGGTGAAAAACTTTGCAGAAGGTCTTGCCGTAATGAATAAAAATCCATTTGCAAACGGATCTTGTATTTTTACCCAAAATGGTTATTATGCAAGAGAATTTGCTCGTAAAACCCATGGCGGCATGGTTGGTATTAATGTCGGAATCCCTGTTCCCATTTCCGTATTTCCTTTTTCAGGGCATAAAGATTCCTTTTTTGGTGATCTACATGTAATGGGTAAAGACGGCATAGCTTTTTATACTGAAATAAAAAGTGTTACATCCAGGTGGTTCAACGAAGATGATTTACAGGAAAAGCAAGTTTCTACCTGGGAAGGTACAATCACCAGAGAATAAAAATATCAGGGAAAGTCAAATGCATTATGTATTCGGAGGGGAATTATGAAGACCATTATAACAGGTGTTATCGGAGTAGACTCTCATATAGTAGGAAATAGAATAATACAAAGGGCCATGGAAAGAGCCGGTTTTAAAGTAGTAGGACTAGGCGCTTTAACACCAGCCGAAGAATTTATTAATGCTGCCATCGAAACTGATGCAGCGGCAATAGTGATCTCTTCATTATATGGGCAGGGGGAACTTGATTGCCAGGGATTTCGCGATAAATGCAGCGAAGCAGGTCTTGATGATATCCGCTTATATATCGGAGGGAATTTAGCGGTAGGTACTCAAAATTTTGCAGAAGTTGCAGAAAGATATAAGCAAATGGGATTCGATAAAGTATACCCACCTACCATTGATTTGAAAGAATTTATCGAAGATTTAAAAAAAGACCTGGCAGAATAAGGAGATGAAGATATGGGACCTGTTTTGGCAATAGATTTTGGAAGTACCAATACCAAAATTACGGCAATAGACCTGGTAAAAGAAGAAATTATTGCCACGGCAAAGAGTCATACCACAATCGAAACCAATATTATGGACGGCTTACATAAGGCCCTTACTTATTTAAAAGATACTTGCCCGTTAATCCCTGATTCCGTAAAAAGCATCGCATGCAGCAGTGCGGCAGGCGGGTTAAAAATGATTACCATCGGCTTGGTTCCTGATTTAACTGCTCAGGCTTCCCAAAAGGCGGCTTTAGGCGCCGGGGCAAAAGTAATAAAAACTTATGCCAATATATTAAACAAATTAGAACTGCAAGAAATCGAAAAGCTGGCACCTGATATTATCCTTCTTTGCGGGGGGACCGACGGAGGAAACAGTAAAGTGATTTGTTCTAATGCTCAGATACTGGCCTCAGCTCAAACAACCGCACCAATAATTGTGGCGGGAAATAAAAATGCTTATGACGAGATCGAAGTTATTTTTCAGAATTCTCATAAAGATGTCCGTATTACCGAGAATATCATGCCGGAAATAGGGGTTCTAAATTATAAAAAAGTTCAAGAGGAGATTCGAAAAGTTTTCATAGAGAAAATAATTGCAGCTAAAGGATTAAAAAAAGCCGAGAATTTTGTGGAAGGTATTCTTATGCCCACGCCAACCGCGGTTTTAAAAGCTGTCGGATTATTAGCAACAGGAACGAAAAGCGAAAAGGGAATTGGTGACATAATGGTAATCGACATCGGGGGGGCAACTACTGATGTCTATACAGCCGCCAAAGGTGACCCCACACAGCCGGGAGTTATCGTAAAAGGTTTGGCAGAACAGTTTTTAAAACGCACCGTAGAAGGTGATATCGGCATGCGGTATAGCGCCGGCGGAATAGCTGCTGAGCTGGGAATCGCCAAGCTGGCGACTGAATGTAAACGGCCACCGGGAAACATTATCACATATCTTGAAAAGATACTTAATGATGTCACCTATCTGGCACAACCTGCAGAATACGAAATTGAAATGGCCCTGGCCCGGGGAGCGGTTCAAATTTCCACCGAACGCCATTCCGGTTTTTTAAAAAGTTTCTTTACAAGCCATGGTGAGGTTTTGGTGCAAAGGGGTAAGGATTTAACTCAAATCCCCATAATTATTGGAACGGGAGGCGTTATCGCAAACAGCAAAAATCCTGCCGCAATATTAGAAAAAGCCCTCTATGATAACGCTCATCCCTTATATTTAAAACCCAAACAAGCCAATATTTATGTTGATAAAAATTATGTATTGTATGCAATCGGCTTATTGGCCGAACTTAACCCGGATAAAGCCTTACGGATTGCCCAAAAAACTTTAAAAAAAATAAATTAGTCTTCATGCTCCATGTTTCACATAAAAGGGGGGTACAGTTCATAAGTGTTAAATTCAATTGTAAGAAATCAGCAATTAAACTCAGACGAATTTAAAGATTTGCGCAGGGATTTAATAGGAAAATGGCCGACTTTACAAGAGATCGAATTAGGGGAAGCAATAGATTATCAAAAAAACCTTCCGGCAGCCAAAAACCTTCCGCAGCTGATCGCTAAAGCCAAAGAAAACGGGGACACTCTAATCTATCCCCGGGGCGGGGTAGCCCTATTTGATGAACAGCTAAAATTAATGTTAGCGCTGCAGGATGAAGGTCAAGCCGATTATTTACCGAGTACAACAGATAGTTATACCCGCAACGAAAAATTCAGAGATGCCGAAAATGGTATAAAACAAAGCCATACGCAAAAAAGATCATTATTAAACGGTTTTCCCATTGTAAATTATGGCTTTTCAAAATGCCGGCAAATCATAGAAAGCATAAAAATTCCCGCTATGGTTCTGCCGGGAACCCCATTTGCGGCTACTATTGCAGAGGTAGCTTTTGCCTCAGGTTATACAGGTCTCCTGGGGGCAGGAATATCTGATACAATCCGTTTCACGAAAGAGCTGTCTCTCGCCCAAGGAATACGAAATTATCAATATGTCGACCGCTTGGTTGCCTATTATGGAGAGAAGGGTATTCCGCTCCATCGTGAACAGACCGGCTTTTTAACAGGAACACTAATTCCTCCGGGTATTGCAATTACAATTTCCATTCTGGATTGTCTTTTAGCAGCGGAACAAGGCGTAAAGAGTTATAGTATCGGAATCGGACAAAATCTAAATTTAATACAGGATGTCGCGGCATTAAGATTGGTACAGGAACTGGCCCAAGAGTATCTTAACGAATTCGGGTACAAAGATATGCAAATCGCCTCCGGTTCCCACCAATGGATGGGTGCTTTCCCGAATAGAGAAGATGAAGCATTTTCAATTATTTGTCTGGGTGCCATGATTGGAGTATTAGGAAATGCTACCCACATAACGACCAAGACTCCTCACGAAGCAATCGGTATTCCTACCGGTGGTGCAAATGTGGCAGGACTAAGAGCGACCAAAAAGATTATCAAAATATTAAAAGGTTTCCGACTGCCGGAAGACAAAGAGCTGAAAATAGAAATGGATATGCTGCGCAAAGAGGTGAAGAATATTGTAAATTCTCTTTTGGAAATAGGGGCAGGAGATCCCGCACTGGGTGCAGTAAGAGGGTTTGAATCCGGAATAATTGACGTTCCTTGGGCTCCAAATAAATTTGTCGCAAATAAAATTCTTCCTGTCCGGGATTATCAAGGAGCTGTCCGCTATCTTGATTCCGGGAATTTGCCATTGCCCAAGGAAGTTAGAGAATATCACCTGGCTAAATTACAGGACAGAGCCCATCAGGAAAAGCGTGAGATTGATTTAGATATGGCAATTGAGGATATTTCTGAAATCGCCAAAGCATGAGTAAAAAAACATTTAAAGGATGAAAAAAATGAAAATTAAAAAGGTTACGGCTTATTTAGTAGATATTCCGTTAAAGGACCCATATCATTTATCCTTTACGGACCTTAATAGTTTTGCCACTATCTTTGTTGAAATTGTGACCACAGAAGGGTGTAAAAGTATTGGGGAATCTGTTCCGTTACCGGGGTATTCCCACGAAACTTTGAAAAATGCCTGGACTTTTGTTACAAATCAAGGAGGAATATTACCTGGTATTTGTATAAAAGACGCCATCACAAAACTAACTCCCTTTTGTGAAAATAACCCTTATTCTGTTACGCCCATTTTAACTGCCTTGGAGTTTCTGGATGATAAATGCACTTATAAGCTAGGGAGACCATTTAAACAGAAACTACTGGGAACGCTTAACTCAACTGATTATGCTGCATTACAGAAAGAAATTGAATCATTGTTAGGCCAAGGTTATACCACATTAAAGGTAAAAGTCGGGATGAATTTAAACGAGGATATTAGCAGGACCAGGTTTATCCAGGATACTGTCGGTAAGAGTGCCTTAATCAGAATAGACGCTAACCAAGGCTATAATTTTGCAGAAGCTTCTCACTTTGTAAATAGTATTGATCCCCGGTCGGTAGAGTTGTTTGAACAGCCGTTTAAGATCGATAAATGGGCTGAAATGGTAGAACTAAATAAGGTTTCACCTCTACCATTGATGCTGGACGAGTCAATACATTCTGAAAAAGACTTAGATATGGCGATCACTTTAAAATGTGCAGAATATGTTAAATTTAAATTAATGAAAGTAGGAAGTGTTAAGCGGCTGGAAAGTATGATCAACAAAGCCTTTGCCCATGATCTAAAAGTAGTTCTGGGTAACGGGGTAGCCGGAGAAATCGGCTGTATTCACGAAGGGCTGGTTGCAGCAAAGCTTCTCCAAAATGCCGGGGAAATGAACGGTTTCTTAAAGCAAAAAAACACTATTTTTAATTGTGAAATAGTAATTAAAGACGGGTACATGCTTGTTCCGGAGGATTTTTCTTCGGAAATCACCGAAGATATATTGGGTTCATTTTTAAAAGATAAAAAAGAGTGGCTATCTTAAACGGATATTAAACACTGAAGGGAGGGCAGTCCTTAAAGGAATCATATAAAAAAATAATCGGGGGTAAGATCAAATGAAAACTTTAGTAAATAGAAAGTTTGTCTGCTTTATTATTTTTACTTTGCTGGTTGCTTTGCTGCTTACAGGCTGTAACGAAAATACGGCTAAAGAAAATACCCCAAATGACGAACCTCAGAAAGAGGCCGAAAAACAGTATCCCACAAGACCTATTGAATTAATCGTACCGTGGGGACCCGGCGGGGGCGCGGACCAATTGGCCCGTATTCTAAGTAAAGAACTCGAACCAGTATTAGGGGTTTCCCTGCCGGTTATTAATGTTCCCGGAGCTTCCGGCGGTGTAGGCATGAATAAGCTGATAACCGCTCCTAACGATGGTTATACCATTGCTATTTATACTCTTGATACCCATGCCACTTTAGTAAACCCCAATGCCAGCTACCAATATGAGGATATTACTCCTGCCGCCAGGATGGTTAAAGTTCCTTCGTATATATTTGTTCCGGTTGACAGTCCCATAAAAAGCTGGAACGATTTTGAACGGATCGTCAAAGAGAAACCGGGTGAGATCAAAGCTGCTATTACCGGGGACGGAACCGTCGATGACATTACATTTAAATTTTTAGAAAACAAGCACGGCATTCAAGTAAATAAGATACCCTTTCCTAATCCGGGGGAACGTTACACTTCCATCTTAGGCGGTCATGCCGATATTTTATTTGAACAGGCCGGGGATGTAATCCAATATATTGAGGAAAAGCAAATACGCCCCATTATTGTCTTTAATGAAGAAAGGGTTTCCGAGTTTCCCGATGTCCCTTGCACAGGCGAACTGGGAATAGAACTTTATCTTCCTTTCAGCCGCAGCATTATTGCTAAAGCAGGAACCGACCCTGAAAAAGTCAAACTGATTAGTGAGGCTCTGGAAAAAGTTTACAATGATTCGGAAGATTTACAAAAGTTTCTCCAGAAGAACCGTGCAACAGAGGATAGTTATGCCAATGACCAGGAAGCGAAAAAAGCTTTGGATCAAGATCTTGAAAGTATGGCCGCGGCACTAAATTAGGTAATAAATATAAACTGCATCATGTTATAAGCAGGGAAAATAAAAATTCATATTTAAATTTTTATTTTCCCTGCTTCAAGCCTCAATAATAATTATGGGAGTGGGATCTTATGAATACACAGCAGAGAGGCAAAATACTTTTTAACGTCAGTCTCTTCTTCATTTCCCTCGTGCTTTATTATATATCGACCAATTTCAAATATACTAAGATTCCAGGAAGACTGGGACCTGATCTGTGGCCTAAACTGATTTTAATAATTATTATAATCTTTACAGCTTATGATATTGTCTTGGGAATTATTAATCTCAAAAAAAAGACGATCGGTAAAAACATTTCTGCTTCTAATGAAAATCATCAAGAAAAAAGGCGCGAAGGCAAGAATAATCATAAATTTTTAATATTAGGGCTGCTCGCTACTTTTGTATATATACTCTTGCTGCCGATAATAGGGTTTATTATATCTACAGTTATATATTTGGCAGGCATGATGAAAATCGGCAATTACAAGAGGCGGGATGTTATAATTTGCAGCAGTTTAATAGGTACATTTTGTCTAATCGTAGTGTTTTTAAAAATTGCTTACTTATCTTTGCCTGCCGGCATCGGCTTTTTTGGAAATTTTACTTATTTAATTTATAGTTTATTAGGTATTCGCTAGAATTTCGGAATAGGGAGGCTATCTATGGATACGCTTATGAATATTATTCTGTCATTAGGTAATGGGTTAATCGAAATTCTAAATCCAATTACCATAGCATTAATTATCATTGGATTACTTATTGGTTTACTGACTTCTGCTTTACCGGGATTAACTTTAATAATTGGAGTTGTTTTAGCTTTACCTTTTACTTATTCTATGAATCCTACCAATGCTATTGTGTTATTAACAGCTATCTATTTAGCCGGAACATATGGCGGAGCCTTTCCCGCAATTTTGTATAAAATACCAGGAGATCCAATACATGTTCCATTGCTGTGGGACGGCTATCCTATGACATGTCAAGGTAGAGGGGCGGAAGCATTGGGATGGACTCTTTATGCAAATCTTTTTGGTGGGATATTTGCAGCAATTCTTATGGTGCTTGTTTCCGAGCCTTTAGCTAAAATTGCTTTAAGTTTTTCTAGTCCCGAATATTTTGCAATAGTTTTTTTTGGTTTGAGCAGCGTCTTAGTATTAGGTACAACATCCTTCCGTGATGCGGTAGTATCTATGTGCATAGGCTTATTTATTGCGACGGTGGGCGTAGATGCAATGTTTGGCATTAACAGATTCACTTTTGATACCAAATTTCTACTAGCCGGTGTGGACTGGTTGATCGTCCTAGTGGGCATATATGCTGTTGCGGAAATCTTCAGCCGCCTGGAAACCGGGTTCCAATCTTCCGGTTTAAAAACCAAAGATAAGGCCAAGATTGAAACAGCGCTGCCTAAATTAAAAGACTGCCAAAAGAAAACTCCTACATTTCTAAGAGGAAGTTTTCTGGGAACAATAATCGGTTTTATTCCCGGAGCAGGTGCAACTGTTGCCGCATTTATAAGTTATGGTTTAGAAAAGCAATATGGCGGTAAAGAGAAGAGCAAGCTAGGGAAGGGGGCTCCGGAAGGCTTGATTTCTTCCCAGAGTGCGGCTACCGCTTCGGTAGGCGGAGCCTTGATTCCTATGTTAACTCTAGGTATCCCGGGAAGCGGGGCTACGGCAATTATACTCGGCGCTTTTATGCTGCATGGCATCCAACCGGGACCCGGAATCTTTCATACTAACGGAAATATGATCTATGCCATTTATGCATCCGTATTTGTGGGAATACTTTTAACGTCAATTTTAGGTTTATTAGCGGTTAAACCAATCGTTAAGATACTTAAAGCACCTGAAACGATAATATCTGCCTTTATCATGGTACTATGTATAATCGGTGCTTTTGCATTACGTAACAATATTTATGATGTCTGGTTATTATTTCTTTTTGGTATAATCGGATTTTTTCTGCATAAATTCCAATACCCGCTTTCACCGCTATTATTAGGAACCATTTTAGGCCAAATTGCCGAAAGAAACTTTTTAACTACGATGATTAGTTATAAAAACGACTGGACTATTTTTTTCCTGCGTCCCATCAGCGGGGCCCTCATCATAATTTCCATAATTAGTATTGTAGTCGCCTTGACACTTCCTTTATGGCAAAAAAGAAAGACGGGAAAAATTACTCCCAGTCAATAGGTTAATATTAATATAAATATAAATATAAATATTTTTCGCTCCCCCTTTGTAAGACCACAGTACAATTTAAATTTACTGTGGTCTGTTTTATTTATAAAACTTTTCATCCCGTTTGAAATTTCCACTTTTTTTTAGCGGTTCGAGTCTTATTTCAGAGGACTTTAGCCTGTTTTTTGGAACTTTTTCCGATAAGGATATTTATTCCCGCCTATTTAATAGCAAATCCTTTCCCTTAATTGCAAATCCTCTTTTAGTGTATTGCAATAAATAATTATCGATAAACAATAATTATTTATTGACAAAGCTAAAAATAAACGATAGTATTATTACAAGGATGTCACCAGGTGAAGTACTTAGTTCTTAATTAGAAGTGCAGTTTTTTCTCTTTAGGAGGATGAACCATGTGGAATAACAAAAAATCTCTCGGTCTTAGCAAGGTGTGTATTCTGCTATTTATGTCAGGACTAATTGTTACAGTTATTTCTGCACCCTGGTTAACGCGCTGGTTTCTGAGCTTTTCCAGGGCGGAACTGCAGGGAACAGGCCCCTTTTTCCTTGCAACGATCTATGTAGGATCTATCCCTGCGCTAATTCTTCTCTACAGTCTGTTCAGCCTGCTCCGGCGTATCGAAACCGGCCAAGTGTTTATAACAGAAAATGTAGAAACTTTACGGCATATTTCCTGGAGCTGCTTTATCGGAGCGGCTATCGGCTTTATTTCTTTCTTTTATTATTTCCCCTGGATTTTTGTAGCAGTAGCCGCAGCTTTTATGGGATTAATTGTCAGGGTAGTGAAAAACGTAGTAGCTAAAGCAGTTGAACTGCAAAATGAAGTAGACTACACCATATGAAAAAGGGGGGGATAGTATGCCCATTATCGTTAATCTGGATGTAATGATGGCCAAACGCAAAATATCCTCCAGTGAACTGGCTGAAATAATAGATATCAGTCAGGCTAATCTTTCTATACTCAAGACAGGAAAGGCTAAAGCCATCCGGTTTTCCACGTTGGAAGCTGTCTGCAAGGCTTTAAACTGCCAACCTGGGGATATTTTGGAATATAGAGAAGAAAATTAAGGAGCGTGACGAAGGATGAAGAATTTACAAGAATCAAGCTGCTCTTGGAGCTCGAAAGAGTTCCCGGCATCACCGGTTACTTTATCTACCGCAGCTTCACAGGAGAAACCTTTTACACCTCCTGTCAAAGAGCCTTTTAAACCAGATCTAAAAGATGCTGTTTTTGCTGTATTAGTCTTCCTATTGGGATTCCTTTTTGCCCGCTGGGTCTTGTTTTACTGGCAAGGCTGGGGTGTGACGGCCTTTACCGTTGCTTATTGCAGTATAATAACCTTTTATCTTTTAAAAAAGAATGTAGCCATTCCCCGGGAAGGATGGTTTTGGCTGACAATCGTGCTGCTGAACGGACTGAGTTTTTCCCTGTGGACCAATAATGGTTTGGAACCCTGGCGCAGTTTACTGTTGTTCTTTAGCGGGGTATATTGGATAATCTGTACAACAGGCCTGCCTTTATTAGGGAAAACCAGCAATTGGATTGCCCTGGATTACATTAACGGTCTCTTATTTATCCCTTTTAAAAACCTTAGTACTCAGTATATAAGCCTGGCTATCCTGCGCAAAGAAAAAGGAACAAAGAAAAGCAACGTTTTTTCTGTAATACTAGGCCTCCTTTTAGCAATAATCGTGGGTGGAATGATTATACCCCTTTTAATCGAAGCCGACAGCGGCGGTTTCGCCAAAATTACCAACGGAATACTGATTCATTTTCAGGGAATCGAAGCCCAATTGACGGAATTGATCTTTAACGGCATAATTGGTATTCCTATCGCGGCTTATATCTTTGCTCTTGTAGCGGGCAGTGTTCATAAAAGAGGCTGTGCTACTTTTAAAAACGAAAGTATTCAAAAAAAGTTAACCTCTTTAAGATTTATACCGGCAATTACAATTTATACTCTGCTGATTACGGTCTGTGGCTTGTATGTCGTCTTTATCGGCAGTCAAATGCCCTATTTTTTCTCCGCTTTCTTTGGAGAACGTCCGGAGGGATGGCTGGTTTATTCCGAATATGCCCGCAGCGGTTTTTTTGAGCTATGTTACATCGCAGCCATTAATTTATCACTATTAACGGCAGCCAACCTCCTTAATAAAAAATCCCCCGGGAGTAGTTCTTTGCTTAAAATTCTCAATTGTTTACTGGCCTTACTTACTTTATTACTTATTGCTACCGCCCTAAGCAAAATGCTAATGTATATTGAAGTTTACGGCCTTTCCGTGCGCCGCTTGCTGCCCAGTTTGTTTCTGATTTTTCTAGCTGTCATTTGCAGCGGAGTGGTGGCTCTGCAAAAATGGCAGTTCTCAATTTTGCGTTTAGCCGCCGGTATGGGAGCAATAATGCTTTGTCTGCTCTGCCTGTCTAATCCTGACGGTTTTACCGCCCGTTATAATGCCGGTCGTTATCTTGCGGGAACACTGCCCGGTTTTGATGTCACAATTTTAAACCGGGGAGGCCCGGCAGGAGTGGAAGCAGCCTTGCAGGTCTATGATAAGTCAGATGATCCGGTACTAAAGGAGCAGTTGCAAAATTATCTTGTCAACCAGCAGCAGCGGTCGGAGTTCTATTCAGGACGGTCATGGGACAATTGGGAACAGAAAAAGGCCCGGGAAAAGACTGCTGAATTGCCGGGGCGTTTCCGCCTTACTCCTTGAAACCGGACTTGTAGCCAATATTTAAGGTATGTAAGAGGTGATTACGATAAAAATCGAATATGAAAGATTTATAAAAAACTCACTTGATATTTTTAAGTCCGATACCAGATTGATAGGACTTGCAGCTGCCGGGTCATATATTACAAGAGATATGGATGAATATTCCGATCTTGATTTAGTCATTGCTGTAGAACCCGGGTCAGCTTCCGAAATTATGCATGAACGAATAAAAATAGCAAATAAATTAGGGAATTTAATTTCAGCCTTTACCGGAGAACATGTGGGTGAACCAAGATTACTGATTTGTTTATATCATGACCCGTTAATTCACGTCGATTTAAAGTTTGTTTCATTAAATGATATGGCACATAGAGTAGAGGAGCTGGAAATTTTATGGGAGAGAGATCGTCTTTTGACTGAAAAGTTTCAAGAAGAAAAGGCGATCTTTCCCAACCCTGACTTACAGTGGATTGAAGACAGGTTCTGGACATGGATACACTATGGTGCAGGCAAAATCGGCCGGGGTGAAATATTTGAGACGATTGAATTTATATCATTTCTGAGACAAATGGTCATAGGTCCCTTAATCTTGCTGTCGAAGGGGAAGCAACCCAGAGGAGTGAGAAAAATCGAGACTGTTGCTCCAGAGTATTTAGACAGATTAAAGCAAACCATAGTATCTTATGATAGAAAAGTATGCTGTGAAGCACTAAAGGTTATTATTGAATTATACAAAGAATTAAGAGATATTCATAGATTTGAAGGATTTATTTTTAATGGTCAGGCGGAACAAATTGTAAGGGAATATTTAAAGCAGATTGAAGTTAATTGTTAACAGAGATGAAGGATCCTTAAAAACGCTAGCGCCCACTATAGGCGAGAATGTTCGGTATAGTGGGCGCTAGCAATAATATGATCTTGACCAAATTTCATTATTATGCTATTCGAGTCCAATCATAACGGAACTCGCTTTAATAACTGCAACTGCATTGTCCCCGACTTTTAATCCCAGAGATTCTGCCGAGCCTGAAGTTATGCTCGCCGTAACGGACTGCCCGTTTATATCCAAATCAATATTCTAAAATAGTGTGCACACAATTGATATATATTAAACAAATTGGAAATCAAAGCATCTAGACTAATATCATTACATATAACCAGAGGAGGATATCAACAAGCAAATATTTCATATATGAAATATTTGTTGAATTTATCATACATATTGAGAAAGAAAAAATTACTACTTACATAAAAATTATCGAAATTAATATCTTGAAAGTAAGTCTAAATTTATATTTTTCTGATCAAGGGTAAAATCTTTATTAAATTTACATTTAATAAAGATTTTACAAAGAAATCTGTTCACACCAAACATATAAGCTCTAAATTCTAACAGTTTACTGAGGATATCAAAAGCCCAGGGTATATAAATACCTTAACAAACATTTTTTAAAGGCTTAGAAAGGAAATATGAGGGGCATAATTTATGCCAATCATAACAAATATCCTAAAGAGAGCCAGATAAAAAAACTCAGCTAAAGTCCTGAGTAATAAACTTGAAGTAAAAATCAGAAAAATATATAGCGATACAAATGATTATAATAGATATATGTAATCTAAATAAGTTTCTACAGTTTGGAACTTATATAATCACAGAGAGAACTTAACAGTAAGTTAAAATAAATATAGTCTCATTTATTTTTGTAGTTTACATAATACTTATTATGGGAAGCGAAATGAGAATTTAATTCATGGCTGAGTAATGATTTCATCAATAAGTATGGTTTCATAATCTTTGTTATTTTCTTCTAAACAGCTACAGCAATTATCACAAATCTTATGAGGGTCAAGGTCACATTTAAGACATTCCTGACACTGGTCGCATACTTTAGTATCGTCTAAAACACACTTATTCATATCTAATCCACATCCCTTCGGTTATTTATTTTAGCATATTAAGATGAAATAAAAAAGTCAAAAGGAGAGAAGTTTCCTCCCCTATTGACGAGGGAACTTCTCTCCTTTTGACTTTTATTTATAAATAGGAATATCAAGAACTTGCCCCGGATAAATATCTGCATTTATTTCATTTATTTTTTCAATTTGGTAGATTAATTTTCTCAAGTCCATTTTGTTATTATCATAATGATCCGCTATTTTCCAGAGATTGTCTCCCGGCTTAACAGTAATCTGAATAAATTCGACATCTTTACCGGCATTGGCAACATCAGCTATTAAACCAACAGTAAGTGAAAAAATTAAAACTAAGGACAGCATAAAGGAAGTTTTCATGATGCCTTTTTTCATATTTATCTTTTTCGCCATAGCAACCCCTCCGAACATTTGTTCTAGCATAAGATTAACACGAACATTTGTTCTTTGTCAATATTTATTTTGACTTTTTTCGAACACTTGTTTGCATTACAACTTGTCCCATGCTATAATTAATTGTATGAATTTACTAAATCAGTTATTCCAACTTTTTTCGGAGGTTAATTATGTTAGATAATTTATCAGAAAGACAACTTGAAATTTTAAATTTTATAAAATCTGAATTAAGGTGTAAAGGCTATCCTCCTTCTGTAAGAGAGATCGGTGAAAATGTTGGTTTGAGTTCCAGTTCGACGGTCCACGGTCATTTAGCCCAACTTGAGAAAAAAGGATACATTAGAAGAGATCCTACGAAACCCCGGGCAATTGAAGTTATTACTACTAACACCGAAGAAGAAATACAAGCTTCTAAAAATATCGTAAATATCCCGGTTCTAGGTCAGGTAGCAGCCGGTACTCCTATCTTAGCTGAAGAAAATATTGAAGAAACCCTTCAACTCCCCTGGGAACTCGTACGTTCGGAACATGTATTTGCTTTGCATGTTAAAGGTGAGAGTATGATTAATGCCGGAATACTGGACGGAGATCTTGTTTTGGTTAGACAACAAAAAACCGCGCGAAACGGCGAAATAATAGTGGCTTTAATAGAAAATGAAGCAACTGTAAAACGTTTCTTTTTAGAAAAAGATTGTATACGGTTACAGCCGGAAAATGATTTGCTGGAACCAATATATACCAGAAATGCACAGATCGCAGGGAAAGTAATCGGCGTATATAGACAAGTGCATTAATGACAAAAATCCCCGTAGATACCTGTTATCACGGGGATTTTTATTTATTGGTTTTTTAATAGCGGAATTGTTGAGGGGGCCTTAGGCATTGTGTATATTTTGGAGTTATCATTTAAATTATCCACACACATATCCAGAGCAGCCTGCAATGTTTCTGCTTTTTCGACCTGCATAATTTGTGCTGTTGAAAGGTCTATGCCGTCAGCAACTAAAATAACCCGGGCCTTTTTAAGAGATGCCCCCCATAAAAAAGCTTTATGGGCACCGACTCTAAATTTCTGCTTGGAGAAGTTGTCAATTATTTCTTGAGGAGTTTTGCCGAGTTTCATAGCATCTGTAAAACGTTCTTCCCCTACTCCCTCTCTGCACTCCGCAGCTAAAATAATTGTTCCCCCTTCTTTTACCGCAATTGCAGCATGTAAAAGAGCTTTTTGGGCTTGATACAGGTTAACATCCTTGGGAAATCCTCCGCTTGCAGCAATAACCAAATCTGCCGGTTCTTTAATTTCCACTTGTAATGTTTTTCTGGCAGCCGTTACGCCAACTTTATGAGCCTCACGAAAATGACCGGCAACTGCTGTAACTACTTCTTTTTTATTATTCAAAACTACATTAACAATAAAATCTATCCCGATCTTTTCTCCAATTTCATCAATATCTTCCCGAACCGGGTTTTCAGCAAGGTTACCTAGAGTAGCCTTCGGATGGGTTAACATAGCATGGTTGGCCTGAACTAGCTTTTCTCCTCCCAGGCCGATTACCACGCCTTTTGCACCACCACTTAATCCGGCAAATTGATGAGGATCTATTACGCCCAGAACTATTTTAGCATCTGCCTCATAATAGTGTCTATTAATTACAATAGGTGTATTGCGTGTTGACTCCCCTAAATAAATTAAATTTTCTTCATCCCAGGCATTATGGGATATTATTTTAACTTCTTGGGCCAAATCTTCTCCAACCAGTTCGGCAAATTCCGTTTCAGGAGAAACACGGTGCAGACCGGTGCCGATTAATATTGTAATTTGCTGTTTTGATATCCCTACTGTTTCAAGTTCTTGTAAAAGAGAAGGTAAAATTAATTTGTTAGGGACCGGACGAGTTAAGTCGCTTGTTACAATTACTACATTTTTGGCACCTTTAAGATCAGACAAAGAAGCACCGATAGGATTTTGTAAAGCCCTTTTTATTTCTGCACTACTTGAGTGTTGAATGACCTCTTCGGAAATTGCTACAGCTTGAAAAGGAAAAGGAAGCTGACCTGTTAGATAATCTTTACCATAAGGAAGTTTAATTTGGTACAAAACAACACCTTCTTTGTTAGAACAGTATCCCTGTCGGGGTAGGAACCTTTAAGAAAACTTTAAATGAAGCATAAACTAATCCCATTACTACTATACCTAAAATCCCCAGTCTTGCAAAGATCTTTAATCCTACCTTTCTATCTCCCAATAACCAGGTAAGGATAATTATAAAAAAGAAACTGGTGACATAGAAACCGATCGTTTTAAGGGCAAAGTAATAAATAATCGTTGCAACAATCGTTAGTGCGACCCTGCCATATTTTGTCCCTGCAAAGGGATTTCCTTGTTTTAACGCTTTTGGAAAGAAGATAGCTTGTACCAACAAAGCACATGCTAAAAATGCTGCTATTGCGATAATTGTCTTGGGATAAATATGGGCAGGCGGTCTGATTCCGGCTGCATCAGTCCAGAAAAAATAAGAGAGGACTAAGATCAGGATAGCTATTATATAATTTATTTTACGCATCGACAAAGTTATCCCCCCTAAGCATTTTCTAATTTATTTTTACGAGATTTCTTAACACGCATATAAATAGGTGAAACAATAGCCATGATGCACATAAAAATTAACAAGGCACTAATCGGTCTGGTTACAAAAGTACCCATAATGGAACCCTGTGCTTTAGCCATTAATAAGGACAAAGAAAAACCTTCTTCAGCCAGAGTTCCCAGAATTAAGCCTAAGACAAGGGGACCGGGTTCAAAACCTACTTTTAAAGCGATATAACCGATTATGCCGCAGGCAATCATAATAACAATATCGAATAAGCTATTTCTAATCGCGTAACTGCCAATAACCGAAAGAACAATTACGATTGTGGCAATATAATGAGAAGGTACATTTAATACCTGAGCGAAAAGACGCATCCCTAAATAACCGACAAACAGCATAAGCAGATTGGCAATAATTAAGCCGATGATAAAGGTATAGGCTACATCACCGGTCTCAATAAACAGCTTCGCCCCAGGTTGTAAACCATGGATCAACAAACCGCCTAAAAGCACTGCCGCCACCGGGCTGCCGGGAATCCCTAAAGACAATAACGGTATTAAAGAGGAACTAACGGTAGCATTATTAGAAGATTCACTGGCAACTACCCCTTCAATTGCGCCTTTACCAAGGGATTCAGGTTTTTTAGACCACCGCTTGGTTTCATTGTAAGCTACAAAGGAAGCCACATTCCCCCCTGCACCAGGTAAAATACCAACAAAGGTTCCCACTAATGAAGATCTCAATAAATTTTTCTTGTTTTCTTTAAATATGGCAGAGAATACTTTGCTAATAACTCCTTTAGTCGGTGCATAATCAGCAAGATATTTTTGATTTTCATCTACCAGCGTTAAAACCTGCGCAAAGGAAAAGAATCCGATCATTGCCGGAATCAATGTGATACCTTCAATTAACGGCCGAAAACCAAAAATAAACCTTGTATGACCCGTCACAGGATCTATGCCGATAGTCGCTAATAAAAGACCTAAGACCCCGCCTAAAAGCCCCTTTATCATGTTACCTTCTGACAATGAGCTGATTATTGTTAAACCGAAAATCGCCATCCAAAAATATTCAGGTGAGCCAAATTTTAAAGAAACTAAAGCTAAAGGCTGAGTGGCGACTAATAAAAATATTGTTCCAACAACACCCCCGATAACAGAACTCACTAAAGCAGTAAACAGGGCCTCGTCAGCCCGCCCCTGTTTAGTGAGGGGATAACCGTCAAAGGTCGTACATACTGCCGATGGAGTGCCCGGAGTATTGATTAAAATTGCAGAGTTTGCCCCGCCGTAAATTGCTCCACAATACATAGCACCTAACATTAAAAGGCCGGAAGCCGGTTCCATCCCAAATGTTAGCGGCACTAATAAAGCAACTCCCATAGTGGCTGACAAGCCTGGTAGTGTTCCAATAGCGATTCCACCTGCAAGGGCCAAACTCATGATTAAGATATTCATGGGATGTAAAGCGTTTTGAAGACCTATGAAAAAGTCTGTTAGCATCTTGACCCTCCTTTTTTAAAAAAAGGGGAGGAGCTCCTCCTCCCCTTTTTAAGAACAGTTATTTATTCTCTAACAAATTGTATTTTTCTAATAAATTTCGGGCCGTTTCCACTTCGGTTTTCAATAGTTCTTCTACCTCGGCCCCGGTCTTCCACTCTTCAGGCTGGCCTATTTTTTCCATATCTGCTAGATATTCCGGATTGTTAGCAATTTTCTCAAATCCTTCTTGTAAACGGGCTATTTTTTCCGGAGCTATATCTTTAGGAGCAGCAAATAATCTGGTAATACCTGAAGTCATATCAAATCCCTGTTCTTTAAAGGTTGGGACATCTGGTGCTAACGGATGTCTTTCTTCAGTTGTGATGCCTAAGATTTTGTATTTATCCAAATCCCGCATAACATCATTTAAGTTACCCATAATGGCATTAACATGTCCGCCTTGTAATGCTACGATTTGGTCCGCCGAACCTTTATAGGGTATCAGAGTAAATTCCGTACCTGTTAAGTCCATTAATTTTAAGGATGCTATGTGGTGACCGCTAAAGGTACCTACATTTCCCAAAGTAATGCTGCCCGGGCTGGCTTTGGCATCATCGATTAATTCTTGAAGTGTATTGTATTTGCTATCTTTTAAAACTGCTACTACCTGAGGATCATTAACCATTTGGCCAATATAAGCAAAACTATCCACATCGAATTCCGTTTCCCGTGCTAATGGCTGCAACACAATATGGGGCACATTTAAACCACCGATTGTATAACCGTCGGGATTTGCTTTAGCCAACTCAGTAAAACCAACTTCTCCGCCGGCACCTTCTTTATAGGTGATGATCATATTAACGCCAAACTCTTCTTTAAAATATTTCTCTACAATTCGAGCTTGAACATCACTTGACCCGCCGGCAGAAAACGGAATAATTACCGTAATATCTTTTTCTGGGTAATTAGCCTCTGCCTGCCCGGCCTCCTCTTTAGGTTCCTCTGTTTTTTGGCATCCTGTTAAACCTAGAGTCAGAACCAAACTTAAAACTAATAAAGCTACAATGATTTTTTTCTTCATAAACATCCTCCTTAATCGTTTTTCTATCTTTAATTTGCAGTACCTTACCTGGCAATATACTTAGTTATTAGGAAAAATATCTTTTTCTACATTCCTCAAATGAATAAGCATTGCATTACCGGCTTTGGCCGAGCTTCTCTCTTTGATCGCTTTAATGATTTCTAAATGTTCTTCAATAGAATGATAAGGTCGTTTGGGAACAGAAAGTGCATGTGAACGGGTCTCAGTTAAGAGATCAATTAAATTCTGCATAATTCTTATTAAAACTGCATTTCCGCTAGCTTCAGCGAGGCAATTGTGAAATTTCATATCATGTTCGGCTAAGATCGCGTAATCAAACTTTTTACTAGCGGTAAGTTCTGCAAAAGTTTTGGTAACTATACTTTCTAAGTCTATAATTTGTTCTTGACTGCTTCTCTCTGCCGCCCACATAGCAGCCTGGGTTTCCAAAACTTTACGTATTTCGAAAAAATCTTTAAGAGTATTATTTTCGATAAATATCTTGGCAGAAAACTTCTGAATAATATCATCGGTTTCTTGTTCGGCGATAAAAACACCTTTGCCATGTTTAATATCTACCAAACCTTCCGCCGAAAGAAGTTTTAAGGCCTCTCTTAAAGAAGTTCTACTGATTCCCAACATTTGAGCCAGCACCCGTTCAGCAGGCAGCTTGTCCCCCGGTTTCAGCTTTCCTTCAGCAATTGAAGACTTTAAACGTTTTACCACCTTTTCATAAACACTGTCCTGTTCTTGATTTATTGGTTGAAACATTTGCTATCACCTTGCTTTTGCCAGGTTTTTTTATATCTATTAATACTGCAAAAATTAAATACTTAAACCAACTCTGTGAATAGCAAAGCCGGTTCTTTCCAGCAGA
>JBMNCQ010000043.1:0-1579 GCA_049366715.1 Peptococcaceae bacterium | reverse complement strand
ATTCCTGGGTTTCTTCTTCGGCAATGACGACCCAGTTTAAGTCGGGAATTAAAGTATAGGCAAGGGTCTTAGCACCGTTATCATAGCTGTCCAGCACGACCTCCCTATTATCTTTATCTATTTTCAGATTTATAATCAAATCTTTAATATACTGATTATCGATTACCTGCCCGATCATATTTTTTTCAGGATGACTTAATATAAAACCGTATTTATCCAGAACGTAGATATATCCCGTTTCCCCTAATTTTTCCGCCCGCATTTCCGTAAAGAAAGAATTGGTATAAACGGCATTAACGACCATACCTATGCCTTCCCCGGTATCCGGATCAACAAGGGGAGCTGCAAAATGAACGACATTCGTTCCTGTATCTGAGATCATATTTTCCGAGAGAAGGGTCTTTTTTTGGTAGATTACATCAAAGTAGTAAGGCTGTTTGGAGAAATCCTCTGCGATGGCATTACCGATGCTGTCAATAATTACTCTACCCTCTTTATTTACGATATATATTTGATCAAGATTTTCTCTGCTATGCGCCACTTTGTCCAGCTCATCCATGGTCTGATATAAAAACTCTTCATTCTCACTCTTTAAATCCAGGTAATCCTTATCAATGCCCAGCCTGGCTAATTCAATGAGATCAATGCGGTTGCTGAGACCGTTTACCACCTGTTTTTCCGTTTCTACCGTCGACTGGGTTATTTTATGATAATCCTCGACGATTCTTGTAAAAAGTTTGCCGTCTTTCTCCAGCACCATGGAAGAACTTTCTTTAAAGCTTAAGGCTCCCAAAGCAAAATTACTGATCAATACTAACCCGATCATTAGCACCGGCAATCTAAATTTAAGCTTCAAAATCAACACCACCTGTAGATTATTAAAGCAGCTCAGAGAGCTGCCTTTTTCTAGAAAGCAGCCTGGCAGTCATCACCCATAACTGGACCTAAGACCCATGGCTTTGCGTCACTTCCTTTCGGAAATTTTGCCGAATTTTTTAGTATTTTCTGTATTTATTCTACTTATTACGACCTTAACCCTCTATTTTCCATATTTTTTTTACACAAATAAAACCGCTGCCTGGCAACGGTTTTATTGTGCAGGTTTTTTATTTAAGTTCGTCTTCCTCTTTGAGGTTAAAATCTAAGGGTTTGCCGGCATCCACAGCTTTTTCTGCAGTGCCTTCCGGTATTTCATCTTCCGGCTGCCGGGCCGTCTCCGGAGAGCCGCCCTCTCCATAAGCAGGCTCATCATAATCAACGTCAGCCTCTTCTCCGCTGTCTTCCGTCACTGCTTCCTCAGAATCCGCAAGAAGCTCTTCCTCTATACCTGGCTCTTCCTGAATAGTTTCGCCTATTTCCTCCGTATTTTTATAAAACGAGAGGATTTCCTTCAGCTCTGCAGCAAGTTTCTTTAAGCCGTGTACCGCCTGGGCAACTTCATTGATGGATGCTGTCTGTTCTTCCGCTGTTGCGGCAATTTCTTCGGCACTTGCCGATACTTCTTCCGTTACCGCACTGACATTGTTCATATAACCCTGCACCGCATCTTTACTTACGACTACTTTATCCATAGCTTTTG
>JBMNCQ010000042.1:0-51589 GCA_049366715.1 Peptococcaceae bacterium | reverse complement strand
CCAGTCGCCGCCTTTTGTTTTTTTCTATAGAGCTGTTATTGCGACAGCCCCTTTTGAGACAATTGCCTGCCGGAGTCTTAAGTGGTAAATTCCTCCGACCCTATGGTAAACTAATGAAAGAGGCGCATCCCTTTGCTGCCAAGGGGGACATTCCTTCCGGGCCCGGCGGCGGCATAATTAAGGGAGGCGGATGCTCTTTCATTTTATGCTGGGGGATGATTTAATTTGCAAAAGTTAGCTGCGGTTAAAGAAAATGGGCTGGGCTGGCTGGTTTTTAACAATCAGGAAAAAAAGAACGCGATTGATTACGAGATGTGGCGGCAGATACCTGTTCTGGTAAATGAATTTAATGATCAAGCCGACATCAGAGTAATTATCTTCAGAGGTGAGGGCGGTGATTTTTCAGCAGGCGCTGATATGTCACAATTCGCTACTTTGCGGAATAGTATCAGTAATGCCGACAGTTATAATCAGGCAGTAGCAGAAGCCTCCTTAGCTGTGCGGAACTCTTGCAAGCCTGTAATAGCAATGCTTACAGGCTATTGCCTGGGTGGTGGGTGCAGTCTGGCTCTTGAGACAGATATCCGGATCAGTGATCATTCCGTGAAATTCGGCATTCCCGCGGCTAAGCGGGGAGTGGGGTACAGCTACACAGGTGTAAAACAGCTTGTTGAGATAGTGGGATCTACTCATGCTTATGACTTGTTGTATACCGGAAGAATTATTGCAGGGGAAGAAGGCTATCGCCTGGGATTAATAAACTATTTGGTAGACACTGAAGACTTAATGTCCTTCACCCGTAAATATGCTGCAATAATCGCGGAGAATGCTCCTTTAACAATCAAAGCAGTTAGAATGGCCATCCATGAATGTCTGACCCCGGAAAGCCGGCAAGACTTGACTAAGGTCCATGCAGCAGTAGCCGACTGTTTTGCCAGCCGGGATTATCAGGAAGGATACCAGGCTTTTCTGGAAAAACGCAAACCGGTATTTACCGGCAGAAAAAAATGAAAAATTTAAAGAGACTAACATAAATTTAACCTGGGGATCACTTGGATTTAATCCTTAACCTTTAAATTATAGATAGTAGATTCTCTTAAACTACTCCCTTTTATAAGAGTTCCGTTTTGATGATGCGGAGGTCTTTTTTTTATATTTTAATTCCGGGGTTACAACAATAGTTTAAGAGGAGAAAATGGGATGTTGATTAGTATTGTAGCAATTAGCTAAAATTAACTCTACCATCTAAGTCGTCTTTGAGCTATTATTTAATTATAATTTATGATAAAGGTGGTAGCTTATGAAACTAGGCAGCTTGATAATGGAAGCTTTTAGTACAGTTCTAATCGCCTTGGTGTTTGCGGTTTTTATAAACATATTTATTCTGCAGCCCAGCACGGTTTTCGGTTCCTCAATGGAGCCTACCCTGCATAACGGCGATTTTGTTATTATGTCTAAGTTTGTGAATACGTTTGATTTAGAACCGGATTATACAGATATCGTAATTATTGATAGTGTCGTAAACAGAAAACATAGCTGGCGGGATGATTTAATATTCACGCTTAAATATAATAAAATAACCAATCTCCTTTATAATCAAGCGCCCGAAGACAGGTATTGGATAAAAAGGGTAATCGGTAAATCGGGAGATACCATCGAAATAAAAGACGGGCAGCTTTTTAGAAATGGTGAGCTTCTTAAAGAGGACTACATTAAAGAAGAAATGGAAGGTACACCTGATCAAAAGGTAATCATACCTGAAAATTATATTTATGTTATGGGAGACAACCGCAATCACAGTGCAGACAGCAGGATAATCGGCTGTGTTCCCATCGAAAATGTCATCGGGAAATTAATTTATAAATTATAGCCCGGCGGTTCCGGGAATTTCCCGCCGGTGCTTTAACCGGCGGTCCAATTTTGAGTTCTTATGGTAAATTTACTTTTAAAACCTCTATACATTGTGTAAGTTATTTATTAAATTAGAATTGAAAATAAGTCATGAGAGGAGAAGGGCTGATGGCGAAAAGGAAAGTAAAGGATGAGAAAAAATTCAATAAGATTTTCTTAGCATCTTGCGTTTCCTTAGTTGTCCTTTCACTTGTTATCGTATTTATGGTCGCTTATTAACCGGTTAAAATACAAAAGCAGAGCATAAATTTTATACACATTAGCAGATTTGAAATATAGTCTGCTTTTTCATTATTGATAATATCGATATTCGATGTTATTATATAGACATACAATATCGATATTCGATGTTTGCGAGGTGGTTAGATGGCACGAGAAAAATATCAAACGTTAACAGAGCAAATGTTTTATATTCTTATTTGTCTAACACAAGAGAGCTGCGGTGTTGATATTATGAAAAAGGTAGAAGAACTTACAAATGGAAGGGTTATCATTGGTCCGGGAACTTTATACAGCTTATTGGATAACTTTGTAAAAGAAAAAATCATTACCGAAACCAAAATTGAAAACCGCAAAAAAAGCTATGTCATAACAAGTCTTGGTACAGAAATGCTTGCAAAGGAATATATCCGACTGAAAAAATTAAAAACCGATTATGAACTGTTGGTAAAAGGTGGTGAGCAACAATGAAGAGTACCATTAAAAAAATAATGAGTTTTCGATTTGACCGTTATGAAGATACGGAAATCAAATTGGAGAAACTGGCTGCAAAGGGATTATTTCTTGAGAGATGTGGGTCTTTTTTATGGACATTTAGAAAAGGAACGCCGCAGAAATTAAAATACACCGTTACATATTTTTCCGAAGGCTCTGTCTTCAATCCCGGCATAACCGATAACCAGCAAACCTATTTCGATTATGCAAAAGCTGCCGGTTGGAATTTTGTGACAGAGTTTAACCAAATGCAAATATTTTGCAGTGAAGCTGATAATCCGATACCATTCGAGACAGATGAAAAAGAGAAATTTGATAATATAAAAAAATGTATGAAAAAGAGCTTTCTGCCATCTATGATTCTTATGATTTTAGTCTTTGTATTGAATTTGGTTGTGCAGTTCAATTCGTTTAAGCTAAACCCTATTGATTTTCTAGCAGACTTAAATCGCCTATTTCCTGTTTTTATGTTTTTAGCGGTTGTTATCTATGAAGTATACATCTTACTTAATTATCTTGTTTGGTGTAAACGTTCGGAGAGGTCAATTGTCAATGGCGGTGGATGTGCTAAGAATGGAACCGTCGTTCATAAAATTGTTGATATAATCTTTATGAGTTTTACCTTCGGTAGCTTGGGCTACTTCTTACTTCACCGCGCTTTTAAAATAAGTTGGTTTGGTTTATTGCTGTCTATTGCACAAGTGCCGATTCTGATATTTGTATTCTGGACATCAATTAAATATTTAAGGAAGAAAAAAGCATCTGCTACGATAAATAAAGTGATATCGGTTACAGTGCTGATCATTGCCAGCTTTGCCTATATTGCATTCATTATGGTGTTCATTATAAAGTTTGGATTTGGTGTAAACGATGGTACAAATTATCGAACTGTTACTTGGCCGATAAGTACAACATATAGCCATGAGTACAGACTATATAGTGATGACATACCTCTCACTTGTGAGGATTTATACGGTTCAATTGACTATGACTATTATTCATATGAAGGAGAAATAGATCGTACTTTTTTCCTTGCCAAAAGTGCCTACCGGCAAGATTCTCTGCCGGCCAAAGATGCCCCACCACGTATAGAATATGAGATTTTAAAGCCTCAATTTGCTTTCGTTTATCAACTTGCAAAGGAGCACCTGCTTAAAATACCGGAGTGGCGAGACAACATGAGCTTTGAATCCGTTGATAACAAAATTTTTGGCACGGTGGAAGCTTATCAGCGGTATTATGAGGATACTCCGACAGGTGAGTATATCTTGTTTTTTGCGAATAAAATTATTGTATTGAACATGGAGGAACCGCTAACACCCAAACAAATTTTAATCATTGTAGAAAAATTAAGCTTGTAACTTTATAGAGTCAATAAGCAATTTGCCTGATGTAGTTGCTGCCCCTTACCATTACGAAGCAGCAAGATAATTCCTTATAGGCCGGAAAAATCCTCAAGCACTTTTCACGGTGCCGGGTGATTTTGTGCATCATAGGGCTGTTTTACATTATAAACTTTTAACCGATTTGTCCGACAGCCTTGAATTTACTTGTTTTTCTGCAACTTCCCTATGTTGCCCGCCCTTTTTGCTCTGTTTTGGTATTTTAACCGGTTATTTGATGCAACTTGCCATTTTATAAGCTGCTTGAAAAAGCAACAGCTAAAGATCTGCATAAATAGCCCCGAAATTAATCCCTGCAACCAAGGGATTTTCTTCATACTTATTTTTCATCATCCATTTAGCTTTCTGAAATTCTTCACTGGTACATCCGTTTTCTATTGCTATTTTCGCTTCAATATATGCTGCCAGTTCATCGACGGCTTTAATCAGTCTTCCGTCCCGGGGATTAAAACGATCATCATTATAATCGGCAGAAATTTCCGCACAGCTTGTTTTTATCAGGGTATTTTCTTTTGTAATATAATTGGCAAACTCATCTTCAATAAACATTTTAATTTCAGGGAGGAATTTGGGGGGAATTAAAGGGAATAAAACTTCCTGCATCTGTTCACCCTCAATTTCTTTAATTAAGTCTTCCAAACCTTCGACTTTACTTTTTACCGGTGAGATGATATCCCTGGTCAGTACTTCGGCTAAATCATGAAAGATACCGGAAAAATAATTGTTGAAGCAGCGTTTGGGACAAGCCTTGAGCTCTAAAGAGAAAAGATAGGAAAGGATAGCCACAAAGAGCGAATGTCCGATAACCGATGTTTTAGGGATGCGGTGTAAGTGAGCCCATCTGGCCTGGAATCTCAGGTGCCCGCAGAGATTCAGAAAATCCTGATAATTTTTATTGAGAGCCAGCTGTTGCATGCCTTCCAGGTCATTGTATTTCTCAATCCGACGGGTAAAATCTTTTTTAATCTCTTTTATTTCAAAACCATCAGGGTTTAAGCGTTCAATTATCTCAAATTCCCACATGGAGGCATAATTATGGGCCGCTCCTAAAATCCTTTTATTGATATTATCTTCTTCCTGGGTAAAATAGTTCTCAAACCTTGCACAGAAATCAGGACCTAAAGGTGTAATCA
Organism: Peptococcaceae bacterium; assembly: GCA_049366715.1. Lineage (GTDB taxonomy): Bacteria > Bacillota > Peptococcia > Peptococcales > BICA1-8 > JBMNCQ01. The sequence goes on along the minus strand of JBMNCQ010000042.1, from coordinate 46,428 downwards.
GGGTTTGCAATTTATTATAGACGTATTCATTCAGTTTTTTATATTTTTCAACATTATCTTTAATCTTATAAAAAACAGGAGGTTTAATATCGGTAATGACGATTCTTTGTAAAAGTTCAAAAAGGGCTCCTTCTATTACTTCCGACCAGTTAAAGTCAGCATGATCCTCGGCAAATTTGCCTAAAAAATACGCGATAAACATTTTATGAGCTTGTTTGTCCATCTCTATTAATTCAAGAGGTCTTAATTTGTCGTTCCAGCGCTGCATATAAAAGGCATCAAAAATTTTTAAGATCAGGCCTTTTCTTATCATGTCACAGCCCCCCCCAAAAATATAAGAATCCAGAATAATTCTAGCATATTTTGCGGGTATTTGAAATTTTAAAAACATTTTATTCCTGGAAAAGAAATAAATGAATATAATATAGTTTAAGAAAACAATCAACATAAATATGAAAGATTTCACTATTACACTTTTATTTCAAGTATAATGAGCTCATAAACTTTCCACCCTTCAATTTTTAATAGAGGCCCTTATACACAGTATATGGGCCTCTAGTGTTTGCAAGTAACAATTAGGGCAGGTTCTTAACAAGAACGGAAATATCATCGCAAATTTTTTGAAGCCGGCAAGCCATCATTTGTTGAACGGAAATTTTTTCCAGATAAAAAAACTTGCTTTTCCAGAATCTATTTGTTATCATATTATTTAATGTGAGAATTATATAAGATTCATCAAGAGAGATGGAGGGAACTGGCCCGGTGAATTCTCAGCAACCTATTTAATTAGGTGCTAATTCCAGCAGAACAAAGTTCTGATAGATGAGAGGGATTTATTTCTGCTGATCCGGGCCTTCTTCATTTATTTGAAGAAGGTTTTTTAATTAAGGTGGTGATAAGAGAAAATAATAAAAAATTAACCGAATATGATTTACCATCAAGAGAGGTGGAGGGACTGGCCTGGTGAAACCTCGGCAACCTGTATTTCAAGGTGCTAATTCCAGCAGAACAAAAGTTCTGAAAGATGGGAACAGGATGCTTATTTATCCATGCTTTCCATTTATCAGGAAAGCTTTTTTTAATATGAAAGAAAGTTATTATTCCGGTAAAAGTACTATTTCTCATTGATAAGGAAGGAGGTAAATGAATTGTCAAATAAAACCGGCTGGAAATTTTCCACAATAGCTGTACAAGGCGGATATTCGCCCGACGTAACAGGTTCCAGGACTTTACCGATCTATCAGACAGCCGCTTATAAGTTTAATGATGCCGATCATGCAGCCAGGTTATTTGATTTGCAAGAAAGCGGGAACATTTATTCCCGAATAGGCAATCCTACTAATGACAGTTTTGAAGAGAAGCTTAGTTTATTAGAAGGAGGGATAGGAGCAGTAGCGACTGCTTCCGGTCATTCAGCGATATTATTGGCAATTTTAAACATTTGCGGGCAGGGTGATCATCTTATTTCCGCCAATAATTTATATGGAGGTACATATAATCTTTTTGCGGTAACATTAAAAAAATTAGGGATTGAAGTAAGTTTTATCGATCCGGATACTGATGAGGCTGAAATAAGTAAGCAATTTAAACCGAATACGAAAGGGCTTTTTGCTGAAACGATCGGTAATCCCGGCTTAACGGTTTTAGATTTTGCCAAGTTTGGCCGCATTGCCAAAAATAACGGGGTTCCTCTGATCATTGATAATACTTTTCCTACCCCATACCTGTGCAGGCCTTTTGAGCATGGTGCAGATATAGTGGTTCATTCAGCGACAAAGTATCTTGGCGGTCACGGAACAAGTATGGGGGGAATCGTTGTTGATGGTGGTAAATTTCCCTGGGATAATGGGAAATTTCCTGAATTAGTAGACCCTGATCCGAGTTATCATGGGATCAGGTATTTTGAAACCTTCAAGAATTCAGCATATATAGTCAAGGCCAGAGTGCAGCTTTTAAGGGATTTAGGGCCTTGTTTAAGCCCTTTTAATGCCTTTCTGTTGAATCTGGGCTTGGAAACCTTACCCCTCAGAATGCAGAAACACAGTGAAAATGCTTTGGCTCTGGCCGAATATTTAGCCGGGCATCCTAATGTAGCATGGGTTAATTATCCGGGCAGTAAAGATCACGTGTCTTATGTGTTGAGCAAAAAGTATCTGCCCAAAGGAGCAGGCGGTCTGCTTACTTTTGGAATTAAAGGCGGACCGGCAGCAGGTAAAAACTTTATTAACCGTGTTAAGTTAGCAACCATTGTCGCAAATGTCGGAGACAGCAGAACACTGGTCATTCATCCGGCAAGTACGACACACAGTCAGCTTACCCCCCAACAGCAAATTAGTGCCGGGGTGACTCCTGATCTTATCAGGGTTTCTGTTGGTATTGAAGATTTGGATGACATCAAAGAAGATTTTAATCAGGCTTTAAATGAAGCCGGGCAGTAAAGGAGGAAGCAAAGTGCCTGTTATTATACCTGAGAATCTTCCGGCAACGGAAATATTATTAAATGAAAATATTTTTGTAATGAACAACCTCAGAGCTGTAAAACAAGATATTCGACCATTAAAAATAGCTATTTTAAACTTAATGCCTACGAAAATCGAAACGGAAACCCAGCTTTTAAGATTGATTGGAAATACGCCCCTGCAAGTAGAGGTGACTTTAGTACATCCTAAATCATATAAATCTACCAATACTCCTGAAGAGCATTTAACGACTTTTTATAAAACATTTGATCAGATTAATGAGCAGAAATTTGATGGAATGATTATAACAGGTGCGCCTATAGAACACCTTGAATTTGAAGAAGTTGCCTATTGGGAGGAACTAACAACTATTTTGGATTTTGTTAAAACCAATGTTTTTTCAACTTTATATATCTGCTGGGGAGCCCAGGCCTCACTATATTATAATTTTGGCGTAAAAAAATACCCTTTAAAAGAAAAGCTTTTCGGAGTTTTTTCTCATAAGGTCATGAATAAAAAATCCAAGCTTTTAAGAGGCTTTGATGATATTTTTTATGCCCCTCATTCGCGGCACACGGAGATCAAAAGGGCAGATTTAGAACAGGTGCGGGAACTTGAAGTTTTGGTTGAGTCGGAAAATGCAGGGGTGTATATAGCAGCAACCCGGGATGGAAGAAATATATTTGTCACCGGTCACTCTGAATATGATCCCTATACTTTAAAAAAAGAATATGAGCGGGATGCTGTTAAGGGGTTGAACATCCAAGTACCGGTGAATTATTTTAAGGATAATGACCCGGAGCAAGAACCTGTTGTGAAGTGGAGAAGCCATGCCAATATTCTTTTCTCTAATTGGCTTAATTACTTTGTCTATCAGGAAACACCATACAATATTGATGAAATAAAATAATTTATGGAGATTGAGAGGTCAAAATGAACGGACAACTTAGAGATAAATTAAAAAACAGAAGTTTTGTGGTAACTGTTGAAGTAGAACCCCCCAAAGGGTCCAATCCCTGGGGCGTATATGAAAAGATGAAAGTATTAAAACATCTGGTTGATGCGGTAAATATTGCCGACAGTCCCATGGCTAAGATGAGAATGAGTCCGATCGCTTTAGCCCATCTTGTGCAAAATGAATTGAAGGTTGAAACAATTTTCCATCTGACATGCCGGGACAGGAATATTTTAGGACTGCAATCGGAGCTGTTAGGTGCCTATGCCTTAGGAGTAAAAAATATTTTAACATTGACCGGCGATGACCCTGCCAATGGTGACCACCCGGGTGCCACGGGAATTTTTGACGTAAACTCCATGGGACTCATTAAAATGGTAAAGACATTAAATAACGGACAGGACTTGATGGCAAATAAGCTGGATGAAAAGACGGATTTTTTGGTAGGAGCGGTTGCTAATCCTACGGCCGAAAATATCGCAGACGAACTGGAAAAGATTAATTGCCGAATCGAAGCAGGGGTGGATTTTTTTCAGACTCAGCCCATTTTTGATCTTAAGCAATTGGAAAGATTTATGAAAGTATTCAGCCATCCTCCGGTCCCCATGATTTACGGTTTAATGCCTTTAAATAGCGTAAGGCTTGCGAATTATCTGAATCAAAATGTACCGGGCGTTCATGTACCCGATCATATCATTGATAAATTACAGCTTAAGGGGAGAACCGGCGGTATAGAAATTGCCAAAGAACTTTTTTCAGAAATGCAAAAACTAGTTCCGGGAATTCATATTTTCCCCATGGGGGATTTTCAATTGGTGGAGGTATTGTTGGAAAGGTATCGATAGAGATAGAGGTCAATATTTAAGCAGCGTATTTTTAGCTAAGCAGCTGTGTCCAGAGCTCTCATGCTCTGGATTTCTCTTTATAGAATATGATTCCGTCTAAAAGGTGGTTTCTGCTGCCGGCTAAAATTTGCTTATCTGTAAACCCAAACGGCAGGCGTGTTAAAATTAAAAAAAAAATAATTCTAAAAATTCTAAAACAGGACCAAATTATTTAAAACTGTTGTATAATAGTATCAAATGAATTACTGAGACTGCTTTTCTGATAAAATTTGCATTTATACACCCCTTTTATAAATGCATTAGATATAACCTTAGGAAAATTCCTAAGGTGTTTTTTTGAAAAACAAATTTTATTCTTACGAGGTATGATGAATGAATGGACAGTTACAGGTCATTATTACGCAAATGGTTGTTTTTTCAGTTCTGCTGGGCATAGGTGCAATTGCAGCCAGGACGAAGGTTTTAACAACGGTAGTTTTAGATTCTTTGGCTAAGGTTATGATTAATATTACCCTACCCGCCTTGATTATCACTTTAGTTCCTACTGCCGGAAGCAGGAAGGTCTTGCTGGAAGCCTTTCCTTTTCTAATTTGTTCCTTTGCTTTAATATTAACCTTATTTTTACTGGGTAAGTTTACTGCCCGCCTGGGCGGTTTGCAGGGGAATACTGCAGATATTCATGTTGCCCAGTCATCCTTCGGTAATGTTGGGTTTATGGGAATTCCTTTATTATTAGCTTTATATGGGGAAAAAGGTATGTTGTATGTCTCTATTTTCACTGTTGCAGACCAAACTTTACTGTGGACACTGGGTACATATTTGAGTTCTCCGGATAAAGAGGTCAATGTGATGCACAATTTAAAAAAACTCATGAATCCGACCATTGTCGCTTTAAGCGTTGCCCTGCTTTTTATTATCCTGGGCATTAATCCGCAAGGAGTCGTGTTTGATACGATTAAAGGACTTGGTGATACGACCAAATATCTCTCAATGGTTTATATCGGGGGTACGCTGGTTGCCATAAATTTTCGGGATACCTTGCAGAAGAAGACGATTTTTCTTATTGTTTTAGTTAAAATGATCATTGCGCCGTTGTTGATCTATTTCTTAATGGTGTCCCTCGGAGGGGGGATTTTCACTCCGGAAGCAATCATGACTCTGACGCTGATTGCTACCCTGCCTTCTATGGTAACGATTGCTATGCTGGCCAGGGCATTTGGATCGGATGATGTTTATTCTTCCGAATGTGTATTTATTACGACAATTTTTAGTATCGTTACCATTCCTCTGGTCATGTTCATAATAAGCTATTTAAGTTAGTATTCTCTTTTAAGGCTTGTAGTAATAATATTAGATTTTGGGCTTTACAAACAATAGCCTAATGGTAATAATAAACTAGGAAAAGTTTCATATTTTTAGAGGAGAATCAAAAATGGGTATATATCGAGAGCTTTGGGGACAAAGGGGTAGTACATGCCCTTTGAAAGACTTGAATCAAAGGAATATAGCGGCAGGTTTTGTATCGGGACTATTAGCGGTAGTAGGTCCGCCGGCTCTCATTTTACAAGCGGCAGCTAATGGTAACTTTACAACAACACAGACGATTTTGTGGATGTTTTCAATTTATGTTTTTGGTGGAATATTAGGTATTCTGATGCCGCTTTATTATCGAATGCCCATTGTCGGTGCCCATTCTATTACGGGCGTTGCTTTTCTGGCCACCGTTACTGCTCAGTTTTCCTATCAGCAGCTAATCGGGTCCTATATTATTTCCGGTGTATTAATGCTTATTATTGGCTATCTGGGGGCCTTCTCCAAACTAATCGGGTATGTACCAAAACAAATTTTAGCGGCAATGCTGGCCGGAATGATTACGAAATATATGGTTAATTTTATAACTTCTCTTACTTATCTACCCCTTGCCGGAGGGATATCTCTGCTTGTTTTTTTTGTTTTCAGCCGGTGGAGCAAGCGGATACCTCCTATGGTTGCCGCAATAGCTACTGGCGGCATACTATTATTGATAACCCAGACCTTAAATACTACGGGAGTTGCTTCAGCTTTTGTTTTTCCCCGGATGCAAATTCCGGAATTTAACCTGCTTAGTATCTTTTCTGTGTCAATTCCTCTGGCATTGCTTATTTTAAGCAATGATGCAGCAGTAGGTATTGGTGCCCTGGAACAAAATGATTATCGTCCGCCGGTCAATAAGGTGATTTGCTTAAGCGGTATTTTTACGATTCTAACAAGCTTTTTCGGAGGACAGTCTGCAAATGTAGCAGGGATGATGTCGGCCATTTGTTCTGATGAAGATGCCGGTCCCCGGGATAAAAGATATATGGCTGCAGTTATATCAGGGGCTATTCTTCTGCTGTTCGGTCTGTTCGCGTGGAAGCTGGTTCCATTTATTCAGGCTCTACCCCCGCAGTTTATTGCGTTATTTTTAGGCTTTGCTCTTTTGGGGGTATTTTCCAACAGCCTGCATACCAGCTTTTCCCAGCCAGGTCTGAAAATGAGTGTCGCTTTTGCTTTTATTATCGCCATCTCAAATATTACGATTTACAATATTAGTTCCCCTGTCTGGTCGTTACTCATCGGTACATTCATTGCCCGCAGCATTGAAAAATACCCTGTGTAACGGGTGGGACTAAGCTGTTTGTGGAAAAATATTACGAAACATAACGAAAGTGGAGATATAGAAAACAACCCTGTATTGGCAAGGTTGTTTTTGCTTTAAACAGGTGGGGATTTTTAATTGCTGAAATTTACTTGCTGCCGCCGGGTTCTGTGAATAATGCCAGGTATTCCCCATAACCTGCCTTTTCCAGGTCTGCTTTCTTCACAAAGCGCAGAGCGGCCGAATTGATGCAGTATCTTAAGCCGGTGGGATTAGGTCCGTCGTCAAATACATGGCCTAAATGGGCATCGGACCGGGCGGCCCTTACCTCGGTACGGTGCATATTATGACTGGGATCTTCCTGATATTTTACCGTATCTTTACCGAGAGGTTTGCTGAAACTGGGCCAGCCGCAGCCTGAATCGAATTTATCCAGTGAACTGAATAGCGGCTTGCCTGTTATGATATCTACGTAAATTCCTGCTTCTTTTTTATCCCAGTATTCATTCTTAAAAGGCGGCTCGGTGCCGTTTTCCTGAGTCACATGATACTGCAAAGGATTTAGCGTCTTTTTTAGATAAGTTTGGTCGGGTTTTTGCTCCCAGGTAGAGTGGAGAAAAGCTGCCCGTCCTGAGCCGGTTTTATACCGCTGATAGTGCAGGGGATTCTTAAGATAATAATCCTGGTGATAATCTTCTGCCGGGTAAAATTCACCGGCCCTTAAAACCTTGGTAACAATGGGTGCGGTAAATACTCCGGATTTTTCCAGGGCTTCCTTCGAAGCTAAGGCGGTTTTTTCCTGTTCAGCATCATGAAAAAAGATGGCAGTGTGATATTGAGGTCCCTGATCCGCAAACTGCCCGTATTCATCGGTAGGATCAATCTGCCGCCAGAAGATTTCTAATAAATCCTCATATTTAACTGCTTGGGGGTCGTATTCAATCCGAATTGCTTCATAATGGCCGGTCTTCTGCGTACAGACTTCCTGGTAGGTAGGATTCTTTGTCTTGCCCCCTGTATAACCGGTCTCAATATTCACTACGCCCTTTACTTCTTTGAAAGGCGGCACCATGCACCAGAAGCAGCCACCGGCAAAAGTTGCAAACTTACTGCCCATATTTTCACTCCTTAGTATTAAAACTTGTTATTATTGTCTAATTACCGGGGAAATCGTGCTTTTAAACAACAAGGGCTTTAGACTAGTATGTCCCCAAAACTAAGGGATATTTATCCGTAAAATTACAGGAAGCTGCTGAAAAATTCTTAAAATGCTTTCACGCAGTGTATCTGTGCAGGGGGTTTTGTTCTTAGAAAAATTTCTTTAAAAAATTATTAGAAAAGAGCTATAATTTAAGTACAAGGATTAATTCCGACAAATTTCCTGAATCTTTTTTAGAGAGTAGGTAGAAGATGATTAAAGACTCTTTAAGTAAATTAAAACAAAATATTGCCAAAGTAGTAGTAGGATATGAAGACATCATTGATTTATTGATGGTCGGGTTTTTAGCTAACGGTCATATTTTGATAGAAGATGTGCCCGGGCTGGGCAAAACATTGCTGGCGAAAGTAACGGCCGTTTCTTTAGATTTACGGTTTAAGCGGGTCCAATTTACCCCAGATTTAACTCCTACCGATGTGACGGGGTTTTATGTTTTTGACCGTCGTACAAATGAATTTGTTTTTCGTGAGGGCCCTGTTTCCGCCAATATCCTCCTGGCGGATGAGATAAACCGCGCAGTGCCCCGGACCCAATCCAGTTTGCTGGAAGCAATGGAGGAAAGGCAGGTTACTGTGGACGGGCAGACGATCGTTTTGCCTAAGCCTTTTATCGTACTGGCTACCCAGAATCCTATCGATATGGAAGGGACATTTCCTTTGCCGGAAGCCCAACTGGACCGTTTCCTGGTGAAGATTAAGATGGGTTATCCTTCTTTTGCACAGGAGATGGAAATTTTAGATGCCCATGGCCAAAATGATCCTCTAAAGGACCTTAAGCCTGTAATCAGTATAGGGGAAATTTTGGACTGGCAGCAATTAAGGGGGCAGGTAAAAAATCATCCCTCAATTTCGGAATATATTGTTGAACTTGTCAGGAAAACCCGCAGCCATGAGGCCGTCTCTTTAGGGGCCAGTCCCCGGGCTTCTTTAGCGTTATTTAAGGCTGCCCAGGCCTTAGCGATGGTCCGGGGCAGGGATTATGTAATTCCGGATGACATAAAAAGGCTTGTCAAACCGGTGCTGGCCCACCGCCTGGTTTTGAAAAGGGACTATCGTTTAAAAGGGATCACCGAGGATCATGTATTGGAAGAGCTTATGATGGATGTCCCTATACCGTTGGAAGAAGGAGAGAAAAGTCTTGAACAGTAATAATGCTGTTCCATCATTTACTTCCCTTTTTGCCGTTGGTTTTGTACGGTTTTCTTTATTCATCATACTTGTCATTACCTTACGTAATAAATTGTGGCTGCCGGGTTCCCTCCTGATCGCGCTTTTGGTTACCGTCGAGGGAGCCTTTTGGTGGAGTAAGCTGGGGTTAAAAAATGTAGTTACCGAAAAAACCCTTTTCCCTCTGAGAACTTTCCCCGGGGAAAAGACAGAACTGAGCGTAAAGATTACCAATAATAAATATCTGCCGGTGATTATTACCTGGCAGCAAAATTTGCCCGGCGGGATTTGTTTCAGAAAAGATGGAGAAGACAGCAGCGGGGAAAGCATAACTTTGTTATCTTATGAAAAATATGCGGTTTCTTATGAAATTCAGGCCCTCAGACGGGGGATTTATCAAATACCTGGTTTCCGGCTTATTTCCAGGGACGGCTTAGGGCTGTTCTATCAAGAAAGACTTGTGGAAGATTCCGAATGTTTGATTGTGTATCCGCAAATTATCCCTTTTCAGCACCTAAATATCAAGGCTGCCGACTTAATCGGTGAGAAAAGAGATAACCGGCCGATGCTGCCTGACCCCATTAGAATAACAGGCTTACGGGATTATACCCCGGAGATGCCGGCCAGGTTAATTCACTGGAAGTCCAGTTGTAACAGGGATAGTTTGCTGGCTAAGATACTGGAACCTTCAGCTGATTTTAAAATATACATCATAATAGATGTAGAATATTTTTATCATGCAGATCATGAAACAGATTTTGAAAGGGCATTATCCGTAGCTGCGTCTTTACTTGTTTGGGCAGATGACAATAATATTCCCTTTGGAATACTGGTAAATGGCCTACAACATGGCTTTGACGGTCCTGTTGTGATAAACAGCGGGAGTGGAACGGATCATTTATTGCTGGCTTTAGAGAAATTAGCCAGGTTATTTTTTATCCCTTCAGGTCCTCTGGAGGATTTACAGCAGCTAGAAATAATGAAACCAGGATATGGTGCTACCTGTATTTCAATTGGCAGTGAGTTGGGCGGAAGAACATTATGGGCCGGACGGACATATCATTACAGGATTTGAAGAGGGGGTTTTTGTGATAAGAAGTTTATTTAGTGCTATTTTGTCTATTATTGTTGAAGCCTCTTATCTATATCCCATTTATTATCTGGCGGCATTTACTGCTAAGACCCAGCCGGGAGCAATAATAAATTTAGCTGCAGTCTACTTTATAGCCGGCGGAGTAACCATTATAAATTATCTGCTGGCTCAAAAAGAACGGCGGATCATAACAGTCGTTATAATAAATTTAATATTGCTTATGGGTGTGTACAGTTATTTCGTAAAGGCTCTTTTCTACCCGGCCCGGGCTCTTTTACATCCGGTTCCGTGGATAGCCGCTGGAAATGTCCTGGAGACAGTGCAGCATGTATTCTTATTACTCTTTATCCTCTGGACCTGGTTAAGGGCCTTCCTGATATCCCGGAAAGAACTAAGCTATTCAGCGGCGGCAAGCAGATTTGAACTTAGTATGGCCATAATGTTTTGTGTTCTATTAGCTTTAGAATTCTTAGCGGTGCCTTCCCTGCCGATTTATTATTGCTTTGCCGGCGTCCTGCTGGCTAATTTAGGAAGCCTTGCTCTGACAAGTTCCAGAGGAAGCAACACTTTTTGGTTAGGGATTATACCGGCTCTGGTAGTCGTGCCGGTATTGGCAGTTATGAATAATTACAAACCCTTTTTTAATCATTTTTTTCAGTTGATTTTTGAAATATTTAAACCCGTGGTAATCCTGTTAAGAGATATTTTTGCAGCAATTATGGTTTTTTTATTAACCAGAACGCATATGATCCCCCAGGCCGTAGTGAATACTGGGAATAATAACAACAGCTTTGCCGATGCAAATTTAGACCAAACACTGCCGGGAGGATACCTGTTTACAAAAATCTTTAGCTGGCTTTTAGCAGGCCTTGCTTTAATCGGGTTAGGGATAATTGTTTTCTTCCTGGTGCAAAAAATATTGTCTAAACTTTTTTCCGTGTCCCCCCCAAACACTGGAGACTTAAGTACGGCATGGTGGATTTTACTTTTGCGGATGTTAACTATGGTTCTAAAAAGAAGTATCTTAATCTTCAATATTATATTTGTATTTTTGCTGCCGCGGAAATTTACAGTAAAAAAAGCTTATCAAGCACTGCTAAAATGGGGTAAATACAGGCATCAGCCCCGGGAAGATTTTGAGACACCATGGGAATATTATTTGCGTTTAGCGAGGATTTTCCCGGGATTTGCTGATCATTTTAAAAGGATAACGGAATGTTATCTGGAATCCAGATACGGCTATAAGAATATTTCGTCGGATATCTGCTCTGAATTGAAGTCATTGGTAGTCCAGCTGTACCTGCCTGTGGTAAAAAATACCAAAAAATTCAGTACGGATAATTAAAGAAAACAGGGGCTGACTCCGCAGTGAAGCGGGGTATGCTCCTTTTATTTTTGGTCAGACTAATGATGGCAGTGCATAGAGAATGAGGGGAATTTTCCGGTGGCGTGGAACCAAAAAAAGATCAGTTACGTCTAAGATTAAGAAAAATTCTACAGGGGGTAACAACATGAAAAAATTATTAGTATACGCACTTACTTTATTTTTAAGTATTTCTCTGTTAGGTTGTCTAAATGGACAGGATAATAAGCCGGAAAAAACAGGACAATCCCCGGAGGAAGCACAGCAAACCGCTGAAAGTGAAGAGGCAGCGGTCAAAAACTTGGTCAAGGATTTCGGTAAAAAACTCCAAGCAGTTTCCTTGCAAGGACCCAATGATGTTGTGGAAAAGAGTATGCAAGACAACTACGGCAATTTCGTTTCTGCCGAACTTCTTGCCTCGTGGCAAAGAGACCCTCTAAATGCCCCGGGGCGGATGGTTTCCAGTCCGTGGCCGGATCATATAGAAATTTTAACCACGGAAAAGTCGGCAGAATCCACTTATAAAATTACAGGGGAAATCATAGAAATCACAAGTGCGGAGAAGGGTGACGGCGGGGTAGCGGCCAAGCGTCCGATTACTATTGTCGTAAGAAAAATTGCAGAAAACTGGCTTATTGATAGCGTTGCCCTGGGTTCTTATGAAGAAGACGGCGCCGTTGTCTATCAAAATACCCAATACGGCTTTAATTTTCCCTTACCTGAGAGTTGGCAGGGCTATGAAATTATCACAGCTAAATGGGAGGGGCGCGCTTTAGAAGGACCGCAAAATGGTGAACTTGTGGAAACCGGTCCGTTAATCAGTATCAGACATCCTCAGTGGACTCCTGAAAACCAGCGTCAGGATATTCCTATTATGGTATTTACCCTGCCGCAATGGGATTTAGTGCGCCAAGAAAAAATTAGTCTTGGCGCAGCACCTATCGGACCCAAGGAACTGGGGCGGAACAGTCAATTTGTTTTTGCGCTCCCTGCACGGTATAATTTTGCATTCCCGGCAGGATTTGAAGAGGTGGAAGATATATTGGCCGGCAATCCGCTGCAGCCGCATGAGGAAATCAACGCTGCTAAGTAAAGGTATTATTGCTGGTAAACTAAGAGGAGTGATAAAGGATGCCTACAAGACTATGTAAAGGAGCAGTATTAATCATATTCTTAATTACTTTAGCAGGTTGTACTGCTGCCCTTGAACAAAAAGAGAACAGACCAGGATTCGATTATACGAAAGAAGATATCCAAAAGTTTTTAGCAACTGAGGAAGAAGTCTTTGCAATAACCTGGTCTCCTGATGGTACGGGAGTCGTCTATATTAAAGAAGATAAAGCTGAGCAGGAGGGTTTAAAGAAAGCCTATCTTTGGAAGGCCGGCGAAGAAAAAACGAGGTTAATAAGAGAGGTTTCCCGTACTACCCACAGTTTTAACTGGTCGCCGGACAGTCAATACTTTTTAATCAGTGAAAAGCTGGAAGATGGGAGTGTAAGTAGTATTGTCAGGGCCGATACACTAGTTGAAGAGGAATATAAAATAAAAAGTACTTCTTTACCGGTCTGGAGTCCGGACAGTCTGACCCTGGCTTTTTCTGCCGAACAGCATGATTATGGAGAGAGCTGGGGATCATTAGAAGTTTATACCCTGGGCGCTAAGCAAAGCGAATATATCTGGAAAGCAAAAAACTATTTATATCAGGTTGAATTTTGGGATGAAGAAGGGAATATCGGCTATACGGAAATTCATGACGGTAAGGAAACCAAGCAGACTACCCAAAATATCAGACCTGATATTGCGGGGGTACACTTAGGCGACACTAAGGATCAAGTTAGAGCAGCTTTAGGAACCGATTACGAAGAAACTCCTCCCGGAGAAGAGATAGGACATTTCCCGGAACAAGTTTTCAGATGGGCTTATGATGAGGGCTTTGTCGTCTTTATTGGTGCGGAATCAGGCAAAGTATTGGAAATCACAGCCACCTCGCCTCAGGCGGCTACGAATTTAGGGATAAAAGTCGGAGACAGGGCGGAGCAGGTTTTTGCGGCCTATAGGCCTAAATATATCGAACCGGAGAGTATTCATGGCGGTAAACTTTTCGGTATTTTTAAGGTAGAAGGAGCCGCTGCTTTGTTCTTCGTTTTTGACCTGCCGGAAGGGCAATTTCCCCGGGATATCAGACCTGAGTCTAAGGTTGTAAGAATGATCTTAACCTATCCCGGACAATTGGATGATTCTTTTTAAAGAAAATGTTCTAACAAATATTTACTCAGTAGATAATATTATTTTTTAAAGGGAAGCGGGCTTGTCCCGGCGAAATAATAAATTAATATTTTCGTATTTATGTTGGGATGGGTTGTATGGAAAATGAGAAATTTCAAAATTTAGTGCTGGAGCATATGGCGAGACTGACCCAGGAAATTACCGAAATTAAAGGTGAAATCAACGGAGTTAAAGGTGAAATCAACGGAGTTAAAGGCGAAATCAACGGAATTAAAGGTGAAATCAACGGAATTAAAGGTGAAATCAACGGAATTAAAGGTGAAATCAAGAAAATTAATTTAAAGCTCGAAAATGAGATTGAACCGAAAATAGCTGCATTGTTTGAAGGACAGCAAATACATTCTGCCCAATTAAACCGCATTGAGGAGAAGCTTGGTCAGCACGAAGAATTTATCATTAAGCGCATTAAATAATGGGGGTTTAGGAGACCCCGGGACAATTTACCGGCATGGACGACCAGTCCATGCTTATTTTTTTGAAATTGGCGCTTTTTTTCTGAAGCCTGCCAATTACAAGAAAATAAAATTACATATTAAAGTTTGGATTAACACATGATAAAGATTGTACCCAAGGTAAGAATGGCAGGTGTCGTGGTAATGATTAGACCGAAGAAAATACATTCCTGCAGGAAGCAAAATAAAGACGGGCTGCAGCAAGAATTCCGGGAACTGTCTCTGGAAGAAGTGAATTTGCCGGTATCTGTAGTAGAAACAACACCTGCCGAGATTCAGCAAATAGTCAGGGGACCCAAAGAGCGTTTTTCCGGTAATCTTACTTATAATTTGAACCGGCTGAGCTTAAGACTTAGGGGCTCCAGCTTTAAAATGGAACAGTTTTTGGTGGGTAGCGGTGCTCCTAAAAAGGTTGTGATTGCTTATTTGCATGACGTGGCAGAGCAGGAAGTATTAAAAGAAGTAAAAGCAAGAATCGGCGGAATCCAAGCTGAAACGATTCTTGACAGCAGCTACATTGAACGGAATATTGAGGACTCCGGCCTCAGTCCTTTTCCCCAGGTAGAAATTACCCAGCGCCCGGATATAGCCGAATCAGCATTATTTCAGGGCAGAATCGCTGTTCTCGTTGAAAACAGTCCGGATGTATTGCTGGTGCCGGCTACCTTTTTCGACCAGATGGATACCCCGGATGATGCCTACAGCCGCTGGTTTATTGCCAGTAGTTTTTTCCGGATCGCCAGGTACATCATGTTTATCCTGGCAGCTTCCCTGCCGGGATTTTATATTGCTTTGACCTCGTTCAACCCGGAAATGATCCCGACTAAACTTGCCTTTCTGATCGCAGGGAGTAGAGAGGCCACACCTTTTCCTGTTTATTTCGAAGCTTTTCTGCTCATGGGAGTAGCGGAGGCGGTGAGGATGATGATGGTGCGGCTGCCAACCCAGTTAAGTTCCACTATTGCCCTGTTTGCAGGAATAACATTGATCGGGGCCGGTATTGCTGCCAGAATTATCAGTATCCCCATTACCATGATTGCTACCCTGACGCTGATTTCTTCTTATGGCATTCCTAACAGTGATTTGCGCCGGTCGGTACGCCTTATCCAGTTCTTTACCATGGTTATGGCCACCGTTCTGGGGCTATTTGGTTTTGCGATGGCTTTTATCTATATTTTTATCCATTTAGCGGCTTTAAAGTCTTTCGGTCTACCTTATATGAGCCCCTTGTCCCCTCTGGAAGGGAGTGGCTGGGGACATACCATATTACGGGAGAATACAATCAAGATGCAGCGGGATGAGACATACAAGCCTGTTCCCGAAAAGTAGGCAGTGAAAGGAGGAAATATAATGGAGAAGCCGGCGAAAAATATGGTTAAAGAAGAATTAGATCCCAGGCTTATCGCTACGGTCTTAATCGTCGGCATAATTGAGTTTGAGGTCTTTATTGTCCCCAGGACAATTGTCCAGGTTACGGGGCAGGATGCTTGGATTTCTGTTCTGCTGGGGGGGGGAATTACTCTCTTGACAACCTGGATGCTAATAACTCTGGCAGCCCGTTTTCCCCGGGAAAATTTCTTTCAGTATCACAAAAGGGTCTGGGGTAAAGTCCTTTCCTGGCCCATAACCCTGGGGTACTTTTTATTCTGGATCGTGTTCCTGGTAATGCTGCTGCAGGAGTTTAGCTGGATTAATAAGACTTTTTTCCTCTATGAAACACCGGTATTCATACCCAAGCTGCTCATTATTTTAGCCGCGGCTCTGCTTGTTTCTTATGGCTTTGCGGTTTTAGCCCGCTTTTTTCAGCTGATGCTGCCATTTTTGTTAATCCCCCTGCTGAGCGTATTCCTGCTGACTATTTTTAAAATAGAGTGGGTGCATTTTTTACCTATTCTGGAAAAGGGTATGATACCGGTCCTTAAAGGCACTGCTTATTATCTTGGAAGTATCCAGGGACTAATGGGGATAATTCTTTTTTTCTCCCCTTTTATGAAAGAACCGCGAAGTGTCTTAAAACCTGCTCTGGTAGCTGTTAGCATTGTCTTTCTTCTTAATATAGTCCAGACAATCGGGGCTATTGGTGTTCTGGGTGTGGAGAATATCAAGGAATCGGCCTATCCCGGGATAGATACCATCACAGTAATTGAAATGCCGGGCTTTCCCGTGGAAAGGTATGAATTGTGGCTTACCATGCCCTGGCTTTTGGGAATTTTTACAACCTGGTCTCTTTTCCTCTATCTATTGGCCTACGAGGTGATGCAGGTTTTAGGCATTAACGCCAAAAAAACTGTTATCTATTCCTGGGCAGCCATCCTATTTATAATCACGTATCTGATTCCAAACAGTGCCTGGACTACACAGATTCGCCGGGGAATAACTCTGGCTACGCTAGGATTTGTTTATTTGATCCCTGCTTTTACTTTTATCGTGGCAATTATAAGGAAAAAAAGGGGGACAGGTGTATGAAACGCATGCTTTTTTTCTTTCTTACGTTCTTGCTTGCGGTCTTTTCAACCACGGGCTGCTGGGATACTATGGATATCAGCAACCGGGCCTTTGTAACGGCCATTGGTGTGGATCAAGGCGCTGGTCCTAAAAAGTTTAAAGTCTCCCTGGAAATAGTTAAACCCGTAAAGCTGCTGACACAGGATGCAGAAGATGATGCTACCATAGTGGAAACAGTAGAAGCCGATAGTATTGCTTTAGCTCTGGAGGAAATCCAGGGCAGAGTTCCCCGGCTGCTATCTCTGGGTCATCTGCGGGTAATGTTGATCGGAGAAAGATTGGCCAGGGAGAATTTCCGGCACACCATTGAGTTTATCCAGAAACACCCGGAGAAAGCCCTGCGCCTGCGTCTGATATTTGTTAAAGGCAGGGAAGCTTTGGAAGTATTAAAAGCAAAACCTGCGGTGGAAAAATATATGGCCGGTGAACTTATAACTATGACTATGATGGAAGAACGGCATGCTATGATTAGAACTAATCCCTTAATTGATCTGATCGGCAACCTCAGGTCTACCGGAGGGAAAGGGCTGGGTGGTATGGTAACTGTTTCCCGGTCGGGTGAAAAACTAATCCATAACGGCAGCGCTGTTTTTGATAAATGGAAGTTGATAGGCTGGTTAGACGGGGAGGAAACCCGGGCCGTTAACTGGATTGTAGGAAACGCCAACACTACCGTACTGGTCACCAGCGGCGATGGTGCCTATGCTTACCGGATCGACCATAGCAAGGTAAGTGTGAAACCTACCTGGAACAGTGAAGGCCGTCTGGAATTTGTGATCCGGTTGAAAACAGACGGGATGATGATCGATGAACAGGAAACCGATTACGATCTCAAGAAGCCCCGGGAAATTAATGAAATGGAAAAAATTTTTTCCCAGGAAATAACAGGTCAGATACAAAGGGCAGTGCATAAATCCCAACAAGAATTAGGGGTGGATTATCTGGGCTTGGGGCAAGTTTTAAGACGACATGCCCCCCGGGAATTTAATAAGCTGGATTGGGAGAAGGTTTATCCGGACATTCCGGTCAAGGTACTGGTTAACGCTTCTGTGACCAGATTTGGCCTTTCGCCTTAAATATTTCAGGAGTAGCCCCTCCGTAACACACAGTACATGTCAATTGATGTTTTATCATAAAAAGCATATAATTTGAGTAAAAGTTTTTCTATAAGGAATTTCTTAAATAGGGAAATTTTTTATTTGCTAAGTTGGAGAAAAGAAAATGTTAAATTATTTTGAAAAGATTAAAGAATACAAACACTTTCTTTTGCTTGCAGTATGGCCGGTGCTATTACTGTTTTTTTTCTACTGTGAAAAGACGGTTGTAGCTAAATATAAAATGCATTGTGTATTCGATGACGGTATTCCTTTGATAAAATGGTTTATCATTCCCTATGAGCTTTGGTATATTTATCTTGCTGCCGGCTTTTTATTTCTTGGTCTGAAAAGCAAAAAAGATTTTGTTGCCCTTTGTGTATTACTTTATGCGGGGCATATGATAAGTTACTTTTTCTATTTGTTATTTCCTAACGGACAAGATCTCCGGCCTGTTATAATAGGAAAGGACATTTTGTCAAACATGATCAGGCACCTTTACAGTATAGATACGCCTACCAATGTCTTTCCCAGTCTGCACGTCTATGACTCCATCATAGTATTTATCACCTCGAAAAACTACTTACAAGAACATAAAAAGTATGGTATCTTAGCCGGTTCCTTTGTGATAATGGTTATGGCCAGTATCTCGACGGTATTTGTCAAACAGCATTCGGTTTTAGATATTTTGGGAGGAATAGCCTTAGCCATAGCGGTATACTATCTGTTTTGCAAATGCGAAGCTAACTTTAAAACCCGTCTGCGGCCCGGCGCTAAAATGTCCTCAACCCATCTGTCTTCCTGATATTGTGTAAAATTTATTTAAACTCTGATATATTTCCGCGGACCATAAAAAAATATTGCTCCGGCTCCTGCTGCAGATTGAAGTGAAAACTAGAGAGCCGGAACAAATTAATAATTGTTAACGTCCAATAATTGGGAACCCTTTTCGGATAGCCACGGATAGAAGAATACCGTGCACACAAAATAACAAGTAGCGGACTCTCCTGGTTGAGAAATGTGGGAGTATTAGTTGCTTTTGAAACGAAGGCGGCAGTTTAAACAGCTTAGTATGGTATAGTGAAGTTCTTGTGAGATGGGGCAGCTTATCGAAGTATGCAAGGCAGAAGTTGCACAGGCCGGTATACGAGAGAATTCGTTATTACGGCAAAATGGTGTTAACCGGGAGGTGAAAAAATGCTAAAACCACGGAAAAGATCTGTCCTGAGATTATTTCTGGGCAGGAAATATTACACCCTGAAACGCTATAAAGAATGGTGTTTTAGTGGTAACAGCTTTGCCCGGAGTAAACAAATTAATCTTTTGCCATGGGTAGCTTTTCAGCATCAAACCCCGTTGATCAGACAACTGAAAGATGTAGATATGTGGCTGCAGTATAATAAGATAAATAACCTGAGTATAGCGGCAGGAAGCATAAACGGAATAGTAATAAATCCTGGTGAAACTTTCTCTTACTGGCGCTTAATCGGTAAACCCACAGGCAGAAAGGGGTATAAAGAGGGAATGGTGCTTTTCTACGGGGGGTTCCGGCCCGGTGTAGGCGGAGGACTTTGCCAGCTGTCTAATTTGCTTTACTGGATGACCCTTCATACCCCCTTAACGGTGACAGAACGGTGGCGGCATAGTTTTGATGTTTTTCCCGATGTGAACCGTACCCAGCCTTTTGGTAGCGGTGCAACCTGTTTCTATAATTATTTGGATTTACAGATATACAATGCAACGGATAAACCCTATCAACTCTATGTATATCTAACCGGAGAACATTTGGTGGGTGAATGGCGCACAGTAAATCAACCTCCGCAAATATATGAAGTTTATGAAAAGAGCCACTGGATTACGCAGGAGGACTGGGGCGGATATGTACGTCACAATGTCCTGCATCGTAGAATCGCCAATCTTAACCATAAACTTATTGCTGATGAATACATTACGGAAAATCATGCGATTATGATGTACCAGCCTTTTTTAAGTGAAAGAGCAATCTAGGAGAAGAAATAAAGAAGAATGCTGGGAATACCTGCTGCTGCATACTTAGGATATTTCTGAAAAGTTCATAAGGGCTGACAGTAGATAAAGTTGGAGAAGCTGAGTGCAAATAAGCAGAGTTCCAAGCCGGTGGTTTACAACCTTCATACATATAATGTCCTATCCGGCGGGGACAGGATAGGCTAATAAAAAGCGAGGTTTTTCTCATGAAGACAATCTTTAAAATTATATTGGCGACAATCGTTATCCTGCTGCTTTGCCCCGGGGTTTTACAGGCCGCGGTTATTATTGATGATCAGTACCTGAAGTGGGAGGTTTTGGAGCGGCAGCAGGCGGAGGAAATCACCGGGGAAGATGAAGCGTGTTTATACATAAGATTAAACGGTTCCCCGGCTAAAATAAAGAAAGAGCTAAACAGTGTTCCGGAGCTGCTTAAATCAGGGGAAGAATGCGATCCCGAAAACGTAAAAGACAAACAATTAGCCGAGGTTGATCAAAAGCTCCTGCGGATTAAAGACCATACCCTTTATTACCGGGATGTTCCGGTAATGGATATGACCAAATACATTGAGGAAAACGACGGCTTTTACAAGGAAAATTCTGCTTATTCCCGTTCGGATATCTCCTTTTACGCATACGAATATAACCTGGACAAAGGCGGTATAATTCTCCAGGTTATTACTATTGTGGATGGCTCTGTTCCGGCTCCTTATACCCCCAGCCACAGCGATACTTTTTGGCTCTCGGGTTCCACAGTGCGGCGGATTGGCCTTGCTTCAGACTTCCGGCTGACATCGGTCTGGGAAAACACTGACGGTTCTTGGGGACTGGCAGGCTGGTTGAAAGCAGGGAAAAGCCGCCGGGAAAATTCTCTTTTCCTGGTCGGCAGTGATTTAAAGGTCTTTTCTCTTAACGCAGCTCTGCAAAAAAACGATATTGAGGTTTTGGGCCGGGAAAAAGACAGCCTGCTTGTCCGGGCGATAACCCGTACTGTCAGTTCCTATATTTTACCGGATCAGGACAAATACCGGGAATCAGGAGGCGGGATTTATTCCGTTGGTCTTGATTATAGCATAACACGCCGCCCGGAGAATATTAAGGACTGCAAAAGTATTTATCTTGACCAACAAGGTTTCATTTATGCTCTCAGCACAGACGGCCAGGAAATCAAAAATCTGACCTCCGGAAAAAGTTATCGTCTGGCAGAAGCGGTAACTGCCTTTGACCGGGAAAATCAAAGGCTTGAGGGGCTTGATTTTAAATACGGCGTAACTCCGACCCGTTTGGACCGGGACGGGTCCGAATGGTATGTGCAGGACCTCCGTATTATTCACCGGCATCAGGGGAAGAAAATGGTTTTTACTAAAGGATTACCGGTCCTGATGTATCCGGTGGAAAACCTTTTTATTGATGACGAAGGAGGAAAATGGTTTTTGGGCCCTGCGGGTATTGCGTACTATTCCGATGATCTGACGTCGGCCCTGAATATGAATCCTTATCTGGGCGGCGGGATTTCGCTCAGACAGACCGAGAACCTGTATGTGGACGGGCAGAAAAGGGTTTGGTTCTTTGGTGAGGAGATTACATGCGTTCCTTTTCAAAAAGGCACAATCACTGCCCCGGAATCTGCTTTGCTTCAGGGCTTCACCCACGTGACCCATGAATATTGCGAGCTAACCTATGAGCTCAGTAGCGAGGATTTTAACGGCTTCACCCACGTGACCCATGAATATTGCGAGAGCGGGGGGCAAGGGATTTTTATCTACCAAAAAGAAAACTCTGCCGATTCGTACACCATCCGGGTGCTGACGATTAACAAGGAAGGTATCGTCGGCCGGCAGGACTTAACTCTGGATAAAAAGGTTTTGCGTTATTTTGTGTACGATGAACAAATCCATCTGGTCCTGCCCGACGGGCTCTTGATTCTTGACGAAGGCCGAAACGTCACGGTAAGAAATCCTGAACTGCTGCAAGATCTGGATTTCCGGTACAGGGATGATGATTGCCTGATTTTTACAGGCAGGTACCGGATAGTAATCATACATTTACCTAAACCGGGAGATACTGTAGACCCATTTGTACGAATGTCTGCTCCTGTGAATGTTAATGGGAAAAATTTACCTGTTTATTAAGTGCAGGGCCGGTCATTTGTGCAGAGGATCTACGGTATTGCGGTTATGAAATGCTTCGGGATCCGGCCCGCCGCCTGCGGGTGCCGGACCCGCCCCGGGTTTTCCGTTGGATTATAACGCAGGGCCGGCCAACGCAGGTGCTAGTCCTGGTCCTTTGTATGTGGTCAATACCAAAGTGGCCTTCATGGGCGGGCAGTGTCAGCCTTGTGACAAGCCCAATACCATAGGCTGGACAATAGACGGCGGCAAAACCTGGACTAACGGTGAGGCTGAATTTGAAGGGCACGGGCAACAATTGTTAGCCATTGCCGATGCCGCCTGCGGCTGGTGGATATGCACCGATTATGCCGAACCGTCGGTCATGTATACAACTTCCGATGGTGGCAGGCACTGGCAAAAGGTGCATGCTTTTGACCGGCCTAAATAGCCATATTATTCGGAAAATCTGCCGTTACCGGTTGGACCGCTACAGTGGGAACAAACGCCTTTACGCCTGAAAAACTGCCTTGTAGTACCGGCTTGCATCAGACGGGATCTCCTCCCGGGGCGGGATAAAAAAGGTTACGGCAACAGAACTTATTTCTTATACAAGAAACAGGCAGGTGTTTTATTGATGACGCGCAAAAAATTTGTAATCCTTCTCCCGGCTGTTCTGCTGCTGACTTTGGCAGTATTTGGCGCAGGCTGCAGCAACAGCAGGCCAGATCCACCCCCACCCGGACAATCTTCCGAAAGCACCGGGCAGGAGGCAAATAAGACGGATGCGAAGAGTAAACCGGAGAAGACAAAGCTGGAATACGGGGAGATTACCGACCCGGTTGAACTGGAAAAGCTGTGGCAGGAATACCTGTTTGACTCCTCCAACTTGGTGGGAATTTCCCGCAGTTTCAGTACTGCCAAGGAAATAGAACCGTTATATGTGGCCAGATTCTGCTGGTACAAATACATCAATGAACATGATGCGGAAAATCTGGAGCCGGAAAACGAGCACGGCTACCTGCGGCTTTTTCCGCTGGAGACGGCCCTGCAATATGCCGAACGCTATTTTAATTTAGATCATCTTGATGTATCCCAAATTGATGAGCACAGCTATGACCCGCAAAAGAAGGCCTTTCTTTTCAGCCCCGGCGGCAAAAGGCAGCAGCCGCGGCCTTCCTACAAGGGTTCTTTGCGGGGCAAACGGCTGGAAAAAGCGATGCGGAACAGCGACGGCACGATTATAGTCGTACTGGCGCAGCCAGACTCCCAAGTATCTGACCGCATTAGGTATCGGGACACTTACATACTAAAACAGCGCGAAGGCGGAAGTCTTTATTTTGTAAGCGGCAAACGGGAATATATCAATAATCACCTGGTCGCTATATCAGGTGAATATCAGCGTTTTGACAGGATTGCAGGTTTTGACGGCGACCTTGACGCCCTTTCCCTGCTTGGCGAGACGGAGGGCAGAATGATTTTGGCCTATACTCCCTATGATAAGGCAAAAAACGCTGCTCTGCTGCTGCTTAATCCTGCTGCCCTGGACGTGGAAAAACGCCTGGAGATAAACGGACATTTAGAGCCGAAGGATGTAAGCCTGAAAGGAGAAAGCATTATCATTCGTAGGCGTGACAAGACCCTGTTTGCCGATAAAATGCTGGAGCAGACAGAGGTTATTCCGCTGCCCAGGGTTATCTGGGACAAGATAAAACGGGAACCTCTCGACAATGAAAAGAATAATCCGGTAATATTTTTCGGCGGTTATGATGTATCACAGGACAGGACAAAATATGTTTATGCCGATGAAACCGGCCTAAAGCTGTATAATATTACCGACGGCAGTGACAATCTGCTTTCTGGAACCGTACCGATTGCCGGCAGCGAACTGGTGGACAATTCCTTTCACTGGGCTCCCCGGTTTGTGGCTGATGAACAAAAAGTGGTCACCACCATGACAGGCTATGAAAGCGCCAGGGGATATACATTATATGATTTCAGGAGCCGGACACAAAAGTATTACGCTATTGGTTCGGAGTGCTCCTCTACCGGCCTCATCAGATATGATACCGGTTTGATGGAAATTAATAACTATATCCGTGATGAGCAAAAGCAGGACGGAGATTATAAAACACTTTATCTGAACTTTCAAAACGGGGAAGTTCAGGAAATTCCTCTCGAAGATAAAGGGGATACGGGGTATATTGTCATGCCGGATCAGCTTTACGTCGGATCAAACTATGCCGTCTTTATCACTTCCAGACAGGATCAAACCGACAATGCAGAAAATGAACACTATATTAACCGCCTGAACCTGAATACAATGCAGGCCGAGCCTAAAATTATCACCGTCAAGGCAGCGGAAGCTCATCTTCTCGGCGTTCTGGCCGACGGGCGCGTCGTGTTTTGGTATAATCTGAATCCCAGTGAAAAAGGGATATGTATCACAGAGTAAGTGCACCAGTCAATGTGTAAGGAGGATATATGTGGCTACCGGGAAGGCAATCATGCTTAAAAAGAAGAAAAACAAAATTTTTATCTTGTTAACCTTGCTTATGATATTTGCCGGGACTTTGCTGTCTGTTAATTACTATGTGCAGCAAAAAGGGCTAAAGTATATAAATGAGGCTGATGGTGTTCCTGAAGCCGATGCTATTCTAATATTGGGAGCCCGTGTCTACCCTAATGGCGATGTCTCATTAATGCTAAATGACAGATTAACGACGGGCTGTGAATTGTATGCAAAGGACAAAGCCCCGAAAATTATTGTCAGTGGGGACCATGGCAGCAAAGAATATGATGAAGTGAATGCTATGAAAAGCTTCCTGGTGGAAAAAGACGTACCTGCTAAGGATATTTTCATGGATCATGCCGGTTTCAGTACATATGAAAGTCTGTACAGGGCCAGGGATATCTTCCGGGTGGAGAAAGTAATCATTGTAACCCAGCGCTATCATCTCATGAGGGCTTTGTTTATCGCCGGGGAATTAGGGTTAGAAGCTTCTGGGGTAGCTGCGGACAAGCATATTTACCATAATGTAATGCTTAAAAGTGAACTCAGGGAAATACTGGCCAGAAATAAAGATTTTTTTACCGCTAAAATACTAAAGCCTCAACCCACATATTTAGGGGAGATTATTCCGGTAACAGGGGATGGTAGGGTAACTGACGATAAAGAATAGTCGTTAAGAAACAGCAAAACCTTAAAAATATGATAAAAGAGAGGTAGCGGAGGAGACGGATTTTTCTCATTGAATACTAGAGGAAAAATATAAGAAATTATCTACAGGAGGATATTATGTGGGAGTATTTAATTGCCAGACTAAGTATTTTGCTTACCTTTTGCTTTGGCGTATTCTTAATAGTCTTGTTCCCTTTGCTTAAAAAGGAAAATAATTATTTTGCCTGGTTTGGTCTGCTTAGTGGATGTTTTGTATTATTAGTGCTGCTTTATTTTGTCTTTGGCTCGCCGGTAATAAGGGAGCAAATTTTCAGGTATGGTTTTCAATAGACTTTCTGACCTTGAGGGTAAAATAACTAAAAAGCTATCGTGGCAGAATAAAATGAAATATTAAGAGGAGTTGTCGCAAATGATCCGGGAAATAAGTCCAAACCTGTACAAAATAGATGTTCCGCTGCCCCAAAATCCGTTAAAGTCTCTGAATAGCTATATAATCAAGGGACCGGACCGCAATTTGATTATTGATACGGGTTTTAACAGGGAAGAGTGCGAGAATGCTCTGACGGCGGGACTTCATGAACTGGGCATTAATCTCAGCAGGACGGATTTTTTTATTACGCACCTTCATGCAGACCATTCCGGACTTATCGGGAAACTGGCCGGTAAGTCGGCTGCCGTTTACTGTAGTAAAGCTGACGGGCTAATCATCGGCAGGGGGCAAAATGGACCGCACTGGGAAGAGATGTCTGCTTTTGCAAGGTTGAATGGTTTTCCTGCCGGTGAATTACATAATGTAATAACCAAGCATCCCGGCTATAAATATTGTGCGGTTGGTTACAACAATTTTACTTATGTCCAAGAGAAGGACCTCATAGAAATTGCCGGGTATAGATTTTACTGTGTGGAAACTCCGGGGCATACCCGCGGGCATATCTGTCTGTATGACCCCGGGAAAAAAATTTTAATATCCGGAGACCATATTCTGTCCAATATCACGCCCAATATCTCACTTTGGTCTGAAAAAGAAAATCCCCTGAAATCATACCTGCGTAGCCTGGAGAAAATATATCAATTAGATATAATTCTGACATTACCGGGGCATCGTAATCTGATAGAAAACTGCCGGGAGAGGATCGATGAATTAAAAATCCACCACCGTGACAGGCTGGACGAGGTCATGAAAATAGTTGAAGATGGCCCTAAAAATGCCTGTCAGGTAGCTGCCGAGATGAAGTGGAGCTTAAGTTACCCGTCTTGGGAGCAGTTTCCCACACCGCAAAAATGGTTTGCCTTGGGTGAGGCAGCTGCCCATCTCAAATATCTGGTAGAAAAAGGTGAGCTTAGCCGGCAATGCCAGGAAAACACGATAATCTATTCTTCCGAAAGAAGGGTAAAATAAAGGCCGGTGGAAGTGTAGATATCAAGCTTCGGTTTTTTTATTTAGTTTTTTCAGCATAATTCCCATTATAATTCCCCATATAATTATTGCCAGCAAATTAGACAAACGACCAAAATGAGGTTGCTCACCGGGACCGGATAAAAATGGAACACGGTAAAGATTCACGATTACTTTAAAAGTAAACCAAAGCAGGGCACTGTATAAAGTTGATTTATACACAATACCTTCCGAAGTAACCAAAACAACTAGGTGGGCAAAAAGGATACCCAGAAATCCATCCCATATTACAGTCTGTAATACTAGGGCGATAACGGTTTGAAACGTGTTTGCCGGTTTAGTCCATGTTATTAAAACTGCTAACCAATCTAAGAACCTGATTTCTGTTAAATGGAGAAAATAATAGTCAAAAAGATTCCAAGTATTCATAGCAACACCGGCAGTTATTCCAGCTAGTAGCCCACGAGTTGTCCTATCCATTTATACCACCTCAAATGTAAAATCACTTTCACCAGACTATATTTATTTGTTTCCAAAAAAATGAAAAATATAAGCAATGATCATTTAGGGGGGCTGGGTTTCGATTTTGCTCTTGCATTAAGCTGGCACAGTTGATATCTAAAGGGTAAACCGCGAGCCGGAATCCTGAAGGAATATGATAGAGGTAGTCCAACGTTTGACCGCCGGATGAAGCAACATGAGAAAACAGGTTCATTTCGAAAAAAGACAATCTCAGTGATGAGCAGAAAGAACTCATTAAGCTTCGCAAAGAGAACCGGTGCCTGTTGATGGAAAATGGCATCATAGATGCCTTCGCTTTGATTTATTTAATTGAGAAATAATTGGACACAGCCTGTGGCAGAGCCAGAGACACTGCTCTGGTATATCATGCTTTTGCCACTATAAAGGTCAATCTGCATAATATTAAAATGTTTCATACAGACTGTGGCAGCGAATTCAAAAGCCGGCTAACTGATGAAATAATTTCGACCTTTAATTATTCGGCGCTCTTTGAGCGTGTAAAAGGGTGCTCTCGTGATAATGCCGTGTCTGAAGGCACTTTTAAGCTGGTCAAGACAGAGCTCGTGAAAAACCGCCGCTTTATAGTATTGGAACAACTGGAGAATGAATTAAAGTCGTATATAAAATGGTTTAATGAAAAACGGATTCATTCAACACTAGGCTGGCTTAGTCCTCTGGAGTATAAAACTATGTACCTTCACAAATCTGTCTAGTTTGCTGTTGACAATCCATTTGCTGGCAAAATATGAATAAAAAAAAAGAAGAAAGAATACTACTGATAAACTGGTTGTCAGGCATTAGGAGGATACATGGTTTTTTCAATCAGAAAAAAGAGTGAGCAAAACAGGAGCCATATCAATGTTCAAGAAGCGTACAATCTATGGGATGTTTTATCCGTAAAGTATGGGGAGATAGAACATATACAAATATGGGAGAATTTTGCCCATGATTTTGATTTGAAATTTTTACTGAATAGTTTGCTGGCAGACTTTAAAAAAGATGCCCAAAATCTTGAGCGTGAAATGGGAAAATACGGTGTCAGCGGTATTGATTCACCAAGAAAAGGTATAAATACCGCCAGTAATTCTGAGGTAATAACAGATGAGTTTATTTCTCAGTCCCTATTTATAAGGGCCCAAGAAACAATGGAAATGTTATTAAGAATAATACGTACATCGACAACGAATGATAACATTCGAAAGATGTTTATTAAGATGGAAAGGGAAAGCATTAGCAGGATTGATGTAATAATGAAATACCTCAAATTAAAGGGTTGGATTAACCAACCCCCACTTTACCCAAATATTCCAGGAGCTATATCGGAACAAATAGATTGCGGCGAAGCGTACCATCTATGGGATCATCTTACATTTCGTTACGATAACATTCAACAGACCCAAATTTTATATGAAGCAGCTCATGATGGTGATTTTAAGGCACTATTGAAGACAGGACTTGAAGATGTACTTAGCAAACAAGCAGAAATATTGGAAAAAGAGTGTTTGAAGTTTGGACTTCCCTTGCCGAAAAGACCGCCTAATGTTTTGACTACCTTAGAAACAACAGAGATTCTAGAAGATGACTATATGTTTCGCATTTTAAACTCAGGTATTCAAGGGGCGGCGGTATTGCATGCAAGTGCGGTTAAACAATGTCTTACAAATGATAAGTTACGGAAGATTTTTGTTAATTTATTATATCAAGAGATCAATATGGCAGATAAACTTACTAAATTTGGAAAGCTAAAAAGCTGGTTTAACGAAGCCCCCCAGTATACTCTAATGCGATAAAAATCAAAGGATGTTGGAAGTGCGGATTAATATAAAACAACGTGATACAGTGATAGATGGAACAATTGCAGGGTTATTTGGCGCACTTGGCGCTGATATAATTCATACCTTTGCCTTGTTTTTATTTCATACGATTATGGTCCAGCACGATATATCCCAGCTTATCTTTCCTAATAAAGATGTAACTGAGACTAACTATATGAAGTCAAGTATATCCAAGTAAAAAAACCTGATTAATGAATGACAGAGCAGGAATCTAAAATTAGGCACAGCAAACAGAAGTAGAGATACTACTCTTGGTTGAGATTATGAAATATACCACGAAGTTTAAGCAGCTTGAGTTACAAAAGATTTGCTTTTAGAAAGCAAATAAAAGATAACTCTGGAGAGTTTTTTAGCAAGATGACTTAGTGCAACCTGAAAAGGCTTCCCTTCTTGTCGTTTTTTAGCAAGATACTCCTTGAATACAGGGTCTCTCATTGAAATTAACCTTGCTGCAGTAATTAAAGCCCAACGGAGATACGTTGAACCACGCGGCAGCTACTATAGGTGATTCAACTAATCCACAGCGTCTAAAAACGATTATATAAAATATAATCAGAAAGGAAAATGTATAATCAAACCCTATATTTGCATTATACAAGGTGATTTAGATGCTTACATTTAAAAAAAAGACCCCAATTATCCTGGATGCCCAAGAAGCTTTTAATATCTGGGATATGTTACGGACTCGTTATGATGCCATCGAACAAATCCAGGTATTTCAAAACTTTATCCATGATATTGATTTTAACATCTTAGTTAAAGTGAACCTATATGGAACCTTTGAAAAGCAGGTTAATGAACTGGAAAAACTTATGGATGACTACGGCATAAGTTTGCCCCGCAGGCCGCCAAAGAGTGTGCGCACACCGGCGAACACCGAAGCAATAGAGGATAGGTTTGTGGCCACTCTTTTAATGACTATACTGCAAGAGAATGTTGATATGCATCTCAGGGCAATCAGAACTTCTTTAACTTCTGACAACTTACGCAAGCTATTTATGAAATACCTGAAAAACGAAATGATTGTATACAGTAAAGCCGTGAAATATGTGAAGTTAAAGGGATGGTTTGGTTCTCCACCCCTATATCTCCCATCTCCGCATAATCAACAGGATAAACTTGATTCCGGTGAAGCTTTTCACCTGTGGGATCATCTGACATCCAGGTACGATACTTTGGAAACCACGCAAATATTTAAAAATTTTGCTCATGACCCGGATTTTAAAACCGTTTTACTAATGGGGCTTGCAACCATTTTACAGAAACAAATTGACCTTTTGGAAAAAGAAATGAACCGTTACAGTTTACCCCTTACGGACAGGCCTCCCAAAAGCACCAAACCTGTAACTTCTACGGATATTCTTGAAGATGAATGGATGTACCGGCAGGTATTTACCGGCATACAGTTTATGATAGATCTTCATGCCACTGCCCTAAAACAGAATACGACCAATGACCGCCTCAGGGACATATATGAAAATTTTCTTTGGGATGAGCTGGATACCCTTGATGATTGGGTTAAATATGGAAAAGCCAAAGGTTGGCTACGACATGCCCCAATGTATAAAACTTCGTTATAGTTAAAAATTCCACATCGCATTGGTTATTACATGATAGTGTGCAATGCACTGTCATTTTTGTTTTTCTATGAATGGCGAAAGCAAGTGAATTGATGAATAATGAAGGATTGAGTCGCCGGGAGGCGTATCATCATCTTATGTTTCGCGAGTACCCGGATGTTGTGGGTATTGAGCACATGTATGAAATGATCGGTGGAATAAGCACAAAGACGGGTTATAAGATGCCCGGGAGAACAAAATCAAGTCGGATGAGATGGGCCGGACTTATAAAATTTCGAAAATCAACATTATTATGTGCTTAAGAAATCCCATGCGCACGAAAACATGATTTAGCAATTTAAAGCCTCAAAGTCAAAGCCTGGATATGCTATACTATTGGTGTCAATGGTAAATGTATACTAGGCTGCTACGAATTAAGGGAGGATAAGAAGATGGTACGAAGATTGCTTCAGCAAATGTCATGAGCGGGTACTTAAGTTTTTAATGTTCGAGTATGATGCGGAAAGAGCAAAAAATAAAGTCTATAAAATCGTTGCCACGATTCCATAGACCTATGTGCGTTTGGTGCCGAAGGTGGGACTCGAACCCACACGGTTTTTGAGGCCGCCGGATTTTGAGTCCGGTGCGTCTGCCAATTCCGCCACTTCGGCATATTTTATTGACAAAAGTTAGTATAACACGGGCGTATAATATTGTCAATGTGAGAAATACTTCCGTTCTGTTATACTAGTGAGAGAGGAGGGAATCAGCAATGTCCGACCAAGAATACTGGCAGGTCTCCTGTGACGAGATAGATGAGCAGGATCTGGATGCGGCTATGATTGCAGAAATCAATGGTGATTTTCATGAGGAGGAACAAGAAGAGGAAACCGGCCAAAAAAGATACTCGCTCCCCTTTAGGATGGTGGGATTAATAACCCTGGTTGTGTTTATGCTCTTTGGTGCAGGTTACTGGTTTAAGGAACTTAATCTGCCTCCCTTTAATCTTATCGCCCAATCCCAAAAGTTAAGCAATAATCAGAAAATTCAAGAATTGCAAAAGGCTGTAGTCCAGGTTAACGCCCTCCAAGGGCAGGGGACAGGATTTAACATTAAATCCACCGGTTTAATTATTACCAATAACCATGTAATTAACGGGGCGGAAACGGTCTATGTAAAATTTAAAGACGGCAGTATTTTTCAGGTTAGTAAAATAACTGCTTTTCCCAAGATCGATATCGCGGTATTGAAGATTCCCGGGAGCGGCTTACCTGTTGTAGAATTGGCAGATGATGAGCAATTAAAGGCCAGGGAGGATGTCCTGATAATCGGTAATCCCCTGGGTATAACCAGGATAGTAGACGAAGGTAAAATTTTAGGCACAATTAAATTAAAGGATTGGGAGGAGTCGGTTTTGGCGATTAAAGGCCAGATTCACAAAGGCAACAGCGGCAGTCCGGTATTTAACAATGACGGAAGGGTTATCGCTGTAGTATTTGCAACTTTGCTTTCCCAGGAGGAAACCTCCGATGAGGAAATAATCGGCCTGGCAGTTCCGGTGCCATTGATTCTCGATAAAATAGCAGGAACAGGACTTCTCAACAACTAAGAAGTCCTGGAGATCCTTTATCCCTGTTCATTTATCTTGTAGCCGGTTTTTGCCTCTGCTGATGCATTCGCAAGAGCCTACCAGCATTAATAAATCATTTTCCTGTAAGGTTGTGTTGCCGTGGGGAATGATTTTTTCACCATTTCTGACGATGGAGAGAATCAAAGAATCCCCGGGCAGTTTAACTTCCCGCAGGGGTTTGTTGAAGTAGCCGGGATTTGTTAGTCTGATTTCCCCGATATCGCAGGCCTCGTCGGTGTGAGAAAGCAAACTGAAGACCTGGGGATGTGTCACCAGGTTCTCCGCCATAAAAATCGTTGCCAGTTCAGGAGAAACATAGAGAGCTCCGTAGAGTTTGGCACCGTCGGGCTCAGACTGGGCATTTGTCAGTAAGACGATATGATCCTTTTGAAATATCTTATTGCAAATGTGGCAGAGCTCGGTATTGATGTCTTCGGTCAGGCTTGATATCACAACAGTCCGTGCCTCTTCAAGGCCTGTGGATTTCAACCATTGGACATTAAGATAATTCCCTAAAAGGACGTTGGGAAAATTCTTCTTGGCTTTTTTAAATCTTTCCTGGTATTGGGTGATCAATACCAGATCATAGTTACTCTGGGTTAATCTTTGGGCTAAGAGGAGCGATCTTTCGTTTATCCCGATAATATAAATTTTATTGTTAATGGTCTTATCTGTTTTAGGTGCAAAAGGTTCAAATAATAAAGGAGACAAGGTGCAGGTAATAATGGCCACTAATATTATGGCTCCGTTTACCGCTGCGGAGATAGCCTCCAGTTTTAAGCTGATTGCGCTGGCGGCAATGATTAAACTCAATCTTGACGAGAGCAGGAACCCTGCTCCGATCGTTTCCTGCCAGCTATGGTTAAATTTAAGCAATAAGGCGGGAATTATTTTAACCAGGTATGATCCTGCCAGTAAGGCGCCCAGTAAATAGAGGGAGTCTTTATTGCCGATAACCGAGCGGATGTCAAATTGAGCCCCCACGGTAATAAAGAAAATAGGGATAAAGAAACCATAGCCGATGGCATCTAGTTTCATATTGAGCTGGGAAGGATCTTTTTCTCTGATCAGGGCAATGATAACCCCTGCTAAGAAGGCGCCCAGGATTACTTCAATACCTAATTGCTGGGTTAAAGCAATAAAGATGAGAATTAAAGCGAAAGCACCCCGTACTTCCAACTGGGAGGTAGCATGGGCCATTTCTTCAAAGATTTTTAAACGGACAACCCTGATTCCCATGCGGTAGAAAATGAAAAAGACCAGGAATAAAAGTACGATAAACAGTATTTTATAGTTAAGGCCGGTGAGGTAGAGGGTTACATAGATAGTAATCAGGACCATGGTCACGAAATCGGCGATTAATGCGGCAAAGAGCAGGGTTTGACCATAAGCTGAGCTTAAAAGTCCTTTTTCTTTTAAAATGGGTACGACGATCCCCAGCGAAGTGGTGCTCATGATTAAAGTCATTAGGGGGATATTTTTTATCCAGCCCAGATTATAGAAGGCCGCTGCCAGGAAAGCAGCCAGCGTTAAAGTCAGCAAAAATGTTATAGCTGCCAAGGCAGGGGGCTTTTGATACCAGGATATTTTTGCGGAGGAGCCGTTCTTGATCAACAGGTCAAAATCAATTTCCAAACCCGAAAGAAACATTAAAAATACAAAGCCGAAAGTAGATAAAAAATCAAGCCAGGACGTGCTTTCTATCAGGTTAAAGCCGCTTTTGCCCACAATCATTCCGGCAATAATTTCACCCACTACTAAAGGAATGGGAATAAATTTGATCTTGTTAATTAAAATGGGTACAAAAACAGCTAACAGGACAATCAGTAATAAAGACGAATAGGTCTGGGTATGTTCCATAACATTTCTCCTCTTAAAATAAGCTCACTAGATATTATATTCTCTGGTATTATTTTGAGCAAACAAAATATTTAGATTTTAAATTATTTACCTTGAATATAAGCAAGTTAAAAAAATTATGAGGGGAAACCCCTCATAATTACTGCATATTTTTAGATTGTTTTTGGTTCTTCTGCAGAGATTTTTCCTGCATCAGTTCTTCCGAAGCTTCTTGAACATAGTTGGATTGGGTTTGACCCATAGGATTCTGCTTTTTCATGCCTTTTTCAGGTTGGCTCTGTTTTTTCAACGTTATCCCCCCTTTCAATAAATATAATTTCCATTTTTTAACCTTATATCCGGAATTTTTTCATTATGATAAAATTAATTATTAGTTATAATGAGCAGGGAAGTGACCGGACATGGCAAGGACGATAATCCATGTAGATATGGATGCCTTTTATGCGGCAGTTGAGCAGCGGGATAATCCGGAGCTCTTGAATAAACCTGTTATTATAGGAGGAAAAGCCCAGTCCAGAGGGGTAGTTTCTACGGCTTCCTATGAGGCTCGTAAATTTGGCGTTCATTCTGCCATGCCTTTAATTGAAGCTTACCGGCTCTGTCCGCAAGGAATTTTTATTCCGCCCGATCATCAGAAATACAGCCGGGTATCGGACTCAATTATGGCAATATTTCAGCGCTATACACCATTGGTAGAGGCGTTATCTTTAGACGAGGCTTTTTTAGATGTGACCGGATCTCAGAGGTTATTCGGGAGTTATGAGAAAATCGGCAGGAAAATTAAAAATCAAATAAAATCAGAATTGGATTTAAATGCTTCCATCGGTCTTGCTCCCAATAAGTTTCTGGCTAAGCTGGCTTCTGATTTAGATAAGCCTGACGGCTTTGTGATCATTAAGGAAGATGATATCCGAAGGAAAGTCTGGCCTTTGTCAATCAGGAAACTCTGGGGGATTGGTGATAAATCCGGGCAGAAACTCCTGGAATTAAATATTAAAACAATAGGTCAGCTGGCGCAAAGTAATCCGCAGCTGTTAGGAAAGGCTCTGGGCAGCTGGGGGCTGGAGGTCTATCAATTAGCCAACGGCGTTGACAACCGGCCGGTGATCCCCCGGCGGGAAGCTCAGTCCATAGGTCATGAAACAACTTTTGCCGAAGATATCGTTAATATTGATTATCTGAAAGGAGTCCTGCTTGATCTGGCCCAGGATGTAGGCCGGCGGCTGCGCAGATCGGGACTGAAGGGCAAAACCATTACCATTAAGCTCAAATATTATGATTTTAAAACGATAACCCGCAGTCATACTTTGCCGGAAGAGATCAATCAGGATGATTTGATTTATCGGGAGGCTGCCAGACTTTTAGAGGTGAATTATAGCGGAGAAAAAAGTTTGCGGTTAATCGGGGTAACGGTATCAGGACTGGTCAGTGCAGAGTCATCCGCACAACAATTTTCATTATTTACTGAAAAAGACGGTAAATCAGAAGAATTATATAAAGCTCTGGATAAAGTAAACAGTAAATACGGGAAGAAAGCTGTAACCAGGGCCAGGCTCTTAAAAGAAAATGATAAAAATAAACGATAACAGGAACTTTTTAAAAAAAGAGTTCGTCTATAAAGTACTGGTTGAAAGGGGGACACCAGTTTATGTTATTAGAAGAAGAGTTGATTACGCGTAGTCAAAGTGGGGACTTAGACGCTTTTGAAGAATTAGTAGCGAAATATGAGAGAAAGGTATACGCGATAGCCTATCGTTTCATGGGTAATCCGGAGGATGCCAGTGATTTAAGTCAAGAGGCTTTCCTAAAAGCATATCAGTCTATTAAAGGCTTTCGTCAGGAAGCATCTTTTTCCACCTGGATCTGCCGGATTGTATCTAACGTATGCCGGGATGAACTAAGAAAATTAAAACGAACAAACCAGACTTCTCTGGATGAGGAGGTCTGGCTGGAGGAAGGTTCTGTTGCCAAGCAATTAAAAGATAACGGACCGACGCCGGACCAGCAATGTGAAAACAATGAATTGAAAGAATATCTGCAGGGGCTGATCAATAATCTTAGTCCTGAATACCGGATGGTGGTTATCTTGCGGGATATTAAAGGATACAGTTATGAAGAGATTGCAGAGATAGCCGGTTGTTCTTTAGGGACGGTTAAATCCCGGCTGAACAGAGCACGGAAGGCTCTGCGGGATAAAATTATTCTAGATGAACGAAAGGGGGGAAGGGAATGAGAAAATGTGCTGATTTCCAGGATTTGTTGTCCTTGTATATTGATAGCTGTCTGGATGATAGTGAAAGAGCTGAATTGGAAGAGCACTTAAAATCCTGCCCCGAGTGCCGGGAAGAATTACAAGCTTTACAAGAAACCGTGCTGATGTTTAACAGCTTGGAAGAGGAAGAGCTCATTCCCCCTGCTAGCTTTAGACGGGAACT
This sequence comes from Peptococcaceae bacterium, assembly GCA_049366715.1. Taxonomy (GTDB): domain Bacteria; phylum Bacillota; class Peptococcia; order Peptococcales; family BICA1-8; genus JBMNCQ01. Next base: position 9,841 of record JBMNCQ010000042.1, on the reverse strand, counting down.
GCGTCAAAAACTTGAGAAGGACCAAAAAGCCGGGAAAGTTACTTTTATGGATAAAGTAATTAATTATGTTAACCAAAAACCCCTGAGGGTTTGGATGCCGTTAGCTGCTGCAGCACTTCTCTTGTTCATAATTGTACCTGTTGCGATGAATTTCGGGCAATTGGGCAGAGGCTCTAAGTCTGCTCCCCAAGAGGCTCAGGTAGAGATGTATTCCGGTGCAGCAGAGGAAAACGGGGCTTTACGAGGAAAAGTCAGCTTTAACCGGGATGAGGCAGATAATGCCGCACCTGATATGAATATGACGATGAAGGCCCGGGGAGAAACAGCACCCCAGGCACCCCAAATGGATCTTAAAGCTGAGCAGGATCTGACTTTAGTGGAACAGTCTGCTGAGACGGAAAGAAAAATTATCAAAACCGGGCAGCTTAATTTAGAGGTGGACAGTTATAAAGATGCGGCCGGGCAGGTTAATCATTTGGTGGATGAGATGAGCGGCTATATGGTAAGCGAAAATACTTATGTTTACGACCAGCAAAGGAAGCTCTTAATGGGCGATATTGCTATCCGGATACCCAATGAGCGGTTTGCAGAAGCCATCAGCCGTCTAGAGAGTCTGGGTAATATCAATAACCGTTCCGTGAATAGTCAGGATGTTACCGAAGAGTATGTGGATGTGGAAAGCCGTCTAAAGGCTATGCGCCTAAAAGAAGAAAGACTTTTGGCTATCCTTGATCAATCAGGTACCTTGGGTGATGTTCTGGCCGTAGAGAATGAATTGGCCAATACCAGAGCAGATCTGGAAGCCCTGGAAGGACGTCTGCGGTATCTGAATAACCGTACGGAATTATCAACGATCAATATGACGATCAGAGAAACCTTAACACCTGTAAAACAAATTAAAACCACAGGTTTTCAGGGAGTCATTACCAGAACCCGGGAAGCTTTTGTCAAAAGTATTAATTCAGTCATCATCGGGATAGGAAATTTAGTCGTTTACACAGGTGCCTATCTGCCTTTTATATTCGTAGGCCTGCTGGTCCTGGTCGTTCTCTGGCTGGTCCTGGGGATGATATTAAAAAAATACCGTCAAAATAAATAATAAGCCGGTGTGCAGGAAACTTTCCTTGCACACCGAATTTTTTTGTTACGAGAAATTTTTGTTACAAATTTTTATAAGTATGATAAAATACCACAGAGCAATAATGAATATAATAAGTTTAGCTGTTTGAATGGGGAGTGGGAGAATGAAAAAACAAAAATTTATTGTAATTGACGGGAACAGTTTAGCAAACAGAGCTTTTTATGCGATCCCTTTACTCAGTAACAGTAAAGGTATTATTACCAATGCGGCTTATGGCTTTACCAATATGCTCAATAAAATATTTACAGATGAACAGCCGGATTATATTGCTGTTGCCTTTGATAAGAGCAGGGTTGTTTTTCGCCATCAGCAGTATGCACAATATAAGGCTCAGCGTAAAGGTATGCCCGAAGAATTGAGACCTCAGATGAATCTGATTAAAGATATTCTTAGAGCCATGAAAATTGCGATTTACGAAATGGAAGGCTATGAGGCAGATGATTTAATCGGGACAATGGTGAAATGGGCGGAAAAAGAAGATCTGGAAACACTCATTGTTACCGGGGACAGGGATGCTTTGCAGCTTGTTTCCGCTAGGACCAAAGTCCTTCTGACCCGTAAAGGCATTTCGGAGCTGGAAATATTCGATGAAGATGCGATCAGAGAAAAATATAACCTAACGCCTCGGCAGATTATAGATTTAAAAGGATTGATGGGTGATGCATCGGATAATATTCCCGGAGTCCCCGGTGTCGGCGAGAAAACAGCCCTCAAGCTTCTGGCCGAATACGGCAGTGTGGAAAATGTCCTGGCAAATCTTGAGGATTTTAAGGGGAAAAAACTGGGGGAAAAATTGAGCGAAAATAGTGAACAGGCTATTTTGAGTAAGCAGCTGGCAACGATCTATTGCTGTATAGACATGGAATTACACAAGGAAGATTTAAAAGCCCGGGAGCCTGATTATCATGCTCTGATCCCTATCTATGAAGAGCTTGATTTTAAAAACCTGTTAAAAAATTCTTTAGCTGAAGGTAAGACTGCTAAAGAAACCATGGAGATTAAAGGAAAAGTGATCGGTACTCCCGCGGAATTAAAAGATTTATTGTCACAGACAGATACAATAACGGAGCTTACTTTTATTTTAAAATATACCACTTCCGATGCTTACCGGGGCCAAGTTGAAGCAATAGGACTGTTAATAGGCGGACAATACTGCCAAGTACGGTGTGAGGATAATTTTAAAGAATACGCAGAAGTTCTCAGACCTTATCTGGAAAATGAAAGCATTCAAAAAACAACTTATGATGCCAAAGCAGCCTATATTTTCTTTGGACGGGAGAAAATTAAAATGAAAGGTATCCGGTGGGATGTTTTGCTGGGGAGTTATCTGCTGAATCCTTCGGCAAATGACTTAAGCCTGCCGGCTCTAATTTATGAATATTTACAAAAAGTGCTGGCAGAAGAAGAACAGGAGAAGTTTTTTGGTCAAATAGATGGTATACGGCAGTTGGGGACAGTAATTGAAGAGAAGCTCAGCGCAACAGGCTTGCTTAAACTTTATGAAGAGGTAGAACTGCCTCTCTCCCGGGTATTGGCTGCTATGGAGCTTCAGGGGGTAAAACTGGATAAAGAGCAGCTATTAATCATGGGTAAGGACCTGGAGCTTCGAATAGACGATCTGATCGCTAAAATATACAGTCTGGCCGGAGAAGAATTTAATATTAATTCCCCCAAACAACTGGGTGTAATTCTTTTTGAAAAACTGGGCCTATCTGCGATCAAAAAAACGAAAACCGGTTATTCCACAAATGCCGAAGTGCTGGAAACTCTGGCTGAGGAACATGAAATCGTCAAGGAGATATTGAATTACCGGCAGCTGGTAAAATTAAAATCTACTTACATTGACGGTTTGCTTAATATTATCCAGCCTAAAACGAAAAAGGTGCATACTTCCTTTAACCAAACGATTACAGCGACAGGCAGGCTAAGCAGTACGGAGCCTAATTTGCAGAATATCCCTATCCGTTTAGAAGAAGGCCGGCGGATTCGTAAAGCTTTTATTCCTTCTAAAGACGGGCATATTCTTTTTACGGCGGATTATTCCCAGATAGAGTTACGGATTTTAGCCCATATTGCTCAGGATGAAGTATTGATCGGTGCCTTCCGGGAAGGGCAGGATATTCACACCAGAACGGCATCTGAAGTTTTCAATGTACCTATGGATAAGGTGACGAAAGATATGAGGCGTCATGCTAAAGCGGTAAATTTCGGTATCGTTTACGGCTTAAGCGATTTCGGGTTAGGCCGGGATTTAGGCATAAACCGGAAAGAAGCGAAAAGATATATCGAAAATTATTTTGCCAGGTATTCGGGAGTTAAGATCTGGATTGATAAAATTATCGCCGAGGCCAGGGAAAAAGGCTATGTAACAACATTGTGCGGGCGCAGGCGCTATTTAAATGATATCCTGAGTAAGAATTATAATCTCCGCAGTTTTGCTGAGCGTACGGCTATGAATACGCCTATTCAGGGCAGTGCTGCAGATATTATAAAAATTGCCATGGTTAATATCTATAATGAACTCCGTGATAATCAATTTACGGCTAAAATGATTCTGCAGGTTCATGACGAATTGGTTTTTGAGGTTCCGCCCCAGGAAATCTCCAGGCTGATTCTTTTAGTGAAAAATGAGATGGAGAATGCCTATCCCCTGAATGTTCCTTTAAAAGTTGATATGCAGGTAGGCTTCAACTGGTATGATTTAGAGACAATTTAAGAGGTGAAGACGAATGCCGGAATTACCGGAAGTGGAAACTGTCCGCAGATCTTTGGAGCCGAATCTTCTCGGAAAGAAAATAACAGATATTCAGGTCAATCTTCCGAAATTGATTAAGATTCCCTCCGGAGATGCTAAAGCTTTTAAAGAAATTCTCATCGGAAGTAAGTTTAAGGAAATAAAACGCCGGGGCAAGTATCTCTTATTTTATCTGGATAACGGCTGGGTACTTGTGATTCACCTGCGCATGACGGGACGGTTATTATACATAATTTCTCCCCAGACTCCTGTAGAAAAGCATACCCATTTTATCTTTTCTTTAGATAATAATGTCCAGCTAAGATTCCATGATATCAGGCAGTTTGGCTTAATCTATCTTGTCCCCGGTGACCAATTGGAGCAGATTGCAGGCTTACAAACTATGGGGCCGGAACCTTTAAGTGCCGAATTCTCCTGTGCGTGTCTGAAGGAAATAATCGGTACGAAAAAGCAAAAGGCGAAAGCTTTTTTACTGGATCAGAGGTGTGTGGCCGGTATAGGCAATATTTATGCCGATGAGATTTTATTCCAGGCAGCCATTCACCCTGATGAAAATATCGGCAATCTTTCTGAAGCCAAAAAAGAAGCACTCTGGGCTGCTATCCGGGATAGAATCGGAGCCGGGATTGAATACCGGGGAACTTCTATTAAAGATTATGTTGACGGCTTCGGGGAATCAGGCAGTTTCCAGCATCAACTCAAGGCTTATGGTAAAGCAGGCAGCCCCTGTATTAACTGTGGAACCCCGTTGGAACGGATAATCAGTGCCGGCCGCAGCACGGTCTATTGTCCTAAATGCCAACCCAAGAGTCAGTGACAATGGCATAGATGAAACCTCCTATTTTGAGTTATTTCATCGATTATTTTAAAGGAGTGTTACCTATCTTGAACCTTTTTTGTTGCCTATGTCCTGGCTGAACAGAACGCTGAGAACTCTATAAACTATGAACTATAAACTATATTCTATGAACCTTACCAGTCACTAATCACTAACCAACTGAGAACCGGTATCTGAGAACCGAGAACTATAATCTATGAACTATGTTCTATAAACTTTTTCTTGCACACAATTGATATCCCTCCCATATAGTATGATTAGCTTTTAGACATCTGACTACATAGGAGGGGAAAGACTTGTTGTGGGCAACAATCATATTTGCAATGGCACTAAGTCTTGATGGCTTCGGGGTAGGGATATCGTATGGAATTCGTAAAATCCGGATTCCCTTTAAGTCATTAATGATAATCTGCATTACTTCTGCCTCTGCTTTGGCAATATCTATGCTGGCCGGCAGCTTTATTGCTGCTTTTCTGACAGAAAAAATTGCCGAAAGGCTGGGCGGGATTGCTCTGATTTTGGTAGGAGGCTGGTTATTAGTCCAGGCCTGGGCCCAAAGATTAGAACCGCCGGATACTTTAAAGCCGGGTCTGAAGGATCCGTTTACTGTTTTTAAGCTGTCTATACCTAGTTTAGGTCTGGTTATCAAGATCTTAAAAGAGCCGGTCCGGGCTGATTTTGATGACTCCGGAGAGATAAATAGTAATGAGGCGGTATTTTTGGGTTTCGCTTTAGCCATGGATGCTTTAGGAGCAGGTATGGGGGCGGCAATGATGGGTTTCAGTCCTGTTTTTACACCTCTAATAGCCGGTATTTCTAAATTTTGTTTGGTATCTTTAGGTCTTTATTTGGGAAGACAGTCTTCTCTAGAAAGGTTTAGGGGCAATATGGGATTGATTCCCGGTTTAATAATCTTGTTTTTGGGCGCAATAAAAATATTTTGAAGTTTTTTACCGGTGGCTGGTTATTCCAGCCACTACCTTCTATTAACGGCAGGAGTGAATAAAATGATTATTGTAGGGCTCACCGGTGGTATTGCCAGTGGTAAAAGCACGGTTTCCAATTACCTTCGTCAGTTGGGAGCGGTGATAATTGATGCCGATCAATTAGCCCGTAAAGTAGTAGAACCGGGAGAAAGGGCCTGGCAAAAAATTCAGGATCATTTTGGGGGACAAGCTTTAAATGAGGATCAAACATTAAACAGGAAAAAAATCGGCGAGATTGTTTTTGCCGATACCACTCAACTTGAAATTTTGAATAAAATAATTCATCCAGAAGTTATCCGGGAAGCGAAAAAGATGATTGCAAAATATCAAAAACAAGGTAACATTAAATTAATCGTCATTGATGCCCCTCTTTTAATTGAAGCAGGCATGGAAAAACTGGTGGATGAAGTTTGGGTTATAAATGTAGAACCTGAGGTACAAATTAAACGTACAATGGAGCGGGATAAATTATCCCGGGATGCTGCGCTAAATAGACTTAAATCCCAGCTGCCTACCTCTGAAAAGCTGAAGTATGCTGATCGGATCATAGATAATAATAAAAATGTGGAGGATACATTGGCACAGGTTAAAAAAGTTTGGTTGGAAATGATAAATAAGCAGAATTATACCGGCAGATAAAACATAGAATTTCTCAAAGAATTATTTATTTTGGAGGTAAGGATCATTTTTAGGTTAGGTTGTCTATTCAAATCGGCAGTAATGATGATAATAATTGTCTTCTTAATAATAAGTTTTTTAAACAGCCAGCTGTTTTTAAAAATTTTTTACCCCCGGCCTCATAAAGAAATAGTGGAAGATGTAAGTAAGAAATTTAGTATAGACAGCTATCTGGTTTTTTCCGTAATTAAAGTAGAGAGTAAATTTAATGTTAAAGCGGAATCTGCCAAGGGTGCACGGGGTTTAATGCAGGTTTTACCCGATACAGGTATCTGGATAGCCGGAGAATTAAACTATCGGGATTTTGATCCGGATTTACTCTATGAACCGGAATATAATATCGCCATAGGGGCCTGGTACCTGCAATATTTAATTAAGCAGTTTGACGGGAACTTAATTGCTGCTCTTGCTGCCTATAACGGCGGGGAAACAAATGTTAAAAAATGGCTGGCAAATGGAGTCTGGTCCGGGGAATTTGCTGATTTGCAGAAAATCCCTTTTAAGGAAACCCGTAACTATGTTTATAAAGTGATCATGGATTACAAAACATATCAGGATTTATACCGGGAGCAAGGGAGCGAAACAAATCTTTTGCCGGATAGTAATCGGTGAGTGTTCAGGTTCACAGCTTTGCGCTGTGAACTTTTAATTTATAGGGTTTTAGAGGTATGAGCTTAGAAAAAATGTTGATTAATAAGCAAAAAAAATGATTAAAAATGATTTTTTAAAGGTATTTAGGTAAAAAATAGCGAATATACATATGTTTTTTTCTTTTTAATTATATTATGATGTTCTATGTAACAATGATAGGGAGGAAGTTGTAAAATGTCCGATAAAAAGATTTTATCTTTACAACAAGTTGAAAAATTTCAAATAGAGAAAAATCGGGTTCTTTTCTCGGCCAACCATCAAGAGATTTTGAGCGGGGCAACTACCGATGTTTATTTTGTAAAAACCCATGAAATTTTAAAGGGACTCGGTAAAGAAAATACGGAAGTGGTGGCAGAGATTTTCCCCCGTAGGGCCGGACTATTCTGCGGGCTGCCGGAAGTTTTAAACCTCTTGAAAGATACCGGTGTAGAGTTATGGTCTATCCCGGAAGGGACTAAATTTGCCAAGAAAGAAGTAGTAATGCGTATAAAAGGCAGTTATGGAGAATTTGGTATTTATGAAACGGCAATCCTGGGTATTCTTGCCAGCTCTTGCGGGTGGGCTACCGCTGCCGGGGAAGTAAAGGAAGCCGCCGGCGACGACATGGCTTTAGTATTTGGAGCCAGGCATGTTCATCCTGCCGTTGCCCCGGTGATGGAGCGGTCTGCCTTAATCGGCGGTGTTGACGGAGCCAGCTGCATTCTAGGAGCTAAATTAGCAGGCAAAGAACCGAAGGGAACAGTGCCCCACGCGATTTTCTTAATTGTAGGTGATACAGTGGAAGTAGCCCGGGCTTATGATGATATTATGCCTCCCGATGAGTTAAGGCTTGTTTTAGTGGATACTTTTAAAGATGAGGCAGAAGAAGCCTTAAGGGTGGTGGAAGCATTAGGACGAAAATTGCAGGGTATCAGACTGGATACGCCAAGCGAGCGGGGTGGTGTTACGCCGGAACTTGTGAAAGAGGTTAGAGCCAGGCTTGATATGGCAGGATATCATCATGTTCAGATTTTTGTATCCGGGGGATTAGATCCGGAAAGGATAAAAATTCTCAAAGAAGCCGGCGCCGCATCTTTTGGTATCGGCAGTTACATTTCCGGTGCGTCGGCTATAGATATGACGATGGATCTCAAAGAAATCAACGGAAAAGCAATTGCCAAAAGAGGCAGAATTCCAGGCATCAGCAACAACGAAAGGCTGGAAAAAATTAAATGAGCAGCAAAACGAAGTGGTTTATTATCGGAGCTGTAGTTTTTGGTATTTTTGCGGGGACCGTAGCAGGTGATATTCTCAGGGGTGAAGTAATTAAGTGGAAGGGATTGCTTTTTAACCTGGCACTGGCCGCCGTCGGTTTTTACCTCCTATTATTTTTAAGAAAAGAGAAAGGTCAGGAGGAAGCAGATGTCAGCCCCAAAACAGGAAAAAAGAAAAAGAAAAGAAAATAAGCCGCGGTTTTCCAAGCCTGATCAGAAATGGTATAAATCCATGCGGATACTGTTTTTTATATTTTTAGGCTTGCTGGTGCTAAGATTAGTAATGTTTTTAGCTGCAGAGGGTCAGAGTCAAATTAATTTAAAGGGAATCGGCTTTAGATTACTGGTTATCTCTTTTGGGACGCTGGTAGCCTGGTGGTATGTCAAGCAGCGGGGATAGAAAATATAATCACACCTTTGCATATTGACTTATTATTATGGAGATGTTAAGATATTCTTTGCGAACAATTATATGCGGAAGTGGCGGAATCGGCAGACGCGCACGTTTGAGGGGCGTGTGGGCAATCCCATGCGGGTTCAAGTCCCGCCTTCCGCACCAATTCAATAAAATCAAGCCTTTGCAGGTTTACTGTTTGGTAAACACGCAAAGGCTTTTTTATTGGGACGTGCGCATAATGCGTGTGCATAAAAAGCGTACGTGCTCTATAAGGAGGCATGAAATGGGTAAAAGAAGGGGTAAAATTAATGATTTTTTTGAGCAGGATAATCATTGCCCTAATGATAAATCAACTCTTGTTAAAGGTGGGGATGATTTTGATTATTGTATAAAATTATTTTTGGAAGATCTGGATTTAAAAAATCTATCTTTTCATACAAAGCGCTGGCATCGGGAAAACTTAGAAGCAATTAAGAAATTATTATTCGCTAAGAATCTACCTATAGAACCGGTAAATATTACGGAAAAAGATCTTAAACAGTGCATCCTTTTCTGGAAAAGGGAAGCTAATAACTACTAGAGATGTATGAAGGAGTTAGAGAAGCGTCATTTTATATTGTTGGAAAAGTAGATATTAACACATTACGAAATTAGAGGATTGCAGATAAATAGTTGTTGCAAGTAAAAATGTAGCATTCCGGAAGTTAAAAAGTGCAGCACCCCGGATCCATATTTAGCAGTTTATGGATGAGTGAGTAAGTCTGTAACTTGGACCAGTAAATACGAGTAAGTAACGATGATGGAGACGTTCCACAATATACCTCAACGCCAGATGTGTTGCTATATAATGTTGTATATGCCTGCATAGAAACCGGAGGAAAAAATGGCTGATGATATTCGAGAATACAAAATCATCATAGGCTCAAAAGCTTTTTTTGATAATCATGTTAGATTACTCGATGATTATCTATCCCAGGAATATACTGGCTACCTAATCGAAAATTTCTTGGAATTAGAGCAAGTTAGGGACGGTTCTTGTTTTGCGCAATAATATCAGGTAGAATAAAGCAAATAGCCTGTTACCGGAGGGTGAAGGTATGACTAGAAATGTGAGAATAAAAGAAGAGTTTAGTACTTAACAT
>JBMNCQ010000041.1:0-61701 GCA_049366715.1 Peptococcaceae bacterium | reverse complement strand
GATAAAAGGGCGCGTCGCCCTATGTTTTTACATAAACGTTTTGCGACACGCCCTTTTTATTTAATTCTTCCATTATTTCTTCTACTTCCTCCGCACCCTCTTTATATAATTCAGGCTCTTTAGGATCTAAGTGGTAAAGCAGTCTTAGAAATTCACCGGCATGGACCCTTTCCTCGTCGGCAATATCGATAAGAACCTCTTTAGACAGCTCGTCATCGATAGATTCAGCCAGCTGCATGTACAACTGGATTGCCTCATATTCGGCAGCAATCATGAAACGTATGGCCCGGATCAGTTCCTCCTTACTTAATTTGCGTCCTTCTCTTAATCCGGCAAAGGGACTTCCAAAATCAGGCATTAAAATCAACCTCCTTTTTATATATTCATATACACTTTTCTAAATCTTTAAACCCCTAAAATAAAAAAAACCCGGTAAAAATTCACCAGGTTAATTCCGCATAATTGAACGAGCCGATAATTCCAATAAAGAAACAGCCTTCTCGATAAATTTTTCTCTTTTTTCCGGTTCTGTTTCCTGCAATTCTTTTTCAAGCTTATCCATAATCGTTATCGCAACATCAACCAGCATAATATCACCCCGCATTTGTAATCACTACTATTATTCCCAGGCTCAACGAAAAATACAAGTGATGATAGAATTCTTTATTCACAGGAATTCCGCAATATAATTCTCGATTTCTTTGATATCCGGTATACCCTGGGAGGCTATTATTTGTCCATTTAAAAGGATAATGGGATAATTATTATTATAATAATCAATATCAACTACCTGAAAGAGTTTTTCCATTTTATCCCCGTCATATTCATGAATAATCACTTGAGGATACTTTTCCTGCAGAGCATTAAGAAACTGAGCCAATATATCTGCATCACGATTAAATCTTGGGTCTTCATTGGTAAAAAGAATAACTTCCAATTTTAAATCTTGCATCTATATCACCCCAATCGATTATTAATCTGTATAATAACTCATGTTTCTTTATATTATACACTAAATTATAATCCACGCCACCCTTCAGGACGAAATCTACTTTGACCGGCAGTTCCTGCTTCCTCCAATTGTTGTAAAAGTTTATGCTTATCTTTATTTAACGTACCTTTGAGAGCTAAATAATTTGAGGCATGATTACTTCTAAAAACGGTATCCTCCAGTTCAAGATTATGAATTAATTCCGTTAATTCTTCGATAACTTCAAGGGGCTTCAGCAATTGAAACTGCTGATTTTGAACTTTATGATACAGAGGTGTTCGTTCTTCGATCATTAAAGTTAAAGCACCCAGGTACTCCGGTTGAATTGCATTGATTACCTCAGCTGTTCGGCAGGCATGCTCCTTCCAGTTCTCTTTCCCACCCAGGCCGAGAATAATGGTACAAGAAAGTTTAAAACCGGCCCGTCTTGCTTTTTGACCTGCCGAAATCATTTCGGCAGGAGATACACCTTTGTTTATTTCTTCTAAAATTTTCGCACTACCGCTTTCCACTCCTAAATAAAGCATCTCTAATCCTCCGGCATGCAGTGCTTTTAATTCAGCAGCGGTTTTTTGCAGAATATCCCGGGGCCCGGCGTATGCCGTAATTCTTTCCAGCTTTGGGAAAGCCGGCTTCAGTACTTTAATAAGCTCTAAAAGTCTGGTGGTATCCATAGTCAGAGCATTTCCGTCAGCCAGGAAAATCCTGCGGGCCAAAGGATAATATTCTTTCGCCTCAGCTAAGTGCCCGGTAATTTCCTCATCGGATAAAATGCGGAATTTTTTCGTTTTATACATGGAGCAAAAAGTACATTTATTATGGGAACAACCCAGGGTAATCTGCAGAATTAAGCTGTCAGCCTCACTAGGCGGACGGTATAAAGGCATATCATAATACATTTTTCCACCCCGAACTCAATTATTTTAGTTTAGCCAGCATATTATTTTCACCGATAATAACCAACAGATCCCCATCTTCTATCCCGGCATCAGCTCCGGGAGCAACGACAATTCTTTCCCCTTTTTTAATCGCCATCACGCTAACACTGTATTTAGCACGAAGGTTCAACTGCCCGAGGGTCTTACCGGTAAAATTTTCCGGCGCTTTTAATTCAACAATGCTGTGTTCACTGGATAATTCAATAAAATCCATAAAATTAGCGGAATCAAGGTTATGAGCAACTCTCATGCCCATATCCCGTTCAGGATAAACAACATGATCAACACCTATTTTTTCCAGTACTTTGCCGTGCAGAGGATCCTGAGCCTTACTGATAACCTTTGCTACGCCGATTTCTTTTAACATTAAAGAAATCAGGATATTGGCCTGTACATCAACACCTATTGCAACGACTGCAATATCTACGTTTCTGACACCCAGGGCCTTCAATGTTTCCTCATCTTTCGCATCAGCCACAACAGCATGGGTTACATCGTTGATAATCTCATTAACCTTCACCTGCTCCATATCTATCACTAAAACCTCATGCCCTAAATGACTTAAGGTCAGGGCAACACTTGTTCCAAACCTGCCTAAACCTATTACGGCCACTTGTTTTTTCATTATTTATCGCTCCTAACCAATCATTATTTTCTCTTGAGGATATTGGAATTTGGCTTCAGTTTTTTTCCTGGCTAAGGCGAAAGCCAGCGTCAGCGGTCCAACCCTGCCTGCAAACATCGTAAATATTATGATTATCCTTCCTGTCAGAGACAGCCGGGGAGTAATGCCCATTGATAAGCCGACCGTACCAAAAGCAGAAGTAGCCTCAAACAGAAGGGCTAAAAAGTCGGCTGTCTCAGTTATGGTAAGTATCATCGTTGTTGTTATAACAAGAAACATCGCTACTCCGATAATCGCAAAAGATTTAGTAATTATTTCCTTATTTAGATTTCTTTCAAACAAGGACGCATTTTCTTTGCCTTTAATCGTATTAATTATAGCAATCACTGCTGCTGCAAATGTCGTTGTTTTAATTCCCCCGGCAGTGGAACCGGGCGATGCCCCGATAAACATGAGAAAAATAATAAAAAACTGAGTAGGCATGCGCATCACGGCAATATCTACAGTATTAAACCCGGCAGTCCTGGGGGTCACTCCCTGAAAGAAACTTGCTAAAAGCTTCGTGTCGAAACGCAAAGACCCCAGGGTAAAAGTGTTGGTGTATTCAAAAACCAAGATGATTAAAAAACCTAATAAAGCCAAGCCGGCAGTGGTACTTAAAACCACTTTACTATGCAAAGACAGTTTACTAAAACTACACTTCTTCTGATAAAGTTCAACAATAACGACAAAGCCCAATCCTCCTATGATGAAAAGCACAGCAATCGTTAAACTAATGATCCAGTCAGCGGTATAACCGGTTAAACTTGTATAATTGCCCATCAAATCGAAACCTGCATTATTAAAAGCCGAGATGGAATGAAAAATTCCATAATATACTGCCTTTTCCCAGCTCATAGTCAGGCTAAATCTTAAAGACAAAATTACGGCCCCGGCCGCTTCAAAGAAAATGGTCATAAAAACAATATATCTAACCAGCTTAACCAAACCCTGGATCGAGATTTGATTCAGGGCCTCTTGCAAAAGCAGCCTTTCTTTGAGGCTTATTTTTTTACCTAAAATAATCCCCATCATTGTGGCAAGGGTCATGATCCCCAGCCCGCCTATTTGAATAAGAATCATCACCACTATTTGACCGGGAACGGCCAGAAAGGTCCCCGTATCGACAACGACCAGACCGGTAACACACACCGCGGAGGTGGCGGTAAATAAGGCATTTATAAATGATAAACCATTTTGGTCATTTGTAGCATATGGAGTCATTAAGAGGATTGTTCCCAAAATTATCACGCCGATAAAACCGAAAACCAGGACCTGCCAGGGATTTAAGCTTTTTTGCGAATCTTTATTATTGCCCGACCCGTCAGCACATTTTAAAATTTCTGCCATGTTTACATCCCTTCCGACTTTGTAGCGATTCCCATTCCCATCTTAACTTTCGTTTCCAGGCCCTTAGAGGAGTTTATCAGGAGGTCCTCATCAATCTTCACCGTATTGGCCTGTAAAAACATCATAACCGTAGAGCCGCCAAATTTAAAATAACCTTTTTCCGCACCCTTAGCGACCCTGCTCCGGGGTACAAAAGTCTGAATTATGCTGCCCACACAAGTCGCTCCTATTTCAAGTAACAATATATCATCAAAACAATCTCCATGTAAAACCGTTAAATGCCGCTTATTCTGGCAGTATATCTCCGCTTTCCGATTTAATGCAATAGGATTGACCGAATAGTAACTTCCTTTTGTCTCATGAGCTTTTTCAGCTGTCCCTGAGCAGGGAAAATGGAAACGGTGATAGTCAACGGGACACAGTCTAATAATAATACAGCTCCCGTTAATATACCGGCCGGCTAATTTTGCATCTCCTGTCAAATCTACCAGAGAATAAGGACTTCCTTTTATTTGGAATAAAGAATAGATGTCAATGTCTTCATAAACGAAAGCCCTGCCGTCAGCCGGGGAAACTAACCGGTCTTCCGCAGGATCAACTGCCCTGGCTCCCGTCTTTAATTCCCGGTAAAAGAAATCATTAAAATGCTCAAATTGAGATACGTCTTTCTTGCATTCATCTATATCAATGCCATACTCCTTAACAAATTGCGGAATCTTTTTTTTACTAAATTTACAATCCTGCAGCTTGCCATAAAGATAACTAAAAATTTTCCTTTTTACAAGCATCTCTAAAAGCCCCCTACCCAGAGGATCATTATATATCCAGTTAAGATATCTTTCGCCGGCGACTTTCTCCTGGAGAATTTTATTTGTCTCCCGGTCTTTATAATATATCTGCAAAATACTTCACCTCATCTGGGGAACTTTACTTTTAATTAAAGCAAAATTTATGGAAAAAGGCCAGCAGTTTTTATGCTGGCCTTAAGAATTGCTAGTTATTATAGCCGCCGTAGAAATATTTGGGCTCATACATTACAACAAAGGCGTTTGGCTTCAGTTCTTTTATTCTTTTTTCCAACCCCTGATACCGTGTTTTCTTAACAAGAATATACAACATATCCTTATCACCTTTCATACCGTTTACCTTCCAATTGGTAATGGCATAATTATCATGCCGCAGTGCATCTACTAAACAGTTCAACTCGCCGTCTGCGATGACCTGGACAATCAGATGCCCCATATTCAATTTTTTCTCAACAATAGAGCCCGTTAAAACCCCGGTGGCATAACCTGCGGACGCAATTAAAATCGAAATGATACTATTATTGCTGCTTCCCCCGATTGCATAAGCAAATGTTGTCATATAAATAAAATTTTCCGTCGCCGCAATAATTGAGGCCAGCCCCTTTTTCCCTCTTATTACCATAATCACCCTGATCGTATTAAGGGATACATAAACTGCCATAGCCAAAAAGATAATCAGATACTCCTGCATTTTACCTAACCTCCAAGGGGTGGACATCTCTTTTCTAAAATATTCCGGATTTAGAAACAGGAACGATTAAAACTGACCCGGAAGGTCAGTTTATTCTAAACATCTAAATATTATCCTATCCTTACTAAAAATTTCAAGTGTTATTTTTTCTTTTGCAATTCTCATGTAAAAATTCATTAGAAATCCTGCAATTTTCAACCCCATTTAATAATGTAAGGAGATTTTTGTAACAGATATTAGCCAGATCATGAGGGCTGATATCCAGACTTTTTAATTTTTCTACGGCATAGCCCTGCCCACCCGCGCAAGGACTGTCCGTTCCAAAAACTAATCTGCCTGAACCCCGTATTTTTAGCACCTCCCTAATCTTCTGCAATTTTATTTCCGTTACAGGTGAAATATCATAATAGACATTAGCAAGCTCTGCTTTACTTTCCAGCCAATAAGTATGATAATCCAAATGGGCAATGATAAAGTTTGTCCGGGGGTTTTCCCCGGCGATCGCCAAGATTTCCTTACAGTCCTCCGGGGAATCCAGATGGATAAATACAGGCAGCCTGTAGTTGTTTGTGATATCCAGCAGCTCTTCTATTTCCCGCGAACGTAAACGAAAGGGATGGATAACCTGATGGAGTTTGATTCCGGCGTAGTTTCCCTGCCGGATTAAATTTTTGAGCTGTGCTAAATCCGTTGGATAATTAGGATTGGTCCAGTAGAATGCCCATAAACGCCCGGGGCATTTAGCCCTTAACTGCAGGATCGCAGAATGATCCGGCTGTAAAACATATTTTTTTCTTGCCAGGGGGGATTTTAAAAGTTGCGGAATTAGCTTTTGCACTATTCTGGTGCTCATTACCCAGGGAGGCAGATCATAGTATTTTAAAAAATTCTCCCTGGCAAACATAAAAGGCACAATAACACCTTTGGCAATTCCTGCCGCATCCATACTGGCCAGTAATTTTTCGCAGGAATTAAAGTACCCGCCGAAATGAATATGTCCGTCAATGATCATTTAAAAACTTCCTTTAATTAAAATTTATAGCTAAAAGTATTGCCTAATAACAGGACGATCATGCAAAATCCGGTATTTTCAGTTTCATAGTGCCTTCGGGCCGGCCGGCCTCACTGCTATCCAAAAACACACCACAGCTCCTACCGGACCCACCTCTATACAACCCTATTTAAGCTCCGTGCCCTTTCGTGTCTCCGGACGGTTTCAAATGCAAAGGCTTTAAGTTTTCTGCAATTCATTCGTTACATTGTTCCTCCGCAATAAAAAAAATCGTCCCGCTGACGATTTTTCAAGTCCTGTTCATATTTTCCGCTGTTTATCCTTTTGTTTAGTCCCTTTGCTTTTAACCGCCCTTAAAGAGGTGCCTTTTTGATTTGGCAGCCGGGAGGGGGATTTTGCTATTCCTGCCGAAGATTTACTGCCGGCATTTTCCTGCGGCGGCTTTATGAGAGCCTGGGGTCCAAAACCGATTAAATCTTTGCGTCCCGCCTTAATTAACGCTTCATAAACTAACGCATAATTTTGCGGGTTCCTGTATTGCAGTAAAGCCCTTTGCAGAGCTTTTTCCCGTACCGACCCGGGAACATAGATCTTTTTCATAGTCTTAGGATCAAGTCCGGTGTAATACATAGTCGTGGCAAGACTCCCCGGTGTCGGTATAAAATCCTGCACCTGTTCAGGATTATAACCCATGTCTCTAATATATTCCGCTAATTGAACCGCATCCCGCAACGTACTGCCGGGATGACCGGATATAAAATAAGGTACCAGAAACTGTTTTTTATTAAGTTTCTTATTTATCCTCTGATATCTTTCAACAAACTTATCATAAACTCTTTTTGGGGGTTTACCCATCAGCTCTAAGACCCGGGGGGCAACATGTTCCGGGGCAACTTTTAATTGCCCGCTGATATGATACCGGCACAGTTCATTAAAAAAAGTTTCCCGGGTATCATATAGCAAATAATCATACCTTAATCCTGAACGCACAAAGACCTTTTTTATTCCCGGGAGACTGCGGACTCTTCTTAGAATTCCCAGATATTCCTGATGATCTATCTCTAAATTGGGACAGGGCTCAGGGAAAAGGCATTGCCGTTCCTGACAGGCACCCCGGCTCAATTGTTTTTTACACCCTGCTTTTCTGAAATTAGCCGTAGGCCCCCCGATATCATGAATGTAACCTTTAAAACCGGGCAAAGCTGTTAAAAGCTGCGCTTCATTGACGATTGAATCTACACTGCGATTTTGAATGATCCGGCCTTGATGAAAGGTTAACGCACAAAAGGAACAGCCGCCGTAACACCCCCTGTGACTGGTGATGCTGAATTCCACTTCATTAAGAGCCGGAACTCCGCCCTCCTTAGCATAGATCGGATGAGCCGCTCTCTGGAAAGGTAAAGCATAAACAGCATCTAATTCCTGCTGAGTCAGAGGAGACGCCGGAGGTAATTGTACCAAAAATCTATCTCCATGGGGCTGTACCACTGCTTTGCCCAGAAAGGGATTTTGTTCATGGGCTTGTGTCTTAAAAGCTTCCGCATACTTTAGCTTATCTGTATTTACTTCCGCAAAGCCGGGACATAATACATAGTCTAAATTGTCAGGCAGTGAATTGCTGATATAGCAAGTTCCCGCCGTATGATTTAAGTTATGCACGGTGCTCCCCTGACTCAAAGCCCTGGCAATAAAAGTCACTTGTTTTTCTGCCATACCGTAAACCAACAGATCTGCCTTAGCATCGAACAAGACAGATCTTCTTACTTTATTATCCCAGTAATCATAATGGGCAAAACGCCGTAAGCTGGCTTCAATGCCGCCAATTATTACAGGCACATCTTTATAAGCCTCTTTGACCTTCTGGGCGTAAACAATTACCGCCCGGTCGGGACGCAGCCCTTTTTTTCCTCCCGGGGAATATAAGTCACTGCTGCGGGGCTTTTTCGCAGCCGTATAATGATTAACCATAGAATCAATATTCCCGCCGGTAATTAAAAAAGCCAGTTTAGGCTTGCCTAAAACCTGAAAACTTTTGCTTTGCCGCCAGTCAGGCTGGGGGATCAGGCCCACACTAAAACCCTCCGCCAATAAAATTCGCCCGATTAAAGCAGCACCAAAGCTGGGATGATCAACATAAGCATCCCCGGAAATAATAATAAAATCTACAGCGTCCCAACCCAGGTTCTCCAGGTCTTTTACTGTTAACGGTAAAAATTTTTTTCTGTCCATAAACGCACCCTCATTATTATTCAGTTCTACTTTAATAGTACATAGTTCTTAGTCGGTACTTATTATTCCTGCTATTCATTCTGCACATACAATTTATTTTCCGTAATATTATCGGAATACGCCGCCGCCAATAAATAAAAAAGTCAGAACAACAGTCCTGACTTTTTTATTTATTATCGTACTTTTCCGTTAAGCTTTGGGTCCCATATTTTGTTCGGCAAACTGGATCATCTTTCTAACCATATAACCACCAACATAACCATTTTCTCTTGAGGATAAGGAGCCTTTGTCAGCTTGGTTGTAGTTAGTCATACCAAGTTCACCGGCTACCTCATACTTAAATTGGTCTAAAAAGTTACTTGCTCCTTGGATTGCAGGTTTGTTTGTGTTTCTTGCCATTTTGGATTACCTCCTTTTATTTAAGTTCAATACTATTTTGTGTTTTTTTGAAAATAATATGTAAATCAGGAGGTTGTAATTTTTGCTAAAAATTTAAAATTTTATATAATAAATAATCTTATCTACTATTCACTTGCTTTACCGGCTTCTTTAATTTGCCTGCTTTTTTTCAATAATAAATAATACTCCCCTAAAGTCGCATGCCGGATCTCTGCCGGATCGCTTTTCATGATACTGAAAACATGCTGGATAGAAAAGCCTACCAACCCGGCCACCATTACCGTACCGATTCCGACTAAACCACCCAGCAGGTATCCGATGAGCAAAACGCCGGCTTCCAAAAAAGTTCTGATCATCCAAACCGGCTTACCGGTTTTCTTAATTAAACCCAGCATTAAACTATCACGGGGACCGGAACCTAAACCGGCCTGCATGTAAAAGTATGTGCCCCATCCAAAAAAGTAGATTCCCAGCAGGTTCATAAAATACTGCTGCCACAGAGCATGGGGAACAGGTATGATTCGATAGTTTAGCAGTAAATCAATAAATACCCCCACTAAATACATATTGAGAATCGTTGCAATTCCGGGACTTTCCCCTAAAAATACCGCTAACAATATGATTACCAGCCCGGCGATCTGGCTGATTTGGCCTAATGATAAAGTTGAATAATTAAGTATTCCCAGATGAAACACATCCCAAGGTGATGCACCCAGCCTGGAACCGATTGTCAAAACAATGGCCATTGAGAATATAAATAAACCGAAAATCAACATAAGCAATTTTTTTAATAAATCCATCTGATCTGTTCATCTCCTAATTAAGTAAGAAAAGTCAGGATTATCGTTAAAGTCAGCATACTTAAAACCGTACTGATAAAGGTCACCGTGGAAACAAAATCCGGCAAAACATCATATTCCAGGGCATACATCGTAATAATAGCGGCAGTGGGCATACCGGCCTGGAGGATCATTACTTTTTCCAGCAGCGGATCTAAATTTAAAAAACTTAATACGGTAAAAACTAATAAGGGTGATAAAATTAATCTGACAAATAAAGCAATATTAAGTTTATTTAAGTCAATCTTATTTAATTTTATTTCAGCCAGCTGCATACTGAGAGTAATCATGATCAGGGGAATAGCACCCTGGGCTAAAATATCTATTACTTTTAATAATGACTCAGGTAAAGGGATTTGGAAAATATTCCAGAAAATCGCAAGATATACAGAATGAATAATCGGATTTTTGACAACCTTATGTACTGCCGCCTTAAAGGAAGCCTTTCCCCGTGCCGCAATATAAATTCCCGTCGTACTCATTAAAATTGTATGAATAATCATAATGAAGATTGAATAACTAAAGGCTTTTTCTCCGAATGCTAAGAGCGCAATGGGAACGCCAAAATTGCCGTTATTCATAAAGGAAGTAGCTAAAATCAAAGCGCTTTTTTCATCACCTTGCAATTTCAGAAATTTATTTATGACAAGATTTAACAAGATCAAAAAATGCACCAGAATTACCAGATAAATACTAATATGCAGAAAATTAATACTCCATTGTGCTTCATACATAGTTTTAAACACTAAAGCAGGTAAAAATACATATAACCCGATAGTTGACACTGTCTGAATATCCAGTGCAAACTTTTTTTGCACTACGAATCCTATGCCAAACATTAATAATACAGGTAATACAACATTAAAAAAGATCAATATTAAGCCTCCCGTTCATGCCCCTTGTTTCTAAATACTTCCCTTGAATAAAGAAATATCTTCTCGACTAATCGCAGGAAATTACAATCATTATTTACCTCTTATTTTATAGTAGTATTTGCGAAACTGTTCAAGAGGATTTATTGTTTCAAGTAATGTCGGAATGGAGGTAACAAATGTGGTGCCGTTACATTTAGGACAGGCATTAAAATTATTAATGAACATGGATACCATTCCGCCGTTTCTTCTTAAGATTACATACCAACCGCAATCCTGACAAATCAGCTTATAGGACCTTTCATACATGACTAACCCTCCAGACAACTGATGATTAACTACTTAAAGATAATAATATCCTTTTAAAACATGATTTTCAATATACAATCCGCTTAGATTATGATACTTGTAATTTTTGCAATTTTTGTAAGTCATTTTGTATTCAATATACTTGCAACTATTTTCTTAATATGATATCATTAAGAAAATTATATAAAAATACCTCATCTCATTCCGAGGTGAGGTAGAGGCGCGGTACCTAAGAGTATTATGTGGAGCTTGGGAAGCTGGGAAGCATAGGAAAGGAGTTACCGCCGAAGTGCAGTTAAGTGCCCACTTACTGTGCTGGGTCTGCATACGAACAGATGCAGGACTGTCATTAAGGGATTTTATCCACCCCTTGATGGAGTGCTATCTCACGGAGGAAAGGAGGTTAGTGGTTTTTACACCGGCTTCTTTGGCAGAAGCTTTTTTTATTACCCTAAAATAAACCACTAGGAGGTAAAACATGAAAGAATTATATTGCAGTTACTGCGGTAATCCCCTGGATTCCGAACATAAAGTGACTTTTCAATTAGGCGAAGAAGAAATGAATTCCTGTGAAGGAGAATGTCTGATTTATTTATACCAGGAATATCAGCAGCAAAGGAACTTTACTACTTGGATCAATAAAAATTAAATGAGAAAAGATACTCATTAGGCCGTGTTACCGGCTTAAAAGAAAATATCCCCTGAAAAATTTTAAAGTCGCCCTTGGGGCGACTTTTTACATGGATTTTGCCACCGTTCCGGGGAAAAATTATTTTGCTATGCATTTTTACATTAAAGTTTTTAGCTAATAATAATTATTTAAACCCTTTCTTTTATTTGGTAATATTTAGTTAGGTTTGTTTTCAGGAGGTATAAAAATGGAAAATAATTTTACCCTCTTTTTAACAGGAAAGGCACGGGTCAAAAAAAATACCACAGAAGATAAATTATTTCAATTTATTACGATTGGCGTAGAAATCGATTTACCAACAGAATTAATCCTTGCTGCCGAGTGCACATTATGTAATAATCTGGAAATAAAATTTATAACAAATTTATTAAAAGGGAAAAAACTTACGGATGAAGGATTTTTGGAAATTTATAATGAACTGAATCTAAGGATTCACGGTACGAATAAAAGCAGTGTTTTAACCGCATTGAATGACTTGAAATGCAACTGGGATAGATAACTATCTATTAGAGCATTGCCAGTTGCCCGCAACCACACATAAAAGATTATAATTCAATCACCTGTCCTGCATAGATCTGGCTGCTGCCAAAGTGCTTATTAAACTCTACCAAAGCCGGAAATGCCGTACAATGAGTGGGGATTACCTGCTCTACACGGAGTGCTTTTAAATGATCTATCGTCTTTGCTGTAATACTATCGCCTTTCTTAAGATGAAACCCCCCGATTACAGCTTTTATTTTGTTAATACCGGTAACCTTTACCGCATAATCAACAATGTTGCAAATTCCGGAATGAGCACATCCCGAGACAATGATTAATCCTTCCTCCCCTTTATAAACCAGAGCCGAATCGTCTTCCAGGTAATCTTTACTTCCATCTTCTTGGCTAAATTCCGTATCCTGTGCTTCAAATTTATTATTTCTGGGTATTTGCCCTAAAAAAGTAAATTTTTCAGTCAGATCACAGGGATCTGCGGCTAAAATAAGTTCAAACCTTTTCAAACATTCTTCTTTAGTAAGAGGCAGCCCTGTCTTACGCTCCCCGCTAATACGTCTGGTAAAAGCAGCAGGATGACAAACCAGTTTTTTATCCCTTAAGAATCTTAAGCCGTTACCATGATCCCAATGCCCGTGGCTTAGTACTAAATAATCCAGTTTCGCAAAATCCACCTTATTCTTTTCCCCGTTTTTCAAGAATAGATCCGATGCGCCAAAATCAAAGAGAATATTGATTTCAGCTTCAATATAAAAAGACAAGCCCCATTCTGAAGCACAGGCTTTGCCTGCACAATTATCGACCAAAACATGGATTTTCATTAGTAGCTCCCTTCTCTAATTATAGATTTTATAAAACAAGGGGGGACAAGCTAAGAAAGTAAATACTCAGCACTTATAAGAAATACCTGTATACAAAGGGGATTACGATAATTGCAGTTAAAAAACGCAGCAGCTGCAATGTACTGACAACAACGATATTGGCATTTAGTTCATCGGCAATTAAGATCATCGGCATCATACCTCCGGGAACGATACCCAGAAAACCCGTTAAAATATTCCATTTGAAAATTTTGCTGTAAATTACTGCCAGAATCAAGCTGCTGCCAATGATTAATACTGTCAGTAATATAATTGGAAATACTAGCTTCGGTATCGTGATTAGACTCTCCCGGGTAACACTGGAACCAATAAAACTTCCTATCCCGATGAACGCAAAATTAAGCCATTTCGGCGGTACCGGGGCCACGCTCTTCGAACTGTAAAGATTATAAGCGGCAGTAAACAGGATCGCACCTAAAATCCTTCCCGCCGGAACATTTCCTAGGGTAAAAAGAATACTTCCCAGTGCACCGACGCAGAAGAGCTTAAACCAATTGGCTAACTGACCGGTATGCTGAGTCAGAGGTTCTCCTTCATTAGCAGCTTCCGGTGTCTCCCCTTTATCCTGTTCGCCCCCATGAAATTTTCGGATTAAAGGAGGAATTAAGATAAATATTGATAATATTCTGGTAATTTGAAAACAGGTGATTTCTGCCAAATCAGCATCATAGGATAACGCCAGAATACTTACTTCGGCAACCCCGCCGGGAACTACGGCCAAGAACGCTGTTGTCTCATCCAATACGGAAAACCCGGACAAAATTTCTCCATAAAAAAAAGTTACCAATACATACCAGCAGACAATGATCAACCCCGGCTTTAGTAAAGATTTAATCTGCTGAACGGATTTCTTATTAATTTTCAATCCAATATTTATCCCCAGGATAACTGAACATATCAGTACTAAATACTGAGGTTCTTTTAAATTTAATCCTAACCCGTTGACAATTCCTACTGCCAATATCGGCCCGATTAACCTCGAAGTAGGTATCTTTAATCTGGCTCCTACGTATGCGCTAACATAACCGATTGCTAACAATGCTGCTGTATTGATTAGTTGTTCTGCCAAAACAAACCCTTCTTTCTATGTCTATTAAAATATTATTACGTTAAAATATTATTACTTTTACTTTAAAATTAAAAGTTTTATTTTATAATTTTCTTATAAATAGACAAATCTAATGGAATAGTATATAATTTTTTAATATTGATTATATCATGAAAGGGGTATTTTTATGGCAGACTCGGCTCGTGAAGGAATTCTACAAAAAGATAAAGAAACTTATGCAATTGTACCTAAAATCCCTCAGGGACTTCTTACACCGCAGATTCTGGAAAAGATCGCTGAAATAGCAAAAAAATATCAGATACCTGTCTTAAAAATTACTTCTGCCCAGAGAATTGTTCTGGCCGGAATAAAAAAAGCAGATATTGAAAATATCTGGAATGACCTGGACCTGGAAGTAGGCTATCCTGTCGGTGCCTGTCTCCATTATGTACAATCCTGCCCCGGTACGGAAGTTTGCCGCCTGGGCCAAAGGGACTCCTTAGCCATGGCTCAAAGAATAGATGATTTATTAACAAATATGACTCTCCCTGCCAAAACAAAAGTCGGTGTCTCCGGCTGTCCGCTTAACTGCGGGGAAGGGTTTGTCCGGGACATAGGCTTATTTGGTAAAAAAGATACCGGCTGGACCGTTATGATTGGCGGAAACTCCGGCCGCAATGCCAGGATCGCCGATGTACTGGCCGAAGACCTCTCCGATGAAGCTACTCTCGATTTAATTAAAAAAATTGCCGAATTCTATCAAGAAAATGCCAAAGGCCGGGAAAGACTTTACCGTTTTGTCCCCAGAATAGGCGTGGAAGAAATAAAAAAGACCTTGCAAGAATAGGCAAGAATGGTTCATAGATTATGGTTTATGGTTTATGGTTTAGAAATATGTTCCGGGTTATAAGTACTTTATCAATTTAAATGAACGACCAAAATCTTGCTTTTGAAGATTTTGGTCTTTTATTTATAAATCCAGTTTATTAAAAGCAGCGATCGCTAAGAGTAAAAAAACTGCGGTAAATACCCCTGCATAGATTACCATCCAGCCGCTAGGCGGCTGACCGGTTCCAAAGGGACCGTTCGCGATCAGGGAAAGGGACATATTTCCGGTATCATAAAGGATACTGAAAAATTTGCGGTACAAGCTGTCCATGGGACTTAAAAGACTGGTAAAAATACCTACATCCACTAATTCCTGCTTACCCAGCACAACTCCGATCTGTTCTAAAAAGCCACCGATTACCCCTAGCATAAAAAGCATAATCACAATAATTCCTGTTGCCAGTGACTTTAGTTTCATACCTAAAAAAAATACCACCGATAAGAGACATAAAGGAATCAACGAATATACTGCAACAGCCTGGATAATTTTAAATATTGAAAAATCATATAAAAATTCCCCGGCAAAAAATATATTAATCATCAATACCATACCTAACATAAATATCCCAAAAGCCGTCATCATGCATGCCAGACCCAGGTATTTTCCTAACAGATAAACAGGTCTGGCTATGGGTTTTGTTAAAATAGTATAGAGCAAACCTGACTCAGTCTCATTTGTCACCGTACTTATACTGCCTAAAACAGTCAGAAAAGCCACTATAAAAGTTGAGAAATAAAAGCCTGCCCCCAGTAACTGACTGGACACTGCGGCTCTAATGACCAGATCGGTAGGCCCCCCTCCTCTGTCATAGACCAGATATAAAGCTCCTCCGTATAAAATTAAAAAAATCACTGCCAGAACCAGAGTAGCTATAAATATTTTTTTCTTAACCATCTCTTTAAAAGAATATTTAATGATCGTCTCCATCGGCAGTTCCTTCCTTCTTCACCCAAAACATAAACAGCTCCTCCAAAGATTTACGTTTCGTGTGGACCTTTGTGATTATCCCACCATTTCCAATAATAATTTCCAGGCATTTGTTAATATCTTTTTCAGCCCGTAAAGAGAGAAGAATCGTAGTATTGTTTTCTTCTAATCTCGCAACTGTTAATTTTAACGCCTCTCTTAACTGCGGAGAATAGTTTTGCAAAGTGATTTCCAATTGAATCTCATCAACCTGTAAATCCTGCCAGGAACCGTTTATTACGATCTGCCCCTGATTTATGACAGCCAATTCATCACAAAGGGTCTCTACTTCACTTAATAAATGACTATTTAGAAATACTGTTTTCCTCTGACTCTTTAACTCCAGTAATATATCCCGGACTTCCTTTCTGCCGATGGGATCCAGGGCTGAAGTCGGTTCGTCCAAAAACAACAGCCGGGGATCATTGATTAACGCCACCGCCAAGCCGATTCTTTGCTGCATTCCTTTACTGTAGGTGCCTACCTTTTGTTTTTCTTTTCCTGTCAGGCCGACAATATCCAACACCTCGGCAATTTTACCTCTGTATTCTCCTGGGCCCAGACCGTGTAACTGAGCATGAAATTTTAATAATTCCGCACCGGAAAGCCACTCATGATAGCGGAATAATTCCGGCAGATAACCTATTTTTTTCCGGACCGCAATATTTCCCAGCGGCTTACCCATGATCGAGGCCTGTCCCGAATTCGGGATTAACAGACCTAATAAAGTTTTCACAAGGGTACTTTTGCCGGCCCCGTTGGGTCCGAGAAAACCAAAGATTTGCCCCTCGGTTACCGAGAGGCAAATATCCTTGCAGCCGCCTTTGCTATTAAATTGCTTTGTTAACCCGTGGGTTTCAATAATCATTGCAAATCCCTCAAATGATCAGCTATTTCTACCAGATCAGCATCCTGGGAACCGGACAAGCTATAAATAACACCGTCACTAACCCAGAACAAAGTGCTGCCATAGTCAGTTTGTTCTAAAACAGCCTTTTCTCCATTAATCCTTACAATCTCATTATTTCCGGCAGTAGGCACGACCAGAGTATGCTGCCAGTCCTGAATCTTTTTGAGGTTGTCTTTCAGTCCGGAAGGAATAATGGGAACATCCAGGAGAACTTCCTGCAATTCTGCAATATCTACTCCGTCAGGAACGGTAAATTCCGGACTGCCTATCTGGCTGAAATACACAAAATTTTTATTGCCATTGCGGATTTTGACCCCGTCCGGCGGTATTCTCTCCCCATCAACAACAAGCCGGACGTCTTCCCCTGCAATAATCGCTCCCCCGTCTATTTTTATACCCACTTGACCCGGACTATAAATGGAAAAAGATTTGCCGTCCAACTCTTCCGGTAAAAGTTTATGGGAACCTAACTGCCGTAAGACATTGTTAACCTCTGAAATGTTTAAAGTCAGATCTACGGCAAATTCACCATTTATTTCTACATCGCTGTTCAGATCATAATCCGCCGGATACTTTACGGCAAAGGGCATGATCTGAAGGGTATCAGCCAGGGGCATGACTTCGGTTTGAGGCTGACTGATAATCGCGGCTTTACCCAGCTGTTTTAAATCAATCTCTCCCACTTTATTCATAAACTCATCACGGATTTTATTTAAATCTTCGATATTTAACTGGACAGTTTCCACTTTTTGCACCCTGAAAATATGCAGGAAATCTGCAGCAGCCTGCCGGACAGGAGGCAGAAAAAAAGTAGTTGCAAAAATAATTGTAACCGCTAAACCGGCAGCTAATTTTCGGTAATTTAGCATTTTACCCACCAATCCCTTCCATTTGTGTTTTCCCGTTAGAGATGTAAACCTTTCATAAGCCCCTTTAGTATGAGCAGGAATTTTCTCTATTTGCTCCGTGTATTCTGCCAGATTATTATCCACAAACTCTCCCAGCTCCCGGAGTTCAGTAAGTTTAGCGGAACACAAGGAACATTGCCGGAGATGTTTTTCAATCATTTCTTTGTGCAGTTCAGTCGTTTCATGATCTAAATACTCCTGCAGAAGACCTTCCGTGATATGCATCTATATTTCGTCTCCTTTCAAGCTGAGCAAGGCATTTTTAAATTTCTTTTTAGCCCGGGCCAGCATGGTACCTACTGATGACGCTTCTATTCCCAGCACTTGCGAAATCTCACTATAGGTATATCCTGTATATTTTAAAAGGATCAACATTCTCTCCCTTTCGGGAATTGCACCGATCGCTTCCCTGACTGTTTTTATTTGTTGATTTTTTATGACAATTTCCTCCACATCACAAGAATTCTCACTAATATTGATTTCTTCTCTTTTCTTGCGGTTCTTCTCAGAACGGAGATAATTATAAGTACTATTTACCGCTACCCTCAACAACCAGGCTTTGGGATTAGTAATATCCGATTTTTTAGTATAATAATACTTTATTAAAGTATCCTGTACGATATCTTCCGCAATACTTGTATCCCCCAGTAAAAAAGTAACTTGTTTTATTAAAATAGGGTAATACATTTTAAATTCTCCTGCAAAATCCTGTTTTTCTTTTGAATCAGCCATCACTGTTACCACACTTTCTATTTGTACCACCCCCTGGAAATTGACCGGCCAATTTCCTTCTCACTTATAAGACACAACAGCTAAAAGTTTTGTGACATAAAATATTGCGAAACAATTTTCGCGAAGTTTAAGGGCCATCCGTTTAAAGTCAATCATTTATTACCCGGGGCTGTCTGTAATCATGCTATCATAAAAATTACAAATAAAAAAACTTGCTGAAAAACAGCAAGCCGCAGTATGCCTCATCAATAAACCATATTTTCATAATAAAAATCCCATTCATGTCACTGCGAGGGACGAAGCAGTCTCCCTTCGTCAGCCACCAGTCACTTCCCACCGGAAGAACTTCAGCAACTGCAGTATTGATGCACCAGAAACAGAAAACTACGATAAACTATGTCCTGTGAACGATAAACGATATCTTAATGTTTTATCATCTCTTAACTGTTTTAAACATTAATTTTTTTAATGAGCCTGGCTACATTATTGGAGAATTTGGTAACGGTGGCCATACCCTCCTGATCCTGCAAAGCACTGCCTTTTTCTTTGCCGCCAAAAACTATATTCCAGTAATTTGACCCCGGAACGATCATCTCATTAATAAAAAACATCATCGACATTTCCTGGTAAGAATTGGTAACGCCGCCCCTGCGGGCTACCGCAATAGGTCCCCCAACCTTCCAGGATAAAAATCTGCTGGAACTCCTGGAAACCATGCCGATTCTTTGCAGTGCGTTCATCAGGTCTCCCCTTGGTGTACCGAAATAAACCGGTGCCCCTGCTATCAAACCCTGGGCATCCCTAATTTTATCAATAATTTCATTTAATCCGTCATTAAGTGCACATTTTCCCAATTCCCCGCACTTATAGCAGGCAATACAGCCTTTAATATCTTGGCCCACTAAAGTAACAATCTCCGCCTCTAAACCTTCCTTTTCAATTTCCTCCTTACATGCCTGCAAAACCTGGTGGGTATTTCCTTCATTTCTGGGACTTCCCGACAGTAATATTACTTTGTACATTTAAACACACTCCTATCTTCTAAATTAATACCGGTAAAACAGCAGCTTCATCATCTTTATCATTAATGATCTTGCTAGGCCATTTCACCGATTAATAAATAATGCCTACCCTTTGTCATTTCCCCGGCTGCTAAGCCTAAACAGCCTCATACTCTCCGAATCACCGGATTAATCAAAAATCAACGTTGATCCGGAATATCTTAACCTGTAGGATAATTTAATACTTCTTAACATCCCGGCATACTTCCTTTATATTATTAAAAATCCGCAGTAAATATGTCAGAAAGATTTTCAGCTGCCGGGCCCGCTCCGCAAAATGTTCCAGGAACTTCAGAAAAATTTTGTTCTGCTTTTATTGTTTCTCCACCCGGCAAGCTTAATCCTTCCATTTATCCCTTACATTGCCGGTTATGAGTGATTATTATCCTTAACTAACCTGTTCCAAAGAAAATACTAGGACAATATCACCTTTTTCTCACCTGCCAAACAGAGCTTCTTTAATTCCCGCTAAAATACAAAAAAAACTTGCTAGTTGTCACTAGCAAGTGAGTGAGGAGGTAGATTATCTATTAAATAGTCTACCTTTGATAACAGCTTAAAAATGATCAGTTATTTTTTCTCCCAGTTCTTCAATGTGGTCCTTAACGGCTTTAGCTGCTTTTTCCGGATTACATTCCTTAAATGCCTCATAGATACGTTCATGTTGAAGAACAAGGGATGAAAAACTCATTGTTGATTTGGTAAAAGTAAGATAAGGCAGATGGGCCATATTTATTATGGACCAAATCCTGTATAATAAAGTACTCTCTGTAGACTTGATAATTAATTCATGAAAACTGATATCTAATTCTATAAATTCAGTACGGTTGTTATCCGCACCATACTGTTTCATTCTGCTGATTAGTGTTGCAAATTCAGCTAAGAGATCAGGATTGATTTTTCCCCCGACAATTTCAGCCGCATAACTCTCAATAAGTATGCGCAGCTTATAGGCTTCAAAAACTTCTTCTTTTTTAATAATTTTTACAAAAGCACCCTTGTACGGCTGGGTCTCAACAAGTCCCATATGTTCTAATTCCCTGATTGCTTCCCGGACCGGTGCCTGACTCACTTGCAAATCCTTTGCGATCCTAGTTTCAATAATTCTTTCCCCTGGTCCAATATCCCCGTTCAAAATGGCCTCAGTGAGAATTTTTTTAATTTCATACCTTAAGACTTTTCTTTCTAAAGGTTTATCTCCATTTACCTTCAAAAAGGGGCACCTCACAATAGACAATTTAAAATTTTAAAATTGTGAATCATTTAATAATCGATTATTTATTATTTATAATAATAATCAAAGAGCTAATTGTCAATATAAAAACAAAAATAGCATAAATAATTGGATTTTATACACGAACTTCTCATAAATGCTGCTGGACAATTTCAGCAATAAAGTTACCAAATTAAAGGAATATTGCGTACCGCCAATTGTCTCAAAAATAGATAACTGAGCCACCTAATCCCCGGAAAATACCGCTTAAAAAATTGATCCATAACAATTTTACAGATTGCGAGTATAAATAAACATATTCGGCTGTCCTTGTGAATCTTTTTCCAGGTTTTCCAAAAACTTTTTTGCTCCGTTTTAATCTCTACTTTAATCACTTTTTAATTTTTTATTCAGCTTTCTGGAAAGTTTGAGAATTCCTGCCTTTTCACATTAAACTTAACACGGGGATGCAAACTACAAAAAGACGCCTGTTTTTACTTTTCTCAATGAGCGCCTTTTCCCCGGTCTTATTTAAAATAAGACCCCTTTCCTCTTGTGAGGTCTAGACCTGCATAAGAAAAAAAATGAGAAAAAACCTTGTTAGATTCTTTCCCATTCTTCAATTTCGCCATTTACGATAATAAAAACCGGATTAGCTTCCAGCTTATCTGGAGATACTTTCACCAGTACCTGATATTTTTCCGGGTCTCTTAAGATCAGTTTCTTTTTTAAATGCTCAAATTCATAAATGATCTGCCCCCTATTTACCGGAAGAGAGCCGGTCATCTTTTTTGCCGATAAAATCTTTCCCTTATCAAACTTATACCCTCTTTGGCATGCTTCAAGATAAACTTGATAGAGATACCCGCCTATTACAGCTAAAGGTTCCTTCGCTTTTTTAAACCTGCTTAACTGGGGGTGAAGTCTGTAACCCTGCGTCTTGTTTATCAAAACCTGCTGGGCTAACAATGCTTCCCTCCATAATGCTACCAGCCCCTTGACATCCAAGTACCGGGGATGAATTGACCATAACCGCATAGAGACCTCATAAACGATTCCGGAATTTGATATAAATATTACCCGGGAAAACTCCTTTTATTTTCGATATGGTATTCCCAATAATTTATCAACGGTCACAAACTGATAGCCATCCTCTTTTAAGACACGAATAACATCGTCCAAAGCCTGTACAGTACCGCTTAAATCTTCACCAACCCCTCCGGCACAATGCTGTAAGATAATAGAGCCCTGGTGCATGTTTTCCAGAACATTCGTTTTCACCTCTGCTGCCGAGAGCCCTTTCCAATCCAGGGAGTCGACATCCCAGGCTATGATTTTATAGCCCCGGTCTCTGACAAGCTCCACCTTTTGCCTATCCATGGAACCATAAGGTGACCTGAATAGTAACGGGGTATAGCCGGTTTCATTTTTAATAATCTCCTCTGTAGAGCTTATTTCCTTAATCGCCTCCTGATCGGAAATTTTGATGAGGTTAGGATGGGACCAGGTATGACTACCTAGAATATGCCCTTCCTTCACCATCCGCTCAACTATTTGCGGGTACATTTTACATCTTTGGCCGATTACAAAAAAAGTAGCGGGTACATCATGTTTCTTCAAGACATCCAAAATTTTCACAGTATAATTGTTGTCAGGACCATCATCAAATGTTAATGCTACTTTGGCTTGTTTTTGAGAGCCCTGCCGGTAGAAAACCTTAGGGTATTCTGAAGCTAAGTCGATAATTTCCCGCTGTGGGAAACCACGCCCTTCTTTTTCCGAACCGCCGGCTAATTCAAAATCATCCGGTGCTATGGGTTTCTTCGCAATATCACTGGAGGGAAACAGATAACTCCAAGTGACAATTCCTCCGACAACGAATACTGCCAGGGCTCCCAATATATAACTTTTTTTCATTCATATCACCTCGACAATATTTTATCCAGCTTTTTTTAATTCATGTAACAAATAATAAATCCCGCCGGTTAAAGCAAGAAATATACTATCTGATTTGGAGGGTTAAACATGGAATAATTTAATAGATCCCTCTGTCTATAAGAAACTGAGCAGCGTTATAATCAGGCCTTTTCCACTGCTTTTCCCATTGTTTTTCTTTTAAATATTTGATATTTTAGATAGGTAAAGGTGGGATTATATGAAAAAGTTATGCTTAATTTTACTATTATTGATTTGCTTTATTCCGACAGTGGTCCGGGCAGACGATTCGCAGCTACCGGCAGATGAGCCTCTTCCTACTGAGTATGCTAAAGGTGAAGTAATCGAAATTTTAGAGCAGGAATTCGATAAAGAGTATGGAGCGGGAATGACCGTTGACTACCAAAAGTTACAAGTGAAAATCCTCAATGGTCAATTTAAAAATGAAATTGTTACGATTGAAAATTCAACAACAGGAAATCCGGCCTATGATATCTGGTTTCAAAAAGGTGATAAAGTTTTGCTTATGGTTGAAATACTGGCGGGGGATCTTTTTAACAGTTATATTGTCGACTTTCAAAGGGATACATATCTTTTCGTCCTGGCAGCCATTTTTATTATCCTCTTGATCATTATCGGCCGCAAACAGGGGTTAAAAGCTGTCATAACCCTGGGACTTACGATGTTAATAATCGGCAAGATTATGCTGCCCTTGTTGTTTAAAGGTTATAGTCCGGTCTGGCTGGCTCTGTTAACAGGGATTTTTGTTAATGCCCTTACTTTTTTGATCATCAGCGGCTTTAGCAAAAAAACCCTTTCCGCAATTCTAGGAACAACAGGAGGCTTACTGGCCGCAGCGCTTATCGCCATGCTAATCGGGTACCTGACAAATTTAAAAGGCTTAAGCGGTGAAGAGGCCCAAATGCTCTTATACATTCCCCAGGAAATAAATTTTGACTATAGAGGCTTGTTATTCGCAGGTATCATAATCGGCTCCCTAGGAGCGGTTATGGATGTCAGTATGTCTATCGCCTCCGCAATGGAGGAAATTAATAAAATCGGTACTGATTTAAGCTTTAAAGAGCTATTCGGCTCAGGAATGAATGTTGGTAAGGACATAATGGGGACTATGTCCAATACTTTAATCCTGGCTTATACCGGTACTTCTCTTCCCTTGCTGCTGTTATTTATGGCTTATGAACAACCCTTCGTAAAACTGATCAACATGGATTTCTTAGCAACGGAGTTCATAAGGGCTCTATCGGGGAGCTTCGGATTAGTTCTTGCTATTCCGCTAACTGCTCTGGCCTCAGGTTTTCTATTTAAAAAGCACACATCATTTAGAAAATAGGCTATAATAAAATTAGCTAACATCCTTTGTTTGGGGGATTATTTATGTTCAGCTTATTTGTCTTTATTATTTTACTGATTATCGGGTTCCTCTTTTGGTACAGTAATCGGCAAAAATGGGAGGAATTACTCACTACCCAAAATCCGGAAAAATATATGAATATCATTGGTAAACTGCAGAGTTCAGGAATTAAATACAAAACGACCTCCGGCGGTGAAGAATTTAATTTCCGCAAAAATACTTTAAACTCTCAAATACCGCCGATATCCTATACGATTTGGGTTTACAAGAATCATGCCCATAAAGCTTACAAAATAATTAACGATTAAAAAAACACCTTTACGGTGTTTTTTTAATCCCCAAATCAGTTTTATATCCCATATATCCGCCACTGATATTATAAACTTCTTTAAAGCCCCGTTCTTTTAAAATTTTATATCCCAGATATGAGCGGTAACCAACTTTACAGTAAAGGGCGGTTTTCCTGCCGGCATCAAGTTCTTGATACCTTTCCCGCAATTCATCAATGGGTATTAAGACAGCTCCGGGGACGTGCCCTTCTTCTTGATATTCTTCGGCTGTGCGTACATCAACTATTTGCCAGTCATCTTGAATAATCTTATTTACTGCCTTTTTGATGATTTCAGGTGACGTCAGTTCAATCTCACCTCTAAGAATATTGGCAGCTACAAAACCTGCAATAATTACAGGATCCTTGGCCGATGAATAAGGCGGAGCATAAGCTAGATCAAGATTTTCCAGATCTTCAACGGTAAGATCGGCATAGATTGCCGTTGCTAAAACATCTATACGTTTATCTACTCCCTGCCATCCTATAATCTGCGCACCTAATATCCGGCCGGAATGCTCTTCGATAACTAATTTAATTAACATGTGCCGCGCCCCGGGATAATACCCGGCATGATCTAAGGCTGGTGTATAAGAAACAAAATAAGAAAAACCATGCTCTTGCGCTTCTTTCTCACCAATACCTGTTTTCGCGGCAGTTAACTCGCCTGCCTTAACAATAGAAGTTCCTAAAACGCCTTTAAAATATTTTTTTCCCCCCACAACATTTGCACCGATTATTCTCCCCTGCTTATTGGCAGGACCGGCCAGGGGAATCCTGGTCATCTTACGGGTAACTAAGTGCATCGTCTCAATGATATCTCCGCCTGCATAAATATGCGGGTCATTTGTTCTCAGGGCAGCATCGACTTTCACACCACCCCCGGACCCGAGCTGTATACCGGCATCTTTAGCCAAATCCAATTGCGGCCTGGCACCTATCGCTACAATTACTAAATCAGCCTCTATTACCGCACCGTCTTCTAAAACAATACCCGTTACGTTTTTACTGCCGGTGAATTCTTTAACGCCATTGCCCAAAATTACTTTTGCACCCATGTTCTCTAAATGAAGGGCCAGGGGAACCGCCATCTCCTCATCTAAATAAGGCAGCAACTGCTCTGTTTTCTCAATTAAAGTAACCTCTTTATCCCTCTTTAAAAATGCTTCCGCCGCCTCCAGACCTATATAACCGCCTCCAACAATGGCAACCCTGGCAACCTTGCCCTGTTCTAAGGCCTTTTCAATTGCATCAACATCAGGAACAGTAAACAAGGTAAAAATATTTTCTAAATTGATACCGGGAATAGGAGGCTTGACCGGTGAGCCCCCTGTTGCGATCACCAGCTTATCATAATTTTCGGTGAAAACTTCCTGAGAAGCCAGATCTTTTACTTCTATGTACCTTTCCTGCCTGTGTATTTTAACTACTTCATGATTTATCTTTACCTGTACCCGGTATCTTTGATAAAAGAATTCCGGTGTCATTAAAAACAGTTCATCCCGTTCTTTAATATCCCGGCCGATATAATAAGGTAAACCACAATTGGCAAAGGAAACATACGCTCCTTTCTCAAATACTACAATCTCAGCCTCTTCATCATCCCTTCGCGCCTTGGCCGCAGCAGATGCCCCGGCAGCAACCCCGCCGATTATTACTATTTTTTTCCCCATGCTAATAGCCTCCTTTAATAAGATCAATAAGATTCTTCATTGGCAGTTTTTTACTTTTATCTCTCTTGCCTTTACCCCGGCTTTTTCCGGACCTAACAATAAATTGTCTTCATTTATAAATATTAGTTAATATTTGCTTATTCCCTTCTCAAAAACATATTTTTCCTAATCAAGAGTATATATATTATAGATTACTTTTAAATAGAAGGGGGAAAGTTAATGGAGAAAGAATTAGAGACAGCCTATAAGGAAGAATATATCCGCCAGAAAGCCCGTTATGATTTTGAAAAAAATCAGCAAGCCGCGTCCCCTCCTAAAATTAATTATGGTTTTTACAACTCATTAATCTACATGATTATCGGCGGTTTCACTTTGTATATACTATATGACATTTACCATACTTTTTATTAAATTACCAAATTATCATCATTCTTAAAATCCAAAATTCGTCAAAATATGCTATAATTTACTTACATTCTAACCTTTCAGGAGGTAAATTATGGCCAAGCTAAGTAAAATCCGACTTTTTATTTTTGTACTATTATTTTTGATGTTTTTTCCCGCCGGTGGACAAGCCGCCGACCCGCACTTAGTCAGTCTTTATATTAACGAAACACTTGAATACAGTACCCGTCCTGTTTATTTAACGGCAACGGCCTTATACAGCGACGGCTCGACCAAGGATGTAACCAATTCGGGGACCTGGGAGTCATCCCGGACATCCATTGCCAGGGTGCACCGGGGGAAAGTAGAATTTGAGGATAGGATCGGGGAAGTAACGATAACTTTCTCCTATGGCAATATGGAGGCATCCGTAGGCACAGAAGTTGTCGATATTACCGACCTGCAGATCACCACCAGAAATTTAAGATACAGTACAAAGCCTGTACAGTTAAAAGTACGCGGACGCTATAATGACGGGGAATTAGAAGAAATCACAAACCATATCAGCTGGTATTCTACCAATACCGATGTTGCCAGGGTAGATTCCCAAGGTGTGGTAACTTTTCGGGATGAGGACGGCGTGGCCAGAATCGGGGTAATATTCACCAGTCCTTTAACCCAGGAAACGCTGCGGGATGAAATTGAAGTAACTGTCACCATCGATGATATTGAAGATGAGGACGAAGATGATGACGACAAAGCTTTCACAGTAAAAATCGATAAAGAATTAGATCCCGGAAAGACAACAAATACCCTTAAAGCCTATAAGCTTTATAGTGATGACAGTAAACAAACTTTAAGCAACGACCTTGTCGTATGGTCCAGTTCCAATCCTAACGTTGCCGAAGTGGACGAAAACGGCCGGGTAACCTTTACCGGTAAACCGGGTAGAGTTACCATCACTGTCAGCTATAGAAATTATCGTGAATCTACATCAGCCACTGTAGCCCATAAACTTACGGAACTTTCTATCAATGAAAGCTTAAACTTTGCTCCGTATTTTCTGATCAGCCCCCCTAAACTTACGGTAACCGGGGAAGATAATGCCGAACAAAGTCAATTAGTCTACGGGATAGACTGGTCCTCCAGCAACGAGGACGTTGGGACGATTGACAGTCAGGGGCAGATTAAATTTACCGGTGAATCCGGTGACGTCACCTTTACTGCGGCCAAAGACGGGCTCAGTACCAGCTTAGCTGTCACGGTTCCTGTACTGGAGGCTAAAACCGTTAAGAGTGTATTCATCAATCCCAGCCTGGTTTACAGCACCCAGCCTCAGGAACTAAAAGGGTATGCCCTGTATGGTGACGGGTCCGTGGAAGAAATAACGAAGGATTGTCAGTGGGTTTCCACCAACCCGGGGATCGCCCGGGTCGAAAATGGCACGGTATATTTTTCCGGCCTGGCCGGCTCGGTGGAGATAATTTGCAGTTATCAAGGTTTTTCAGACCGGGATAAAATTCTCGTTAGTGTCCCGGGACAAAGTACCAAACTGGACAGCATTAAGTTTGCCGATCATAAGCTGACTTCTCTGGACAATAACAAGGAATTAACCGTCTATGGTATTTATTCCGATAATTCTTTTAAACCCCTTTCCAATGTAAAATATTACAGCCTGCATCCCAATATAGCCCGCATCCAAAACCACAAGCTTGTTTTATCGGGACAGCCGGGTACAGCTACAATTGAAGCCTCTGCAGGCAATTTTCGGAATACCTTACAGGTTGATATTATTAAGCCGGCAGGAACCAATGAGCCTCTTTATCTCCACTTGACGGGAGACCTTGATAATTTTCAGAACACGAAAGAACTAAAGGCCTACGCAATTTATCCCGAAGGCAGGCAAATCGATGTTACGCAGGACGTAATCTGGAATACTACCAATAAAAATATCGCTCAACTTCTGGATAAAGGCAGAGTAGCAATGGTAGGTAATGGCCCGGTTCGTATTAGTGCGGCTTATGAAAATCTAAATACATATCTTTCTAATAAGGCCTACTATCAATTTGGCAATGTACATCCCTTTAAAACAAATCTTGTCGAGTTGGATAAAATAAAATCCAAAATTCAAGAAAAATTAGCCGCTAATTCTGCTGTCCCTATCCCCCAGGATATCTATGGTCATTGGGCTCAAAAGGATATTGAGCTTGTCATGAAGCTAGGCTGGATGGGCGGTTATCCTGACAGTACATTTAAACCGGATAACCCCATGGGACGGGGCGAATTTGCCTCATTACTGGCCAGATCGCTGCTGCTCGATACGGATAACCGTTATATTAATTATCTGGATACCAGTAACCACTGGGCCAAAGAAAGCATTGCCGTTATCTCCAACCTGGGGATAGCTCCTATTGCCGGCAACAGGATGTTTCGTCCCGATGAGGCGATTACCCGGGAAGAAATCGCACAAATGATCAATAATCTGATTACAGTCAGAGCCGATACCTATTATCCGTTTATTGATGTCTTACCTGCCCACAGTTCCGCTACCGCCATAGCGAATGTTGCTCAGGCCCATATTATTGCCGGTATGGACAGCTTACATTTCAGGCCGGAAGAAAAAGCAACACGGGCCCAATCCCTGGCTATTTTATTACGCTTATTAAAAACCGACCCGGAAATGGACGGGATCTTAAACAGAGCAAGCGGTACGAATTAGTACCGCTTGCTTTTATTTACTTCAAGGTTAATTTGTTCCGTCCGGCATACTTTTTAATAATACATATGCGTCTGACAATTATTTCAGCTTGCAATGCCCGTGTCAGGCGCAAAATGTTAACTGTCCGGTATGTCCGACCCGCTGGTTTCCCTGCCGGCTAATTCAGACGCAAAAGCCTGCCGGCTTAGTACATCAAACTAACTTCTTGGGAAATTTATTAAAATAGTCTTTAATCTCCTCAACTGCCAAGGTATTAAAGACATCCTCTTTTTCCAGCCATCCCTTTCTGGCCATTTTAACCCCCAAGGCAGTTTCATAAATTTCTTCTTTCCGATGAGCGTCAGGATTGATGCTGATCTTGACACCCGTTTCTTTCGCATATTTTAAATGCCGCCAGTCAATATCCAAGCGGTAGGGGCTGGCATTTAACTCAATAATCACATTATGTTTCTTGGCCTCTTGAATAACTTTTTCCATATCAGGTTCATATCCTTTACGGCCTAATAGAATACGCCCGGTAGGATGCCCCAGCATGGTAACATAGGGATTGGACATGGCGGTTATTAAGCGCTCCGTAGCCCTTTCGGCACTGATGGAAAAGGCCGAATGTACAGAAGCGATGACAAAATCAAACATTGCCAAAACCTCATCAGGATAATCCAGACTGCCGTCGGGATGGATATCTGCTTCAATACCGTGAAACACATAAAAATCCGGATTGTCTCTGTTGAATTTACTTATTTCTTCCTGCTGCCGTTTAATATCTGCAAGTTTTAAACCGCCGGCATACACAGCAGCCTGACTATGATCGGAAATACCCAAAAAATTATAGCCTGCTTTGCGGGCTTCCTTTACCAAAAGATCTAGTTCATCCACGCCATCGCTATAATTTGTATGAATATGGAATACCCCCTTAACATCCTGCTCCGTAATTAACCGGGGCAGTTTACCACGCTCACCGGCTTCAATTTCCCCCATATTCTCCCGGAGTTCAGGGGGAATAAAGGGTAAACCTAAGGCTGCAAAAAATTCCTCTTCGCTGCCGGCGTCTATCCTGGCATCTCCGCTAAATAAACCATATTCATTTATTTTGATACCCAGTCCTTTTGCTCTGTGGCGCATAGCGGTATTATGTTCCTTGCTGCCTGTAAAATGGTGCAGAGCATAATAGAACTCATCAGGCTTTACAACTCTCAGATCAACATTAATTCCTGATTTTAAGGAAAGTGATGTTTTGGTATCCCCTCTAGCGATTATTTCCCCGACCTGGGTTAAAGAGCAAAAGTATTCCATTACTTGACCCGGTGCAGCCGATGAGGCAAGGAGATCAATATCTTTTACAACTTCTTTAAAACGTCTTAAGCTCCCGGCGATGCTGATTTTAACCAGTGCAGGACATTTTTTCAACTCGGCAGCTATTTCTTCAGCATATTCATAAACATCACCATAAATAAACTGCCCCCGGTATTTTTTTACATGCTCTATACCCTGCAAAATATTCAACTGGGATTTAGGTCCAAAGCCTTTTAATTCAAGCAATCTATTCTCTTTACAAGCATACTCCAGCTCGGCAATACTGGCAATTCCTAAAGTCTCATAAAGATGATAAGCCTTTTTCGGTCCCAGCCCCGGGATCGTTAACATTTCCAAAAGTCCTTCGGGAATACCGTTTTTCAATTCATGATATACTGCCAGATCACCCGTTTGAATTAATTCCGTAACCTGCCCGGCTAATGTATTGCCAATGCCTTTTATTGCTTTGATCCTGCCGGTCTCGACCAAAGCTGCCAAGTCTTCATCCAGCATTTCAATCGTACGGGCTCCGTTTTGGTAAGCTCTTATTTTAAACTGGTTCTCACCTTTTAATTCTAAAAAGACACTAATTTCATGGAGAATTTTAGCTGCCTTTTTCTTATCCACCCCGGAATCACATCCTTTGTACAGACTAGTTAAAAAATTACCCTAATTTCAGCTTAACAAAACACTTTAAAAAAGTCTGGTTGTCAAAGAAAAATCACTAGCAAGCATTTTCGATAATAATTTCCTCAATTAAACAGGAATAATAATAATTTTCACGAAATGTTTTACGTGATCATTTACGAGGAGTTGATTAAGTGTTTAAAAAAATTCTTTTCCCCACCAGCGGTTCTCCGATTTCGGAAAAAATTGCCAAAACCATCGTTAGGCTTATTCATGATTCCCAGGATGTAGAAATTACCATTTTATATGTTTTAGAAGTAACTCCTTTTCATCGTACCGTATCTTATCAACTGGAAGACAAAGGAATTGATTCTTCAAAACTAGCTTTAGAAGAAGCAAAAGAAGCCTTAGCTAAAGCAACTAAAGTTTTTAGTGAGCATAACATGCCCCATCATATCAAGATTGAACTTGGTGAACCTATTGAAATGATCTTGAAAGTAGCCAATGAACAGGGAAGTGACCTAATG
Organism: Peptococcaceae bacterium; assembly: GCA_049366715.1. Classification (GTDB taxonomy): domain Bacteria; phylum Bacillota; class Peptococcia; order Peptococcales; family BICA1-8; genus JBMNCQ01. Next base: position 29,949 of record JBMNCQ010000041.1, on the reverse strand, counting down.
GTGGTAGGTCATCACGGACAGAGCTCTTTAAGCGATTATCTTTTCAAGGGTAATATAACGGCGGAACTTATTAACAAAGCTACGTGCCCCATAATGGTCGTTAAGTAAGATTAAGTTTATAGATTATCGTTCTCAGTTCTCAGATACCGGTTCTCAGTTATTTTTGAGAACTGAGAACCGAGTACAAATTTTTAGCTGTCTGCTCCCGGTACCATCACCCTGTAGAACTGAAACGACTATCGCTGCTATACACCTGCCTCTGCTTTGAAAAAATGAGTACGCTCATTTTTTCAATAAGTCTTTATATAGCTCCGGACGCCGGTATTTTAAATAAAAGCTGTCCCGCATGGACCTTCTTGCTTCATAGCGTATTTTATTGATTGTCTTCCGGGGCAGGTCTACGATTAATAGTTTTTCCCGCTCACTAAAATCCTCAGCCAGAACCTGTCCTTTAGGATCAATTACCAGTAAGCCTCCGCAGAAATCGGAGCCCTTGCCGTTTTCGCCAAGCAAATTACAACTGGCCAGGAAAACGGAATTATCATAAGCTCTGGCCGTTAAATATCTAAGCCATATTTCCCTTCTATTACCGATAATCGTTGGCGAAGCATGGGGGGCAAAAATAATCTCTGCGCCATTTAGAGAGTATATGGCGGACACTTCCGGGAAATGAAGATCCCAGCAGATTTGGATAGCAAAATTCCCTTGCGGCCCGCTAAAAACCGGCAGCTCTTCACCAGGAGAAAAATACGGTTTTTCACTTGCTCCCAGATGAGTTTTGCGATATTTGTCAAAACTGCCGTCGGGAAAGCAAACCAACTGGGTTATATATGGTTTAGCAGTTTCAGCCTTTTCAATAATCCCGGCTAAAATCGTTACTTTTTGCCGCCTGGCCAGGTCACTTAAAAATTCACTTGTATACCCCGGAATTTTTTCCGCCAAATCAGCTGCAAACTCCCGGGAATATCCGTGCACGGCAAGTTCGGGGAAGCAAATAACATTAACACCGGTACTGCCCGCTTCACTGACAAATTTCTTTATTTTTGCCAAGTTCCCGGGTGTTTCTCCCACCACTGACTGCATTTGTACTAAAGCAATTCGGAGATCCTGCATATTACACCTCATTATCATAAAAAAGACATATCCGTTCAGGGCAAGAATGAAGACTTGTCCTCATTAATAAAAGAGTAAGCAGACAGGATACAAAATCCCGTCCACTTACAATTCAACACGGTATCCTGGTAATACTACTCAATGCTTAAATCTTTAAGGGCTCTTTTGGGTACATGATGAACTTTCTGATCATCCCGCCAGTATTTAATACTGCCGCCGGGTCCGATCTCATCAATAACTACCTGCTCTTTGGGTTTTCCCAAAGCAACGATTAAAAGAATGTCATATTTTTCTTCGTCTAAATTCAATAATTTGCAAAGCTCCTGCTTCTTGAACATGCCCAACATACAGCCGCCTAATCCCAGTTCCACAGCTCCTAACAAGATAGTCTGCGCAGCAATTCCGAAGTCGACCCTGGGTTTCATCATGCCGATTTCTTTATCTTCCAGAATAATAATGTAGCCGGCAGGCCTTTCACCCTCTTCCGGTCCCGGCCAGTCGGTTAAATATCCCGCCCAGAAGGTATTAGGAAAAATTTTCGCATTCGTCTCAGGGTCTGCCGAAATAAAAAATTTTAAAGGCTGCTTATTTGCTGCTGTTGGAGCTAATCTGGCAAGATCAACCAGTTCTTCCAGAGTCTCTCTCTTTATTGTGCTGTCCTGATAAAATCTGCGGTAACTTCTGTTTTTTCTAACTAAATCCTGTAACAAAATCGCATCCTCCTTAGTAAGGTTTTTTCAAATTTTCTACAGCTTTTCTACAACTTCCTAGAAAAATCCTTTTATATTCGTAACATTTATTAAAATTTTTGCCTTTAATAATAATAACTAGTATGATATAATTAAGCAATTTTTGGAGGTGCTTTATGGAAAACAAGGAAATAAAATACACATGGGATTTAAGTCATATGTATGAAACAGTGGAAAGCTGGCAGGAAGATACCAAAGAAATCAAGGTTATCGCCGGGAAAATATTATCTTTAAAAGATTCTATCACCACTTCCGCTGCAACACTGTTATCAGTCTTAAACCTTAATGATGAATTAGGGATAAAATTAACTAAAGTCTATGTTTATGCCAAGATGTTTTTTGATCAGGATATGAGTAAAAGGGAGGCTAAAGAATTATACGAAACTGCAGATTCCCTCCATACCAAAATCAATGACCAGCTGGCTTTTTTGGAACCGGAACTCCTTAATCTAAATCCGGAAACATTTGCCCAATACGCGCAAGCTGAACCTAAATTATTGACCTATCAACATATGTTTGAAAAATTATTTAAGAAGAAGTCTCATATATTCACAACTGAGATCGAGGAGATTCTCGCAAAGCTGAATGCACTTGGCAGTTCTTTTGAAAAAATCTATGACGACATGACGGTTAATGATGTCCAGTATCCCCAGGTCCGGGACTCAGCCGGGAATACGATAGTTGCCAACAATTCCAACTATTATAAGGCCCTGATCAGCCAGGACAGAACTCTTAGAAAAAACTTCTTTAAGGGGCTATTAGGTACTTATGGAAAATATATTAACTCCATTACTTCGGCCTATTACGGCTCGGTAAAGCATGATGTCTATTTAGCGAAAGCCAGAAAATATAAATCTGCCCGGGAAATGGCCCTGGCGGAAAGCTTTATTCCCCTTAATGTTTATGATAATTTAATCACTACTGTCAAAAAGAATGCGAAAGTACTTCAGGATTATGTTAATTTTCGTCAAAAAGCATTAAAATTGAAAAATATCCATTTCTATGATTTATTTGTACCCCTGGTAAAAAATCTGGATAAAACCTACAGCTACGAAGATGCTCAAGAGCTGGTCCTGCAAGCGACCTCGGTTTTAGGCAGTGATTATACCGCTGTCTTAAAAGAAGCCTTCACTAAGCGCTGGATAGACGTCTTCCCCGGTAAAAACAAGGTTTCCGGCGCCTATGCCATAGAGGCTTACGGGTATCACCCCTATTCCTTATTGAACTTTACAGGAACACTGGGGGATGTCTTTACGATTGCCCATGAATTAGGACACGTAATGCACAGTTACTACAGCTCCCAAAACCAGCCGTTCGTTGATTCCGACTATACTATTTTTACGGCCGAGGTAGCATCAACCGTCAATGAACAGTTGTTATTCAATTATTTAATGAATAACTCAGCCTCCCCAAAAGAACAAGCACTATTATTAAGCAATCATTTAGATAATATTCGTTCAACCCTCTTTAGGCAAACTTTATTTGCCGATTTTGAAAGCCAGACTCATCAAATGGTTGAGGAAGAGCAGCCTTTGCTGCCCGACCTCCTCTGCGAGCTGCACAAAAGCTTATACGAGGAGTATCACGGACACAATTTCATCATTGATGAAGAATTGGGTTTTGAATGGGCAAGGATTCCCCATTTTTACAGATCATTTTATGTCTATCAGTATGCTACAGGTGTATCCGCGGCCCTTAGTATAGCAAATAAAATTCTTACAAAAGAAAAAGCTGCAGTTGAAAATTACCGTAAATTCTTAACTATGGGCGGCTCCGATTACTCTATTAACCTCTTAAAAATCGCCGGTGTAGACATGGCTTCCCCCGCACCTATTATTGATGCGCTAAACAACTTCACTAAAACTTTCCATAAACTAAAAAAATTAACATAAATCACTGCGGTGATTTATGTTAATTTTTAATTATTTCCTGTGATTTTGAAAGGGAGTCTCTCTCTTAAAATAACTGAAAATTGAGGTAATTTTTATGATCTTATGTATTGACCCCGGAAGTAAATACGTTGGTTATGCAATTGTTAAACATGATTTAATTATTGCTAAGGGTTCTCTACTGGTCTTACAGCACAATATTTTTCAGGAACTGGATAGAATAAGTGCAGATTACCCGGAAATACATACTGTTTTAATTGAAAAGGGTGCAACTAAACTAAGGGATTATGAAATTTCCATTCTCGCTAAATTACAAGAGCACAATTATCGGAATTACATTTATTTAGCGAAAGACGTCAGAAAGAAATTAAAACTGGAAAGACACCCTAATTCTTTAGGGATTCAAGCAAAAAAGGAACTAATTCACAAAAATTTCCCTGATTTAGTCATGCAGGATACTTCTATTCATGAATTAGATTGTTTACTTCTTTACTTATTTTATAAAAAATACACCCTTTTCTCTGCTTCCTAAAATAATTGTTTAAACAGCAGCTCTAAAAGCGGTGTGCGCCCCATCGCAATCATTCCTGCCTAATCAGAACAGGCCTTTATTTCTCAGCGTCTCTTTAAAAATTCTTTCAATATTGGTCATTTTATTTTCAAGCTCAGTCAATTTGCCGTAAATTTCTTTTAAATCGTTAAAAATACCTAAAACAATTCCACAATTTTTGCATCTAATCTCAGCTACCGGAATATTTTCCAGCCGGGTTACAGTAAATTCACCACACTCGCATTTTGGACAATTCATAAAATCACCCCGTTATCACTATATTGAATAACAGGATGTCCTATTCATGATAAAATAAAAAGACAGCTCCCTTTCACTTACCCCTGACTATAAAATACTCCGGCCAATAGATTAAAGCCCTGCTCTTTGGTTAAGCTCAGGGCTTTAAAACATTATTCAGGTGAATCGGCATACGTCGAATGCTGTGCATGATAGTGGTTCACCTGTGCATATTTGTTTAACATTACCGGATCTCCCGAATGCCGGGCAACATGGTCTCTTATTACCGTGATATGCTTTTCTTCGGCTTTAGCCAAATCTGCGAATAAAGCGGCCATCTCTTGATCGCCGCTGTCCTGGGCTTCCCTTAGATACCTGATATACTGAATTAGTGCTTGCTCCTTTTGCTGCATAGCTTCTTGAAGATGACTTAAAGTGTGCATTTATATCCCCCTCTTTTTATTTTTAGTCTTTCAAAACTGTTGGGGAAATATTTATCCCTGCCCAGATTGGGAGTCAATTTTAAGTGACTAAAAAATCACAGGCGATTCCCCTGCCCACAAATATCCGGCTGAATTTAAAAAAATCCTTGCGTTCCAACCTGCATATCCGCGGATCTAACTATAGTACAGATAATATCTCTTGACAAATCAACTTCCGGGAGAAGTACAATAAAGTTTACTGTATTAAAATAGACAGGTCATAAATTCTTCCAAAGTCAGGGGACCAAAAAATTTGCTTAAATCAATCTCACAAAGCTCAGTAATCAGGATATCTTTTTCATATTTCTGGCCAACCAAACAATTTTCCAATTCCGTGATGTCTCCGCTGCTGAAAAAATCCCCAAATATTTTGGCGTCTTTAATTAAGCCTTTCTCTATCTCCAGCCTGACATCAACTTTTCCACAGGAGAAGCGCTCAGCCTTATGGTAATTAAAGGCAGGTGAATGGCCGTAATTCCAGGCCCAGGAAGAATATTTTTCCTTCATCAGACCGGTAATATTCTGCAAATCATCCGGACTTAGTTGATATTCCTGTAGTTGCTGATGATCAAAAAGAGTATTTAGAAGAATATCCTTAAATTCCCGGACCGAAATGTCCTTAGCAAGGTAATCACGAATATTGGTAACCCTGCTTCTGACGGATTTCACGGCTTTTGAAGAAAACTTTTCGGGATTTACATTAAGAGCGGCATGTACATCTTCCAAATTGGCGGCAAATAAAATAGTACCGTGGTGAAGCACCTTCCCCTTATAGATATATTGCGCATTGCCGGAAAATTTCCGGCCTTCAATCGTGATATCATTTCTGCTGTTGTGCTCTGCTGTGACTCCTAATTTAGCTAATGCTTTTATAAGCCGTTCATTATATTTCCTGAATTCAATATTCTCACAAGCAGTCCTTTCAATAAATGAAAAATTAAGATTGCCGAGATCATGATACACTGCTCCTCCGCCTGTCATTCTCCGCACTACATTTATGTTATGCTTATTAATGAATTCCGCATTTATCTCTTCAACGGTATTTTGAAACCTGCCAATGATTACCGAAGGTTCATTCTGCCACAGAATAATGAACCTATCCTCAGGTTCAAGATTTTTAAGAACATATTCCTCTAGTGCCAGATTATATCTAGGGTCATGTGATTCATTCTTAATATATTGCATAAAGATTTCCTCCCCAAAACATAATTTTATTAAAAATCTCTGATCATTTTAATTATCTCTTGCCGGGTTTTAGGGATATCCTTTTGCGCGGATATTTTGCCGGCAAGGACTAATTCCTTATAAAATTCCAATACCCAGGGTTTAATCAGATTCGCTTTATGCAAAACATCTTCCATACAGAATACCTCTTCCGGTCTGCCTTCTGCAATTATCATACCGGAATTCATAACAAAAACATAGTCGGCCCAGGCGTAAACTTCATCGATGTTATGACTGGAAATAATAACCGTTGCGCCTGATTTATTAAACTCGTTCAAGAGTTGCATGATCTGATTCGTATAAATAGGGTCTAAGCCTGCGGTAGGTTCGTCTAAAATGATAACCTCCGGTTCCATGGCCAGTACCCCTGCTATCGCAACCCTCTTTTTTTGCCCATGACTCAAAGAATGGGTAGGCTTATCCCTTAATTCCCAAATACCGGTTAACTTCATGATCTCTTCTATTTTGCCCCGTATTATATCCTCAGACCAGCCCAGATTTACCGGTCCAAAAGAAATATCTTGATATACGCTGGCAGAAAAAAGCTGATTATCAGGGTCTTGAAAAACAATGCCGATATTCTTGCGGATATTTTTTAACTGAGCTCTGTTATAATCCACAAGTTCTCCTTTATAGAGGACTTTTCCCCTCTGTGGCCTATGTACCCCGTTAAAATGTAAAAAAAGCGTTGTCTTTCCGGCACCATTATTACCAATTACAGCAATTTTTTTCCCCCGGGGGATTTGGAGGCTTAAGTCATTAATTGCTTTAGTCCCATCTAAGTAATAAAAATCTATCTCTTGCACTTCAAGTATATTGGAGTTCATTTTCCACCTCCTAGATAAAAGCTAGAAAAATCAGCACTACATCAACAATAAGATATAAATAGATGTTTTTGGTAAAGGTATAGGCAGGATTTAAAACCCTGATCTCATCTTCGTATCCCCGGGAAATTAGACTGATAAACAGTGTTTGTGATTTGAGATAGGTTTTTCGCCAAAGATTGGCAAATAATATCCCCAGAGAATTAATGGACTGTTTAAAATTATGATATCCCCAGCGTGAAGATTGGGCTGTATAAATGTTAAAAGCCGTTTCAATAAAAACAAAGATAAATCGATAAATTAAAATCATCAATTCAATAATTAAACCGGGCATTCGAAAAAGGTTAAGCACATAAATCAATTCGATCATCGGCGTGGTTAAGGCTAAAAAATATAAACAAGCTATGGACCCCGCAGCTCTAAGAACAGTATTTACAGCGACCAAAATCCCATTTTGCGTAAAGCCCAGATAATAGCTGCCTATTTTTAGATACATAATCATCTCGGTCTGATTTAGGCTAAAAGTTAAGAGAATAGGAATTACACCCAAAAATAAAAAACTGACCGGTATCAGCATTAATTTTCTTAACACAAAACCGGGAATAGCTGCCTTCAGGTAAAGCAACGCCACCATAATCATAATAATACTCAAATTTACGAAAGGTTTATTGCTTAAGAGTCCCAAAAACATTGTGGCAATTGCGAAAATTGTTTTTTCTAAAGGATGGTCATATCTAAGTTTATTTGCATACACAAATTCATCAACATAAAACATGTTATCACTAACCCTTTTATCTCAAATTCTAACCGGTCCGGCGGCGAAAATACAGCCATTTCCACGCCCGCCTTAGGGTAGCTGTAGATAAATAAAAATCCCCTAGCTTAAAGCTAAGAGATGGTACCCGCAACCAGCCTGAAAGCAACCTTATCCTTCCCTGGTAATCAGTTCATGATTTCGGCAGATCTTCCGGCTCACGGTCATCATCCTCCTGCGCCTTCCCACAGTCCTTTTTCTATATGAACTACAGTGGCCTGACGGAGATTCTTATCCGTATACAGCGGCGGGCCCGCACCGGATGTTAACCGGTTTCCCTATTCTCCAAATAATGGCACTGAAAAATAGCTCTGCTCTTGTTAACTTTCGGACAAATTATATCATAAACCTGCCGGCAACTCTACTATAGATTTGTAACTGTCAAGGGGTTCGGTCCCGCTTGTTCATAAGCGCCCCTAAGAGTTAAGATCATTCACTCCGGCTAAAAAGTTCTTCCATATTCAGGAGAAAAATCCGGGTTAACTGACGACATTTTAAAAAGTTCGTGTATAGTTCTTCCGACTTCCTGCCGTTGCCAAAGTACCTCCAGCCTTTGATTTTAACTGTTTTCAAAGGTATTATTCCCATATAGCCCAGTACATCTTTTAACGGATAGCCTAAAAAAATCCCTACTTCATGGGGAAAATGATCAGAGGTAAGTCTGGCAGTTAAAAACTGCACATAATTTTCTGTGCACGCACCTGCGGGATAGCCCAGATGGCTGAGAAAATTGCTTACCGACTGTTTATGTAATACCCGGCTCAAGGAACTGACATGATAAAAAAGAACCTGTCTGCGCGCCGGCTGATCAAAATCCCTGATCTCAATATATTTAATTTTAGAAGAGCCAGCTAAGCCTTTTTGCAGATTATTTAAGGTTTGGCCCTTTTTTATATTAAGCAACTCGGCAGGCTTAATGCCGGAAAATACCGGACCGAGTCTCACTAATACCTGAAAAAGCAGTTGATCATTACCGTTCATTATCACAGGCGCCCCTCATGAGCTAAATTAATAATCATTTTATTATTGGCAAAGATCAGCCGGCCTATAGCAGGAAGATGTGCCCAGTATAGCCGGCATACCCGTGTGTATTTGCCGGGCTGGAAATTCTCCGGCCGTACTTTTCAGCAAAAAAACTGTTGACGGTAAAGTCAACAGTGCATAGAACGAAGATCATAATTCAAAATATCCGCAGGGCTCCGCACCGGTCACTACTTTCCTCCGCCGGGACCGGTGCTCCCTTGATCTTAATATTCCATTCCTCTCTTGATTGCCTTTAAATTTAATTCTACCAATTCAGGTTTTTTGGCCCCTACGACTTCATGCATAGCCTTCTCCACTTTTTTATAATCAGTTAATTTGAGATGAGGCAATAAAGCGCCCAGACAAACCATATTGGCGATACCTGCATTTCCTAATTCATTAGCCGCCTCCGTTGCCGGTACCCGGATAACCGTTACATCATCTCTGGCGGTATCTGTATCAACCAGGGAGCTGTTAACGACCAGTACTCCACCGGATTTAATTTTCGGCAAAAACTTTTCATAAGAAGGCTGATTTAAAACAATCCCGCCATCAGCCTCATTTACAACAGGGGAATGTATTTCCTCATCAGAAAAGATTACGGAACAATTAGCCGTACCACCCCGCATTTCCGGGCCATAAGAAGGGATCCAGCATACATTGAGATTGGAAATCATCCCGGAAACTGCAAATATCTTACCAATAAACATAACCCCTTGGCCACCAAAGCCGGCTAGTAAGATTTTATCCATCATAGGTTTTTTACCTCCTCTGTGGCTTTTAATTCACCCATCTCATAAATAGGCATCATGTTTTCCCTCAGCCATTGCAAACTATCGGCAGGTGACAAGCCCCAATTAGTCGGACATGTGGATAAGATACTTACCAAAGCAAAACCTAAACCTGCTTGCTGTACTTTAAAGGCTTTCTTAAGTACTTTTTTAGCCTGTAAGATGTTTTTGGGTGAATCCACGGATACGGAAGCTACATAAACCGCTCCGTCCAATGTTGCGACTATTTTAGGTAAATCGATAGGATAACCGTTTACGGCTAAATCCCTCCCATAGGGACTGGTCGTTGTTTTCATGCCTTTGAGGGTAGTGGGGGCCATTTGACCGCCGGTCATTCCATAAATCGCATTATTCACCATAATTGATGTGATTTTTTCACCTCTGGCAGCCGTATGAACAGCATGCTGGGTTCCTATGGCAGCAATATCCCCGTCACCCTGATAGGTAAATACCAATCTGTCCGGTAAAGCCCTTTTGATGCCGGTCCCTACCGCCTGAGCTCTGCCGTGCGCCGCTCCGACAAAATCACAGCTGAAAAAATCCTGGCAGAATCCTGCACATCCTACAGGGGTAACACCTATGGTTTCTTCAATGATCTCTAATTCCTCTAAAATCTCTCCCACTAAACGCATGATAATACCATGGGTACATCCCGGGCAGAAAGAGAAAGGGACTTCCGTCAAACCTTTAGGTCTTCCAAAAACTTTTTCCACGTTCTACACCTCCTGGGGAGCAAGCTTGAATGTCGTTTCAATAAATTGCAGGATTTCGTCTTCACCGGGCAGCATTCCGCCCTGTCTGCGATAAAGGTGTACAGGAACCAGACAATCCACGCTTAGCTTCACATCTTCAATCATTTGTCCGGTATTCAGTTCCACCGTCACAATACCTTTGACCTTATTCTTATATGGTAAAAATGCTTTCTGGGGAAAAGGCCATAGACTAATGGGTCTGATTAAGCCCAATTTTATGCCTTTTTTCCGGGCATTTAAGACAACGCTTTTCGAAATCCGGCCCGTTGTTCCATAGGAAACGATTAAATATTCCGCATCATCAGCATAAAATTCTTCCCAGCGCTGTTCCTGCTCCTTAATTCCTTGATATTTTGCTTCCCATTTAAGATTATTGGCTTCACCAACCTCATTACTTAAAGAGTAACTGGCGATATTCCTTTTCTTTCTGCCTTGGGCTCCGTCAACGATCCAGCTTCTGTCAAACTCAGGAGAAGCCGGTTTTTCTTTTAATTCCACAGGCTCCATCATCTGCCCTAAGAACCCGTCGGTTAATAATAAGACCGGATTCCGGTACTTTTCAGCCAGATCAAAGGCTTCAATGGTATAATCATACAATTCCTGAGCCTTAGAAGGCGCTAAAACAATCAAGTGATAATCGCCGTGCCCTCCGCCTTTAGTAGACTGGAAATAATCGGCTTGCGTCGGTCCTAATCCACCCAGTCCCGGCCCGGTTCTGTTTACATTGACCAGCACTACCGGTAACTCAGCAGCAGCACAGTAAGATATGCCCTCTTGTTTAAGACTGATCCCCGGGCTCGAAGAGGCTGTCATTACCCTTGTCCCGGTACATGCGGCACCAAAGCACATATTAATCGCTCCGATTTCATCCTCAGCCTGCAATACCGTACCTCCTGCCTGGGGCAGGTGTTTCGCTAAATACTCGATTATTTCCGTAGAAGGAGTTATCGGATAACCAAAAAAAAGCTTGCAGCCTGCCCGAATGGCAGCTTCGCTTATTACTTCATTCCCTTTCAATAATACTTTATTATTCATAGCATTGAGCTCCTTTCCCAGTCTTATTTATAAACCTCGATGGCTACATCAGGACAGACAAGGGCACACAATGTACAGCCGTTACATTTCTCCGTATCGGCAACTACGGTGTAATACCCTTTGGCATTGGTCTTATCCCCTACTCTCAAGACACCCCGGGGACATACTTCCAAACACAAGCGGCAGCTTTTACAGTATTCACTTAATATTTTAACTTTTGCCATAAAAAACTTCCCCCTTTATTCCTTTTGGTACGCTAAACATGCCAGAGCAATAGAATTTAATTTCCCCAAAGCAGTTTCCGCCCTGGATGTCATTACGATGGGATTGGTGGCACCAAGCACTAGACCGGCCATCTTAGCACCTGCATAATGGATCAGCGTCTTTCCGCAGATATTGCCGGCTTCGATGTTAGGCATCAAAAAAAGATCCACTTGATCACTTACCCTACTGGTAATTCCTTTATGTTTAGCAGCCTCCGCACTTACAGCAACGTCAAGAGCAATTGGTCCTTCCACGATACAGGGGGGAAAAGCTCCCTCTTCCCACATCTCGACCAGTCCTTGGGCATCGACAGTAGCCGGCATTTTCGCACTCACCTTTTCATTGGCGGTCAAAACCGCAACATTGGGTTTTTCAATGCCCATGACATTTAAAGCCAGGACCGCATTAAAAAGAATTTCTTTTTTTTGCCGGAGATCAGGGGCTATATTCATACCTCCGTCCGAATGAAAAATCAATTTATCCTGACCGGGAACTTCGAAAGCCGCCAGATGGCTGATTAACCTGCCTGTTCTTAAGCCTTCCTCTCCATGTAAAACCGCTTTAAGAAAATCACTGCTGTTGATTAAACCTTTCATCAAGACCTGGGCTTTCCCTTTTTTCACTAAAGATACTGCCGTTAGAGCAGCCAGGTTGAGATCCGGCTCGTCAATAATCAGTACCTCTGCCGGAAATCCTAATTGCTTAAGCATTGCGGATATTTCCCCTTGATCACCAACCAGAATAGCTTGGGCCAGCCCTTCCTCCATCGCAAGCTTAACAGCTTCTAAAACATCCCGGTCCTGGGCAACCGCCACACTAATCGTTAAAGGATCGTTTCCCTTAACTTTTTCTAATATTTCCGCAAAACTACGGTACATTAATCCACCTCCTTCACGACTTAGTGAATAGTTGAAGAACGGCACTCCTGCCTTGATACTTATAGATATTCTTTGGCAGCTTCTTCCCCTCTAAGTACCCTTAAAGCGCCCAGGGCTAAAGCCTCCAGCTCTTCTTCACCGGGACTAAGTACTATAGGGGCAATAAATTTTACCCGTTTGCTGATGTCTGCAACAAGTCTTTGGGAATAAGCCATACCCCCTGTCAAAATTATCCGGTCAACCCGGCCTTCCAAAACAGCAGCCAGAGCTCCAATCTCCTTGGCAACCTGATAGGCTAAAGCCTGCAATACTAAATCTGCCTTTTGATTCCCTGCTGCAGCCATTTTTTCTGCTTCCCGCAAATCGGCAGTACCTAAATAGGCGTACATTCCGCCTTTGCTGGAGAGTTTCTCTTTCAGCTCCTGATAAGAATATTTACCGGAATAGCACAGCTTTGTCAATAATCCCGCCGGAAGCCCGCCACACCGGTCGGCGGAAAAAGGACCTTCTTCTCTGGCATTATTAATATCAATCATTTTGCCGTTTTTATGAGAACTGACGGAAACCCCGGTACCTAAATGAACGACAATAAAGTTTACTTCTTCATATTTTTCACCTAACATTGAGGCTGTTTTCCTGGCAACTGCTTTCATATTCAGGGCATGGGAAAAACTAATCCTTTCTAATTCGGGCAAACCGGATAGCCTGGCGACAGGTTCCAATTCATCCACAGAAACGGGATCAACGATAAAAGAAGGTATCTCAAGTTTATCTGCCAGCTCCTTAGCCATCACGGCACCTAAATTAGAAGCATGTTCACCACGTTCGGCTTTACGAAGGTCATTAACCATTTTATCATTAACCGCGTATGTCCCGCCTAAAAGCGGTTTTAAGAGTCCGCCCCGTCCTACCGCTGCTGAAAGTGACGCAAGGGGAATACCTTCTGCTTGCAAAGCCGCTAAAATTAACTTCAGGCGGTACTGCTGCTGGTCTATTACATTTACAAACGGCTGCAGGTCCTGACTTGAGTGCTCAATTGTTTTTTTAAACACCTGTTTTTCTTCCGCAAAAACAGCTGCCTTAGTGGAAGTCGCCCCAGGATTAATCACTAGAATCCGGTTCATCCATCATCCTCCTTTTGTGTTCTGTCTGTCAGAACATCGTTCCCATTACTCAAAATACTACTCAAATGATATGTAGTTATAAAATTAATATGATTAATAAATTTACTTTTTACCAAGATTAATTATAACATAAAAGTGATCCAAGATTAATAACTTTTCAGCAGCAATTTGGCCTCTGTTCTAAAAGGCCTGCCGCAACAGAATACTGTTACTGCAGGCTTTCAGATCCTGACAGACCTTATAAACATGGCTTATTCATAAGCCGCAGCGATCAGCTCCGCAGTATGCATTACTTCTATATTATCTTGGCCGCTCCGGTTCAAACCATCCTTGATGTGCATCATACAGGCAGCACATCCTGTTACCAGTACCTCCGCCCCGGTATCTGCTATATCCTGCACTTTATGCTTATTTATCTTCATGGATAATTCATAATGACTCAGACTAAAGCTTCCGGCCGCACCACAGCAGCGCCCCGGATCTGTCATTTCCTTAAATTCAATCCCCGGTATACTCTTTATTAACCCCCGGGGCTGCTCTTTAACCTTTAATCCCCGTCCTAAATGACATGATTCATGATAGGTAACAATTTTATTTACTTTTTGTAAATTACCTTGCAGACCTGAATCTGCCAGATATTCCGTTATATCCAGAGTCTTACTGCTTAACAATTCGGCCTTTGCCTTATATTTAGAATCACCTTTTAATATCTCCGGATATTCTTTCCGGAGAGCTAAACCGCAAGAACCACAGGCAGTAATCACCGCATCTACATCTAAACTACTAAAATGATCTACCGTGGCTTTCGCCAGTTCCCGTGCGGTTTCGATATCCCCGTTAACATAAGCCGGTGTACCGCAGCAGTGCTGGTTCTTAGGTATTATTACATTAGCACCGTTATGCTTCAGTAATTTTAATACCGCCTCACCAATCTCCGGATTAACATGATTGATCATACAACCGGTAAAAAATGCTACCGTTTTAACTGCACCTTGATTTGCTATTTTTGCCTGTTGTTTATTACGGAAGGTTTGCTCAGCCAGTGGTGAAATCAGTCTTCTTTTATCCAGGCCCATCGGCAGTCTCGGCAGCATCCCCCGGCCATTGGGAGCAGTTCTGAAAAAGATCTTTTGAAAAATTGAACCCATATTTAAGCTTAAATCAAAGAGCCTTCTGTTTCTTAAACCCCAGCGGAAAATTAGTTTTTTTAAAAAAGGCAAGCCGTTATCTTCAACAAGCTTTTGTCTGGCGCCTATTACCAGCCGGTCCACCTGGGTCCCGCTGGGACAGTTTTCTACACAGGCTTTACAAGCTAAACACCAGGACATCCTCTCTTTAAAACCACTTCCCGCTTCCACATCTCCTTTAATGACCGCTTTGATTAAATTTACTTTCCCCCTGGCCACCGTTGATTCAGCTTCCAGCTCTTTAAATACCGGACAGACTGTTTGACAGGCTCCACATTTGATGCAGCGTATCGCTTCCTTTTCTAATTGTTCCCACTGCAAGCCGCTCACTCCCCTAACATTTGACCCGGATTAAGAATATTGTTGGGGTCTATGGTCTTCTTAATGGCTCGCATCAGTTCCAGACCGCTCTCCCCAACTTCTAAATGCAAGTATTTGCTTTTAGCTCTCCCGACACCATGCTCTCCCGTTAGCGTTCCTTTTGCTTCCAGGGTTACCAGAAAAATTTCTTCGATTGCCTGATCGATCCTGGTCATTTCCTCACTATCCCTTTCATCTGCCAGCAGAGTGGCATGGAGATTGCCGTCTCCGGCATGACCTAAAACAGCGATGATCACGTTATACTTGTGGGAGATTTCTCTGATTTTTTGCACGACCTCGGGAATCTTATCCCGGGGTACCGTACAATCCTCACCGATAATTGTCGGTCTTACTTTTGATAAAGCCGCAAAGGCTGAACGTCTGGCCACCCATAAATTTTCAGCCTCTTTTTCATTCTGGGCCACCTTTACTTGAGATGCCCCCTGTTTTTTACAAATTGCGGAGATTACTGCTATTTGTTTATCTAAGACCGCCGGATCTCCGTCAACCTCGATCAAAAGAACTGCTTCCGCTTCCACCGGCAAACCAATTTGCATATAATCCTCAATACATTTAATATAAATATTATCCAGAAGTTCAAGGGTGGTTGGGATAATTCCGGCCATAAATACCTGGGCAACGGTTTCCGAAGCCTTATATAAATCATCAAAAATAACCAGCATGGTCTTTTTGGCTTCCGGTAAAGGCAAGAGCTTTACAATAATCTTGGTAATTACGCCTAAGGTTCCTTCCGACCCCACCATTAAACGGGTCAGGTCATAGCCTGCTACACTTTTCATAGTCCTGGCGCCCGTACTAAGAATTTGCCCGGTAGGCAATACTACTTCTAAACCCAAAACATAATCGCGGGTTACTCCGTATTTTGCCCCCCGGGGCCCGCCTGCACATTCCGCAACATTTCCTCCCATGGTAGAAAAAGCCCTGCTGGCCGGATCAGGAGGATAAAACAATCCTAATTTTTCCACCTCTGTTTGAAATTCCGCCGTCAAGACTCCGGGTTCCAGCTCAGCAATCATATTTTTGGCATCAATGTTTATTATTTTATTCATTCTCGTTAATACCATTACTACCGCATCACTACGGGATATGGTACCGCCGCTGACATTGGAACCGGCTCCTCTGGGGATCACAGGAATTTTATATTGATTGGCTATTTTTAATATTTCGGCAACTTCTTCTTTACTTCCGGGATATACAACCAGCCGGGGGACCTCTTCTTTACTTACGGTAATAAATGATGCGTCATAGGTATAGCAGTATCTGTCCTCATACTTATCATAGACATGCTCCGCACCTACAATCCTGCGTAAAAGATCAGCTATTTGCATTTCCATTTGACAACTCCTTTACCAAAGTCTTTTTATTCGATCAGCAGGGAAATCTGTTTGGCCGTATCACTGACTCCTTGTACAATTTCCGTAAACTTTTCCGCTTTAATCCTGGCGGTAGGACCTGAAACACTTAGCGCTGCCAGGGCCTCACCATTTATCCCCAGTATTGGTGATGCAATACAACTTAACCCTAATTCCAGTTCTTCATCATCCAGGGCATATCCCTGCATTCTGATTTTTGCCAATTCCTCCAGCAAGCCCGGCCAAGTCGTGATGGTCTTTTCCGTGAATTTAGGCAGCTCATTCTCCATATACTTTGCTAAATAGTTTTTATCGGCAAAAGCTAACAGGGCTTTTCCCACTGCTGAGGAATGACAGCAGGCGCTGGAACCTATCGGAGGGGTAAGACTTAAAACTTGTTGACTTTGGAACTTATCGATTATAATATGTTTAGGGTAAACCTCTGAATTTTTGTCTAACACCGAAATGTGCACGACTTCTTTAAATTTCTCGGATAACGCCTTGCCATAAGGGTGCACAAGATGTTTAAGTGTCAGTTTATCTTTAATCAGCATTCCCAGAGAATATAATCTTAGGCCCAGCCAATATTTACCATTTTCCGGGTTTTGCTGAACAAACCCTTTGTTCTCAAGGGTGGCTAAAGTTCTATAAACGGTGCTTTTGTAGACCCCTAGAGAATTACTGATCCGGGTAATGCCCATTTCTTCTCCTTCGGATTGAAACAATAAAAGAATATCCAAAGCGCGGTCAACAGAGTTAATTAATTCCTTATCCTTTGTCATAAACTTACCCCCTTGCTTCTAGAATGATTATGAATAATATTATAACAGTAAAGTCTTTTACTTACTATGTTAACTATGGAGGATTTATATGAGTATTCGCACTCTTTTCTTTATGGGTTTAGGTCTTTTGCTAATTTATGAATTGTTTACCATTGGCTTTCCCTTTTTATTAGCTCTTTTTTTTGTTGTTCTCTTAGAACCTATTGTACAATTTTTAATCAGACTTTTTAAAATTAAACGGCCGGTATCATCATTAATCGTCTCCACTTTTTTTACCTTCATCGTCTTTCTTTCCTTTATCTTAATCATTTTAAAGGCAGCTAAAGAATCCGTGGGATTGTCCGGTTTTCTGCTCAAAACAATCAAACAAATGGCCAATAATACCGATATTTATTTTGATACGACAGAAACGATTTTCAAAGCGATCCCCCCTGAGTTTCACGCAGGCTTAACAGAACTGCTCAAAGGACTCCTAGAAATGCTCCAGCGCGTAATCAGCAGCCTGGCTACTTATTCTTTAGATATTGCTACAACGATACCCGGTATCTTAATCGAAACATTGATCTTTTTCATTGCCTTTTACATTATCAGTTATTCTTTACCTGGTATAAAGGAAAGTTTTTTGGGATTATTTGACAAAAGCAGCCATAATAAAGTAGAAGTATTAATGTCCACACTTTATAAAGCGGTAATAGGATTTATCAGGGCCCAAGTCCTTATAAGTATTTTAATTTTTATCATAACCGCTTTGGGACTGTATTTGTTAGGATTAAGATATGTTCTGGCTACCGCCCTGGTCATTACCCTTGTTGATTTCCTGCCGGTATTTGGAACCGGCTCCATAATCATTCCCATGTCTATTTACACCTTTATTAATGGAAATTCTTTAATTTCCATCGGGCTATTATCCCTTTATGGATTTCTAATCATTCTCCGGAGAATTGCCGAACCTAAAATACTTGGCGATGCCATCGGCATCAGCGCACTTAGCGCGTTAATCAGTATGTATATAGGCTTTCAGCTGGTGGGATTCATCGGTCTGATCATGGGCCCGACGGTAATTATTATTTACCATGCACTGGTCAAAGAAGATATCCTGAAAATCAAAATAAAATTCTAACTTCTCCATACCAGGCCTGCTCTTCCTTTTAACACGTATTCAAGGTCGAAGTTATAGAATGATAAAAATGACCGGCGCATATAAAAATGCCTCAGGCCCTATCAGGTCGGAGGCATTTTATTATATTTTTTTCAAAAGCTTGGCTATCTTCGCTATGATCTGATCTGAATACTGCTCAAGTTCCAAAAGAAATTGTCGTGCCTTTTCTGTATCACCGCTATTATATGCGGTTACCGCCCGGGCTGCAAATTCATGTACTTTCTGATGAGGGGTATCCATACTAATGAAATCAGGGTCATTTTTCAGGGAAGTGTCAGCAGCAAAATACCACTGACCTAAACGGCAATCATGGTGAGACGTAAGTTCCCGGGGGTCAATCTGCTCATAACCTTTAAGCATACTGGAAATTCTCCATTTCCAGATTAAATGGTCTGTTTTGGCCAGTTCCAGAATATATTCCGGATTCAAACTGCCTGCTTTATCCGCGATCAATTTCCGTAACCTGTCGGTATACTTACCCATTTCATAAATTGACCTGTCCGCAGCTTCAGCATTGATTAAGGTTTGTTCTGACGAACCGGCTACCTGGGTTACATAATCAGCAACCTCATGCATAGAAGCCGATTGTTCTTCAGTTACGGCAGCAATTTGCCCTACTTCATCATTGATACCGTTAACCGCTCCAACCACCTGATTTAAAATATTACCGGCATCTTGTGATTCCTGCGTGGCTGTATTAAGAAGCTTTGCCGACGTTGTAATCAGCTCCGCTGTGCTGCCGGTATGGGTTTTGGCGGTTTGGATCGTAACCGTGATCTTTTGCACGGATTCTTTCGTGAACTCGGCTAATTTGCCCACTTCCTGGGCAACAACGGAGAATCCCCTGCCGTGTTCCCCGGCCCGGGCAGCTTCGATGGCAGCATTCAGAGCCAGGAGATTGGTTTGATCTGCAATCCCGTTAATAATATTTACGACTTCATCAATATCCTCCATTTGGTGATTCAAAAGTTCAATTTTTTCCACTACGTTACTAAAATAAGAGGAAACATCGTTGAGCCTGGCCAGAATTTGTTCAATGCGGTCTTTACTATCATCTACAAAAGCAGTTGTCGCCGCTGTCTTTTCCGCAATTGCTGCAGCCCGTTCCGCGGTTTCGGAAATTGCAGCATTCATTTCCTGAGTATTTGCGGCAACTCTTGCCGAGGCATCACTCTGTAAAGATATGTTCTCCATAATAGGCCGCAGTTTATTATAATCGGTATCGGTTAAAAAAGAGACTAACCGGGTCATTTGAAGTGTAACCTCTTGAAATGTTTCCGCATAATAATGAGCTGCTTCATTTAAGACCAAGGTTAATTCCTGCAATTCCCGGGGCAGCTCAGCAGATTCCGCTTTGAATTTTCCGTTTTTTAATTCACTGATGTTTTTCATTAAAAGCTCTAAATCTTCCTTAGAAATAAGAATCATTTCTTTTCCTTTTTCTGTTACATTCTTCTTTAATGCAAACATTTTATCACCCCACAGCAAATTATTTAATAAATAATACCTCTAATAGCCCCTTATTTAAACATTTTATGAAAAGATAAGTCCGGATTTAACAAAAAATTAAAAGATCCGGTGATATCACCGGATCTTTTAAGCTTACAAATTCAGTATCTTTTCTATTTCCTTTTTCATTTCATCCTTTTGGCAGACAGTTGTATGCAGTACAGGCTTATCCGCCAGATTTCTTAAACCGGGGTGGATTGGTAAGCCGCTCAAACTGCTTAATTCATCTAAAATCTGCAGTTCATCTTTATCCGTTACAGCAGCTTCCCCTTGTATCGCTTGTAAGACACTGCTGTTGAATTTAAAGGGGCTGGCAGTAGCTTCTATTATCGTCTTAGTGCGGTCTCCCGTCTGGCCCGCGTAATCCTGATATACTTTAACGGCAACGGCCGTATGGGTATCAAAAGTGTATTTGTTCTTCATAAAATTATCTTTGATTATTTTTAAAGTTTCCTCTTCAGTCGCAGATCCGCCGGCTAAAATCTCTGCAATAGCTTCTTTCGTCTCCGGGTTTACGGTGAATTGTCCTGCGGAATTTAATTCATCCATCCACTGCCTTATTTTATCCGCATCATGACCGGTTATTTCAAAAAGGAATCTTTCCAGATTGCTGGAAATTAAAATATCCATTGACGGACTGTTGGTCTGCTTAAAATCTCTCTTCCTGTTATAAGTACCTGTTCTGAAAAAATCGGTAAGTACTTTATTTTCGTTGGAAGCACAGATAAATTTGTTTACGGGAAGTCCCATTTTATAAGCATACCAGCCGGCCAAAATGTTACCGAAATTACCTGTCGGCACTACAAAATTAACTTTCTCTCCCAGCTTTATTTCCCCGTCGGTGACAAGTTTAAGATACGAAGCAAAATAATAGACAATTTGGGGCAGCAGCCGCCCCCAGTTAATCGAATTGGCAGATGATAACGCATAGCCCCGTTCATCTAAAACAGCCTTAAACTGTGTACTGGCAAAAATATCCTTGACTGCACTTTGACAGTCATCAAAATTACCTTCAACTGCAACAACATAAGTATTATCACCGTCTGTTGTCGCCATTTGCAGTTCCTGGACCTTGCTTACGCCTTGATAAGGAAAAAAGACGATAATTTTGATACCCGGAACATCTTTAAAGCCTTCTAAAGCTGCTTTGCCGGTATCACCGGAAGTAGCTACCAGTATCACCACTTCTTTTTGAGAGCCAACTTTTTCAATGGCCAGCGAGAGAAAATAAGGCATAATCTGCAGGGCCATGTCTTTAAAGGCAGCCGTAGGGCCATGCCAAAGCTCCAAAATATAAGTGGACTCATCCAATTTATGTAAAGGAGCCATATCTTCATGGTCAAAATTATCTAAATTGTATGCTTTTGTCACACACTCATCTATTTCACTTTTAGAATAATCATCTAAAAATAAACTGATAATTCTTTTCGCGATCTCCTGGTATTCCTGCCCCACCATTTCTGCCAGCCGGGATTCACGAATACGGGGAATACTTTCCGGTACAAATAAGCCCCCGGGAGGAACCATCCCCATTTTAATTGCTTCCGCTGCCGTTACTTTTTGATAGTTACCTCGCGTACTTATATACATTTTCCAGACTCCTTTATAAAAATTTATAACTTGTATCATATTCGTGAAAATCTTTTTATTTCCTGCAAACTCTGTTTTTACTATTATAAATGGTGTTTATAAAGAATGCAAAAGAAAAAGTTGAATTTTAATATCTAATTTTATTCTGCTATAATGATAAATATAATTTACAGTATTTTCTTATAAAGGAGATGAATTGATGGACGCTAATGCTATGCCGGATCTCGGAAAAATTTGCCAGGATATCCGGGCCGATATTTTAAGGATGACAGAAGCAGCAGGCTCGGGTCATCCCGGCGGAAGCCTGTCGGCAGTGGAACTTTTAAGCGTACTGTATTTCAAAGTATTGAGACATCGTCCTCAAGAAATTAACTGGCCGGACCGGGACCGTTTCATCCTTTCTAAAGGCCATGCTAACCCGGTGCTTTACGCGGTAATGGCCCGCAGTGGTTATTTTCCTGTTGAAGAATTAATAACCCTGAGAAAATTAGGAAGCAGGCTGCAGGGTCACCCCAATATGAAAGCACTTCCGGGTTTAGAGACTTCCAGCGGTTCTTTAGGTCAGGGACTTTCTATCGCAAATGGCTTAGCAATTGCCGGGAAACTGGATCATAAAAGCTACCGGGTCTACTCCTTAATGGGTGACGGGGAGCTTCAGGAGGGTCAGATCTGGGAGGCCGCTATGACGTCGGCCCATTATAAGCTGGATAATGTCTGCGGGATTATTGATTATAATAACCTGCAAATAGACGGGAAAGTAGAAGATGTCAAGGGGATCGCACCCCTCAAAGAAAAATGGTCCTCCTTTAACTGGCATGTGATTGAGGTAGACGGTCACGACACTGCGGCAATAGAGAAAGCATACGGAGAAGCCGCACAAGTTAAAGGTAAACCCAGTGTCATCATAGCCACTACCACCAAAGGCAAAGGCATTTCCTTTATGGAAAATGAAGCCGGCTGGCATGGTAAAGCACCA
This sequence comes from Peptococcaceae bacterium, assembly GCA_049366715.1. GTDB lineage: Bacteria > Bacillota > Peptococcia > Peptococcales > BICA1-8 > JBMNCQ01. The sequence continues at coordinate 7,264 of JBMNCQ010000041.1, read as the reverse complement.
AATAAAATTGAATTGCAAAATGCCCTCAAGGAAATTTATGGTTAGGAGGTATACTATGGTAACAATGAAATCCACCCGCGACGGATATGGAGAAGGCTTATTAGCATTAGGCAAAGCAAACCCCCGGGTTCTCGTACTTGACGCCGACCTAGCCAAATCAACCAGAACCGATTGGTTTAAGAAAGAGTTTCCGGAGCGTTTTTTTGATCTGGGAATTGCTGAACAGGATATGCTGGGTACTGCCGCCGGTCTCGCCTTAGCAGATAAAATCCCCTTTGTTACTACATACGGAGTATTTGTCGCCGGCAGAGCCTGGGATCAGATCAGAACAACAATTGCTTATGCCGCATTAAATGTCAAAATAGCCGGCGCCCACGGCGGTATTTCAGTTGGGCCGGACGGCGCTACCCACCAGGCTTTGGAAGAAATAGCATTGATGCGTGTCCTCCCCCATATGACTCTGGTAGTTCCCTGCGATGCCGTGGAATCCAAAAAAGCAACTATAGCTGCGGCTAACCAAAAGGGTCCGGTCTATTTACGGTTTGCCAGGGAGGCAACACCGGTCTTTACTACAGATTCAGCGCCTTTTGAGATCGGTAAATCCATTACCCTCAAAACAGGAAGTGATTTAACCATTATCGGCTGCGGACCGATTTTATATGAAGCCCTTCAGGCTGCCGCTGAGCTGAATAAAAAGAATATCTCCGCAAGGGTGATCAATATGCATACGGTTAAACCCCTGGACAAACAGGCCATAATAGCTGCTGCTGCTGAGACAGGAGCGCTGGTTACCGCCGAGGAACATCAAATTTACGGTGGTTTAGGCGGTGCTGTCGCCGAGGTAATCGTGCAAAACAACCCCGTACCCCTGGAAATGGTAGGGATTAAAGATACCTTTGGGGAATCAGGGACTCCTGAAGAATTAGCGGACAAATATGGACTTACTGCCCGGCACATTTATCAGGCAGCATTAAAGGTCCTGGTGAGGAAAAAGACTTGTCAATGAGAATCGAGAGTTGAAAATAGAGAATTAGATTTGGGAAGAAGTTTTATGATCAGACCTTGGTTAGAAACAAAAACAAGAGAGAATCGGCGGCAAATACATAAAAAGCCGGGGTTAGCAACTCTAATCCCGGCTTTTTTCATATTCATACTATTCTTACGATAACAGCGCTTTCACAGTGCATAAAGGCAGGCGAAGAATTTAGAAGGCTGACTATGAACTCTAATCGATAATCTTTAAACTTGACCAGTTATCAGTCAAAAATAGCCGCTTACTACTTCATACATAACAACTGAGGAAGTATTCTATAATTTCCCGCCTTCTGACTATGCCGATAAAGACATCATGATCATCAACTACCGGAACAAAATTCTGCGTGATTGCAAGTTCTATTAAATCCTCCATTTTCGCATTAATGCGGACAGGGGTGTTCTGTACCCTTTGGGGAATATCACATATATATATTTTATGCGTATTTTCAAAACTTAGCCCGGGAGTATTCTTCATTTTCCATAACAAATCCCCTTCAGTTAAGGTACCGACATATTTCCCTCCTTCATCAATAAGAGGAACGGCAGAATAACGGTGGTATTCCATCTTTTCTAAAGCCTGCCGCATAGTAGAACCCGTTGCCAAATATACCACCTCTTGCTTAGGAACCAGGAAGAAAGAAATATTTTTTGACATTGTCTACTCCTTAGTGAAAATTTTTGTAATTATTATTCAATTATTATGTTATCATTTTTGCCCCTCATTGTTAATCTCTGTTTTTTCACCGTAAATAAAATTAAAAAAATGTTCCATGGCCGTGGTATTATGTCTTTTGGAATTACTAATCACATAAAATTTCCTTAAAATTTTCAAACCTTCTATCGGTAGAGCTTTTAAAATCTTATATTCTATTTCTTTTTGAATCGTCCTTTTGGATAAGATGGATATCCCTAAATTGGCTTCAACAGCAGATTTTACCGCTTCCGTACTGCCAAGTTCCAAGATGACCGAAATACTCTCAGTATCCAGTCCTGCTTTTTCAAAAGCGCTTTCCATAATCTGCCTGGTCCCGGAGCCTTTCTCCCGCAGGACAAAGGGAAAACAGGTAAGCTGTTCAAAACTAATGGATTTTTGCTGAGCCAGCGGATGATTAGGATTCACGATTACTAATAACTCGTCGTCCATAAAAGGGATAATAATAAGATTATCATTTTCCACCTCTCCCTCTATTAAACCTAAATCAAGGGTCTGATCAATCACATCTTTAATGATATGCTGGGTATTAAAAACATTGATACTGATTTGAACCTGGGGATAAAGCCCTTTAAAGCCGCCGATAAATTTGGGCAGAAAATATTCTCCGATGGTTTGGCTCGCACCGATAGCCAGGGAGCCTTTAACAATCCGGCTAAATTCACTCAAAGTTTTCTCCGCCTCAGCAAATAGATTACAGATTTGGATCGCATACTGGTAAAGAATTTTACCTTCCTCGGTTAATGAAACTTTCCGGGTTGTCCTGTTAAAAAGTTTGACACCTAAATGCTCTTCGAGAAATTGTATCTGTTGTGAAATGGCTGGCTGGCTAATGTGCAGTATTTCCGACGCTTGTGAAAAGCTCTTTTTCTCTGCTACTACTTTATATAACTCAAGATGATGCCTGTTCACAATATCACTCCTCTGAATAACCCTGTATCTATTATCCCTAATTATCACCCATTTTTAAAGGTATGGAAAAACAAAAGTACTTATCCTTAAGATAAGCACTTTTACAATAAATTCAATCCGGATTAAAATTCGTGTTTCCAGGGTTATTCTGTCAGGTTAAACATTTTCTGGGCCAGGAGATACGTATCATTGGCCAGATGAGCCAGTTCGGTACTGGAAGCCGTAATTTCTTCAATTACCCCGGCCTGCTCCTGCACTGCGTTTTCGATTTGGTTGATCCGGGTGGTTAAAGCACTGATCTCATTTTTAATGTTGGTCAGCACTTCCGTTATATCCTTCGTGGATTTACCGCTGTCACTGGATAACTTCCTGATTTCCTCAGCCACAACACCAAATCCTCGCCCTAATTCCCCGACCCGGGCCGCTTCTATGGCAGCATTTAAACCTAATAAATTTGTTTGTTCGGCAACACTACGGATAAACATAATGATCTCATCGGTCTTAACGATATCATTGTAGGCCGTTTTGCCCATACTATTTACTAAACTGATTGTCTCCGCCAGCTCCTGAGCCTGGGCCGACATTTCTTCCATGGCCGAAGAAAATTCTTGAGACGTATTATCCAGACTTTTAGAAACATCAACGATTTTTTCGTATGTATCCAAACTTTGATTTGTGATAATGCAGCCGATGACAGCATTATCCTCTGCAGAAAAAATCGGTGTTGCACAGCTTAAATAGGGCACCCCGCATCTGGATCTCTCTCCGCTTATCATTGTCACAATCCGCTTGGCCGTTTTCAGGCACTTATCAGGTATTGAACCGGGGGCAATGGGGCTGCCTGCCTGTAAAGCCAGATCAATCTTTGAACCGGGCACATATGCTAAAAGTTCACTTGTATCATAGACAAAAAAACCGATATCTTCCTCAACAACCTCATTAAAAAAAGGTGCCAGCTCTTGAAATTTGCCTAGCGCTTCTGCAGTAGTTTTAATAACCATAATACCCTCCAAAAATATATATTTCCATAATATTCTATAATATTTGCCCTTAATATTAAAGCAATTTTTTGTGAAAACTAGAAATATGCTGAAATATGCCGAAAATATTATCTCCTCTAAAAATTCTCAAAAGGACCCCCAGTCTATGGTTTGCATGCTTAACCGGGATCTGCTAAAAAACAAACTCAGACAAGTATGTCTGAGTAAAGATTTTAAACAATTTTAGATCGCTGCTGCTTTTAGCTCCACTAAATAAGAAAAATTGCAAAAATTGTTGTTACAATAAGTCCGATCACAACGGGGAGTAAATTACGCCTTGCTAATTCAAAGGGGTCTACCCCGCAGATAGCAGCTGCGGGAATCAGCGCCCAGGGCACTAAGGTTCCCCCGCCGACCCAGATTGCCGCAAGCTGGCCGAGAGCGGTCAGTGTTGCAATCCCATGGCCTATTGATAAAGAAAATAAATGGGCGACAGATCCGGCCAGAGAGATCCCGGAAAATCCGGAACCATCCAGCCCCGTTATAGCCCCTACCGATGTGAGGGTTACTGCACCAAGCGCCGGATTAAGGGGAACGGAATGGGCTAAAGCCGCGCCCAGATCATTAACAATCCCCTGAGACCCCAGAGGCAATAAATCACCGAATATTGCGATGAACCCCGAATCCCCCAAATAAAAGAAAGCAGCAATGGGGATAACAGGTCCGAATACTTTAAAACCGAACTGAAAACCTTCAATTAAATATTCAGTTATTTTTTCAATACCTGCATTTTTATGGGCCAGCAAAGAAATCATCACTAAAATAACCACACAGGTTCCGCCAATTAAGGCTGTCGCATCGCCCCCCTGAAGATTCGCTATAATCATAATCATTACATCAATAAAAAATAAGCAGGGTACGGCAAAGGCCAGAATCCCCTGCCATTTAGCCGTCAACAAAACTTCCGGCTCCTTTTGCTGCTCCGTTTTGCTCACAATGGCTTCAGATCCCTCATTTTCCGCCTTAAGAACACCCTTGCGGAGGTCTTTTTTTAACAGCCAGAAGGCTGTCAGCGTTGTGACGATCCCCATTACCGCAACCAGCGGAATACTTGCCGCTACCACATCCTGAACGGGGATCCCTGCGGCATCGGCAGTCAGTTTAGGGGCTCCCTGAATAACAAAATCACCGGATAAGGCGATTCCATGACCAAAAAGATTCATAGCCACCGCCACACCAAGGGCCGGTAAGCCTACCCGCACCGCTACAGGCAGTAAAACTGCTCCCATAAGGGCCACTGCCGGTGAAGGCCAGAAGAACCAGGAGATTACCATCATTAAGATTCCGATAACCCAGTAAGCCAGTGAAGGTGTCCTAATCAGCCTGGTAAAAGGTGCAACCATTTTCTCATTTACACCAGTCTTTGTTAATATTTTACTCATAGCAACAATTATCGAAATGACCAGAATGGTACCCAAAAGTTCTGATATCGCATAAATAAAGCTGTTAAATATACCTATTACGGATTGAAATATTGAACCCTTTGTCGCCAGTAAACCTAAAGATACAATCCCCACCAGACAGATAAAGGTTGTGTCCCTGCGCATAATCATAAATCCCATTATGAACAAAATAAAAAGCACATATATCCAGTGCAGAGCAGTTAGTCCTGTCCCCATTAAATTATCACTCCGATCGAAAAGATAATAATAAATGATATGTAAATCATCTCGAAAAGTGAGTGTAATTTATTGCCAAAAAAAAGACCGGCCTTAGCTCCGGTCTTTTCCAAAAAATTTTTATACGATAGACACTTTTTTGCTTTATGCTTTTGCATGCTGGAAATTATTTAAGGGAAGGCGTATCTCTTTATTATCACCGGCCAGCCTTTTCGCATAGCTGACTGCCGCCCCTACTCTTCCCAGGTTAATATCTGTTTCAGTCTCATCTAAAATATCCAGTTTAACCAGCTTCTCGTAAATCCCCTCTTTTAACCCGGTGATAATTAATTTTTTTCCGGTGTTCTCCAACTTTTCCTTTATCCTGCCTAAAACGATTATCCCCGTAGAATCTATAGCCGGAACATTCATTAAATTAAGTACGATAATATCCGCTCCGGTACTTTTAACTTCTATCGCATTGACAATTGCATCAGATACACCAAAAAATAAGGTACCCTCAATTGTAAAGGATTTAATCCGCTTACCATTACCAGTACACTCAATTTGATATTCTTTTAAATAACTATTGCCCAATTTGAATAACAGCAAAATTGCAGATAATAGTGTGCCCAAGGCAACTGCCGTTGTTAAATCGGTAATAACTGTCAGAACTGTAGTGGTTACGATAACAGCCAAGGCCTCTTTGGAGGCACAGGCCAGTTTATACGATTCTTCATACTCAATCATTTTAAGAGCCGTAGCCATGAGTATTCCCCCCAAAACCGCCAGGGGAATACCGGCAGCAAAACTGCCGAATTTTATAATCAGTACCAAAAGCACCAGGCTGTGAATAATTCCGGATAATCTGCCTCTTCCTCCGGCATTTACATTGACCACCGACCGGACAATAGCTCCTGTACCAATTAAATTTCCAAAAAGAGCGGAGATAAAATTTGCTATCCCTTGGCCAATTATTTCCCGGTCACTATTATGTTTAGTCTGCGTCATTTCATCAACAACCAACGAGGCAAGCAAAGATTCGATGGCACCTAAAAGGGCTAAAATAACAGCCGCCTTAGTGATATCAACCATATTTAATTCCAGAAAGTTAGGAATATAGAGCTGCGGGAAAACAAGCGGGATCTCCCCCACGACCAGATTGGTGGGCAGCCACATCTTGGCAACTACAGTTCCGATGATTAAAGCCAGTAAAGCATAAGGTATCTTTTTATGAATAAAAGGCAGTCCCAGCATTAAAGTAATCACCAGCAAAGCTAAAAGGGGACTGTCTTTGAAATATACCAGCTGTTTCAAAAAGATTAAAATACCGATTCCATTGGTAAACCCGATAATTGTAGGCTGAGGTATTAAACGGATATATTTTCCCAGCTTACATACACCCATTATGATCTGAATAATTCCTGCTAAAACCATTGCTGCCAAAAGCCCTTCCAGATCATATTTATTAAACATTTCAACCAGAACTACCGTCATAGCTCCTGTGGGGCCGGAGATTTGAGCTTTTGTCCCTCCAAACAAAGACGCCAGAACTCCGGTAAAAATTGCCCCGTAAAGACCGGCGGCAGCCCCGGCTCCCGATAAAACACCAAAACTTAAAGCAAGAGGTAAAGCAACAAAAGCAACAGTGATGCCGCCAATTATGTCGCCTTTGATTTTATGCCATGCTTCTTCATTTAACTCCATAAGATTCTCCTCTATTATGTTTATGAAATTTTTAAATATGAAATAAATTATACTCTTCGGAACCATAGTTAGCTATAATGATTTTAAAGAATTTAAAAATAAAACCCGGCAAACAGTTCTATTATCAGACAAAGCCTGCATTTAAACCCATATTTTCTCCGCAAACCTTTTATTTGCTAAAAATATCGGGTTTTCTTAAAAACATGGGGCTGTCGCAATAACAGCTCTATAGAAAAAAACAAAAGGCGGCGACTGGGAGA
>JBMNCQ010000040.1:0-70393 GCA_049366715.1 Peptococcaceae bacterium | reverse complement strand
CCTTTTATTAGGGAATATTTTGCACCTGACCTGGTAAGAGGTCGGTGGTATGACCTTGTTATATTTTTCGCTATCCTTTGACAAATTCCTCTTTTTATTATAAATTTTTTTTATTTTTTTGTGAAAAAAATAACTGCCATTTAAGGCAGTTTAATCATAATTTGTTTTATTTTTGCAAATCTCCCGGTGCCTGGAAAATGCCAGCGAAATCAACTGGTCCAAGAGCTGCTCCATTTTTATTCCGCTGAATTCCCAGAGCTTTGGATACATGCTTATTGCGGTAAAGCCCGGCAGGGTATTAATTTCATTTATATATAGCCGGCCCGTATTTTTACATAGAAAGAAATCTAAACGGGCCAATCCTGCACAATCCAAAGCCTGATATGCTTCTACCGCTAGATTTTGCAGCTGGCTAATTATTTCCGGGGGCAATTTGGCCGGAATCTCCAATATTGATTTATCGTCAATATATTTGGCCTTATAATCATAAAATTCATTACAAGGAATGATTTCTCCGGGCATTGAGACGGCAGGGTTATCATTCCCCAGTATACTAACCTCTATTTCTCTGACTTCCTTCCCTTCCTCGATTACTACTTTTCGATCGTATTTGCCGGCCTCAAGAAGAGCCTCTGTAAGCTGATCGATATTTTTAGCCTTACCTATTCCTACACTTGAACCAAGATTTGCAGGTTTTATAAACATCGGAAAAGCAATCTTATTAATAATTTTTTCCAGCGCTCCATTGATATTTTCTTCAATATCTTTGCGATACACATATGTAAAATTAACCTGAGGCAGATTATGATAAGCAAAGATCTTCTTCATAAGTACTTTATCCATGCCAACCGCCGATCCTAAAACTCCTGCTCCAACGTACGGTATAGTGGCCAAATCTAATAAGCCCTGGAGTGTGCCGTCTTCACCGTAAGTTCCGTGAATTATCGGAAAAATCATATCTAAGCGGATAGGTTCTCTATTAGGGCGTAAAGCGATTAATTTCGTATCAGGCTGAGGTAAAAGAGCCACTTCGCTGCCGAGGTATTTATCAGAAGAAAAATTTTTAATGTCATCCTCTTCTACCGGCGCATACCATACTCCGTTTTTTCCAATACCAATGGGAATAACATCATATTTTTCTTTATTTAATGACCGGACAATAGCATTTGCTGAATTTAAAGAAACTTCATGTTCACCTGATCTGCCGCCAAATAACAGCCCTACTTGAATTTTATTCATAATAAACCATCCTTCCTAAGAATTAGGTAATATCTTATTCACTTTTATTAAAAAAGTGACAAGATATTAAAAGATATTAAAAAACACCCACAAAAAAATTGCTATTCCAACTAAAAATTGCAGCAAGGAACTACCAATAATTCCTATAATATTGCCTAGAGCAGCCATTAAAGAATCTTTGAAACTCTTTTTTCCAGATAATTCGCCAATTATAACCCCTAAAATCGTCCCTAAGATAAAGCCTGGGAAACCAGCTGTAAATAATCCGCTTAAACCTGCAATTACTCCTAACCAGATCCCGGCCCGGGTAGCTCCGAACTTCCTGGCCCCCCATATTGCACCGAAATAATCCGTAAGAACAGTTACAAAAGTGATGACTCCTATAACACTTAAAGCGAAAATACTAAAATGATTCCAGCTATCCATAAAACTATAGAAAAGCAAGGCGATAAACATTAAGGGAAGGCCAGGTAACAAAGGTAGTATAGTTCCCATTAGCCCTATAAATAAGGTTATTATTAACAACCACTCTTTATTCATCATCCTTCATTCTTTCCAGAGCCGATATTAAGCCAATAATGGAATGAACAGCCGACAAGCCACCTTGTAAATATACGATATAAGGCTCCCTGACAGGGCCGTCGGCACTCAATTCGATAGATGATCCTTGAATGAATGTTCCGCCCGCCATTATTACAGGATCCCGATAACCGGGTAGTAAACTAGGCTGCGGGGTTACATGAGAATCCAGCGGGGAAGCATATTGTATCCCTTGACAGAATAATTCCATTTTCTTAGGTGATCCTAATCTAACAGCCTGAATAATATCGGTCCTTTTCTCCCCCGGCAGGGGCGATACCACATATCCCAGGCTCTTTAGCACTTGAGCTGCGAAAATAGCACCATTTACAGCCTGCTCAGTAATTAAGGGCGCTAAAAAAAGTCCTTGATAAGCCAAACGATTAAAATCCAGTGCAGAGCCGACTTCTCCTGATATTCCCGGCGCAGTCAACCGTAAAGATGCAAGCTCAACCAGATTCTCCTTGCCGGCAATATACCCACCCCGCGGAGCTAATCCCCCCCCCGGGTTTTTAATCAATGAACCGGCTATCATATCCGCTCCAACCTCAACAGGTTCCAATTCTTCCACAAATTCACCATAGCAGTTATCAACAAAGCAAATTATCCTGTTATTTATTTGCTTAATAAATTCAATTACTTTTCTAATTTGCTCAATGGTTAAGGATGCCCGCCAGGAATAGCCTCTGGAACGCTGGATGCAAATAATTTTCGTTTGGGGATTAATAGACTTTGCTATCCCAGGATAATCAAAGTCGCCGTCATCCCTTAATTCAACCACTCGGTGGCAAATATCCAATTCCGCCAAAGTACCTGCCTCTCCTGCCGTGCCGATTACCTTTAATAAGGTATCATAAGGTGTACCGCTGACAGACAACATTTCATCCCCCGGCCTGAGTATACCGAATAAACATAATGCGATTGCATGGGTACCGGAAACAATTTGCGGTCTGACTAAGGCCTTTTCCGCTTTAAACACTTCTGCCCAAATTTTTTCAAAATTATCTCTGCCTACATCACCATAACCATAGCCGGTAGATCCATTTAAATGAAAATCAGAAGCATTATTTTTGTGAAAGGCATTCAATACTTTTAGTTGATTTACAGCGGCGGTTTCTTTCATAACATTCCAATAGGGTTCTACTGTTTTCCATGATTCCCTGATAAGTTCCCTGTATTTATCATCCAACTTGTATTTTTGAGCTAATTCGTCAACAAATTTATTCATTCTTCTCTCCTAAACTTTTCTTACAATTTATAATGATAAAACTCCCGGGGTATTTTATCTGAAACAATATTAAGTAAAATCTCCGTACCATTGGCTTTATGTTCAATAGCCTGTACTTTCCCGGCTTTATAAGCCCTGTCCAAAATATTTCCTCTATTGTATGGTATCAGCATCTTAAGTAATACTTCATTACCAAAAAGATGTTCTTTCATAATACTTTTGAGGTTATCCAAGCCGAAGCCGGTTTGCGCCGAAATATAACAATGCGGATAATCCCCGATGGGAATTATCGGCTCATCATCAATAAGATCAACTTTGTTAAACACATATATCATTGGTTTGGATAAAACCTCCAGCTCTTCTAATACCATTTGCACGGTTTTCATGTTTTCCATAATATTTTTACTGCTAATATCTACAACATGTAATAAAACTTTGGCTGATTTTACTTCATCTAAAGTAGATTTAAAAGCCGACACCAATTGATGAGGTAAATTCCGAATAAAGCCAACGGTATCAGTGAGCAAAAATTTCTGAACATCATCATTTAAACGGACTAATCTCGTCGTGGTATCAAGAGTTGCAAACAGCTTATCTTCTACCAAAACATTTTCCCCGGCTAATAAATTTAATAAAGAAGATTTGCCGGCATTCGTATATCCTACCAAAGCTGCTAGGGGCAGTGAATTATCGATTCGATTGCTTTGTAATATTTTTCTATGTTTATTTATATCTTCCAGTTCATTTTTCAAGTTTTGAATTTTTTTGCGAATATGCCTTCTATCCGTTTCTAACTTTGTCTCTCCGGGTCCTCTGGTGCCTACCCCTCCCCCTAATCTTGAAAAATCAGCACCCCTGCCTGTTAACCTCGGCAATAAGTATGACAGCTGGGCTAACTCTACCTCAATCTGACCTTCTTTACTTCTGGCCCGTTGTGCAAAGATATCTAATATTATATTTGTTCGATCCAAAACTTTTCGTCCCAAATGATTCATTAAATTAGCATGCTGACCAGGACTTAGCTGATCTTCAAAAATTACGCAATCAATATCATTTTCTTGTATGATTAAAGTAATCTCTTTTAATTTGCCTTGCCCGATTAAATACTTGGCGTCTTTTTTACTCCTTTTCTGAATGACCGTACTTATTACCTCAAGTCCGGCCGTTCTGGCAAGATCAGTTAATTCCTCCGCAATTTCACCTGCTTCAATATTTTCATCTTTCCAATCAACAACAACCAGTAGTGCTTTTTCATTATTTTTTTGGATAAGATGTCCACGCATATTCACTTGTTTTTCTAAATTAGCGATTAAGAGATTAAAAGGAACTTCTACTATCTTAGCAAAAGACACTTGCTCAATTAATTGATACTCTGCACCCAACCGGCCTAGTTGGGGAACCAGGTATCCCAATGATAATTCTCTCCTTTGGCCAATCCCCACCGCAGCGATTAAATCCAACCTCAGATCGGCAAGTGCGGATAAGTCCATCTTACTGAGTTTGCTGTTTCCATCAGGATGGGTATGGATGCATCTAATACCGGAAAATCCGGTCTCACCTCTTTTTAACCAAAGCCGGGGAACTTCAACTATATTTGCGGTCCCTACGGAAACCAGCCGCACGGCTCCCCTTCTATCCACATAGATCGCTACTTCTTTATTGATTTGCTCCGAAATTTCTGAGATACTATACAGTAATTCTCCGGAAATAATTTGACCGAAGGGCACTTTGTAAGCATATAAATTTTTAAGTCTTGCTCTTGTATAATTGCTTAACTGGCTGATTTCTCCCCAAACTTTATCCATAATGTTACCTCTTAAGTTAGAAAATATATCCTTATGATTATACCATAATCATTTACTTTTGTGCCCACAGCCGGTAGGACATTTCTAAATAGGTAAAATAGATAAATAATATGATCAGTATATTTACCAAGAGAATTTTCGTATTTGTTTTTAATACCGCATACAAAAATATTATAATCGAGCCGGGGACAATAAAAAGTAATAACGCATAATTATTGAAGTTCATCATTAATAAATTTATTAAGATCAATACCAAAAGCAGCATGAATACTTTAGGTTTTATTTTAATTTTACCTTTCAATTTGTTTCTACGCCGCGTTTTTCTACTAGGAAGAGACATTTTATATCCTCCTTTCCCCTTTTCGTTAATATTATTGACGAAAAATCACAATAAAAACCTCCCTGCTATATTGCTTGGGAGGCTTCGTCAATATCTTCCGCCGTGATCAGTATCAGGTCATCCCGGGATAATTGTTTAATTCCAATCAGCCTGACAGCCTGAAGTCTAATCGCCTTTTCAATAAGATTTCTAATCATCCGGGCATTACCGCTGTTTTCCTGACCTAGCAGTATTCGTTTTTGAATAGTCGCTTTTAATAAAAATTTAGCCTCAGGCGTTAATCTATACTGGCGTTGTTTAAGCATTAACTCTGCTATTTCCATTAATTCAGTTATTGTATAATCAGGGAATTCAATATGTATCGGAAATCTGGAGCGCAATCCCGGATTCGTTTGTAAAAACCACTCCATCTCTTTCCTGTAACCGGCCAGAATTAAAATCAGCTGGTCTTTATAATCTTCCATGGCCTTAACCATGCAATCTATTGCCTCTTTGCCAAAATCCTTCTCGCCGCCGCGGGCCAGGGAATAAGCTTCATCAATAAATAAGACTCCCCCTAAAGCCCTCTGAATCTGCTCTCTGGTTTTAAGGGCGGTATGACCGATATATTCCCCTACTAAATCAGCTCTTTCTATTTCAATAACCTGACCTTTTTTTAAGACATCTAATTCTTTAAATAAACGTGCAATACACCGGGCTACTGTTGTTTTGCCCGTTCCCGGATTACCTTTAAAGACCATATGTAAAACTAAAGGATCGGTAGCTAAATTCTCGTCTTTGCGTTTACGCTGGATTTTGATGTATGCTTGTATTTCAAATATTAATTTTTTGACATTTTCCAAACCTACTAAATTTTCCATTTCCTCTAAAATACTTTGCACTTGTTTACTGCCTGCAAATTCCTGTTTGGCCAATTTAATTCTTTGGTTCTTCTGGACAGGTACGAATTCTTTATCACCGCTTTTTTGTATTTTAAAAGAATATTTTAAGGTCAAATGTTCTGTCACCTCCCTTGAACTCTATTATACTAATATGCAAATATAAGATAAGTGTGCCAAAGGAAGGATAAATTGTTTAATTAAATGATTAGGGATATCAAGTAATTATTCGCCTCCTGCCGTTATGTCTATGTGGCGGTTTTTAGCATAAATACCAGTAACCTCCTTGCAACTTTTCAGAGTGCGTTAAGTCTAATTACCTGTAAGAACCTCAGTATAAATCATTACAACATGGAGGAATGAGAAAATGCAAAAAATTTCTAGAATCTGGACCTTATTAATTATTTTTACCCTTGCTGTCCCTGTATTTCTACCCCCGGTTGAGGCCCAGGGCGCAGCCAAGAATGATCCCTTACAATATTATCTTTTTTACAATCAGGAAACAAATGAAGCCCAATTTTTCGTTTCCAATCCAACTAAATCGGCGGTAAATCTTCACTTTCCTTCGGGAAAAGATTATGACCTGGAAATCAGAAAAAACAACCAATTAATCTGGAAAGCCTCTACAGGTAAATTTTATACTCAGATTATCAGAAATGAAAAGCTTAACCCCGGTCAGACTAAAATCTTCAAAATACAACTACCGGATTTAAAAAACGGGAAATATGATCTTTATGCCTATTTTGAAGGCAGCTCAGACCGAAATAAAGCAGCCGCTAAGCTAAGTATTAACCTTACCAAAGGCTTTGAGGACCCTTTTAAGTACAGTCTTTGGTATGATAAAGATGCCAATAAAGCATACTTTATGGTCCAAAATGCCACTACTAACTATAGCAAATTATCCTTTGCTACCGCAAAAGAATTTGATTTGGAATTAATAAATAGCAAAGGCGAGAGTATTTGGAAGCATTCCAATGATTCATATTATAGCCAGGTTTTAAAAACTGAATGGCTGGGACCCGGGAAAATAAAGCTTTATTCCGCAGAACTCCCTAAAAATATTGCCGGTCAGTATACATTAAAAGCTTACTTTAACGGCTTAAACGGAAGAGAAAATCCTGCCTCCTCAATAAAAGTAAGTCTCAACAATAAGGTCAGCAAAAATAATTTGAGTTTTAGTGCCTGGTATAGTACTCAAACCAAACCCAAAATTGTGTTTTCAGCAGAGAATACTTCCCTGCAGGTAATGAAATTCAAACTGCCGACCAGTCAAATTGTAGAAGTCATCGTCAGAGGAAATAACGGCTTTGTCTGGAAATTCTCCGACAACATCAAATTTGAACAATCGGCTTATACCCGGGAACTCTCCCCCCATAGTCCCTATTATAGTTTTATTTACCTTCCTGACCTGCCAAGAGGTAGTTATCAAGCGGAAGTATATTACCTGGGATATTCCTCATCAGTTCCTGCGGTAAAAACCAGCTTTTCTATTTAAAGCAAGAAAAACCCCGGTCCATTGTAAACCGGGGTTTTTCTTGCTTTATGTCAGGGAACGATTCTTCGGCACAACTAGGCTAACTAAATATTTAAGATACAATTATCTTAACTTCTACCCGATCCCGATGAATTTGAGGTAAATGGTGATAATTCCAAGGTCGGCAAGGACATGACTAATAATTGGTCCCCATAAGGAATTAAAATAACTACGTAGACAACCCCATATCACTCCGGCCAAAAATACAAACCCAACCCCCATGATGTTAAACGGCCAAATAAATATATAATTAAGAGAAATCAGATGATACAGACTGTAAAAAAAGGCAGTGAGCAGATTTGTTATCTTAGCATTACTCCTTAGTTCCAGCTCCTGCCATGCATATCCCCGCCAGTATACCTCTTCCAATAGAGGATTGATAAATATAAGAACCAGCGATAGCAACAAAACATATCTGCCTGAGAAATTCCAGCTAGCCAGCAGCCCTTTTAGATAATTTATATCAAAGAAATATTCATGTAGCCACAATAACCCGCCGCAGATAATAAGAAAAGAAAAGATTCCACTAAGAAAACCCCATAAGACCGATCTTTTTTCATAACTAATGCCCAATCTCTCCAGAGTTTTTGAAAAGGAATATCTTCTGCTGATTAACAAATCAAAAAATGGAATAAAAAACAACCAACTGTAAAAAAGAACAAAGGTCCAAGGAACACTGGCCAGGTATTTCAAACCTAAGAGAATCAGTACCGAGGGGCCGCATAAAATAAAAAAATATTTCATTTCTCCTCCCTGAAAAACATTTAATATTAGTTATACTAATATTAAATGTTTTTCTTAGTCAAGTATTTTATGGAAGGTGAAATCATGTCAAGAAAAATAAAGCGCAGGGACGGTTCTTCTGCTTCATTCGATTATCTTTCCATATTTCATGGTCCCTTAAAGTGTTGCGATTATTCCAAGTGTTCACCGTCTATCCGGCAGCATTAGACCCTGGGGGATTCTTTGTTAATACTGGTATTTCACCTGTCTATTTATTATTACTGCGTTAAAATTAGCGGTCCGTCTTTGGTTATTGCCAACGTATGCTCATATTGAGCAGATAATTTACCATCACCGGTTCTCGCTGTCCACCCATTAGGGTCCATTTTACTCACCCATGTTCCTTCATTGACCATAGGCTCTATTGTAATAACCATGCCTTCTTTTAATCTGAGGCCTTTACCCGGAGAACCGAAATGCGGAATTTGAGGGTCTTCGTGTATTGTTTTTCCGATACCATGACCCGTAAAATCCCTAACGATCGAAAACCCTTCCCCTTCAACATAAGATTGAATCGCAAACCCAATATCACCGATTCTATTTCCTATACGTGCTTCTTCGATGCCGATATGCAAAGAGTTTCGGGTCACTTCTAATAAATATTTGGCTCCCTCAGAAGCATCTCCTACTTCATAACTCCAGGCAGAATCAGCTAAACTACCATTTAAATTCACAACCATATCGATTGTTACAATATCACCATTTTTAAGAGGGGTTTTCCGGGGAAAACCGTGGCAAATTTCATCATTAATAGAGGCACATGTAGCATATTGATACCCTTTATACCCTTTTTGTTCTGGCGTTGCCCCATATTTTCTCAAATAATCTTCCACAAAAAGATCTATTGCTGAAGTTGTAATGCCTGGCTCAATTATTTTAGCAATCTCTTTATGGCAAGAAGCCAGCAATTTTCCCGCTTCATGCATCTGGCTAATTTCCCTTGCTGATTTTAAAATAACCATCTAACTTCTCCTTTATCACTAAGTGGCATATCTTAAACTTAAAAAAAATAATACCCAATAAAATAAAAATATTTAAATTCTCTCCATAAAGATACCTGGTATTAAGCTATACTAATATTAAATGCTTCTCTTCATCAAGTATTTTATGGAAGGTGAAATCATGTTAAGTAAACTAAGTGTTTTTATCAGCCTAACCTTAGCAGCGGTGTCCACCCTAACTTCTCCGCTACCGGAAATAACCCCGGAACGACCCGCAACTTTTTCTTTAGCTATCGGGGGTGATGTCCTCCTAGCAAGTACGGTGGGTGAAAGGATTAAAATTCAAGGAGTTAATTATCCTTGGGAGGATGCGGCTCCTTTTCTCTGCCAAGCCGACCTGGCTATTGTTAATTTGGAAACTTCCGTGGCCCAGGGAGGTACAGCCCAGAAAAATAAGACCTATACCTTCCGTGCTGCTCCTGAAACTTTACAGGGTCTTACAACTGCAGGAGTCGACATAGTGGCCTTGGCTAATAATCATATTCTTGATTACGGTCAGGAAGGTTTAACAGAAACTTTAGATCACCTTAACAGCTATCAAATACAGCATACCGGTGCAGGTCATAATGCAGCAGCGGCCTATAAGTCCGTAAGCAAAAAAATAAACGATACACACTTTGCCTTTTTATCTTTTAGCATGGTAGTACCGCCGGGCTGGCAAGCAGGCGCCGGCTACCCCGGGATAGCTGCCGTCCATGACCTGGAGAAAACGCTGGCAGCCGTCAAAACTGCCGCTCAAAGAGCTGACTTTGTTCTTGTCTACATGCACTGGGGCATTGAAAGACAGGACCTGCCAAATAAACCTCAACAGGAAATCGCGCGGGCTTTGATAAAAGCCGGAGCCGATTTGGTAGTGGGCTGTCATCCTCATGTTCTGCAGGGTATTGAATTTTATCAAGGTGTTCCCATTTGTTACAGTTTAGGTAATTTTGTTTTTACTAACCGTGGTCTGCAAACTACCGAGGATACCATCCTCCTCCTGGCAGAGGCCGGTCAAAGCGGTGTAAGATCCCTGCAGGCGGTGCCTTTCGAGATTATTAAAAATAAACCTACCCTGGTAGCAGGAAGTGATCGAGAAAGAATCCTGAAAAGACTAGCCAGACTTTCAGCACAGCTCGGTACGGAAATAACCCCGGCGGGAGAAATCAAGTTAAAAACCCAAGACCCCTAGAGGGTCTTGGGTTCACTTGCTAATATAATATTTTTAGCCGGTGCTATTGTAGAAATTGCATGTTTATATACCATTTGCTGTTTACCTTCCACTTCAAGAATTACAGTAAAATTATCAAATCCTCTAACAGAACCTTTTAGTTGAAATCCGTTTACTAAAAAAATAGTTACAGGAACATTTTCCTTTCGGACTTGATTAAGAAAAGCATCTTGAAGATTAATTTGTTGTTTCGTCATGTTTTCCCTCCGCTCTCTAAATTTTGTATTTATTAAATTTCAACATTGTATTTGATACTCCTGCCAATCATTTGGATTATTTCGTTAACAGCTGTCTTTTTTTCTATATTATCCAGATTTATCCAGGATATTCTTTTATCTTTTTTAAACCACGTTAACTGACGTTTAGCAAAATGTCTCGTATCTCTTTTAATTAATTCTACTGCCTTCTCTAATGTGAGTTCCCCGTTTATGTACATAATTAACTGCTTATATCCCAACCCTTGTAATGCCGGCGCAGACCGCGGAATACCGCTTTTTAGTAAGTCTGTTACTTCTCTAATCCATCCTTCGCGCAGCATCTCATCTACTCTATTATTAATTCTTTCATACAAAATTTCCCGCTCCCGTTTTAGACCAACTAGTAAAAAATTATATTTAGCAGAATTCTCACTTTCAGCAGTATTATGCAAAGAAGAAATCGGCTTTCCTGTAGTATAGCATACTTCTAACGCTCTTATAATCCTCCTGGAGTCATTAGCATGAAATTTTTTTGCACTACGGGGATCGACTATTTTCAATTCTTCAATTAAAGGGACGATTCCTTTTGCTTCTACAATTTCCCGCAATTGTTTCCGTACATAGTCTGCCTCAGTATTCTCAATAAAATTGTAATCATTAATAACTGAGTTGATGTATAAACCTGTTCCCCCCACAATCATTGGCAATTTACCTTTACTTCTGATATCACTAATAATTGCTGTACAGTTTTTTTTGAACTCAGCGGCACTATAACTTTCCGTAGGTTCTTTGATATTAATTAAATGATGGTTTATGCCCTGAGTTTCCTCAGGTTTTATTTTAGCTGTACCAATATCTAAATATTTATAAACCTGCATTGAATCCCCGGAAATAATTTCTCCATTAATCCTTTTGGCAATATCTATACTAATCTCCGTTTTGCCAACACCTGTAGGGCCAACAAGAATGAAGAGAGGATGCTGTGACACCATACTCATCCTTTCTAATCATTAGATATTATTCCCAAAAATATATATTTATTTATAAAAAATACCATATTTTATGGAACTATATTTTCCCCCGACGATCTCATCAACATTTAGCCGCTTTAAAAAGTCACTGTCCTTGCGATCTTTGATCACGATTCTTTTGCGAATAATTTTTAAAGCTTGTATAATAACTTTTTCATTTAATTGAAAATAATCGGCATAGGCCCTTAACCCCTCTATGCCGGATGATTTAAGATAAGGATTAATAAACATAGGATCAAAATATACGATATCATATTTGACGTTATTGATCTTAAAGAGATAATCTTGATAACGGTCATGAATAACTGTGATATTTTTCATGGCTTGCCGACAATCTTTGCTGCCCTGACTATAGGATTTTAAACCCCATTTTGTAATCGCATAGATAATAGGACTGCTCTCTAAGCCTACAACCTTCCCTATATCACCAACGCTGTAACTTGCAACGATTGCATCATTAGCCAGACCTAAAGTACAGTCTAAAATACTATCTCCTTGTTCCAGGCCCATCGCATCAATCATAGGATCGGACTCACCTGCTTTGAGCATCTTGAGCCTGGCCACCGCCATACCGGGATGAAAGAAAAATACGTTATCCACCATTATTTTATCTTCCCGTACAACAATTAAATGGTCTAAATTAAAGATCTTTTTCAACTTGACGGTACTGCTGCCGTTTCTAGGCAGATATTGAATATTGATTTCATTACTAATTTGCCGGGCTAATCGTTCCAAGTGCTCACGGGATTGAGATGTCGTGACAGCTACCCTGCTTAAGTCAATCACCCCGGTATTCACCTCTTTTGAATATCCTGTATAACTCTTCCATCGATAAATGATGAATGATTGGTCTGCCATGAGGGCAGGAGTGGGGATTTTTTACTTTATTTAATTCAGCAATTAAATAATTCATTTCCTCCAAGGATAATTTTTGCTTGGCCTTAACAGCCCCTTTACAAGAAGACATGATAATAATCGTTTCCTTTATTTTCGCAGCTGAAACATTTGTGTTATTACCGAGGTCCTCCAGCAAATCTAAGAAAAACTCCTCAATATTATCAATATTTAATCCTACAGGCTTATTCCTCAAGATATAAGTTCTGGGACCAAAGCTTTCAATAATAAACCCCAAGCTGTTCAAAACCAAGATGTTTTTGAGGAGAACGCCTTCTTGAGACCCGGATAAAACAAGGGAAACAGGAACCAGCAGACTTTCACTGACAACTTCTTTGCTTTCTTCCTGAGCCATAAATTTTTCATATAAAATCCGTTCATGACAGGTATGCTGATCAATTATGTAAAGTCCCCGCTTATCCTGGGCTAAGATAAAACTATTGTTTAACTGACCCAGGGGATAAAAATTAAAACTATTTGCTTTTACGCACTCAGCTTGTTTTTCTTTTATGATCACCGGACTGGGGATTTCTTTATGCTCTTCCTTATTATTTGTTTGGAAAGAAATAATTTCCGAACTGTTTTGAGGAATTTTTTGAGGGATTTCCTCCCTTAAAGAAAAGCTGTCCTGAAAATATACAGGTTCATTTTTGATTTCATTAACCCTTGCTGTCAATTCATCTTGAGGCTTTATATCCGCATAAGTGATCGTACCTTTCTTTTTGTCAATAACATCAGTATTCCATAAGCCGGTTTTAAATATATCCGTTAATAAATTTATAATCTTTTCATAATTATTAATCTTAACCTGCAGCTTCGCAGGATGAATATTTACATCCAGTTCAATACCCGGAATTTTAAGGTTGATCAAACCGATGGCAAACCTGCCTTTAGACAATAAAGTATAGTAAGATTGCTCCAGGACCTGGTTTAACTCACTGCTCTTTACTAACCTTCCGTTAATAAAAAATGTTTGCTGGCTCTTGGTATTTCTGGTGTACTTTGGCCGGGCCAGCCAGCCCTCCACAAATATCTTAGGCATAAGCTCCTGTTTCTCAATATGGATAAAATTGCTACCCAACTCTTCACCATAAATATTACTCAGCCTGCTTATAACCGACTCGTTTCCGGCAGTATCATAGATTATTTCCCCATCCTTGATTAATTTAAACCTAATGCCAGGATGTCCAAGAGAGTATTTCGTTACTAATTCGGTAATAAGGCCGCTTTCATAGCTGTGATTTTTTATGAATTTCCTCCTGGCAGGTGTATTAAAAAATAAATTCCAGACTTCAACGGATGTCCCCTGGGTAATGCCTAGGGGTTCTTTGCTTTGTATTTTGCCCCCGACTAATTTCAAACGAATTCCAGTTTCAGAAACCCCGTCATAGGTATTCATAACCAATTGAGATACCGCAGCAATACTGGGCAGTGCTTCTCCGCGAAAACCAAAAGTAACGAGAGAATGCAAATCGTTTAAGGAGTGTATTTTACTGGTTGCATGACGTTCAAAGGCAATTTCCCCATCCTCTTCATCCATACCGTGACCATTATCACTCACCCTGATCAGATTCAAACCGCCGTCTTTAATTTCAATTTCTACATAATCAGCATCGGCATCAAGGGAATTTTCCAGGAGTTCTTTGACAACTGAAACCGGCCGCTCAATTATTTCACCTGCGGCAATTTTATTCGCTGTATAGATATCCAATACTTTAATTTTTCCCATTTAAATCATCCTTGCCTAAATATAAATTCCGGGGTTTATGCTGAAGAAAAACCCGTGTAAAATCAGGATTATTTAATTGGCTGTAAAATAGAGCTTCGCCTTCATTCTGGCAATGAAGGCAGGAATATAGCGGAACTGAGATACACAATGATTTAACCTTATTTCTCCCGGCTTTAAGATAGGTAATATTTTTTAGATATCCGCCGCATGAATCACATTTCTTAACTGTTTCTTGTTGTTCTTCCGTAAAAAAATCCGTATCGTAAAAAATTTGTTTATGACGGATAGAGTAAGGCCCCTGGTCAAAAATCTTTTCCCTGTCCACATCGTAGCGCTTTGTCCAAATATTTCCCGTGTTTTCAATTAAGGCCTTCGTATATTCGAGTACTTGACTGCTCTCTTCGCCTCTTCTTAAATATTTCCGCGGTTCGATGACATGAGTGAAATCTTTTTCTGCCAAGGCCAGGATAATCGCCAGATTAACATAGGGTAAAGCCGTTTCCACAGCATATCCCCCTTCCAAAACTAAGATATCCGGCTGTAAAAGATCAGTTAATTGCGCATAACCCTGAGCCGTCACATTCATATTAGCCAGCGGGTCGGTAAAATGATTATCCTGTCCGGCTGAATTAATAATGATCTCCGGCGAGAAATCCCGCAGAATAGGAAGAATTAATTCCTTCATAATCAGCAAAATACTTTGATCTCCCGAGCCCGGTAATAAAGGAAGATTTATGGTCATTCCATAAGCATTAGGTCCTCCCAGTTCATCAGTAAAACCCGTACCGGGAAAAAGAGTTCGGCCGTCTTGATGCAGGGAGATAAACAACACATCGGGATCATGATAAAATATATCCTGGGTTCCGTCACCATGATGAACGTCGGTATCAATAACAGCTATTTTCCGGTAGCCGTATTTTTTCCGCAGATATTCAATTAAGATTGCTTCATTATTTATATTACAAAAACCCCTGTTTCCATAAGTAATGTGCATGGCATGATGCCCCGGCGGGCGGACTAAAGCAAAACCATTTTTAATCTCTTTGTTGTGCCAGGCATCACCGAGAGCCATAGCTGAACCGGCGGCAATTAAATGGGCTTCACTGATAATATTTTCATAGGATGGTAAACAAAAATGAACCCTTTGAATATCACTTTTCGCAGCCAGCTTAGCTTTATATTCCAGAATATCAGGGAAATCAAGTATTCCCTCTTCGATAATTTGGTCCCTGGTATAAAGTAATCTTTCTTCTCTTTCAGGATGGGTAGGGGAAATTGCCCAATCAAAAGCAGGGAAAAAGACAAGCCCTGTTTTAGAGTTCATATTCTCACTCCTTATGCTCAACGAAACTTTTTATCCCGGAGGGAATTGACAATAATACCTCATGTATTTGGCCGGTGGTATCCCAATTCCGCACCATATTAAATACTTCATGGCTAATTACCTCTGGTTCAGAGATCATGTCATGATCCCGCAGGTATTTTTGGAAGATACTTACTGCCTCTTGGCGAATCACCTCTTGAGATTGTTTATTTCCTTTAATTTTAGCTTCCTGGCGGAAAAAACCCCAGCTGGATGAAATCTCGCCTTTATGGGTATTAAAACGGACCAGTTCTGCAAAGGTAGGCAAGGCTAAAGCAGTACCAATTGCATTTGCTACCGTACATAATGAATTCGAGCGGATTTTAAAACCGGTCTTCTGCTTAAACAAATTACCGATTACAGCTGCAGGACCTCCTAAACAGATCAGTGTTCCGGGTTTAAGTTCTTTTTTATTCATTAACTGCCATATTCGATAAGCGGGTTCCTCCTGCCAGTCATGCAGTATTTTTTCTATCGTTGCGCTGATAATGCTTAACACTTGATCCAAAACTTCCCCTGCTAAACAATCCGTATTCTTATTGATTTTCTCTCCATATTCCTGCAAAGCATGAAGAGCCGGTTCTTTATCACCAAGGTCAGTTAATTCTAAGACCCGCATACAATCTGTAATTGTCGGTACCTCCCCGCCTAAGCAAACAGGCAGGCCATCCCTGCGAAAAGAAATTACCGGTTGCCGGGACTCATTTATCCTGATGCTGGTATCGCCTCCTAAAGGAATGGAATGAACAGCTAAAGAGCGGATATGGGTATAATTATCAGCTATTTTTACTCCCTTAGACGCATAGAGAGGCCGGTCGTCTAAGATCAGGCTAAGATCTGTTGTCGTACCTCCCATATCGAGGACAACAGCCGATGAATTCAACCCGAATAGAGCCTTGGCTCCGAGAGCGCTGGCCGCAGGTCCTGAGAAGATCGTATCCACAGAAAATTTATCAGCATGAGCAATAGGAATGATTCCGCCATCTGCTTTTAAGATATATAAGGGGCACTGCAAAGATTTCTCGCGAATCAGTTCCTCTAAAGAAAAGATAAATTGCCGGAATAACTTACCGGTAGCCAAAAATAATCCTGTACTCATGGCTCTTCTTACAAAATTTAAATTTCCGGTCACTTCATGGCCCAAGGCAATTTTTAAGTCTGAAAAATGTTTTTTTACTATTTCTTGTACCTGCAGTTCTAAAGCAGGATTTCTGGGGGAAAACTTACAGATAATACCTAAATTTTTAATATCCTGGGTCAAGAGTTTTGTGACCCCGCTAACTATTTCGCAAGGATCTGTTTCCTCAACAATCCTGCCTTGAAAATCCACCGCTCCTCTTACTGTTTCAAACGGGAAAGGAAAATGATATTCTTGGCAGCTTATGCCGGGACCAGGCAGTAAAAGCAAACCTGTCTTTTCATATTTTTCTTCTAAAATAAGATTTGTCATCAGAGTAGTACTGACAACGACTCTTGCAATCCCCCCCCTATTCTCACAATGGACTAATTTATCCAGCGTGTCTCCTATACTTGCCAGCAGGTTATTATTCAAGGTAGGTACTTTACAGCTTTTTAACACTTTAGTACCATCCACCAGCACGCCGTCAGTAAAGGTTCCTCCGACATCTATGCCAATATCCAACATAACTAGACCTCTTTCTTAGCTAAACTTTGCAATTCATAGATAAGGTTTATCGCCTGTAATGGCGTTATGTTTAAAAGATCAAGACCTGTTAAGCGTTTAATTATTTCCGGACTGCAACTCTTTTTTGTATTCTCAATATTATTTTGATCATTTGACACCTCCGGATTATGATTACCTGAATTATTATTTTCCAAATCATGCAGGATATTTTTCGCTCGTATGATGATCTCTTCAGGTAGACCGGCCAACTTGGCAACTTGAATTCCATAACTTCTGTCAGCTCCGCCGGGAATTATTTTATGGAGAAATACAATATGGTCATTATCCTCTTTCACGGCAATGCTAAAATTTTTAATGCCCGACTCTTGCTTTTCCAGTTCAGTTAATTCATGATAGTGCGTGGCAAAAAGAGTTTTGGCTTTCAGCTTACTATTGATAAACTCCGTCAAGGACCAGGCAATGGAAAGGCCGTCATAAGTACTGGTTCCTCTGCCAACTTCGTCAAGGATAATTAGACTCCGCTCTGAAGCATTATTGACAATGTTGGCCACTTCATTCATTTCAACCATAAACGTACTCTGCCCTGTGCTCAAATCGTCACTGGCCCCTATCCGGGCAAATACCCTGTCGACAATGGGCAGAACCGCTTTTTCAGCAGGAACAAAGCTGCCGATCTGCATCAGGATGCTGATTAAAGCAATACTTCTGCAGTATGTGCTTTTCCCGGCCATATTTGGTCCGGTAATAATCAAAAACCTCTGCTGGTCATTATCCAAATATAGATCATTGGGGATAAACCAATTTCCGGCCAGTTTTTTTTCAACAACTGGATGACGGCATTTCCTTATGCTGAAAATCCCGCTGTCATCGATCTCCGGTTTAACAAAATTAGCTAAAACCGCAATTTCCGCTAAGGAACATAAGCAATCCAACTCCGCTAAAAGTTTGGAAGTTTTGAGAATCCGGGGAATATGTTTCTTGATATTTTCCCTGGTTTCACAAAAGATTTGATATTCTAATTCCTTTAACCTTTCATCAGCCCCCAGGACCTGAGCCTCCAATTCTTTTAATTCAGGAGTTATATAACGTTCCGCATTGGCCAGAGTCTGTTTTCTCGTATAGCTTTCCGGAACAAGGTGTAAATTACTTTTCGTAATTTCGATAAAATAACCAAATACTTTATTAAAACCAATTTTTAAAGACCTTATCCCCGTCTTATCCTTTTCCTCTTGCTCTAAATTTACGATCCACTGCTTCGCATTTTGCGTAATCATTCTCAGCCTGTCCACTTCTGAATTAAACCCGTCCCGGATGATATTTCCTTCCCGCAAAGAAGTAGCAGGCTCTTCCATGATGGATTCATTTGTCAATAAATAAATATCCTCCAGGTTATCCAATTCACGATTAATCTGAGCAAGGGATGCACATTCTGCCTTAGCTAAGACCCCGATAATTTCCGGCAATAGCCCGATGGAGCTTTTTAAAGAAAGCAGGTCACGGGGATTAGCACTTCCGAAAGAAACCCTGGCCGTGATTCTTTCCAGATCATACATGGGGTTGAGAAGCTTGCGGAGTTTTTTACGCTGGGTATGATCATTTACTAATTCTCCCGTTCCATCCAATCTCTTTTGAATCTTGTTTTTATCAACTAACGGTTGTTCAATCCAGTTTTTCAGCATCCTTCCCCCAAAAGCAGTTACTGTATGATCAATCACACCCAGCAGAGAATCTTTTCTTTCTGCTGCTTGTATGGACTGGATTAATTCTAAATTCCTTTTCGTAGCAAAATCTAAAAACATCTTATCCGTTAAGTGATAAATATTTAAATTCGTGATATTAATCGGCTTGGTTTTTTGATTTGTAACAATATAATCAATAACTGCCCCTGCAGCCCGCAGGGCCGTGGGAAATTCATCACACCCAAAACTCTTGAGAGAATTGATCTGAAAGTGGTCCAGCAATAATTTCTCACAATATTCTTTTTTAAAAGCATAGTCTAAATACGGAAAAATAACCAATCCTTCGATGCCGGACAGTATGGCTTGGATTTCCTGGTCATCCTGAGGAATTATGCATTCTACAGGATTATAACGCAGAATTTCATTGAGGAGAGTCTGAACTTCTTTAACTTCCGTAGCATAAAAATCCCCGGTTGAAGCATCAACAGCAGCTAAACCGAAGGTCTCATCACTGTGGGTTAAAGCAATTAAGAAATTATTGGTGGCATCACGTAAGATCGTGTTTTCCAATACAGTACCCGGTGTTACGATTCTGATGACATCCCTTTTTACAATGCCCTTGGCCTCTTTAGGATTTTCAACCTGTTCACAAATGGCAACTTTATATCCTTTATTAATTAACTTAGCAATATAATTATCGGCCGAGTGGAAAGGAACTCCACACATTGGTATCCTCTTTCCTTTACCCGCTTCCCGGGATGTAAGGGCTATTTCCAGTAATTTAGCAGCTTTTTCTGCATCAGCACCAAACATTTCATAAAAATCGCCTAAACGATAAAAGAGAATACAATCTTGATATTGATCTTTTATATTTTGATATTGAATCATCATCGGGGTATCGCCTAACATACTTCTCCTCCAACTTGTCCTCTAATATATTTTAAGGAGACTTATCAAGTCTCCTTAGTTAACTGCAAGATGTACAGGACGAACAGCCTGAGCTAGGGCAGCCTCCATCATTTTCATTGAGTGCACTGCTGATAATTAAATTGACAGAACGGAGTATCTGTTCCATTGCTTCCTGTGCTTGCATATAAGAAACGATTTGCTGATTATTAGACATTCTCTGTTCAAGTTCTTCTAATTTTTTTTGTTTCTCTTCCGGCAATTCTTCGAAAGAAACACCATTTTTCATTGTTTCCATCTGCAATTCCTGGTACTCTTCCACTAGTTTTTTGGCTTGAGGGTCACACATCATCGCTGCTTCTGTGTCGCGCATTTCTTTTAATTCTTTTGATTGGGAAATAGCAGCTGCTAACTCCTGAGCCTTGTTATAAATTTCCATTCAAACACCTCCGTTTTATTACTTCGCTAAAATTCATTCATTTTCCTTCATGATTCCTTTTAAAATCCAAGTCTGTGGCTCGGTAATTAAAACAGGAACTATTTTACCGATCTGCATAGGATCTCCCTGAAAAATAACGGTTTTATTACCTTCCGTTTTACCCGACAGCATCCGACTATTGGTTTTACTCGGCCCCTCCACTAAAACATCCATAACTTTATTAAGATACCCCATATTAATTTCTTTGCCGGCGTCATTTATTTTACTGTTTAACTCCTGAATTCTGGCCTTTTTAATTTCTAAGGGTATTTGATTTTTAAACTTAGCTGCAGGTGTTCCGGTTCTGGTTGAATAGATAAAGGTGAATGCACCGTCAAACTTTATCTTTCCCACAAGATCCAAAGTATCCTGAAAATCTGCCTCGGTCTCTCCGGGAAAACCGACAATAAAATCAGTGGTGATTACGGCAGCGGAATGATATTCACGGATTTTAGCAATTAAATCTATATACTGTTCCCGGCTGTAGCCTCTATTCATTTTATCCAGTATTTTGTTGCTTCCTGACTGAACCGGGAGATGAAAGTGCTGACATACTTTTTTACTTGCAGAGATCACTTTAATCAATTTCTCACTGAAATCCCTGGGATGGGAGGTCATATACCTTATTCTTTCGATACCCTCAATCTCATCGATCTGGGCTAATAAATCGGCAAAATCTATGGTTATCTCGTTTAAATCCTTCCCATATGAGTTAACATTTTGTCCTAACAACATTACCTCAATTACTCCGTCGGCAGCCAAATCTTTTATTTCCTGAATTATATGCCGGGGGTATCTGCTGCGTTCTCTTCCGCGCACATAAGGAACAATACAATATGTACAAAAATTATTACAACCGTAAGTAATATTTACTAAGGCTTTAAAAGGAAACTCTCTTTCCGACGGCAACTGTTCCCTAACTTTACCTTCCGAGTCCCAGACAGAAATTTGCGGGTTACGGGATGCCAGAATATTTTCAATGAGATCCGGCAGTTCATGAATATTATGTGTTCCGAATAAAAGATCAACATGGGGAGCTGATTTCCTGATTAGTTCCGGCATACCCTCTTGCTGGACCATGCACCCGCATACCCCGATAATCAAGTCCGGATTATGAGACTTCAGATCTTTTAATTCTCCTAACTGGCTAAGTACTTTATTTTCAGCTTTTTCCCTCACACAACAAGTATTAAAGAGAATGATATCCGCGTTCTTTAGAGTTCCGGCCTTTTGGTAACCCAGCTGCTTTAACATACCGGCTAAAATTTCCGTATCCCGCTCATTCATTTGGCAGCCAAAGGTTTGGATATAGTAACCTTTCTCTGGATTATTCATTGATTTAATCATTCCTTCCCTACGATAACACCGTCCATATGTATTATGCCCAAGTAAATATTGAATATCTAAATCATTACCTAGCAAAGACCAGCGGCAAGTCTAGCCAACTACCGTTAATAAAACCTGCTTAAAAATTCTCTTAATAATAAATTTTACCACTATATTCTACGCAATTAAACAGTAATAATAAAAAGAACGCACTTTCGCGTCCTTTTCTCATTTGTTGAGATACTTTTGTTAAATTACATCAGCCAACATTATGAATCGTACCGGTTTGACTTTGCAATAAGACAAGACGGCGATTAAGGACTTTAATCTTTTTCACTTTCGGGTCCTGGGTCCCTTGCAGTTCAGCTTCCTCAGTATGGAGTACCTGGACATAGTCGATGATTTCTTTGGTAATTCTTTCACCCGGACAAATAAGTGGTATTCCCGGCGGGTAGGCCATGATCATCTCGGCACTGATTTCTCCTTCGGCTTCTTCCAGGGGAACAATATGGGTCTCGCCATAAAATGCTTCCCGGGGTAAAACCTGCTGTTCGGGAATATGAGGTAAGTCAATGGTATATCTTATTATTTTATCAGCATGCCTGGACATGATAATCTCCTTAAAGGCATGAAGAAATTTGCCGATTATCTCTTGATTATCACCAATGGTTATGAGAACAATAATATTATACAAATCCGATAATTCTATCTGAATATGATACTTTTGGCGCAAAATCCGCTCTATCTCATAGCCGGAAAAGCCCAATTCCCGCACATTAATCACAAGTTTGGTGGGATCCAAAGAGTATTTGCAATTACCATCTAAAATATCTGTATCCAGTACATAAATTCCTGCTATTTCTCTTAATTCAGCTTTTACTTGCTTCGTTAGTTTTATGACCTGCTCAATTTTTTTCCTGCCCTTTAAAGCCATCTCTCTTCTGGCAATATCTAAAGACGCCATCAAAATATAGGACGGACTGGTTGTTTGCGCTATATTCAAAACAGCCTTAACATAATCGGGATTTATTAATTTGCCTTGATGTAATAATAATGAACTCTGCGTTAAGGACCCCGCGAGCTTATGGGTGCTGGAAGCAGCCAGATCGGCACCTGCCTCCATAGCTGATAAAGGCAGTTCTTCATGAAACACTAAATGAGCACCATGAGCTTCATCAACCAAAACGGGAACATTAAATTCATGGGCTGTTTTGACAATCTCCCGGAGATTTGAAGTTATTCCATAATAGATAGGATTTATGACAAATACGGCTTTCGCATCGGGATGAATCTGCAAAGTTTCCCTTACTTTATCTACAGTTATTCCCAGAGCGATTCCTAAAAAAGGATCGATCTCCGGCTCTAGATAGATCGGGTAAGCACCGCTTAAAATAATCCCGCCAATTGCGGATTTATGAGCATTTCGCGGGATAATTATTTTATCACCGGGGTTACAAACACTCATAATCATTGCCTGAATGCCTGAGGTGGTACCATTTGTAAGAAAAAACGCATTTTCTGCCTTATAAGCTGCCGCTGCTAAGTTTTCCGCTTCTTTAATCACACTGCGGGGATTACAAATATTATCTAAATCTTCCATACAAGTTAAGTCAATGGCAACTGTCGTTTCTCCTAATATAGAAGTTAAAATTTCATTGCCCCGTCCTTGTTTGTGGCCCGGAACATGAAAAGGAATCGTTTTTTCATCAACGTAATTCAGCAAGGCATCAAATAATGGTGTCCTATCTTGATTCTTATTCTGCACAAAACCACCTCCATTTCACAATGATATAATTACATCATAACTGCATAGATTTTGCAATATTAATTTTCATTATTTTTAGCTATAAAAAATAACCCACCGGATGGTGGATTCAATGATGCTGCTCCTGGTTAAGACGGGTTTGCTCCTGCGATTTATCTAAGCTCGTCAGAATTAAAAACAATACTAAAATCTGAACAAAAAAAATGACCCCTGCCACCCAAAAACACCTCCTCCGCTTTTTTTCACAAACTAAGTATACTGGCTGTTTAAAAACAAATACTAGATTTTAGAGATTATTATACTATAATTAATACCCTAAAAATGAGGTGTTGTAAATGGGTAAACAAGAAAAAAAACCAGGCTTTACCTTTAAAATAGGTTTTAACAAAGATATTGGGATAGATTTGGGGACAGCTAATACCTTAGTGTTTTTAAAGGGCAAGGGAATCGTCTTAAAGGAACCTTCTGTTGTAGCAATACACGCCCATACGGGAGAATTACTATCCGTGGGTAACGAAGCGAAAGCAATGATTGGTAAAACTCCCAGCAATATCGTAGCTGTTCGGCCTTTAAAAGACGGCGTAATCGCAGATTTTAATATTACCAAAATGATGCTTAAATATTTTATCGGTAAAACAATACGGGGCATGGGAGTTGTACGGCCCCGGGTCCTGGTAGGGGTACCCCTGGGCATAACTCAGGTAGAAAGCAGGGCTGTGATTGAAGCAGCTCAACAAGCCGGTGCCAAAGATTCCTTTATTATTGAAGAACCCGTTGCGGCTGCAATTGGAGCCGGAATGAATGTTCATGAACCTGTCGGCAATATGATTGTAGATATTGGCGGAGGAACCACAGAGGTAGCGATCATTTCTTTAGGGGGCGTAGTTGTCGGCAGATCGATAAGAGTTGGCGGAGATGAAATGAATTTGGCAATTATCAAATATATGAAAAGAAATTATAACCTGGAAGTAGGTGACAGGTCGGCAGAAAAAGTTAAAATTGAAATAGGTTATGCTGTTAACCCCAGTCCGGATGCGTCCTATACCCTAAAGGGCAGAAATCTGGCAACAGGCCTGCCCTCCAGTATTGAAGTTACCGCCCAGGAAATATCTGAAGCCTTAGCTGAGCCTCTTAACAGCATCATAGAAGCGGTCCGTTCTACGTTGGAAAAAACCCCGCCGGAAATAGCCGCCGATATCATGGAAACAGGGATGATGCTGGCAGGCGGCGGCTCCCTGCTTAATAACATTGACCTCTTAATCAGTAAAACAACAAATATGCCGGTCCTGATTGCCGACGACCCGCTGACCTGTGTGGCAAGAGGTACGGGTAAAGCCCTGGAAAAAATGAGCCTCCTCAAAAGAGTTGCCATAAGTTATTAAGCCGGTTTCCGCTTGCAGAATCTTAGATATTTACTGCCCGGTACTAACCCGGGATACCCTGCACACTTTCTGCAATTCTTCTAAACTGGCAAGGACCCACCCTCTTTAGCAAGTTTAACTGCGAAGCTGGATATGTCCCCGTCTAATATATTTTTTTATTTTGTTTCTTATCTCCTGTTTTCTGCCCGGAACATCTTTTATGGTATTTTTTTCAGCTTTTGCGCTCCTTGCTGGTCAATGAAATAATTATCTTTATAAAGCAGTTGGGAAACAGGTAGAATTTCGTATCCCTCTTGCAGAGAAAATGATATTATTTCTTCTAAGGCATCTGCGGTATATGTGCCGTTATTATGGAATAAAACAATTGCTCCGGGATGAATCCGGGTAGTTACTCTTTTCATAATTTCTGTTCGGGTCATATTTTCTTGCCAATCAAGAGAATCCACACTCCACTGAATGGGTATGAATCCCAAACTTTGGGTAATGTTGATTACCTGGTTGTTATATTCCCCGAAGGGCGGTCTAAAAAGGACTGCCTTAAATTTCGTTATGTCTGCGATCATCCGGGCATTTCCTTGCAGTTCATCAATCATTTGCTGCTCGGAAAGTTGATTGAAATGGGGATGGGTCACACTATGCATCCCTATTTCATGACCGGCCATCCTGATTTCCTTGGCAACCTCCGGGTATTCCTTCAGCCAGATATTTGTTAAAAAGAACGTCGTTTTAAGATTATATTTGTCTAAGATATTTAAAATTTTGGGGGTATATTCAGCCCCCCAAGTAGCATCGAAACTTATCGCAAGTTTTTTTTCTTCAGTATCTACATAATAGATCGGTTTTAGCTTGGAGCCTGGTACCAGAACACCTAAGGCTTGATTGGCTTGTTCAAAAATGAACTCTTTAAATACTCCTAATGTACATACTAAGATAACGGTAACCAATGCGATCCTGGCCAGATTTCTCCGGGACATAAAAATTATCCTGGTAATAAAAATCCCCCCTCTCTCAATACCTAGTATCATATTTATGCGAAGCAATAAAAAAAAGAAGGCTTAAATCAGCCTTCTTGCAGTTATTATCTTATACACGATAATTAGGAGCTTCTTTCGTTATATATACATCGTGGGGATGACTTTCTTTAAGTCCTGCACTGGTCTGCTGAATAAATACGGATTCTTTCATTGCAGAAATATCTTTAGCACCACAATAACCCATAGAAGACCGCAATCCCCCGATTAATTGATAAATTGTTTCAGCTAAAGAGCCCTTATAAGGAACCCTGCCTTCCACTCCTTCCGGAACAAGCTTAGGAACATTTTCTTGGAAATATCTATCACAGCTTCCTGCTTTCATGGCAGCTAAGGAACCCATTCCCCGGTACACCTTATAACTTCTGCCCTGATAAATTTCAATCTCCCCGGGACTTTCTTCCGTACCTGCAAATAAGCTGCCGATCATCACAATATCAGCACCGGCAGCAATTGCCTTAGCCACGTCTCCGGAGAATTTTATCCCTCCGTCGGCAATAATGGGAATCTGATATTTTTTCGCTTCATTAGCGCAATCATAAATTGCCGTAAGTTGGGGAACACCTACTCCGGCCACCACCCTTGTCGTGCAGATGGACCCGGGACCAATACCTATTTTTACCGCATCTGCCCCGGCTTCAATTAAATCCCGTGTTGCTTCTGCAGTTGCTACATTTCCCGCAATAATCTGCAACTGAGGATATTTTGTTCTAATTTTCCGTACGGTGTCGATTACGCCCTGTGAATGTCCATGGGCAGTATCCACGACAATGACATCAACTTTGGCTTCAACAAGTGCATTGACTCTCTGCATGGTATCATTACTAACACCAACTGCTGCTCCGGCCAGCAATCTGCCCTGAGAATCTTTGGCCGAGTTTGGATATTGTCTGGCCTTCTCAATGTCTTTAATGGTAATAAGACCTTTAAGGTTAAAATTTTCGTCAACTAAAGGTAGTTTTTCAACTTTGTGCTGCTGCAGAATATTTTTGGCTTCATCCAAAGTTGTTCCAATAGCAGCAGTAACTAAGTTCTCCTTGGTCATCACATCTTTAATTTTTCTTGTATAATTGGTTTCAAATCTCAGGTCGCGATTGGTAATTATGCCGATCAGTTTCCCATTATCGATAATAGGCACTCCGGAAATATGATATTTCGCCATCATTTCCAAAGCATCACTGATAAAATGCTCCGGCCTTAATGATATCGGATCTGTAATGACACCGTGTTCAGACCTTTTGACTTTATCAACCTCACCGGCCTGCTGCAGAATCGACATATTTTTATGAATTATGCCTAAACCACCCTCACGGGCTATCGCCCTGGCCAGTCTTGAATCAGTTACAGTATCCATTCCTGCGCTAATTAAAGGAATATTTAACTTAATCTCTTTCGTAAGTTTGGTCGTTATATCAACATCCTTGGGCAAAACGTTGGATTTGGCAGGAACTAATAATACATCATCAAAGGTCAAACCCAGTTTACTGAATTTTGTATTCACCGCTAATCCTCCTACTAATTTTTAGCTATGATTATATCATTAAAATTTGCCAAAATAAACATTAACTTTTCCATTATCGATCATATTTTTAAATTTATATTTTAAATAATTTCTAACGATCGTACGGGAAAAAGGAAATAACAGCAAGAAACCGGCACAATCCGTTAATAAACCCGGAGTGATCAGAAAAACAGAACCTATCAATACCAAAAGAGCGTCGATTAAGGCATTTCCGGGTACCATACCCTGTTGTAGTTCATACTGGATCTTGCTCAAAACAAACAACCCCTGACTCTTAGCCAGAAAGACGCCTACCCCCCCTGTGAAAATTACCAGTAAAATAGTGGGAAGTGCTCCGAAATACTGACCCAGCTTTACTAATAAAGCGACTTCTACCAAAGGTATTAATGTAAAAGCTAAAAATAATTTGCCCATATTTTATCCCTCACTCTTTCTTCCAACCGTATTCCTGTAATATTTCAGAGGGCACTTTGTTTAAAAACCAATTAAATAAGAACATAAAAACCGTAAAATCATCAAGTTGCCCTAAAATCGGAATATCAGGAATTAAATCATAGGGGAAGATGAGATATGCCAAAGACAATCCTGTAAAAAACAACTTATTTGCCAGCGGCAATCTCCTGTCTTTTAATAATTTCCAGGCCAATGGTAAACTTTGCGGTAAATTTACCAGGAAAGCGATCCTTTTCAATAATGATTTCTTTCTAAGTAACATTTTTTTCACCCAATTAGGAAATATTCAAATGCAAAGTATCATTAAATAATGTAAGAATACCTTTATTATCATGAAATTCGATAATACTTATTCCTGTATTGCCTTGCTTTATTTTCCAGAGATTATTTAATTTTATTTCCAGGACGCTGCACATAACTGCGCCAATTGTTCCGCCATGAGCAACTACTACTATTGTTTCCCCCTCATGGTTTGCTTGAATTTCAGAAAGACCGTTAAAGGTCCGCCCGGTTAGCTGCTGAAAAGTTTCACCTTCGGGAATAATCAACTTCTCCGGTTCTTCCAGCCATGTTTTCAGTAAATCAGGATAGAGATGGTTTATTTCCTTAAAGGTCTTTCCTTCCCAAACACCAAAATTGATTTCCCTGAATTCCGCTCTCGTCCTTACACTCAGGTTGTGCCTGACCGCAATTAATTCCGCGGTCTGCCGGGCTCTTAGCAGGTCACTGGAATATACTGCAGCTATCCGCTCATTTGCCAGCCTTAATGAAACTTTTACCGCCTGTTCCAAACCGGTCTGGCTTAAGGGAATGTCGGTATGGCCCTGGTATTTACCCGTATCATTCCATTCGGTCTCCCCATGCCGCACAAAAATAATTTTTGTCATTTTTCTCACGTCCCAT
Organism: Peptococcaceae bacterium; assembly: GCA_049366715.1. Taxonomy (GTDB): domain Bacteria; phylum Bacillota; class Peptococcia; order Peptococcales; family BICA1-8; genus JBMNCQ01. Next base: position 41,492 of record JBMNCQ010000040.1, on the reverse strand, counting down.
TATTCGAAAGTTTCTCCTCAAGTTTCGCCAGCAGCCTGAGATTTTCGGCCCGTGCTTTAATTGCAACACGTAAATATTCTTCTCCTAAATAGGGATAAGAATTACAATTTCGCACTAAAATGTTCTCGTGGGCTAAGAGCTCACAAATTTTACTGGCCGTATGAGGAGGCTGGAGCTTAATAAAAATAAAATTAGCACTTGGTGGCAAGGGCCTAATTCCTTCCATTGCTGCTAAACGTGAAAAAAGAAATTTTTTCTCTTCTTTATAAAAATCCAGAGTAGTCTTCATAAAGTCCTCATCTTGCAGGGCAGTAACCCCTGCCAGCTGTGCAAAAATATTAATATTCCAGGGATCCCGGATACCTTCAAACTCCCCGGCTAAAGAGGGATTTGTGATAAGTGCACCCAGACGTAATCCGGGAATGGTAAAAAATTTCGTTAAAGAATACAGCACAATAAGACGGGAATATTCGTTTATTCTACCCATAAAAGAAATACTTTTTTTATCTTCCAGAAAGTCCAAAAAAGATTCATCAATAACGAAATAAGCCTTGCTGTTTTTTATTATATTATATACTTCTTCTAAAAAAAATGCAGGGTACAATTGGCCGGTAGGGTTGTTAGGATTACAAATAAATATTAAATCATTCTCAGCCATTCCTTGCAGCTTGTCCAAATTAAAGATATTCATTTTCTCCCCGCCAAGAGGCAGCCTTGTTATCTGAGCATGACAACTCCGTGCTGCGATCTCATATTCCGCAAAAGTGGGCGATGGTATCCAGACCTGGGACGGACGAAGATAATTGATTAATAAAAATATTAACTCCGAAGCACCATTGCCCATTACAATATTATTGTCGGAGAGACTTAAATGGGCGGCTAACCTGTTTTTCAAGTCTTTATTTCTACTATCCGGATAGTGTTTGATTTTCGCTAGATTATTCGTAATCACTTCATATATTGCTGCCGGCGGGCCCAGGGGATTAATATTGGCACTAAAATCCAGTAATTCATCCTCATCAATATGATATAATTCGCTTGCCTCTTTTAAGTTACCACCGTGCTTTCTATGCTGCTGCAAAATTCTTCCTCCTCAAATTCAACATTTACTCCGCCGTCAATAAGTTTATATTGACCTAAGAATGCTAAATGCGGAAATTTTTTTTGTATGGTTCTTGTTAATCTATCTTTGTCTGTTAAAAATTCATTGTAAAAAATTCCAATTAATGTTCCGCTATGAGCGGTATTTAATCCCAATCCCCCTGCTTGCAAGACAGTATCAATAATTTCTTCCAATTGGGGTTTGAAAATAATATTCTGATTGGCCAGAGCACTTATGGTTGCTCCCTTGGCAATAAGTTTCTCGTTACTAGTCCTTAAACCTTTTTCCACTGTCCGGAAAGCTTCTTTGGCCTTAGTCTCATTAAGAAAATTTTTCTCTTTAAGGTCAGGCCGTTTATTAAATACAATTGTATCAATTTCTCCGCCAAAATCATATATGAATAAATTCAACTCCAGAGCTTTGCCAATTTCTTTATAATAATTTCCTTTAACATGGTCAAAGGCTACAATACCAGGGAAAAATAAGCCGTCACTGGGTTCTATGCTTAAAGCAATTTTTGCTATTTCATGAGGGGATAGTTCATAACCAAGGGCCTGTGCAGTTGCAAAGCAGGCTGCACTTATATCAGCAGTACTGCTGGCCATCCCTTTGGAGACAGGAAGCTGGGTCTCAATAGTAATGGCGGCACCCCACACACGTTTTGTGAGGAACTGCATCGTTTTCGTTACCCCTTGAATTACTTTAGTTCTCGTCGGGTCATTGATAAAAATATAATCATCTTTCCTAATTTCCACCTGAATTTTTGAAAAACAATTAACGGGACAAGTAATATGAAAATTCATATTTTCTATGACTCCCTGAACTAATTCACCACAGGTTCCCGGTGCTATTGCGCTAGCTTTCATTTTGACACCTCTTTCAGCCTTGCTCTCAACCTAGTTTATTCATCATAAATTAATTTTGCTATTAAATTCTTAGCAATAAACAAAGAAAAATAAATAGAACTTCCGTAAGTTCATTAATCGCACCATATGTATCTCCCGTATGGCCATTTAAAAACTTATTGATCTTTAGAATAGGAGTGAGCATGATTAAAAATGTTATTGTTATGACCAGCAAATAGTTCCAGGGAAGGAAAAATAAAATGATCAGCATAAAAGTCAGCGTAGAAAAATACCAGTCTCTTTTATCACTGGATATGGAAAAAATTTTACCTAGTCCATTTTCCCGGGCATAAGGAAAAAAACAGATACAAAACTGCATTACCCAGCGCCCGACAATCGGCATCAAGAAAATACCATAAATTGAGTTCGTATTTAACAACCCTACGATAATGCTGTATTTTAAAATAAACAGGGCAAAAAAAGCGGTCACACTATGCGCTCCTACCCGGCTATCCTTCATAATTTCTAGAGCCGTCTCTTTAGGTCTTGAAGATAATAACCCGTCCATCGTATCCAGATAACCGTCAACATGAAGACCACCGGTAATCAAAACCTCAGCAATTAAAAGGATTGCTCCCACGACTAGAGATGGAAGCAATAAAGAGCTTAATTGATCGATAATAAAAAGAAAAAAACCAATAATAAATCCAATAATTGGAAAATATTTGCTTGAACTGCCCATTTCTGCTTCGGAGGCCACAATTGTTTTATTAATCGGTATCCTTGTCATAAATTGCATGGCTGCAAGAAAGCTTTTCATTTACCGACCCACCTTAAGTTTATATTCAGTGCATTTTGTTAAGAAATTTTTTGCTATTAAAGGGCTGCTTAAAAAATGAATATGCAGGTATGAAGCCAATAAGGTATCCGTACAATATCCTTCCTGTTTACCATTGGTGAAACAAAAACCATAAGGTTGCTCCAAAGAATCCGCCTGATAGCTGCTGTAGTGAAATTCGTGCCCCTTGATCCTTGTTCCTTTCTCTCCTAAGATGGAATTTCTGCTTATGAGTCCCTCGCGATATCCCATACCGGCTAATTTTTTCGTCATCCGGCATTTCCCCGGAATAATTCCGGCCATCTCCAGTTCCTTCCCTGAAAAATCAACGATTTTTTCGGTGAGATACATAAATCCGCCGCATTCGGCATAGACAGGCAGTCCCTGGGAATGTAGACTTTGTAATGATGTAATGAACTGTTTATTCCTGCTGAGTTTTTCTAAAAATAGTTCCGGAAACCCCCCGCCTATGATTAATCCGGATAAATCAGCGGGGAGATCAGGATCTGTCAAGGGACTTACCGGAATCATTTCCGCCCCCAGCTCTGTCAAATAATCCAGATTATCCCGATAATAGAAAGTAAAAGCCGGGTCATAAGCATAGCCAATTTTCAAACCCTTAAAAATCCCTTTTTCCGCATCTGTAAATAACGTAACTTGATACCTGGGAAATTCGGGAGCACGATTGGCTATCGCTAGGAGTCCTGGGAGAAAAATCTGCTCTTTTAAGTGCATGGAAATCTCTAGCAGTTGTTCTTTTAAACCTGCCATTTCTGCAGCAGGGATTAAGCCCAGATGACGTTCCGGCATACCGATCTCTTTATTACGGTAGAGAAAGCCGAGAATGGGAATATTTAAAGGCGCTATTGCTTCCCGGAGAATTTGCCTATGGCGTTCACTGGCAACTTTGTTCAGAATAACACCCGCAATATTTACAGCAGGGTCAAAATTCAGATAACCCAAAATAAGAGCGGCAGCACTACGTCCCATTGACCGGGAATCGACAACTAAAATAACCGGACTGCCGGTAATTTTCGCTATATGAGCCGTACTGCCTAAGTCAGAATTTCCGCCAAATCCGTCATAAAGACCCATAACACCTTCAATAATAGAAACATCTGCATCTTGAGAATTCCTGCCCATTAATTCTAATATCTCATTTTCAGCTAACATCCAGGAATCTAAATTGCGGGAAAAGCGGTCCGTGGCCAAGGTATGATAACTGGGGTCAATATAATCAGGCCCCACTTTATAGCCCTGTACTTTTAAGCCGGTATCATGTAAAAGCTTCATTAATCCGCTGGTGATTGTTGTTTTACCTACTCCGCTATGGGTGCCGGCGATAATAAATCTCGGTATCTTCACGTTAAAAACTCCTCATTATTATTAAATGAACCAATTAATTAACTCTAAAAGGCAAGACCATACTAAAGCTGTTATATACAGGATTCCTACGGTCTGTTTAATGGATTGGGTACTCAGCGGGGTTATGTTTTCACCAATATGGGGACGGTTGGAGGGTATCCCCTGATAATAATTCAAACCGCCTAATTGTACACCGGTCGCTCCGCTTACAGCACTCTCTGCAAAGCCGCTATTCGGACTGGGATGTCTCCTGGCATCACGCCGTAATATTTTAAAAGAATTTACTCCGGAACAGCCCGGCAAGATCAATGAAATTAAAACGATTACCAGACCGGTTAATCTGGCAGGAATCAAGTTAAACAAATCATCAACCCGGGCAGCTACCTTCCCGAAATAAAGATATTTTTCATTTTTATACCCTAACATTGAATCCATAGTATTTACCGCCCTGTAGACCAAAGCCAGCGGAGCACCGCCCAGCATAGCAAAGAGTAAAGGACTTGTTACGGCATCAACCACATTTTCAGCAATTGTTTCAACTGTTGCCCTGATTATCTCTTTTCCGTCTAAATTATGGGTATCCCGCCCCACAATCAGACCGACTTCTTTTCTGGCTTCCTGGATTTTTTTGTTGACCAGGAGCTGCCTTATCCGGCTGCCGGCCTCACCCAGACCTTTAACCGCTATGGTAGTGGAAATAAGCCAGATACTGGCCAGGGTCTTTAAAATCGGATGCAGGGCAGCAAGGAGTCTTAAAAGGACCCAGCTTCCGGCAAAAACCGTACAAATCACGATAAAGACCAACAATCCGCCCCTGAATACTTTATTTAGATTAGAGCCTTCTGGCGGATATAAAAAGTCTTCCAGCAGATTGATTAGTTTGCCCATATATATTACCGGGTGAGGAACATAGGGGGGGTCGCCGACAATTAAATCAATTAGTAACGCTCCTAAAATCATAAATTTTATAACCCCATTATTTGCAACAACAGCTTTACATCCAGATTTTTTCTAACATGTTCGGCAAGTTTATCCAGATCCTTATCTCGCTGCTCCTTAATATCCAGTCCTGTATAGGCTAAAGATTCCCAGCCCTTTTTTTGTCTAATGTTATTGATCATTTGCCTGCGCAGTAAATCATTATCAAAAATCCCGTGGAGATATGTGCCCAGAACATTTCCACTTTCAGCGATAGCACCATCAAAAGCGGTTATGTTTTGATTGCTGCGCTCCTCAAGAAGAAAGGGGCTTGCGATCTTTTTATTAACCTTGGTCGTGCCCATATGGATTTCATAGCCTGTAATCAAGAAATCATTACATCCTTTAAGCAATCCGCTCTCATATTTAACCCTTCCTTTGACCAGGGAAGTAATTTTATTCGTTGCAAAAACAGTTTCAATGTCTAATAAAGCCAGTCCCGTACAGCACTCAAGTTCAGATTCCGTCCGGTGGGGGTCTAACAGTCTTTGGCCCAGAATTTGGAAGCCTCCGCAGATACCGATTACCGGGATGCCGTCAAAGGCCAGGCTTTTGATTTTCTCCGCTAATCCTGATTTGCAAAGATAGGTCATATCGGCAATCGTACTCTTGCTGCCGGGGATAATGATTAAATCAGGCTTACCCAACGCCGCAGCTTCTTTAACATAACGCAGTTCAACATCCCTTTCCGCACTTAAAGCATCAAAGTCAGTAAAATTTGCAATATGAGGCAAATTAATAACCGCGATATCTAACTTCTCATTACCGGTATATGCCGTATTAAAATTTTCAATGGCCACAGAATCTTCTTCCGGAATCCGAAATTCAGTAAAATAAGGGATTACACCCAAGACGGGTTTATGGGTCTTGTGCTCTAAAAATTCGATAGCCGGTGTTAAGAGATCGATATCCCCCCGGAATTTATTAATAATGATACCTTTAATCAGGTCCCTCTCTTCATCTTCTAATAATTCCAGGGTTCCGACAATGGAAGCCAAAGCCCCGCCGCGGTCGATATCCGCCACTAATAACACCGGCGAATTCAACTCCCGGGCTACCCGCATGTTTACAATATCATTGGCTTTAAGATTCACTTCCGCCGGACTCCCGGCACCTTCTATGACCAGTACTTCATAGTTGTTTTTTAATTCTTCTAAACTTGCACAGATTACCTTCCAGGCGGTCTCTTTAAATTTACGGTGATAATCTACCGCCGACAAGTTGCCTATCGGCTTGCCCAAAACGATTACCTGAGAAGAGGCCGGTTGAGTAGGCTTCAATAAAATAGGATTCATTAAAACATCAGGGGCTATTTTACAGGCTTCGGCTTGAACGACCTGAGCCCTGCCCATTTCACCACCGGAGGAAGTAACATAAGAATTCAAGGCCATATTCTGCGCTTTAAAAGGTGCAACCTTCAAGCCTTCCTGGAGTAATATCCTGCATAATGCCGCCGTCAGCACACTTTTGCCGACATTGGAACTGGTTCCTTGTAACATAATCATGTTAGCCATATTAGTCATTCCTTTCAACTAAGGAATATAAAAATGCATTTACAACGGCAGCGGCTACAGGACTACCTCCTTTAGTCCCTTTTACTGTTATAAAAGGAACAGGAGATTCTGCAACTAATAAGTCCTTAGACTCCGCAGCCCCGACAAAACCTACCGGAACACCGATAATCAAAGCCGGCCGGATATTTTCACTTTTACATAGTTCCAGCAATGTAAAGAGAGCGGTAGGAGCATTGCCTATGGCGATTATGCTGTTGTCTAATTGCTGCCCCGCCAATTTAAAGGCAGTCATAGACCTTGTTTCACCGGTCTGTTTAGCTGTCTCCCTTACCCGGGGCTCATTCAAAAAACATCTGCTTTTGATACCCAGTTTATGCAGCGCATTTTTATTAATTCCCGTATTGACCATTTCCACATCGGTAATAATCCGGCATCCTGATTTAAGGGCATTTTGCCCGGCTGTAAGAGCCTGGGGGTGCAAACAAATCCGGTCTGCATAATTGGGATCACCTGTAGTATGAATAACGCGGTAAATTATTGCTTTTTCCAGCGGTGCCCAGTCCCGGGGACCTACAATATCGGCGATAATTTCCATACTCCGGGTTTCAATACCCCGGGGGTCTACATTAAAGCTCATCACTTACCTCCTGTAAAACTTTTTCATATTCATAAACAATGCGGGGATAGGGGATTTGGGGCTTAGTGATAACGATTAGCGGAATATTCAACTCCAAACAAGCAGTTAGCTTGGCATCCAGACCACCAATTTGCCCACTCTCCTTACTGACAACCACTTCGATTTGTTTCTCTTTAATCAGTAACTGATTAAATTCTTTGGAAAAGGGGCCTTGCATGGCAATTATTTGTTGCGGCTGTAATCCCAGGGAAAAACAACGGTGCAATGAATCCAGATCAGGTAAGATCCTTACATAAACTTCTTTACGGGTAATTAATTTTTGAAAAAAAGTGAGTTGTTTGGAACCTATGGTAAGCAAAATCTTCTTACCTAAATTCTCTGCCTGTGCGGCCGCTTCATCCATATCTGAAACAATCCGGATTAAAGGATTGTCGGGATAAGTCATAGTTTTTCTCTCAAAACGCAGATATTTGATCGCTAAAACCCCGGCTGTTTTAATGGCATTAAGGGAAATATTCTTAGCAAAAGGATGGGTAGCATCAATAATCGTTGTAATATTCTGCTGCCGGCAAAATTCTAGCAAGCGATCATATTCCAAAACTTCCCGGTGGACGTTCTCTGAAATTTCCTCTGCTAATTGACCGCCATAGTCGGAAACCGTACTAATAATATGTTTTATTTTTTCTTGTTGTAATAACTTAGCAATTTCTCTACTTTCCCGGGTTCCACCTAATAATAAAATCATAATAATTCTCCTATTTGAACCAGCAAAAGCTTTTCTTAATCGCATAATCTTTCAAACCTGCAACAGCAAAAGTGACGCCTTCATAAACAGTTTTTTTAACCAGCAGCTCATCATTGCCGCCGGCCAAAAGAGCCGCAGGCTCACAAACACCAGGCACTCCCACTATGGAATGTACAAATTCCGAAGTCGTTAAATTTTTGTATTTTTGGAAGCAGTTATCCAGTTGTTCCCGAGAGTAAAGGTTCACCTGAATATGAAAAGCATCAGCCAGTTTTCTGATTGATTCCTCCTGCCCCTTGATACATATTGTCGCAATTTTCGCTACCGAACCTGTACTAAGCCTGTTCTTCTGAAAAAAGTCTAAAAAAGCAGGCCATAGTTTGGTAAAAGGCAGGCCTTTTTTACAGCCAATTCCTAAAGCCAGGTCTTTCGGCCTTAGGAACAGCACATTTTCTTTTTCGGCAGAAATACTAAGTATTTTATGGGTTACAAATACATTTAAATCATGGTTATAATCATACTCAGTTATCTTTTTAAACAGCATATTAGCGGGGGAATCGTATTCATAATCAGTCCAGAAGTGATAGTGCTTCCCCTCCAGAAGTGCTTTATTAAAAATCTTAATATTCTCGACCGGTTCAATATTCATATTCCAGCTTTGGGCCAAAGTGTCGACGGCTGTTAAGTGATTGACATCTGTCCCTGTTGTGATTACTGCCTGACAACCTATTAAAGCTGCTATTTCAGAAGCTAATTGGTTTGCTCCGCCCAAATGTCCTGATAATAAGCTAACAGCAAAATTACCTCCTTCATCCATGACAACTACCGCCGGATCTGTAATTTTACTGGTGGACAGAGGCCCTATAATCCGTACCGCTATTCCCGCAGCCATGATCAAAATCAAGCCGGCATATTTATGAAAAGAATTTTGTACCAGTTCAGATAAACTAACCTGCTCAGAGTCCCACCCCCCGGCTGAGGTTTTTTTAATTGTCAGCCGGTCAACTTGTCCCTTACTTTTTTGATACAACTCATCACCCAGCTTCAAGCCCTTTGTGGTAAGAGCAATAACAGCTAATTTATTCATCTGTTCCCTTTCGATAACCATGGGAAAAACCCGGGTCATATAGTTTGGAAAGGGAATATTTTTTATTTAAAAAGTTCCCCACCAGTATTAAAGCCGTCTTCGTAATATTTTCTGCTTTTGTCCGCTCAGCAATATTTTCAAGGGTTCCTGCGACAATCTTCTCATCGGGCCAGGATGCTTTCTGAACGACAGTTACAGGTGTATCAGGGGGATAATGTTCACTTAACTGTTTAATAACCTCTTCCAGCAACCCCACACTCAAAAAAATAACCATACTGGTCTGATGCTGAGCCAGAGCATTCAGCTTTTCCCTTTCCGGTACAGGGGTACGCCCCTCCAGACGGGTAATAATTAAGGATTGGGATATATCCGGAAGAGTAAACTCTTGTTTTAAGGTAGCGGCAGCAGCTAAAAAGGAGCTCACACCAGGAATTACTTCGATATCAATACCATATTCGAGTAAGGGCTCAATTTGCTCTTGAATCGCACCAAAAAGACTAGGATCTCCCGTATGTAAGCGGACAATAGACAGCCCGTCGGCAGCCGCTTCTTTAATTATCGTTAATACTTCTTCCAGTGTTAAAACAGAACTGTCATAAATTCGTGTCTTTCTTGAGCAGTATTTTAACAGTTCAGGATTAACCAGGGAGCCTGCATAGATTACCACATCGGCTTCTTCCAGCAATTGTTTTCCCTTGACAGTAATTAATTGGGGATCTCCGGGTCCTGCCCCTACGATAAATACTTTCATACTATTGACCTCCTATGCGTTTCCCGCAAATAATAAAAATAGGGTTCTGGCTGTCCAGCATTTGTAAATCATTGACCAGTTTAATTTTATTTACACTGATCTGAGCCGCATCAATTACAGCATGATAGTCATGGAATATTTTAATGGCCTGATATGCTGTATTTAAAGTAATGGAATTTACCACGATATTTTCCACCTTTGTTTCCAACCACAAATATTCCAAAATGTCAGTTAAATTTCCGCCGCTTCCTCCCACAACGGCTTTCGTCGGCCGGGGAAGTCCTGCCAAAACCTGGGGGGCGGTTCCATGGATTATTTTAAGATCAGGACAGTTGAATTTTTTTTTATTTTCTGCGATCAGCCTGACAGCCTTGTTGTTTTTTTCAATGGAATAAACTTGCCCCTTCTTGATATTTTGAGCTGCTTCAATGCTAATACTCCCTGTTCCCGCACCAATATCCCAGAAGATATCATGATCCTCAAGCTGCAACTTGATAATTGTTAAAGCTCTTATTTCAGATTTGGTCATTGGTACATCATCTCTAATAAACAAGTCATCGGCTAAACCAAGCTTACTCATTTGTTATCACCATCACAGTAGGTTCGTTTGTCTCCAATTCTTCCAACCGACACCCGTTAATTTTTATTGCTTTTATCTTTTCATCCGGATAGCCCAGCTTTGTACAAATATAGATAACTCCGCGGTTTCTCCCATTTAAGTAAAAATAGTCATAGATTACACCGGGATTATTAACAGGGTCGGTCAAGAGAGCTATTTTAGGATGCTGGATAAAGGGATCTAAGATACTTAAGTCTCTTCCGTGCAGATTCAATAATACAGCATCCTGCCAGGGCAGGGATAATTTGGCAAAGGCAATCTGCACCGAGCTGATGCCGGGAATTACTTTAATTTCATCACGGGGGAAATGCTTGGACAAAAAATTTAAAAGACTGTAAAACCCCGGGTCCCCGGATACTAATACCACCACTTTTTCCTTGGCATAGTAGCTATTTATTAATTCAACGATTTCCCCTAAAGATGATTTAATCGCAAAAAATTTTTTATCTTCAGCCCCTAACCAAGGGCGAAGATTTCTTTCCCCGCCTATAAGAACATCTGCCCGGGCAATTTCATTGACCGCTAAAGGAATCATATATTGTTCCGTCCCGGCCCCGGTACCAACTATTGTAAAGGACGCCACTTTAATTCCTCCCAAAATATTTTGGCATTGGTATCCGCTGTCAAGATTTCATCTCTATTTGCTAACAGAACAGTACCAACTTTAACTTTATTGAACAGATATCTTGCTGTCCGTTCACTTACTTTCCGGGCAATGATCTCCCAAACATGCTGATATTGATATTTACGAACATGCTCCATCGCCTGTTCCGTAGTATTGGCAGCTAAGACAAGCTTAATTAATTCTACGGGAGCTTCCAGCACGGCTAAATATGCCGCTAAGGTTTCCATTCTCCCGTCGGAAATCCTATTATGGGTCTGAAAATTACCACCGGCAATTTTTAAAAGCTTTCCGGGATGCCCCCATAAGATTATTTCTGTAAACCCGGTCTTTTCAGCCTCTTCAAGAATATAGCCGACGAAATTGCTGGTCTGACAGATGATCTCCTCGGGTACTCCATATTTAACAGCACTCTTGTGCCCTATATTTCCGGGAGTTAAAACTACTATCCTGTAGCCCAGGGAATAAGTAACATGTAATTGAGGAATTAAAGATTTTTTATAGGCTTCTTCCGACATTGGTTTTACAATACCCGTTGTACCCAGAATTGATAATCCTCCCTTTATTCCTAAATGGGAATTCAAAGTCTTCTGAGCTAATTCCTCTCCATTAGGAATGGATACTTCGATCATCAGTCCTATTTCCCTATTTTCTAAAACTTCCTCCACCTCCCGGAGGATCATTTGCCGGGGTATTGGATTTATCGCCGGCTCACCTACTGCAACTGGTAAGCCGGGTTTGGTCACGGCCCCGATACCTTTACCTCCCGTAATGATAATATGATGATTACTATGCTTAGTAACCTTAGCCCATAATTCAATACCGTTAGTAATATCGGGGTCATCTCCGGCATCTTTGCTTACATAACATGAAGCCTGATTTTCAGAATAGCTGCCGTTATTCACCGGAAAAGAGACCCTACGGCCGCCCGGTAAAGTAATTTCTGCCGTTTCCACTAATTGCTGCCGCAGCAGCATCATTACGGCCCCTTTCACGGCAGCCGCTGCACATGAACCCGTTGTATAGCCTTCCCTCAGACTTTCCATCATTCTTCTAACATCTCCAGCGTCGGTTTGATTTGTAGGGGCATCCCGGCCACGGTAAATATCACCTGATCGGCTTCCTGAGCCAAATATTGATTAGCCCGTCCGACAAGATCACGATAGGCTCTGCTTAAAGGAGTTGCCGGCACAATACCTAACCCTAATTCATTGGTAACGATAATTAAACGAAAAGAGCCTGTCCTGGTTAAGGACACTAATTTTGTCAAATCTCGAAATACTTCTGCTTCCTTTTGCTGATAAATCTCCGGTGTTATATTATCAATATTTAGACCATTTAATAAAATATTAGATATTAATAATGTTAAGCAATCAATTAAAAACACCTTGTGTTGTTCTTTGATGGTAAGCATTAAGTCACTTATCTGATCAGGAGACTCATATGTGGACCAATGACCCGGTCTTCTGTTTTTATGCATTAATATTCTATTTTCCATTTCTTCATCAAATGCCTGGGCTGTAGCAATATAAGCGACATGCTCACTCATTTTGGCGGCCAGTGCTTCCGCATAGCTGCTTTTGCCGCTTCTCGCTCCCCCCATTACTAATATTAAGGACATCATACTCCCCCTGGTTAATTTTTTTGCGATATTTTTTCTTCCAATTCTAAGATCTGCCTGTTTTTATTCCACAGCCACTGAGCATATTTGTTATTATTCTTCTGTAATTTTTTATTTTCTTTTTCCATTTTCGTAAGCAGTAATCTTTTTTCCCGCTCAATCTTCTCAATCAAATTCATTAAAACTCTCCTGCTAATCCGCAGATGCTCCACCTGTTCTTCTAATTCCTTGATCCTGTTAAGCAATAATTCCCTGCTGTATTTTTCATACATTTCCTTACCCCCATTAAGACTTTTTAAAATATTATATTCCAGGGCAAGGAATTCTAGTCATAAAAAGGTATTTATCTCCTAAAGCCAATCTTCCCAATTCAACGACTCACTTTTAACCCGTATTTCTTAGGCGCCAGCCAAAATATAAAATCCTTTAGCAGTACACTGCTAAAGGATTGCCGTTTTTTTAATCCTAAGCCGTAAAACCTTACACCGAGGCTACGTTAACTTTTTTAGGCAGGTCTTCTGACTCACGGATCATCCTTTAACCTAAACCTTCCCTCACATGATAAGTAAAGTGGCATTTTTTAGGTCTAGTACTCGTTTACAGCGGCGGGACCGCGCCGGAATCTCACCGGCTTCCCTTAACCTAATGTTTTTTCTTTTTCTGTAATTAAATTAATCTTAACAATTTTCCAATATCAGGTCAAGCTCTTGCCGTGTTGATTACTGCTAAATTGTTTGCAACCTGAGAAACTGCTTCTGCTAATACCGCTTCCGGCTGCACCAGACCGATGCGGACATAACCTTCCCCATTGCTGCCGAAAGCTATGCCCGGAACTACAATAACGCCGGCGGTAGCAGCCAATTGTTTCGTAAAGTCATAAGATGATTTGTAACATTCGGGAATTGGAGCCCAAATGAACATTGATGCTTTAGGCTTGGACATTTTCCATCCTAAGTTACTTAACCCCTCAACCAAAATGTCCCTTCTCTTTTGATAAACACCTGCTGTTTTCTTGACATAATCCTGGCAATTTTTATCTGTTAATACATAACTACCGGCCTTTAGCAAAGCTTTGAAGCTGCCAAAGTCGATATTCGTTTTAATTTTACGCAGAGTATTGATTATTTTTTCATTGCCCACTACAAATCCAATCCGGCAGCCTGCTAAATTATAGGTCTTGGAAAGGGAATGAAATTCAATACCGACTTCTTTGGCACCGGGAACAGACATAAAACTAACCGTCTGATATCCGTCATAAGCAAGCTCCGAATAAGCAAAATCATGACAAATAATAATATCATATTTTTTAGCAAATTCTATCACATTTGCAAAAAAATCATAAGTAGCCGTGGCAGCTAAGGGATTACTGGGATAATTTAAAAACAAGATCTTAGCCTTTTGAGCTATCTCCTCGGGAATTAAATCCAATTGAGGCAAAAAATTATTCTGGGGAGAAAGCTTAAGAGGATATGTAGTCGCCTCCGTTAGTAAAACACCTGCATGATAAATCGGATAACCGGGGTCTGGAATCAATGCAATATCGCCTTTATTTAGAAAACCCCAGTAAATATGACTTAGCCCATCCTGGGAACCCATTAACGGTAAAATCTCCGTATCAGGATTTAAAGTAATTTGATCCCTGTCGAAATACCATTTGGCCACTGCATCTCTAAAATCTTGAATGCCATCAGTTAAAGCATAGCCATAATTCAAAGGGTCTAAGACATATTCGGCCAGTTTTTCTCTGAAGCCTTCATAAGGAGGTAAATCCGGACTGCCGATGCTTAAGTTGATAACTTTTTTCCCTTCCTCGGAAATCTTTTTGGCTAAGCAATCAACTTCCGTAAATATCCCTCCGGATATTTTTGTTAATCTTTCAGCCTCCTGCATTAAAAACCAACTCCTCTTTTCTTTCCTTAATCTTTTCTACAAAGGAATAAGCTAATTTTATACTTCCTAAGCTAAAACAAGAATCTTTATTACCGCCGTGCCAGTCCGAACCACCGGTAGGTAATAAATCATAACGCTGAGCCATTTGTAAATATTTTACCACATCCTGAGAATTATGTTCAGGGTGCCATACTTCAATTCCCTGTAAACCGATGTCTTTCAAATCTGCGATCAATTCATCATCAGGATTAAGACCCGGATGGGCCAAGACCGGAATTCCGCCGGCTGCTAATAATAAATGAATTGCTTCTGCAGGATTAATTTTATATCTAGGTATATAAGCAGGACAACCCGGACTCAATAACTTAGCAAAAGCTTCTTTAATCGACCTGACATAACCTTGCTCCAGCAATATCTTAGCAACGTGCGGTCGCCCAATAACTCCTGATCCGGAGACAGCTCTAACCTGTTTCAAAGCAATCTCAATTCCCAGCTCATTTAGACGGGCGACCATTTTTTCAATGCGGACTTGCCGGAAATTCCTCATTTCGTCTAATCTTTGCATCAGATTCAGATCACAGGGATCGAATAAATATCCTAAAATATGAATTTCTTTTTGTTCAAATACCGTACTGATCTCAACACCTGGCAAAACCTCTATTTCTTTTCTCCGACCTTCATCCAGAGCATCTTGTAAGCCGCTTACTGTATCATGGTCCGTAATTGCAATAGCTGCAAAACCTTGGGCCTTAGCGGCTTTAACTACAAACTGTGGAGAATATTCACCATCAGATGCTGTTGTATGTAGATGTAAGTCTGCAAATTTATCCATCCGGCAACACCTTTTTGAGAACGTTTAGATAGTTATTACCCATAATATTTGCAATATCCGTTGTAGAAAAACCTGCTGTCACTAATTTATCCGGTATTATCTCCAATTTCGTTACATCTTCCAAACCGGCAGGGACTTTATCGATACCGTCAAAATCCGACCCCACGCCCACATGCTCCGTACCCATAATCTCAGCGGCGTGAATAATATGTTGGATCACGTCATCTATTGTAGCCTGGCCGGTAGCCGGATTCAAAAAATCAGGATAAAAATTTATTCCGATCAGACCCTGCTTCCGGGCCAATGCTTTTAACTGCCGGTCAGACAGGTTTCTGACATGGGGGGCTATGGCCTTACAGCATGAATGGGAGGCAATAACAGGCACCTTACTTAATTCTATGACATCCCAAAAACCTTTTTCAGCTAAATGGGAAACATCAATTACCATTCCCAGGGAATTCATCTCGGTAACTACTTGTCTGCCAAAACTCGATAAGCCTTTACCAAAAGGTTCTTCCCCACAGCCGTCTGCCAGTTCATTTCTGTGGTTCCAGGTAAGTGTTAAGCTTCTAATTCCTAGATCATAAAGACACCTTAATACAGAAATATTCCCGCAAAGAGCTTCTCCACCTTCAATTGCCAGCAACACCTTTACTTGAGAATTGGAAAATGCGGCAATATCTTGTTTGGCTAAAATCTTATGAACAAAATCTACCGCCGCTATTTCCTTATTTAACACATCAATTAACTCCAGGGTTCGAATTAGTGAGTTATGGGGTTTATAGATGCTCTCGATAAATAAAGCCATAAATTGCAACTGAACCCGCCCTTTAAGCCTGTAAAAATCCAAATGTCCCTGGTCCGTTAATTTGCTTAAAGATCTGCTGCCCTGTGCCGTATCTAAAACAGAATCACAATGACCATCCACAACAGTGTATTCCAAAATCAAGACCCCCGCCGTTTATAAATTCATATAAATATGGGTATAAATTAAAACCTGTTTATTACTGGAATAAACAGGCGTAAATATTTTCTATATTTTACATTGTTATCTAGGTTCAACAATTAATTTAATCGCCGTTCTTTCTTCTCCGTCTATCAAAATATCTGTAAAGGCCGGAATACATATTAAATCTATACCACTCGGAGCAACAAAGCCTCTTGCTATTGCCACTGCTTTAACTGCCTGATTAAGAGCTCCGGCACCAATAGCCTGGATTTCAGCACAACCTCTTTCCCTGATTACCCCTGCTAAAGCTCCTGCAACAGAATTTGGGCTGGACTTTGCGGAAACTTTTAAAACTTCCATCAAATAGCTACCTCCCCCGTTTATTAGAAAGTTTAGTAAATCTGTACGTTTAGTATTTAATGTATTCTACATTTAAAAAAGAATTCCTTTTTTACCTATAAAAAAGTTTATAATTGTTTAAATTTATGTAAAAAATCAAATAAATTCTTGAACTCTGATTATGGAATGAACTTGACCGGAAATATGGTCAACATTTAGTATCACACCATTTAACTGGCCGACACCATTGGCCGTTTCAAATTTAACAGGCATTTGCGTTAAAAATTTGTTAATGGCTATTTCCTTTTTAACTCCTAAAACCGAATCCCTGGGGCCGGTCATCCCAACATCGGTAATATAGGCGGTACCCTGGGGTAAAATTCTTTCATCTGCTGTTTGGATATGCGTATGGGTGCCCAGAACAGCACTTACCTTACCGTCAAGATACCAGCCTAAGGCCACTTTTTCCGAGGTGGCCTCAGCATGAAAATCTACAATAATCACAGAACATTGTTCTTTAATTTCCTGAATTAATCTGTCAATGATCAAAAAAGGGGAGATCAAGGGCGTTAGAAATATCACTCCGGACAAATTTATTACAGCGATTTTAATGTTATTACCGATATTTACAATCGTATAGCCTTTACCAGGTGTACCGGGAGGATAATTAGCGGGCCTGATTAGAAAAGGCTGGGAATCAATAAAATTCAAAATTTCTTTTTTATCCCAGACATGATTACCCATTGTAAGAACATGAATATGATAACTAAAAAGTTCATCGGCATTTTCTAAAGTAATTCCGTTTCCTCCTGCCGAATTTTCAGCATTTGCGATCACCATATCAAAATTATGCTGCGTATATAATCTAGGAAGTATTTTCTTTACGGCTAAGCGCCCTACATTACCAACAATATCACCAATCATTAAAATTTTTATCATATCTTCACCTACTAAATTTCCTGTTAGTTTATATATAATACCATAATAAATATGAAAAAGCGACCAGAGCGGCCGCTTTACCATAAAGACATTGAAAATATAATATTATTTAGCATAATCTACCGAACGGGTTTCCCGAATAACCACTACTTTGATCTGTCCGGGATATTCCAATTCCTTCTCAATACGTTTAACAATATCTCTGGACATTTTTATGGAAGTGGCATCATCAATTCTGTCAGGTTTTACGATTATCCTAATCTCTCTACCCGCTTGAATGGCAAAAGATTTATCGACACCTTCGAAAGAGTTGGCGATTTCCTCCAGTTTGGAAAGTCTTTTCAAATACGCTTCCAGAGTTTCTCTTCTTGCGCCTGGTCTTGCGGCAGATATGGCGTCAGCTGCTGCGACAAGAACAGCCTCAACAGTAAGGGGATCAACATCACCATGATGACCTTCGATTGCATTTACTACTTCTTTTCCTTCACGATAGCGCTTGGCCAGATCTGCCCCTATTGTTACATGGGGGCCTTCAACCTCATGATCAACTGCTTTACCGATATCATGTAATAATCCCGCTCTTTTTGCTAAATGAACGTCAACCCCTAATTCGGCAGCCATTACACCAGCCAGGTGAGCAACTTCAATAGAATGCTTTAAGACATTCTGACCATAACTGGTTCTAAATCTCAGCCTTCCTAAAAGTTTGATCAACTCAGGATGAAGTCCGTGAACACCTACTTCAAAAGTTGCCTGCTCACCTTCTTCACGAATTTTTTGATCAACTTCTTTTTGCGCTTTTTCCACCATTTCTTCAATACGGGCAGGATGTATTCTGCCGTCTAAAATCAGTTTCTCCAAGGCAACTCTGGCCACTTCTCTTCTAATAGGGTCAAATCCGGATAGTATTACGGCTTCCGGCGTATCATCAATGATTAAATCTATCCCTGTTAATGTTTCCAGGGTTCTAATATTCCTACCTTCTCTACCAATAATTCTGCCTTTCATTTCATCATTAGGAAGAGCTACGACTGAAACTGTAGTTTCAGCAACATGGTCCGCAGCACAGCGTTGGATAGCAAGAGAAATAAGTTCCCGTGCTCTTTTCTCGGCTTCTTCTTTCGCCTGCATTTCCATATCTTTAATCATAATAGCTGTCTCATGTTTAATTTCTTCCTCGACTCTGGCTAATAATAATTCTCTTGCTTCATCAGAGGTAAGATTAGATAGTCGTTCTAATTCATTTAATTGTTTTTCATAAAGGGCGCTTACTTCCTCTTTAATTTTTTCAATCGCATGCTCTTGTCGCTGCAGATTATCTTCTTTTCTTTCAATACTTTCAAATTTCCGGTCAAGAGATTCTTCTTTTTGAATTAACCGTCTCTCTGTTCTTTGCAATTCATTTCTTCTTTCTTTAATATCCCTTTCAGCTTCCGTTCTCAGTTTATGCGTTTCATCTTTAGCTTCTAAAATAGCTTCACGCTTAGTAGCTTCCGCATCTTTAGCAGCATCTTCAACGATCTTTTTAGCCGCATCTTCCGCTGACTTAATCTTTGATTCCGCTACATTCTTTCTAGCTAAATATCCTACTAAACCACCAATAGCTAAAGCAATAACAGCAATAATCACGTTTTGTATGACATTCACCTCCTCATAAAAAATTTTCAAATTATTAATTTCTAAATTAAAATAATAAAACCGAGTAAAAAACTCGGTTCATAGAAATCCCTATAATTTAAACGGGTATACACTATTCCCTTTATATTTCTAAGAGCTAGTGAAATTAAAATTAATTTATAATAAATATATCTAAGTTATCCCTCTATATTTATATAAAATATATTTAAACCCGCAGTAAATCAGGGTAATCTCTATAAAACGGTTTCCCTCGGATTTTATTTTAATGTTTATTGTCAATTATGTCAAGAATTAAGTGGTATAAACTGGAATTTTGTCAAGAAAAAATTTCTTCCGTAACCTGAAAGGCGACTTTAGGTTCGAATCCCCGCCGTACTAAAAAGCGAAACAGTTTTTCATATTGCCTATGATCATTTGTTCTTAAATATTTACCGGCTAACTCAACTGCTAAATTCAATTCAATTTCCTCTGAAACCTTTTGAGAGAGAGTATCTTCTATCAGCTCTGGGGCAACACCTTTTTGCATAAGTTCATGGTAAAGGCGCCTTTTACCCATGGGTTTAAATTTTAATCTGTCTTCAACCCACAGCTGACAGAAATTTGCGTCATTCAAATAACCTAACTCTTTTAAATAACGAATTACCTCTGAAATTATCGTCTCATTACATTTTTTTTTATTAAGATATGTTTCCATTTCATATATCGAACGGGGTCTGATCGTTAAATATTTAAGAGCCAGCTTTCTTACTTCTTGATCATTCATGTGGAAGAAACAGCTTCCTCAGTTTCTATTTCGGCCCCCGGTATATTTAACAGCTTCTTAACCTGCATCTCAATACTTTTACAGATATCCGGGTTGTCTTTCAAAAAGTCTTTAGCATTTTCTCTTCCCTGCCCCAATCGTTCATCACCAAAGGAATACCAGGCGCCGCTTTTCTTAACAACATCTAAATCCGCTCCCAGATCCAGGATACTCCCTTCTCTGGATATTCCTAAACCATACATAATATCGAAATCGGCTTGTTTAAAAGGAGGTGCTACTTTGTTTTTAACTATTTTAACCCGTGTCCGGTTTCCTACCAGATCAACACCTTGTTTTAAGGAATCAACCCTTCTTACCTCCATTCTGACCGAGGCATAAAATTTTAAAGCTCGTCCTCCCGGAGTAGTCTCGGGATTACCAAACATAATACCTACTTTTTCCCTGATCTGGTTAATGAAAATTGCCGTTGTCCTTGATTTACTAATGGAACCGGTCAGCTTTCTTAAAGCCTGAGACATTAAACGTGCCTGCAGACCCACATGGGCATCACCCATTTCCCCTTCAATTTCAGCCCGGGGAACAAGGGCCGCCACCGAATCAATAACGATCACATCTAAAGCCCCGCTTCTCACTAAAGCTTCGGCAATTTCCAAAGCCTGTTCTCCGGTATCAGGCTGAGAAACTAAAAGATTATCAATATCCACGCCTAAATTCCTGGCATATATGGGGTCCAAAGCATGTTCAGCATCAACAAATGCAGCACTGCCTCCTGTTTTTTGCGCTTCAGCAATGATATGAAGGGCAACAGTAGTTTTACCAGAAGACTCAGGTCCAAAGATTTCAATGACTCTCCCTCTTGGTACTCCTCCGACTCCTAAAGCAGCATCTAATGCTAATGAGCCGGTAGAAATCACCTCAACGTTTAGTTTGGCCTGTTCGCCAAGCTTCATAATAGACCCTTTGCCAAATTGCTTCTCTATTTGATTTAAAGCTATCTCTAAGGCTTTCTTTTTATCAGACATAAAATATTTTATCCTCCCTCTCCAAACAAACGTTCGTTTAATTATAATTTGATATTCAGCTTTTGTCAACCACTAAATGGAAAAACTTCAACTACACGGTATACAGGCCCCCTGGAAGTCAAGGTGCTATGATAAAGGACTGCTTTGTCAAAGCTAACTTCTTTCGTTTGCAAAGGAAAACCTGCCAGCGTTTCATCAGTTAACACAATATTTTCTTTAATTCGGGCCAGGGTAATATGAGGTGTAAAAGCCGTATGAGATTGCAGCATTCCTAAGTCTCGCGAAATTTTCTCGCATTTTATATATAAATTATGTATCTTTTCTATTTCTCCTGCTAACCCGATCCAAATAACACGGGGATTTTTTTTGTTTGGGAACACACCTAATGTTGTTAATCTGCAAGCTATATTGGAAATATTATTATTGATAATGGCTTGCAGGGATTTTTCAATATCATCAGCATTGCTCCGGTCCAGCTGACCCCAAAATTTAATTGTTAAATGCAGATTTTCTTTCATAACCCATGCTGCATTAATCCGCCAAGATTTTTTGAGCTGGGATTGAATAGCAAAAATATCATTTTTCATAATCGGTTTAATTGGCAAGGCCAGAAAATAACGCATCAAACATAGCTCCTTCGGTCAGTTGACGACATTTCGTTCCAGGATAAACCCGCTCTGCATATTATATACTTTTATGGAATCTACCGCCGTTAAAACGAAATGATCTTCCTCCTGTTGGAAATGCAGGAGAGCTACCGTATAAGGTATTTCTTTTGTCGCCTGTAAACCTCTGATTCCCGCTGCTCCCGTTGTACCGGCATCAATAACCACAGTGCCCTGATCATCGTATATCTTAAATTCATGATCATGCCCATGAATGATTAAAGGAGCCTTACCTGCCAGCACCTTTCCGATAGCATAATTATGAATAGCTACGATATCCGGAGGATTATCTATCTCGGACTCCCATAATTCCACCAATTTGTCCTGATAATTTTTAATTATTTCACCATCAGGTGTCGTAATATTATTCGACAGCGATGCAGGATCATGTAAACCGAGAATCCTCAGCCCTTTCATATTCGTAAAATTACCATCAACAATTTCAACCTGGCTGATTTGCTGCAACTTCTTAATAATCTCCGGAGAATCATGATTACCGGCAATAAACAAATAAGGTACGGGAATATCCTGGAGATATTCCAGCAGCTGAGCTTCGATCGGGGTTCCATAATCAGTAAAATCCCCGGTATCAATGACAAAGTCCACCTTAAAACTCTTAACAACCTGTGTAACAAATTGCAGAGCCGCACGATTATTATGAAAGTCCGAAACATGGAGCACTTTAAGCGTTCCTTCCGAATCACTTAAAGTATCTAACGTATCTATTTTTTCAAATAATACGTAGAAGTTTTTCGCCATCAACTCCAGCTGCGCACTTAAAGTATCCAGCTTTACAAAGGCCTGCTCGGCAAGCCCTATCATCCAGGGAGCAGCTTCCAAAGCCCCTTGATATTCAGGATTTTGAAAAGCATGTAAATCAAAAGTTGCAATTGACCCTAAAATGAATACGAGAAATATAAGCGTCCCCACTAAAGCACCGCACCATAAAGGTTTCAGCCTTTTCCGGTCATAAAATAAACTTCCTGCGATCCCCCCCAAGACAGCCAGCACAAATAATCTCACTATGTATATCTTAGCAATTTTAGATATTTTTTGCTCAAAATTTTTGAGCAGCGCGTCTTTATTGGGATTTGTATCCAATAAACCCTGTAGTAATTTTATATCAACATTTTCCAAGCTAATGCTCAGTTTTAAGGGAGCAATATGTGTTTTAGCCCTGATGCTTCCGATAGGGGGAATTCTTATTTCCGTAAACCCATGATCGAAAATCTGAATCCCGATTTTGAACTCTAAAGCTTCATAATTAAAGGTCATCGTACCTAAAATACTTATAAAAGCCAATGTTCCGATTATAGCTAGTAAAACAATACTAAACCAATACTTTACTTGACCTTTATTCAAGCTTCTTCCAAACTCCTTTTTAATAGATTTAATGCCCAGGTGCCGGCCCGGTATCTAACAGTAGCGCGGTCACCGGAAAAAATATATCTTTTGCATATATTTATATTTTGTCCAACAACAGAAATATATACCAGACCTACCGGCTTGGCACTGCTCCCACCGTTAGGTCCTGCAATCCCTGTTGTTGCTATCGCAAGATCAGAACCTAAAATTTTTCTGGCCCCCTCTGCCATAGCCAAGGCTGTTCTTTCACTAACAGCTCCGTCACTGGCCAATATTCCAGGGGATACCTTTAAAATCTGCTCTTTAACCCTGTTATCATAGGCAATAATACCTCCCAGGAAATAATTTGAACTACCGGAAATATCCGTGAAGCGCTTAGCAATTAGACCACCTGTGCAAGATTCTGCCGTGGAGACTGTTAATTTTTTTTGCGTTAGCAGAGATCCTACCAACTGCTCCAAAGTTTCTGAGTCCGATCCGTAGTAGTATTTTCCAACCCTTGCCATAATCTCATCTTCTACAGGTTTTGTTAATTCAAAAAATTCATTTTCCGATGCGACTTTAGCAGTAATCCGTAGATGTATGGCATCACTCTTAGCCAAGAGAGCCAGGGTCGGATTCTGATATTTAAGAAGGTCATTCAGCACCAGATCTAGCTTTGATTCACTGATACCTATAAATTTTAAGGTATGGGATTTTAGCAGATAATCTTTTCGCGCTACATTTGCTTTTAACCAGGGAACAACTTCATCTGTAAAGATATTTTTCATCTCTGCCGGTGGTCCCGGCAATAATATGAAATACTTATGATCGCTCTTAACAATTAATCCACTGGCCGTCCCATAATTATTTTTTAAAATAAGAGCACCTTCCGGAATCAAGGCCTGGCGGATATTATTGCTTGGCATCTCCAGATTCCTGTTTTTAAAAAAACCCTGGATTCTGCTTATTTCATTTTGATCTTTTGTTAAAGAAATGCCTAAAACATTACATAAAGCTTCCCGGGTTATATCATCTTCAGTAGGTCCTAATCCGCCTGTTACGAAAACCAGATCCGAACGCTGACAGGCTAGCGCAAAAACGCCTTGTATCCGTTGTAAATTATCCCCTACGCTGGATATAAAAAAAACATCAATACCTAAATTTGCCAATTCCTTAGCCAGAAAATTGGCATTTGTATTCACGATATCACCTAATAAAATTTCCGTACCCACGCTTATTATCTCTGTTTTCATTATCCTCACCTCTTTATCAACTTTAATTAGTATTTTATCACAATAAGAATTAATCGCCTAAAGCCCCTTCGCTTGGCATCTATTAAACATCCCATTTCTAGTTGACAAGATTCGGATAAAGATAAAAAAGATGCACCTCCAAATGCCGGCTCTAACAGCTAAGATTTGGGGTGCACGAGTTCATGCTGCGTCATTATTGAGTACTTTTCTGATTACTTCTCCGGATATTTTCTCCTGTTCTTGTAAAATACCGGCGATTTCCAAGAGTTTTGCAATATTCTGGTTTATTATACCGGTAACTTCAAGCTCTTCGTCTTTAATCATTTCTTGCAAAACACAATTCAATTTTTCTGAAGGCAGGTCTTCCTCCGAGATTACTCCTAAAGACGACAGTCCGCAATTTATTATGGTCTTAGCGATCTTAACAGCTTGTTTAAAGTCATTCCCGGCCCCGGTACTTTTATTCCCTAAACAGACTACTTCTGCTGCAGCACCGGCCAGACAAACTTTTATTTGGTTGCGCAATTCAAGCTCCGTATACAATTTTTCATTATCCTCTTGATTTTGCCTCACATAACCCAGGGCATTGCCTCTGGATGTAACCGTTACCTGGGAAACTGAATCAGGCTTTACAATCTCACTGATAATGGCGTGACCGGCTTCGTGGATTGCCACTCTCTGCAGAACTTTTTTATTCGCTTTATCACCTAATTTTTCTCCTAACATTACCTTATCAATGGCTTCTTTAAAATGAGATTGCTCAATAGACTCTGCTTTATCCCTCAAGGCAAGAATTGCGGCTTCATTGGACACACTTTCCAAATGAGCTCCGGAAAAACCGTAAGTTTCCTTGGCTATTTCCTCAAGGTTGACATCAGCCGACAGCTTTTTATTGCCGGTATGAAGCTTAAGAATCTCCAGTCTTCCCGTGAGAGTCGGCACATCAACTTTAACCTGCCGGTCAAACCTGCCGGGTCTTAATAAGGCGGAATCCAATAAATCAGGTCTGTTCGTCGCCCCAATTACTAAAATATTGATATCTTGATTGCCGCTTAATCCGTCTAATTCAACCAGAAACTGGTTTAATGTCTGGTCATATTCCATATGACTGGCGTGGCTTCCCCTCTGGGACCCCAAAACATCTATTTCATCAATAAAAATAATCGCTCTGTTTCTTTGCTGTTTTTTGGCTTTTTCCCGGGCCGATTGAAATAATTTTCTCACCCGCTGAGCCCCAACCCCTGCATACATTTCAATAAACTCAGCACCTGATGTTGCTAAAAAGACTGCATCCGAATAGTTTGCTGCAGCCTTAGCAAGTAAAGTTTTCCCTGTTCCCGGGGGTCCTGTGAGCAAAATGCCTTTTAAAGGCCGGATGCCCCGTTTATTGATATCATCTGATTTTATTAAAAATTCTAATGCTTCTTTCAATTCTTGTTTGGCAACATCCTGTCCGCCAATATTTTCAAAATTAAACTTACCTGTTGCGGCTACTTCTTGAAAGCTTTCATTCTTAACGAGCCCTTTCCTTTGTACCATTAGATAAAACATGATACCTAACACGGCCAGAATGATCAACGGGGTTATATCATACCCGATCACAAACAGGAATACGAAAGAAGCCAGCACCATACCAGTGATTATTTCAAATTTCATGCTTTACCACTCCCTATGACATTTAATATTTTCGGAGTGCTGTTTTCACCTTTATTAAAGACACAGTATAAATAAGCATCACCGTCTTCCAGTTGTAACAGGAGAAAATCATCAGTAATTGCTAATTCGGCCCTGGTAAGGATTAGCTCTTTATTAATTTTCTGCAGCCGGTCCTGAAGGGACGTATAATTTCCTATTTCTAATGCTTCATAAACAGCAGGATGTATTTGTTGATACATTGTTAACAAAGACTCATTGGGCCGGGTAGTTATTTCTACAGTTAAACTTTTTTCTTCTATTAATTTCTGGCTGTTATGCAAAAAATCAAGAAAATCATGCTGCAGATTCCGGGTCTTATTCAGTTCCAGCCGTAAAACCGGCTTTTCCCCTTCTTCAACGATTGTGTAATCAGCAATAAAGTCTGAATTATCCAAAGTTACCGAAAGAGGCTGGTTGACAAAATATTGTTTATAGAAATGGTAAACGCCCATCAGAATAGCCAGCATAATAATAAAAACAAATATACTTACCATTATTTTTTTGTAGGATTTAAACATCTGCCTCCCCCCCTTTTCAGACTTATATTATACCAATGATTATAACTTGTTGCCTTATGAAACTGATGGAAAGAAAAAACACGCCTGACAGCGTGTCTATAAAAATACCATAATTAAAACCAATATTAATCTTGCGATAAGCCCGGCAATAATATCATCAATCATGATTCCTAATCCACCGGGGAGTTTCTGCAAATGATTAATGGGGTATGGTTTAACGATATCTAAAAATCTAAATAAAAGAAAGGCCAGCGGATAGAGAATTAAAGGTATTTGCCACAGGGCTATCCACATACCGACAATTTCATCCCAGACAATGCTGGGGCTATCATGTTCAGCAAATAATATTTCGGCCTTTTGGCAAATGTATAAGCCGCCAATAGCTGCACTGACGATTCGCAAAACAGACCCGGGATAGATCAACCAGATAAGCAGGGCAAATAAAGAACCCCAGGTGCCGGGACCTGGCTTAAAATAACCTGTCCCGCAACCTGTAGCGAAAAATTTTATTAAAGCCGGTCTCATTTTAATCCTACCTTAAGAAACTTGCCCGCTTTGCGAAAATAATCCAGGCCCGAATATAAAGTAAAAAATACTGCCACATAAATTAAATATTCTCCCAGCGGCAAGCCGATAATCTCTATTACAAATTCATTAATCAGAATGGCTACAATAGCAACAATCTGTGAAACTGTTTTTATTTTACCTAATTTACTTGCTGCGATAACAATACCTTCAGCTACTGCTACGGATCTTAATCCGGTCACGGCAAATTCTCTGCCGATTATAATAACAGCTACCCAACCGGAAATTTTCCCTAGCTGAACTAAGGAAATTAATGCTGCGGAAACCAAAAGTTTATCCGCTAAGGGATCCATTATCTTCCCAAAGTTTGTAATCTGCTTTCTTTTTCTGGCTATATACCCATCTAAGCCGTCAGTGCTGGCAGCTATGATAAAGATTGCCGCTGCAAATAATTGTCCGTAAGGAATTTTAACCAACAAAACCAGCATAAAAACCGGCACGAGAATTATTCTCAGTATTGTTAACATATTAGGTAAGTTCACGATTTATCTCTCCTATTAGATCAAAATCTTGTAAATGCGTAATTTTTACCGACAGCAACTGCCCTGGACTGAGTTGTTCCAGGGAAAAAACTAAAATAACAGGGTCGATATCCGGTGCTTCACCCTGACTTCTGCAAATCCATAGGTTTTTAATATCCTGGCTTGGACCATCTACCTGCACGATTATATCGGAACCGATATATTGACCATGTTTTTTCAGCAGAATCTCTTTTTGCAGTTTCATTAATCTGTTTAAGCGGCTTTGCTTAGTCTGCTGATTAATCTGAGAAGCCATTTTACCAGCGGGAGTATCATCTTCTCTGGAATAAGGAAAAGCTCCTACCCGTTCAAGTCCTGCATCTTGTAAAAAATTCAAGAGATTTCTAAAATTTTCCTGTGACTCCCCCGGGAAACCGACAATAAACGTTGACCTAATGGTGATATCGGGAATATTGCTTCTTAGCTTAACAATCAATTCCCTTATTTCTTCCTGGGTGATATGTCTGCCCATTTTTTTTAAAATCGTATTATCCGCATGTTGTAACGGCAGATCCAGGTATTTGCAGATTTTGGGCTCAATTTTCATCAGTTGAATAAGTTCCTCGGGAAAATCGTTAGGATAACAATACAGTAAACGAATCCAGCGCAATTCACCAATACCGGCTAACCTTTTGAGCAGTTCAACTAATTTTATCTCACCGTATAGATCTATCCCGTATTGAGTGGTATCTTGAGCTACCAAGATTAATTCCCTAACACCATTGTTAACTAATTTTTTTGCTTCCTTTAAGATATCTTCCTGCGGCCTGCTGCGATAAGGACCCCGGATTTGGGGAATGGCACAAAAGGTACAACAATTATCACAGCCTTCCGCTATCCTCAGATAGGCATAGTGCCGGGGAGTCGTTAAGATTCTGGGAAGTTCCGGATAATTTACGGTATGTTCCTTATTAACTTTAATTATTTTTTGCTTTTCGAGAGCCTTTGTAATGATATCTACGATTTCATGATAATTATCGGTTCCTAAAAATGCATCGATCTCCGGCAGCTCCTTTTGGAGCTCTTTATGATATTTTTGCACA
The DNA here is from genome assembly GCA_049366715.1 of Peptococcaceae bacterium. Classification (GTDB taxonomy): domain Bacteria; phylum Bacillota; class Peptococcia; order Peptococcales; family BICA1-8; genus JBMNCQ01. The sequence goes on along the minus strand of JBMNCQ010000040.1, from coordinate 12,769 downwards.
AGGCATCCTACGGCAACCAGGACTTTACAATTATCTTTTTTATATTCAGCCATTTCTAAAATGGTATTAATGGATTCTTCCTTAGCACTGCTAATAAAACCACACGTATTCACAACAATTACTTCTGCATCTTTAGGGTTGTTGGTAATATCTAATTTCGCTTCAGCAACTAAAGCAATCATATTTTCTGAATCGATTAAGTTTTTGGGACATCCTAAGGAAATAAAAGCAACCTTTGCCAAAAGTATAAATACTCCTTCCGTCAGCCTAATATAAGATATCAGACTAAGTATATTACATCCATTTTTTAGTGTCAAAGAAAACTTATTCATCGCCACTGAAACTGCGAAAGAAAAACCTCTCTATTGAAATAATAGAGAGGTTTAATTATTGTAAATCATCCCTGGTAAATTCCTTGGTGATAACTTCACCAATCTTACCGGGAATACCCAATTCTTGTGTCCCCAGCTTTAATTCAACAACCCCGGCATTTCCTAAGGTAATTTTCACTTTATCCTGCGCCTCAATATTTTTTATCTCACCTTCATACAAGGTCCCTTCAAAGTTTAAAACAGAGTCTGTATAAATTTGGATCCAGCAGGCTTCTTCTTGCTGACCAACATCAATGATCTTCAAGCTTAACGTGATATTTTCCGGTTCGCTAGCAACATCGGATTCCGGGGGCGTATCAGGTACTTCTTCAGGTAGGTCCGGCTGTTCATTCGGGATATCTATTGAATTAGGTGTTTGTTCAGGATTTTTCGGAGGCTGTTTTTGGATATATTTCAAATAAATACTTTGCACTCCAAATAATAAAGCTATGGCGAATACCGCTAAAATAATGGTAACATATTTCTTGCTTAACCCTTTATTTACTTCGATCGGGGGAGGACTGATTAACTCCTCTTTATGGAACTCTTTGACCTGATCACTTTCCAAAAATCTTTTAATTTCTTCATTATTTTCAATATTTAAGTACTTAGCGTATGACTTTATAAAGCCTTTTACATATACTTTTCCTGGTAAAACATCAAAATTTTCTTCTTCAATTGCTTCGATATATTTACCTCTGATTTTTGTACCCTGTTCGACATCCAATATCGATAAATCCTTTTCCCTGCGCTTGTCTTTAAATATCTCACCTATGCCGCTAATATACTACCACCCCCAAATATTTAATTATATTGTGCATATTCTACAAAAGAATTTTATTCCCTTCCGGTAGTCATATTAAAAAATTATTAATAGCTCCCGAATAATCGCTCATAGTCATCAACTGTAATTAAGACCTGACGGGGCTTACTTCCTTCATAGCCGCCGATAATACCTTTTTTTTCCATTAAATCAATTATTCTGGCTGCCCGATTATAACCAACCCGGAATCTTCTTTGAATTAACGAAATAGATGCCTGTCCATTTTCAATAAACAGCTTGGCTGCGTCAGGAATTAACTCATCATCATCATCTTCCATTTTCGGTTTATTCATCTCCACATCTTGATTAACAATTTCCTCATTGTATTCAGGTTTCTCCTGTTTCTTTAAAAAGCCCACTATTTCCTCGACGTCATTATCAGATACATAAACCCCCTGCAGTCTTACCGGTTTAGGATAGCCTGTAGGGTAAAACAGCATGTCCCCTCTGCCCAGAAGTTTTTCGGCACCATTCATATCAAGAATAGTTCTGGAGTCGGTTTGGGATGAAACTGCAAAGGCAATCCTGGAAGGGATATTTGCCTTTATGATCCCGGTAATCACATCTACCGAAGGTCTTTGCGTAGCCACGACAAGATGAATTCCTGCAGCTCTGGCCATTTGGGCCAGTCTACAAATGGCATCCTCAACATCTGCAGGAGCCACCATCATTAAATCGGCCAGTTCATCGATAAGTACAACAATATAGGGTAAATAATTAGTGCTGACACTGTCATCATCAGCAATTACCTGATTATATCTGGTAATATCTTTAACCCCTGCCGAAGCAAAAAGCTCATACCTGTTTTCCATTTCGTGCACAGCCCACCTTAAGGCGGAGGCAGCTTTTTTGGAATCCGTTACAACAGGTGTGATAAGATGGGGAATGCCGTTATAAGTTGTTAACTCCACCATCTTAGGATCAACCATTAATATTTTTACTTCAGACGGTTTTGATTTGAATAAGATGCTTGTAATTAAGGCATTCATACAGACACTTTTTCCTGACCCCGTCGAACCGGCAATTAGTAAATGGGGCATTTTAGCTAAATCAGCCATTACAGGTTTACCCGCGATATCTTTACCCAGGGCTACTGTCAACTTGGACTGAGCATTTCTGTATTCAGTACTTTCCAGAACTTCCCTTAAACTAACAGTGGCAATTTCAGGATTAGGAACTTCAATTCCGATTGCTGCTTTGCCGGGTATCGGGGCTTCAATTCTTACCCCGGCTGCCGCTAAACTCAAAGCAATATCATCTGCCAGATTAACAATTCTGCTTACTTTAACACCGGGCGCCGGTTGAAACTCATATCTGGTAATAGAGGGGCCGCAACTTACCTGCACAACCTTGCCTTTTACCCCAAAGCTCTCTAAAGTGCTTTGCAGTAAAAATATATTTCCGTTGATATCCTTCTGAGTCAAGCTGTTTCCACTCCGTTTTATTTTTTCCAGCAGTTCAACTTTAGGCAGTACGAACTCCTCATTTACTACCTTATCTTGTTTAATTTGCGGGAATTCTATAACATTGTTCGTCTCTTCCGCTTCTTTTTTAACTTTGGCAGGTTTTGCTTCATTTTCAAAATGATTAATAATCACAGGCGTTGCATTCTCACCAGCTTCGTCTTTGCTGATTTCCGGAATTTTTTTGCTGTGCTCAGTTTTTTCATTTGGTTCTTCAACGGTAGTAAAAATAAAATCAGCTAATTGTTCTTTAGCGGAATTCAGCATCTTAACCAGTGAAAACACAATTTTGGCAAAAATATCTTTTAAAGAAGCACCCGTTAGAAACAATACACAAGTAATACTTATCGAAACCAATAAAATATACGAACCGGCTAATCCGAATATTTTCAGGATAATCCAGCTTACCAGTCCGCCGAGGAATCCGCCGCCGGCCCCATCTTTGAGGTTTGTAAGAAAATCACCCTGGGCTTCGATGGGTAATTTATATAAATTCCAGATCGCTAAAAAAGCCAGGATTAAAATTGCGGTAATCATATATTGCGTCTTACTTATATTTATCCGGTAGTACATGATTTTAACTCCGGTTAACAGCATTAAAACGGGGATCAGGATCTTGCCGTCACCTGCTAAGCCTCTTAATACACGGAGCAAAAAATTACCGAAAATGCCTGCGCCTTCTTCCGGCAGCGGATACGGACCTGACGGTTTCTGAAAAATAATCCAGAATATATATATAGAAATTCCAACTAAGAGAATACCAAGTAATTCAGTTTTTATTTCATCTTTAAATTGCTGTTTTTTTGTTCTGGCCATTATTACACCCCTTTGGGAAATAAAAAATTAAGATTAACTTTTCAGGAAAATTTTATTTTAAAGGTTTATAAATAAATTTCAACGGCGACAGGAAAAATCCTTCATCTAAAGACCGTCGCCGGTGATAAACCTCTTCATGAGCGGGACTTTATAAAGAACCCGGGGAAAATTATTCCGCCCTTTATAATTTAGCACATCTTTAATCAAATATCTAAATATTATTAAAGCCTCCGGAAAAATTTCCGAAGGCTTTAATAATATTTAGAAGCTAATTATTGAACCTGGTTGTAACCGTTCATCTAAGTAATGGACCGGATCCGTACTGTATAAACGAATTATTTTAAATTTATTCCAGCTTAGTGCTTCAACCTGCATCTCTATACCATGATATTCTATATCTTGAAAAGCATAGTTTCCTTCTGCCTGCTTATCATCCATAACAATATCTAAGGGTATGGTCGTATAGAGTACATCCATTTAATGCACCCCGCCTTGATTTTTCTTTTCCTCAATCAATAATTTTAGCTTCGTAATTGCTTGGGACATACTTCCTACTTCATTGATCAGTCCATAGCTGACTGCATCTTTGCCAACAAGAACCGTACCAATGTCTTGAGATAATTCTCCGACTTTAAACATCAAATTGCGAAAATCTTTTTCCGATATCTTTGAGTTTTCAGTTACAAATTGAACTACTCTGTCCTGCATCCTTTCCAAATAATCCATAGTAGCCGGAACTCCGATCACCAAACCCGTTAGCCGGATAGGATGTATCGTCATAGTTGCAGTTGGGGCAATAAAACAATAATTGGCAGAAACTGCAATTGGCGTACCAATACTATGACCTCCTCCCATAACAATAGATACCGTTGGCTTAGATAATCCTCTAATGCTTTCTGCAATTGCCAGGCCGGCTTCAACATCCCCGCCCACGGTATTTAATACCACCAGCATTCCTTCAATATCGGGGTTTTGCTCAGCAGCCACGATCTGGGGGATAAGATGTTCATATTTCGTCGTTTTGTTTTGGGGGGGGAGAACCATATGCCCTTCTACTTGCCCTACAATGGTCATACAATGGATATTACTTTGAAAATTGGTCGGCACATTAGCAGTACCCAGCTCTTTTATGGTATCTACCGTCTTTTTGGAAGCATTCCTTGCTTTGCGCCTGACCGGACCCGGGGGCTGGATGATAGGTGGCCTCCCGGGCTGCTGGGGGCTGATCGGGTTATTATTTTGATTGTACAAACTTTGATTATCTCCACCAAAATCGGAGTTATAATACATGTTCATCACTCCTTGTTTCATTTAAAACTAGTATGTTTATTTAGAAGAAAAAAAATGCACAGAGATTTACTCTGTGCTAAATTTCCATAATTATGGGTAAAATCATCGGTTTTCGGCGTGTTTTCTCATAAAGAAACTTGCCTAAAACATCCCGAATATTTGATTTTATTGCAGCCCATTCGGTAATATTCTTTTCTGTACATTTGTCTAAAGCTAATTTTACTCTTTCTTTCGCTTCATCCATTAATTCTTCAGCTTCTCGAACATATACAAAGCCCCTTGAAACGATATCTGGTCCGGCAACGACTTGTTTTTGTTCTTTATTGATCGTTACAACAACAATTAGAATTCCATCTTGGGATAATTGTTTGCGGTCTCTCAAAACAATGTTCCCCACATCGCCAATTCCTAAGCCATCAACTAAGACTCTTCCCGAAGTGACCCGGCCTGTCATGGTACCTTTCTCATTAGAAAACTCCAGCATACTGCCGTTTTCCGCAACGAAAATATTACTGGCCGGTATCCCCACTTCCTGAGCCAGCTGGGAATGTTTTATTAACATTCGGTACTCACCGTGAACGGGCACAAAGAATTTAGGCTTAACTAAATTCAGCATGAGTTTTAACTCTTCCCGGCTGGCATGACCTGATACATGGATTCCGGAAACAGATTCATAGATTACTTCCGCACCCAGTTTAAAAAGCTGATCTATTATTCTGGAAACCAGTTTTTCATTCCCCGGAATAGGTGTTGCTGAGATAATAACCGTATCCCCATGCTCAATTGCAACCCTGCGGTGATCGGACATAGCCATCCGGGTCAGGGCCGACATCGGCTCACCCTGGCTTCCGGTAGTTAAAAGTACTACCTTATTTCTCGGATAGTTATTGATCTCATCTAATTCAATTATCGTATTTTCCGGAATGATTAAATACCCCAAATCAGAAGCAATATTGACAACATTGACCATACTACGACCTGCAATTGCAACTTTTCGCTCATATCGATATGAAGAGTCGATCACTTGCTGAATACGATGCACATTGGTTGCAAATGTTGCGATAATAATCCTTTCCTTGGCTAAACGAAAATGTTCATCAAAGTTTTGTCCTACAACCTTTTCGGACATAGTAAATCCCTGGCGTTCCACATTCGTACTATCAGAAAGCAGTACAAGTACCCCTTTTTCACCTAACTCGGCGATACGGCTGATATCAGCTACTATGCCGTCCACAGGAGTTTGGTCAAGCTTAAAATCTCCGGTATGCAAGATAGTACCTACCGGGGTATGAATAGCTATTCCAACCGAATCAGGAATACTATGACTTGTTTTAATAAACTCAACCTTCAGCGAACCAAGAGTAACAATATCTCTCGGCTTTACGACGTTTAATTTGGCAGTTGCGGAAGAATTTGTTTCTTTAAGCTTACCTTCCAGTATTCCTAAAGTTAGTCTCGTCCCGTAAACAGGAACATTGAGGTCTTTTAGTACATACGGCAGCGCCCCGATATGGTCTTCGTGTCCATGGGTAAGGACTATCGCTCTAACAAGCTCCATGTTTTCAATAAGGTACGTGATATCAGGGATTACTACATCAATACCTAATAGTTCATCTTCCGGAAACATCAAACCGGAATCAATAACAATTATTTCATTACGATATCTGATAGCCATCATATTTTTTCCAATTTCCCCAAGACCGCCCAGAGGAATCAGAATTACTTTTTCATCTTTTTTTATTGCGAATCCTCCTCTCTTTCTTATTTGCCGACCAGACACATCTTTATTTATTATAAGGTATTTAGGTTATTTGTACAAGATAAGGTTATCATCTAACTAATTTTATCCGTACCTCCACCTCTTCTACCTATTTATTATTGCCTGATAGGGTTCAGATTAATACTATCCCAAAACAAAACGCACCGTACGGTGCGTTTTGAATTAAGAATTTTATTGTATTTTTCCCATCTGCTCCAATATTTTAACAATTTTGCGCTTCTGCTCGTCGTTGGCCTCGATCATAGGTAATCTCATTTTACCTGTGTCCAATACTGCCATGTTTACGGCAGTCTTAACAGGTATGGGATTAGTCGTAATAAACATCGTTCTAAATACCGGGAAGAGCATCTTATGGATTGCCTGGGCTTTGACTACATCCCCGGTAATATAGGCTTCGATCATTTCCTTGATTTCATTTCCGACAATATGACCGGCCACACTGATAACCCCGTGCGCTCCTAAAGCCAACATAGGTAACGTCAAGGAATCATCTCCGCTGTAAACCAGAAAATCATCGGGAACCAATGCTTTCAGTGCGCTTACTTGGTCCATATCTCCCGCTGCTTCCTTGATCGCAACGATATTGGGTAATTTCGCTAACTCCGCAACAGTTTCCGGCTGCATATTCATTGAAGTTCTCCCGGGGACATTATAGAGAAAAATAGGCAACTTTGTACATTGGGCTAAACTTTTAAAATGCTCGCTTAAAGCCTGCTGGGGTGGTTTATTATAATAAGGTACTACCAGCATTACCCCGTCTACACCGGTTTCTTCCGCAGCTTTCGTCAGTTCAATACTGTCCTTTGTGGAATAAGAGCCCGTACCTGCTATGACCTGTCCTTTATTCCCCACAGCTTCTTTGACCGCTTTAAATAAATTAATCTTTTCAGCTTTAGACAAGGTTGGTGATTCTCCGGTAGTACCGGCAACAACAATACCGTCATTGCCATTTGCCAGTAAATATTCCGCCAGCTGCCGTGCCTTGTCGTAATCAACCTCTAATTGCTCATTAAATGGTGTTACCATTGCCGTTAAAAGTCTTCCAAATACCATTTTTTTCCCTCCTATCCTAAATTAAATTTTCTATGTAAAGCTATCACAGCTTTCTCCATATCCTCTTTCTTTACTAAACACCAGATTGTCGTATGAGAATCTGCGGTCTGTAAGATTTTAATTTTTTCCACTGTCAGTGCTTCAACAATTTTGGCCATAACACCAGGTACTCCCGCCATATTCGCTCCTACTGCGGAAATTTTGGCGCATCCTTTGAGAACTTCGGCCTTTAAGCCTATATTTTCAATTACTTTAACAGATTTTTCTGCATCATGATCTTTAACAGTAAAAATAACCTGGTGAGGATGGACATTAATAAAATCAATACTGATATTAGAAAGAGCCATTGCCCGGAAAATTTTCAATTCTAAATCCTTATTATCTTCCGACTTATTGGTAAATATCTTCAACTGGGTTATATTAGGCAGATTCGTAATTCCCGTCAAAAGCCGGTCGCTATTTATTTCCACGGAATTATACATTTCTCCGAAATTCGTAACTAAAGTGCCGGGAGAATCTGCAAATGTGGAACGAACCCGCAAAGGTATATTTTTTTGCATAGCTATCTCCACAGCCCGCGGGTGTATTACCTTGGCTCCTTGTTGAGCCAGCTGGCAGATTTCATTATATGTGACCACATCTAAGGTTTTCGCTTCTTTTACGATACGGGGATCTGCCGTTTTAATGCCGTCTACATCCGTAAAAATCTCAACAAATTCCGCATCTAGTGCAACACCTAATGCTGAAGCCGTGGTATCACTTCCCCCCCTGCCTAAAGTTGTTAACTCTCCATCTTCTGTAAGTCCTTGAAAACCTGTAACAATGACAATTTTATTATCTTTAAGATTTTTAATGATCTTGTCGGGTTTAATCCTTAAAATCCTTGCTTCCGTAAAAGATTGATCGGTGATAATACCCGCTTGCCCCCCCGTTAATACTGTTGCCTCATATCCTAGACATTTAAATTCCTGGCATAAAACTACGGCTGATATAATTTCCCCGCAGTTTAAAAGGACATCCATTTCCCGGGGATTGATATCTTGGTAAATTTCCTTGACTAAATTTATTAAGGTATCGGTAGCATAGGGATCACCGCTCCTCCCCATAGCAGAAACTACAACTACACTTGCATAACCCTCTTTTTGAGAAGCAATTACTTTATTCACAGCTTGCAGCCTTTTATCTTTCGAAGAAAGAGAAGAACCTCCAAACTTCTGCACGATAATTTTCATGGTCCCACCTCGATTTAAATCAAATTGTTTTTCAAGAGTTCCTCTGCAATCTGAACAGCATTTGTAGCAGCACCTTTCCTAAGCTGATCGGCAACAACCCATAAGTTTAAACCATTAGGGGTATATAAATCTCTTCTTATTCTGCCGACATAGACTTCATCTGTATATGAAGTGAATAAAGGCATCGGATAGATATTACGAGACGGGTCGTCTTGAACGATTATCCCCTTACTGCTGTTTAATAGTTCCTTCGCCTTCTCCGGTGTAATTGCTTCCTCTGTTTCAATATATATTGATTCCGAATGACTCCGGTAGATCGGTACTCTTACCGTAGTTGCAGTTACTGCAATTTCAGGATCGTTGAAGATTTTTTGCGTTTCATAAACCATTTTCATTTCTTCCTTGGTATAATCATCAGCCATCCAGATATCAATATGAGGAATTATATTGGAGGCAATCTGGTATGGAAATACCTTAGTCTCTATTTCTTTTCCTGCTAATAATTGTTTGGTTTGTAGAGTCAGTTCATCTATCCCTTCTTTGCCGGCCCCGGATACGGCCTGATAAGTCGAGACAATAATCCTTTTTATTCTACTTTGGAGATAGAGAGGACATAGAGCGGTTACCATAATTATTGTTGAACAGTTGGGATTAGCAATTATCCCTTGATGTTTCTTTAAATCATCAGGATTTACCTCAGGAACAACTAAGGGAACATCAGGTTCCAGGCGAAAGGTACTACTATTATCAATAATTACGGTGCCTTTTCCTTGGGCCAAACGCCCGAATTCTTTGCTGGCCGGTCCACCGGCAAACAATGCCAAATCAATACCGTTAAAAGAATCTGCCGTGGTTTCTTCTACCACATAGTCTTTACTCCGGTAATGAATAACTGTACCGGCAGAACGCTGGCTGGATAATAATTTCAACTCTTTGAAGGGAATCTTTCTTTCCGCCATGACCTTAAGTATTTCTTGACCTACTGCTCCAGTGGCACCTACAATCGCAACATTAAGTTTCTTCATTTAAGTTTCCTCCTTGCCGGATTATTAGCCGCCACCAGAAAATCAAATAATCATCTATCTAAAACAGGCTGGATTTGTTTACCTTCTATGGCGGCTAAAACTGTTTCAAAAATCAAATTCATATTCGCAACAATTGAATTAGGCTTTTTAATCGGATCATCTTGTGCAAAAGGAATGAAATAAAAATTCTTGGCATTTAACAATACTCCGATATTTTTGGCATTATTGCTCAAACCGTCATTGGTCGATATCCCGATCACCAAAGGTTTTGTATTCCTTAAATGAGCTTTGGCTGCCATTAATACCGGACCATCCGTAATACTATTGGCCAGCTTACCGATTGTATTACCCGTACATGGTGCGATAACTAAGCAGTCAAACATGCATAACGGCCCGATGGGTTCGGCCTCAGTTATGGTAGTGATCAGCTTATGCTCAGAAAGTTCACTTAATCTTTCTTTCCATTCACTGGCTTTGCCAAATCTTGTATCGGTATTTTGTGCTGCTTCGGACAAAATTATTTGTACCTCGGCGCCTTCCTGCTTCAGCTTTTCAATTTGAGGAATTACTTTATCATAAGTACAATGGGATCCTGTTATCCCAAGTCCGATTTTTTTCCCCGCTAATTTCATTCGCGCTTACCTCCCACCTTATTTTTATTCGGTAAGGAGATCTCTTTGCATATTAGACTTGGTAGGGCTTCCGCTAAAATTTCCCCGGCTGTTTTCGGTGCAACCAGCCCGGGTAAACTAGGTGCTAAAAAAGCATTAATTCCCAGTTCTGCTGCGGCTGTAAAATCAGTTCCTCCCGGTGCGGAAGCGATATCTATGATTAACAAAATAGCACTTTGGGCTTGTTCCAGTATTTTGCCGGTAAGAATCTTGATGGGTACCGTATTAATGATCAAGTCGGCATCTGCGATATAATCCGGCAGTTTCTCATAAGTACTTGCAGTCATTCCCATTTCTTTGATCCGTGCGAGATCAGCCGTTTTCCTGGCAAAGACGGTAGTCTTAGCTCCCAGAGCCTGCAGCATTCTGGCTAAAGTTTTTCCACAGCGGCCAAATCCGATCACAAGAGTATTACTGCCATGGAGAGTTATCGGTAATTTTTCCATTGCTATTTGCAGACAACCTTCTGCAGTGGGAATGGAATTGGGAATGGCAATTTCATCTAGGTCGGCAATTTCAATTAACTTCTTTTGATAAAATCTGGCCCATTCTTTCATAAATGGCTTAGCAACACCTACAAAAATAGGGGTGGTTTCCGGAATGCTCTGGAAAATGTCCTCGGTAAATTGAAACAAATCTTTGGAAAACGAAGTAATCACATTCCCTTGAAAATCAGTTCCGGCCATTGGTAAAATAATGGCTTGAGCCCCTGCTAATGCTTGTTGTAAATCATTGCAGAAATTAGCTCCCAGCAGTTCTTCCCTTTCCGGCAACCCGATCACATTTACTACTGCCTCTAGTTCCAATAATTTTCTGATCAAAACGATCTGCCTTTCATCTCCACCTACAACTGCAATTTTAAGGCCAGTTAAATTAGTAACCATATGCTTTTAACCTCCTTACCCATTAACTACAGCCAGTATATGAAATAGGAGGTAATTAAGTGCATGATTAGCATTATAAAATTATGTGATCAAGGCAGCTCTCAATGTTAAGCCTGTTTAATATTAATTCCTATTCACATTATTAACCCTAGAGGATACTATCCAACCCATAGATAAACCCTTTTGTCTTATGGATTTTTTTAACCGCTAATAGGATACCTGGCATAAAGGATGCCCTTGATAATGAATCATGTCTGATTGTTAAAATCTGTCCTTCTCCGCCAAAGATGACCTCTTGGTGAGCAATAAGACCCGGCAGCCGGACGCTGTGGACCCTGATTCCCTCATAATCCCCTCCTCTGGCACCGGATATTTTTTCATACTCCTGAGGATTCCCCTGCTGCACTTTCGCCCGGTTTTGCGAAATTTCTTCTAAAGTTTTAAAGGCCGTTCCGGAAGGTGAATCCAACTTTTGGTCATGATGCTGCTCGATTATTTCCACATGGGGGAAATAGCGGGCGGCTTCTTTTGCAAACTGCATCATTAATACGGCACCAATTGCAAAATTAGGTGCAATGAAAATGCCGGTATTATTTTCTTTTGCTAAGAGCCTTAAATCTTCAATTTCGTTATTGGTCAAACCGGTAGTCCCGATGACAACATCAATGCCATTTTCAATAACCTGCGGAACATTATTCAAAACTGCCTGAGCATTAGAAAAATCGATAATTACATCAGGTTTTTGAGCCAGCAGGTTATGATAATTTGTTTCTATTTTAACCCCTGTATCCGGTCTGCCAATTAAGATCCCCATATCCATTCCCTGATTTATTACATCAAAAGCTACCATCAATTCAAGTTCGTTATCGTCAATAACACTTTTGCAAATTTCCTGCCCCATCTTACCACAGGCTCCCATAACACCAACTTTAATTTTTTGCATGAAACGTCCTCCCTTTTGTTGCTTTAAAAAAATAAGACCAAAGGGAAAAATACCCTTTGGTCATAATAAGCCAAAGAAAATATCCCCCATTCTCCATGAGATAGCACTCCACTTACAGCCCGGGAAGCAATAAGTGACAGTCCTGTACTTGTTTAGCACAGACCCAGCCTAGTAAATCAGGGTTTTTTACTAGACTTCGGCGAAAATTCCTTTTTTACCAGATCATAAAATCCCTCTTCTCCCCGGTAATACTCTTAATTTTCGCGCCTCTACCCCATCTCCGGAGAGATGAGGTAATATTAAATTAAATTTTTTCATATTATATCACAGGCAAAATTTGGTGTCAATAGTATCCAGTATCTAGTGTGTTTATTCTGTGATAATGTCACCTTGTTATTATTCCGGTAAAATGTCACTA
>JBMNCQ010000039.1:0-1103 GCA_049366715.1 Peptococcaceae bacterium | reverse complement strand
AACTGCTTGCCGATTTATACGGAATATCGGTTGACGATTTACTGGACGAGAAGACGGCGGAATATACGCCGCCCGCTCCGGGTAAAGATGCCCCTCGTTTTATTACCTTTTTACTTGCTGCCGGAATTGCCTGGCTGACGGCTACCATTGTTTTTACCGGCCTTAAATTATTCGCCCCTTCACCTGATAAGGCGTGGCTGGCCTTTATATTTGCCGTTCCCGTAAGCGCGATAATAGCAGTCGTTTTTACGACTTTATGGTGGCGGATGCTGGCACGTGTTGCAGCGGCTAGTGTGCTTGTCTGGTCGCTTGCCGCCTGTATACACCTGACGGTTCCCATGAAAAACATATATCTAATCTATGTAATTGCGGCGGTAGTCCAGATTTTAGTATTGTTGTGGTTTTTGCTGTTGAGAAAAAAGTCAGCAGGTAATCCAGTTAAATAGTATATCGGCCTCATACTAAACATCATTCAATAATTTTTAATCCCCGGTTATTATTGTGATAAAAGTTATATTCAATTCTACGTGAAACAATGGTAATATTAAGATTGTATTTAACTTGATTCTCTTTACCCTGTAAATAAATAAAAAGGGGGAATGAAAAATGGAGTTAGTTAATCTTTCTAATGCCGCCGGTGTAATTATTCTCGACAGCATCCTGAACGCAGATAGCGAAGAGCTTATTAATAAGTCCATCAATGAAGCTGCGCTGAAAGGATTGAACAAGGTCATTCTTGACTTCCGCCCGGTAGACCACATGAACAGCCTGGGCGTCAGCAACCTTGTAAAGCTTGTCGCAATCGCGAAGAAAAAGAATATCTATCTTTTTGCTCACGGCTTGAGTAAACGTTACCGCGAACTGTTTGCTATTGCCAGCCTGGATAAAGAAATAACTGTAATCGATGGTGAAGGGGTAACGGGTTTACTGGCCCCTGATGAAGTCGACAGCCTGAAAAAGTTGGAGGTCAAAGAGGGGAAGCAATCCGATGCCGGGTGGGCGCCTTATATCGAAAGAATCAGTGTAACTGAAAGACCGGAAGGCGCAATGATAAAGAACATGGATAACCACCGCCTGCAGCCTCAGATAAGCGGATTCGGGAA
>JBMNCQ010000038.1:0-2391 GCA_049366715.1 Peptococcaceae bacterium | reverse complement strand
CCTGGCGCTTTTATTTTTATCGATGGCCGAAGGTGTTGTTTCCGGTGAAATATCGCCGGTATCGATTTTAATTACCGCTCTTATTGCCATAGCCTTTGTAGGTATCGGCATATTAGTAGGCAAATTCTTTTTTGCCAGGGTGATGGTCAAACTGGATAACACCGCTCTCTGTAATAAGTATCCGGAATCCATTTTTATCTTTGCCATTATGACTGCCTTCCTTTACGGTCTGGTAGCGGAACTGGTAGGCTTGTCCGCCATAGTGGGTTCATTTTTAGCTGGAGCCTCTTTTTCCGAGGTCAAGCTAAAGCGGGGGGTTATATTCAGGGAAGGCGCGGAACACCTGCAAATTATATTTGCATCTATTTTCTTTGTTTCACTGGGCGTAATAATGGATGTCCACTACATTACGGTCGATATCATCTGGTTCGTACTGGCCCTGACAGTGGTTGCCATTATTTCCAAGATAATCGGGTGCGGTGTGCCGGCGAAGCTTTACGGAATGAGCTGGAAGGATGCCTCTATTGTAGGTGTGGGAATGGCTCCGCGCGGTGAAGTCGGCATGATTATAGGCTTAATCGGGTTGAACCAGGGGCTTATCGATATGGGCGTCTATTCGGCGATTATCCTGATGTGCCTGATAACGACCGTTATCCCGCCCCTGATAATGAGAAACTGGATTTATAAAGATAAAAACAAAACCGGGACGTGCGAAATTCCTCCGCCCGAACCCCACTGACAGAATATTAAGCATTGAAACTTAAATCCCGCGTCGTACCAACCGGTCTGCGCGGGATTTATTTTCTAAAATGACATAAATATATTTAAAAAGATGGTAAAAGGTTAAAAAACCTATTGACTTAGTTGTAAGTATATTGTATAAGATATTGGTAAGTATATATTAACACTATAAAATCTTCATGCTTAATCTTAATTTTAACCTCATAAATATTCAATATCGTCACTTTAATTTTTAAATATAAATAAAATATCGATTACTTTATCTTTAATATTCACAGTACAGCAAATTTGTCCTTTGGTCCCATTCGTATCGTACGGGCGGGAAGGATAATATTAAATGCTCAAGATATTGAAAGACAAGTATTTTTGGATTGTCGCCGCGCTTGTAGCCTTTACAGGTATCGTTTATTATGCCCCCGATGTCCCCTCTCTGCAATGGTTGGCTTTTGATGAACATTTAGGGATAACCCGCAGGGCTTTTGCACGCGCCTTATTCCTTTTTCCGATATTTTTTGCCGCATGGAAGTTCGGTTTCAAAGGCGGTTTTGTCTGTTCGGTTGCTTTCGTCATAATAGTAATACAGCGTATAATAGTCACCCCGTGGAGACCGGATGCTATCGCCGAGACAATAATCATATTTTGTATCGGTATCGTAATCAGCTGGCTTATCGACAGCATGGAAAAGGCCAGGATGCGTCAGCAGGCTATTTCAAATGATTTAAACGAAGCCAACATTCGTCTCCAGGAAATGGACCGGCTGAAATCCGTATTCCTGGCAAGTATGAGCCACGAATTAAGAACCCCTTTAAATTCCATTATCGGTTTTACCGGCATAATGCTGATGGATATGGCCGGAGAGCTGAACGATGAACAGAGAAGGCAGCTTACCATGGTAAAAAACAGTGCCAGCCATCTTTTAAGTCTTATAAACGATGTCCTGGATATATCCAAAATAGAGGCGGGGAAAATCGAGATTTTACTGGAGGAATTCAGCCTGGATGATATTGTAAGGGAAGTGATTGAATATATAACCCCGATGGCTGCGGCAAAGCGACTCGAAGTCACGGCGGAATTATCCAAAGGCGTTGTAATTTACAGCGACCGGAGGAGGGTAAAACAGGTGCTCATAAACCTGATGAGCAATGCTGTTAAATTTACCGAACAGGGCAGTGTAAAGCTTAACGGTTTTCTGCAGGAAGACGGGGTTCTGAAGATCAGCGTTATAGATACGGGAAGAGGCATTAAGCAAGAGGACATCAGTAAACTTTTTCAGCCTTTTCAACGAATCGATATGTCCGCGTCAAAAAGTTATACCGAAGGCACAGGATTGGGTTTATACCTTACCAGGAATATCGCCGACCTATTAAAGGGTGATATAAGGGCAACAAGTGAATACGGCAAAGGAAGCGTATTTATTTTTACGTTGCCAATTAAATATGAAGGAGAATGCGGGGATGAAGACAGTTCTGATAATTGAAGATAACGAAACTAATTTGTACCTGGCAAGATTTATACTCGAGAAAAACGGATGCAAGGTATTGGAAGAAAGGGAAGGGCTTCCGGGGGTGGATACCGCGCTCAGGGAAAGGCCCGACCTGGTCATTATGGATATCCAGTTGCCGGATATAACCGGCCTTGAAGCTACCAGGA
>JBMNCQ010000037.1:45033-125420 GCA_049366715.1 Peptococcaceae bacterium | reverse complement strand
TTACTCCCGTTGCTCCCGTAGTTCCTATTGCTCCGGTTACGCCAGTTGCTCCTGTTGCGCCGGTTGCTCCTGTTGCACCTGTCGCTCCTGTGGCTCCTGTCGCTCCTGTGGCTCCTGTGACTCCCGTTACTCCCGTCGCCCCTGTTACTCCAGTGGCTCCTGTCGCTCCAGTGACTCCCGTCACTCCTGTAACTCCTGTTGCACCTGTTGCCCCCGTTGCTCCTGTGGCTCCTGTGGCTCCCGTTGTTCCTGTCACCCCTGTTGCTCCTGTTACTCCTGTCACTCCCGTTACTCCTGTTGCTCCTGTTGCTCCTGTTACTCCTGTTACTCCTGTTACTCCTGTTGCTCCTGTTACTCCTGTTACTCCTGTTACTCCCGTTTC
Organism: Peptococcaceae bacterium; assembly: GCA_049366715.1. GTDB lineage: Bacteria > Bacillota > Peptococcia > Peptococcales > BICA1-8 > JBMNCQ01. Next base: position 125,038 of record JBMNCQ010000037.1, on the reverse strand, counting down.
TCCGGTTGCGCCTGTTACTCCCGTTGCTCCCGTAGTTCCTATTGCTCCGGTTACGCCAGTTGCTCCTGTTGCGCCGGTTGCTCCTGTTGCGCCGGTTGCTCCTGTTGCCCCCGTTGCTCCTGTGGCTCCTGTGGCTCCTGTTACCCCCGTTGCTCCTGTCGCTCCTGTTGCGCCCATGGTTCCGGTTGCTCCTGTAGCTCCTGTAGCTCCTGTCGCCCCTGTTACTCCTGTGGCTCCTGTGACTCCCGTTACTCCTGTCGCTCCTGTTGCTCCAGTGACTCCTGTCACTCCAGTAGCGCCTGTTACCCCTGTCGGTCCCGTCGCCCCGGTTACTCCCGTTGCTCCTGTTACTCCCGTGATTCCTGTTACGCCTGTTGCGCCGGTCGCTCCGGTTGCTCCTGTCGCTCCTGTTACTCCTGTGACTCCCGTTACTCCAGTGGCTCCTGTCGCTCCTGTTGCGCCTGTTACCCCTGTTGCTCCTGTGGCTCCTGTAGCTCCTGTGACTCCCGTTACCCCCGTTGCTCCTGTAGCTCCTGTTACTCCAGTGGCTCCTGTCGCTCCAGTGGCTCCTGTCGCTCCTATCGCTCCCGTGGCTCCTGTGATTCCGGTTACTCCGGTTGTACCTGTCACTCCTGTCGCTCCTGTTACTCCTGTCGCTCCTGTTACTCCTGTTGCTCCTGTTACTCCTATAACCCCAGTTACTCCTGTGGCTCCTGTCGCTCCAGTGGCTCCTGTCGCTCCTATCGCTCCCGTGGCTCCTGTGATTCCGGTTACTCCGGTTGTACCTGTCACTCCTGTCGCTCCTGTTACTCCTGTCGCTCCTGTTACTCCTGTTGCTCCTGTTACTCCTATAACCCCAGTTACTCCTGTGGCTCCTGTTGCTCCTATCACTCCCGTGGCTCCGGTAGGTCCGGTTGCCCCCGTTACTCCTGTTACCCCAGTAACACCTGTCGGCCCAGTAGCTCCTATCGCTCCCGTAACTCCTGTTGGCCCCGTTACTCCCGTAGCTCCCGTAGCTCCCGTAGCTCCTGTAGCTCCTGTTGCGCCGGTGGCTCCTGTTGCACCCGTGACTCCTGTCACTCCAGTAGCGCCTGTTACCCCTGTCGGTCCCGTCGCCCCGGTTACTCCCGTTGCTCCTGTTACTCCCGTGATTCCTGTTACGCCTGTTGCGCCGGTCGCTCCGGTTGCTCCTGTCGCTCCTGTTGCACCCGTTACTCCTGTGGCTCCTGTTACTCCTGTTGCGCCCGTGGTTCCGGTTGCTCCTATAGCTCCTGTCGCTCCTGTTGCGCCGGTCGCTCCTGTTGCTCCTGTCGCTCCTGTTACTCCTGTGACTCCCGTTACTCCAGTGGCTCCTGTCGCTCCAGTGACTCCCGTCACTCCTGTAACTCCTGTTGCACCTGTTGCACCTGTTGCCCCCGTAACTCCTGTTGCTCCGGTTACCCCCGTTACTCCTGTGGCTCCTGTCGCTCCGGTTGCACCCGTTACTCCTGTGGCTCCTGTTACTCCTGTTGCGCCCGTGGTTCCGGTTGCTCCTATAGCTCCTGTAGCTCCTGTGGCTCCGGTTACGCCTGTCGCTCCCGTGGCTCCGGTTACGCCTGTCGCTCCCGTGGCTCCTGTTGCTCCTGTAGCTCCTGTTGCGCCGGTGGCTCCTGTTGCACCCGTTGCCCCATCCAAACCTGCCGTTGTTAACAAGGCAACATCATCCACTATTACATCGGCAGTACCTGTTGCCGGTAGCTTATTAACAAGCACCAAAGCTTGTGTTGCTCCCACCGGTGCGGGCCCCGTTGTCACATAAACCTCCAGCCAGTCATCATCTTCTGCATTTCCTATCCGTTCGGTATCAATAACGGCAATGAGCTCATATCCGACAAAATTAAACCCGGCATCATAATAAGGAATCGACAAAGATACTTGCGGACTTGGTAAGTCTCCTACTTTGGCCAGCGAAGCCAATAATTCATACTTTTTTCCGCTATTAACAGGAACAATCTGATAAATGAATGAATTGATAATTCCACCTGCTAATCTAACTGCAAAATACCCCGAATGACTAAAATCCCGTGTAATTACGGCATTAAATGAAACCCAGGGCGGAAAAGAATCTGTTTCGAAACTACCGTTCATTATTAAATCATTTAAAGACATCCCCCTAACTCACCTCTCTTGATCGTTAATGATTTGTTCCGGTAATTATTAGTTATATATAATATACTATGTCGGATTTCTTTGATCTTGCCGAGAATAAACTATTTTCTAAGATCTAATTTAAAGAGGTAATCACAAAGCTGTATGATCCTGATTAATCTCTCTGAATAATTTAAAATTCCCAAAATTCTTTACTCCAAATTTCTTAAGGTAGCCATTAAATTTTTCAATAATTAAAAGCACAGTACAATCCCTATTTGAATAAAGATAAAATAACCGGTTTACTTAAATAGAATGGATGTGAATAAAATGCAAGAAGATACTATTAGTAATGATGATACCAGGAAAGAAAAAATAGCTTTTTTTGTAAGACAAGGTTCGGCTTCCTTTTTAGAAGATATTGTTAATGAATTTTCTATAAACTATGAAACGAGAATAATAACAATTAAAACCAACGAGGAACTAAAACTTATCGAAAAATGGATGGATTGGGCAGACCTTTGTTGGTTCGAGTGGTGCGAGGAGCTTATTATTTATGGAAGTAAACTGGCCATCGCTAAAGAAAGAAAAATTATCTGCCGCTTGCACAGTTATGAAGCTTTTACAAATTACCCGGCTCAAGTTAATTGGCATACCGTAGATAAAGTGGTTTTCGTAGCCGAACATATCCAGAAATATGTGCTAGAAAAATATAAAATTACTAAAGAAAAAACCATTGTCTTACCCAATGGAGTGGATCCGGCCAAATGGACTTTTAAAAAAAGAAATCCCGGTTTTAAAGTAGCCTATGTAGGATACATCAATTACAAAAAGGGACCTATGCTGCTTTTACACACATTTAAAGCCATATTCGATCAGGATAACAGATATGAATTCTATATCGCCGGCCAGTTTCAAGACCCCAGAGATATTTTATATTTCCAGCAAATGGTTAAAGAACTGGGACTTGAGAATAATTTTTTCTTTGAAAAATGGCAAAAAGATTTAGATGTATGGTTGGAAGATAAAAATTACATATTATGTACCAGTGTTCTGGAATCACAAAATATGAGTGTAATGCAGGCTATGGCCAAAGGGATTAAGCCAATTATCCATAATTTTGCCGGGGCCCGGGGAATCTATCCTCAGAAATATCTTTGGAATACAATAGATGAAGCGGTAAAGATGATTACGGAGGATAAATATGAACCCAAGGAATATCAAGAATTTATTCAAAGAAATTATTCATTAGAGAAACAACTGCACGGGACAGGTAATATGATAAGTGAAGTGCTGGCTGAAGAAAAAAATATTCAGGAACTTAATTATAAAAACTATTGGACGCAAAGACTTAACTCCAGATTTAATATTGAAGGCGTAGGCTATCTAGGCCTGGGGGAAATTTACAACAACTTCCTTTATCAAAATAGAATAGATATTTTAGAAGGCGTTCTAAACACAGCCTTTACTGCCCTAAACGATAAAAAAGTTTTGGAATTAGGGCCCGGAATCGGAATTTTCACCGCTTACTTCCATGATAAAGGAGTCCAAGAGTATCATGCTATAGATATAGTTGAAAGATCCGTCACCGAATTAAGCATAAAATACCCTGATTACCATTTTAAACAAGGGGATATTTCCAAGAGCTCTTCATATGAAGGAAAGTACGATTTAATTTTTGCAGCGGCCGTATTGCTTCATCTTACTAAGGAAGAGGATTACCGGAAGACAATCAGAAATATCGCCGAGCATTTGGAGGATAGTGGAATTTGTATTCTCCTTGATCCGGTAAGTGTTATTAATACCCAAAGTGAGTCAGCCCATGTGGTCATCCGGGATAAGGAATATATTAAAGAAATCCTTGCGAACTGTGGACTGGAACTAATTGAGATGCTTCCTACTGCCTATTTTATGAATTATCCCTTTGATAGAAATATCCTTGGTATCAAAGGAAGCTTTGCCCTGGCAGCATTTAATTTAATCAGCCAGGTCTTTGCCGGTAATTTATTTAACCCTGAAGAAAAAAATTTAATAGGGCAGTATCTATTGTCTAAAGAGCAACAATTATTGTTTCACAAGAATTCCGGGTTATCCGAAAAGTTATTGATTATCCGGAAAAAAGGCCGGGAAGCAAAAATTAATTTCAGTATAAAGCAAATCTTAGATATTGGCGCGATAGAAGATAATATCAGCGCTCTGCTGGAAAAAATAAATCAGAGCAACGTGCTTCATCAGGAACACATTCATAAACTTACTGAACTTCTAAATCACCTGGAACAGGATAAATAATGGCCGGTGATTCAGCCGGGGGCTTAGCCCCCGGTTTTTTAGACAACAACAGGTAAAATAAAAGATAATGAGCGGCATTCCACCCGTTATCTTCGGTAAAACCTACTTTATTTGTATCTAACCGGTTCGAGCCGGCATAAGTATAGTAAATAAATTATCTTTTCCGATTAGCGGGATTAAAATAATCCTTAAATATCATAATGAGCATAAAAAGATTTGTGGTGTAATATCCACTCTTTCATCTCAGTTGCCATGAATTGATAATCAGGTATTTTATAATCAAAATCACAACGGGTATTCATTAAGCTTTTATCATTAAATTCATTAGCGTACTCCCTTACGCAAACCTGATCTCTTTGAAAAACTTCCTTAAAAATCACCAATAATTCATATTTGCTGATACTCTTTTCAGGAACCAAATGATAGATACCGGTCAGGTCTTGGTCAATAATTTTTTCAATAGCTTTAGCCAGCTCAATGGTAGTAATCCCTGTCCAGATCGAATTGGCGAAACCCTTTACACTTCCCTGCGAATGCATAAACCAGTTAAAAAGACCAATCCCGGAATTACTCAAGTCCGGGCCAATTATAGAAGTTCTAATGGTAGTGTTTCGATTATTGCAGATTTCTCCTAAGGCCTTGGTACGACCGTAAAAAGAATCACTATCTTTGTAAGAGGTTTCCAGGTAAGACCCTGTTTTCCCCGAAAATACACAATCTGTACTTAAATGAATAATTTTTGTCCCCGTACCCTGATATTTATCTGCTAAGAAATGAGGCAGGTAGGAATTTAACAGGATGGCCCGGCCCTTAAATTCGTCAGCAAACTGATTTAAAATACCTATACAGTTAATAATAACAGCAAAGTTCTCCTTATCCAGGAATAAATCCAGCTTTGTGAAATCAGAAGCATCGAGCAGATATGATTTTTCATTCAATTTTTTCTTGCGTGCCAGGTTAAATACCTCATACTTCTCTTGCTCTGTCAAAAAAGTCGTAATAACATGTCCGGCCATTCCTGTTGAACCCAGCACCAGTATTTTTTGCTTGTTCACCTTCTAATCCCTCTCCATCCATACCGTACGCCTGATATAATCGGTATAACTCATGATAATTTTGACAATCTTATCGGATATATTGACCGCATCATAATCCGTCACTGCCTTAGTAAAAGTACTTCTCTCTGAACTTGTCACGACATGGATAGCCTGCATTACTTTTTCTGCTTTAAGACCGGCCATAATCAATATACCTTCATCCATTCCTTCCGGCCGCTCATGAGCATTTCTAATGGTAACAGCCGGAAAAGCCAGCAAAGCTGCTTCTTCCATGATTGTGCCGCTATCGGATATTACACAAAAAGCATTCATTTGCAGTTTTATGTAATCAAAAAAGCCCAGGGGCTTCAGCCATTCAATCTTGTCACTAATAAATCTCCGGTCTGTCTCCTGTACTTTTTTTCTTGTTCTGGGGTGGGTAGAAACCATAATTCTTTTCGCATATTTTTGCGTCAGCACGTTTAGAGTTTCCATAAAGTGTTTAAAGTTTCGTTCGGAATCAATGTTCTCTTCTCGATGAGCACTAACCACGAAATATTCCCGGGTCTTTAAATCCAGCTTTGCAAGTATTTGCGATTTAGTAATATCATTTTTATAATAATTGAGGACTTCTTGCATCGCCGAACCGGTTTTAATAATGGTTTCTCCTTTAATACCTTCGGCCATTAAATATCTCCGGGCGTGTTCTGAGATAGGCATATTTATATCACTTAGATGATCGACCAGCTTCCGGTTTATCTCTTCAGGTACTCTTTGGTCAAAACAACGGTTTCCTGCTTCCATATGAAAAACAGGAATTTTCTTGCGTTTTGCGGCTATCACGGACAAACAGCTGTTTGTATCACCATAAATCAAAACAGCATCAGGCCGCTCAATTTCAAGTACTTTATCTACTTCCAGCAGGATATTGGCAATCGTTTCCATAGGAGTTTTCCCTGCTGAATTTAAAAGATACCGGGGTTTTCTGATCCTCATTTCTGCAAAAAAAATATCATTGAGCTCATAATCAAAATTCTGTCCGGTATGAACAAGAATATGGTCCGTATATTCATCCAGAACGGCAATTACCCTGCTTAATTTAATTACCTCCGGGCGGGTCCCCACTATCGTCATTACTTTTAACATAAGAAAACTCCTTAGCTCTGTTTTAAGTGTTTTTGAATATGCTCCAATCCTAAAAGCATATTTTTTAATTCCTCATACTGAAGCCTTCTGGTATTATGAGAGTTATAATCATTTAAATCTTCCGCCATATTTTTGCCGCAACAAAAATATTTATCATAGTTAAGATCCCTGTTATCCGCCGGTATCCGGTAGTAATCTCCGAGATCTTCAGCTATGGCCATTTCTTCCCTGGCCAGCAGAGTCTCATATAATTTCTCTCCATGACGGGTACCGATGATCTTTATTTCATTATCAGCGTTAAATATATCTTTTAAAGCCGTAGCGATCTCCAATATTGTCGCGGCAGGAGCTTTCTGAACAAATATATCGCCTTGTATTGCGTTGCTGAAAGCAAAGAGCACCAATTCGATGGCATTTTCTAAAGACATCATGAACCTGGTCATGTTAGGATCTGTTACCGTAAGGGGCAGGCCTTCTATTATCTGTCTAACAAACAAGGGAATAACGGAGCCCCTGGAAGCCATGACATTACCGTATCTGGTCCCGCACAGAGTTGTTTCATCTTCACCCAGGTTCCGGGAAGCAGCCACCATCACTTTTTCCAGCATGGCCTTGGACATTCCCATCGCATTTATGGGATAAACGGCTTTATCGGTACTTAAAACAATTACTTTCTTTACTTTATTCGCAATTGCTGCCTTGATCAGATTGTCCGTTCCCATAATGTTGGTTTTAACGGCCTCTACCGGATAAAATTCACAGGAAGGCACTTGTTTTAAGGCCGCAGCATGAAAAACATAATCCACACCTTTTAACACACTGTGTAAAGAGTGGTAATCCCTGACATCACCAATATAAAATTTAACCTTAGGATTGTTCAGTTCACGGCGCATATCATCTTGTTTCTTCTCATCCCTGCTAAAAATACGTATTTCTTTGATACCTGTATGAATAAATTTTTTAAGAACAGCATTCCCAAAGGAACCTGTTCCACCGGTAATCAGTAAAATTTTACCTATAAACATTTAGTTCCCTCTTTTCACCTATACTGCATAACAAACTGTTTCATGCAAACTGCCCATGTAATGTCTGAGATAGATTTTATAGGAAGAGTTCAGGCTATGGACAACCAGCGGCAGTTCCCATAAATCATCAGCTTTATGATAAACCGAGACCGCCAGTTTAGGCCGATAAGCCTTAAGCGTGTTTTCCATCCCCTCCAGAGCTTCTCTCTCCGCACCTTCAATATCCAGTTTTATGTATGTTGGTTTATATTTCTCCGCTATGTCATCAAACTTAACCAGGGAGATTTTATCCTTTCCGCTTTCGGAAAGATGTGAACTGCTATTGCCATGACTGTCGAAACAGGCTTCCTGTGTTGCGGAGTATAAACCGGCATTAAACAACTTTAACCGGTTAGCGCCAATATGTTCAAGTTCTTTTTCCAGACTGTCAAAATTTTGTTTATCCGGCTCAAAGCCATAAATAAAAGTAAAGCTGTTACCGGTGGCCTTGATAAAATCCCTTATTGTTTCACCATTATAGGCTCCGCCGTCAACAAAGCATTCCTGATCATTTAAAGTAAAGATATCAGTAGGAAAATACTGCTTCTGACTCACAATACCGGTAAAGTAAGAAAAATCCATCGTAATTCTGTGCTGCAAAATATTACTGAATACCAGCTTTGAAAACTCATCGGCCAGCAGGTCATATACTTGGGCTAACTTTCGGCTCTCCTTTGCGATTAATGAGGTATCATAAAAACTGTTTTCCAGCATCATTACCGGTAAATATGCAACATTTTCATACCCCAGGCCTAAGAGTTTATGCCGTATATTCATTGGATTAGGGGTACATATGAGGATAACAGATTCCGGAGTGCAGTCGACATCCTGCAGCCCCAAAATCTTAATCCCGTTAAGCTCTGTTCCTTGTTTAGCCTGATCATCATCAATGAAGCAACACACTTTATATCCTTTATCCGTTAAAATTCTGCCGGTAATATATCCTATACCTCCTGCTCCGAATAAAAAGATGTCTTTCGCTCTTAACACAGACATATCATCATTGTCCTTAACTGCTTTTTCTTCTAAAAGCAGCTCATAAACCCGCTTTAGCATAGCTGATCTTCCTTTCATGGTCCAACTAAAAAATACTTTTATATTTTTCTTGTAATTGAGTTAATTCACTTTTTAAAGCCTCGCCCTGGGTCAATCCTGTTTGGATATGCTGCAGGCCTTCCGCAACGAAAACCTGCAGGGAATCTTGAAGATATTCTGTGGTTATCGTGGATTTTATGTAATACGGCAGGCCTTCCAAGCGCAGATAGCTTTGGATTTTATCATAATAAAACGCTGCAATTGTATAGCTTTTTAGCTGTTCCCGGTATTCACAATTAATCCAGGGAATACGAGGAAAATATATTTCTTCATTAAAGTTCTTGATGATAAAGTCGTATACTGTTACGGAGGTCTTGATTCTCCTCTCAATTTTATGAGAATAATTATCACTATGCACTCGGTAATTAAGCAGACTTTTATTCACCAGGCCATATTTCAACCCATGTTTAGCAAAATACAGCGAGTTGATGGTATCGCTGGAATATTCATTATCCCTGTAGATACTCCAGGTAATTTCATTCCTGCGGAAAAACTCCGTTTTGTAAAGGCCGTTCATCGGGATTATGCCGGAACACCTTGTGAAAATTTTATAAACCATTTCTTCCAGGGTAGGCACGGTATAATTCCAGTACGCCGTTACAGCATTATTCTCATTGACAATATTAAAATTACAATAAACATAATCTTGTCCCGTTTCTTCCAGATAATCTACAAATTCTTGCATTAAATTGCCTTCTACATAGTCATCTGATGCAATCCATTGAAAATATTTTCCCTTGGCTTCTTTGATTATTTCTTGAATACCCTGCACAGGACTTCCGCTGTTCACCTGATGGTAGATACAGCGTATATTTTCGGTTTTCTCCTCCAATTTTTGCAGAAAATCAACAGATCCATCGGTGGAACAGTCATCAATAATAATAATCTCCATATTTTTATATGACTGATTAAGAAATGAGTTAAGACAATTTTCTAAGAATTTTCGGCAGTTATAATTAATGATTCCAATCGTGACTAACGGTGCACACAAGCTGTTTTCCTCCATTATTTCTTAATATTTAACTTTGTTTCTGATCATTAAAATAGAGCTTACATCTAATTATAAGTTATGGGCTATCTATGAATTTTGTTACAAAATAAAGGGTGTTCCTGGGACCGGGCCAAGGAAGCACCCTTTATTTTTACCAACCTGCCTTTCATAATCACAAAATATCTTAATTCCGAATTTTATATAGTATGGACTACTTTACTGTAAAGGAAGACAAATTTATGGAACAAGAAAAGTGGGCTCTCACATGAAAAATGCTAAACTTCAGGAAATTGAGCCTGAGCATAAATTCTTTACTTTAGAAGCTTTACCCCAGGAAACAAGAAAGAAGCTGCTTTTTCTAAACAATTATCAGCTCAAGATGTTAAATCTTACCCCGCGCAAAGAGCTAACCTTACGCATCGGAGTTACAGAATTGCCGGTAAAGACAGCACTGCAGAATATTTATGCTTCTCCTACTGCTATGTATTTGTCCAAAGCAGCACTAAATGATTTGCCCTTTTACCAGGGTGAGCCTTTAAGGCTGATTTTGCGCTTAGATCAGAAGCTGATTTTAGGTCCTGCACTGGGTTTAACCGTATCCCAGAATACCTGGGAAAATATTACAAAAAGCGATTCGCTTAAAAAAAGAGCACTCCTCGCTCTGGAAAAGGGCATCCTTTTTTATTGTTTTCGTTTAAAGAAGGTAGATTGGGAGAATAATTCCGTTGAGGCCTATTGCCTCAATCCCAGCGACTATAACTGGGTCAAAAAAATCGTGCCTGTTCCCCGGATCATCCATGACAGAGGGTCCTATCCCGGACTCAAAACCATCGCAAGTTTTCCTAATAAAGGTAATGTACAAAACATTCAGTGGATTAATACAACCCGGACTTTTGGTAAGTGGGAAACTTATCAAGCTCTAAAATCTTTGCCGAAAACTCTAAATTACCTCCCGGAAACTACCCTCTTTGCAGCTCCAAAGTTGGCAGAATTCCTGGAGAAATATAAATACGTCTTTATTAAAGGCAACTATGGCCGGAGCGGACGTCAGGTTTACCGGGTAGAAAAAGAAGATAACGCTTACCTCTGTAAAACCGGAGGCAGTGTGATAAAAAGCCGGAAATTCAATGATTTGGAAAAACTTGGTTCCTTTTTGCACAAAACCCTGGGCGAGTACCTTATTTTGCAACAGGGAATCTTACTGGCCCACATAGATGACTCACCCTTTGATATGCGCATTTTAGTGCAGAAAAACATCAATAATAACTGGATTATTTCAGCCTTAAACTTCCGTATCGCCAAACCCGGGGCTATCGTAACCAACTTTGCCGCCGGAGCCAGGGATGTCTTTACTGTACCTGGTGAAAGACTGCTCCATCCTAAGCTTTCCTGGGAAATAATAACCACCTTTACTTTACAGACCGTTCAGGCTTTGGAAAATTTTTTCGGTAACTTAGGCGAAATCGGCCTGGACGTTGCCTTAGACAGAGAAGGTAAACTCTGGTTATTCGAAGCCAACAGCAGACCCAGCAGCATGGCTTATAGAGATGCGCAGCCCGAAGCCTGCCGGCAGATATTTGGTTTACCTTTAGATTATGCCTGCTATTTAGCACGGCAAAGTTCTCCTAATTAAGAGCACCCTTTGAACCGGCGCGAACTATGAACCTTTATTTTATACCTGTCATAGTATAGCAATAGAAATAAAATGAACAAGTTTTAAAGTGAGGCGTTGTTCCCATGTTAAAATATTCAGTCCACCCTTCTTCATTTATAGATGAACCATGCCGGATTGGAGCTGATACAAAGATTTGGCATTTTTCCCATATTATGAAGAATGCGGTTATTGGTCAAAACTGCAATATCGGTCAGAATGTCTTCATTGGGTCGGGGGTTGTCCTGGGAAATCATGTTAAGGTGCAAAATAATGTCGCAATTTTTTCCGGTGTGATCTGTGAAGATGAGGTTTTTTTAGGACCATCCATGGTATTTACCAATGTTATTAATCCCCGAAGTTTTATTGAACGGAAAGATGAATATAAACAGACTTTAGTTAAACAAGGTGCCTCCATCGGCGCTAATGCCACAATAGTCTGCGGTAATACCATCGGCAGATACGCACTAGTCGGGGCCGGAGCAGTAGTTACGAAAGACACACCTGATTTCAGCATGGTATATGGAGTACCGGCCAAATTGGTCGGCTGGGTCTGCAGGTGCGGTGAAAAATTAGTGTTTCAGAATAAACAGGCAACATGCCCGGCTTGCGGATATCAATATGAAATGACTGCGGACAATGTAGTCAAAGAAACAGGGATGTGATCATTGTGCAGATTGGTCTTATTGGTTGTGGCAGAATTTCTAAGACTCATTTCGAAGTAATCAGCAAGCTGCCCGGTGCTAAAATTGCCGGCTGCTGTGACATTGTAGCAGAGCGGGCTAAAAACTCTGCTGAAAAATATAATATTCCTTTTTGGACCGGCAATTATGAAGAACTGCTGAAGCAGAAAGATATCGATCTGATAAGTATTTGTACTCCCTCCGGGTTACATCCGGAACACGGAATCATGGCTGCTAATTATCAAAAACATATACTTACGGAAAAACCTATGGGAGTGAGGCTGACAGATGCAGATAAGTTAATCAAAGCCTGTGACCAAAATGGCGTGCATCTTTTCGTCGTAATGCAAAATCGCTTAAATCCTGCCATTCAAATGGTGAGAAAAGCCATCGACAGCGGCCGTTTCGGAAAGCTTTATATGATTGTTGCCAACGTATTCTGGTCACGGCCTCAAGCATATTATGACCAGGCAGAATGGCGGGGGACCTGGGCTTTAGACGGGGGAGCTTTCTGTAACCAAGCCTCCCACTATGTAGACCTCGTCCAATGGTTCGGCGGACCTGTACATTCGGTAGATGCGCAGACAGCTACGCTGGCTAGAAATATTGAAGCTGAAGATACCGGTACTGCCATTCTTAGATTTCAATCAGGATGTATCGCTTCTATTAATGTGACCATGCTGACTTACCCGAAAAATCTGGAAGGCTCCATCACCATCATCGGGGAAAAGGGAACCGTACGGATCGGAGGTATTGCCGTTAATGAAATACTCCATTGGGAATTCAGCGATTATGACGCAGCAGATGAAAAAGCCGATAAATTTTCCACTTATCCCGATTCAGTATATGGTTTTGGGCATAGCACCTATTATCAGGATGTACTGGATTCCATTGCCAATGGGAAGAAACCCTTGGTTGACGGCCGTGAAGGCAGAAAATCTTTAGAATTAATCGAAGCAATCTATTTATGTAATCGCGAACAAAAGCATCATACCTTCTAAGTAACTCAGCCGGTGCTTTTGTGCTTTTCCCGGAGCCTGTCAGCTGGCTGGTATCCTAAAACACAGTCTCCCTTGCAGCTAGATGAGGGAAACATCTTGTCATCTAAAAATTACCACCCTTCCGAAGGAGAGAGGATATATGCAAACTTATAAATTTTTTTTTCTTGATCATCGTAGTTATTGCATCAATAGTCTAGGAGATTCATTAGCCCAGCTAGGTCATAAAATAACTTACCAGTCATCCTGGCTGCCTGAGGAAGTGGAAGCGGGGATTGCTTATTTTAAACCGGATGTTCTCATTACCGTCGGATATAACCGCCCCCTTTTTTTCCGGTTTGCCGATAAAATTCCTATATTATGCAAAAAATATAATCTTTTCCATGTTTACTGGGCAACAGAGGACCTAATTAACCATACAAGCTGGTCACTCCCCTATATTCAACGTGCTAAACCGGACCTGGTGTGGACAATTCATCCCCGGTGCATTGGTGAATATGAAAAACTAGGCATACCTGCCATTTATTTTAATTTTGCTTTTAATCCCCGGATATTTCCGGAAAAGAAAAAAACAGCAAAAGAGATATATGATATTTCTTTCATTGGTGCAACACATCTTTTTAAAAAAACATATCGTTTTGACAGCCTCCGGCATTTACTTTTTCCCCTTATTGAAGCAGGTCAAAAAACTCATGTTTGGGGCTATGGCTGGCGTAGCAATGAAGCCTTGCTCAAAAAAGAGTTCGGGCAGACCGTGCCTCCGGAGTGGCTGCAAGGTCATGCCCTGTATAAAAAGACTGCGGATATTTATCGCTCCTCTAAAATTGTCTTAGGTGTGCAAAATGCTGAAGATCAAGTTACTCAGCGCACTTTTGAAATATTAGGGACAGGAGCTTTTATGCTTGCCAGCAGAATACAGGCTCTTACAGAGATGTTCACAGATAAAAAGGAGCTTGTTTTAACCAGTTCACCTGCCGAAACCCTTGAATTGGTGAATTATTATCTTAACCGGCCGGAACTTAGATATGAAATCGGACATAATGCACGTCAAAAAGTACTGGAAAACTATACCTACCTCCAGCAACTGGCAGAAGTCTGGCCAAAAACAGAGCAACTCTTAAAACAAAAGCAAGGAAAGATCTGATAGAGGGAGAGAATTGTTTTGATATTTAGCAATGTATTAGTAACCGGTGGTGCAGGTTTTATAGGTTCACAGCTCATTAAGAAAATTCTTCCTAATTGCCGGCACATTTATGTGATTGATGATTTATCAACGGGACTGAGGGAAGCCATACCTCTTTCCCCTAAAATCACCTTTTTGCAAGACAGCATAACCAATAAAGAAATACTCCGCCAAGTTATACCCAAAGTAGAATATATTTTTCACTTAGCTTGTTCCAATTTATTAAAATCTATTGATAACCTGGCAGGGGATTTTCATACGAATCTCTATGGCGGATACTTGCTGCTCCAGACTGCTTATGAGAACTGTCCAAATTTAAAAGGATTTGTGTATACCTCAACAACTTCTGTCTATAGTGATGCAGATCTCATCCCTACAACAGAAAACTATTATAAAATCAGACTGCCTTATGCGGCAAGTAAATTTTCTACCGAACATTACTGCGCTGTATATCACCATATGTACCAGCTTCCGGTTACGGTTTTACGTTTGTCTAATGTTTTTGGACCGGGACAAACACCTTCCAATCCCTATTGCGGCGTAATCGCCAAATTTTTCGAAGCGATCAAAAAAAAAGATCCTCTCATCATTTATGGAGACGGACAGCAAACACGGGATTTTACCTTTATTGATGATGCACTGGAAGCAATTGTGCTGGCCGCGGTAAAAAAGGAAGGAATCGGCCGGGTATACAATGTAGGAACCGGTCAGGAAACATCGATAACCGAACTGGCCCGGGAAATCAAACAAATTACGGGATTTACGGAAGGTTTATTAGAATTCAGACCGAAACGGCCGGTGGATATCGTACAAAGGCGTAATATAGATGCTACAAAAATTCAAAATGAACTGCACTGGCAGGTTAACTATTCCCTTGCGGAGGGATTGGAAAAGACTTTTCGGTGGTTGAAGGAGGCTGAAAATTGATGAAGGTTTTTCAAGGGATTATTGAGATAGCAGGACAAATGGGAATCTTATGCGGAGCTTTGAAAAAAAGAGGCCACATAGCTGCAGGATATAATACCTTTCATTCTTATTTAGGTTATCAGGATCACCTCATCAATACAAATGTCTCAAAAATAAAAAAACAGTTCAAGCATATTGCCAATTTTTATGATATATTCCATTACCACTACGGAACGTCTATCTGGACAACAGCGAAGGATTTAAAATTATTAAGAAAAAAAGGAAAAAAAATGATTATGCATCATTGGGGAAATGATGTCCGCTTTCATGGCATAGCCCGGCAGAATAACCCTTATGTTTATACGGGAGATTCTCCTCCTAATGTAGAAATTCTCCGGAGTTTACTAAAAATATCCAAATATATTCCTGAAGCCATCGTTCAGGATTATGAGGTCCTGCCTTATGTAGCACCTTATTACCAAAAAGTTCATGTATTACCGCTGGCTATTGATCTCCGGGACTTTCTGCCGGTTTATCCCCGCATAGAAAAGAAACGGCCGCTCATTTTACATGCACCAACTAATCCTGATTTTAAAGGTACGGCTGCTATAGAAAGAGCAATTGACCAATTGAAGAAAACGCACGACTTTGATTATCAACGCATAGAAAAAATGAGTCATGCTCAGGTAATCAGGCTTTATCAAGAAGCCGATATCATTGTAGACCAGGTCCTTTGCGGTTCATATGGTCTCTTAAGCGTCGAATCTATGGCCTTGGGAAAACCGGTAATCGTATTCATCCGCCCTGACCTGGTAAGCAAATTTCCTGCTGAACTGCCGGTAGTCAATGGCAATCCTGATAATGTCAAGGAAAAAATAGAAATGTTATTAGAAAATCCTGTAGAGAGGAACAATTTAGGAATCCGGGGCAGAAAGTATGTAGAGAAATATCATGCCCGGGATATCGTGACCGATAAATTGCTGGCTATTTATGCTCAGTTATCCTAAAGCGTAAAAATAACTCCTGCCTTGGAGGAGGAGTCATTACGTAAGCATTCCTAATAAGGTATTCCCGGATAGGAAACCTTCATATATATCCCTTTGGTATAACTGTACAATCTGATATAATCCACTACATTTTTTGCATATATTTTTTGTAAGTTCTGATTGGGGAACTGATAGACCAGCACACAATTGGTCATGTATTTATTATATTGGGGCAGACCTAAATTTAAATAATCCAGCAGATGATGATCATTGAAAATAATTCCCTTACCATTATAAATCTGCATGCCGGTATGATAATACTGGGCAAAGGCCGCGGCATGATTAATCCACTGGTAATCATGATTTGTATTTCCGTAATAATTAGGATTAATGCATGTTACATCAAATCCTAAACTTTGCCAGTCCAGTATTCTGGCGGAACCATAATTGGGTAACCACATCGTTAATAAATGCCGCTGGTGAATATACATGTTAATTTTTTTGACCAAGGTAACATCTTGTTCAATAATTGCTTCTCTTTGCCACATAAACCCCTTGAAAGCAAGGGTAGTGTGTAAAGAAGTTTCTTTATTCCAGCGATCAAGAAAATTTTCGATCCACCACGTTAAAGCCAGTGCTCTATCGCCGTCATCTGCAAAGTTTAAGTTTTTCCCCTTTATTTCACCAAAGTTATCCTGATAAGCCAGGGGATAAGGTAAGGCAACCCAGATATCAATATTTCGCTTGAATAAAGAAACTGCCTGAAGATTAACATTCATGGCAAACAAATTATCAATAACTAATTGCCAATCGACTTTATCGGCTAGGTCTCCAAAACTTGCGTATAACGGATAAATATAACGGTTTTCCCTGGTGCTGATCGGATTAAAAATCAATCCTCCAAACATCGTATCAATGCTTTTCCCCTGTAAAATATAGGAGATATATGGTTCTAGCTCTATACCGGTCCAATTCATAATTTTATTATCCGTTAAATCTCCGCAGGGCAGCATGGCCAGATGATTTTTGATATTAAGCTGGGTAGGGGATAAATAACTAAGTGTCACGGAAATCCCTCCTCACATGTTCCTCTTTACAACATATGTAACGATAGAAAATGTTATGAATAAGTTTCCGAGAAGATTAAGGAGTCGGTGATCATGCAGATTGTTCATGCACCAACAGAGATTGCAGGCCAAATAGGCATTCTTTGTGAAGGTTTACGGGCAAAAGGACATCACGCAAGCGGTTATAATTGGTTCAACAGTTTTCTTAATTATAGCGGCAAAATATTGAATACTGATGCCTACGAACTAGCTAAACTTATTAATACTTTAGCTAAATACAGTGACATTATCCATTTTCATAACGGGAATACCCTGCTCTTGGAATATGCCGACCTGGCCCATTTTCATAAGATGAAGACGAAAATGGTTATGCATCACTGGGGAAATGATGTCCGCAGTAAGCTTAAAGTGAAAAAACTCAACCCTTACTCTCTGCCAACCAGTTATTTAAGGGACAGTGAAATTCATAAAAGGTTATTTCTTTTAGCAAAGTATATCGATACGGCCATCGTTCAAGATTATGAGGTCTACCTTTATGTAAAGGATTATTATAAAAACGTTCATATTCTTCCCCTGGCCTGCAATGTCGGTAACTTCCCGGTAGCCTATCCTGATCCCGGCAGACAAATTCCCAAGGTGATTCATGCCCCCACAAACCGGGCTTTTAAGGGGACGGCCTATGTGGAAGAAGCAGTCGCCAAATTACAGCCCCAAACAGCTTTCATCTATCAAACTGTAGAGAAAATGAGCCATGACGCAGCCATCAAAGCTTACCTGGAAGCTGATATTGTAATTGACCAGCTGCTTTGCGGTACCTATGGGATGCTCAGCGTCGAAGCTATGGCTATGGGCAAAGTGGTGGTTGCCTTTATCAGGGAAGATGTAAAAAATCATTTGCCTGCAGATTTACCTATTGTAAATGCTAAGCCGGAAACACTTTCTGAAGTATTGGCGGGACTCATCAATAATCCTGCACGCCGGGCTCAGTTAGGGCGGGCCGGCCGGGAGTATGTTATGAAACATCACGAAATAGGTGTAGTCACAGATCAACTTTGCAGGATCTACCAACAACTCTTATAAAATTGGAGGTAAAATCCATGTTTTCTTCCAACTTTAAAGTGCTGCATACTCCATTGGAAATTGCAGGTCAAGTAGGACTTATCTGTGAGTTTTTAAGAAAATCAGGCTATAAAGCCAGCGGATTTAATTATTTTGATACCTACTTGAAATATCAAAAAGTCTTTCAGACAGAAGCTTATGAATTAATAAAAGTCCTCGAAAAATTCATTGACTACTATGATATCTTTCACTTTCATAATAGCTGCTCAATTATCGAAGATCACCGGGATATTCATATGATCAAAGAAGCCGGCAAAAAAATGCTCATGCATCATCGCGGTAATGATGTCCGCTTCCGAACCCTGGCCAGAAGAGGAAGAAATTACACTAACCCTTATGTTAATGCGGAAAATTCTTTTCACGATGTGCAAATGGTTAAAAATTTAAAACTGTTTGCCGATACAATGCATGCAGCCATTGTTCAAGACTATGAACTGTATCCATATGTGGTTGATTACTATCAGGAAAAAGGAAAACCGGTCTATGTATTACCCCGGCTCATTGATACTAACCTGTTACAGCCTGCTTATCCTCACAAGACAACCAAATGCCCGGTTATTGTTCATGCGCCGACTCACAGACAATTTAAAGGATCCGATATTATTGAGAAAATAATTGCACAGTTAAAAAAAGAACAGCCTTTACATTATATAAATATCGAAGGAAAAAGCCATGAAGAAACGTTAAAGTATTATCGGCAGGCAGATATCATTATTGACCAAATATTATGCGGTGCTTATGGAAACGTAAGTGTTGAAGGGATGGCTTTAGGCAAACCGGTGATTTGTTATATACGCCCGGACCTGAGAAAAACTTGTTTCCGTGATTTGCCAATCGTTTCGGCCAATCCCGATACTTTATATGATCAATTAAAAAAACTGCTTAAAGACCCGGCAAGACGTTACGAGTTGGGAAAAGCCGGCCGCCGCTATGCGGAAAAGCATCATGAAGGCCGTTACGTAATTGCCCAGTTAATTAAAATTTATGACCACATCTTACAGAGTTAGCCGATTTAAGATTATCCATATCGAACCATGGGCATAAGATAAAGAAAATATTATAATATTCTCTCCGGTCAGGAAAAGGAGGTAGCACAGCTTGAATTCTTTGGAGAAAAAAATGTTTTTTCTGCCCAACAGGCTTTTTATAAAAAAGGATAAACTGTTTCTCGCTTTTAATCTTTCAGTTATCCCCCGTGACATGGACGTTACTTCTATGTTTCTCTATATTCCGCTTCCGGGTTATGCAACATCAACCAATGTCTATGTCAAAGAAATTACTTCCCGGTGGAGCGAAAAATCACTGAAAAAAGGCAGCACACCTACCCGCTCCGGTTTACTGCAGCTGATAAGCTGTCCCCCGAAACAGGATACACTGAATATAAATGTAACAAACCTGCACCCCAAATGGCGCTTGAAGCGGAAAAATAACCATGGTATTTATATCAGATTCAAAAATCAAAATATTAAGCACCTGGAAAGTAACCCGCCTTATCTGGTTATCGATACAATCTAAAAAAACCGGACAAATTTAGTTAAAGTAAATTATAACCGGCAAATAATTGTTGATGCAAACCGCATTAAAAAAGCAATTCCTAATATTTCTATAGGAATTGCTTTATATTTTTAAATAAGAATTACTTTTTCTTCCCGTCCGGGAATTCCTTTCGTTGCATTCCTCGCATCAATAATCTTTTGTGCTCTTTTTACAAGCCAGTGATAATCAATTCCTGAATGCTCAGTAGTAATTAAGACCACATCTGCCTGTTGAACAGTTTCTTCACTAAGAGCTGCCGACTTAAACAATTTTGATGCGATTTCTATTTCATTTACATAAGGATCATGATAAATGATATCAGCACCATCGCTCAGCAGCAATTCTACTATAGGAATAACAGGTGTCTCCCGATAGTCACCGGTATCCTTTTTGTATGCCATACCCAAAATAAGTATCCTGGACCTGGAAGGCGCTATACCCATTTCATTCAAGGCCCGCAGTACTTTTTCTCTGACAAATTCAGGCATTCTCCTGTTGATATCCCCGGCAATGCCGATAAATCTGGTGATAAAATTATATTCCCGGGCTTTCCATTCTAAATAATGAGGATCAACAGGAATGCAATGTCCGCCGACGCCGGGGCCCGGGTAAAAAGGCATAATACCGAAGGGCTTGGTGAAAGCCGCATCCAGCACTTCCCACACATTAATACTCATTTTATCACATAACAAAGCCAATTCGTTAACTAAAGCAATATTGACGGCCCGGAAGGTATTTTCATGAACTTTAGCTAATTCAGCGACTTTAGCACCGGAAACGGAAATTACCTGCTCAATGATTTGCTTATAAAATATCTCCCCCCTGGCCAGGGATTCAGGACCTACTCCGCCTACAATTTTATTGATATTTTTCGTTGTATAAGACTGATTACCCGGATCTATTCTCTCAGGAGAATGACATAAATAAAAATCTTTTTCTACCTTTAGACCCGAAGCTTCCAAAACAGGAAGAATTATTTCTTCCGTTGTCCCCGGGTAAATAGTAGATTCAACACAGATTAACTGGTCTCTCCTTAAATTATCGGCAATCTCCCGGGTTGCATTTTGAATATGCTGAAGGTCCGGAACCAAATTTTTGCTTAAAGCCGTGGGCACACAAATGATAATGACATCCATATCTTTCACGATGGAAAAATTGTTTACCGCCTTAAGCCGCCCCGATTTAATCAGTTCTTTGAATTCCTCTTCATCTGTACACGAAATGTAATCTTCTCCGTTATTAAATTCCTGAACACGGTTTATATTTTTATCAACACCGATAACAGAGAAACCCGCCTTGGCTGTCTCCACTGCTAGCGGCATACCTACATAGCCTAAGCCAACTACACAAATGCGGGCTTTTTTATTTAAAATTTTCTCCTTTAAAATATCTCCCACTCTTTTTTCACCTTCACTTTCTGTCAGACTTATCAAGGTCAAACTTTATAAAATTCAATCTATGTTGCAAAAAATTTTACTATTTTCTCTACCACAACCTCCGCTTCACCATCCGTCAGTTCCGGGAACATTGGTAAAGATAAAACTTCATTACAAGCGGCTTCAGCCACCGGAAAATCTCCTGTATCGTACCCGAGAAAAGAACATACTTTCTGCAGATGCATGGGAATAGGGTAATATACAGTAGAACCGATTCCCCAGTTATGCAGATATTCTTGTAACCGGTTACGCCGGTCGGTTTGGATCGTATACTGGTGATAGACATGGTACCCATAATCCGGCTCTTGCGGTAGTTTTATCATTAACTTACCTGTATTAATTGCATCTTGGAACAGTTTAGTATATAAATTAGCAATCTCCCGGCGCCGCTGGGTCCATTGTTCAATATATTTGCATTTAACATTAAGAATAGCTGCTTGCAGTTCATCTAATCTACTGTTATAGCCAAGGATATCGTGACAGTACTTGCTCGTCGCTCCATGAACCCTCAGCCTTTTTATACGCTCGGCAATTTCAGCATCTCCGGTAACAATCATTCCCCCATCACCAAAAGACCCCAGATTCTTGGTTGGAAAAAAGCTAAAGCACCCGGCATCTCCGCAAGTACCGACCATTTGTTCACGGTATTTAGCTCCTAAAGCCTGGGCCGCATCCTCAATAATTCTAAGTCCATATTTCTGTGCAATTTGAGTGATCATATTCATTTCAGCGGGACAACCGTAGAGATGAACAGGGACGATGGCCTTTGTCCGGGGGGTTATTTTTTCCTCCAGCAAATTCGTGTCAATATTCCAGGTTTCCGGGTCTATATCAACAAAAACAGGTTTAGCTCCCACTCTAATTATTGACCCTGTTGTAGCGAAAAAAGTGAAAGGGGTTGTAATCACTTCGTCCCCCGGGCCTATTTCATTGGCAACTAAAGATATCACAAGAGCATCGGTACCGCTGGCCACCCCTATACCATGATTTACCCGGCAAAAAGCAGCTATTTGGTCTTCCAAAGCCGTCACGTTTTCACCAAGTATAAAAACCCCTTTTTCGACAACTCGCAAAAAACATTCTGTCAACTCTGGCGAAAGAATAACGTTTTGTCTGGTAAGGTTAAAACCGGCAATATTTGTTTTTTTATTATGTTCCAACAAAGCATTCATCCTTTTCTTTGATTTTAATTCTTCATGATATTATATGACTGGTGAAATTAAGTTGATACTAATGCCTACCCCCTATCCGGCTCTTCCAATAAGAAAGGTTTACTTCTCTCTTTTCATCTCCGGGAATAGACTTGGCCTTAACGAAAAAGGTCCCTGCCCAAATAAAAAGTTCCTTTAAAACATCAGTTTAAAGGAACTTTTATTTTAGTTTTTTGTCCATTTTTATCGGCAGCTTTGAAGCTCTCCTATCCTGCCGTCTTCTTGAGCCGGATATTCTCCTTTTCTTAGGAAACTATTTACATAAGCTTATTTTTGGCTCCTGTTTAACACTGTCGAGTAACTTTCCAGCTATAGGAAAAGCAAAAGGGAGGTCGCAAAAAGGAATTTTCCCTTTGTTTGACCTCCCTCTTTCAGCTAAATAATTTATTAAGTATCATTATCTATTCATAAAATGCCGGAGCCTGTTTAAATTCTTTCCAGGCTTCAGGATCATGGCCGGTGATAATTTTTACTCCTTGATCCCTGAGGTTTCGCATGGTCCGGACAGACTGTACTGCCTGTCTTGGCAAGGTAACAAGTCCGGACAGGCAGTCTTCGTTAAGATTTTCCGTTGTATAGCAGGAATCGGCGCTAAGGAACACCGGTCCCGTTTTTTCCAGATTAATGAGTAAGGACTGGTGACCGGGAGTATGGCCGGGAGTAAAATAGATGATGAGCTTGCCGTCTCCGAATACATCAAACTTATGATCTTGCCAGCCCTCCAGTATAAACCAGTTAACATCTTTATCGAAATCGGCACGGATATAAGCAGACTTCATGTAATAATCAGGAACATAGGCAAAATGCAGTTCTTCCCGCTGCACAATATATTTGGCATTGGGAAAATGTCCGACACCGCCGGCATGGTCCAGGTGCAAATGAGAAAGGATAACATACTTAATGTCTTCAGGCCCTACACCGATCTTTTTAATCGCATTAACTACCCATTGCTCTTCAGTCATGACCGGATCGTAAGCAGCAACAGCATCTCCCCAGTGCTTATGCTTATCTTGTGTTACTTCCAGGGCATTACCGGTGTCAAAAAGCACATATCCCCCGGGATGCTCAATTAAAAAGAACGGTACCGGTACGTTAAAAGGCTGGCCTACACCTCTTCCGGCAGTAAAGTACTGTTTTTGACTTTTTAAGACACCGCTTTCAAAACCATATAATTTCATAATCGTTGATGACCTCCTTTTATTTTTTACTATTAGAAAAATATCGGCCATATTGGTATCGGTTATTCATCCGTCCTGCCGCATTAACCAATCAGGCCATTTCCTTATTACAGTTTAATTGCAATAATTATGCCAATTTTTTAAACGTCCCGGCAGCCTGTCTGACGATCTTAATAATTTTTCCGGAAGAATACAAGAGTGCGCTACTGCACACTGCTTTGCTACAATTACCGGTTTTTCCCGGCAGCGGGTGATTTCAAAAATGCACAGCAAATGTGCAACTGTGCACAGAAAAACATTTTAGGACCAGTTTGCCCTTACGATTCTACCCCAAGTTATCTTTTATTCTTTGTGGCAATGTCTGAAAAAAGCTGTTTTGATCATAAAGAATATTATCGATATAGTATCCGGCCACATGGATCACAGGCCCGTGAAAGTCAGGTCTTTGGGCGCAATCGGCAGGACAACCGCTCATAATAAGAATCAGCCGGATATCCCCGGCATCCCAGGGAACTAAAGCATATCCGTCCTTCAACTGATTCTGCAGGGTTTTCACAATTTCGTCACTGTCAATCCAGGGATTACAATTGCCACAGTATTTTATACCAATTCTTTTCATTGTCCCCCCAGTTTTCTATCTCCTCACCTCAAAAATAATTCATACGTTTTGATCATAGCTGATACAAATGCCATATTTTCTGGCCTTACGTAAGAGGGTAGTCCTGTGTATGCCCAGGGACTCGGCAGTCTTTTCCATATTTTGATGATGTTCCAAAGCCTTAGAAATTATTTCTTTTTCAACTTTGGCCAGAGTGGACTCCAGAGGTTTATTTATTTCCAAGGTACGGGGAAGTTTATCCCTGATCGATGCAGGGATATCCTCAACAGTAATCTCTGAACCGGAAGCCATTACGATAAACTGCTCCACGGTATTTTCCAGTTCCCGGATGTTGCCGGGCCAGGAATAATTCATCAGCATCGCCAGGGCCTCCGGACTCAGTTTCTTGTTTAACCGGTACAAATCGGTAAAATGCTTGACAAAATGATTAATAAGAGGAAGCAAATCGCTTTTACGTTCACGTAGCGGGGGAATATGAATAGGTACGACATTAAGGCGGTAAAACAAATCTTCCCGGAAACTTTTTTCCAAAACCATTTTTTCCAAATTTTTATTGGTCGCAGCAACGAAACGGACATTGACCCTTTGAATCCCGGAAGAACCGATGGGGATAAATTCTCTTTCCTGAATAAGACGCAGCAATTTCACCTGCATAGCCAGAGGGAGTTCGCCTATTTCATCAATGAAAAAGGTCCCCCCGTTGGCCAGTTCGACCAGACCCGGCTTGCCGCCCTTTTTGGCCCCGGTGAAAGCCCCGCCTTCATAGCCGAAAAGCTCTGATTCCATAAGATTTTCCGGAATTGCACCACAATTAATTTTTATGAAAGGCCCCTCAGCCCTTGGGCTGAAACGGTGAACCAGTTTGGCGATATTTTCTTTGCCGACGCCGGATTCCCCCTGAATTAAAACTGTAGATTCAACCTGGCTGACCCGCTTAACTTTTTCAATAATATTTTTCATTTCCGGACTGACGACAATCATTCCCTCTAAATGCATCTGCTGACTTCGTAAATGCTGCAGTTCAGAGTAATAGCGATTGGAAAGGTTTTTGGTCATCTCCAGCTGGTTCTTCAGATTATTCAGCTCGGTAATATCCCGCACATTTGTCACCACACAGACGATCTCTCCCTCAGAGTTAAAAATCGGATTGCCTGTGACAATAACGTGCTTTCCTGTTTTCTTAATTTCCTGCATAATTGTATCAGGCTTTCTTTTTTGCAGAACGAGCAAGGTTACCGACTGGTCATAGAAACCCGCTTTAACCAATTCTTCCATATTTCTGCCGATTACCTCGGAACCCAGAACCCCTGTGATTCTTTCATAAGCCTTATTTACCTTGGTCGTATTGCCCCGGCCGTCGGTAACATAGATGCCGTCATAGGAGGAGGTAATGATCGCGTCCAGCTCCCGGCTCAACTCCTTGACGGTCTTAAGCTCCCGGGAGATGCATTCTAAATCGGACATATCCTGAAAAACAGCCACTGCTCCGATTATCCCGCCATTCTTGACCAGCGGTGTCCTGTTCGTTATATAAGGACGGTCATTGATAATAAATTTTTGACCGATCTGGGGCTGTCCTGTTTCCAAAACTTCCATAATACAGGTATTGGGAAGAATTTCCTTAATATGACTCTTGAGAATTTTGCGGGCAGATTTTTGCAGGACACGCTCCGCCGATTTGTTACAGATAGTGATAATCCCTTCTTTATTGACAACAATAATTCCGTTATAAGTTGAATCGAGGATGGTGATTAGCCCTTGAAGTGTCAATACCTCCGGACTCGAAGTTGAAAAATTATAGTTTTTCATCATACCACCCCGCCATTAAGGAAATTTCATATTTTATGTAATTTCTCCACAGGCTTTTAAAAACCTTTCATTTAAAAGGGCAAAAACATCCTTCTGTCATAGTATTTAAGTTTTTAGATTAAACTTGCCGCAAAACTCAGCTGCAGGACTGCACGGTTTATTTATCACTTTTTTCTCCGACGGACGGCTTGAAGTTACCGGTTCAGGCACTGCCTCAGCCCTTCCTGAAAATCAGGATGGGCAATTCCGATCAAAGCCCGGGCTCTCTCTGTTAAATCTTTGCCCCGGAGATCGACAGAGCCGTATTCCGTCACGACATAATGCACGTCATTACGGGATGTGGTCACTGCCGCCCCTTCATCAAGATGGGGCACAATCCGGGAAAGTCTGCCTCCTTTAGCCGTGGACGGCAAAGCTATAATGGATTTCCCTCCCGGTGAACGGCTGGCACCCCGGACAAAATCCACCTGACCTCCCACACCGCTATACTGTTTATTGCCAATCGTATCGGCGCAAATCTGACCTGTCAGATCCACCTGCAAAGCAGAATTGATGGAAACCATCTTAGGGTTTCTGGCAATAACAAAGGGATCATTGGTATAATCAACGGAATACATCTCAACCATGGGATTGTTATCGACAAAATCATAAAGTTTTTTCGTCCCCATCAGGAAATTGGCCACAATTTTTTCAGGATGATAGGCTTTGGCCTTATTGGTGATCACCCCTGCCTCTACCAAATCAACAACCCCGTCGGAAAACATCTCCGTATGGATACCTAAATTCTTTTTATCCCGGAGAAATAAAAGAACGGCATCGGGGATCGCGCCGATCCCCAGCTGTAATGTTGAACCATCTTCTATTAACTGCGCTACATGATAGCCGATTTGTTCCTCGATAGCGGTGATTTTCGGCCGGGGCAGTTCGATAAGGGGAAGGGATGTTTCAACAATATAATCCATTTCTGAGACATGAATAAAAGAGTCTCCCAGGGTTCTGGGCATCTGATCGTTTACCTGGGCAATAACCACCCGGGCGGCACGGGCTGCAGGCCTGGTGTAATCAACAGATACCCCGAAACTACAATAACCATGGTCATCAGGCTTAGACACCTGGATTAAGGCCACATCAACAGGCAGTCCCCCGTTGGTAAAGAGACGGGGTATTTCAAAGAAGAAGCAGGGAGTATAATCAGCGCGCCCTCCTTGTACGGCTTTACGGGTCGACCCCCCCACAAAAAGGGCATTATGGATAAAGTGCTTCTCCATGCCGGGCATACAGTATTTTGCCTCTCCCATGGCAACCATATGAACAATCCTTACGCCTTCCAGCCTTGCGGCCTGGGCTACCAGCTCATCCACCAAAACCCGGGGCTCACCGCAGGCATGACCTACAATAATTTGCTGACCTGACTGCACCGCCTTAAGAGCTTCTTGAGCCGTGGTAAGCTTACTTGCGTAAATATCCTTCCAGTTCATAAACCCACTCCTCCTCCGTTTTTTATTATATTGAAATAAACCAAGGGCCGGAGGAATAAGGGGATTTGAGCAACGGACTATCCGGCCCCGGTTACTTATTCTTTGATGCCGGCAATGGTTTTAGCCAGTTTTTTCTTACTCTCCAGATTAGACTGGCGGGAAATAACGATGCGTTGAGCCTGGGGCGAACCGGCACCGTGCATGGATTCCGTACGGTAGCCCACGGCAGCGGTCCCAAGAGTTATGTTTTCGATAAGGCGGAGAATGCGCAAACGGTCTTCGGTAGATATTTCAAAAACACCTTTTAAATATTTCTCAACATAATGACCGATTTCCGGACTTTTCAGGTCTTTCTCCGAAGGCATGGTAACCATGAGTCCCCCGGCAATATCTTCCGCCAGCCGGGCAAGCTCGTAAGGAAAACGTGTCACGTTCTGCTTGCATACGTTAGCCAGCAGGAGGTCGATGAGATAGGTTCCCGTGGCGGTAGGACGGCCCTGGCAGGAGCAAGCGATCCCACAGGCATAAAGAGTCTCGTTGAGGTGGGTCATTTCAATAAGCTTATCTTTGATATGACTGGCTTTGCCGGCGCCGTTATAATCGGCAGCCAGAGCGGCGGCACCGATCAGAACATCCCCCACTCCTACCTTACAGCCGCCATAACTCTGGCGGTGGTAGCCGGCGAAACGTTCCACTAAAAGCCCGGCAAAATCATATTCCCTGCACATAAAGACCCGCTCCCAGGGAACAAAAACATCCTCCAGGATAACCAGGGATTCATGCCCGCCGAACTTGGCATTACCCAGATCCATCTCCCCTCCCTCCAGTTTTCTGGTATCACAGGACTGACGGCCATAAATATAAGTAATTCCCTTCGTGTCGGCAGGAATCGCGAAGGAAACAGCATAATCCTTATCAGCCTCCCCCAAAGCAATGGTGGGCATAATCAAAATTTCATGAGAATTAAGAGCACCTGTCTGATGACATTTTGCCCCCCTGACTATGATACCTTCCTTATTTTCACTCACAATACGAACATACATATCAGGATCTTGCTGCCGGGAGGGGGACAGCCCCCTGTTGCCTTTAGGATCAGTCATCGCACCGTCTACCGTCCAGTCATTTTCCTGCATTTGCTCCAACCAGTTGCGAAAACGCTTGTGGTACTCCGTTTTATATTTCTGATCCATTTCGAAAGTAGTGCTATCTACGGCATTAATGGCATCCATTCCGACACACCGCTGAAAGCAAGCAGCAGTTTTTTGTCCCAACAGCCTCAGCATTTTAACTTTCTTGACCAGATCGTCATGGCTTTGGTGAAGATGACAGAATCGGTTGATTTTCCGGCCCGTTAGACTGGATGTCGCCGTCATCAGATCTTCATACCGGGAGTCATGGGCCAGTTCGTAAGTCATGGCCACCGAATTCATGGACGGACGGACTATGGGATTGTCCACAATATTCTCCACCTTTTCCCCAAACAGATAAAGCTTAAAATCCATGGCACGCAAGGACTTAACATAGTCCTCTTTTGTTTTTAAAGTCATATCAGCACCTCCTTGTTTTTATGCAATATAATTATGCAATATTCATGCCAGGGCAATCAGCACAGGTTATGAACGAAAATTGGCGGTATAAGTGCGTTTAAAATACTTCACCATTGCGACTGTTCCCCGTTAAAAGTGCAAGAAAGCACAATTATGACCCGTCATTAAATCTAAAGCAGTGTGATCTAAGTTTGTGCAGAAAATCACGGAAAAGTGCAGATCTGCACAGCACGTTCATAGATTTTAGGCCGCAAAAGGAATGTATTTTCCGATCATGATCATCTCCCGATACAACCTGGCATAAGGATTCCCTCCGAAAACCCGTCTTTTAATATTTACTGCTCAGTCCTTTTCGTTAGCCGGCTTTCCTTAAATGTAAAAAAAGACAAGCATCGCACTTGTCTTTTCTGTCTGTTAAAATTGCCGGACATAATTGAGGATATCATAATGAACCTTTGCTATTTCCTTACCAGTATTTCATCAATTAATCCATATGCTTTTGCTTCTTCGGACGTCATATAAAAATCCCTTTCCACATCCTTCGCAATCTTTGCTAAAGGCTGTCCGGTTTTCTCACTATATATTCTATTTATTTTATTTTTGGTTTTTAGCAACTGATCTGCATGTATCTTTATATCGGTAGCCTGCCCCTGTATCCCGCCGGTAACCAGGGGTTGATGTATTAGTATTTCACTGTTCGGCAAGGCAAAGCGTTTTCCCTTGGCACCTGCCGCAAGTAAGAAAGACCCCATGCTGGCGGCAGACCCTACACATATTGTAGACACATCAGGCTTGATGTACTGCATTGTATCATAAACAGCAAACCCTGCTGTAATAGATCCTCCCGGGCTATTTATATAAAAACTAATATCTTTATCCGGATCTGCGGCTTCTAAAAATAGCAGCTGAGCAACAATTAAACTTGCAGTTGCATCATTCACCGTCTCACTTAAGACAATTATTCTGTCATTCAATAATCTTGAATAAATATCATACGAACGTTCTCCCCGATTTGTTTGTTCGATAACAACCGGTACCAGGCTCATCTATAATCACCCCTGCTATTTTATATACACTTTTTGACAATCAGATCATTTATGCTGCCAGAGAAAGTACTGTCCCTCCACAGCGGGAGGACTTCTTGGCATATTTGCTATACATACGTCTATTATGAGAATATTCAGTTTCAGCGGTATTTCTATATTTTCTGGGACTCATCCCATACATTCTTTTAAAGGCCCTGGAAAATGACTCTCCTGAACTAAACTGATATTTAAAAGCTATCTCGGTTATCTGCTCATTCGTTTTAACTAAGTCTTTTGCCGCTTCCGTAAGCCGTCTCTTTCTAATATAGTCCATAACAGTCGTTCCAACAATATTACGAAAAAGTTTATGAAAATAGTATTCTGAGAAGTAGGATTGTTTCGCTATCTCAATTAATTTCATTTTTTCACATAAATTATCTTCAATATAATTAAGTGAATTTTGGATTTTCCCTTCATAATCCATAATATGACCCTCCTATCAGATATCTTTTCGTTATTATATTATATCAACAACGAAAATACCTGACATTCTTTGCCCAGTTCACTGCTTCCCTTGCCCAAGAGACAGTTCAGATGTTAATCAAGTTTATTTATCTGTCGCCCCAAAATGCGCATTCCCAAATGCGCACTTCATTCTCTCTACTTTGGAAATATTCTATGAAGACAGCTAAAAAAAAAGCAGCTTGCACTGCCGTGGTAATGACCTTGGTAGGGACAGGGTTTATTTTCTTCCCTGGCGGGTAATGATTTTATTTACTCTTACATTTAATACCTAATAATATTTTTTATATTTATTATAAATTTTTTTACTAATTGTAACTTAAATTACATTTTTTTACATGTAATTTTGATACATTTTTAGTAGTTCTTGTGTTAACAGAAACTTAGATAGCATCCTGATAATTATATGATGTAATGAAAGGAGTGAATTTAAAAGACAGCTCTGTAAAAACTTAACTTTTAGATACAAGGAGGGGTTTTCATGAAAAGAAAAGCTTGCGTAGCAACAATGCTAACGATTATACTCTTTATGTTATTTGCAAGTATTGCATGGGGAGCAGCTTCAGATTTTTCAAATGACGATCGATTAGTTAACCAAGCACAAATTGAAAGAGATATACTCGCCGAGTTTGAAGGGAGGGACTATGATCTTGATAATCCTCTCGTCAAAATTAACCCGTATGGCTGGTCCCCCCTCACTGCTTTAATCATGTTTGATACCCCACAACCGGCTCGAATTGAACTTACTGTAAAGGGTAAAAATTCTCACTCTACAATTTCTCATAATTTTAAGACATTTACTAAACATCACGAGATACCGGTCTACGGATTATATGCAGGAAAAAATAATGAAGTTAAATTAAAAATTGATTACAAAAAAGGTGAAACTATAACAAAACGTTTTATAATTGAGACATCTCCTTTACCATCTGATTTCCCGAATGTTGATGTGCTTAAAGCGGTCCCGGGTCAAGTAGAAGACGGGTTGACATTTATGGTTGGCTCCTTTGCGGAAGTAAACAGACCATTCGCCGTAGATATTAACGGAGATATAAGATGGTATCTTGATGATAAAAATGCCGGTGTTGTCGGACCTATCAGAAGATTAGCAAATGGGCACATTCAGCTCGTATCTGAAAAACTTGAAAAATCACCTTATTATCATGCAAGTTTTTATGAAATGGATTTGATGGGAAAAATATATACCGAATTTCTTCGTACAGGAATTCATCATGAAGTAAGGGAAATGCCCAACGGTGATTTTATAGTGGTAACCGAAAAAGCAGGTCGTGATACAACAGAAGATTATATTGTAATACTTGATAGAGAAACCGGCCTGGTTAAAGACCGGATTGATTGCCGGGAGATTTTCAATATTTGCCCCGATCCCCAAAAACCCAGTTCAGACCCAACTTACGGTGACGATACCCATGATTGGCTCCATATTAACGCAGTTTGGTATGTGGAGGAGGATAATTCCATTCTGGTATCGGCTAGGCATCAAGATGTGGTCTTTAAGGTAGACTTAGATACCAAAGAGGTTCTTTGGATCTTATCTGATCCTAATGACTACTGGCCGGAGAATTTGATCGAAAAGATATTGACCCCCGTTGGCAAAAATTTTGAATATCAATATGGTCAACATGCCGTAATGAAACTCCCAAACGGAGACATCTTCCTTTATGACAACGGAAACTACCGGTCGAAAGATCCCGCTACAGCCTTAGAAGCTAAAGATAATTATTCCCGAGGGGTTATTTACCGTGTAAACGAAAATGATTTGACGGTAAAACAAATTTGGCAATATGGTAAAGAAAGAGGAAGCTCTCTATTCACTTCATATATTGGCGATGTTGATTACTTTGGTGGTAAACATTACCTCATTAATTTCGGCGGAATCGCTTTTAACAACGATGGTAGCATTGCAAACTCACCATGGCCTTTAGTCGCCGGGGAAGGTTATGGTATAGCCCATATTATAGAAATAAACAAAGATAAAGTAATATTCGAAATTGAAGTTAATGGAATCACTGCTGCTAACTACTATCGGGTAGAAAGAATGAAGGCATATAAAGACGAACAAGAATATCAATTAGGCAGAGAAGGCGTCCAAAAGGGTGAATTAGTTGCAGAAGAATAGTTATAGCCGAAAATCCTAACGTCCCCCTCAAAAATAATATTTCCTTTTAAGGTTTAAATTTACTGCCATGGATCTAAAAAGACAGCTATGGGGGCCTATTACACCATCAACCATGGCAATATACTTGATTTAAGGTATTTTCAGCTTTAAAATTGGCCAAAAGAGCCCTGTTTTAGATTTTAAAACAGGGCTCTTTTGGCCCCTTCTGATGCTTCCGGGAATAAATGCCTGTTTTTGCAGCAGGCAAAGCTTAATCTCTTTTACAAATGTGGTCAGGAGGTCCGGCTTGAATTATTCCCTTGATTTGTCATGGGAATTGATCCTTTTCCGGAAGAAATCAGAATCTGCCCGATTTGAACATAGCGTATAACAGCCAGAGAAACATCAATGTGACTACTCCAAATCCAATTTCAACAGCGGGGATATTCCAAAAAAAAGTTGATTGACTCCCCCCGATAATCAGTCCGGACATAATGATGCTAAATGCAAGTAAAACAATACTAAAAGACAACCTGTTACCGACCCGGTCTAATTTCGCCAAAAGCAGTTCAAGTTCAGGGACCGTGATTTCCAGACGCATTTTCCCCTTTTGCATGACCATATTCAATTCTTGGATGCGTTTGGGTAATTCCGCCAGTATTTCTCCATATTCAAACAGGTTATTTAAAACATTTTCCGCTATCTTCCTGGGGTGATACCGTTCCTTAAGGAGCTGCCGGCCAAAGGGTTCAGCTATTTTGATAATACTGAGCTCCGGGTCTAATTGTTCCGCAGTTCCTTCAATGGTGAGAAGTGTCTTGGCCAATAAAGTTAAATCTGCCGGAATTCTAATATGGTGTTGATATGCCACGGAAAAAAGCTCTTTAACTGCCTCACCAAGACTGATCTGACTTAAAGGGATATTATAGTATTTTTCCCTTAGCTGATCTACGTCCGACCTTAACAACCGCATATTGGCATCATCAGGCACCAGTCCCATCCGGGTAATGGCACTGATCACTCCCTCCGTACTTTGACGCATCATGGCGATAACTAAAGAAGCAAAATGAGTTCTCATTTCAGGGGTAAGATGTCCAACCATACCAAAATCCATAAAAACAATAACCCCCTCCGGCTTTACCAGGATATTTCCAGGATGGGGGTCTGCATGAAAAAAGCCTTCGACTAAAATTTGCTGAAAAAAGGCACGGACTAACCGCTCAGCCAGGACCCCGGAGTTATATGTTTTTTGATCGGGATTTTTTACTTCCTGCAATTTTATACCTTCCACGTATTCCATAGTCAGCACTTTAGGTGTTGAATAATCCCAATAAACGCCGGGGATACAAATTTTCGGATCCTTTGCAAACTGCTTGGCAATCCTTTCCGCGTTTTGCCCTTCAATGGTATAGTCTAATTCAGCTCTCAGGGACTTGGAAAATTCTTCGACAATATCCCGCACTTGATACCGGGACGCCCATTTTAAACGAAACTCCGCAAGAATTGCTAACTCTTGCAGAATTTCTAAATCCGTTTCCACGATATTTCTAATGTTGGGACGCTGAACTTTAACCGCTACCTGTTCACCCGACTTTAACACCCCGAAATGTACCTGCCCGATAGATGCGGCAGCAAAGGGAATTTCATGAAACTCTGCAAATATGGCATCTACGGTGCCTTTCAATTCCTGCCGGATAATTAACTGCACTTCTGTAAATGAGAAAGGGGACACATGATCCTGCAGTTTCTCCAGCTCATGAATAATCTCTTTCGAAATTAAATCAGACCGTGTGCTGGCAATTTGTCCCATCTTCACAAAAGTCGGGCCTAATTCTTCCAAAAATAATCTGACTCGTTCCCCCAGGGTTTTACTATAAATCTCCCCACTGCCTCCGGTAAATCCTTTAGGTAATGAAAGAAAATCAAGAAGTCCCAATTCCTTGACAATAAATTCAAATCCATTACGGGATAAAGCTGCTACGATATCCCGATAGCGTTGAATATGCCGGACTCTTTTTCCCAAAATAGGTTCTCCTCCTTTTCCCCATCCTGCTCCTTTCACTCAGGCTTATCTTGCCGGAAGTTTAATTCCTCGATACGCTGTTCCAAACTCTGGATATCTTCTTTGGTTGCTAAATTCGATTTCCTCAGCAGTTCCTCCATTTTCTTTTGTATCATCTGCTCTAACTCTTTTTGAGTTTCTGCGCTTTTCTGTAACAATTGATCAACAAATTCTTTGGACTCTTCTCGGTTTATTTCTCCTTTTTTAACCAGCTCATCTACAAATTTTTCAGCCTTTTCTTTACTGATCACAGCTAACCCCAACCCTAAAGATAAACCTTTTTTCAGCATAGTTTTCATTACGGTATCCTCCTGTTTTTTACTTTTCTTTTATTTTTCTTATATCTTTCTTTATTCATTCATAAAAATTATATATTAACCCCCTCTGCTCCAATAATTTACAACAAACCCAAAAGTCAGACAAAGGGGTTGGTATTCACCAAAGTCATTGACAGTTAACGGTTAATGGGGTCAGGCTTGAATTATTCCCTTATTTTTGGAGTTCCCTCCGGAATCCCTCAAGACGCTAATTGCTTTCATTTTCCTGATCTTTACTGCCGACAAACCACCCACATTCACGGTTGCCGCCATTTTATTATTGTTCCGGACTGTTTTACCAGTCCTAACACTCCACAGTTGTAAAATTCTGAATTACGAATATCCGGAGAATCAACAGCAGGAGAAACCAACTTAAACCAGTCAAATATTTGCCATGTCAACAGTAAGAACCTGCTTTTTAAAACTTACGGATTTTATCACTCCCTGGAAACAATAATAAAAAGCTTAGTCTAATAGACATAAGCTTTTTAGATAATTTCCCGGTATAGCTGTTTGCAATATCCATACTAATAAGTTCAAACTGCTATTGCCTAGAACATCGCATAATTGAATCCCGGCGGATATTAGGCCTTAATATTTGTATCTGCCAATTCTTTATCCTCTTTAGATATTTTTGCTATTGAAATACCGGTATAGCCATAAATAGCATTGGCGATGATTACGAAATACGCAAAGAATATATATGGTATAAACTGGGAAGGTTCAACTCCCAGAATATTTTGAGCAAAAAGTGCCGGAACACTCCAAGGCACTAAATTTATACCAACTGTTCCGACGGCCTCCGCAGCCCGGGAAAGATTCTTAGTATGCAGGTTTCTCTCCTTGAAAGCAGGAACAAACATTCTGGCCGGTACAATGACTGCCAGTAATTGCGCACCTGTTGCAAATGCAATAGCTAAACCACTGAATAATGTTGCCAGCATAAGCTGACCATTTGACTTGACTCTTTTCATAATCGAGGTAAGTAATACTTCTAGTGATCCTATTTTTTCCAGTATTCCTCCTAACGCAGTGGCTAAAGTCAGCAGAATTATTGTCCCGCCCATAGCAACAATACCCCCGCGTGATAATAGGCTGTCCACCATTTTTATCTCCGTATTGCTGGTAAAACCAAAGGTTATTGCATTCAATATGCCCCCAAAGCCAACACCTTGAAACAACATGGCACAAATAGCACCTAGAACCGATACACAGGCTAAAGCCGGAATAGCAGGTACTTTTTTCACTGCCAGCACTATCGTAATAATGGGGATTAATAATAACCAAGGACTGATTATAAAGGAATTTTCCAACCCGGTAAAAATTGCTTGAATTTGTTCAGGCTGAGCCAAAGAGGAAGTAGCATATTTTAAACCAATAAAATAATACAGTATCAGGGAACAAAGAAATGCCGGAATAGTATCCCACAGCATATGTCCAACATGTTCAAAAAGTGTGCAGCCGGCCATCGCCGGTGCAAGATTTGTTGTATCGGAAAGGGGAGACAGCTTATCCCCGAAATAGGCCCCCGAGATAACGGCCCCTGCCACTAAAGGGGCGGGGAAGCCCATACTTACACCCGTAGCCATTAAAGCCAAACCTACGGTAGCTAAAGATGTAAAGGAAGTTCCCGTTGAAAGAGAAACGATTGCTGTTACAAATGCACTGGCCGGAACCAAAACTTTAGGACTAATGAGCTTTAGCCCGTAATAAATTAAGGTTGGAATTATGCCTCCGGCTATCCAAGAGCCTATGATTGTTCCTACTATTAACATAATAAATAACGCCGGTAAAGCTCTGGCAACGCCCTCTACGAGTCCTTTCTCCATTTCATCCCAGGAAATACCCAGATACTTCCCTATTAAAGCTGCGGTAATAATACTACCGATTAAAGGAGTGTGCATTCCTGCCTTCCATTTCATTACTGACATTAAACCCATAAAAATAACTACAAGAATCGGTAAACACGCCAGAAACAAAGAAAGTTTTTTCCGTTCCTTCATTAAACAATACCTCCTTCTTCTTATAAAAATATTTAATTGCTAATATTAAGATAAACCAGGCAATTATGATCTGTATGTAATTCCAACTACATATAAAAATAAAATTTCCAAACATAAGGAGATTAATATTAATAAAAAAATTGTCCTCATCTTAACCAGCGCCTTACCGCGATGATTGCATCATTTAGTATAACATATTAAAAAATTTTTTACCTAACATAATCTTTATATAATCTTTCCAATAGTATTAGCATTATATCCAGCATTTTTTATATATTCTAAAAATATTACTAACCTTGATTTAAAACTGCATTAATTTGCCATCTCAAAAGGATTGAAAGAAAACGATACAGATATCTTTTTCTTACAGCCAGGCTATAATCATGGCAATCCTGGTTAAAATAATAATACATAACTTTGGGGAGGTGCTTTTTTGAGCGAATTGATCAATAATCGTGAATACCGTAAAGCAAAAATTAAGGAAATCATCCTGGAACTGCATCAGGGAAAAACTGTTGAAGAAGTAAAAAACCAATTTGATAAGCTTGTCAAAGATATCGCCCCCGGAGAACTCGCTGCTATCGAACAAGAGCTGATCAATGAGGGTTTACCCGTGGACGAGGTGCGCAGGTTATGTGATGTTCACTTGGAAATTTTTAAAAAGGCCCTGGCAAAAACACCGGAAGATCATTTTCCGCCGGGGCATCCTGTTCATACTTTTAAACTGGAAAACAGAGCACTTGAAAAGCTCATTGCGGAAACACAGCATTTAATTGAGGAATTTAAGGATGCGCCCGGCCAGGACAAACTGCTCCGGCTTCGTGAAAAAATCAACCTGCTTTGGGATGTAGAAAAACATTATATCCGCAAAGAGAATTTGCTCTTTCCTTTCCTGGAGAAATACGAAATTACCGGACCTTCAAAGATTATGTGGTCTCATGATGATGAGATCAGGACTTTACTCAAAGAAGTTAAAAAATTGGCCGTTACTTATAACCAGGATGTTAAAAATCAACTGCCGGACAAACTGGAATCACTCCTGCAAAAGATGCTTGCTATGATTGATAAAGAAGAAAAAGTTCTCTTTGATACTTCTTTAAAAGCTTTAACTGAGGATGAGTGGTACCATATTATGCAGGACAGCGCCGAAATCGGTTATTGTCTGATTGAGCCCCGCCATGACTGGAAGCCTGCTCATTTAAATATCGGCGACAGCGTAAAGGGTACCGATGTCCAAACCAGTAAAGGCTATCTTAAATTTGCCTCGGGAGTTCTAACCCTTGATGAAATCAACTTGATTCTTAACCACCTGCCGGTAGACATTACTTTTGTAGATAAAAAGGGCATCGTTAAATACTTTTCGGCCAATAAAGACAGGATCTTTGTCAGGGCCCGTTCCATTATAGGGCGCAAGGTGGAAAATTGTCACCCGCCCGCCAGCGTAGATATTGTGGAAAAGCTGGTGGAAGACCTGGCAAGCGGAAAAAAAGACCGGGAAGATTTCTGGCTGCACCTGGGTGACAAATATGTTTATATCAGATATATCGCTGTCCGTGATGAACAAAATGAATTTATCGGTGTTGTAGAAGTTTCCCAGGATATCAAGCCGTTCCTGGCAATAAAAGGAGAAAAAAGAATAGCTGATTAAAAAAAGACAGTCCCCGGACTGCCTTTTTATGGTCGCTTGCATATTAGAATCTCTAAAATAAATCTTCGAAGATGGCACCAAGTCAAAATAGCCCTAAACCCGGTCCCTTTTCCACTACCAAATCACAAATTCTTAATCAGATGAACATGCTCCATATCCACCGATAATGTCAGCCTGGCACCCGTCCTTAACGCAAGCTCCTGCCATTGGAGCAGGGATAAAACTACGCGCCAGGACCCGGAGCCGTTACAAATCATTTCAACATGGGTACTGTTAACCAGTATTTTTTCCACACAAACACTCCAGGCATTGGGCTTATTTAGTGATGCGGCCTCCGGCAAAGTTATCTTCAACTGCCCGGCACGGACCATAAGATGAACTTCACCCCTGGCAGCGGAATTCTCAGGCAAGGGTCCCAGAACCAGGCCATTCTTCAGATCTTTAAACCAAGGTACTCCGCCGCTGTGTTCAATTCTACCTTCAATAATATTTTCACTTTGGAGAAACTTGGCTACAAAAAGGGAACGCGGCTTATGAAAGACAGCTAAGGGATCTCCCTGCTGTACGATTTCTCCCCGGTTCATCACAATGACCTTGGTTCCCAGTTGTAAGGCCTCTTTAAAATCATGAGTCACGTGAATAATGCCTAATCTCTCCGCACTATGTACCTTATATAATAGCTCCTGCATTGCATAACGGGTTTGCGGGTCCAAAGCCGATAACGGCTCATCTAAGAGAAGAACAGGGGGACTGTTCAAGATTGCCCGGGCCAGGGAAACCCGCTGCATCTCTCCCCCGCTCAAAGACCGGGGGAAACGGGGCAGCAACTGGGAAATGCCCATTGCTTCGGCAAGATTGTCCAATCTTTGCAGGGTACTTGCCTTTTTATGTTTTTTGCGGGCCCGTGCTCCGAATAGAATATTTTCTTTTACGGTCAAAAAAGGGTAAAGCAGACTGTCCTGATAAGCAAAACCCAGGCCCCGTGCTTCCGGCGGCCAGGCGGTAATGTCATTGTTTTCCAGAACTATCCTGCCCCGGGCTGGGCTACGCAGCCCGGCCAGTGTTTCCAGCAGCATAGTTTTTCCACAACCGGTAGGTCCTAAAATGATCAAATATTCCTCTCTCTGCAGGGAGAAAGAGATATTCCGCAGTTGAAAACCGCCGGTTTGGACATGAAGTTCTTCTACTTGAAAGAAAGCTTCTTTCAAAGCCTCACCTCATTTTGTAAGACTGTTTTTAAAACAACCAGCAGAATCAGAGCAATAAAAAGCATAACGATAGATGTAGAAATAGCAAATTTGATATCTCCGATGGACATATTAAGAAAAACAGCCACGGAAAGGGTTTCTGTCTTCATCCGGGTTATCCCCGCCAGCATGGCTGTAGCACCAAATTCCCCCAAAGCCCGCGTCCAGGCCATCATGATTCCGGCAATAAGACCGTTTTTCGCCAGGGGCAGAGTAACCCGCAGAAAAACTTCCGGGGGTGTAAAACCTAAGGTACGGGCTACCTTCTCCATCCGCTGGTCAATAGAGGCAAAGGCCTGCTTAAAGGTTTTCAGGGCATAAGGAGTAGCAATAAACCACTGGGCGACAACAACACCCCAGGGGCTGAAGACAATATTTATCCCGAGTTCAGCCAACTGCTCGCCCAGAAAAGGTCCGAAAAAAATCAGCAAAGCGATGCCGCTGATCAGCGGGGGTAATACAATCGGCATATCTAATATGGTATCCCAAAGAGCGCTGCCGGGCAGTTTATACCTGGACAGGAGATAACCGCAGGGCATGGCCACGATTGTTGCCAAAGCTGTCGCCAGCAGGGATGTCCATAATGTAAATTTCAGTGCAAAGTGGAATTCCTCTTGTTTCAAAACATCGATAAGTGTAGCAAGGTCGCTGTAAGAAAACAGGCCGGCAATCAATAACACCAGGAACAAGATAAAAAAAGCAAATATGATCCACAAGAGACTAAAAAAAATGCCGACTTCCGGTTTCTTAGGATTTTTCTGTCTTGAATCCATGTTTGGCAAAAGCCTCCGGTCCGTTCTCCTGCACATATTTCAGAAAATCTGCCGCCAGTTCTTTATCTGCCGCATAGACTAAGGAAGCAATAGGGATCTCTTGGATTTCATTTACCCCAGGATCAATTTCAACAACTTCCAGCTGATCCCTGGCCTTTAAAGTATTGCTGTATTCGACAATACCTGCATTTCCCTGTCCCATGGTAATAGCAGCCAGCACCTTCGCCGGAGTTTCCAGATTGGCAATAATCTGCTTTTCTATTTCGGCAGTTTTACCGATTTTATTAAAGATCTTATAGATCGTTTTGCCGATGGCGGTAGCATCTTTATCCGGAATAACCAGCTTAACATCTTCTTTGGCCAAATCCTCAATTGCAGATATCCGGGCCGGATTGCCTGTGGGGGTAATAATTACCGGAGTATGGTAGGCAATGGGGCCAGCCACCTGGTCGATATGTCCTTTCTCCTTAGCCTGCTCCACAAAGGGCATCCCCCCGGGCATATAAATATCACCTTTTTGCATGGTCGTCACCTGATTAAGCAGGGCCCCGGAATTATTAAAAGTAAGCTCTACTTTTACGCCGGTTTCTTCCTCATAAGCCTGGGCCAGATCAGTGACCGGGTCTTTGAGATTAGCTCCGACATAGGCAAATAAAGCCTGCGGCTCCTCGGGAGCCTTAGGTTCCTCCTGTTTATCCGCAACTTCAGAGCTGCAGCCCCCTAAGAACAATAAACCGATCAATACTACTACCAGTGCCGTTAAGACCCACATCCTTGCTTTTCCATTGTAATACATGTGCTTATCCTCCTTTTTTATAATTGATCTCTTTTTCTAAGTATTTTTCTCATGCTGATCGTCTGCTCCTTCCTGATGACCGCGGCAAGCCTTATCGGATCAAATTTTCCCTGCTCAGATCAGCCGGCATAATTATTGAAACGACACCAACCCATCCGAATCTCAATAAGACGCCGACCGAAAACTCAGTCAATAGTTTTAAGTGTTAGTTTGTTTTATATTGGCTTATATTTGGTTATGTTGTGTTATGTTTGGTCATATTGTGTTTATTTTATATATTTCGTAAATAAATATCAATAAAAACAACAAAAAAACTTTTCAAATAGTCCCGAAAGTCAACATTCCCGCGGCCCACAGCCAGAGTAAATTTCTTTTGGGAAACCATCCGGTTAGCGGATAAAATAAAAAAAAATAATGAATGCAATTAGCATCCATTATCTCCGGCAAAATCTTACCAGATACCCGGGTCATTTGCCCGGGGTTAATCCTTTCCCTTAACTTTCAACCTAAATGGGACAGATATTCAAATGCGGTTATGCCGTATCTGCCTTTAAAGTGCCTGTTTAAATGAGTTAAATCAACAAATCCGCATTCAGTTACCGCTTTGTAGATATCCCTGTTTTTTTCGATGAGCTGCTTGGCGTGCTCAACTTTACAGCTTAAAAAAAACTGATACGGGGAAATCCCTGTATTCGCTTTAAAGGTCCGGATAAACTGAAATTTTGACATTTCAACCTCTCTGCAAATGTCCTCAAGTTTTAAGACATGGTCTAAACTCGCATAGATTATTTCCTTTGCCTTTCTAATAAAACGATTATTTTTTTTAAAACCTGTACTTATTGCCGCCTGGGAAAAATTATCCCCGAGAGCTAAAAGCAATTCACTGCTTAAAGCCTCATCTTCACCGTTAAATATCACATTAATCAGATTCAAGATACTTTGTTCAAGCCTGCGGTTATAAACAATAGGAACAGCAAACCTCACCGGGTCTTTTTTTTCAAGTATCTCTAAAAAAAGTCCCGGATTAATGTAGATCATTACATAATCAATACCTGTCTTATCTTGCGACCTGCCGTCATGCACCTGTTCCGGATTAAAAAGCATAACCCCGTCCTGATAGGACGACTGCAGACTTCCCTCCAGATTATACTGCTGAATACCACGCAGGGTTACACCCAGTGCATATTCTTCATGACAATGCTTTTTATATTTAAAATCGGTAAAACTTGCCGATAATGCCGTAACCCCTGCTGATTTTTTATAGATAAATTTGTTCATTTAAGCCACCTCATAAAGGTCTCCATTATTCCTGATACTACTAGTGCTGAATAAATTAACAATATTGCCAGAACCGTATTCGTGATTCTTTGGAATTTTTGTAAAAGCATTTTAAAAACCATACCAAAAAAAGTCCAGGTAACAAAGGCGGAAAAAGCAATTATCGTAATAATTATAACAAATATTAATAATATTGGCAGGGATTTATAATATGGCATCACATAGCTGGGGATAACCGTCATTGTAAACAGCCAGACCTTGGGGTTTACAAACTGCATCAGAAATCCGGATTTAAAGGAAGAAACCTGCCGGGCGATGTCCCCGGAAATATCCATCCTGAATACTTGATAGGCAAGGTAGAGCATGTACAGACAGCCGATAACCCGCATAACAGCCAAAATCTTCGGTACTATCGCTACAAGTACGCTGTTCAAGACAACAGAAGACATAAGTAACAGCCCAAAGGCAACAACTGCCCCTCCGATATATTGAAATACTTTCCTGAGCTTAAAATTATGGGCAATAGACAATATCGCGATATTGGTAGGACCGGGTGTAAACGTTACAATAAAGCAGTATATAAGAAAAGATGTAATATTCATGGGAAAACCTCCTGTAAAGATTCTCATGAATTATACATCTTCAGACTCACCGGAGTATAGTATAAAATTGCAGGATAACTGATCACGCTAATCCCTTAACTCCCGGCAAATGTTTCCGGGTCAAAAATCTATTACCTGCAGTTATTCAGCCCATTC
The DNA here is from genome assembly GCA_049366715.1 of Peptococcaceae bacterium. Taxonomy (GTDB): domain Bacteria; phylum Bacillota; class Peptococcia; order Peptococcales; family BICA1-8; genus JBMNCQ01. Next base: position 81,334 of record JBMNCQ010000037.1, on the reverse strand, counting down.
CAGATGTTCATGATACATTTGATAGTTTCTTTGCAGAATATCAGGGATTGGAAGCTCATACGGACACCTGGTAATACAACCGCCGCAGCGGCTGCACTGGGTGACACTCTCCATAGCTTTTTGGGAAAACCGCACGGAAACGGAAGGTGACATTCTTTTGGCAACAATCGGATAGCCCATGGCCGGTGTAATCATTACCCCGCTGGGACATGGCTGACAATATTCACAACGGCGGCAGAACTGGGTGCCTAATTCCTGCCGGTACTTTTCCATTGAAGCTTTATCTGCTTCTGAAACTATGTTCGGCTTTGCATAAATTGCTAAAACCTCATCTATATATTGTCTGGAATCAAAGCCGGGAATAGGTATGGTTTCCGAATATTCACGCAAGAACTTAAAGGTCAGAGCGGCGTTATCGATTACCCCGCCTCCGAAGGGTTTCATAGCCAGAAAGCCCATTCCCTGCTCCCGGGTTAGGGTGAGCATTTCTCCTACGGCACTGTCCTCAATAAAGCTGAAAGGAAACATAATCGTGGCAAAAAGCCCTGTCTTGATTAATTGAAGTGCCATCGTGTAACTATGGGAAGTTATGCCGATATGCCGGATTTTTCCTTGTTTCTTAGCCCTGAGCACTGTCTCCATAGCACCTCCGGGAGCAGTAATCGCCTCCCAGTCTTCTTTTTTGCTTACCTGATGGAATTGATATAAATCAAGATAATCTGTTTGCAGCATCCGCAAACTGTTCTCTAAATGTTCCAGAGCGCCGGCAGCATCCCTGCGCCCGGTTTTTGTAGCCAGGACAATTTTTGTCCGGTATTCCCGTAAGGCTTGCCCTATTTTCTCTTCACTGTCATGATAAGCATTAGCCGTATCAAAAAAATTAATGCCCCTGTCAAAGGCATACTTTAATACATCTGCAGCATCATTAGCACTGAGACGGATGATCGGAATACAACCAAAACCCACCTCCGATATCGTTAAACCTGTTGCCCCTAACTGACGGTACTTCATATTATCCACTCCTTTGCATTTGAATTGTATTATCCTGAAAGCTTCCCGGGTATTTTCATTTAGGTTTCCGGCCATTGCCTGTCCGGCAAGAAAGCCCAGTACCCTTTTTTATTCACTAAACACTAAAATATCAGGTATCTTGCTCTTTGCATTTGTACAATAAGGAACAATTTTCCAATATTTATTATACCATATTTAAGGAGCTATGTTATATTTTCTCTTACTTTTCACATAAGCTACCTTCTCTTAGTCGGCATAAAAACAGGTACCCCATAACTTACGGGGTACCTGTTTTTATGCTGAAAGACCGCTTTGCCCGTCTTTTTGTTTTTTAAGGGTAAGATAGTGATATCCGTCGGTATAGATTTTAATCAAACCAAAAAGGATACCTACCGAAGATATGCGAATGCCATAGTTGATTAATTTCCCACCAATAATTGAAATCGCTGCTCCACCATTGCCTCCCAATACTAAGCCAATTACAAACAGTACAAATGCAACGGCACCCAAGCCCACACCAATAATGATTAAGACAGCAAATAGAGCGGACGACACTTTGTTTAATTGTTCTTTCATTTCACTCCTCCCTCCTTAATCAAATTCCCAATACAGGCAGGATACCAAGTAAAATTAGAATGCAGACCAGCATATGAAGCCCGACCCATACATAAGCCAATTTAGCAGTCTTCGTAAAATCAGATTCCGCGATGCCCATGGCAGCATATAAGCATAAAGCTAAAGGCGGCGTCATACCTTCCAGCGCTCCCGTTAACGCCGGGAGCATAACAGCCAGTAAAAGCGGATTGCCTCCCAGGGCGGCAAAGGCTGCTACTAATGCTCCGCCAATAATAGCAACTTGTGACGAACCAGGAAGTACCATACCTAAAAAGGCTGTAAATACCGGCAAAATAAACGCTAAGGCAGTTTTGGATAACCCCATGGACATAAACCAGGATTGCACACTTTCTTCCATTCCTAATTGTTGAAAAACCAAAGCGATAGCATAAGCAACATAAATGGTAGCCGCAACAGGTGTAATAATGCTTATTCCTCTTTTAAGCATCTCATAAACTTTAACAAAATCAAGACCGTTTAGAGCATCCTTACCAATATATAATCCATATAACGCGGCCACACCGGGTGTAAAATACAATGCTGATTTTACTATTGCATTACCGCCTTCTTCCCCCAAACGGGCTGTTATCACACCACCATATTTTGAAAGGGCAAAAATAGGTATGAATATTATCAAAGGAATTAATAAAGATTGCCAGCCTTCCTTAAAGGATTGCCCTACGCCCGGTCGTTCTTCAGCAGGAATAGGCTCCACTTTGTAATAATAACAAAATCCTAACAGAGTCAGCCATCTCTGCCCAATAAACCAAATTGCCACACCCCAGCAAATCATCCAAAAAGCTGCTAAAGTCACTGCATTAGGATATAAAGCATTATATACTCCGTAGCACAACAATATAGTGCCCGATGGCGGAACAATATTTCCTAAAGAACTACAGGACATTTCCACAGTTGCCGCTAATTCAGGAGAAAAACCTGTTTTTTTCATCGATGGTATAGTAAATACTCCCGTTGCCGCGACATTTCCCGGGCCGGTCCCGGAAAGAGCAGCCATAAAGGTAGAAGCAATAAGGGAAACATAGCCGCCGCCACCTCTAAATCTCCCTACTGTTGCTAAAATAAAATTAATAATTTTATCAACTACCTTGGTTTCGCCGAAAATATGCGCTAGAGTTAAAAAACCTACGATTGCATAAAATAACCCGCTGGTTGAAGGTTTAAGCAAATAAGGCCAGAAAAGATCCCATCTCTGCGTAATCAAAATAACAAAGACAAAGGATAGTATCATCACTTCATATATAGGCCTTTTCAAAAATAAAAATACCACAGCCATAAAAACTAACAGAAAAATTAAATAAGCAATTCCCATTGGAACAGGTCCCAAAAAACTATCTGCCATTATACTCCTCCTTTCATTATTTTGCTTAAAGTACCGGCTTTTTCACCTCCTCTGCGGAAAGTCTCGGCTAGCTTTCAGTTAAAATTTTTTAAATATTTTAATATTTTCAAATATTTTTCCTCAGTTTAATACTATCCCGCTGCTTTTTAAGGTAGCTGCTGCAGTCTGAAGACTGCAGCATTCTCACTATCCAAATCAAGAGTTAAAGCTCTGACCTGTCTCATAAATCCTGGATATTCTTTAAATATCCTTTCATAATTCTCAGAGCACCTTCCGGATCTAAACGCCCATAAAGTCCGCCCACCGTAGAAATTAAGTAAGAAGCATCCAATAATACTTGGCCGACGGGTCTCAGTATGTACGGTTCTTGAACATTATGTAACGCCCCTTGTGCAATTAGCTTTAACTCATCAATATGCTCAGGGGTGTTTGCTTTACATTTGTGGTAAATGGTACCTCCAATTAATAACGTCGTACACGGTTCTGTAAAGAGATTGACTCCGTATTGCAAAAAATATGTTTCTGTTTCTTTTACATAACCGGTATTATTTTCTGTAGTTATTTGCATTATTTGTCTGGCAAACCAAGCATAGACTGAACTCCAGGCAATTGTCGCCGGCAGAATATGGGGATTACTATGAATCCATTGAAGCAAATCTCCTAATCTAATATGCCAGCGTCCCTTCACCTGCACGACAAAAGTGCTAAAGGGGTCTGAGCCTTTTTGGAAATCAGGAAACTTCTCATTAAAGAAACTATCCAGATTTTCATTAAGCCTGCCGTTCTTATATTCTTCTAAATCCATTAAATTCTCAGCATTATAGGCCATGCCATATTTGCCCTCCACTCTCCGGAAAGCTAAAGGAGTATTAGGAGTTTTTAGAATTGTTCGTTTTACTTTCTTTCGAGGATCCGGTCCCGGATAATCATAGAGAGGATTCTCTAAAACATTTACATAAAAGTCTGTGGTACACCCCCCGATATCCAGAGCCATAATATTCCCTAGGCCCTTTTCCCGGCCATAGCCTTTAGCCAGTAAATTAATTCCTAAAAAACAGGCTCTGGGTGTAGGTATAAATTTAGCATCCATGAACTCTTCGATAACATCAAAGCCCTTGCCCCGGATAATAACCGTCTGAAATAATTCCCGGATGGTTTCATTTACTGCTTCAATGTTATAGGTATTTACCTCAGGCATTACATTTGGAGTAAAGCGGACATCAACACCGGCTTCGGCGAAAATCTCTCCTACCTCCTCATGAATATCCTCATTACCTGAATAGATTACCGGTACCCCGTACTTGGCATAGGCTTGTGAGCTTTTCGCGTGTTGTGCTAAGATTTTAACATTATGTAACTGAGTCTTCGTATCTCCGCCCTCATTGGTACCACCGGCAATAAGAATAATTTCCGGTTGATCTTCTTCATAAATAAATTTAGCCTGTTCGTCGGACAATTTCCCCGAATAACTATTCAAAAGCTTAGCACCGGCCGTTAATGCTGCTAAATTAGCCGCAAAACCGCTTTCTTCTTCGACCAATGATACCGTCACCATTTTAAGACCGCCTTTAGCACTGGAACATGGCAGCTTAATATCAAATTCACCCATTTTGCGGGCTAAAGGATCCCAGCTTCCGGCTTCTTTACATTCGGCTAATATTCCCAGACCATCAGCCAGACCCTCCCGGATGTCATCCACAGTTGTCGGGACATATCTCAGCTCAAATTCATCCTTACCGGTATCCAGTAAACCGATCTTTGAAAATGTACTTCCGAAGTCTACTACCAGCACTTTCTTATTTTTAAAGTCACTTATGCCCACCTGTTTCCTCAATTCCCTTACAGCCTCTTCGATATCTTCGGCCAATTCGGAAATATTAGTTTCCTCATCAGCCTGGGAAATATCTTTATAAAAATACCAGGGATTACGTTTTCTAATGATATCCACTCTGGCAAACTCATCATCAATCTTAAGTCCGTCAAATTCATCAATTACACATTTGCCGTCCAGCATTTTTGTTCTGCACTTGCCAACCAGTTCATAGCGTTTATCTATTACGGTTATCTGGGGTGCTTGAAACAAACCGATCTGCAGTGCCAGTTCCATATTATCCGGGGTCATCAACCCGCAGGTCTTGGTGGGATAGTTTTCTTCATTAATCAAGTCCAGAATCATCGTTTCAAAATTCTTATCCCGATCTCCTGCTTCTTCTGCCGGCTCAACTGCCCATTCCCCAAAATTATCCAAAGTAACACCGCCTTCATAGCCACCCATGATAGCCAAATGTAAGATATTGTACATAGCCCCCTGCTTTAGTTCTTTCTTGCGTTGTTTTACTCTGGGATCAGCAAAGATATCCGGTTGTACACTTCTTTTGAAATTTTTGAAAATATTTTTAACTATGTCACAGCTTTCAATAATATCTTCGGCTTTAGCCTCATGGTGCGCCTCCGGGAAACTTACCACATGAACGATTTCCGGCTCCATAAACATCTGCCAGTATGTTGTCAGGGCCAGATGACCCTTAGCTTCATCAAGATTCGGCGGGAAACTCGATAGACCTCCCCGGGTTTCTTTAATAATATTAAAATCAAAATGTCTGGCTAAAGGCTCGATTATCTCATAGGCAGCCTGCATTTTGGCTAAATCAAACAGAGGATCGATTTCCGGGGGAAGATCAAACATCAGCTGCATAACATAATCTTTAACCCCCAGCTTTAAAGCAATTATTCCTGCCAGAATATGATCAACTACATACATATCATCGGAACAATTACGGAGCTGCCACTGATGGGGATCATTAATTTCTAAAGGCTTTCCTTGTTCAGCCCACCATTTTATAACCTCAAAGTGTTCCTGGAAACTATCTTCGATTGAGATGGGCCCCCGTCCGTCCATTTCATTATAGAAAAATATTGGCACTGCCGGAAAAGCCATATTTAAAGTTTCTTCAAATACTTTTGCTAATTCTACCAGCTCATCTGTCCCGGAGTAAATTCTTGATAAAGGATAATTGCCTCTTTTCGTCGCCTTCTTTAGTGCAATTAAATCATCTTTAGTCCTTATCGGAGCTCCGCCCTGACCCCGCAGATATCTATCCGGATCTTCTTCCCCCCGGATAAATTTAGTCAAAAAGGCCTGACAGGGTTGATCAGGAGCTAATGATACGATCTCCAGACATTGGGCAGCGCTTACTTTTTCTACATCCCGTATTGTCGGATCCATTTTTTCTGATTGAATACCTATATGAGCCCGGATTATAGGTCTGTCTTCCCGCTCTCTGACCTGCTTTATCCTTTCCCGCAGGTAATCCGACCATTCCAGCTCTTTTTGCACGCTAATGGTTTTACCATCTGCAAAAGCTTCCAGTTCTTCCATAGTAATATAATCATCAACTATCAGCTCAAAAAAATTCTTAAACTCCGGTTGCCGGCCATATTCTGCTTTGATCTTGGCGAAATCATAATTGCGCTGCTCCTCCGGCGTGAACTTGTCTTCTAATATTTCCTGACCGGTCATAGCCCTTACCAGATTTGCCGCCGTCCTTAATCCTCCGAAGCAGTATCTGATTCCGCTGTGCTCAGGGTCCAGGCCATGACGCCAGGCCTTTAGAACAAATTCACCGATTAATTTATCAACATGTAAATCACCTAATCTGCTGGAAATAGCAACTACCGCAGGCCTTGACTCCCGAACTTTGTTTATACAATCCTGGATAGGAACAGCCGGCCCCAATTTAATTGCTACAAAACCTGCGCCTCTGTCTTCCATCCATTCTGCAAAAGTTTCTACCCCCAGAGAGTGCACACAATCCCCTATTGAGCCTGCCAGCACTCTGTATCTTTTACCCATAATAAGTACCCCCAGTTTCTAAATTATGTAGAAAAACGTACACCGCTTTTCAACTTGCAGTTTTAATTCCCCCTTGTCACGGCTGATTCCCGGCTTTCCGGCCCGTCGTCTCCTCCCGGATTTTACCTGTTAGGGCCGAATTCAGCGTTTGCAAATCGCTGATTCCATAATTCTGCGGTATTCTAGTTTCCGCCAAATCTTTACCCCGCAATTGACTGTTAAGCAAATACTCCTTATCAATCCACTTACTTACCGTATCCAGCACTTGATCAATCATGGGCGTAGCGATTATACAAATTTCTGCAATAGCTTTTGTCACCACAAGTCCTGCCGGTACATCTTCCGTCAAATAACGGGAAGAAAAATCCGGTAAATAACCGCTTTCCTTTTTAATCATCGGCGCCTTTAACCCGTCATAAGCTTTATTGCTGGTAAAGGCTTTTACCAGACTGGAATTATCTCTAATGGAACTTTGGTAAGTATCTAACAACCACTGCTTTAAGGTCTTAACTCCCCGTAAGCTTATGTCCGGCGCTTCTAGTTCTACGGCTTTTTTAATTTCCTGAATTTCTTCAGACATTTTTGCTAAAACTGCAGCGATTTCTTCATTTACGCCTTGATAAAATAAAAGATGTTCCGGATATGATTCGCCGGTAAAATCTTTGAATAAACCGTACATAATCCCGGGATGAACGATTTGGCCTATATTACTTAAAGATACCGCTAAGATGTTTTCCATGGGATAAAATCTCGTGAAAGTAAGTTTACTGAGTACATTTGCAATTTTCCCGGCTTCTCCGGGGGGGATAGCAGCAACACCAATTTTATCTTTAGTACCGATAACTCTAACTCTTTTCCCAGGTGCCTCCAAGCGACAAGCCCAGGGTAAGGTCTGTCCGGCAAACAACTTTGCATTACCGGTAGTAGTGGCCCTTAATATTGCCGGAACACTGAATTCAAAACCACTCCGGGCAGGAATTGCTCCGATCCAAACATTTTGCTTTAAATATGGAGAAATAGCCTTAAGCGTTATTTCATGAGTAAAGGCCGGAGCTATAAATACCACTAAATCTGCTGCCGAACATACAGAGGGATGATGAGATACTATGTCGATTTTTTCTTTGATTATTGCGTTGTCCGAAACTACTTCAATCCCTCCTTGCTCATCCATAGCCTTCTTAATTGTCTCAGCCTCATCCTGGTACGGGGCATACATTCCGACCACTCCTTGAGAACCCAGAGCCCCTTTAGCCAACACGGCAAAAACATGAGCACCATTACCTCCGCCACACACAATCACTTTTCTCATAACATCAACACCATACCATTTATTGTACTGGTAATTACCAATTTTATTATTGGTTCTATGTCTATGCTGAAATCCCTGCAAATATTTTTAATATTTTTAATTTTTTTTATTTTATTTTTTCTTATAATAAAAAAGATTTTTATTATGAAAAATTTGTTATAATAAGCATGGATTATTTAGAAAGCCGGGGAGGTTAAGTAATGATTTGCAAAGATAATTCCGTTCCTCTGCACAAACAAGTGGAAGCGATCTTAAATGATTTAATCACTAATAAACTCAAACCAGACGAGAGAATACCCTCAGAACGGGAATTATGTAAAATGTATGGTTTAAGCAGAACTACTATTCGCCAGGCAATAAATAAAGAAGTAACTGAAGGTAATTTATATCGGATACAGGGCAAGGGCACTTTTGTTGCTAAACCGAAAATATATCAAGAACTTTTTAAAATGTCATCATTTAAAGAAACCATTATTGCCCGGGGAATGGAACCCAAAGTGAAAATATACAGCTCGGATTTTTTGGTAGCCACTTTACAAACTGCAACTCTTTTACATATAACTCCTGAAGAAGAGATTTTGAAAATGGTTCTAGTGGGTTTTGCCGACGCAGAGCCAATTGTTCTGTATAAATCTTATTTACCGGCTAATTTAGGAAGACTCACTTTAAAAGAGGCCCAAAAATATGAGGCAAGAAACGAGGCTTTTTCCAGCTTTGAACTCTATAAAAGCTGCTGTGATATTGAACCGTATTATACGAATCAAACCTTTGAAGCTATTTTACCCAATGATTTTTGCAGTGAAGTATTACGAATTTCTAAAACCCAGCCGGTTTTTAAGGTAACATCCATTATTTATACCCAGGATAATAGTCCTATTGAATATAAAGAAGCCTATTACCGGGGTGATAAATTCAAATTTAATATAAGCAGACAACATACAATTAAGCCTTAAAGCAGTAAAGACTACTATAACTATAATAAAGGCGGCACCGCTACTTTAAATAAAGTAGCGGTACCGCCTTTATTATTTGCAATCAACGAATTATTCAAGTCTGACCACAATTTTTCATTTTAAAAGATACCGCAGGTCTTCACTTTTGCTTATCCAAATCATAACTTAGCAAAACCCTTTTCCAAATCAGCGATGATGTCTACAACATCCTCAATTCCTACGGAAAGCCTCACCAGACCGTCGGTTATGCCTGCTCTTTCTCTTTCCTCTTTAGGTACTGCAGCGTGAGTCATTGACGCCGGGTGTTGAATAAGGGAGTCAACACTTCCTAAGCTAACTGCCAGAGCAATAATTTCCAGGTTGTTCAGCAGAGTTTCACCGGCCTTGAAGCCGCCCTTCAATTCGAATGCGATCATAGCGCCAAAGCCGGACATCTGCTGCTTGGCAAGTTCATACTGCGGAAAGGATTCAAGTCCGGGATAATAAACCTTCTCAACCAGAGGATGGCTTTCCAGATACCCGGCGACTGTCATTGCATTGGCACAATGCCTATCCATTCTGATCCCTAAGGTTTTTAATCCCCTCATTACCAGCCAGGAATCGAAAGGTGACCCCGTGCTCCCTAAATTCAGCAGGTAGGGGTTTTTTATCTGCTCAACGTACGGCTGTTTCCCGACAATTATTCCCCCCACAACATCTCCATGCCCGTTTAAATACTTAGTCGTACTGTAAACTACGATATCGGCCCCTAAATCCATCGGGCGCTGCAAATACGGTGTCATAAAAGTATTATCCACCACTACTACGGCATTATGTTCATGAACAATCTCAGAAATCCGGGCAATATCAATAAGCTCCAAAGTGGGATTCGCCGGTGTTTCAAGATAGACAACTTTTGTGTTTTCCCGGAAAGCTCCCCGGAATTCTGCTTCATTGTTCACATCAACAAATGTTCCTGTGATTCCATAATTTCCAATGACTTTATTGATCAAGGCCACTGTTCCGCCATATAAGCATTTGGCCGCCAGGAAATGTTCACCGGCTTTTAAAAGCCCTAGAAGGGTTATGGCTATGGCCGACATCCCCGTACTGGTCACCAGGCCTGCATCGGTATTGTCGAGAGCGGCCATCCTTCGGGCTACTTCATCACTGTTGGGGTTCCCGAGTCTTGTATATTTGTAACCGGCATCCCTTCCGGCAAATCTGTCCCCGCCTTGCGCGCAATCCTCGAAAACAAAGGTAGAAGTCTGATAGATGGGTTTAACATGGGAGCCAAATTGTTGATCATGGACTTCACCGGCATGAACTGCTTTCGTATTAAAATTCATTTCAATTCTCCTTTATGGCTGATCATTGTATTGGTATTTATTTACCGCCGCCTGTAATCTTTCCAGACCTTCCTGCAGCATGGACCTTGAGCAGGCCACATTAATTCTCATGTATCCTTTACCCGCTTCTCCAAACCAGTGCCCGGAATCAAGGGCAATTTTGGCCTCACGAAAAAACAGATGGTCCAATGCTTCGGCGTTAAGGCCAAGTCCTCTGCAGTCAAGCCACATTAAATAGGTAGCCTCCATATGATAAGGAACAATACCCTTAATATTTTCTTTAATATAGTCCTGAACAAAATTTACATTTTCCTCAAGATAACCGACCAGCTTATCTACATAGTCCGCACCCTGCTCATAAACGGTTTGAGTTATCTCCCGGCTAAAGACGTTAGAGCGGTTAAGGTCCAGTAAACCCAGCTCTTCCCGGTATGCTTTCATCTTTTGGGGATCCTCAATGATGCAAAAAGCCGAATGTAATCCTGCGATATTAAAAGTCTTGCTTGGTGCGGTACAGATAATCACATTATCATTAAATTTCTCATTCACATTAAGCATCGGAATATGCCGATATCCTTTAAATACCAAATCAAAATGGATCTCATCGGATACCAGAAGCACCTTATTTTGTTCGCAGATTGCACCGAGCTTTTGCAGTTCTTCCAGTTTCCACACTCTACCCACAGGATTATGAGGACTGCAAAGAATCATCATCGTACACCCGGGATCCTGAGCCCTCTTTTCCAGGTCCGCAAAATCCATGACGTATTTTCCCTTCTCCAGTTTTAACGTGTTATCGCTTACCACCCGCTTATTCCCTTCAATAATGTTTCTGAACGGGTAATAGACAGGACTTTGTATAATTATTTTATCATTCGGTTTGGTGAATTTTCTGATCATCATGTTAAGTAAAAATACGACACCGGGCCCATACTCCAGACTCTCCCTTTTTACAGTCAGGTGATGTCTTGTCTTTAACCAATTTATAATGGCATCATAATATTCCGGCATCCTCTTGGTATACCCGAATATACCATGCTTAGCTCTCCTGACGAGGGATTCAATCATAAATTCCGGACACTTCAGGTCCATATCGGCTACCCAAAAAGGCAGCAGGTCATTACTTCCGAATTTTAGCTCCATTTCCTCATATTTCACTGAACTGGTGTTTTTTCTGTCGGTTAATCGCTCTAAATTATACATTTTTCCTCCCGGTATTAAATTCGCCCTGTTTAAACAGCAGTATTGGCCTGAACTTCCTCGATATCAAAAGATTTCTCCAGCCAATTTTTCCCTTCTACTCTTCTCGCAACCATCATTGCCGCTACTGCGTCCCCCGTGGCATTTATCATTGTCGCTATGGCATCCGTTAATAAACCTATCGTCACAATGATGGGAATCACTTCCGTATTAAACCCATAAAATCCTACAATAATCAGTGACCCCATCATCCCGCCGCCGGGAATACCGCTCATGACAACACCGCTCATAACCGATAACGCAATGGCAGTTCCCCAGACACCAAACCCCATGAAATCCATATGAAAGATACCGAATAAGAATGCTATTTTCATCAGGGTTGTCAGGGCCGTTCCATCCATGTGGATTGTGGCCCCGAGGGGCAGGACAAGGTTGCTGATATCTTCAGGTACGCCCATTTTCTTAGTCCCGTCCAAATTAGTTGGCAGTGTAGCGATCGAACTTTGTGTTGCTAAAGATGTGACTACTGCCGGCATGATGTTTTTATAAAATAGTTTTACACCCTTTATTCCCCCGGCATAGTATGCATAAAGGGTAAAACAGGTCAGGAAATAGAATATGCAGATGGGGAAAAACATGATAACGGCCCTGCTGTAAGCCCCCAGAAGCTGGGAACCATAAGTTCCGATCAGGGCAGCGAAATATGCTCCCAGACCGACCGGCGCATAAAGCATAATGATATTGATCATTTTCATAAAAGCTTCGGAACAAATATCCAGAATATCCACCACGGGATTATGCTCTAATTTTCTGGCCCTGGTTACACTGCTGATACAATACCCGAACATAATTGCGAAAATGATCAGCGGCAGCATGGCATTTCTGGATAAAATTAAATTAAAATCCCCCACAGTAAGTGCTTTTACAATTTGATCCAGTATATTCATCTGCTCTACTTGTTCATAGGTGCCCATTTCGATATTGACACCTGCCGCAGGGGGGAATATGGTAACAATCCCGATAATAATTATTGAAGCAATAATGCCTGTTACAAAAAATATCAATAAAGCGTTCCCCAGTATTTTCCCAAGCCTCTTCATATTGGACATCTTGGCAATAGAACTTGACAGACTAAAAAACACTAACGGCACTACGGTGGTAAACATCAGATTCAAAAATACCTGTCCGAAGGGCTCCAATACTTTGGCCCTTTCGCCATAAATCAATCCGATGATGCTGCCGGCAATAATTCCCAGAAGAAGCAGCAGCATGCCTTTGTACGATTGGAACACCGTCTTTGTGGTGATTTTTTCCACGATAATAACCTCCCTATTCATTTTTGATCGCAGAACGGTTTCACGGTGACATTCGTTCCATGGTGACATTAGTCCCAAAAGCAGATTTTAGAACTACACCCTGACAATTCCTGACCTCCTTGACTATTCTAATTGCAATTTTTATGCCAAGAACTTTTAAAAAGATTTTACTCCTTTTAATCCTTACTCTCTCCCGGAATACTCCGGCTGCTCTCTATTTTCCAAAAATTTTCCCGCTTTAATAATAGGGTTAGCGGGATAATTGAATCCCGTTAACCCTATTATTAAACTATATTTTTTTTAAATACCTTAATCCCCTTTTCGCTGATCGTGCTCCCGCCCCTGCCTAATTCAACATGAATATAGCCCAGGCTCTTTAGCTGATGCAAAATAGCCCGCACATCATATTCCGTCAGATGCAACCCCTGCTCAAAAGCCTTCTGGGATATGCTTCTCCGCCCCAGCTTAACTCTGCTTTGAAATGCTTCATAAAACAACTTTAAGACAAAGGTCTGTCTTTCATCTAAATCTTTAATCAATATTTTTTCTTGCGGAGCTTGAAAATGCTCCTTCATATGATAAGGCAAATGGCTTAATGTAATGACTTCCGTTCCTATATTATCAAAGTACTCCATGCAGTTAACCAGTTCCCTTACATTACCGTGCCAGTTGTATTTCCTGAAAAAATCAAGCACATCTTGGGCTATTACAAAGCGATAATTATTATGCTTTTTTAGCTCTGCAATAATTTCTTCGATATCTGCAGTCCTCTCCCGCAACGGGGAAAGATTAATGGGTAAAACATTGAGCCTGTAATATAAGTCCTTTCTAAAAAGTCCCTGCTCTACTTGTTCATACAAATTTTTATTTGTTGCCGCAACGATTCGCACATTGATTTTTATTATTTTATTTCCCCCCACCCGCATAACCTCTTTTTCCTGGATCACTCTAAGGAGCCGGGCCTGCAATACCAGCGGCATCTCACCGATTTCGTCAAGAAATAAAGTACCGTTATTGGCTAATTCAAATATACCGATCTTCCCCCCCTTTAATGCCCCCGTAAATGCTCCGCTTTCATATCCGAATAACTCGCTTTCCAGCAGCTGAGGAGAAATAGCTGCACAGTTGATGGCGACAAAATGCTTATCCTTGATGGGCGATGCATTATGGATGGCCTGGGCCACCAGTTCCTTCCCCGTTCCGCTTTCTCCCGTTATTAATACCGACGACTTGGAATTGCCCATTCTTATGATCAGCTTTTTGACCTCAGCAATCTCTTTACTTTTGCCGATAATGCTCGCTACTGAATACCGGGCGACATGGCCCTTATTGGCAAGTTGCAGGCGCAGCAGGTTCTGAGCGTTTTCCTGGGATTCAAAACTGTCAATTATCGCATAAGCACCGGTGGCCATTGCCAAATCTTTATTATTTAAACCGGCTATGGGGAATATGGACAAGGCTATGTGTCTCCCATTAATTTCGACCAGCTTGTTTTTAATGGGTTGGCCGGTCACAAAGAATTTCTCAAATTCCAACTGCGGCAGCATTTCCGTTGCATTCAACCCAAGATAAGAATCACCGGCACCGATAATCTTAGCGGCAATTTCGTTACAGCTTTCGATCTGGCAATCCTTATTAACCCCGATAACACCTTTTTCCATTATGGAAAGTAAAGTATTGAACTGGCTTTGCAAAACATTGGATTTACTGATTAAAAACTCTACTCCTTTATCATAGGAAACCAGGGTATCAAAATAATCGGCTACTCTTTTTTCCGAAAGAATTTCCTCCAGGTGAAGGCTTGCCGTTATTTCAACGATCGTGTTCTTATCAATTAACCTGTGCCCTAAATCCAACACATTTCCGACCTTTTTCGGAACATGCTTTAACTCTCCCGGTGTGATTGCCGTGGCTAAATCCGGTATTTTATCCATATTGGGATAAACCGGCACTAAGTCTAAATAATCAAAACCGAGCTGATATAGAATGGCAATTGTTTCGATGCACATTTCAAAGCTTAAATTGACCAGCATCGAAGTTTCCTGGATCTCAAAATTCTTGAGAAGCTCAAAGCTTTTCCTGGAGAGGGTTAATTTTGAAATAATTATTTCTACGCTGCTATCTATATATTTACTGAGAACCTCATATTGTGAATACGTACTAAAAAGGATTGCATCCAGGTTTTTAATCTTCCTGACATTTCCGGCCTCAAAAGAATAGGTAAATATCTTTACTTTATCATGAAAGATATTGGTAAGCTGTCGTTTGTATTCCAGGCCAACGTCTTTACTTGATGTAACGATACCTAGGCTCTTATTCATACCGGCCTCCTTTTAAAGTATTTAAAAATATTATAGCACTTTTTCCGAGACTGCGGCTTACCATCGCCAGAGCAGAAAAACGGCTGCATTTTCCAAAATGCAACCGCTAACGTTAATTTACTTGCTCTTTTATTTTACGAAAAGTCAGCAAGCTTATTCTCCACAAGCGGCAGGCCGGCCTTCTGTTAGAAAAGAGCTATTCCTGACAACGAAAGACTAAGGGAATAATATCCTCAATTTTCTTTTTCCCATAATAGGAGACATGAACGACTTGGTTGCCGGAAAAACTGACCTTTTACCAGATCTAAATAAGGTTCATCATTTTTAGCAGCCGGCTTTTAAGCCTGCTGCACAGTTTCTTTCCGGCCTGCCGGAAATTCCCGGTTTCTGATATCCGGCAGGGTAAAGGTCAGGATAATCCCCAGAACCGGCAAGATACTGATAAGATTCATGGTAAAGGGTAAACCCATTTGGTCGGCAACTGCGCCCAGCAACGTTACCCCGATCGAGCCCATGCCCACTCCGAACCCCAGCAAAAGCCCCGAAGCCAGCCCGATGTTATTGGGCAAAAGTCTTTGTCCGAAAACCACCGTAGTAGAAAAAGTCGAAATTAGTGATGCACCGACAATAAATGCCAAAACAGCGATTCCTGCTCCATTTAAATGCAAAAATGGATAAACCGCCAGCAAAGAAACAACCATAGAAACCAGAAGGCCGTTCCGGCCTCCGAAACGGTCGGCAAAAGGTCCGCCCAAAATCGTCCCTACCGCTCCGGCAATTAAGAAAGTACTGACCAAATACCCCGGGTCGGCGATGCCTTTGACCGCGGAAAAATAAAAAGGTATGTAATAAACCAGTCCGGAGTGGATCCATGATCTTACGGTTACATACAGCAGCAAAAACAGCAGGCTGAGTTTATTCCCATTAGCGGTAGTTTGTACTTTAGCTTCTTTCGGTTTATGGGCATGCTCCGCCAGAATTTTCTTGAATCCGGGCAGCAAAAATAAAAAGGCCAGCGCACCCAGTGCTCCCGGAATCATTACACCCGGGGCAGAGTCCAGGCCGTTAAAACTGAGCACAAACATAGCCAGCATAGGTCCAAGACCAAAGCCAAGGTTTCCGCCCACCGAGAAAACCGCCATGGAGGACCCGGCTTTGCCGTCCGCACTGACATAATGGGCCATTTTAGACCCTTCCGGATGGTAGCCCGCCACCCCGATACCGCTTAACAATACCGCAAACAGCAGCAAAGGGTAAGAAGTAACCATTCCGGTCAGTGCTAAACCGAAGCCGGACAGAAAAAGGCTCAGCGGCATCAGCCAGGGCATACTGTAACGGTCGCTTAACACTCCGAAAACCGGCTGGATGATGGCCGAACTGAAGGTAAAGGCCAGGACAACAGTGCCTACTTGCAGGTAACTGAGATTAAAGCTCTGCGCCAGAATCGGCGTTAAGATCGGCAGAACCCCCTGCCCCAAATCAACAATCAAATGACCAATGCTCAAAATCCATAAATACGGGTTAATCAATTACTTCGCCTCATTTCTTTCTAACACTTTTTCAACACTTGTACAATCTTTTCGAAACTTTCCGGAAAATTCATTTTTTTATTTTCTGGGGAGTTTTAAAATTTTATATCCGCTCTTTTCATACCGCCTAAACATTTTCAAGCATTCAGCGGGTATTATTTTAAATGACGTCATCCGCTTTCTTTTTTACAAATATCCCCGGTCCGGTTTTTCATTCTCTTCCCCCATTTTGCCAGTGACTCCAATGCGGGTACCAGATCTTCACCTGCTTCAGTCAGGGAATACTCTACTCTTGGTGGAATCTCCATGTACTGCCTGCGTTCAACGAGACCATACATTTCCAGTTCTTTTAATACTTGAGATAACATCATATTGGTAATTCCGGTTACTTTTCTTTGCAGTTCGTTGTAACGCAAAGTATCATTCTGACTTAAAGCCCAGATAATAGGCAGCCGCCATTTACCCCCAATTATGTTTAATATCCTACAATGTAACTACGCTTTTTGCCGCAAGCATTATAGCTGAAATTTCTTCCATATTACTAATTCTGGCAGCTTGCAGGGAATCTTCCAGTTTAAAATATTCCACGCATGTTCCACAAGCAATAATATCCACGCCGGCTTCCATGAGCCCGGTTACGGCATCCAAAACATATGAACCTGCTGCCGCAATTTTTACTCCCGAATTATATAAAATAATAGCAGCAGGCTTATCCTCTCCAGCCCAGATTTTCCTTAAAAAAGCGCCCATAAGCTTTTTACCAAGTTCCTCAGAACCATGTCCGAAACTTTCGCTATTAATAATAATAACTTTATCCATTATCTTCTTCCTTTCATTAAAAAAGTACATTGGAAGCATGGGGAAGCATGGGGACGGTTCTTCCGCTTCCTTATTTGGGATCAGAAAACTAGACACTAAAGATAGCCGGAGCTGCATATAAGCCGGGAATTCCACCGGTATGGATGAAAAGAACCTGATCATCTTTTTGGAAGTATCCCTGTTTAACCAAATCAATCAAACCGGCCATTGCCTTTCCGCTATATGTCGGGTCCAGCAGAATACCCTCCGTCCCGGCAAGCAGTTTAACAGCTTCGACCATTTCTGCGGTAGGGACCGTATACCCTGCCCCCAGATACTCGTCCGGACAGCTGATTTTTTCAGATAACCCGGCTCCATCAATACCCAGATATTCTCCGGTACGCTCTACGATCCCCCTTACCAGACGCTCTTGCGTTTTTCGGTCATTGAGAACACACATTCCCATGACCGGTATATCCCGGTTACAGCCATGCAGTCCTAATAAGAGTCCGCCCTGGGTACCGCCGCTTCCGGCGGCTACTATGATGTGAGTAAATGCGTTACCTTCTTCGTCAGCCTGGGCGATTATCTCCTCGGCACAGGCAACATAACCCAGAGTTCCCAGCTGATTTGAGCCGCCCATGGGAATGATATAGCCAGTGCGGCCTTCTTCCTTTAACTCTTCCGCTATATTGTTCATTACCTCATACATATCCGTACCCCAAGGTACAAGCTCTGTCTTCTCCACACCAAGCAATTTGTAGAGAAGAATGTTACCACCGGCATCCGGTTTGTAGCTGTTTGGCACAACTTCAGTTAAAACAAGCCGGCATTTTAACCCTTCTTTTACCGCCGCTGCTAAAGTTAACCTGCAATGATTAGATTGAATCGCGCCGCAGGTGATCAGAGTATCCGCACCTTTAGCCAAGGCATCAGCAACCAGGAACTCCAATTTCCGGGTTTTATTGCCTCCCCCGGTAAGTCCCAGTAAATCATCCCGTTTAATATAAATATCAGGACCGTTTATCCTTTTGGAAAAACGAGACAACTTATCGATGGGCGTCCTCCCTTCCGTATAGCGCAGCTTAGGAAAACAAGCCAAATTCATATCCTTCACCTCAATTTATTTCTCTTACTCCCTCACAACAATTTTCCCCTCTTCCCTTTTATGCAGCTTATAAGTTGATACCTGTTATCTCCGCCGGAAAATAGGGGAATATATTCCTATATTTTACCATACAAATGGAAAAACAAAAAACTTTTCTTTTGCAATGCTCTATTTTAAATAAGAGACGCCATATAGCAAATTTTTAACCATTACACAAAAATTTATCGTTTGAAATGTACTAAAAATATAGTACAAATGGTTGCGCACAGTAGACAAAAGTATTAAAATAGAATAAAAATATACAATATACTTAATATTACCGCCGATAAAAAGAGTAAGTCTGAGCATGATCATTTTATCAGGCAGTAGATTATAAATACTACTCAGATCACAGTTTCAAAAAATAATTCCCATATTATTTTTGTAACAGGATGAACGAGCAATTTATTAAGAGGTGGTTTATAATGTCAAGATTTGCAAAACGTATGACAACAATGGAAAAATCCGCAGCCGTTATCCGGGGCTTATTCGGTAATATGAATGATCCGGAAATTATTTCCTTTGGAGGCGGGGCTCCGGCCAAAGAGGCTCTCCCCATCGATATTGTCCGGGAAATCACAAATGAAGTGATGAGAATCGATAAAAGAGGTATCGAGGCTCTGCAATACGGCAGCGTTATGGGATTACCAGACCTGCGGGAAGTCATTGTTCATGATTTACTGGCTCCTAAAGGAGTCCAGGGAACTGCAGATAACGTGATGATTACCAACGGTGGTCTGGAACCGATGAATTTAGTTTGTCAGCTGTTTATTGAACCCGGTGACGTGATTTTGGTTGAATCACCCACTTTTGTGCAATCCGTTGAAATTTTTGAAATGTTTCAGGCTAAATGTATTAGTGTAGACATGGATGACAACGGTATGGTTACGGAAGACCTGGAAGCCAAAATCATCAAGTATGAACCCAAGCTGGTGTATGTCGTTCCTACATTCCAAAATCCCACCGGCAGAACGCTTTCTCTGGAAAGACGACAAAAAATTGCTGAATTGGGCAGCAAATATGATGTGATTATCCTGGAAGACGACCCCTACCGTGATATTCGTTACAGCGGAAAAGACCTGCCGCCCATTAAATCCTTTGACGAAACCGGTCATACTATTTTAGCAAGCAGTTTCTCCAAGGTATTCTCCCCGGGGAGCCGCCTTGGCTACCTTCTGGCCTGTGATGAACTGATTGCAAAATTATTTGATACTAAGACAGCAACGAACTCTCATACCTCCACTTTGTCCCAGGTCGTATGTGCCGAATTCTTTAAACGGGGATACTATCCGGCACATCATAAGAAAATTTGTGATTTATACCGGGAAAGAAGAGATGTTATGCTCCAGTCCATCGACAAGTTCTTCCCGGAAGGGACCAAAAGAACTTTCCCCGACGGAGGGCTGTTCACCTGGGCAGAACTGCCGGGCGGCATTAATACTACCGAGTTGCTGCTGGAGTCGACCACCAATCCCCATGTTAAAGTTTCTTATATAGCCGGGGAAAGCTTCTTTATCGAAGGTGACGGCACAGGCAATAACTGTATGAGAATAAGTTTCGGCGGTGTTACTCCTGAAGAAATAATTACCGGCATGGAAAAATTGGGCAAATTGATTTGCTCTAAATTAATTACTTTCCCGGAATTAAAAATCGTAAACGGCTAAACCCCACCAAGCTAAACCTTAAAACAAAGGTCTTTTAAAAAAATGAAAGCTATCCTAATATCCTAAACAAATAAGTAATATCTAAACTTTAATCTTTAATTTTCCGGTAAGATGAGATTTTAAAAATCCCCCGGCACACCAGTCTGAGGGGATTTTTTTATTCCATATTATTTTGCTTTCCCACAACAACAAAATCAGCTCTATTACCCCGCTCGCTTACCGCCAGACCTCCGGGAGCTCATCCTCCCGGTCATACAATACAGCAGCTTTTCCGGCGATTTTCTGAAGATCCGGCAGTTTGCAGCTCTGTTTGCCGCCACCGCCCTGGTTATGTGATCTTAGGTGCCGGGGATCCGGCACCTTTTAAAACTTTTTATTGTACCGCATGCTATTTGCCAGATAAAATGTCAAGAGGAAGAAAACACCGGGTATAATCAGGAACCAGAATTCTATCTCGCCGGAAAAGCCCCAGGAGGCAATAATATCAATGACGTTGAAACCAATAACGCTTACGAAAATTAAACTCCCTCCCCAGAGTTCTCTCGTCCATCCTATTATACACCCCAGAATAAAAATTACCGGTACAAATAAAAACAGTTCCAGCTCGATAATACTAAGACCGCTTATATTGCCCTCACCAATGAGAAATAAGATGAATAGCCCCGTAAAGCCTATGCTTGTTAATCTCGCGGTCCAGCGGGTCAATAAAATAACTTTTTTATCCTCGGCCATCTAACAAAATCTCCCTTCTTTACCGCTTACTCTTATAGTGTAATTTTACACCATATGGGCTGAAAATTAAATATGTCCCGGCAGAGAAGTTCGGATTAATTTACCTCTAACGACAAAAGGAATTGCACCTCGGTACAATTCCTTAACCCTTCCTTTGCGGCATGGCATCTACTATCAGCAGCTATTTCAGGGGAAAGACAATTTTCGTTAGAAGCTCCTTCTCCGGTACATCCAGAGGAGAATTATAATATAATTCATAAACAGTCCCGGCAGGTGCATAACCATTTTCTGCAATCCATTTGCTCAGAGCATCATAAACCGGCCCCATTTCCACATCTGAATTTTCCATATCCAGATTGTAATAAGCACAAAAAGGAAAATCCAGCGGCTCTTCCCCTATTTCTATCAAATACTGCATAATAGCACCATAGGCCTTCCCTATTTCCTGCGGCAGATTATCCACAGATGTTCTGGTTCTGATCGATAGTACAGGCTGCACCTGTCCTTCCGTTAGCTCAAATTTACCAATCATTGGCTAACCCCTTGTCTTTCTCCCTTACTAGAACAATACTACTTTTTATTAAATATCCTTTACTTTAATATTTTGAATAAAATCGGCATTTATTAATTCCTTACCTTTTTTCGTTTCAACCTCAAGCCAGTTTTCATTTACTTCCACAATTGTTCCTACTACTGTTGTCCCAAACGAACCGGTGGATATCCTACAATTCTTTCCGATATATTTTTTAATAATCTCATTGGTCACAGCGAACACACCCCTTCCCTTTTTCATCTTCAATAATACTGCCTTTTCCCTTTCCCGCTGTTGCGGTATGATCAAAAAAAACAAGATAAACAACGGCATATATACACCAATCCAGGTTGCTGTATTCAACTTTCCTCACCTCTACTTCTCTAACAGCCTTCTTTCTCAAGTTCACAAACAGCTAGGTACGGCGTTTCCCCCCAGTGAGTACTATAATATCATTTTTAGCTCCCGCACAGCTTTCTTGTCCAACACTCCTCCGGAGAGAGCTCCGAAAATATAACTCTCTATTTCATCTATAATCTGGTATTTTCTGATCAAGGCGAGCACACCCAAGATCCAGGAAGATAAGTTTTCTCATGGTTTCTTTTACTTCCGTGAGATTAATACTCATCAGTTCCTGAGCAATTTTATCATGTAAGTTACTTTTATAAGGAACTATTGTACCCAGCTCCTGGATACACTGCCGTACCGTTATGGTTTTTTCATCAGCTAAAAGGGAATGAGTATTCCGCAATAGTTGTTGTAGTAATCTTGTCCCCTTCATCCCATTTTACGTTAGCAGCAGCGCTAAGCATTAACCCGGTGCTTCTTTGGCAGGTGTTCGTATTTTTTAATTTTTCCCTGAATATATCTCAGAAGGGACTTCCCGGAAAACACTTTTATCCGAGGATAAAAGCTCTTCGCCGGTAAACATATTTTACCACCTCAACCTTTCTTGGACAGCATAAAGGCTATTCTGTGGCTGTTAAAGGTACATTTGTCAATAAATTGTGCAGCTTTTCTACCCCCTCAATTAATCTCGGCCCCGGCCTGCAGATGGTAGCACAAGAGATAGGATAAAGCCTGCCTTTTCTAACGGCGTTTAATTCCTGCCATTGACCCGTTCTAATATCATCCGCGGTTCTCCGGCAGATGGGTTTCTTAGCAAGACATCCTTTGCATTTTAGGGGAGGTACCTGTCCTTTGGCAACCCCGCAGAAAAGTATTACTTCCGGATCGAACTTTTTAATCTGCTGCCAACCAACCTTAGCATAGGAGTCAGGGGTTTGAAAGTCCAATAACCGGGCGCCGGCCAGTTTTAATGCATCATATTGACAAGATCGAGGTCCCGGTGTAACAAAAGGCTCTGTACTCATTAGGTAAAAAACCCTCGGTTTTCTCCGGTCCGCTGCGCTGCGCACTTTGGCAAGCCTTTCTTGCAGTAGTGTCAGGGATGTGTGAGACTTTGTTGCAGTCCCCGTTATCTTTCCCAACTCCTCCATCAGCCTAAAAATATCTTCAACCTTTGCGGTAGTGGTATCTAAAAATATAATGTCTTGCTTTTCAAGCTCTGCCTGAAACCTACCGTGAAGAGCCTTATCTCCTAAGACAATATCCGGTTTAAGGGAAATAATTTTCTCCAGTTGGGGATAGCCGAAGGTGCCCACTTTAAATTTGCCTGCAGCTTCTTTTGGGTAATTGCAATTTTCGGTTACCCCCGCTATCCGGTCTTCCAGGCCTAAAAAATAGAGGATTTCCGTAACGGAAGGAACCAGAGAAACAATACGCTGTATTTTTTTTGAGCTAAGTTCATCTGTTAACATCTTCAACCACCTTATTAAAAACTAATCACAAAATTAGATGCCCTGCCAAAGAACCGTCAAAATTAACTTCCTGCCCTTTTAAAAGATTTATGATATTTCAGCCCTGGCTAAATCCCTGGCCTTGATAAAGGATTCTACCGAAAGACTCACGTCTTTAGCCGTTGTGGCCCAGGAACATACGCTAATCCTGATAACATCCCTGCCCTGCCACTGGGAACCACCACACCAGCAGACCCTTAAGTCTTGGATTCCTTTTAGTGTTTTTTTCGTCAGTTCGCTAGTTTCGCAAAACACCAAAACCTGATTAAACACAACATCGTTAAGAATCTCAAATCCGTTCTGACCCAATTCCTCCGCAAACTGAAGAGCTCTCTGGTGCATCCCCCAAATCATCTCCCCGATCCCTGTTTGGCCCAGGAATTTTAATGTTGCCCATAATTCCACAATCCTGGCTCTTCTGGACATCTCAGGGGTAAAAAACATCCCGTCCCTTTCTTCTCCCAAAATTATATATGCCCCGGTCATGTGCAAAGCAGATACTAATGCCTCTTTGTCTTTACAGAGGATAATACCACTGTCATAGGGAGTATTCAAGGTCTTGTGCCCATCCACACTCCAGGAGTCGGCTTTTTCCATCCCTTTGGTAAGATGCTTTAACTCCTCAACGGCACCGGCCCAGAGCCCAAAAGCGCCGTCAATATGAACCCAGGCATCCCTCTCTTTGGCTTTAATACAAATCTCCTCAAAAGGATCAAAGGCCCCTGAATTTACATTTCCCCCTTGTAAAATCAGAATGGTATTGTTATCTAATTCCGGTATTAACTCCGGTTTGATCCGCCCCTGCTCATCTGTATCAACCCATTCAATATGATCTTTCCCAAAACCTAATAAGCCGATCGCTTTAAGGACCGTTGAATGGGCCTGTTTACCAAGAACAACCCGGATCCGGGGAGCACCAAACAATCCCCGGGAATTTACATCCCAGCCTCTTTTTTGAAGAATTCTATATCTTGCCGCTGCTAACCCACTAAAAGTAGCAGTTGATGTGCCACTTACAAAACCTGCTACCGTATTATCACTTAAGCCAAATATCTGCTGCAGCCATTTTTCCACAACTCTTTCCAGTTTGGCTGCAATAGGGGAAATAACCTGCATTGCGGTATTTTGATCCCAGAAATCAGCCAACAGCCTGGCAGCTAATCCTGCCGGCACCATACTTCCGTTGACAAAGCCAAAATATCTTCCCCCTACTTGGGATACAGTCGCCGGAGAACCAAATTTGTTTAAAAGCTCGATAATATCTTTACTTGGTGTCGAGTTTCGGGATAGATCCTCTGCAAACACTTGCAGATTTTGCAATGCTTCTTCTGAAGGATAAACATTCCGTTCCGCTGCCTGCAATAAGTATGCATATCCGCAGTTTTGGGACCGGTCAAAAATTGTTTTGTCATTTAACTCCGCAAACATTTTTTGCTGGATAGGGCTTCCTCCCATAAAATTTTCCTCCTTGTATTTACAATAATTTTGTCTGAAAAATAATAAAAATAAAACACCGTATCTTTTTTGATTCAGTGTTTATGTCAGCCTTTATTCCCTTGTAAACAAATATAATTTTTAACTACAGACTTCGCTAAAGCTTCGGCTGAATCATAGATATTTAAATTCAGCCCATTCTTAATATTTAACATAGTTAAGTCCGTACAAGCTATTATCAAACTTTCAATCTCCAGTTTCGCAACTTCATCTAACAATTCCTGCCAGTATTTTATAATATTTTTCATCTCTTCCTTAGCTTTAATTAATTTGATCATCTGATCCACCTTTGGCTGCCAGGAACTCTTAAAAGCAAATTCATGTCCTTTGGCTATGATTCCTTGCTGATATACCTCTGAATTAAAGGTCGCCTCAGCTGCCAAAATAGTAACCCGCTGTTTTTTACCGGGTAGACACTTTAATGTTTCCTCAACAATGTTTAATAAAGGAACCTCAATTGAACTTTTTAAATCAGCAAAATAAATATGGGCTGAATTACAGGGCATCGCAATGAAATCTACCCCCGTTGCCGCCAGCTTTTTCAAGCCCTCTATTATCGTCCCCTTCATAACGGCATGATCCATCTCTTTATCAACATAAAATGGTGTAGGCAGGGAATACATCATAATTGGAGGGTAATCCAGATCAAATTGTGCTCCATATTGAATTTGACACTGATCAAGAACCAATTCCAAAAAAGGTGAACTAGACCTCGGCCCCATCCCCGCTAATATTCCGATCATTGTTTGTCCCATGATAACCTCCGATTTAATATAAAACTAACCTGTCACGCAGGTAGTGTCCTTTGAGGGGTGCCTCCTAATAGAGAAAAAATAGTCCCCAAATGCAATTAAATCTTTATCTTCCTTTCCTTTTTCATATTGCTTAACCGCAGGTATATACCTAAATAATCATATATCTATCTATGAATTATCCTGCCCGTCAATTTAAAGTTTAAGGCAGTACTTTTAACCTCTAAGCTCTTGTCATTACCAGACATCTGATAATCCCCCCACGGCCTGCGGAGATAATATTTTTGGTCTGCGGTAAAAATCAAAAAAAACCTTACGGAAGCTACACTCTCCATAGTTACCGCCTCAGACGGCCCTGCCCCATCGGGAATCACTATAGAGCCGCCTTCTAAATTAATAAAATATTTAGAATCTACATATTTTATCTTGATATCTTTCCCTTGATATCCATTAAAATTTCCCCGGGCAGTTTTTAAAAGTGGTGAAAAATCTTGTAGAGCAAATAAATTTTCCAATACCGATACGGAAAACCTTTTTTCCCACCGGGAAACCTGATCTATTTTATCATTAAGAATTTCCATTTGCCCTCGCGTTAATGTGTATTCATCTTTAATAATTTTGTTCATAACAGTTTGTTCACGAATTAAAAAAAATTTATCATTTATGATTTCATGGAACTCCTGTTTTACTTTTAAATACTTTTCATCTGTTGGACTATCTATATTATTATTAATAAACATCATTACAGAATCGCATTTCGCTACTATTTTATTCAGCAAAATATTTTCATAGGGCGAATATCGTGGAGTATAATAGTGTTCCAAATAAAAAGGAATTGCAAATACTAAGATAACTATCATAACTTTAAAAAATTGTTTGGTTATTTTATTTGTGCACAATTTAAGAAACCCCTACTCATCAGATTTTGAACCCGGCATTAGTCTGATAAATGGCACAGTTCTATAAAATCTTGATTACACCCGGTGGTGTAAATTCCATAAAGCAGCCCTCTGCAAATAATATAAGAATCTTCCCTTTAAAGTATCTCCAATTACTGCCTTTCTAAGCGATTATCAGATTATACCTAGCTGTGATGAATTTCTAAAAAGTTATCAACCAGATTTTTAGCCGGCAAATATTGCGCTTCATTATAATTCTTCGTAATTTCAGGTATTCTCTGCCTTATCAATTAGTACCCAGCAGCCTCATTCCTCTATGCCGGTTAGGTCTGTTTTAGCCACTACCCTGCAAGGAAGTCCGGTCATATTTGCAAAATTCATCGGATAGGTATTGGCTTGAAAGGTTCCTGCAGTCCGGCCCGCCAGAAGCTTTTTTAAATTACACAGATTCTCAACAATAAATACGCCCCCGTCAGCACAAATTTGATCCGTTGGCGTATGTTCCTTTCCCCGACGAACACCCGCAAAGTCTACACCGATTATAGATACTTTTTTATCCAGCAGAATACGGATAAGTTCATGGGACAACTGAGGGTGTTCAGAAAAATATTGCCTTGTCCCATAAGGTACTCTCTCGATATATCCGGTGTAAAAGGCAACAAACATCCCCCTTTCCACCAAATTCAGAGGAAAATCAGCAGCTTCGATATCTCGATGGCTGATTCTTGAAACGTCAAATACAATTCCCGCCCGTTCTAAACATTCTAAAGGAAATCGTTTGTTCATTACGTCAAAATGCGTTCCTAAGTGACCAAATGATGCTTTATCCAAATTAGTCTGCGCATTCCTGGTGATCTTGGCGGTTACTAAAACAGTTAAATCAATCAGCATAATTTAATCCCTCTTTTTGAAGCGGCAGTTAAGAAATGTTCACCTGGCTTATCCGGGACCTGCTCTTTATTATCCGTTTCCGCAGGATTGAATGGTCTTAATTCTTATATCGTCCGCAATATCAATAACTACTTCCAAATTTCGGTTATTCTTCACTAACCGGATTGAATGGAAAGAGATAAAAACGTATAATAATTTTGCACATCATGATTATAGCACAAATTTTATAATTACCGGTCAGAACGCCGCCCTGAAATAAGAACTCTTTTCATCTCTTCTTTATCTTCCGGGGATTTGCTCCTCTCCTGAAGATGGTCAATTTTGCTGCATTGCAACAGCATAATATAAAAAAACGGGAGGTATCTAAAATGGAGAAAATTAATCTTGCCGAAAAACTTAGTCTATTTAATGAATTCTGGAGTCCCAGGGTTATCAGTGAAGTCAACGAGTCCTATGTAAAAGTAGCCAAATTCAAAGGAGATTTTATCTGGCACACTCATGAGAATGAGGACGAAATGTTTTATGTGCTTAAGGGAATCCTGACAATTAAATTTACGGACAAAGACATCCGGCTTCAGGAAGGAGAATGCATTGTGATCCCCAGAGGGACAGAGCATATGCCTGTTGCTGAAGAAGAAGTTCATGTAATGCTTATCGAAGCGAAAACTACTTTAAATACAGGCAATATAGTAAATGAAAGAACCATAAAAAACCTCCCCCAAATTTAACCATTGAGTCGGGGTTTCCTGTAGATGGTAATAAACATCATCTACAGGAAGCCCCGACATTTCCCCGGAAATGAAGAACCTCCAATTTTCTCCTAGCCGCGCTGCTTAATATTTTCACCTTTCCTAACGGTATTCCCACTAAACAAAAAATATCATTGCGGGCAAAGTTTAGCTGAATACCCACACTGACATTTTTTCACCCTTTGGGCGGTCATATCCTGTCCCTTAGGCGATCTTCCACCCTCGGGCCTCCTCCTGAACCTTCCAAAGCTGTGCATACAGGCCTTCCTTCTCAAGAAGCAGTTCATGGCTGCCCCGCTCTACAAGACTGCCCTTGTCAAAAACAAGGATCTGACAGGGATTAGTTAGGGTAATCTAACTAATCCCTGCCATAACTGCCTGAATAATTGATATCTACTTCATAAAGACTGAGATAACTCCCTTCGGACAGATAATTGATTCTTCCCTGAGGGAATACCCCAATTCCCGCTATCCCTGTGGTGACATATTCATCACCTTCTTAAATACTGCAAATTTGCTCAATTATTGCACCCCATGATCTTCTGTATTGCTAACATCCATATTTATTACTTTATATTTCTAGCTTTGAAGGTCATAAAGTAATATGCACTATCCTATTGTTGAAATTATTCCGGAAAACAGGGATTAAAGCCAGCCGGCCCAGCCACTTCCACCTGGCCCGGTGATAATCGAAGTAGTTCCATTCGTCCACAAATCTGATTCGGGAATGGAGCTCTTCCATATCTTTCCCTCTTTTGATTCCCCATTGAAATCTCGCAGACGTTTTACGTACCGTTTCATGTTTGCTGCCGCTCTTTACCAGCATGCGGGGCATCATTTCAAAAAACATCTGGGCTTTAGGAAACTGCTTGGTCAAACTGCCCAGCAATTGTGTCATCTCTTGTTCCGTGAAATACATAAAGACTCCTTCAGCCAGCAACAGGACAGGCGCTCCTCCTATTTCAATATCCTTCAGCCAGGAATAATCAAAAACAGATTTTCCGATCATATGATACCGGCGTGTTTCCTGAAAAAAATTTTTCCTAATGCCGATCACTTCGGGAAGGTCCAGGTCATACCAGCGGATCCTGCCGTTATCTACCCTAAAATACCGGGTATCTAACCCGCAGCCGATATTAATGATCACTGTATCCGGATGCCTGCCGATAAATTCCTTTACCTCCCTGTCCAGTATTTCTGTCCTTACCGCCACACCTGTTTGGGTCATCCAGGAATCATTAAATTTAGAAAAATCATAATCGATTTGTGCCACCAGTTCAACGGCTATTTCATCCCGGATAATCGGTCTTTGTTCTTTCGTCTCCGCCGCTCTTGCCCACAGCGGAATCAACAATGTTTCAGGCACACCTTGCAAATGCTGCTGCATTTTTTCTCACTTCCTTTTTAATTTAATTATGGACACTTCCTATACGGAATCTCCTTCGGTATAATACTAACCCCTAAAATATCAGAAGCCCGATATGGTAAGCAATTGCGGACATCAGCAGCGCAACGGCTATGTAATAGCCTACAATACGCAGCGTCCATTTGAGGGAATGGCTTTCCTGCAGCGTGGATGCTACCGCCATCAGGCAGGGAATATTGAAGAAAAACGCGTAAATAAAAGCAAGGGCTTCGGCTTTGGAAATACCGACGAGCAGAGCACCGCCAAGACCGGAAGTGCTTACGGCAGAATGCCCTGCTAAAGCCCCCCAGATTCCGGCTGCCTCCCCGGGGCTGTTGAATAAAGAGGCTAACACACCAAGAGCCGCCTCCTTGCCCATGGCTGAAGCTAAAAAAGCCATAAAAGTTTGCCAGCGCAAACCAAACCACATAGTAACCGGCTCGATAAAAGTACCTATTTTATAAATAACGCTGTTTGCCACATTGCCGTCCGGTGTATACGCTAAAGCCCAAAACAGAACAGAAACGAGAATAATCGTTTTAAGGGCACGATTTAAGACATCCCCCATCCGGGTAAAAACAAAGCGGAACAAATTTCTGTATTTAGGCTTGTGATAAGGCGGCATTTCCATAATGAGTCCGCTCCTGTCACTCTCTGCAATTAGAAATTTTCCGAATATTTTTGAGGTAATAACCATATGTAAAAATGCTGTTGCAAACAACGCCAAAACAACTAAAAATGCGGTAGTCCCAAAAAAAACGGTGCTGACAAGACCTACCACGCTCCAAGTGGCAGCACAGGGGATAACCCAGGAAAGGGCTATCGTAGCAATACGCTGTCCCCAGGAATCAATAACTCTTGTTCCCGTAACACCACCGATATTACACCCGAAACTTACTAAAAACGGCATAATAGCCTTTCCCTGTAGCCCGAGCCTGGACATGGTATGATCAAAAGCATATGAAATACGGGCCATATACCCGATCTCTTCAATAAAGCCAAAAACCAGGCTGATGCCAAAAACAAAACTTACCATCATCAGCGCAAAAGTCGCTGCCGTCAGGATACCGTCGCACAGCAGAGAGATAAGCAGAGCCGGGATTCCTAAAGAAGACAAACCCTGGGCAAGGGGTACGGAAACAATACCCTGCAAATAGCTAAACAGTCCCATAAACGGCATGGCAACCGCCATAGACACGATCAAGCCTAAAATAATTACTCCGAGGGCCAAAGGCTTACCCCAGGTTTTACTTAGGGCAAGACGATCGAAACGGTTTAATTTAGTTCTTTCACTGCTCCTGATGCTTACACTATCCTTAAGCAGGCCTTCGATCCACTTAAATTTACACTCTGCCGTCAACAGGCTGCCGTTTTTCACCTCCTGAAGCAGCATATTGATTTTATCCCAATTTTCTGTGCTTATCCGGGATTTTACAAGCCCCCTCACCGGTCTATCCTGTTCCAGCAGCTTAGCAGTCAGCCAGACGGAAGAATAAACGTCAATTCCTTCTTTAGGCAGCAACTCCAATACCTGTTGATATCTCTCCCCTATCGTTGACGCATAAATCCTGGAGATATCCTTTGCCACTAATTGTGCGGGCTCCTTTTGTATATTGATCAGCATTTTTAGAAAGCCCGTATAACACTTTCTATCCGTTGCGGTAAGCGGTATAACGGGGATTCCCAGTTTCCCGGCAATAGCTATATTGTCTATGGTTTTGCCCTGCCGGGCAGCCACATCCATCATATTCAGTAATAAAACAACCGGTGTTTTCAGGCCTGCATAATCCGCCAGCATAAACAAACTCCGTTCCAGCTGGGAGGCATCGGCCAGAATGCAGACCAGGTCTGCCTCCCCACTTGCAATATAGTCTCTTGTGACCATCTCTTCCTCTGAATTTGCAGACAGACTGTAAGCACCGGGCAGATCTATCACCGTATAGCTTTGACCGGCATAGCTAAAATAACCTTCTTTCTTCTCTACGGTTTTGCCCGGCCAGTTACCAACATGCTGCCGTGAACCGGTTAATGTATTAAACACTGTCGATTTCCCGGAATTCGGCTGACCCAGCAGTGCCATTGTCAGATTGCTCATTCTGAAACTACCTCCACCATAATTTTTTCCGATTCACTGCGGTTAATCGCAATCATTGTGTCCCGACCGTACACTAAAATCGGTCGTTTTTTTTGATTTTGGATCATCTCAACCACGCTTCCGATGGTAATTCCGATGGAGGTAATACGGTTTAAAAACCTGAGGTCACCGGTGAGCGAAGTAATCCTGCCCTTTTCACCATTTTTTACCATACTCAAATTTTTCATGTTTAACCATCCTCCTTTTTGTTAGGTTAACCTAACTTTTTGGCTTGTTTTATGAGGTTCATTACGAACCTCAGATATTGCCTATTCTGAAAAACCACATCCCCGGAAAGAGATTAGTAATTCAAAATTTTTTTCCACCCTGCCTTAAAAAACTCCTGTAAACTATCGATATAACTATCTGCGGCTTCCTTTGTCATATCATGCTTCACCACTTCAAATACCGCTGAAAAAAAAGCACTTGAAATTATATGCAGAAATTCAGGGGTAGCCCTGCCGGAAACCAGGGCATCATTGTCTGTGGATGCAATAAAATTCAGGGAGTATTCTACCTCGATCTCGACAAGGTCATGAATAAAATCTGCGAAAGCCGTACCTTCCGCACAAGTAACAAGCAGCTGAAACTCATCAAAATGATCATAGATATATGTGCTGAAATTCTTCAATTCTTCAGAAGTATAATAAAATACTTTTGCCTTTTTCGTATCCTTAGGCCACCGGGCAAAATTCTCCTGAGCAGCCAGGAAGTCTTCTTGCAGTCCCTTAACAACAGGCAGTACCAATGCTTCAAACAGCGCTTCCTTATCGGGATAATAACCGTAAAAGGCACCTGTAGTTACCCCCGCCCGTTTCACAATATTGCGCAGAGAAGCATCTTTAAAACCTTTTTCCAGAAATTCCTTTTTACCCTCTGCCATAATTTTCTGTAAAGTGCTTAAATTCTTACCTTCCATTATGTCACCCCAATATATAACAGTGTTATATAACGCTGTTATATAAATAATATAACAACTGGATTAATTTGTCAAGCAAGTATATGCCGGCAATTTCGTTAGTTCGCTGCAGCGGCCAAAATAATTTCCGGCTTTGCTGTTCCGGTCGCCATTAATGTAATTTTCATAATAGTCTTTATGGTCAGGCCTTCATCAGGTGAGCAATCATTAAATTATCGAGCAAGTTTAGTAAAAAAATCGGGAGTCCGGCTTTGATCATCTTAGGCCGGGATAATATCAGCTACCGCCGGGCTCAGCTTAGTTTATTTCCCTCCTAAAAATTCAGCTATTTTCATCATTCAATTATTCTCAATTTCAGTGCGTTTTAATTAATGTAAGATCTGCCTGTTCAAGCCGGAGCAGAGCTTTTTTCTTTTCAAGGCCTCCCGCATAACCGGTCAAACTCCCGTCAGCGCCTATGACCCTGTGGCACGGTACCAGAATGGAAACAGGATTATGCCCGACGGCACCTCCCACAGCCTGGGCGGACATTGAGGACAATCCCCTGGCGGCAGCCAGTTTCTTGGCAATCCCGCCATAAGTGGTAATCCGGCCATATGGAATTTCCAGCAGGATTTGCCAAACAGCTTTTTGAAAGGATGTCCCTTTAAGCTCAAGATCAGGCAAGGGCTCACAACCATTGCCGGCAAAGTAATTTACCAGCCATGTCCGCAGAATCTCAAAGACCGGATACTCAGGCTCATTTACCCATGTACCTGTTTCAGACGGATAGTACTTTTGCCCGGTAAACCAAAGCCCTGTAAGGGCGCTTCCCTCCGCGGATGCTGTCATCGCGCCGAGAGGGGTGCTGATATTGCTTGTATAAATCATAAATCTGACAGCTCCTCACATTTTGTTTTCTTTTGGTTAAGTGCATTCCAGAGATTAACCACTGCATAAGAACGCCACGGCCGCCAGCGTTCTGAAATACTCAGAATCTCTTTTGGTGTCATTCCGGAAAGAGCCTTTCTGATCCCGTAGTCCGTGTGGGGAAAAGCGTCCGGCCAGCCGCAAGCACGCATCCCGATATATTGAACGGTCCAGGGACCGAATCCGGGCAGACTTAAGAGATTTTCCATCGCAAGCTCCGGGTCTGCTCCCGGTGAAAAAGTAATAAAACCGCTCACCATTGCCGCCGCCAAAGCAAAAATAGAGCGCGAACGGGCGCCTATTATGCCTAACGGACCCAAATGATTTTCCACCGGGCCTTCAAGACCGTAAATTGCGTCCGGGGTGGGGAATGTGCAGTAGAGTTCCGCAAAAGGTGTACTGACTTTCCCGCCAAAGGCACCGGCAAAGCGCATGGCCAGAGTACGCGCCGCTTTAACCGTCACCTGCTGGCCTAAAACAGCACGCACCGAAATTTCAAAAGGATCAAAGCAGCCAGGCAGACGCAGTCCCGGTATACACAGACCCGGGGCAAGCTCATTCATGATGCGGAGTTTATCGTAAACTTCCGCAGGACTGCAGTTTAAATCAAACAGACACCGTATTCTTGCCAGCACTTTGGACAAGACCGGTAAAAGAGAACAAGCCAGAGTAACTGACAGGGAATTTTCCCGGGGTTTATTGGCAACAGAAACCCAGCCATAATATGTGCCATTACCGGTTTTCAGCGCAACTGTACGATGGTAGACACCATCTTTTACGTATTCAACACCGGGAATTGCGCGGGCAGCAAGGAATTCGATCAATTCGTCCCACGCATATGGAGGCCGGTAACCAAGGGTCAGTGTTAGCATTTCTTTATGATCAGAAATATTTTTAGCGGAGCTTCTAAAATGGCTAGGTGTAGATCTGTAATGTTTTTTAAATAGCTCATTAAACCTCCTGATACTCCCGAAGCCCGCAAACAACGCTACTTCCGTAACAGACAGCTCCGTTTCCGCTAATAAGCACTTTGCCAAAAGAAGCCTCCGGGTCTGCACGTATTGAACAGGGGAAACACCGTATTCAGCGGCAAAAGCCCTGCGCAAATGTCTGTCCGTGATATCCAGCCTGCCGGCAAGGTCGGAAATTTTCAAATCTGCGAGACAATTTTCTTCTATGATCAACGCAGCCTGCCGGGCAATCCGGGAAGTGCCGTCCGCCGGCGCCAAACCCGGTGCCAATTCCGGGCGGCAACGGCAGCATGGCCTATACCCGGCACTTTCGGCAGCAGCAGCACTTACGAAAAATGTGCAGTTTTCTTCTTTCGGGAGCTTAACACGGCAAATAGGGCGGCAATAAATGCCGGTAGAGGACACACCAACAAAAAAGCGGCCGTCGAAACGAGCATCATGGGCTTTCAACGCTGCATAGCAGGCCTTGCTGTCTAGTTGGATAGACTGTTTTTTTCCCGGTGTCATATATTTCACCTCAACTTCTCTAACCTTATTATAACACCAAAAACGAAAATGACTGGCCGTTTCCGGACATCTGCAGACTAGCGATAAACAATACAGCTTTGGTTTAGACAATCAGCTGGCTAAGCAGATAAAACGGCAGGAATACCTGCCGTTTTATCCGGGTGCCTTTACTTTATCTTATATTGAATTTTAAAAATTACTAAGCCTGCCCCCTCTTTTTCAATTTTTAGAGAAGACAGGCAAGATATTATATGCCGTTCAGCACGGAATTATTGAAATATGATTTGAATTAGGCACGCCCGCATATAACAGCAGACCATACCAGATAGAACAGGGGTTGGTCTTATCATTATTGACAACCCATCCTAAAAATTCCTGAACATTACGGACTTTCCCACTTCTCTACAATAAAGATGATGTCAAATACACTTAATGTATTTTGAAAGGCTAGACTAAAATCGAAGTTACTGAGAACAATTTTAAGACTAGGTGCAGCACTAAGTGTATTGTAGAGAAATTGAATGGAAAGCTGTGTGTCCAAAACAGCATTGGGATCATCGGGAATAATACCATTGTACACTAAGTTACTAATAGGCACATTCCCTTCATCTAAAATGTTAAAAAGTATTTGATAAACAGATCCGGATTGGGGAGGGCTGAGAGGCAGCAAAAAACTTGCCCGCAGCGAAATTTCCAGATGGTAAAGTCCGGGACCGGGCAGATTAAGAGTATCATTAGTAACTGTAGTTGTTGTAAGGGTATATCCTCCGGTCGTATAAAGCGGATTAATTCCTTCATTAGACAAGTTCAGGGGTGCATTGGACGTTAGTTCATTAGTATAATTTCGATCGTATAACTGCACAAAGCTTTGGGGCGCCAGCGGACCGGTCGCTCCGGTAGCTCCTGTGACTCCCGCGGCTCCTGTCGCTCCCGCGGCTCCTGTCGCTCCCGTGGCTCCTGTGACTCCCGTGGCTCCTGTGACTCCCGCGGCTCCTGTCGCTCCCGCGGCTCCTGTGACTCCCGTGGCTCCTGTGACTCCCGCGGCTCCTGTCGCTCCCGCGGCTCCTGTGACTCCCGCGGCTCCTGTGACTCCCGCGGCTCCTGTCGCTCCCGTGGCTCCTGTGACTCCCGTGGCTCCTGTGAC
>JBMNCQ010000037.1:0-44933 GCA_049366715.1 Peptococcaceae bacterium | reverse complement strand
GCGGCTCCTGTGACTCCCGCGGCTCCTGTCGCTCCCGTGGCTCCTGTGACTCCCGCGGCTCCTGTCGCTCCCGTTGGGCCTATTACTGATTCTGCTACTAATAAAGCAACATCATCTACAATTATCTCGGCCGTTCCCGCTGCAGGCAGCTTATTAACAAGAACAAGGGCTTGTGCTGCTCCAGCCGGCGCCGGACCGGTAGTCACATAAACCTCCAGCCAATCGTCCTCTTCGACTTTTCCAATACGGTCTGTATCTATAACAGTTATCAGCTCATATCCTACGAAGTTAAAATTTGCATCATAAAACGGGATTGATAGAGATACTTGCGGACTTGGTAACAGGCCTACTTTAGCCAAAGATACCAAAAACTCGTATTTTTCCCCCGCATTTACCGGGACAATCTGATGAATATATGAATTTAAAATACCTCCGGCTAATCTTACTGCAAAATAACCGGAATGACTAAAATCTCTTGTAATGGTAGCATTTTGTGAAACCCAAGGTGGAAAAGAATTAGTTTCAAAACTGCCATTAATTATCAAATTATCTAAAGACACTCTCCTCACTCCTATATCACTCTCAAAAAAAAATTTACGAACAAATCACGCAAATAAATCGTATATTAATATAATATGCAAAAAGGCTGTTATTGTTAAATACGAAGCCCTTGGTAATTATTTAAAACATAATCATACAATATAAAATCCTTCTGCAGCAGGTGCCTCTGTTAAGATATTATCGTTTTTAGCAGAAACAAAATAACCCGGTATACTGGGTAAATCTAGAAATTTTGCTTTAATACCCACACAAATTTAACAAAAGGAACCGTAGCAATTTCTTAATTAGCTCAACGATTTAAGCAGGCCAAAAGAGCAGTCCCGAAAACTTGGTTTTAATTGGCGGGTCTTAATACTTATATATGGTAAAAAAAGTTTGGACGCGTCAAAACGACACATCCAAACCATTAACGATCTTATTCCGGAAATTACTACGGCAAGCCACTGACCAATATCCTCCTGGCGCCATCCCGCAGTCATTGGTATAATATATCCCGCTGTTATTTACGCCATTCAGGGAGCAATCGGCGAGTCATTTTGCCGACTCAGATCTACCGTCTATTCTTTCATGTTTCTATGTGCCTGGAAATCAATAGGTCTCATTAGTTTCCGGAAACTCCTGCGGCGAATTGCATTCATTTAAAAAACTAAAATCAGGCTTTAGCATATCCTTCAATTCAGAAAAATCAACCGCAAATTCCTGTATACCTGCAACGTACGGGAAATATTCGTATAGCTGGAAATAAACTACCGGCCCGTTATTAGACAGGTAAAAATCCTGTTCATTCTTAATTGCTTCAAAGGGAGTAAGGGGCTGCTCCGGCAGGATTCCTTCCTTTGCCCTTTCAGCGATTTGCTTTTTAACAATACCGCTTATAAAAGTAACGTAATCCGCATCACTCTTTATCAGGTCCTTAAGCTGGTATTCCTCACCGGTTTTCAAATTAAATGTCCGGGAGCTTTGCACGGTTAATCCGTGTGCTCCCCCGGTATACTGATAATTTAAAAATGTCACGCTCAGCAGTCCGTTTTGATTATACTTCAGCTTGTAATCAAAATATGTCTCATATTTGTGCGGACTTCCGGTATCGCCATCAACATCTTGAAGATATTCCGCATTTTTCAATCCCTCATCCCGGGCATCCTCAGCTGCTTTTTTGAAGACAGAATTTATACGGTCCTGTACACTTTTGTCATCTAAGCCCTCAATTTGCGGAAACTGCAGGGTTATTTTTATTTTATTTGTCTCAATATTTTCCTTTTCCGTTCCGATGGTAAGTGCATTCTCCTTTATGCTCTCAAGTTTGACCTTTTCGCCTTGCTTATCCCATAAAATCTTAAGGGCAAAACTGTCGGAAAAGAAGTCTGCCCCCATATATATATCTTCTCCGTCAGCAGCACTTCCACTAACCACAGTTCCTGTGTAACCTCCGCTCATATTAGAAATATGGTCATTTACGCTTATCTTATTATTCTGCAGATCAACAGCAATATTTTCACCAGGCTTGGAGACATATATTATACCATCTTTTTCCGATCTTTCTATTTTATATCCTAGTGCCTCACCAATCCCTTGCAGCGGCAGGTAAATATTGCCTCCCTCAATATGTGCGCCAACCGGCATTTTTAAACCATTCAGTTCGATTTCAGGCTGATTGCAACTGCTTCCAAAGCATAAAGGTTTGCCGATAAAATAAATAAAATAACGGTTCCAATAACAAAAATCCTTTTCATCATCATATTTATACTCCTTAAAACAGTTTATTAAAGGTTATATTTTATCCATATCACCTTAGATGATCAGACGAAAAAAACCGAAATAAGTTTCAATTATTAAAGATCTAGCCAGCTTTCTCCAGGTAATAAATTCTTATTCCCTTTTTCCCTCACTGCATGAAAAGACTCACCGGAAAGCTGTTTCAGCATTTATCCGTCCTAGCTTTTACCAATATCTGAAGCTTATTAACCGTTTTCCAGTTGCGGACAGTCCCCGGGATCCCCAGCTTCTGAAGACTGTTTGCCAGCTTGGAATTTCTAATGCTATGCCGAAGCAAAAGATAAATATCCCGATTTTTAATCTTGTACTTATCGTTCTCACTTCTGAAAGTATGCAAGTGTGCAATTTTTTCCTGGGCGGGTGCTTGGATTAACAGATCTACATACAGGCTTTCCCCCTCTGAGTTCAGCATTTCTGCTTCCATTACCTCCTCTTTGGAAAAAGGAAGGTCATGCATAAGCTGTTCTAACTCACCGGCTGTTCTCAAAATTGCACTTGTTGTTATCCCGAAATTTTTTTCAAGTGCGGATTCGATCACCTCTCGTAGTGCCTCTTCATTTTCATTTGATTCAAATATTACATTGCCGCTTTGAATATAAGTTTGTACATTAATAAGACCTATAGATGCAAAGGTTCGTTTTAAATCTGCCATCTTAACTTTGTTTTTTCCGCCTACATTAATGCTCCGCAGTAACGCTATAAAAGTGGTCAGATGATATCACTTCCTTCATATTTTCTAAGTTGTATTTTAGCAAAGATTTAGGTCAAATATACCCGGCTTTAGTTATTTAAGTCTTCAATTTCAGGATATTGGGAAAGTAACTTTTTATTTGCAATTTCGATTTGTCTATGATATTCCGCATAAGAAGCACTTAGCCTTTTCATTGCAGGTATGAACACATCATAATAACCACTGGTGCTGTTAAACGCCTTAAGTAAGCCTTGTATTTTATAAGCAGGTGAATCTTGATAAGCAGGGGACTTTTTGTAGGCCAGATATTGCTCTAGAACTTCTTTGTTTTCCTGCAAAAATCTTTCAGGATTTTCTATTGATTCTCTACTTTGCTCATTCATATCTTGAATATTTTGCGTACTGAGATGCTTTGTGTTTTCAGCTAGAAACGATTGTACATCCTCCGGGAACTCAAATGATTGCACATTATCAAGATAGGCCACAATTTCTAAATAGGCCGGCCGCTGCTCCTCAGTTATAATAGGCTCGTTCAAAAACCGTGCAAAATGCAGGCAAATAAAACGTCCATAGTATCCCGGAAATGCATCCAATAGCCTTTCGGCTATTGTCGCATTTTGCTCCAACGATTTAATTGCTTCATTTATTTCACTATAAGACTTTCCAGCACTAATTTGCTCAAGAACAGCTTTTTTAGCCTGTTCTTTTTGTATATTCAGTTCTTTGCGCACGGAGATTTTCTGTAATACACTGTCTGTTTCATCAGCAAGCACTGTTTTAATTTCTTCTATACTAAGTCCAAGCCTGCGAAAAATAGAGATTTTCTGTAGTTGCTTGATATCTTCTTCGTTAAAGTCTCTATAACCGTTAGCCAAAATGTCAGGGAAAACTAATTTTTGTTCTGTGTAATATTCAATTGCCTTTTTGGTCAAATTTGTTACCTTACTTGTCTCATTGATCAGCATATTTATCACCTCAAACCAATTATAAGCCAATACCCAAGGTGATAGTAAATACTCCCGCAAACAAAATATAAAAAAAAGCCAAGGGGACCTCTTATCTGCCCTTAGGATTACTTGCAACAGACACCGTAATTATCCCAATGGATAGGGACAATCCCTAATGAGGGTGGGTATCCAGGAAAAACTTGCCCCTCAAGGAGTGCCATCGTTAGCCGATCATTCAGCATGACACGACAGGTACTATCTACAGCGGGAATATTTACTAAAATACCTTGATTGAAACAATCTTAATCAGGGTAATAAGTAGAGAAGACTTTTAATCCCGCTGCAACAGCTAAATAAATCTAATGAATAGGAGGAAACTTTATGCATGAAAAAAGCCAATGCCCGGTAACAGGCAGAACAAAAAGTGCTACCGCAGGAGGCGGCACTTCCAACAGAGATTGGTGGCCGAACCAGCTGAATCTCAAGATTCTTCATCAAAACTCATCTTTGGGTAATCCTATGGGCCCGGAATTTGATTATGCCGCCGAATTCGAGAAGCTTGACCTGGAGGCGGTAAAGAAAGATCTCTATGCCCTTATGAACAACTCCCAGGATTGGTGGCCTGCCGATTACGGTCATTACGGTCCGTTCTTCATCCGCATGGCCTGGCACAGCGCCGGGACATACCGCATGGGGGACGGCCGCGGCGGTGCCGGAACCGGTACCCAACGCTTTGCCCCTCTTAACAGCTGGCCGGATAATGCCAACCTGGATAAGGCCCGGCGTTTGCTGTGGCCCATCAAGCAGAAATACGGCAGGAAAATTTCCTGGGCCGACCTGATGATCCTGGCCGGCAACTGCGCCCTGGAGTCAATGGGTCTGAAGACCTTCGGTTTCGCCGGTGGCCGGGAGGACGTATGGGAGCCGGAAGAGGACATTTATTGGGGTTCCGAGGCCGAGTGGCTTGGCGACAAGCGCTACTCCGGTGACCGG
Organism: Peptococcaceae bacterium; assembly: GCA_049366715.1. GTDB lineage: Bacteria > Bacillota > Peptococcia > Peptococcales > BICA1-8 > JBMNCQ01. Next base: position 39,965 of record JBMNCQ010000037.1, on the reverse strand, counting down.
GATCTCGAAAATCCTCTCGCTGCCGTCCAGATGGGGCTTATTTACGTAAACCCGGAAGGACCGAACGGTAACCCTGATCCGGTAGCCTCCGGCCATGATGTCCGGGAAACCTTTGCCCGTATGGCTATGAACGATGAAGAAACCGTTGCCCTGGTCGCCGGCGGCCATACTTTCGGTAAGTGCCACGGGGCCGGTGATGCGGCCCTGGTGGGTCCGGAGCCGGAAGCCGCCGACCTCGCAGAACAGGGACTGGGCTGGAAAAGCAGCTTCGGCAGCGGCAAAGGCGGCGACACGATCACCAGCGGTATTGAGGGAGCCTGGAAGCCCAATCCGACCAGATGGGACATGGGCTATCTGAAAGTGCTGTTCAAATATGAGTGGGAACTGGTTAAAAGCCCCGCCGGGGCACATCAGTGGCTGGCCAAGGATGTGGATGAAGAGGATATGGTCGTTGATGCCCATGATCCTTCCAAAAAACACCGTCCTATGATGACCACGGCGGATTTGTCTCTGCGCAACGACCCCGTTTACGAACCGATAGCCCGGCGTTACCTGGAAAACCCGGAGGAATTTACCGCTGCTTTTGCCCGGGCCTGGTTCAAGCTGACCCACCGGGATATGGGGCCCCGGTCCCGTTACCTGGGTCCGGAGGTTCCGGCAGAGGAACTAATCTGGCAAGACCCGGTACCCGCAGTTGATCATGAATTAATCAGCGAAGAAGATATTGCCGGCCTCAAAGGTAAAATGATCAGTTCCGGCCTGTCCCTTTCCCAGTTAATTTCTACCGCCTGGGCAGCGGCATCCACCTTCCGCGGTTCCGATAAACGGGGCGGGGCTAACGGAGGGCGCCTGAGACTTGCCCCGCAGAAGGATTGGGAAGTCAACCAGCCGGCCCAGCTGGCTGACGTACTTTCTGTCCTGGGAAAAATTCAAACAGAGTTCAACAGCTCCCAGTCCGGCGGGAAAAAAGTTTCTCTGGCCGACTTGATTATCCTAGGGGGATGTGCAGGTATAGAACAGGCAGCCAGAAATGCCGGTCACGATGTAGTCGTGCCTTTTCTGCCGGGCCGCACCGATGCATCACAGGAGCAGACCGACGCACCTGCCTTCGCGGTGCTCGAGCCAACTGCCGATGGATTCCGCAACTACCTTAAAACCAAATATTCCGTACCGGCAGAAAAATTGTTGGTTGACCGGGCACAGCTTCTGACATTGACTGCTCCGGAAATGACGGTTTTACTGGGCGGCCTGCGGGTTTTAAATATCAATTACGGCCAATCCCGGCATGGTGTCTTCACCCAAAAACAGGAAACACTTACCAATGACTTTTTCGTGAATCTTCTGGACATGAACACCATATGGCAGGCCACATCTGAAGACAAAGATATCTACGAAGGCCGTGACCGTACAACGGGCGAACTCAAATGGACCGGAACCCGTGTTGATCTCGTCTTCGGTTCCAATTCTCAACTGCGGGCTATTGCGGAAGTCTATGCCTGTGAAGACGCTCAGCATAAGTTCGTCCAGGACTTTATCTCAGCCTGGACGAAAGTGATGAACGCCGACCGTTTCGACCTGGCCTAAACCGGCCTCAAGGATACAGCAGCGGACCATAAATGAAAATATTAGATTATCGGAAGATGGTCTGAAGGGACGCCGTTGAGAAAAGGGACAGTAACAGCTACTGTCCCTTTTGTTATGTATAAGAGGATACTTGCCGTATTAAATCCGCTAAAGCCTTCAGACTCTAATTTCAGATAAAAAACAGCTTTTTTGGAGGGGGAGCAGACCAGCTCTTTTACTTCTCTTACTTTCTCACCAAAATGCCTTCTCCAAGAGAATTTTATTTCTGTGATGGCAGCGCTTTGTACAAATCCAGTAATTTCTGACTGTACTTATTTACATCATGATAAGTCTCTACGTATTTTCTTGATTTTTTTCCTATTTCCTCCAAACAGTCTTTGTTCCGCAATACACCTTCCAGAATTGCCTTTATATTATCAGGATTCGCGGAAATTATGGGCAGCTCACCGGGATATTTTTCTTTCATAAAATCACTGATCCAGCATATTACCGGCTTGCCCAGAGCCATATTTTCAATTGCAACAAGACCGTAGGATCCTATTAACATTTGATCTATAACAATATCTGCATTTAAGTACACCTTTTTGGCTTCTTCATATGCCATATTCTTTACGAGGATGAAATCAAAATCATACTCATTCTCCAGTTCTTCAATCGTTTGAAGTATATATTTGGTTCCTTTGATACGGGGACTGGTCGGAGCATGTACTATTGTTATTTTTTTCTCTGAAGTTTTTCTCTCCGGAATGTCAAAACCATCAATATCTATAACCTGAGGTATCATAACTACCTGGGAATAATAATCCTTCACATATTCATAAAGCTCATAATCGCCTACGATACAGGTATCTATCAATCCGGAAAGTCTCTCCAACTTTCTTTTCAGCCAATTCTCATCCTCTATCTTTACCCGGACATAAGGATTTCTCTGAACCGCTTCAGAATAAATTCTGACATCAGATCCCCAGTGATGCATCAAAACTTTTTTGTTTAATTCCCTGAGCAGGGGCAGGTCGGAATTATCTAAGGTCAAACTTGTACCGAAATGATAGTGGAATACATCATATTCAGGTATTATTTGTGCTGCCAGATGTTTAATTTCCCTATTCGCCTCTTTTTCGCTTATATAGGAATAAATATCCAGAGACATATCTGATTTATACTGTAAATAACCTTGATAATAACTGAGAGTTTTAGCCTCTGCACCTAATTTTTTCAGACCCTGTACCATAGTATACATTTGATTGGCAATTTCCATGGTTCCGTGAATAATTTTTAAATTGTCATTATCTAGGCACTTGGGACAGGGGGGAGCTTCCTGTACACCGGAATCACCGGATGGATCAATCAGTTTTTTTCGGCAGTAGCTTTCCAGCTCACTTTTCCTTATTTTTTCTGCATCATCCAAGTTAATCATATCCCCATTTCCCCTTTCATTATCAGGTATATGACTAACCTAGTTGCTTTGTCACTCTTTTTTGACCCGGCAGCGGCTAACATTATCATCAAAAGCTTGTAAAGTTGCAATATAAATCGGAAATAAAAAGATAACCTAACTTGGTTAGACCCACGGAGAGGTTTGTCTGCCATAAACCCTGATCTATTCTACCTGTTTTTATCACTTTCAATAATTATCTGCTGTTTGCTTTGCTGATCTTCTTCGATATTCTAAATACACTATCTTACGATCACTTTCTATTTTGTAACTTTATCTTTAGTTATAAGCATACAAAAGCTCACTTTTATTTTCATAATTTTTTGAATATTATTTAATACTTTCTTTTTGGGGCTTTAAATCATATAATTAAAATTACAAAAAATATTCCAATTTCAGACCGCTAATCTTGCTCACGCAATACTCCTCTGCCAATCGTGCCATTCTATATTTTCAAGTTGATCGTTACAAGTTGTTAACAACTATTGGGACTAATCAACTATTTGTTAACCAAGGAAATGTCTACGCTAGAAAAACCATCCGAAGTTTTTAGGAAAGAACTGTAAATTTAGTTTGTAAAAAAACTATGGACATTCCCTATGTAGTATTTGCTTTTTTGTGGATATGTCAAAAGGAGTGAGGAGGTTATTTTAGTACAAGAGAAAGATATTGAATACTTTTCCGCCATACTTCAGACCGGCGGTATATCAAAAGCTGCAAAAGTACTGTACATTTCCCAACCATATCTGAGTCAATACCTGATGCGCCTGGAAACACGAATCGGTGCACCGCTCTTCGACAGGAACAAAACTCCATGGCAGCTAACAGATGTAGGACAGTGCTACGCAGATTACGCTAAGGAATTCGATCAGATGTACGCCCGGATGGAAATGGATATCCAATCCGTAAAGCAGGGGAATACAATTCATCAGTCGTTATCAATAGGTATTCCTCCCTATAAAGGAACTCTAATCCTGCCATCAGTTTTATCCCAATTCTGTGACAGATTCCCTAATGTGAAGATCACCGTTTACGAAGAAGCCTCTCATAAACTACGAAAAATGCTGCCCGCTGGAAAAATTGATATCCTTATTATGAATACGCCTACCTATGACAAATATATCGTCTATGAGAAACTAACAGATGAGAGGATCCTGCTTACCACATCCAAGGACCATCCTTTAACCATGGGAAAGATGACAAGCCTCGAAAATCCAGCTTATTTTGATCTGAAAATGCTGGAAAATCAACGATTCATAATACCGGGTCCTAATCAGCTTATAACCAGAGAAGCCCAAAATTTGTTTGTACGACGTCACATGAAACCGTTACATCTTCTATACCTCAACGACATCAATACCTGTTTGAAGCTAACAGCACTGGGATATGGCTTTGCCTTAATCCCGGAATTAGGATTGCGTCAATTCGCTTACTTTGATAAACTTGCTTTTTTTAAGCCGGAGGAACATGATTTTTCATGGTCAATTTCCATTATATATCAAAATCCTAAGGAACTAAGTGCTGCTGCAAAGGCATTTATTTCTATTGTAAAGGAACAATTTTCTACCAAATTACTTTAACTCATTAACAAATATCTAAATTAATATCTGCCAACAAATAAACGGCGTGTTGCAAAACAATACTTTGTGACACGCCGTTTTGGCAAACTTTTAAATTAATTTTTCATTTCTCTGCAGCATTTGCTAAAGCAGCTCGCCCTCACTGCCGTAGCATATCCAAAAATAATCTTAGCAATAGCGTCCTCTATGCCGGTTCTCACGAGCTTTTCGTTTCCAGGCTTTTCCCCATTATATAAATAATTGCACCTCTTTTCCGGAGGTCTTTCTCCTCTTTTTAAATATCTCATAAAATTTTACTTACAATCATAAATACCCTTTTGTGTTCAATCAGAAATACATATCTATCGTTCGCTATTTTTTCAACCCAAAAGCAGCTGCCACTTTATCAACGATCATAATACCTATTGCGTCATAAGCTTCCTTCGTCGCGCCGCCTATGTGGGGGCTGATTAAAGTATTATCCAACTGAAAAAGCGGGGAATAGAGATGAATTTCATCAATAGTTAAGCCGCCGCTGTCCAATTCACTCGCTAACACATCCACGCTCAGGCCGCTAAGCTTTCCTGATTTCAGATTCTCATAGATTGCCTGCTCGTCCAGAATACCACCGTGTGCAGTATTAATGACTATAGCATCCTCTTTCATCATCTCAATCTGGGGGTAGGAAATTAAATTTTTTGTCTCATCAGTGAGGGGAACATGAATTGTGATCACATCAGAACACATTAATAATTCTTCAAGGGATACTAAATCAACACCCTTTGCTGCAGCTTCCTCTTGGCTTAAATACGGATCATAGGCAATAACAAGCATACCATAGGCCTGTGCCAGTTCACCCACACGACTACCAATCCGCCCTAAACCAATTATGCCTAAGGTCTGGCCACGCAATTCACGGCCAATCCATTTATATTTATTCCAGATGTTTTTATATTTCACCTCATTATTAGCAGCAACCGTGTATCTATTCATATCAAGGATCTTGGACATAGTCAGTTCGGCGACGGCATTACTATTACATCCTAAGGCATTCATAACTATGACACCCTTATCTGCAGCATATTTCAGATCGATGTGGTTAGTGCCAGCCGAACAGACCGCAATGGCTTTCAGTTTTTTCCCGGCGTCTATCACTGATCTGTCAATGAAGGGGTCAACTCGCATTACAAGAAGCTCATATTCACCAATGAACCCGGCTAGTTCTTCCGTACTAGGCAGCATATGATGGTCTACTCTAAAACCATACTTTTCTAGTTCCGGACCAATATATTCGGAAATAGTATCAATTATTACAGCTTTCATTGTGTTGATCACTTTCCTTTCACATTCTCTTTAAAACAGTATAGAAAATGGGCAAATCCTAAATTAAACTACTATAATAATTGCTGCTGGGACAAAAGCATTTGATCTTAATAGCAAGGAAAATGTCATGTCATATTAGGAGTTATCCGGTAATCCATGAACATTCCGGGAAAACATCATTTTGCCAGAATGCTGGGTAACCATGTGATAATACCTGGGATATAGGTTAAAATCAACACTGCGAAAATTTCCACTAAGAGATAAGGAACGACCCCTTTTAAAATACGGTCAAATTTGAGTCCCGTCACCGAGCATGCGGTAAACAAATTGTAACCAAAGGGGGGCGTTACATAACCGATAACCAGGTTAATAACAAACAGCACTCCCAGATGCAGCGGATCAACCCCCAGCTCGATTCCGATGGGAACCAGCACCGGAGCAACAATGATAATAGCTGCTACCGTGTCAATCAGCGCACCAACAATAAACAAAGTAATATTTAAAATCAACAGATACATGAGCTTGTTATGAACGAACATTGTCAAGAAACTAACCATTACAGAAGAGGTATGGGTACTGGCTATGATCCAGGACAGCAAAGCCGCTGCAGCTATAATGATATTAACCATGGCTGATGTTTCCATAGAAGAGATAAGGACCTTAGGCAGTTCCTTAATCTTGATCTCACGGTAGATAAATATACCGACGAATAATCCATAGACAACTCCTATTGAGGCTGCTTCAGTCGGTGTAAAGATACCACCGTAAATACCACCCAAGATAATAATGGGCATTAGCAAGGCTCCGGAGGCCTCCAAAGTAGTCCTTAAGAACCTTCTAAAATTAAAAGAATAATCATTTCGATGATTGAGAATCTTAGGATTTTTATAGGCGATTACCATATTAACAATAATAAGCAGGCCGGCGATAAATAGACCGGGCAGGATACCTGCAATGAACATATCCGGAATTGAAAGACTCATGGTAACGCCGTAGATGATCATGGGAATGCTTGGCGGTATAATCGGTCCAAGAGCACCGGCTGCGGCAACCATACCGGCAGATTGTTCCACGGTATAATCCTTTGTGATAAGTGAGGGAATCATGATTGAACCAATTGCTGCAACAGTGGCAGGGCCGGAGCCGGTTAATGCGGCAAAAATAGTACTGGAGACGATCGCCACGACACCAGTACCGCCAGGCATCCACCCCACCAGATTCTCTGCCCAGACGATCAAACGCTTGGAAATACCGCCTTTATCCATCAAATTACCGGCAAGAATAAATAATGGTACAGCCAAAAGTGGAAAAGAATTCAACCCGGCAACCATGCGGACACTTACTAAAGTCAGAGGCTTGAGACCGGAGGTTAAAAGAAAAATCATATTCGAGGCCAAAATAGCGTAAGCCACAGGGGTTTTTAACAGAATTAAAATAATCATAATTATAAACATTGGTCCTACAAAAGAAATTGGCTCCATTAAACAGAAATCTCCTTTCCAAGCAACACCATTACTTTTTCAATTAGATTGATTCCAGCCAGCATAAAAATCAGTAATGAATAGACCGGCACTGCGCTGTTGATAAAAGCCATGCTTATGTGCATAGATGAAGAGGTGGAATGACTGGTCATGATAGTAACCTGTGTCCCGTTAATGATCAAAATTACGCTAATCACAATAATCACTGCTTCAATCAGGATATCAAGCACGATTTGCACCTTCTCCGGCAAGCGATCGGTTAAAACACTGACTGCTGCATTGGAATGCTTACGGACACATAGTGCAGCACCGACTAGATTTGACCAAATGAATGCATATCGTGCCAGTTCTTCCGTCCAAGACAGGGAACTATTCAATATATATCGTGTGAAAACTTGTAAAACACAAGCAACAACCAAAATAGAAAAAGAAATTACCAGGAAAATACCAATCCCTTTTTCCAGGACGGTGCTGATTTTTCTCAACTGTTTCATTGTATCCTCCTTAAGACAGCAGGCTGCCGATCCCTGAGGTCGGTAGCCTGCTAAAAATTCTGGAAATAGATGCTTTACTTCAGTTTATCCAGCTCAGCAAAGAGGTCATCGACATATGTCCCGCCAATGTTTTTCTTCTGTCCTTCATAGAAACTGCTCAGTTTATTACGAAACGAGTCAATATCTACATCACTAACGATCGTCATGCCCTGCTCGGCCATTTCAGCAAGCATTGTCTTTTCAACTCTTGCATTATTATCCCGGGTAGCCTGACCTGCTTCTACTGCAGCTTGTTTCACGATTTCCTTTTCTTCTGCAGTCAAGTTATTATAAACAGAATCAGACATACATAAAACCAGCGGAGAATAAAAATGACCGGTCAGATTCAAATAGTCAGCGATTTTAGCAAATCCATTTGCATAAATAACGCTGATCGGAATATCAAGGCCCTCGATGGTACCCTGCTGCAATGCGGGAATCGTTTCGGCCCAAGCCATCGGAACAGCATTTACGCCAAGGGCAGCATAGGTGTCCAGGTAAGCTTTAGTTTCCATACTCCTAATCTTCAGACCGCCCATGTCAGAAGGAATATGCACTGCTTTTACCTTCGTGACCAAATGGCGGAAACCGCCTTCACCCCAAGCCAAAGCAGTTACACCAAGGTTTGAAGAACCAACGGCATTCAGAACAGATGTACCCACCGAGCCGTCAAGAATACTCGCAGCCTGAGCATTATCTTTAAAGAGGAAGGGCAGGTCAAACAGCTTATTTGCAGGAGCGTACTGACCAACATATGCATTGGTGATGATACCCGCATCAATTGTACCGATTTTCATTCCATCAAACATTTCCAGTTCCTGACCCAATTGACCTCCGCCAAGGGCCTCAGCCTTGATTGAACCTTTGCTTCTTTCATTAACCAACTTAGCGAAGGTCGAGGCAAAAACATTATACGGGTCATCGGCTACTGTTGCAGAAGTGGTGAATCCAATTTGAATCACTTTAGTGCCCGTGCTTTGATTCGAACTGGTGCCGGATTCTTCGCTGACCCCGGAATTAGTACCACCGCAGCCGGCGAAAATTAATATTGCTATAATTACAAATAAAATCAATAAAGTTTTTTTCATTCTTACTACCCCTTTTTCATACTTATTTTTAATTTTCTTTAACAATAGACATCGGGACTGTACAAACCATATCGTGGATATGCTGCACAGGGATATCCTGCGCTAGCATTGTCTCAATGAACCTTAGCATAGCCTCAGCAGGATGCTCCATGCCGGACTGTCCGCGATCTGTGGCCATAAAAACACGCCCTGGTCCTAGCCTATGCATACTTTCCGCTACTTTCGCAGCGCTGACCTGCCCCTCAGCTATATTCAACCAGTTTTTCTCTATCAGAACACCAAGATCAGCAAGATCCAGCTGCGTCTGCAAATCCACTACAGTGCGTTCCCATTCAGGATGAGTCAGAATCATACTCACGCCCATTTTCCGGCCTTCCTTACAAAGCAGCACAGACTGCTCCGGGCTAAGATGACCAGTAGCCAGAAACGAGTCATATTTTTTGACAACCTCAAAAATTTCATAAATCACAGGGAGAAGCGCTTTTTGCTTGCTAAAAACAGTGATGCCTGAGCGTTTAAAGAAATCTCCCGGCATATCCCCATAAATTAATGAATTCTCCGAATCACGGGTTGGCATCCACACTATCCGTGCACCCATCTTTAACGCACTTTCCACCGCGTAAGGATTTAGCCCGCCTACCGGCCAATTAAGGACAAGCCCGCCATAAGCCTTAGCCTTGATATTACTGATGCGGTTGATTAATTCTGCCCTGGCCCCTGTCGGTTCATAATGATTCTTCAGCATAACCCCGGCCATACCTATATCATCAGCTTCTTTCACAATCTGCAAGTCATCCAGGACCCGCTTAAAATGAGATGGTGTCGTATGGGTGTGCAAATCATATCCACCCTTAATGAGTTCAAGGGCCTTCTCTCTTAATTGCAACATGGCATATTTTCCTCCTTAAGCAATCTAGCATGATACTTTTTTCCAAATCCTTCTTGTACATATTTTTGCATCTCGGACTTTAAAGATTAAGAAAATTTTCCGCCATGCGGCAGATAATAAAAGGAATATCTAACCCTCCAAATGGCCATTTGGTCAATATATGGAATTTTCCATATATTCTGTCTATAATTTATAATACCGAACCGCTCTTTTCAAATATTTTTATTGTTATTCTTGCTATAGCATTATTACAATAAACTTAATGCAATCAGAGGAACAGGACGTTCGCGCAGGTTCTGACCCTCTAAGTGCAGCCTGGAGTCATGGCTTGGGCTTCCGGTTTTCACCGGGTTTGCTCTTTCACCACTTATCAGGCTGTTATTTTGCCCCAGGTTATAGATCACCTGTACCCTCTCTGCCCTTGCAGCCGTCCCTGTCAGACTGCCCATGCCGCCAATACACTTTGCCACATGGGGTGCTGGCAACCATACACTATCATGAAATTATTAAAAATCTTGGTAAAAGCTGCTGACTACTATTACACGCCATTATCCGGCCACTCCTATAGCTCAAATAAGCAGAGAGCAGCTGCTAATTACGGCTTCTCTCTGCTTTTCCTTCTACATTACAAGAATAGTCCGGTTGTAATCCATTACCTGCAATATGAGGCCTTTCTTTTGAAGCCTTTATAGCTGCTGTTTGAAGGTTGCAGGGCCTGGCAAGTTAAATATTAGACAGCAAATATTATAGCAAAAGTTGAGCCCCGCCCTAATTCAGTATCAACTGCTATTTTCCATCCATGCTTTTCAACAATAGTTTTTACAATTGATAAACCCAGTACCGCTCCTCCTGTTTTGCGTGAGCGTGATTTGTCAGAAACTATCTTAGTTACATCCACATTACTCACTGGTGTAAGGGTGACTCCCGGTATTGATGCAAATGCTGTAATACCTCCCAATAACATAAATGCTGTTGTAGTGAGACCGATAATAATTTTTTTGTTTTTTACAGATGACATGTTTTGACTCCTTCCAATGTAGTCTTTTATTTTTCCAGTGTTACAACCTGTGCTTAGAGTATAACAAGACAATGGTTGAGAAATAGTTAGATTCTCCCACGATTATAAACTTTTTGATTTCCCCCTCAATCGGACCAAAAAAAAGCCACCAGGTTTTCTGGTGAGCCTTAATACTCCATATATACTTTGTCTATCTCTGTTACCTCAGTCTGGGTCCCGTCTGTCAAATAGATATAAGTTGGTTTATCCGCTCAAAATTTATCCGCTCTGCTTGCCGCAGCAGATTTGATTTTCATAACCGGTCCTCCCCTGCATCAGCGCTCAACGACAACGGCGATACCCTGCCCGCCGCCGATACAAAGGGTTGCCAGGCCAAGTTTATTGTTTCTTTTCTTCATCTCATGGAGTAAAGTAACGAGAATACGGGCGCCGCTGGCGCCGATCGGATGCCCTAAAGCGATCGCACCTCCGTTTACATTAACTTTCCTTTTGGGGAAACCCAATTCCCCGGCAACCGCCAAAGCCTGTGCGGCAAAGGCCTCATTGGCTTCGATAAGATCAAGCTCCTCTATCCTAACATTTGCCTTCTTTAAAGCTTTTTTCACTGCATTTACCGGGCCGACTCCCATAATGGCCGGATCCACACCTGCCGTTCCATAGCCTTTAATTTTTGCAAGATAAGGGAGCCCCCAAGAATCAGCTTGCTCTTTACTCATAAGCACACAAGCCGCCGCGGCGTCATTAATGCCGGAAGCATTGCCGGCGGTTACCGTTCCGCCTGTTTTAAAAGCCGGTTTTAATTTAGCTAAGGTTTCCACAGTTGTTCCCGCCCGGGGGTGCTCATCCGTATCGAAAATAACCGGCTCCCCTTTTCTTTGCGGAATAGTCACCGGTACGATCTCTTCCGCAAACCGGCCTTTTTCCATTGCTAACGCAGCCTTTTCCTGACTCCAAGCCGCAAACTCATCTTGCTCCGCACGGCTGATGCCATATTTTTCAGCGACATTCTCCGCGGTAATTCCCATATGATAATTATTAAAGGCACACCACAGCCCATCCTTAATCATGCTGTCTACAACTGACCCGTTGCCCATGCGCCGGCCCCATCGCGCCCCTTCCAGTACATAGGGAGCATCCGACATGCTTTCCATGCCGCCCGCTACGACGACATCGGCATCTTCCGACATAATGGTCTGAGCTGCTGAAATAACCGCTTTAAGCCCCGAACCGCAAACCACATTGATGGTTTGGGCTGTCGTTTCCACAGGCAGTCCTGCTTTTAGTGCTGCCTGACGGGCAGGATTCTGACCAAGCCCGCCTTGCAGAACATTTCCCATGATGACTTCATCCACTTGATCCCCTTGAACACCTGCCCTGTGCATGGCTTCTTTAACAACCAGCGCACCTAAATTTATCACCCCATACCCTTTCAGAGCACCTCCGAATGAGGCGATGGGAGTACGAACCGCACTGACGATCACAACCTCCTGCAACATTATTCCTCCTCACTTTATACTACCGGACCTGGCCGTCAGGTCCGGCTTATCTGTACATATATCCGCCGGCAACGAGAAGCTCCTCGCCTGTAACCCAGGAGGCCTCTTCACTGCATAAATAAGCGACGGCGTCAGCTACTTCCGCCGGCTGCCCCATCCGTTTAAATGCGGTCTTGTTGACTAAATCCTCCAGCACATTCTCCGGCACGGCGCGCATCATCTCAGTGTCAATCACGCCAGGCCGCACACAGTTAACATTGATATTATATCTTCCGCCTTCTCTGGCCAGACTCTTGGTCACGGCAATAACACCCGCTTTGGTAAAAGCATAATTAGCCTGTCCGGCTTCGCCACTGGAATTTGTCGAGGACAAATTGCAAATCTTTCCATATTTCTGATCTTTCATAATCAGCCAGGCCTCTTGTGTGCAGTTAAATAAACCTTTACCATTAACGGCAATCACATCATCCCATTGTTTTTCTGTCATTTTATGAAATATTGCATCCCGCGTGATTCCGGCATTATTAACAAGAATATCCACCGTGCCAAACTTTGCTACAATCCTTTCGAAAGCAGCTTTAACCTCAGGACGATTGACGATATTACACCCCAGACCAATGGCCTTATCGCCGCTGGGGTCAAGTTCCTGCGCCAGTTGTTGGGCTCCGGCCGCATTGACATCAATAACCGCAACTTTTGCCCCCTCTGCATAAAACTTTCTTGCAATGAACTCCCCGATGCCTTTGGCCCCACCGGTAATTACGGCACTTCTTTCCGCAAATCTTGCCATAAACAACACCTTCCTTTTTCTACTTTTTTCTTCTGAAATAATTCCCGACAACTTGCGGGTAATTATATTTTTAAAACATGCAAAAAACATGCCGTTTTTTATGTTCCCTTTATCAATAGTTTTTAAGAATCTGCCAATAGCCTCTATTGAACAATATATATTTTTATCCAACGAACTGCCTTAAAGACAAAAGCAAAGCCTCTTCATAACTACTGAAGAAGCTAAAATTCATACTCATTTTTTTTTAATTCCTGATCCCTCAGATTGACAACTTGCACCTTTCTGTAGATCGCTGAGCGGTCAATATGCAATATCCGCGCGGCTTCACTTACGCATCCGTTACATTCATGCAGAATATTTTTAATATATTCCTTCTCGACTTGATCTATTATTTTCTTGAGCGGCGCTCTGGGATTTACAGAAATACAAAAATTCCCGCTTTCATTATGATTCAGGTCAGCAACAATATGGCGCGTTGAATTTGTCATTTCCTCAATTTGATAATCAATAACACGACCTCTGGTTGTGATCGCCAAGCGTTCAATCAAATTGCGGAGTTCACGGACATTTCCGGGCCAGCTGTAGTTCAGAAATCCTTGAAGGGTTTCACTTGAAAACACCTTATCGTACCCATATTTTTTATTTAATTCTTCTAAGAAGATATCACTCATCGCCATAATATCCTCAGGACGTTCACGCAAAGGAATTAAATACAGAGGAACAACATTAATCCGGTAAAATAGATCTTCCCGAAAGGTTTTATTGGCAACCATCATCTTCAAATCACGATTTGTAGCACAAATTAAGCGAAAATTTACTTTTCTGGAAGTTGTTCCCCCGATCCTTCTTACTTCGCCGTTTTCTAAGACACGCAATAACTTTGCCTGCAGGATCAGGGGCATCTCACCAATCTCATCCAGGAAGATCGTCCCCTTATCGGCCAGTTCGAATAATCCCGGTTTTCCTTTGGCATCTGCACCTGTAAAGGATCCTTTGGCATAACCGAATAATTCGGCTTCAATTAGATTTTCAGGAATCGCCGCACAATTAACCGTTATAAAAGCTTCCGCAGACCGACGGCTCATGCTATAGAGATACTTGGCCAGTATTTCTTTACCCGTACCGGACTCGCCGTACAGTAAAACAGAAGTCTCCGTAGGTCCTACCGAATTGGCTTCAAGCAGTAAATTTTTCATAGCCGGACTCTCCGCAACTAAATGCCTGTTCTTAAAACCCTGCTCTCTTAAATATTGAACTTCTTCTTTATAACGCCGCACAAGTTCCCGCTCTTTGTCCAAGGTCTGAGCTAATTTCACAAGGGCATCCTCATTCCGGCTATTACTAATGACCATCGTAATATTTCCGGCGGCATCAAACAACGGCCGGCTGGTACAGATTAAATTTGCACCAGCCCGGGTTTTGATTACGCCGGTCACTGTTCTTCTCTTCTCAATTGCTTCCAAGGCAATTGATTTATCCCAATAACCCGTTTCAATAAGTTCTCGAATATTTTTACCGACCATTTTCGTCATTGGTAAGTTCAAAAGTCGTTCAGCTGTGGGATTTACCATTAAAATATTCCCTGCGGCATCGGTAACAAAAATTGAATCATAAGAATTATCCATGACTTCTTCCAGGGAATATGAATAATTTCCCACGGAATTTTTTGTCTCAATCATTTATTTCACCCGCTTTATTAATCAAAATGATTCTTTGACAAAAATCATAAGGTATAAATATTATAATTTATTATGAAAGTTTGAACAATCCTCAAAAATACCGGATCCTATTTCACCTGCTCCGGTCCGGACAATCCAGCGGACCTTTAATACCATCAAGTTAATCATCACCATGGATGTCGTATTTATCACACATATAGTAAATTTACAACATGAAGTGTGGTGAATTTACTATATTTCCTGTGATTAAAATGCTGCTGATCATCTCAAGAGCGGAATATGACTTGTCAATGCAATTTTTATTTCACACAAATGTATTTGGCATGATTTTTGCGACAAGTTTGAGTTAGGCTAAAATTCTATCTTTTGAAAGGAGTAGCTCCCAATGAATTGGAAAGAAACGTATAAGAGCCGCTTAACATCTGCTGCCGAAGCAGTAAAAGTCGTTAAATCAGGCGATTTTGTTATACCCGGCCATGCGGCAAGTGAATCAGAACTGCTTGTCAATGCTCTCGCCGAACGTTACCCGGAGTTGGAGAATGTTACCATTATTCAAGGCGTGGCTCTGGGTAGTTCGCCTTACTGCAAACCGGAAATGGAAGGTCATTTTGTCTTAAAATCCATGTTTGCAGGTGCAAATACCCGAAAATCAATCTGGGAAAACCGCGGGACGTTCTTCCCGCTGATGTTTCATGAGTTCCCGCGGGCTTTTCGCGAAGGTTATTTAGGATCCGATGTCTTTATCACTATGGTCAGCCCACCTGATGAACATGGTTACTGCAGTCTGGGCATGTCGGTGGATCATTCCAAAGAACTGGTTAAATGTGCCAAAACAGTCATCGCTGAAGTCAATCCCCATGTTCCATGTACCTATGGGGACTCCTTTGTTCATGTCAGTGATCTTGATTATATCGTCGAAAATGACCGTCCTATTCTGGAACTCACCCGTTTTGCAGCGATGGATGAAGTTACCCGGGCCATAGGTCGAAATGTGGCTGCACTTATTAAAGATGGCGATACACTGCAAATGGGGGCCGGCACAATTCCGGATGCCATACTGAATTACCTCCGGGATAAAAAGGACTTGGGTATTCACACCGAAATGTTTTCCGATGGTCTCATTGATCTTATCGAGGCCGGAATCGTGAATTGCTCTAAAAAAACCTTGCATCCGGGTAAAATTGTGGTAACTTTTGCCCAAGGAACGCAGAAGGTTTACCAATATATCAATAAAAATCCTCTGTTTCAGTTTTATCCCGTTGATTATGTCAATAACCCCTGCGTAATCGCACAAAATGATAATATGGTTGCCATCAATTCTGCGTTAGAAATTGACTTAAGCGGCCAAGTTTGTGCTGAAGCCATCGGGGTTAAACAATACAGCGGCATCGGCGGACAGCTGGATTTTGTCCGCGGCGCGGCAGCTGCCAGGAATGGCCGGCCGATTATTGTTCTCCAGTCCACAGCTAAAAACGGTGCGATCTCCAGAATTTCCTGTCAATTAAAACCAGGTACTCCTGTAACGACAACCCGTAATGATGTTCGTTGGGTTGTCACCGAACATGGCGCAGTTAATTTATACTGCAAGTCGGAAAGCGAAAGAGCTGCAGCCCTGATCAGCATTGCCCATCCTAACTTTAGAGCTGAACTAAAACAACAATACCGCGAAATATATGGCCGGGTTTTATAAAATTAGTGAGGTGAAAAATTATCATGAGCTTCCCCAAAAATAAGAATGATATCGTTTGTATTAGTGCAAGCAGAACGCCTTTCGGTAAATTCGGCGGCTCAATGAAAGATATAGACATTTACGATCTCGGAGCCCTGGCTATGAGAAACGCACTGGAAAAGATCAACCTTGATCCGGCTTTAATCGATGAAGTATGGTGGGGTAATGGCGATACCAGCAGCACCAAGGATCCCTTTACACCCGTAGTCGCCCGGCAAACGATGCTCAAAGCGGGAATTTCCCCCGAAACCCCTTCCGTCACCTATGACCAGGCCTGCACCTCTGCCCTGAGCACCGTTAAATACGGAGCCCGGAGCATCAAACTGGGGGAAGCGGGAATCGTCATGACCGGGGGTTCTACGAGTTTCAGCACTGTTCCTTTTTTACTCCGGGATATTCGCTGGGAAGGAAAAAAGCATTCTTCCTTTATGATCGAAGATCCGATTATCCCCCTGGGTTATAAGGATTATGCACCCGTAGCCGTAGATTCCGGTAACGTAGCTATTGAGTACGGTGTACCGCGGGAAGAACAAGATGAGCTGGCTCTGGGCAGCCATGTTAAATATAGGAAGGCCTGGGAACGGGGATTTTTTAAAAAAGAAATGCAGCCCCTTGAAATAACGCAAAAGGATAAAAAAGGAAATGTCATTTCTGCCAGGGTCTTAGATATTGATGAACAATTCCGCCCTGATATCGGCATGGACAAACTGGCCGGATTAAAGCCGATTTTCGACAACCCGACCTGTACCGCAGGCAATTCCCCGGGAATGAATGACGGCGCTACCGCTCAAATCATTACAACCAGAGAAAAGGCAGAGAAATTGGGGTTACCTATTCTTTATACTCTGGTTGGAATTTCTGCCATTGCCCTGCAGCCGAGAATTATGCCCGTATCACCTGCCTTTGCCATTAAGAAATGCCTTGATGACGTAAAACTGACCATGGCTGACATTAAATTGCTTGAAATCAATGAGGCTTTTGCCTGTGTCCCCTTAGTCTCACTTAAACTTTTATCCAATCAACGATTTTTAAATAGTGACTACAAGGCAATGGTCAAAGAAGCCTCCGCTCAACCGATCCCGGGTCATAATGACGTGCAATATCAGACGCTGAAAGAAAAACTCAATCCTAACGGAGGTGCCATCGCCATCGGTCATCCCAACACGGCAAGCGGGGCCCGGATCATGATGACCGCTGCCTATAATCTTCAGGAAAACGGCGGCGGCTATGCCGCTTGTGCTATTTGCGGCGGCTTAACTCAGGGTGCCGCGGCAATCATTTGGGTCGAATAATGCTGCCTCCTCCCTAAATCAAACCTCCCCTTTATATACTTTCTTTTAAAGCCTGCACCGAGACTTATCACGGTCTCAGTGCAGGCTTAATTTTCCCATACTCAAGGTTATAATGTTCCTTGAGTACTTTTAGGAAGTCACCCACCAACTTTTTCTCCGGGGATAATCGACAGAAAAATCACCTCTATGAATAAATTATATTTTAGAGCTAATCCCCGTCCCGTATCACTTTTACAAACATTTTGGCTTTGTATTTGAACTAGACTCCACATACTTTGTACAGCTGCTTTGCCGGCTTTTATCTTTACCATCATAAAAACCGGCAGCGGAGTTTATATTTCTAGATAAACCGCTGCCGGCCTCTTCTATTTTCATTTTTTTACAGACTTTGGCCCTCTGCCGGGCAATTTCCTATCAGTCGGTTCATTTACCTGTGATCCTGATCTGCTTTGTCGTATTATCATAGGCCACTTGCGCACCCAGGGCTTCGCCAACAAACCGCAGAGGCAGGAAGATTCTGCCCGGCGGGACAATAACCGGCGCGCAGTCCAGGGGCTTTTTCTCGCCATTGATCAGGGCTTCTCGGGCAGACAAGCTCAGGATGATTTCCTTTTCGCCGGCGGTAATCCTAACCTGCTTGGCGGCAGAAAGCCACTCTACTTTAGCTCCCAGCGCTTCGCCGATAAACCGCAGAGGGGCCAGGGTCCGCCCTGTCGTTTGGTCAATATAAGGAACCGCATCCAATGAACTGTTTATGCCGTTAATGCCGGCTGTTGCCTGCCCGATGGTCAAGATTACTATTTGCTTGTCGATCTTGATGACGGCAAAGGTGCTGAATTTATCCACCGGAAAGCTGATGCCAACCGGATTACCGGCTTCATCATAGATGATTTTCCCCCGGATGATCTGCTCTTCCCCGTTGCTGTGGAGGACAAAAACCATCAGGCCGGCCAGGAAAGTTTCTTTCTCCTTAGGGTCACTGGGGAAGTTTATCCCGGTTAAGGGAATGGTCACCTGGGTAGTCCCTGCCATACCGGTGTTAATTATCGTAGGCGTGCCCAGTACGGTCGTACCCTGGGGTGGATGGACTTCACCGCCTCGTGTTACAATAAGGGACAGATCCTGACCGGCTTGAGCCAGGGCTCCGACCAAGGCTGAGGGCAGTTCCAGGATCGCCTGAGGAGTAACGATGCTGACATTGAGACCGGCTCCGTCCAGAATGTTGAGCGGTATGGCGATTTCCGCTAACGCTGTCGGGCTGCTGTCTATCTGGAATTGCACTGAAATTTCGCCCCGGGCTTTTATTGCTGCAATTTGCGCAGCGGCTCCGCCGGGGACGGTAAAGATCTCTCCGGACTGCCTTCCCGGCGCGGTGCTTGTTTCTTTGTTCATTTCTATAACATTTGTCTGTGTGTTCGTCCCCTGGTTATTGTCACTATCGCCATTGTCGTCATCATTATCGCTGCCCGAACTGCTTTTTGGGGCCCTGGTGATGGTCAGGGTGTAGGTTTTCCTGGTAATACCATCCTCAGCCGTGACAATGATGCTGATGGTGTTGCTTCCCGCATCCAGCTCTATTTCCCGGCTGTTGCCCGCGATGCCGTTGATCTCCACCGTGGCCTTGCTGTCCAGGGGGGTGGCGGTAACAACGGTGCTGCTTCTGCTGTAGCTTACTCTATCACTGTAGTTCGTTTTACTGCTCGCAAATTCGGGGGAAAGAGTAATGCCTGTTGCTGTCAAACCGGCCAGCCGGGCTTCACCGCCCCGTTCCAGCACCGTGACGGTTGTTGTTACTTTTAATTCTGTTACCGGATTTGTCTGATCTACCCCCGCCGGTAAAGTAAAGGTTCCGGTAGCTTCATAATCACCGGCTGTGTTACCGTCATAATTTCCGATGCGCCATTCCAACTCCACGTTATGGATTGCACCCCCGCTGTCGGTGATGACGGTTTCTTCCGGCAGTTCTTCTATAGCCTCCGTTTCACTTGTGCCATAGGGTACTTCGATATCATCCACCGCTGTGATGGAGTCTATGGTCGGGTTAACCGGCTTAGCCACTATATCCACCGTAAAGATAGCGGTCTTTCCTTCATAAGTTATGGTTATAAGCTGATCATCTGCCGGGATGCTGCTGTCAAAGCCGCTGATGTGGGCCCGGGTGATCGTCAACGGTGCTATGGAATTATCACTGTAAATGCCTGTCACGTGCAGTCCGGTTAAATCCAAAGTTTCACCTACATTGTAAGTAGTCTTGGTAGGCGCAGTAGTAACCGTTATGCTTTGCAGCGTCACTGCTGCCGCCCCGTTGACCGTCACGCTGATGGTGACGTCCAATGAAACACCGTTGGTGTTCACTATGCCGCTTGGCAGGGTCACCGTTCCGTCCACCGTAAAGGTCTGTTCGGTAGTAAGCGATGGATTATAGGAGCTTAGGGCTATGTCCCAGGTCACATCCCCGCTCACATTACCGTCATCGGTAATTAGCGTCACTGTGCCGGGCAGACCCAGATCCGCAGCGGTTTTCGCCGTGCCGTTGGCCACGTCTGTAATAGCCGGCGGCGCCACCACGCTTAGCAAAGTCTTATCCGTAGAGACCGTAGCGATTACAATGCTGAATTCCTTGGCAGCAGAACCCGCAGTATTTGTGGCCTTGATGGTGAAATTAAACGTACCGTCCACTGCCGGCGTACCGCCGATGATGCCGGTATCCGGGTCCAGTGTTAGGCCGTCCGGCAGGTTACCGCTGTCTATGCCCCAGGTGATGGGCGTGTCTCCCATGACCGCAAGGGCAGCATTGTAAGAAGTGCCCACCGTGCCCCCCGGCAGGAAGGTCGTGGTGATGGTCGGTGCCGTGCCAGGCGCGGCTCCCAGTGTGAAATTAACCGTATAGGTTTTTGTCGTCCCGTCCTCGGCGGTCACCTTCACAGTGGCGCTGCCGGGCAGGGCGGACGCCTGGGTGATCCGGATCTGGGCCAGAGGGTCATTGGCCGTCGCGCCGACTAACGCTGCCGCGCTGCCGGGTAAAGTCCCGTAGGGCAGTTCCACAGCATATTCCTCATCAGAAGGAGCAAATCCGCTCACAGTTGAGCCGCCCACCCGTAAATCGCCCAGGTCAGCGTCACCGGAGGGCGTGTAGTTGTTAACAATGGTGACTGTAAGAATTGTCTTAAAGTCAGTGTCAAAAGTAATCTCAAACTCCGCCGTCGCATTTTCGGAAAAGCCCTGAGCAGAAAGATAAGCCTCCTTGATGTTCAGAACATCGCTGTTGACGGTGTAATCGGTGTTTAGCACCAAACTGCTTGAATTGTACACCACATCCGCTACCGACCGGGCACTGTTCCAGGTAATGGTGGTGCTTATGCCGGCGGGGCCGGCCAAATCATAAGTGGCCATACCGGGGTTGATGCAGGGCGGTGTGCTGTCCGTAATATTTATGGTCAGTGCGGCCGGACTACCTGCGTCAAAAACAATCGTCAATACAAGACTGCCTGAAGACCGGGTCGTCAGATAATCCTGCGTAATGGTCAGGGTGTCACCGCTTACAAAATAATCAGTGCCTACCGTGAGACTGTTTGAATTATACACCACATCGCTTACCGACCGGGCACTGTTCCAGGTGATGGCGGTGCTTATGTCGGCAGGACTGTAAATGTCAAAATCCCTGGTGTCGGGGGAAATAGCTGCATCAATGACCGGGATCAGCTTATATACCATTACTGTCTTTGGTGTACCCAAAATAGTATAGCCTTCAGGTGCCGCTACTTCTACAGCAACCTCCCCTTCCGTGATGACAGAAACCAGGGCAATAGACCACGTTGTTCCCGAACCGTTCAAAATACCTCGGACTGCTGAGCCGGTGATGTCCGTAATTGTTATGTCGCTTACCTGAAGACCGGTAATGTCCGTATCAAATACCAGCTCAATTTTGCTTGAGGTGGTTGTACCGGATGCCCCGTCTGCTATTGCGGAAATCAGTGTGACTGCAGTCGGTGTCGTAAACTCTGCCGTTACGGTTAGATCATTAGCAGGCATAATATCAGGTAAATCGGCCCAGCGGGAAAAGACACCGTCCATACCGACAGGAGTGGAAATACCCGCTGCCGATACGGAATCGCCGCTGTTGTAGTATTGTACCGCGTGCTCTTCGGTGCCGTTCATATAAATCAGTTTGTATACAGCATTGCTGTTGTCTGGTGAACGGAAAACCGGAGTATCCTCCGCGCCCAGAGTTTGACCGAATGAAGCGCCCAGCAGGTACGCCACTTCGCCGGAAGTAAAGGCGTCCGCAGATTTGCCCGCCGCTGTACCTGAACCCAGATTATGACCTATACCACCGGTAGTACCCAGAAAATAACAATTGGTAAGGGAACCCGTGACAAAACCGCACACCTTGCCAACGTTGGAATTGCCGGTAACCGTTCCGGTATTGTACACATTGGTGAGCGCAGCCGGGTTATACCCGCACACCCCGCCGACATTGTTATTGTTGGGGATATAGACTTCACCGGTGTTGTAGGAATTAATGATACTGCCGCCGGTATAGTTCCCGCCGCAGACACCGCCGAACCCGAGGCTTGCACCATTGCTGTTGATGGTTCCCCCATTGCGGCAGCCTGTGATGGTGCCGCTATTTATACCGGATATGCCGCCCGTATACCCCGGACCGGTGATTGTTCCGGTATTATCACAGTTTTGAATAGCACAATTTATATTGTTATACCCGCATACGCCACCCACATAGTTCCCTGAACCGGTGACAGTTGCGGAGACAGAGCAGTTAATAATTCTACTGGTCAGGCTGCATCCGCAAATACCGCCGACGTAGCTTTTCCCTCCGATATAAGACTCTGTCAGGCCGAGATTTTGAATGGTGGTGTTAGCTCCTACATATCCGAACAGGCCTTGATAATCACCGGAACTTTTAATATAAACGCCGCTGATGGTATGATTATTACCATTAAAACTGCCGATAAAACGAGTAGCCACACTGGTGCCGATGGGCGTCCACGTGTTGGCCGGAGGGGTGGTTGCCCAGTTTTCCCACCCGCCGGTATCATTTAAGACGATATCCGCCAGGAGAACGGCGTGAATGCTCTGCCGGCCGCCGTTAACCTCTCCGGCAAACCAGATCAGCTGCTCCGCCGTCCGAATTTGATAGGGATCCCCCGCTGTACCGCTGCCCTGCATTTCGTCGGTGATCTCAATACTCAGTTCTCTGGAGTCCTCTCCGGCGTCATTTTCCACCTGGACAGTGAACGTACTGGTCCCCGCCGCCGTGGGTGTGCCGGAGATGACACCGGTAACGGCATTAAGGCCCAGCCCGGCAGGCAGGCCGCCCGCACTCACCGTGAAGGTGATGGGAGTTTTACCCTCCGCCTCTATCTCGGCGCTGTACGATGCGCCCAAGACGCCGAACGGCAGGAAGACCGTCATGATCGTAGGCTCCGCTTTGTTAACGGTAATGCTCAATTCCCGGGTATCATAACCGCTGGTGCTTTCTGCCTTGATCGTAAATGTGTAGGTATCCACCGCAGTGGGTGTGCCTGAGATGGTACCGGTAGCGGCATCCAGGCTCAGCCCGCCGGGCAGGTTGCCGGCACTCACCGTAAAGGCAGCAGGGGGGATACCCTCCGCTTCTATCTCAGCACCGTATGGCACGCCCAGGATGCCCGCCGGCAGGGATGTCGTTATGATCACAGGCGCGGTTTCCACCGTAATGCTCAGTTCCTGCGTATCGTAACCGCTGGTATTTTCCACCTGAACGGTAAATGTGTAGGTGCCCCCCGTAGTAGGAATACCGGTGATTTCGCCGGTGTCCGGATCCAGGCTTAGACCGTCCGGCAGAGTGCCGGAAGTCACTTCATAGGTGATGGGCCTCGAACCCTCCGCCTGGATCGGAGCAAGATAGATACTCCCCGCCACCGCCTTCTCCAGAGAAGTGGTGGTGATGGCGGGCGCTGCAGCCGCCCCGAACACTGCCGTTGCCGTCACGTCACTATCCGGCATGGTACCGGGAAGATTATCCCATCCCCAAAAGTACTCACCTTCGGTAGCGGTGGGAATGGGAATATGGGCAGCAAATACCGTATTGCCGCTGTTGTAATACTGCACTGCGTGTTCAACCTCACCATTTAAGTAAGTAAGCTTAAAGACCGCATTGCCGCCGTCGGCGGAGCGTGCTGCCGGGGTTTCGTCCGCCGGCAGCATCTGACCGAACAGGGCTCCCAGTAGATAGGCCACTTCACCGGAGGCAAAGGCCGCCGCAGATTTACCTGTGGCTTCAACTGAACCTTGATAGTTGTCTCCTACGGCGCTCAAAGTGTTCAGCAAATAACAGCCCGTTATGCTGCCCTGCAGATTAAACCCGCATATGCCGCCTGAGGTGGTACCCTGCACGGTTCCGGTATTAAAGCTATCCAGGATCTTGGCCCGGGGTTCTGTTGCTGCGGAAAGACTGCCGCACACACCGCCCACATATTTTGTACCGGTGATACTTCCCGTATTACCACAGCCGGTAACAGTGCCGCCGGATACAGTCATGCCGCAGATACCGCCCACGCTCTGAGCACCCTGTGCCGAGGCATAATTATAACATCCGGTGACTGTTCCTGAATTATCGCCGCATATGCCTCCCACGAAATTGCCCGAGCCTACGACAGTCCCGTAATTGTAACAGCCGGTGATACTGCCGCCGTTGTTCCGTCCGCATATACCGCCGGCTCTTGAGAGTCCGTAGGCATCTGCAGAGCCGCTAATATAAGACTCCGTCACCCTGATGTTTTGAATACTCCCGCCGGTACCGACACACCCGAACAAACCCGGCATATTGCCGCTGCCTATATAAATACCGCTGATCGTATGGTTGTTGCCGTCAAAGCTGCCGGTAAATTGGCTGGTGCCGGTGCCGATAGGTGTCCATATGTTGGGAGGAGCGTTTGTCTCCCAGTTCTCCCAGTCCGAGGTATCATTCAGTGCAATATCTGCGGTGAGAACGGCGTAAACTCCTGTGCTTCCACCGTTTACCTGTCCGGCAAACCAGGCCAGTTCCTCTGCCCTGTTAATCTGATAGGGCGAACCTGATGTACCCGCGCCCTGTACCGGCGCTTCCGTGCCGCCGTTCCATATTTCTACCGCCTGCACCACGGCAGGTTCAAAGACGATGATCGTCAGTACTGCCGCCATACACAGCAGCAAGCTTAAAAATTTTTTTACATTCATTTATTATCCCCCTTTACTAAATTCAGGTTTGTCCCGGGTATGGGCCGATCAGAACAACATCCATCAGTTCTTTGACCGTTACCTTTACCCGCCCGTCGCCCCAGGTGACATAATTACCGTCTGTCTTGGCGCTCCGAAACATTGTCCGGTCCGTCAAGTCCTTATACTTCATGGTGTTCAGCTTGACGGAGAGATCCACGATCACGCTGCTGCCGCTCTCCATATCCATAAACAGCCGGTAATCCTTCATGGGGACAACTGCTTTGATATAGCTCATAATTCATTTCTCCTTTCACGATGAACGCCCCAATTGCCGGGATTGCTGCCTGGCAATTCCCGATTAACCAAAAAATCCCATTCTAGATATTATTGTGCAGCAGGACTTTTAATTGCGCCTCGTACAAATGGATGATCTTTACGGATGATTTTTATAAATTCAGAGAAAAAAGCACAAAAAAATACCGTTCCGCATACGGTGCGAAACGGGAATAATTCTTTAAGGATTAAGCAGTCTTGCGGCCAGCTTGGTGCGCCGGTCGATATCCAGCTTTTGAAATACCGAGTGCAGATGAGTGCGTACCGTGTTTTCAGTCACAATCAGTTTTTCCGCGATCTCGCTGTTGGTAAATCCTTGGGCCGCAAGCAGCGCAATTTCCCGCTCCCGCGGGGTCAGGCTGCCGGGTAGCGGATCGGGCAAAAGGCCGGCGTGGAGCCGGTCAAAGCCTTTCCGGAAGCGCTCTTTGATCTCCAGGTAGCGGGACAGGTATGCAGGGCATTTCTTGCCGATCAACGCCTCCGGCAACCCCTGCAGCAACCAGTGATAAACTGCGAACAAGTAGACAAGGCCGTCCGGTATGGCTTGTTCCAGCGCGCGCTCCAGGTTCTCTGTCGCCCGGGTTTTGTCCCCTGTCTGGACATGTCCCACGGCAACCAGTACGGAAAGCAGCGCATCCCCAAAGGGCGTATCAGGGCGCAGGGATTGCCGAAGTGCCTGCGCAGCACCGGCCATCCGCGCATATTCGCCCTGGTGCATCAGAAAAGAAATCTGCACGAACAGTGCGTTGTTTCTGACAGCCGGGAGCAGCCTCACCTGATCCGCGTTTTTAAGCCAGTCCGCAATGCGGTCCTGATGCTTAAGTTCATTCAGGAGCAGCCCGCGCAGTGTGTCCAGTACCGTACGCACTACAGCGTTGTTCTGGCAGGCGGCGGCATGCTCCATAGAGCTCAGCGCGCTCTGCCAGCCTGCAAAATCGGATTTTTCCACCGCGATCTCGCAAAGATGCAGCGCCGCGCCCAGCTGCACAATGCTCTGCCGATTGACTTCAGCCAGAAAAATTGCCTTATACGCCAGGATTTCCGCCTGACTCAAGTCGCCCCGGTAATGGGCCAGCTCCGCACGAAAGAGTGCGTCCGCGCCGCTGCCGTGGCCGCCCGTCAACATAGAATACAGCGCAATAAATTCTTCCAGCCGGTCCGCTTCCCGGTCGGCTTCTCCCTGGTTGCGGTGGAACACGACCATTTGCGAATAGTCTCCGAAGCACCACGGAGCATCGGGTAAAATCACCTGCGAACTTTTCCCGCCAAACAGAGAGGCGGCTTTCTTCACCAGAGGCATCATCTTATCAAGCCGGGGATAGAACCGGTAAGCGGATAAAAGCAGCCATTCCGCCCGCAGCAAGCCATCCTGCTCAAGCATTAAGTCCAGTTCGTCCAATAATACGGCAAAGGCCGCATCCAGACCCGCAGCTTTGAGCGCCCAAGCCGCGCGCAGCATGGAAAGAGGATATTCTCTCTTTATTTCCGCCGGGCAATTTTGGGCCAGTTCCAGTGCTACCGCCGCAAAGGGCGTGTCCCCGGTTTCAGCAAAGATGAAAGGGGAGAAGTCAAGGGAGAGCATTCCCCGGAAATCTTTGATCTGCCAGTAAAAAGCCAGTGCTTCCGTATTCCTGCCGTTATCCCGGCACAGATCGCCGGCCCGCATAAAGCATTGGCGGTCAAACGCCTCGCCGCGTTCCCTGCGCTTCTGCGCCAGCAGCTCGGACAGAATGCTGTGCAACTCGTACCGTGACCCGGCCCTTTCATACCGGATAAACGGGCTTTGCAAGGCCTCCAGCGCGTATCCGGGCAGCGCGTCACAGCAGGCGAGAGCACACGCTTGCTGTGCGGTGACCGTTGCAAACGGGGACAGGCACAGTAAAAACGTTTGTTGTGCTTCCGTCAGACGCTCCCATACCAAGTGGTCCATCAGGGAGATGATCGCCGTGTCGGAAAAGACCCCCGTTTCCTGAAACGCCCTCAGTTGCAGATACACGGCGATGATCCAGCCCTCGGTATAGCGCACGACCCTCTGCGCATCTTCCGGGGTGATATCCGCACCCGCCAGAGCGTAATAACGCCGGACGTCACCGGCCTCCAGCCGCAGGTCGGAGACAGTGATATGCAAAAAACCGCGGCCGGCAATCGCCGTATGGATTTCCCGTCCCAGCATCTGGGTCACAATGACAATATGCAGCCCTGCACCGCTATGTTCAAGCAGCGCTGTCAAAAAGGAGGGCGGCAGGCCGGCGTTCAGAAATTGGAAGTTATCGATCACAAGCCAGGCTTCACAACCGCACTCGATGGAGCGCAGGATATCACAGGCTTCCCCGATGGTGACGGCATTGGGAAAGCCGATTTGTAACAGCCGGGTTCCCGCGCGGCCGTCTATTTTTTCGATTTCGAAGCAGAGCCGCCGGAAACCCGCTTCAGGCGCTTCGTCAACGGCGGTAAACCAGTAAACGGCTGTGCCCTGCGGGAGACAGCCTTCCAGATAATCCCGTACGGCAGTGGTCTTGCCATAGCCGGAGGGCGCTTCGATGATGCCGGCAGGTGAGATTCGCAGAATATTCAATTTATGTTGCAAACGGTCCGAATAATAGTGAATATTGGCCGTTTCGTTTTTTCTGTGTTTCATATCATTGCCTCCCCGGCATAATTATCCATTTTTATTATATACGGTAATGTCAATAGATTTAAGCTACAATAGGTAAAAATATCCGGAAATATTCCGATTTCCATTGCAGCCGGTTTCTTAGCGCCGGTTAAGGCTGTTGTTGCGGCCGACCGCTTCGCCTCACGGAGGATTACAGAAAAAAGCGCTGCCCCTGTCCTATTGACGGGGCAACGCCTCCAAGCCTTTATTCCATATCTTAATAAAACAGCAAAAACAACAGCAGGAATAGTAATGCCCTAGAAAAGATGCTCCGGAAAACGGTAATCCTCCTGCGGCGTTATTTCTTTAATTTGTATCACCATTCATCCTCCTTGTAAATAATAACGGAATATGAACCCTCATATTTTGCAATTGTAGTTTATAGATTTTCGTAACCATATTAATATAAATTTCTGGCTGTCTTGATCTGCGTTCTCAGCAAATGCAACATTACCGTAACCGCCAGGAGATCTGCACAACCTCCGGGGCTTAAGTTTTTTTCGACAAAAAGTTGGTCCATTTCGCTGATTTTTTTTCTTCCTTGTTCTGTGTGCATGCCTCCGCTTAAAATTGCCTGTTCGGCTTGTTGGCGGACTATTTCCTGACCCTTTTTTCCTCCTCGTGCTAAAACATTAGTATCCTGGGCATTCTTCATCAGGAAAAGCAACGCCTCAACTAAAGCATCATTGAACAAAGCCCCCTCGGAAACATACTTTTCAAATACCGGTAAAGCATACTCCACAACTGTTCTGAACCCACCTTCGGCTTCACCCCGTATGCCCTCCGCTCCGTACTGCAAATAAAGCCTTTCTCCTGCCGTTAGCTTTTTCCGGGCAAGCTCTTGCGGGGAAAGGCTTTTCAGAGAATGCAGTTCCCGTTGTACGATACCTTCGGTAAGCCATTTTACACCGTGAAGAACCGGTTCAATTTCCAACGACTTATTTTTATAGTAAACCCGGGCTGCCGAGACACAAAGAATTCCAAGGGAAAAAATACTTCCTTTGTGCGTGTTGACATTTTCTGTGTGCAGGTACATGGCCTTTTCAGCTTCCAATCCAACTTCCTTTACGGCAGACATAAGATCGGCTCTTGAAGCATCCAGATATTCCAATGCCTTCCGGCATAATTTCTTCATGTAGGGACGTATGGCAATTGCGCTATTGACAAACATGGGATAATCCATATCGTGATGCGCCCCATTACTGCTAACATCCACCAACCCCGGTTTGGGTGTGGCACCGGCTTCATAAATCATTGCTTTGAAAGCACAGTCTGCTAAATACTCACAGATATCAAAGCCTGCTGTTTTTGTTAAAATCATTCACCAGGACCTCCACCTTATCAATAATTTCACAACGGGGATGTATTTTTTGAACAATACATCCCCGGGCGTCATGACCACAAATAAAGCAGGAACGCGCAGGAAAATTTAACTCCCCCCGGCTAATCATATGGCCTTGCGGAGTCATCACATCGACATCAAGCAACCTCTTTTCCGGTCCGTTTTCCTCATAAGCAATACAAAAACGTTTTACGCGCTCCGGATCCTCCGATGTGCAATACAATGCATAAGGACCGTCAGCATCTGTTGTCAATTCAACTCTTTCAATGCTAATATCCGATTCCGGGCAGGCCTTCTCAAAAAGCAAGGCGAGTTTTTTATGAAAATTAACCAATTTATCTTTTGTTCGGCATTCGTACGGCGCATTAAGCGTAATGCTAACAATACTCATTTGCCGGCTTGTGGCCAGTCTAATTTTTTTCAAATATCTCCATTCTCTGGCATCTAAAATCGGATTGCTCATCTTAGTCTAAAACATTCCTGATCTCATCCAGCTTGTAATTTGTTCTATGATATACTTCAGCCACAACTTTATCGCCAAATTTAGGCTTTTTAGGAACCCCAGCCAGGTCAGTTGCCATTTTATAGAGATCATTAATATCACTAACAGGAAGTCCGGCGTCAACAAGCTGATATTTTAATTCCTGCCTTCGGGGATTAACCGCAATCCCATACTGGGTCACAACGACATCGACAACATCACCCGGAGTCGATTTGCAAATCACTTGATCCACAATAACCGGCAGACGCGCCCGCAAGAGAGGGGCTACAATAATGGCAAGTTTAGCCGAATCGGCAATATCCCCGTGTCCGCCGCTTCCGCCCATGAGATAACCACCGGATGTGGTGTGAACATTGACATTAAACTCCGTATCAATTTCAATTCCGCCAAGAATACCGACATCAAGAGAATCCAAAACACAACTCCCGGCAAAAGGGTTGGCGTAACGGGAAGCAGAAATTTCTACATGTTTGGGATTGGTTCGAATCGATTCAATCGCCCTGGCATCAAAATCCTGGGTATCGACTATCGTTTGAAAATAACCCTCTTCCAGCAACTCAACCGAAAAACGACAGATACCTCCCAGAATAAAGCTTCCTGTCACCTGCTTTTCTTTCATCGCTTCCTTCAAGAACTTTGTAACGGCCAGGGATGAACCTCCGGCACCGGTCTGGAAAGACATACCATCCTTCAGTAATCCCGAAAATTTGATCACTTCCGTTGCATACTTTGCGATGCGGAGGCCTACCGGATCTTTAGTGATCCGGGTAATGCCGGAAGTAATGCCTTTAGAGTCTCCAATAGAGTCAACTTTGACCACGTAATCCACATAGGTTTCATCGACAGAATAGGGATACAAAGGATAATCCGCCAGAAAATCCGTAATCACAACTACTTTATCGGCATACCGGGCACCAAGATAGGTATACCCGGCTGAACCAAATGCATTGGGTCCCATAACGCCGTTTAAATTGCCCATACAATCCGCTGCTGAAGCAGCAATAAAAGCAACGTCAAGCTTTACGTCCCCCTTCTGAACAGCACCCGGGAATCCGCCGTGGGTCCGCATTACGGCAGGATTCTTCATAATCCCCTTACCGAGTTCCAGCCCAATGTTGGCTCCGATACCGGTAGTATCAATTTTAGTGATCGTGCCCGCTTTAATCTGCTTGATAATAGGTGTGCAACCCTGCAGAACACCGCTGGAATGAAGCGTAATATCTTTGATTCCCATCTCTTCGATTGTTTCACAAATCATATTCGTAACCAGATC
Source organism: Peptococcaceae bacterium (assembly GCA_049366715.1). GTDB lineage: Bacteria > Bacillota > Peptococcia > Peptococcales > BICA1-8 > JBMNCQ01. The sequence continues at coordinate 8,763 of JBMNCQ010000037.1, read as the reverse complement.
GCCGTCTCGTAAATGATGATGCAGGGAAATGGTCATTCCGTCTTTTAAACCGCAAAGCTTGATTGCTTCCCGGATTGAACCTACAAGTTTGCTCATTTTCTGCCCCCCCGTTTTATTGCATTTGCCAGTTCCAGTACCTGCCGGGCCCGTTTAATATGTGGGGCGTCAAGCATGGAACCGTGGAGCGTTACTGCACCTTTCCCCTGTCTGACCCCTTCTTCGGTTGCGTCAAGTACTTCCTGGGCATAAGCAATCTCTTCCTGGGAAGGGGTAAAAATTTCATTAACATAATTGACATGGCTCGGGGAAATAACCGGTCTTCCATCATAGCCAAGTGCTTTGCAAAATTTTGTCCACTTGATTAAACCTTCGATATTTTCCACATCAGGATAAGAGGTGTCATACGCATAAACCCCTGCCGCCCGGGCATCAATGAGCATTTTTGCCCGGCTGTACTGCATTTCGGCTCCATCATCGGAAAGTTCGGTGCCTAAATCATACGTAAGATCGATGGCACCCAGAGCAATACTTTCGACCCGTGAACTGGCGGAAGCTATTTCATATCCGTTTTTAATCCCCGTAGCGCTTTCCAGAAGACACATTAACTTTACGCTGCCGACAGAAATGTTGTTCTCCTTTTCAATGTTGGTAATATAATCGTCCAGCATTTTAATTTCTTCTGTGTATTCACATTTAGGTATGACCAGCGCGTCCGGGGCATAGGGAACAATATAGTTTAAGTCGGGCTTCCAAAACGCAGTAGAAAGACCATTAATCCGAACCAGAATTTCACAGGAATATTTCATGGTTTTTAATGCATTTCTGACCATAATTCTTGCCGCGTCTTTTTCACCGGGGGCAACGGCGTCTTCCAAATCCAAAATAATCCCGTCAGCGCCATGAATTCCGGCGTTTAAAATCATAGAAGCATTGTTTCCCGGCATAAACAGGGCAGTACGTCTTTTCATTACGATATCCCCTCCTGTGCCCGTAATACTGCTGTTTCTAACCTTGCTCTGATGATGCAGTCAATAGCGCCTCTATCCTGAACGTATACGGAAATATTTTGCACGCCCATTTCCGCCAGTTGAGATCTGATTAACGCTTCGATCTGATCCCCAAACTGGACTCTGACAATAGAATCAACGACAATCTCTATATCTCCTTCGCCCGGTTTCACGGTGACCAGAATATCATTCGATTCTAATGAACCGCAAATAGCTGTTTTTTTGATATCCATTCTCCCTTTTCCTCCTGTTTTAGGTTTCATTATTGCTTTGGATCTTAGCTATAATCGGTTTTGCCTCGCCACTTAGCAAAAATTGATAAGTCGTCTGCGGAACATATTCTGCAACTTCAGGGAAGTTGTCTTCCCGGATAAGCTTTCGAACAAGCGAAGCGCTGATTGGCATATCCTTAATCGTTGCTCTCTCGATTTCAACAACGGATATACCATGTTCCGGCAAACGCTCTTTCAGGATTTCCTGGTAAATATTTTTTTCCTGATTATAAGGTTCTGTGCCCGCATACCTGGACTTAATGTTCAAAACAGGTGCGATATATTTGGCAAAAAGTTCTGAATCAACAGACGCATGGGTTTCAGCCAACTTATCTTTTGGCGTAAAATAAGACGGAAAAATGAAAGGTGACACTACATATTTCCCTCCGGATAATACCTTGACATTATTCAAATGGGCTATTCCTTTTTGTGTCAAATCAAATCTGACTTTAAAAGGAAAATCACTGATATTTTCTTCCACAACAATCACATATACAAAGTCATTCTCCCCGGCAGCTTTTTCCACCAAAAACTGATGTCCTTTTGTGAAAGGATTCGCATTTATAACAATAGCCGCAGCCCGCGGACAGTTTGCAAAGACAATTTCGGACAGTCGCTTTTGAAACGTTGCGAGAGGTTTATTTCCCCACTCCAGCATGGCGGCATAAGGCGGAACATTAATAACCGGCTTAAATCCGAAAGATGAAAATGCACCTTCTTTTTCCGGTCTGGTAAAAATGTAAAGCGTTTGAATCCCGCGTTCCACTGCTACTTTTAACAAATGGGAAAGTATCCTGCCCGAGATCCCGCAGCCCTGCTGAGCCCGGTCCACCGCAATTCCCATGAGAATATCACCTTTCAAAGAACCTGTGCCAATAAGTTTTTTATCCTCAAAAATGCCTACAGTGTAATCTGTATTCGTAACATCATGTAAATCAAACGAGGCAAAAAGCTCATTTAATATGTTTAAATCCTTAATACGAGATTCGTAAATAATATCCGTATCCCTTCCTTTCACTTTCAGCATAATTCACTGAAGAACTCGCAAATATGACTCTTCATAAACACTTCGTGCCATGACTTGTCCGTTTTTCAAAAGAAATTTTCCTTTGGCCAGCACTGTGTCAATATCCAGTTCCTTTGTCAAAAGAACCAGATCGGCAGCCTTTGATACCTCAAGACTACCTTTAGAGGCTTCCAAACCATATCTTTGGGCCGGATGAAGTGTAATTAACTTTAAGGCATCTTCCAAAGTAAAAAATCCTGCTAAAATCATTTTTTTCATTTCTCTATAAGCCGCATCAATTGGAGTCAGCGTACCAGGACCGGTTGCAAAATCAACACCGGCGTTAGAATCCGAACTCATGGTAATGTTTGCTAAGGGTATTCCGGCATCTAAGAACAACTGAACAGCCTCTCCCGGCGGGATAGCAGATTTTGTGGTTTCTCGGTCCGGTGTCATAGTCGCAGTAATGTCAACACATAATCCTCTTTTTGCTCCTGCCAGCGTCCGTTTTAAAACATCACTACTCTGGTTAACGTGCGTGGCCACAAACATGGAGGCAGGAATTCCCAGCTCTGCATATACGGCAGCAATCTCTTCAAAACTCCCTGCCCTTTCTCCGATATGGGTATGAATCACACCGGCTTTGTTGCCCATCTTAGCGCCTAAACGGACATCCCGGATGGTATTCATATATTCGATTGGAGTGAGTCTTGACGCATTTTTCTCAAACATGGCCATTTTGACACCGATTATTTTGTCAATAAACGACAAGTCGGTAATGATCGAACCCGTGAGATTGGGCAAAGGAAAATGGAAACCGCCGGTTAGAATATAGGTTGTTAGTCCTTCCTGTTCAAGTGCTCTGGCCTTAATCAAAAGACGCGGCAAATGATTGGCAATGTGATCGGAACCCAAAGGTGAAATTGCCGTTGTAATCCCAGCTCTGGCAAAAGCACTCAGACTTGCTTCACTGCTCCGGGAAGATGGTCCGTCGATACCTCCTGCACCCAGAAAATGTGTATGTGATTCCACAAAACCAGGTACAACAAATTTGCCGGTGGCATCAATAATTTCGACGTCCAGATTCTCAGGTGCTTTAACCTTCTCCGCAATTTGTACAATTTTATCTGCTGCAATTAAGATATCGCATTGCCCAAGTTTATCCGGTGTAAATACATTCCCATTTTTGATTAATTTAAACATGGTATACTAATCCCTTCATATGCAGACTTTTACCAAACCCACTTTTTGGTTTGGTCATATTATATTTCTTTTTATTGTCCGTCTCATCATGTATTAGCAAACGATTATCACCCTGTTTTTTTGTTTGCTATAAACCAACGACTGTTATGGATTCCAGTAATTGTAAATCAAAAGACAGCTGCAGTGCTAATTTTTCTTATACTTCTGAAGGTACTTGACAATAGTGCAGGATATTAGCAAATATGTGATGCGAAATTCATCACTGATTTTTGTTCCGATTAGTTTCTCAATTTTATTCATGCGGTATGTGAAAGTGTTTTTATGGATATATAAAAAATCTGCCCCTCTTTGTACTGCCCGGTCATAATGCAGATAGGCCTGGAGCGTCTGGACATAATCAGAACCGTTTTTTTCATCATGTTCCCATAAGAGTTTTACCGACGGATGAATCAACGTCCTGACATCCATCACCGTTGCACAGATATCAATCATATGATAGAGCATATATACTTCATAAGAATATAGTTTATCGTGAGGGTTGATAGGCATTCCATATTCTACAGCAAGATCCGGTTGATTTTTGCAATTGTATAACTCCTCGAAATTTTTAAAGGTATTGCTGATTCCCACAGAAATTTCATAATTTTTGATAATCTGATAAATCTTTTTTTCGATATCTTTATAATAAATCATATTATTTTTGCTTCGATTGACGATATAAAACATCACTCTGTCGTATTTTAAATAACGCGAATTAGGAATTAAATGTTCCAGCGTTTCCCCTAAATGGGAAAAACTTAAATCTTCTTTGGTGTCATTCAGTCTTTTGAATTTTATAAAATAAAAATAATCATCCATATTCCAGCCAATGTAGGAGAGTTGTTCTTCTATCTGTTTAGAAAAAACCTTCTTATCGTTAAGGATATCGACCAATAACCTGTCAAACGGGTTTTCATAATGGGGTTGGTAATACTTGTGAAGTACCATAACCTGGGCAAAAATATCGATAATATTGTTGGCAATGACGATGTGATAATCTTGTACCTTACCTTGCCAATTCAAGAGAACCAATGTACCGCATTTTTTTTCTAAAGCTACCAGATTAAACAATATCAGCTCAACGCTAAAAAATTTCAGATTCATGTTTTGTTTATAAGTATACCTGCTTAAAAATCCGGCTGCCGTAGAATTCATGGGTGCTATATAGGACGGAAAATAATCGGCCTGCCAAAGCTGATTTAATTCCTCACTCTCTTCAAAGGCGCCTTCTTCCGACCGGGCAATAATTCTCAGATTGGCATCAACGAGTAAAAACGGAAAATCCAAATATTTTGTGCAACTTTTGAAAATGGAAGGAATACTGTTACTTTCCACTGCCTTTCGCCACAGTTGAGATTTCCAGATTTCATAATCAGAAACAATTTTTTGTAACAAATAAAATATTTCATAAAGCTTGGCATCCGATTGAATGACAATGAGATTAGAATTTGTCTGGCTTATAGCCGTTTTTTCAAGAATGTTTTGCCCGATACAGAGAAAAGAATATGTCTTGGCAAAATCCACATCCAGCTCTTCCAAATCATCTTCTTGCAAAAGATAAAGAAATTCTTCGGAAAGCGGTACTTCTTTCTGGTATAACACAACCCCTTTAATCACAGCATCTTGCTGTTTTAGCTGCATACTGAGAATTTGACCTGAAGGAGTGTATTTTTCATACAGTCCGCAAATAATTTCCAGCTGAATAGTCATGATATCCCTTCTCTCCATTTCTAAGTGATAACCATAGTAGATTTGTTTCGGAAACAACTTCAAGTACCAGCCGGGATCATTGACGGATGGTACTTGAAACCGTTTAAATATTTAACTCAGCTTTCCCCTCAGCAAATATTGCTCAAATCTGTAATCAATCAATAATATCAGGCCACAGGTAACAGTTGCTGTTTTAAGGGCTGTGGGATAACAACTGAAAAAAGTATCCAGAACTTTTCCCTCATGACCGTACCTTAAAAATGAGTCGGTAAAAATGTTGCCATTTGCGGGAAAATCATAACAAGCCCCGTTGCAAAAATCATCACTGCTAAAATCCAGAACACATCGGGGATTGTTTCTTCTATTCTCATTTTTAAAATCCTACAGGATGTGAACAAGCAAACGGCGAGCGGCGGGGTCACACCGCCAATTGCAATAGCCATACAAAGAACAGCGCCATAGGCGATCGGGCTGATGCCAAGATGCTTCATAACCGGTAAGAAAATAGAAGTCGTCAGAATAATGATTGAAAATCCTTCCATAAAGGTGCCAAGAAATACAAGGACAACGGCAATAAGAACATAAATAACTGCGGGATTACTACTGATTTGAAGAATACTGTTGGCAATTGTGGAAGCCATATTCCGGGTTGTTAAAATCCAGCCAAATGGATTAGCAAAGGCAATAATAAGCATAATAACCGCGCTGGATACCGCACTGTTTGCTGCTACTCCAATAAATTCTTTCAGTGATAATTCTCTGTAAACAAATACGGCCAAAATAAAAGCATACACTGTAGCGATAACCGCAGATTCTGTCGGAGTAATAATCCCCGAAAAAACCCCGCCTAAAATAATGACCGGCATCATTAGAGGAGCAAGGGCATCTAACGTGATAATTATTCTGTTTTTAGCCGTATACCGGTATATCTCTTCTTTTCCGGCCAGTCCCCAGCCTTTTTTTCTGGCGAAGATGATACACAGTAAAGCAAGCATTGCCGCACATATAAAGCCGGGAATAATGCCGGCCAAAAACATGTCCCCAATGGAAACCCCTGCGGCCTGAGCATAAACGACAAATGTCAGGCTGGGAGGAATTACTCCGCCCAAAACACCTGCCCCTGCAATCAAAGAGGCGGTAAAGCCTTTTTGATATCCTTTTTCCACCATCTCCGGGGCAATAATACTTCCGATAGCTGCAGTAGTTGCTACACCGGAACCGGAAATCGCACCGAAAAATGCACAGGCCGTAACACCGGCAGCGCCCAACCCACCCGGAATTCTGCCTAAGATCATGTTGGCAAAACGTAAAAGCCGCGGGGTTGTTCCATAAACCATGATCGCACCTGAAAAAATAAAAAGCGGGAGGGCAAGCATTGTATACGAATTAGCACCTTTGATTAAATTTTGAACAACCACTATTGGTGGAACCTGTCCTTCAACGAGGATATAGGTCATCGCGCTGATACCGATAGAAAAACTGACAGGAATACCCAGCAGTAATGCAATAATTAATATGACAAATAATAATGCTAACATGCTTCCCTGCCTCCATCTTGATTAATGGACTTTCCGGTTAAATGACAATAGGCATGGACAGCAAAAAATAAGGCCATTAATACACCTCCCACAAATACTGCAATGGATAAAATAGCGAGGGGAACTTTCATAACCGAACTGACCGTTTTCATATTCATTTGGATGACCGGCACGGTATAATAACAAAGTAGCCCCATAAAAATAATACAAATCATATTCGTCGCCGCTTCAAGAAAATGCCTGTATTTTTCCGGAAAAGCTTTGATAAAAAAATCGATCCGGGTATGGGATCCTTCAAAAACACCAATCGCCGAAGCCAAAAAAATCACCCACAGCATACTATAAGCCGCAAATTCTTCTGCCCAAAAAATACTTGATTTTAAAACATAGCGGCAGATTACCTGCCCGAATGTGACTACTACTATTGCTACCATTTCAACCGCACAAATTACTTTCAATAGCCAAACAATTTTAAATAAAATGCTTTTCAAAATGGTTCCTCCCTTCTTCAAGTTATTGCTATGTTGACCTTTGTAGCTTATCGGAACCGGTTTTGATCAATACTTTCTTGCGGCATGAAATTTTTTTTTGCAAATTCACTGCCGCAAGAAGTATCGTTCGTTTTTAAATTTTACTTGACATAGGATAACGCCAAATCAAGCAGCTCGTTTCCATATTTTTCTCTGAACTCTTCCCATACCGGCTGCATGGCTTTTTTGAATGCTTCTTTATCAACGGTGTCATTCACTTCCACACCCTGGTTTTTTAATTTTTCGATAGCCTGTCCTTCCAGTTCATCGTTTAATTCTTCAGTGCGATATCCACCGGCCTCTGCCGCATCGGCAACAATTTTCTGCTGTTCCGGAGTCAGGCTGTTGAAATAATCGGGGTTAATGATAAAAAATCCTGAATTGTAAACATGACCGGAGAGGGACAAGTATTTCTGTACCTCGCCGAACCCGGAAGATTCAATCGTCATGATCGGGTTTTCCTGACCGTCGACAGTCTTTTGCTGTAATGCGGTGAACAATTCATTCCAGGCAACCGACATTATATTAGCGCCAAGGGCCTGAAACGCTTCCAACCGGATCTGGGAAGGTCCCACTCTGAATTTTATACCTTGCATATCGCTGGGTTCGACAATAGGTCTAACATTGTTGGTAATATGACGGAAGCCAAACTCCCATACGCCGAGTGCCTTAACATTGTTGGCAGTGATAACCTGATCGATTACTTTTTGTCCAAAATCACCATGAAAAGCAGCTCTGGCTGTTTTGGCATCCGGGAAAAGGAAAGGAACTTCTTCAATAGCTGCAATATCCGACCAGTTTTGCCACATGGATAAAGCCGCAACCACCGCCGCATCTTCAGTTCCACTCATAACAGCTTCGATTTCATCCTGGGAAGTACCCATCACCGCACTGTCATAAATATCGACCCGGATTGCTCCATTTGTCTTGGATTCAACAGTTTCTTTGAATTCTTTTAAAGCGAGATTGTATGGATGGGTTGGAGCGTATCCATTGGAAATTTTTAATACTTTAACCTCTGCCGGTGTTTGATCGTTACTCCCCGAACTGCTTCCGGAAGGAGCTTCCGCATTTTTGCCGCATCCTGTAACAACTATGCATAAAAGCATAACCGCAACTAGAATAACTAAGCTAACTTTTTTTTGCATTTTTATTACCCCCCAAAAATTGTTTGATAATGATTGGAAATTTAACTTATCTGGAATTCCATTCTTCACATTTTTAAGTGGGTTTGGTAAAACATGAAGTGGAATAACCATTCTAACTAATTATCCAAGTTAACTTTATCTATTTAACATGGATTCGGTAAGTGGCTTTTAAGAATAGCTATCTAAAACGAAGGAGACCGGAATAGTGTTTGAAACACGGTTCGATTTAAAAGAAACCGTGTAGGTGTGCAGGACTGCGAATGTCAAGAAAAAAGTGAGCCACTCGCTCGGAAAAAACTAAGCCACTAAC
>JBMNCQ010000036.1:0-108699 GCA_049366715.1 Peptococcaceae bacterium | reverse complement strand
GAAATTATCCAAGCCTGGATATCGATTCATCCAGACAATCCAATAAGTCCAGCGCAGCTTTTGGTGTTTGCAGATGATCGGCAAGATAGCTTATGATATCGGCTAAATCCTTCCTTGCCAAGGATAAATATCTGATTTCAGACATCAACAGACTCCGCTTTATCGGAAAGTTTGCTCTTAATTCATCAAACACCTCTTTATGGGAATATCGCTTATCCGTTGTTTTAGCCTCTAATTCGGCTTCCTTCAATTTATTTTAAAGAAGATCTATTGCATTTGATTGATATCAATGAACGGAGTAGCTCCACCAGTTACATTCGGGAGTTTACCATCCCATTTCTCAATGGCTTTCATTTGAGCTTCAATTTGTCTCAAGTCGATTAATTCTTGAGTGACTTCTTGTTTTTGAAGACGGAGGGATTCAGCCTCTGCCTTAGCCTGCTCAATTTTTTGCTGTGCCTCCACTTCGATACGCTGCAGGTCAAGCTTCGCTTTTAAGGCGTTTTGCTCAGCGATTTGTTTTTGCTCAATGGCGTTATTGTATTCTGTACTGAACTTGAACTCAGTAATATTAATTTCATCAAGAGACATAAAATAAGTTGAAAGTTTAGCGGCGAGGGTTTCCTTGACCTTAGCACTAACTTCTGAGCGTTTGGAAATCAGTTCTTCGGCAGTGTATTGTGCAGTAACTGCTTTAACGGCTTCTCCAATTGCAGGGGCTACAATTCGGTCATCATATGATAAACCAACATTTTGATAAAGTTTATTCACTTCTTCCGGAACTAGGTGAAAATTTACAGCGACTGTTGTGGTAACAATTTGCAAATCCCTAGAAGCAGCAGTCTGGTCTGACTGGGCTTTTCCAACCCGCACATCAATGGGGATAACTTGTTGAATGAACGGAATTTTAAAATGGAATCCTTCACTCAGGACAAGGGGTTTCACTGCGCCTAGTTCGAGTACGATTCCTCGAGTACCGGCTTGAACAATAACGATAGAGTTGAAAGCAATAAAAACCAGAATAATCCCTACTACAACAAGCGATATCAGTATTCTAACAGTTTTTTCGCTAAATGGATTCATTTTAATTACATTATTTTGATTCACTATTCAGCCTCCTTGATAAAATAATTACTTAGTTTAACTTTTATCTCACAAATAATATCATATCTTAAATTGTGACGTCTTTGCAAGTAAACACTAAATAATTATAATTATTCTCATCCTTGTTTATATTTACTACTTTTCTATTTTTAAAAATAATTTTACATTTAATTAAATCTCTTCGTGTGGTTTTGCAAGTACTTTCTCTTTTTTATTATTTCACCTTTCGCACGGTTTCTTTTTTGTTCAATACTCCGGTTTTAAACAATTTGACCGTCAACTAAACACTGTCATCTGCAATCTGCAAAAATTCAATAATTCTGTTCTTTTTTGTCTTGAAATGTCGATTATTTAGTATTATATTAAGTGTATATTGCTTTTTTTAAGCATTTCAGGCGGTTAAACACGCTTGTAGTTCTATAATATGGAGAGGAGTGCGTGATGAAAAAGTTAGCGAGCATATACGAGCAGGTCGTAAAACGTGACGCCCATGAGCCTGAGTTTTTGCAGGCAGTAAAGGAGGTTTTTGAATCCCTTGAGCCGGTTGCGGAAAAATACCCCGAATTTATTGAGGATGGTATTTTTAACAGGATCGTCGAGGCCGAACGGATAATCATCTTCCGGGTACCCTGGACCAATGACAAGGGCGAGGTAATGGTTAACAGAGGTTTCCGGGTCCAGTTCAACAGCGCTATCGGCCCATACAAGGGCGGACTGCGGCTTCACCCTTCTGTGAATTTGGGTATCATTAAGTTTCTCGGCTTTGAGCAGGTTTTCAAAAACTCCCTGACAGGTCTTCCGATGGGCGGAGGCAAGGGCGGCAGCGATTTTGATCCCAAGGGCAAATCAGACCGAGAAATCATGCGCTTCTGCCAGAGCTTTATGTTTGAACTGTCCAGGCATATCGGAGAAAACACCGACGTACCAGCAGGAGACATCGGCGTCGGCGGCCGTGAAATCGGCTATATGTTCGGTATGTATAAGAAGATGAAAAACGAGTTCACCGGTATCATGACCGGCAAGGGCCTGTCCTACGGGGGCAGCCTCGGAAGAACAGAAGCCACGGGATACGGCCTCTGCTATTTCATGGAAGAAGCCCTGAAGAACATAAAAGGCAAGTCATTTAAAGGTTCCACCGTTGTCGTATCCGGAGCAGGCAACGTTGCCATTTATGCAGCTGAAAAAGCCCGGCAGTTGGGCGCCAAGGTTGTAGCCATGTGCGATTCGGCAGGATATATCTACGACAAAAACGGGATCGACCTGTCTGTAATAAAAAAAATCAAAGAAGTCGAGCGCAAGAGAATCAGCGAATATGTTAAATACCGTCCGGATGCCGTGTATACGGACGGCTGTTCCGGCATATGGTCCGTGAAATGCGATATCGCCCTTCCCTGCGCAACCCAGAACGAACTGGATGGAAATTCCGCCAGAACCCTGGTGGAAAACGGCTGTTTCGCGGTCGGGGAAGGCGCTAATATGCCATCGACTGCCGAGGCGATCGATGTCTTCCAGGAAAATAATCTGGTTTTCGCACCGGGCAAGGCGGCAAACGCAGGTGGTGTTGCCGTATCGGGGCTTGAAATGTCCCAGAATTCGATGAGGCTTTCCTGGAGTCTCGAAGAAGTGGATCAAAAGCTTCATCAGATTATGGTGAATATTTATCAAAATGTCAGCGCGGCGGCAAAAGAATTCGGCGCTGAAAACAATTTGGAAGCCGGCGCGAATATTGCCGGCTTCATGAAGGTAGCTTATGCCATGAAGGCCCAGGGGATCACCTATTAAAGCACGTATTTTCCCCGTAAGTCAATAATCAGGCATTATTAAAGGGGCAATCCGGCCGACGGCCGGATTGCCCCTTGGTCTGCCAAAACGCTTACCTGCATAAAAGCTTCTGCAGTACGATATCCGAGAATATTTCCATTTTCTCTGTTCGAGCAACGTGAATCACATCTGAAAAGCCCTTGCTTTGCGGCAAGACAGATTCCAGTATATTTTCCCTGCTCAAAATAAACTCAGGATGATAAACCACATCCTTATGCCCTGTAAGAATGGCCGCGTAAAAGATTCCCGATTCTACGAGATCCTGAAAAAAATGACTGCCATAGGACAACTCGGGGCTAAATTCCTCTTCCCTGAATGCCACCTCGCAAATAACAGTCATATTGCAGATTTCTGAAAAATGTACGGGCAGCCCCAGGGACGGCGTTGAGGTTCCCCACCTTCCCGGACCCACCAGCATAACCGTTTTACCCTTCAGCGCAGTATTAAGCTTCCCTACTTGCCTGGCAACGGCATATTTTCCCTGCTCGTTCCGTTTCAGGTAAGCTTTTGTATTAATAAAAACAACAAAATCAATGGGCAGGTGCACGTTTCCGCCCATGAAATTTCCCCGGGTCGAGAAAAAGCAGTTTTGCTCATCGCCGCAATCAGGCATTTGCACAGGCTTACCCAGCCCTCTTGTCTGTAAAGGCCGGCATTGCAGCAGGTTCACTTTAAACTCCCCGTCTTGCGCAAAATTGGCGGTGAATTCTATATCCACCGGATAATCATAAACCCCGGACAACAGTGCAAGCATGTCCTTCATAAAAACCGGGAATCCAGTCTGTGAAAGAAGCTTCCGGAAATCAAGGATGCTTGGAATGCCTGTATCCGCATACCCGAGCTCGCGCAGGCGTTTTGCCGTCTCATTATCCGGCCTGCAAAACAATTCCGTATCGGTTTTTATGTCATATGATAGAAGTTCATCCACGCTTTTGGTGATTAAGGTATTGTCCCTCAGGGAAAGGATATCCGCATTATGCTGCGTATATTTGCGCTGATCTTCATAATAGACCGGGGGAACGCGCAAAGGATCGTCCAGACACACGATCCGGGCATAGTCCCCTTCGGTCCTGTCCACCGCTCTTGTGCCCAGTCCAAACACGAGGCGCAGCATACCTGCGTTCATGTCGACGCTCTTGTCCCATACATACAAATTTGAAGAGTTGCCTACTCCCGCGATATGGGGAAAAAAATTCTCCCGGTAATAATCTCCGGAAACGCGCTGAACCAGTATTGCCATTTGTTCATCCTTCTCAAAAAGCCCCCTGTTCATGCGATAGACAAGCGCATCCTCGTTCATTGTACTCGCGTAAACGGTGCGCACTGCCTGTTCAAAGGCTTTATAGCGTTCCTCCGGCGACCCCCGGTTTACACAAAATACACTGTCATATTTGCCGGCGAAAGCGTTCCCAAAATTATCTTCGAGCAAGGAACTGGAACGCACGATAATGGGAGACTGCCCAAAATATTCCAGCATATGCAGGAACTGCTCCTGAATTCTTTCGGGAAATTTTCCATTCATTATTTTTTCTTGCAACTCCAACGCGTATGGAAAATATCCTTCCTTTGTCTTCTGTTTGGCGCGCAGATCCCACCACCCGTTTTCTACAAGATAGGTGTAAAAAATATCCGATCCGAGATAGTAAGAATCATGCGGCTCCAGAACAGACGTGAAGCGGCTCCCCCCATCTTTCTCCAATATCTTTCTGGCTAGAAGCATCCCGATGCTCTTTCCTCCGATAAAGCCTGTTCCCACCTCCCTGGATGCGATTTCCAGAATATCCGGCAGGGAGAAATACCGGTCGCACAGATTAAATATCTTCGATCTGCCGCCTATAAGCATCAGCATTAAAAGCCTTTTCGTTTCTTCCTGCTTTCCGAGAGGCTGCGCAAGCGTCTCTTTCGCCCTGGCAAATATAATGTCCCAGTAATCAATTTGCTTCCCCACATGGTTAATGCGGGAAAAAAGTTCTGCAGCCTCTGCGCTGGCAGTAATGGAGACAGCCTCGTTTCCCTGCATCAGATGAGGAAAGAACATCGTGGGGGAATACCGCCGCCATGCTTTAAGGGGATGAATGTACAATTTATCGTTCACCTGATATAGTTCAAGCAAGAGCTGGGTTGTTTCGCGAATACCCGCGATCGTACTGTAGGTATGAACGTTCCGTATAATGGCAAAATAGGCGACCGTATCAAGCTCATACAAATAAGGGCATATAATCTTAAAAAAGTTGCCAATCATCAGATCGGAATACCAGGATGCAAGCAATTCGGTCAGACAGTCAAAAACATAAAAAACTTCCCTTCCCTGCGCTTTAACGAGGCCGTACACATCGGTCGTAAAGCTTTCGAAGCCCTTTTCAGCCTCCACCCGGTAGACAGTGACGGACTGGTTTTCGCTGAGCAGGGGCTCATGGGTGCCGAAACGGATATAGATTAGTTTTCTCTTGTCCAGTAAAGCCTGCTTGATGTAGGGCAGAATCATTTTCTGATAGCTTGAGATTGAATCCACCTGCCAAACGACATTATCGCCAAGCCGGAGCTTGTCAATTATCAGATCAAAACCTTCGATTCCTGTACTCACTTTGTCGCTTATCCCCATTTTAACTCTCCGCCCCTCAACACTGGCTTTTCCATGTTCATGGCACTCAACTGCCTAGATGTGATCATACCCGGCCAACCCCGGCAGAACTCATGTATAATCTTGCCGCGATTATATCATCCCCAATCGCTTGTTCCGGTAAATTCCTATTATTTTACTAGCAGCTTCTTTTGCTTGACTCATCACTAGAATTACCTTGTTATTATAGTATACCACCCAAAAATAACTTTCTAAAGCATTTCGGTTTTGGTTGCAGTAGCCGTTTTGCCATCAATAGCAAGTAGAATAACCGATACTCAAAAAGATGGACTTATCTTCTTCTCTGACTCTGGCAAAAGCTTCTTCTCCCCAGAGAGATACCAATCCACGGGGTTTTGAACATACTATAGGTGATAAGGGGATTTTTCATTGATTAACCGATTAATACCCAGGCAAGAGCAAACCATATATCCTTGCCTACCGGCTGACCTGACAGCAACGCACTCAGACCGCTTTTGGGATAATCCATCCGGCCATAAAGAAAAATAGTTCCCTGATAACTTCCCTGTAAATAGTTGAAAATATCAAAGCAAACCGATTACTTGAAGATAGAGATAAGCTAATGTATCCGCCTTCCATTTCATTCCTTCTTCGAGCTTTAAATTGTCAGGTCTGGTTAACACCGGTACAGCGGGAAAGCCATGTATCATGAGCCGTCTCCTGATCGCATTTCTGACTGACGTCTGCCGTAAAGTAAGGTAGTCTGCTCCGGGGATAACCATAATCTATTTTCTCTACGGCTTGATCGGCGCCTTCAATGATCGAATAATACTCTTCCGTCATTTCTCCCGATTCCAGAGCTTGCAGCCCCATTCGCGAATTTCTTCAGGTTTCCAAAAAGGAACATCATGAGCATTCATTCTTTCGCCTAATTCTTCTACTGATAGGTTTAGGGGATTTCCATGGAGCTTGGCAAGTTCGCCGGTCCTGTAGTGAACTGTCCGGGAAAGTGTCTCATCAAGGTCTAGTACTAATCCTTTCGTTCATTTGTCCCTCCTGACAGTATTTCTACATACCCTTCCGTTCCGTTTACCCGGATCCGCTGTCCGTCTTTAATCAGCTTAGTGACGTTTTCCACGCCTACAACTGCGGGCAGACCGTACTCTCTGGCAATGACGGCACCGTGAGTCATCATCCCGCCTACTTCCGTCACCAAGCCTTTAATGGATACAAACAAACGAACATATACAATACAAATAGCATAGACAGCACTAAAATCGCTTTGCAGCCTACGCCCAATAAAGATAAGAAAGGTAGAGAACGTAGCCTCTGATTTCTTTGGTCTTAATAGTCATTTTACGAATTATTTAGAGCTCTAAGGTTAATCAATAATTTAGCATTTTTGCCCACTTCAAGGCTTTCAGATATAGCTCCATAAATTTGTTGGTCATTGGATATTGCTCCGCAGCTTTTTCCCAGTGAGCCTTTTCCCAATTCATAATGAAATTCAGCAGTTTACGCTGCTCATTGTCTATACCCAACAGGGCATTCTTCACATTGATCGACAAGGGAAGTCCTTTTAAAACCTGTTCCATCGGGCTGTTTAATAATACATCAAGGGCAGAAAATATCCCCGTAAAGTAGAATTCGGAAATCTCTTCCTCTAAATTCAGTTCGAGAGCCAGGAGTTCCATAAGCTTTCCTCTGATCAGGGATTGTTTAACCAGTTCCGCATTTTCCACGTTCTGGATATCTTTCAGCATCATCAGGGAAATCCACTGGTACAGTTCATTAATGCCAATATAGGATAAGGCATGGGGGATGGATTTAATCTTATTCCTTGCTCCTATGTAAACTGAATTGGCCAGCTTCAACAGCTTATATGAAAGTCCCAGGTCCCTTGCGAAGATATTGGCGATAACGGTATAGCTGGGCTCGGAAGCGTTCAACTCTTCAAGAATACTAAAAAGGTTGGCGTTAAGGGTTACGACTTCCTTGGATCTGACAATAGACGGTTTGCTGAAAAAATACCCTTGAAAGAGATCATAGCCCATTCCGACTGCCTGCTGATGTTCATTTCTGCTCTCGATTTTCTCTGCTAAAAACTTCACTTTTGTTCCGTATCTTTGGATAAAACTGTATTGCTCATGGCGGCTTACCGCCGAAAATTCTATTTTGATGATATCGGCCATTTCAATTAAAGGCAGCGTATTTTGATTAAAAACAAAGTCGTCCAGAGCCAGCTTGTATCCCATGGCTTTAATCCTTTTGCAGGCTTCTACCGTTGCAGAGGTCACTTTCTCCCGCTCCAGGACTTCCACAACGATATTCTGATTCGGCAGTAAAAAAGGGATATCGCTGTCAATTAGTTTTTTGGAAAAATTAATGAAGGCGTTGGCTCCATCCGTCAGGTCCTGAAGACCCATGACAAGAAAAGTATTATAAATCAATTCTGCTGTGGCCTGATCGTCATCAATCCCGCTGAAAAAGTTATCCACGCTTTGCCTGTATAATAGTTCATACCCGTATACTTCCATATTTGTATCAAAAATAGGCTGTCTGGCAATAAACGCATCCATTTTCACACCTCCTTACGGGTTGCCATATTCTCCTAAAGAAGCCCTTATCCTACGGGAGAACATGGGCTGTTACCCTTTTTCGCCGCCGAAATTATGTTTTCGGCAATATCCAGCATATTGGGGTAAAGACTGGCAGGGACAAAGTGTTCGCCTACTTCACAAATTACTTTATACCTGGCACAAAGATGATGGTTCCCTTTACAATACTTTTTTTTAAATATCGATCCGATTCCTTGTTCCATAGGCATCCTGTCATTATAAAAAGGACATCCCCGCAGTTTTGTACAATCCATAGTGCTTACTCCTTTCTTGTAAAGTAAAAGATTTTTTATGTACTTTGCATTGAAAGCTTAGGAGATGGCGCTGATAATAGATTCACGGTTTTGTCTTTTCTGCAATGATTTGTTCCGCTCTTTGACTCATATTCGGATATAAATCTACCGGAACACATTGTGGCCCTAAGGTGGTTGCGATTAAATACCGCGCGCAGTTGGTCTTATCCGTTTCACAGTATTTTTTGCGATACATAGCCCCCAATCCGCTTTCCATAGGCATTTTCTCCTGATAAAAAGGACATCCTGCAAGTTTTTCACATCTCATTGTTTTTTTCTCCTTTCATTTCATCTTGCTTATTTTATTCATTAATTTTTTACCCTTTAACACCGGTTATGTAATCTTCTGTACAAACGAAGCCCCGGCTTTTTTATTGGCACCGGACCTCAATAATCTCTCAACTTCTTCGACCGGCATCGGTTTATAATAATAGTACCCTTGCACCTCGTCACACATTTTCCGGTTGAGAAATTCCGACTGCGGGGCGGTTTCCACGCCCTCGGCCAGGACATCCAGCCCCAGGCTTTTGGCCAGGTTAATGATGACTTTGGTGATAGCCTGGTCTTTTTCACTGCCTTCGATGCCTTGCACGAACTTCCTGTCAATCTTAATCCGGTCGAAAGGAAGGATCTTCAACCGGCTTAAGGACGAGTATTCCGTTCCAAAGTCATCAACGGAAATCGATACACCCAGGTCTTTCAGTTTATCTAAGATGTCAATAATATAATCCGCTTCATTAATCACAATGCTTTCCGTAATTTCCAGCTCAAGATACTCGGGACTTAAGCCTGTTTCCCGGAGAATACGCCGCACGCTGTCAACCAGGCGGGGATTTTTAAACTGGACGGCAGACAGGTTTACGGCCATCCGCAGGTGAGGCAGCCCCATGTCCTGCCACTTCTTGTTCTGGCTGCTTGCAGTCTTTAGTACCCACTCGCCAATGCTGTTGATCAAGCCGCTCTTTTCGGCCAGGGGAATAAATGTACCGGGGGATATCATACCCAATTCCGGGTGATTCCAGCGCAATAAAGCTTCTACGCCGGTTACTTGTCCCGTATGCAGTTTGGCCTGGGGCTGATAATAAATCATCAGTTCGTCGCGCTCCCGGGCACGGTACAGGCTGTTGGACAGCATCAGGTTCCGCTGCACCTTATCCTTCATCTCCTGCGTACATAAGACATATTGATTTTTCCCTTTGGTTTTGGCTTTGTACATGGCGATATCCGCATTTTTCGTTAATGTTTCCGCATCCTCACCATCAAGGGGATAAACAGCAACGCCTGCGCTTCCCGTAATAAAGAATTCCTGTCCCTCCAAATAAAACGGTCTTTCGAACAACCCCATGATCTTACCGGCGATCCCGGCGATATCTTTACCTTCCGGAATGTTGTTGATCAGGACCAGGAATTCATCTCCGCCGAAACGGGCAACCGTATCTGTTTTCCGCAAACGCTGCACCAAACTCTGGGCTACTTCCTGAATCAACAGATCCCCGCTGTTATGTCCCATGGTATCGTTCACCGTCTTGAAACTGTCCAGGTCGATAAACATGACAGCGACAAACTTCCCGGACCCTTTGGCCACTTGGAGGGCCTGACTGAGTCTGTCCGCAAACAGGATACGGTTGGGAAGGCCGGTTAGATGGTCGTAATAGGCCATGAAACCAATCTCTTTTTCAGCCCTGATTTTAAGGAGTCCGTCAGCCAGCAGATTAGCCAGAATTTTCAGCAGCTTAATCTGATCCTCCGACCATTTCCTGGGCAATACAATGGCGTCAATCCCGAGAAACCCCTGGACATTCCCGTTCCCCTCGATGGGAATGGAAACCAGGGACTTGATCTTTCGCCCTTCAAACTGTTTCTTTTCCGCACCGGCTTCGGCAGGCAGTTTATTTACATCTTCGATGCAAACCAGCTTATTGTTTGTTAACTGCTCTGTCCACCAGGGGAATGCGCCGAGGGGAATATCCCGCATGGTGCCCGTTTCCGGCCCTATTCCTGGCTTACACCATTCGTGGGTATAGCTCATGGTGTTATCTTCATGATTAAATAAGAACATATAGGTACGATCCGCCTGAAAAAAACAGCCTATTGTCTCCAGGAGATGCTTGGCTTTAGCTGCAAAATTAGCCTGGTTTACACTCACAAAATCAAAAGAAATTTCCGAGATTATTTTTTGAAAACCCATTTGGCAGGCATTTTCCTTTAATTTTGCCACATAAATTTTATTGACATGCAATCCGATACAGAGAGCGAGGACAAATAGGCCGATCCGCAAAAGATAATCGAATCCGCCCACCTGAACCGTGGCTGTAGGCCGGTATACCCAAACCAGGATTTGTGTGGCAACGGCTACCATCGTTACGGAAAGCAGCAGGCTTCGTTTATTGAATACCAGCGAAATAATCATTAAAACCATAGGGAAAACCCAAACCGTTATACCGGCATATGGTAAAAACCACAGCGTGATCAGCGGGATGCTGAATAGGAGGACAACCATATTGAGCATATTTTTCACTTCCTCACCCCCTAAGCGCTGGACCATCTGCAGGGCAAAACCGACGCCGAACAGTAATCCCCCCGTTAAGAGCGCAGAATATAAGCTGCCTGTACCTTGCAGCTTATGGGACAGATACTCGGATAAAAAACCCAGCAAACCGGCCGCCAAATAGGCGAGGGATAAATACCGGAACAAGACGGCACGCGTCTCATCATTGAGAATCAGTTCATCCCGGTTGATGGTTTTCCGGTGCATCAAGCCGTACCGCTTGATGGAATAATAAATCGCCATGACAGGGATTAAAGTGAACCCCGGCGCCATTTGCGGCAGCGGGTTGATCAAAGTAGAACTCAAGATCACATCCGTTATACTTCCCAGCAATAACGCCACAAGAAGAGAAATGAAAATGAGTGTGGCTTGCCGCCGGAGATTTTCATCCGGAGATTTTCGCTGCCAAAGCCATACCAGTCCCAGGCAGGCCAGTCCATATCCCCCATAGTAAAGATAAAAAAACAAATCCCAGCCGTTATTAACCGCCGAATTAATCCAGCCGTAATCCAGCTTGACCAGGTTGTACTGAACGGCTGCCATCCTGTCGGATAGAGAAAAAATGTACAGATTGACCAGGGCGGGCAAATACAGCAAAAGGCAGAACCAGGCGCGTTTTAAGACGCTGGTTTTGCCGGTCAGTATCAACAAAAAATGCAGCAATATACTGTAGATCGATGCCCAGCCGAGGGCGGAAATCCTTCGCCAAAACAGACAGGTTGCCGGGTCCGGCGCGGAGTTGGCGATGGAAAACCCGAAAGACCAGAGACACAGGGAAATACAAACCATTAAAAACAATTTGTTCAAGCTGGCCTTGGGGTTTAAATGAATAATATAGATTCCGAAAAAGAGATAGACGGTAAAGGCTGTAAAAAACAACAACGAAAATAACAAAGGCGCATATTCCATGAGTTATTCTTTCCTCCACAGGGCTAACCACACACCTTTCAAGGGGAGGTGCGGATTATAGTCAACCATTAAAATCTTATACTTTAAATATCCTTACCAGGTCTTGCAGATTATCCGCACTGACTTGGACATGATCCGTTTCCACTTTAATTTCGCGGGCCTTGTCTTTTATCCTGGCAACTTTATCGGCAATATGGGTCGTTCCCTCGGAACCGGACTCCGTGGCTTTCGCTATTTCGCTGATCCCTTCCGCTACTGTTTTGATGGAAGCGAGCAGTTCCTGAGAGGTGGCGCTTAATTCCATAGTCCAATCATTGATGACTTGAGCGTCCTGATCATAGTTTTCGCCGACAAGGACGGACTCCTTATAACTGTCCATCACCTTTGTCTCAATATATTCCAGCGTTTTTCTGGAGCTGCCGGCCAGATTTTCAACAGCTTCCAGGATAACACCCAGTGTATTCTGAATCTCATTTACCGTGTTTTTTGAGTTCTCCGCCAATTTTCGGATCTCCTCGGCAACAACTGAAAAGCCCTTTCCGGCTTCTCCGGCTCTGGCCGATTCGATGGCTGCGTTTAAAGCCAGCAGATTAGTCTGGTCGGATATTTGCAAAATAACCTCGGACAAAGTCTTAATTTTATCGACTTCCCTGGCTTTTTCCAGAGCTTCATCCATCTCTTGCTTAATGGCCAGACGGGTCTGGTCGGCCTCGGTCTGAAGTTCACGGGAGCTTTCCTTTAGTGAGACCGCTTTTTTGCTAATTTCACCGGCGGATAAGGCACCTTCCTGCGCCTTGATGGCAACTGTTTCCACTGCGTTCTCAATCTCATTGGAGGTTGCGGTAATTTCCTCCGTCGAAGCAGCGGTTTCTTCCATCCCCGCCGATAATTCCTGTACCGTCGCCGCCGCTTCTTCCAGTTCACCCGTGAGAACCGCTATGTTTTGCTGGGACTCAAGGATATCCGCATTAACTTTATCCGCTTCCGAGATAATTTTTTTCACCATTTGCTGAATATGCTCCATAAATAAGTTAAAATAACCGGTCATCTCTCCGATTTCATCTTGAGATGAAACGGCTAATCTTTTAGTCAGATCACCGTTTCCCTCGGCGATATCCTTCAGCATGCCGGTAACGGCTCGGATTTTGCGGATAATCATTATCCTGAACATCAAAACTACGCCAATACCGATGATGATTCCCAAAACAGCCATAATAATGCCTTGATTGATGATGAGTTTTTGGATCAGTTCCGTTACGAAATCAAATCTTTGACCGATAAAAAGCATGCCGCTGCTTTTCCCGGTAACATCAATAATCGGCAGATAGGCGGCAAAATACCTGGAGCCGTTGACGGTTGATTCGCCATAATACGTCTTCCCGTTTTCTAACACCGTGCCGGTAATATCCCGGTTTTCCATTTTTGTGCCGATAATCCGCTTGCCCTCTTGATCTTCAATGGTCGTCGCAATTCTTTCATCACCTGAAAATACGGAAACATCGCAACCGAAAAGTTTCTTTTGTTTATCCACAAATTCATTATTGGAAAGAATATAGCCCAGGGACACGGCTCCGATAATACCGCCGTCTTTATCTTTCAGCGGCGTGCCGGCCCGGATGGAATATTTAACGACGGCTCCTTCTTCAACCCCCACCGATTTTTCCCCTTGCAAGGCTTTTTGAATATTGACCTGGTTGGCAATACTGTCGCCATGTTTATCCGGCTCATGGGCCCGGATAAAGACATTCCCTTCCGTGTC
Organism: Peptococcaceae bacterium; assembly: GCA_049366715.1. Taxonomy (GTDB): domain Bacteria; phylum Bacillota; class Peptococcia; order Peptococcales; family BICA1-8; genus JBMNCQ01. The sequence goes on along the minus strand of JBMNCQ010000036.1, from coordinate 95,066 downwards.
GGTGATTACCAGATAATCCAGGCCGAAAGACGTCAGTGCCAGTTGTCCAAGCTCCAGCGCTCCCTGCCTGTCCTGATTTTGGAGTGCGTTTACCAGCCGGGCTGAGCTCTCCATCCATTTTGTAGCATTTAATGCCTTTTGTTGCATTTCTTCAACATTGCTGCTTAACACAAGGGATTTGCCGTTTAGTTCATTCTCGGTATTCTGACTGATTACACTTTCCAGGGTTGAAGAAATAATCAGAAAAACTGCAATGATAAAAACTGCGATGAATCCAGCCATTAACAATGATACTTTACTTGACAGACTATTGATTTTCATTATGTATCTCTCCTTTGACCTTTAAGTTTCTATACCTAACGCTGCTTTTATGTATTTCTATCCATAATTTAAACGGCAACAACATGAAACCTGCAGATCCAGTCTCCCGTTGACCAGCAATCCGTTTCTTTAGCAATAAACGGCCTGCCCATATATACTTCCAGGATTCCCATGATCAGGCCTTCATCATAATTGCAGATTGTCTCGCCGGTTACCGCCACTCCCGAACAATCCAGATCCTCGGATACCGTCAGAATAAAGATCATATTCTCAAAATCCGCATGTTCGACCTCCAGGATCCCTATCCCCAGTTCAAGCATCTTTTGCTTGAGGGAAGGGAAAAATTTTCCTGAAGGCAGGGTGATATCCAGGGTGTTTCTGCAAAACTCTCCTCCCGCCGCCCGGCCGGCTTCTACCAGAATACGGTTGGCGGCCTCCTGACCGTAATTTTTCTCCAGGATACTGCGGAGGGAATAGTGAAACATCCTGTAAACAGTGACAGGCATTTTCTCACCCAAAGCAGGTCTACCCAGCTTGATATCGCCGATATCTTTCCATTTGAAGCTATGCCATGGATCGTTCATTTTTCCTCCTTTACAACTGTTTTGAAGCATCCTAATATTCATTATCATAGCAAAGGGTTCTGAACATTTTCTGGACATTTTCGAGAAAATTCTCCAGAATCCTCCAGAATATTGACAGATTGTCTGTAAAAATTTCTCATTTTCAAGTAAAATATATAAATAGACTGATTATTTTGAAAGGATTCCTTGTTATGAATAATATAAAAATACAGAAATCCTTTTTTTATATCATGTTGGTCATCATGATTGTGAGTATCGCTGTTCCGGCCATCCGCCAGTTGTCGTCAGATGCCCCTGAAGCAGTAAACGGCACACTGGACTTGAGGAATTACGATGGTATTAATGACAAAGCAGTGAACCTGAACGGTGAATGGGAATTTTATTTTGGCCGGCTTCTTACACCCAATGACTTTAAAGATGAACTGCCGGCAGGGAGAAGTGTGCAAAAGGTTCCCTCATCCTGGCGCTCCTATCAAATCCAGGGCGAGGATTTACCCTTCCACGGATCGGCCACCTATCGCCTCAAGGTATTGCTTCCGATAAAAAACGGCAGTGAGGAAAATTATGGAATAAAAATAACCTGCATCACCGCTTCAGCCAGAGTCTTTGCCGACGGCCGGCAAATTATCGCCTGCGGCAGTCCCGGAGAAACAGCCGCAACCACTGTCCACAAATATCATGCCGATACGGGCTATTTTTCCACAAGCCGGGACGAAATTGAAGTAATCGTCCAAGCGGCCAATTATTTTCATGCCGGCGGCGGGATTCGTTATCAAATTTATTTGGGCGGTCAGCAAGCAATCACTTCTTTACGCTTGTATCATTTCTTTATTGACGTCGCCTTAATTTCCGGCTTGTTTTTTATGTCTGTTTACTTTTTCGGCCTGGGTCTGCAAAGAAAACGCAGCCGGGAAGCGCTGTTTTTTGCTTCTTACTGCTTATTTTCAGCCATTTACGCCAGTACTTGCTCGGAAGGCCTTATCAACTATGTTCTGCCGTTTTTAAGCTATAACGCTGCGCTCAAAATTTTGACGGTATCCCTGCTTTTAAGTCTGTACTCCTTGCTTAAATATGTCTATTATGCTTTTAAGGTATCCCTCTCTCACCGGGTTAATAGGATTATTAACGTGATTACCGCTTTTTTTGTCCTGCTGACCTGTTTGACCAATTTTTATTTATCCCAATACTCTTCCGTCATCCTTTTTTGGGGGAATATTTATGTCGTTTCTTTGACCTTGTATATTATCTTCCAGCATATTCACACGAACATTGAAGGCCGGTATTACCTTTACACCGCTACAGTAAGCTCCGTGATTTTCTCAATCAGTGGTTTTGCCGGTCTTGCCCTGGAGCTGGAATCCAGCCTTTTCCCCCACATTTCCCAGCTTATTTTCATTTTGTCCCTGGCCTTATACATGTCGGAGAAATATGAAAATTCCTATAAAACCATTGAAAAGCTCAGCGAAAGGCTGGTCGTTTTGGACAAACTGAAAGATGATGTTCTGGCCAAAACCTCCCATGAAGTAAAAACGCCGTTAAACGGCATAATCAATATTTCTCAATCCCTTCTGGACGGCGCGGGCGGCAGTCTAAACGCACGCCAAACCGAAGATATCCGGCTGATTACCAGTATCGGCAAACGACTTTCCACTCTGGTTTACGATATTTTGGATTATTCGCGATTGAAGGTTATGGATATCAAATTAAATATCACCTGCCTCGACGTACACCAGGTAGTGGAATCAACGGTGGAAATTTTCAGCTATCTGACCAAAGGTAAACCGCTTATCCTGGAAAATAAAATACCGCCCGGTCAATATAGGATCCTGGCGGATGAAAACAGGCTTAAGCAGATTATCACCAACTTACTGGACAACAGTGTCAAATTCACGACCCAAGGAAGCATAATGATCGACTGCCGCCGGGATGGGGAGTTCCTTTGGATCGAAGTCAGAGATACGGGCATCGGCATTCCTGAAAGTAAACTACAAGATATTTTTACCTCCTATGAACAGCTTGAAGAACAATCGGCCGGTGTGAGAGGTATTGGCCTCGGCCTGACCATAACCAAGCAGCTCGTTGAGCTTCATCAAGGACAAATTTTTGCTCAATCGGAGCCGGGACAAGGGTCTTGCTTTACTTTCTCTATGCCCCTGGCCGAAGTCAATAAAATTGGGGATACACGGCCAGGTAAGTATGAGGGTTATGACTTGCCGGATGCACCTTTACCGGCAGAAAGCCTACCCCGGACGGTCAATGTAGGAGGAGAGTTTTCCATCCTGGCTGTTGATGATGAATACTCCAATTTAAAAGTCCTGTTAAACATCTTGACGGTCTGCCAATACAATGTTACTATCGCCGAAAATGCGGAATCGGCGCTGGCCCTTCTCAAAGATCCTGTCAAATACAATCTTTGTATCCTTGATGTCATGATGCCGGGCATGTCCGGCTATGAAGCCTGCCGGAAAATCAGAGAAGCCTATTCCCCGCTGGAACTTCCTGTGCTTTTACTCACAGCCAAAGCACTTCCTGAAGACCTGGAAGCCGGTTTTAGGGCGGGAGCCAATGATTTCATTGAGAAGCCCTTTGCAACCGGGGAACTGAAATGCCGGATCAATACCCTTGTTCAGTTGAAAAAATCCATGGATTTGCTGCTGGAAAAGGAAACAGCTTTTTTGCAGGCCCAAATCAGGCCCCATTTCCTCTTCAATGCTTTGAATACCATCAGTTCCTTTTGTTATACCAATCCGGTGCAGGCGGGAGAGCTGCTTGCGGAATTAGGTGTTTTTTTAAGAAACAGTTTTGATTTTTCCAGTACTTCTTCCTTCATCACCATTGAAAAAGAGCTTCGGCTCGTTAAAGCTTATGTGGCTATCGAACAAGCCAGGTTCGGCAGCCGCCTTGAGGTGAAATACAACATTGATCCCGCTGTCTTAAAATACAGCATTCTTCCCCTTGTTATCCAGCCAATTGTGGAAAATTCCATCCGGCATGGCTTGATGGAAAGAAACCAAGGGGGAAGGGTCACGATAGACCTGAGCCTGCGCGAAGACCGGGTTCATGTGCACGTCTCAGACAATGGTGCCGGTATTACGGTTCCAGTCCTAAACGGCTTGATGGACCAGGAGCCGACTCATGAATGCGGTGTCGGTTTATCCAATATCAACCGCAGGCTGTTAAGATTTTACAATTCGGCTTTAAAGATTTCCAGCACGGAAGGCCGGGGAACAGCAATATCGTTCAACATACCGGCAAAATATGGTTAATTCACTTTGTATCATAGCCGCTTATGATGATAGAATCTATTTGGGGGGAGTAGTATTATGTTAAAAGCAATTATTGTGGATAATGAGGAACCGGCAATCAGTATTCTGAAAATATTGCTGGAAAGAACCGGACAGGCAACGGTCATTGACAGCTTCCTCAGTGCGGCGGAAGCCTTGGCCGGTCTGAAAAAGGCCAAGTCGGATGTTGCTTTCCTGGATATAGAAATGCCCGAAACAAATGGTCTGGAACTGGCCGGAAATATCCTGGCAACTGACAGTGATATTGAAATCATCTTTGTAACCGCGTACGATCAATATGCCTTGAATGCCTTCCGGGTTAACGCATTGGATTATTTGCTAAAACCCCTGTCTTTTGAAGATGTCGAGAAAACGGTCGCCCGGCTTATCAAAAGAAAAGGTTCATTAGCGGGCTCCAATCCTAAGCTTTCAGCCAACGGACGAATTTATTGCTTCGGCAAATTTTCAGTATACGGGACTGTAAGTAAGCAACCCATGAAGTGGCGTACTTCAAAGGCGGAAGAACTTTTTGCCTTTATGTTGCAAAATTTAGAAAGTGAAATTCCAAAAGGGAGAATCTGTGAAGCTCTTTGGCCTGAATACAATGCGGAAAAGGTAGATATTCAATTACATACAACCATATATAAAATGAAAAAAGGGTTATCCTCTGCCAATATAAATTTTGATTTCAGTTTTAGCAATGGCTGCTATTGGATGAGCCTTCCCCAAGTATATATTGATACGGTTGAATTTGATTCCCAAATAACTTTCTCTGTACTCGTTGATGAAAGTACAATAGAAAAATATGAAAAAACCCTTTTATTATATAAGGGCGATTACCTGGAGGATAATGACTACTTATGGTCTTTACCCAAAAAAGAGGAATATTTTAAAAAATATTACAAGCTGGCAACTTCCGTCATAATCTACTATATGCAAAGAAATGATTACATAGCGGCCGAAAAAATACTTCGCGAAATCCTAAAAAAATCTCCTTTAGACGAAGACGCCCATGAAATGCTTTTAAAATGTCATTTTGTCAAAAAGGATCAAGTTGCCTTTATTACTCATTATCAGGCTGTACGGGATCTGTTCAAAACCGAGCTGGGAATCGAGCCGGGCAAGTCAATACAGGCTTTATATGAGAGTATGATATGTAGTTAAAGCTGCCTCTGGATTTGCAAAATAAGCTATCATATTCATTTACAGCCAACAGACGATAAATAATGTATCACAGCAGAGTCGCCTCGAGGGATTCTTGACAAAAGATAAAATACTGTGCTAAACTCGAAATATAATGAACGTTCTATATATGAAGGGGTCGCTGCCTATGAGTATAAAAAAGGAAGAACTATTAAATAAAGCAGAAGCTTTGTTCTATGGATCTGGCTTTCATGCTGTTGGATTGAAACAGATCATCAATGAAGCGAATGTAGCTGTCATGACGTTATATAACCACTTTGATTCTAAGGATGCTTTGATTCTGGAAGTACTAAAAAAAAGAGAAGAGCGCTACTTCACATATTTGAAAGCGGCCGCTGAACAAACAGAAAAACCGGCTGTAGGGTTGGCAAAGAGTCACATCAAATGGCTGGAAGAATACGGTTCAAGAGGATGCTTGTTTCTAAGAGCAAAAGAAGAATTTGGAGCTGACCCGAATAACAAAATTGTCCAATTTGTCAATCAACACAAGCAACATTTACTTCATTATTTTTGGCAGTACGGCCTTGACAAGCAAGATGCACTCAAATTGATGTTATTGTTTGAAGGAATAACAGCACTTGTTGAAATAAAAGATATAAATGAGATTCGTATACAATTTTTAGAATTAGCCGAATTAATTTGATCGTAAAAATAATGCTATGTATTATTTATTACATAGTGATTTTATTTAACAAAATATAAAGAACGTTCTATACGGAGATTAATATGAGAAAAATTGTATTTCCCGGTATTGCAATGATTGGCGTTACTTATGCTCTTGCGAGATATAGTTACGGATTGCTGCTGCCATATATTTCACACTCTCTTTCCTTTTCGGAGTCTTATGCCGGTGTGCCCGGTTTTTTTGCTTATGCGGCATATTGCATAAGTTTGACACTTGCACCGTTAATCATTCAACGCGCAAAAGCGTACAACACGATCCAATTGGCCGGTTTGAGTGCGATAGTCGGAATGCTTGGGATTGTTTTTTCCAGAGGCCTAATTACCCTTTCAATTTGCACATTTATTGCAGGTTTTGCAAGTGGGCTATCCTCTCCTGCCTATGGGCAGGTTGTCATAGACAATTTACCTAAAGAAAAGCAGGATAGAGCCAACACTTGGATAAACACGGGGACTAGCTTCGGTTTGATTCTTTCGGGACCAATAGTGCTGCTGTTTGCGAAACAATGGAGAGTGACATATCTGTTTTTTGCGATGATCGGCATGCTTGTATTATTCTGGAATCGCCGCAATATTCCTAGATCACAGCAGCCAATTGACGTTGTATGCTTTAGAAAAAAGATTGGCGCTGTTTCATGGAAGAAAGTAATGATGTTATCTTTGGCTGCGCTTATCACAGGAATAAGTGCCTCTGTTTACTGGGTGTTTTCCAGAAGTTTTTTAACGGCAGTATATGATATAAGCGCACTGGACAGTTCCCTCTTTTGGCTTATAATGGGGATTTCCGGTATTGTAGGAGGAATTGCAGGCAGCATCATTGAAAAATTTGGGTTAACGGCATCTTATCGCGGTTCTCTCCTCATAATGATAATATCCCTTTGTTTGATTACAATTCCTTCATCAATTAGTATTTATGGTTCGGCGTTTTTCTTTGGCGTTACTTTTATTTTTTTGACCGGACTCTTTATTGTATGGGGAATAAATCTATTTGCACAGGCCCCTTCGTTTGGAGTCAGTCTGGCCTTTTTGCTCTTAGGAATCGGGCAATCGGTTGGTTCATTGTTTGCAGGCATAATCATTGAAAAAAATTCTTATCCATTTGCTTTTTTGCTCTATGCAGGAATAGGTTTGTGTGGTCTCTTGCTGAAAGGACATTTTCCGGCAGAGAAATAAGACGTAAAAAGATTGTGATCTCGGCTAATTGCTGATTTATTAAAAAATCTTACTGCCGGGCAGTGAATTGGCAGGTATCTAAAGGGATATTTTCAAAGGCTTTCCAATGGCATAACTGCCATTGGAAAGCCTTTGATGCGCAAAAAAGTTCTCAGCGGCTGACGGAGGGCCCGTCACGGGAGCAGTGACGGCTTGGCATAGCTGATGTTCTAAATCACATTAAAAAATTAATTTAAGGTAGCCGCCCCCAAATAACCGGTTCTAGATGAAAAGAAATAATTAATGGTTCCAGGAGTAATTGCTCTGTAGCAAATTTATGACTTACTCTTTCTGTTAACTGCCATGTCGGCAGGATAGCGCTCACCGGAAATCTTGATTTTTGACAGTGCACTCTCTAAATGGCTTAGTTCCTCCGGGGTAAACTTAATTTCCGCAGCTCCCAGGTTCTCTTCCAACCGCTCCGGTTTTCTTGTGCCGGGAATCGGAACAATCCAGGGCTTTTGCGCAAGCACCCAGGCCAATGCAACTTGAGGGGGTGTTGCCTTTTTCTCTGCGGCAATGGTACTTATAAGCTCTACCAAAACCTGATTGGCTTCTCGATTCTCCGCGCTGAATCTGGGGAAACGATTCCGGTTATCTGAAGGATCAAATTTGGTGTTTTTATCGATTGTGCCTGTCAAAAAGCCTTTTCCCAGCGGGCTAAATGGAACAAAGCCGATTCCAAGTTCCTCAAGCGCAGGCAGCAGTTCTTTCTCAGGACTGCGCCACATCATGGAGTATTCACTTTGAACCGCTGTAACGGGATGTACGGCATGAGCCCGGCGAATCGTCTCCACATCTACTTCGCAAAGTCCCCAATGTCTGATCTTGCCTTGCTTGCTGAGATCCAGCATGACCCCGGCAACCTCTTCGATAGGAACATTGGGATCGATATTATGTTGATAGTACAGGTCAATCGTATCGATCTTAAGCCGCTTTAGAGAACCTTCAACAGACTGCCTGATCTTTTCCGGCTTGCTGTTAAGCACGGACTTGCCATTTTCCACCGCAAGTCCAAACTTCGTTGCAATAACAACTTTTCCTTTAAACGGCGCAAGAGCTTCGCCGACTAACTCTTCATTGATATGAGGACCATACAATTCGGCGGTATCAAAGAATGTTACGCCTCGGTCAACAGCTTTGTGAATTAGCGAAATCATTTCCTTTTTATCTGCTGCAGGACCATAACTGAAGCTCATTCCCATACATCCCAATCCAATAGAAGAAACTTTTAATCCATTATTCCCTAAGGTCCTTTTTAACATGATGAATCATCCTTCCCCTATATAATAGTTTAAACTTTAAATTTAATTGACCATATTATCACATGAAAGACTAAAGTAAAATATAATAATCATGCATAAAATTTGCCTAATCCTGCAAATTAATTATTGCAGAACAAGATAAATCATATTGATTTACAGCACAATATTTACTATAATTTTAACATTGAATTTTAAACTGGAGCGAGATGTAGAAACTTATTAACAAAGAACCAACATATAAAGGTTAGGTGAGAAATAAATGCCGGCACAAAGAGAAAGTGTGAAAAAAGACATCTTATTAGACAATAGCAATTCAACCAAGCAGCAGGCATTGCATACCATAATTGAAATGACCCGGAGGATTACTAAATCAGAGGGAAATACTGAAACGATAATCCCGTTTTTTTCTATTACCAGGCATAGCCGTGAGATTCCTATAACTCCCAGTATTATGAATCCCGCATTTAGTATTATTCTTCAAGGAACAAAGATATTTCATGTAGGAAAGGAGATCATTCACTTCAATGCAGGTGATTTTGCAGCTTCGATCATTGATATGCCTATATCTGTCCAAGTGAAAGGTGCATCTAAAGAACTCCCCGCTATCAGCCTGCGCCTTGATTTTACTACAAGTGAAATTGCATCTGTGGTGACGGACGCTAAGATCGAATTTAACTTAAAGAATAAGAAGCTTTATTTAGGAGCATTTGTTGGAAAAACTGATACCGAATTGCTGGATTTATTGATTAAGCTTCTGAAGCTGATTGATAAACCTAAAGATGCTTACTTTTTAGCTGAACTTACTAAGCGTGAAATAATATATCATCTCTTGTCCGGAGAGTATGGATACTTGTTTTTTCAACAGTTACTCGTTAATCAGCAATCAGATGGAATCGGAAAAGCGATAGAATGGATCAGAAAAAATTTTACCCGGTCTTTTACTGTGGAAGAGCTGGCAAAATCAAATAATATGAGTGTCTCCGGGCTTCATCATAAATTTAAATCAGTAACTTCCATGGGACCATTACAATATCAGAAAGAGCTTCGCCTTCGCGAAGCAAGACGCCTCATGCTGAGTGAGTGTATGGATGCTACTACTGCGGCTATGGAAGTCGGTTATGAGAGCTCATCCCAATTTACCCGGGAATATAAGCGGCTTTTCGGACAGCCGCCTTTTAAAGATATAAGAGCTTTACGAAAAAGTTATGGAACCGGAGCATTTGAAAATAGTATATAAATCGATCTACGGGGTGTAGATTAAGACAGCGCCTCATCTTTCATTTATTCAGTTATAATGTTTATAGCGGTATATGCCGAAATAGAAAAAGCGCCCTGCTGCTTCGAGAGGGCCAAAGCGCACTGCATATTCATCTGTACTCCCTGATTGGGATAGAGGATTACGAAAAGTTTTTCCTTTCATAGCTTCTTCATATTCGGACTTGCTATAGCCGCTAGCTAATGCAAAATGCTTCACGCGCAAAGCTCCTTTCCCTAAACATTCAGGTGAATCAAATTCCTTATCGATTTATCTATTTGCTTTTCATTGCATTTTTTGATAGCGATATTAGGAAAAAAGCTGAGATCAACATAGTTAGCAGCGTCGTGAATAGCATCGTCCAATGAACCGCAATTTTTTCAAGAATTAACCCGTAAAGCAACGCGCCCAGTGGCATCCCCCCTTTGGTGATCATGCCGACAATTGAAAATACACGCGACATATATTCATTTGGTGTAGCTATTTGAATATATGTCTGCACCGGAATATGGATAAGCATGAGCGCGGCGCTTAAAAGGCAAAGAACAACCGCCAGCAATAAAAAGAATGTTATTGTATCATTTCCAAAAAGCTGTATACAGAATGGGAATAACAGCACCGTAAAGAAAACCAGAGTTCCCTCCATTAGGCTGCATCCTATGGTCAGCGATTTTCTAAGCTGTATACTCCGGCCCAAAAATGCGCCGACAAGGATGCTGCCCAATAAGGCACCAATGATAATAACCATTTGAAGATAACCATACTGTATGTCGGAATATCTTAGACTGCCCCGGAAAAATACAGGCATTACCACACTGAAAATTGGCTGTATAAAGGCAAAAGTGATTAAAAAATACACACTCAGCTTTCCAATGATTCTGTTATGCAGAATAAACCGTATGCCACCCGTCAAATCCGCTAACAGGCCAGGGCTATTCCCATTTTCATCACTCTTGGCATGCCGGTATGAAATCAGCATTTCACTGCATGCGGACAGAAGGAAGGATATGCCGTTAAGGAAAAACAGCGCAGTAACACCAACACTTGCATACAACATGGAACCGATTGCAGAACCAAGCAGAACGGATATTGTCCTGAGCGCTGAAATGCCGGAGTTCACTTTTGTCAGTTGTGATTGCTCCACAATTTGCGGCACCATCCCTTTTGTAGCAGGATCAAAAAGTCCGTTCAGAGTGGCGATTAATATTTGGGCAATCAGCAATATAGTCAGATTAATCCAATGAAAATACGAGCAAGTAAATAGCAGCAGAACAACACCTGCGCTGGCAAAATCCGTTGCCACCATGATAATCTTTCGGTTGAATTTGTCTCCGCACACACCTGCCAAGGGGTAAACCAAAACGGTAGCCAAAGACAGAAAGGAATATACGCCTACTGTAGCTGCCGAGCCTCCCATATCAATGATGTACAGCGGCATAACGATCATTTGGATGCTCGTGCCCATATCGGACATCCCTCTGCCCAGTAAAAGCAAGACAAGATTTTTACTATTTTTTTTCTTTGAGTTCTCCATAAGACACCTAATCTTCTAAAACTTCGATATAGCCTTCCGTTCCGTTTAGGCGTATTCTCTGACCGTCTTTGATTCGCTTTGTAGCGCCGACCACCCCAACCACGGCGGGCATACCATATTCGCGGGTAATGACGGCGCCATGGGACATCATGCCCCCGACTTCCGTAACCAGACCGGCCAATGATACGAATACCGGCGTCCAGCTTGGATCGGTAAAAATCGTGACAAGAATATCTCCTTTTTCAATATGGGCTTCAGTGAGGCTTTCCACCACACGCGCGCGTCCCTCCACAATACCGCTTGACACGGCAAGACCTGCAAGAGCGCCGCGTGGAATATTGGCAGAGTAGGAAACAGGCGGAACCTCCCCATCGGAAAAAATAATGCGCGGCGGCGTGAGCGCCTGATAGGATAAATAGGATTTTCTGCGTTCACCAATGATGCTTGCATCTGCTTTGCCGTTTTTTATTGCTTCCATCAGTTCTCCCAGTGAAAGATAATAGGCATCGCTTGCTTCGTTCAATACACCATGATCGACCAGGCGGTGAACCTCACGCATAATCGCTTGCTTATATACATCATAGTGGCACATCCAGAAATACTTTGTATATTCTCGCACACCGACAAATTTACGGTATATCTCAATTTTCCTGCGAAGTTTTTGTGCTTTGCGGCGGCCATGCTTCGCCTCCATTTTCGCGACAAGCTCCGCCGCAAGCTGCTCGGCTTCCTCTTTGCCCTGTGAAAATGCGGTCATTGCGTGTCCGGTCGGCAGGTTTTTGATGTTGTTGATAAACGCGGTGGAAAGCTGCCCCGGACGCTCGCGGAACCGCTCACGGGTAATGTCGATCTCTCCTGTACAACGCATACCGTACTCAGAGAGAAATCTATCTAATTTGTCGGCAACGGTTGCGCCGCCCTCCACTTGCCGCAGTTCGTCAAGAGAGAGGGTTTCACCTGCCCGCTCTAAATAGGAAATAACCTGCGGATAATTTCTCGCGGCATCTGAAACCCCGCAGAGCCTTAACCCCATTTCCGATGTCACATTGTGGCCTACCGATTTTGACAGCCGGTTTGTGATTGTTTTTTCACCCGTCAGTTGTTCCCCTGATTTGTCGATGGCGCGTCCAACCATCATGGTCATGACCGTGGTACCTGCACCTGCCGGATCATATAAAACTTTGCGCATATGCTCCTGTTCGTCGATGATGAATTGAAGGGCATCTGGGCCCGACAATTTTTCCAGTTTACCCCGAACAGCTTCAATTTCAGCATTTTGCCGCCCCACATAAGTGTCAATGTCTGCTTCGTCATTGCGGAAATACGTTTTAAATGCGCCCGCCAATATTCCCCCCAAACCAACAACCTTAATCAATCCCTTCGGCCCTTCGGGAAGGCTGCGAATATAATCCTTCCGTTCAAATATTTTCTTTAATGCCTCGTGCATAAGAGGGTCTTTTATATTGGCTTCGGATAAAATCCTCCTACGCCCGCCGGGCTTGGCAATGTCATAGGTAATGTCCATGAACATATGCCCGCCTAATTCCATTACCGAAAAAAAATTGGATTTTTGCAGCATGGAAATTCCTAAGGGCAGAACTGTATCGGTCATCATCTGTAAATGCCCGACCGATATAGCGCAATGCTTATACCCATCGGGACTTTGCGGAGGAGGATATAATGTCGTGATGGGCCTCGCCTGCACAATATAAAATTTTTCACAGGCATAGCACCATTCTATATCCTGCTCACAACCAAACGCCATTTCGATGTTTTTTCCTATTTTTACCAATTCCAAAAGGCGCGCTTCTTTTAGCAGCGTTTCCCCGTCGCCGGTCTTTTGCAGCTTACCATCGCGCAATTTCCACTCAAACGGGTTTTTGCGGCCGGATACCAAATCTTCGCCCAAACCCCGCACAGCTTCAACAACAATTGTTTGACGGTCGGAGGTCATTGGATCGGCGGTGAACATTACCCCCGAAACCTCGGAATCCACCATTTTTTGAACCACAACGGCGATTGTTACCTTATCATGCTCAAACCGATTTTTGATACGATACGCTATGGCGCGCTCATTAAACAATGACGCCCAGCATTTTGCGATTGCCTTACAGATATCCCCTGTTCCACAGACATTTAGAAATGTATCCTGCTGCCCTGCAAAAGACGCGCCGGGTAAATCCTCAGCCGTCGCACTTGAACGGACGGCATATGGAAAAGAAACGCCATAATCCGAAAGGGTTTTATCCAATTCACTGATAAACGATGCGGGAAAAGGGATATTTTTAATATGCTCTTTTATTTGAACGCTCAACTGCTTGATCGCATCTGTCTGCTCTTCGCTGATCTCTGCCAAAGCGTTTAACATCCCTTGCATTTCCGGCGCAGCAGTTACAATTTCCGCATAACACCGGGCCGTAACAACGAACCCGTCCGGCACAGAGATATCGGCGATACCATGTAATCTTGCCAGGCTCGCACCCTTACCACCGGAAATGGATAGATTTTGCGCCTCTTTATTTTTAAGACCAATCAGATTTTTCGCCATTAGCTCTTTTCCCCCTTTCTCATTGATAAAACGCTTTGAGAATAATATCCATATATGAATCATAGTCCTTCATCATTTCATCAACAGGAAATTCTTCCAGATTTTGACCCTTATAGGCACTTTTAATTTCTGAAAGATACCCATCCACCGCCCAGCGAATTAATTTTATTGTCTTTTCATCTCGGAATTCAGGCTTAAAAAGCCTCATATCCAAGTTTTTACAAATAATATCTTCCCTTATCGTTACGCTGCGCTCCTTTCTTATCTTCTGAATATCGTCATGGACTTCCGGGGACATTTCTCTGTTACATTGCGCTATAAAACCTGTTATGCTCGGATGTCGTTTAAATGTTTCCAGCTTAAATCTTGCTAATTGTTTTAAAATAATTGGGAGATTACCGCTTTCACAATCAATCCGGCTATAAATTTCTTCATCCATGATTGCCCTGACATAGCGGTACAGGTAAAGATACAAATTTTTTTTGTTGCCGAAATAGTGAAACAGCATTCCTTTTCCAATTTGTGCGGCAGTTACGATATTGTTTGTTGACGCATCCTCATATTTTTTATCGGCAAACTCCGTAATAGCCGCATTTAGTATTCGTTCCTTTTTTTGTTCATCCAGTTTTTCAAAAAAATCTTTCATGGAAACCCCGCCTTTCTCGCAAACACGTTAATCGACCATCCCGGTCTATATTACTATAGACCAAGATGGTCGATTTTGTCAAATCTTTTTTACAGGACCGAACCCGCTCAAAGCAGGGATTTTAAGACTGCCGCAAAGGCCAATCCAAGTATTACGCACGCATTGACAGTGTCTGTCACAATCACGATAGCTTTCCGGTTCATCCTGTCTTCAAGCACCCGGCAAGAGAAAAGACAAGAAGCATGGGGAGCAGAAAAGCCCCACCATAGCCGTAAATCCACCGGCATCTATGATATATGCGGCATAACAACAACTGTACGCTCGTTCCGGTATCAGATACCATCCTTCCCGTCAAGAGCAATAGAAAATTGATATTTGAAACTTTCTTCTTTTCATAAAATGTTATGCCAATATATGAACAATGCCCTTCCCACCGTCAACAATAACCTTATCTCCCGTCTTAAGTCTTAAAGTTGCATTACCACATCCCACAACAGCCGGAATACCAAGTTCTCTGGCAACAATTGCAGCATGAGACAAAGGGGCGCCAACATCGGTTATTATGGCCGCAACTCTGGGGAAAAGAGGGGTCCAGCCCACATTCGTGGTTGTTGCAACTAAAATTTCCCCGGACTGAAGCATTTCGCCTTCTTCAGGCGTTGTCAGGATACGTACGATTCCTTCTACTCTGCCCGCTGCTCCGGCAAAACCCTTTAGTATTTCGGAATCGGATGCAATAGCCATTGGCATTGTTGCGTCATAAAAGTCCATTCGCCTATTTGGATCTTTCACCCATTCGAAAGGATTGAACCGTCCCCGGATGATTGCCGGAAACGGCGGCAGCGTTTTATATTTTTCGTAGGTTTCTTTTCTGGCTGGAATATAATTTACTTTCACATCTCTATCGGACAATAGCTCCTCTACTTCATTAATGTAAAGGAAAAAAACATCTTCTCCTATCCCTGCAAGCTCACCCGCTTTGAGTGCAAAGGCTCTGACAACCCTGAATACCCTCACAAACTCCGAGCGCGCCGCCTCTCTGATGCGGGCGCCTTCAGATGCCTTTGCTATTTGCTTTTCGAGCCATTTTACTTTATTCGGATAACGCTCCACAAATCTCTGCCAGGCCGCCTCATATTGAGTATACTGCTTCTTTAGGAGTTCATCTGCATCCGTACCCGCTTCTTTAAATTCTTTAATCTGCCTTTCCAGCCAGCTTGCATCCTCAGAAGGGTCCGGGATCGATAGTTCAAACTCGTGAGGACCCCGGTGACCATTCTGCTTAATGTACTCCTCACGGCTCATTTCTCCTTGCAAAACCTTGGAGATACCCAAGACAGGCCCCAGACTTGCCAGCTCAGAATTTCCCCTTAGGTTGGATAGAAGAGTATTGGCATCTTCAGTTCCTGCCAGCTTGGTAAGCTTTTGACTCAAGGTTAAGGCAAGCACAGCTTTGCTCCCGCTGACGATCAGCCCCCACCACGCTTCCGTGTTATGAGGCTCAAGCTCCTTCTTCCATAAGTTCAGCAGTTCTTCCTTGGTGTGTGTTTCCTGAATGGCTGCCTTTGTCCTGCTGCACCAATCCGGCGTATCCCGGATAGATTGCGGCAGCTTTTTGGAAACTTCCCGATTCTTTTGCAAGTAATATCTGATTCCCGGTAACATTGCCTTTATGACATCCATCCTTGCAAAGGGATAGACCGGAATTGCCAACCCTTCCGGTATCTGTCCGAATACCTCCCCCAGCATTTTTAAGCCCAGTTTTGGACTTCCATACAGGGCAGTGATCGCAGATAATCTTTGGCTTATATTCGAGTATATTCTCCCGCAAATATTACCCGACCATAAATAATACCCCGGAACAAAACCGGATTCAATATCCAAAGCCCGTACCAGACTCCAGGTAAGAGGTGTAACAACATCGGGGATCGCCTCTCCTACATTGGTATTTACCCACAGGGCGTCTCTTACTAAGCTCTCATTTATTTCATAGGTATCCGGATTTCCCGGAGCCAAGGTCGTGATCGGCCTGGCCTGTAGAAGATAGAGCTTTCCCTTGGCTACAGCCCATTCGATATCCAGAGGACTTCCCAGTTTCTTCTCAAGCTTGGCCCCATATTGATACAGCTTAACAGCATATTTCTTCAACCCGTCAGGACCGTCATATTTTCCCTTCGGCCTGCTAAGTTTAAAGTCATCTGCATTTGCTTCTCCGGATACAAGCTGTTCTCCCAAACCATGCACATAATTGCCTGTCATGTTTGCGAAGCTCCCTGTGATAGGATCGGCAGTAAACAAAACCCCTGCTATTTCCGACGGCACCATCAACTGAATAACAACGGCAATTTGCTGAGATTTTTCAATACCTTGCACAGAGCTGTATGCTTTTACTCTCTCCGACTGCCTCGATCTAAAAACCGTATAGATGGCTTCCTGGATTTCTTTATCCGTTCCCACATTGAGAACCGTTTCAAATTCTCCCGCAAAGGAGGCTTGGGCCGAGTCTTCACTCAAAGCAGAGGACCTTACTGCGAATAGTGCTCCTTCATGCTTCTTTCTTATGGCATTAAGAAAAACCATGATCTCATTCCAGGCTTTCTCATTCAGCTTTTCTCCCTGAAAAGCCTCCGGCAAAATAACAAAACCCTCCGGCACCGGATATCCGTCCTGGAACATCCTGGCCAGCATACCTCCTTTTCCGCCTGCCAAGGTCTGCAGCTCAGGAGTCAGCTTTGGAAAGCTTTTTACCATATTTGACATAAAAGCACCTCCTTCTTACTTTTCAATTCCAAATCGAATCATAGCAAGAAAACTGTTTCTCTCCTCAAGAAAGTCCCGCAGATACGCTTCCTCCAAACCATCGTTATTCTCCAGATCTGATAAATACTTGTTATCGAAGTAATCCAGCGTAAGCATGACTAGTTTGAAGGCCTGCTCGCGATCTACGCCTTCTCTAAGAGAAACCTTGGCGAATAGACGCTGCCATGCTTTTTCATTATTAGCAAGCAGTATTCCATACTTAGCTTGAATCTCCGTTTTCAGTTCATCCGGTGTCGCATAAAAAGCTTCTTTCATAATTCTCATCAAATCGGGATTGTCTTTATAATAATGGAATTTAATAACACTGGATTTTTCTCTGGCTGCAAAAAAATCCTGGTTTTCCAAGAGAGTATCAAAACCCATTTCGATTCTCCCTTTTTCGAAACATCTGTCCAAAACGCTAAGATACAATTCTTTCTTGCTCTTAAAATGGTGAAAAATCAGTGCCTTGGATATGCCGGCTGCCTCAGCCAGCATCGTGGTCGAGGTATTTGCATATCCGTGGAGGGCAAACACATTAAAACAAGCGTCCAAAATTTTTTCTTTATCATAGAGCTGCAAAGGCATTAGTATCAACCTCCTTATCATTAACCTTTCACATGCTGTCTGTGAGTTGAGTTGCAGCTATATCGAAAGTCTCCAGACCGCTCTCCCGGAATCTTCATTTACTGTTACATTCGGATTATACCCTTTGTCAATTAATCCAAGCCAGACATGACATGCGCAAATTCCTATATCGACGTTGGGGTGTTCCCATTTGAAATGCTTATATCCCACCGGCATAGCAACAGTAATTGTTTGGAAACTATCTTCAAAGCCAAATCTCCACATTTGGGAGTTTCCAGCAGATGGTGCTTTTCTTCCTAAATCAAGTGCATACAAAACGTCGTCCGAAACCTTGTCATAATCATGGGGATTCTCAAGCAAATCTTTAATTTCTTTGCGTTTGAAGCTGGAAGTTTTTTTCTGGAATCTGTCCATAAGACGCAGTCCGCCGTTTTCATAAGAGCCGAGCGGTGTGATACATATTGCCCTCTTACCGGTGGTCACACCTTTTGCATATCCGTAACCCATGTTTGACTCTTTTAACTGATCAGTAGATTGTAAATGAGGCATTAAACGTTCAAGTTCCGCTAGTTTATAGTGCCCATACCAACAGGTTGAAAGTTCTTTGCTCTGTGCGAAAAGAATAAGCAGTTCTCCGCTAAAACCGACTTTTGAGATTGAAACAATATCAGTTTCCGCCACAAAAGCAATGTTGTCCGGCGGAGATGTCATGAGCGTATAAAGAGTTTGCGTCTGGTCGGCATTGAAGAATTTAATTTCGACATTGTGACTAAAAGGAACCGGCATTGACTTTGCAAAGTCTTTTATTAATACAATGACATCTTTATCAACAGCAGTCATTTTGTAACTGCGTGCTGAGCGCCGTGAATCAATCGTATTTTTTATCGAAAATGGGATGGTCATTTGCAGCACCTCCTAAATAATATTGCCGTTAAACTTATTAACCATCGGTCAATATAATTATAACCTTATGCTGATCATCGGTCAATATAAATCCTTTCTATCATTTGCAACCTCTTATCAGAATTTAACAATCACTGCTGCATTGAATATAACCTTTCATCGGAAGCCTTTGCATGGTAAATTTTCATATCCGCCGCACCGCGCTGTTTGTTTTCTTCAACAGCCGTTTTGCCCTGCCATGCCACAGCCTGCCTGTTTTGATAAAAAGCAGTGCTTGCGCTTTCCTCCCCTACACTATATCTGAAATTAAACAAAAGCCTGAGTATTAAAATTGAACAACAAAAGCCGCAAAGTGCATGTACGCTTTACGGCCTTAACTTTAATTTGATTATTCTTTTATTATATTACTCAAGTCCGTCTTTGAATAAATAATCCTATAAATTTGCTAATATCATTTCCCAAGAATAAAGCCTTTTTCCGTTAGTGGTCTTTAAGTTCAGACCTTTCTTCTGTTGTCGGCGCTGATCGGGTAAATGCTTCTTATAAAGACCGGGCAACCTCATTTCCCTGCCAGATAGCATCAATGACGTTGCCTACTGATTTTGCATCGCCGATTACATAACATTCCGGCACGAGCTCGGCAGCCATAGCGGCAACGTTTTCAGGGTCGCTCTTGGCCCCGATGGCGATCACAACGGCATCGACGACGATATTCTCCCGCCGGGCATCCTTCTCAACGGTCACGCTGTCCCTGCCGATTGCCACACATTTTGCCCTTACATGCACATCGACCTTATTGACCTCTAAAACCTGCATCATATGAGGACGGATATACATTTCAAGGTCTGCGCCAATCTGGTCCAGCATTTCAATAATGCAGACCTGTTTACCCTGCTCGATGAGAAATTCAACCGCCTCCAAGCCGACCAAACCGCCGCCGATTACAGCCACTCTATGCTCTTTGACCCGCGTATCTCCGTTAATAACTTGGCGAGCCTCATACACATTACCACCATCCATGCCTTCTATGGACGGAATTACCGGCTCTGAGCCCGTGGCGACAATAACCACATCCGGCTTTTGCGCTTGAATACGCTCGGGTGCCGCCTTGGTATACAGCCGCACATCGACGCCGGCTTTCATCGCCAGGTAACCCATATGGCGGGCTGCGTCCTCCATCACACCCTTATGCGGTGAACGCCCGGCAATAATATACTGTCCGCCCAAATCACCCGTTTGCTCAAACAGGGTAACATCGTGACCGCGCTCCGCCGCTACCCTAGCCGCCTCCAGTCCGCCCGGGCCGCCGCCGATCACCAGCACTTTCTTTTTAGTTTCCGCCGGCTTGATCTCGATCTGTGTTTCGTATCCGGTCAGCGGATTGAAAACACAGCTGGTTACCTTGCCGGCAAACATCCGCTCCACGCAGCCCGAATTGCAGGACACGCATTGGATGATATCTTCCGGCCTGTCCTCCTGGGTTTTCTTGACAAAATCCGGATCAGCCAGCATAATGCGGCCCAGAGAGATAAAGTCGGCTTCCCCATTTTGCAGTATCTCCTCGGCGATATCCGGGGTATAGATCTTCCCTGCGACAATCACAGGAATGTTCACATTTTTTTTGATCTGAGACGCGTTATATACATTAACGCGCTCCGGAAGATAATAGGGAGGAACCGTATAAGGCATAGCTCCGTAGCAGCCCTGAGAAATATCCAGCGCGTCGATCCCTTCCGCTGCATACAGCTTTGCAGCCTTGATGCCGTCTTCCAGTGTAATGCCGCCCGGATAATTCTCCTGCGCGGACATGCGCATCAAAACCGGAAAATCCGGCCCCACCTGGGTACGCACCGCGCGTATTACTTCCCGGCCAAAACGCGCTCGCTGCTCAAGATCGCCGCCGTATTTATCAGTTCGGGTATTAGAATAAGCGTTTAAGAAGCAATCGATCAGGTAGCCGTGGGCACCGTGAATCTCCACAGCGTCAAATCCGGCTTTTTTGGCCCGTTGCGCCGCTGCGCCATAAGACTCGATGATCTCCTTGATTTCCTCGGTGGTCATAACATGAGGAATCTCCTGTATCATCGGACAGGGCACCGCGGAAGGACCCCAGCATTGCCCGCCGAACTCAGCGCCGGAATGCTGCCTGCCGCCATGCCATAGCTGAATGCAGGCCTTGGCGCCCGCATCCTTGATGGCTGTGGCCAGCTTCGTCAGCCCGGGTATGAACTTGTCATCATAAATACCCAGTATCAATTTTGCCGAGGACGTATAGTGTACGCTGGCAATCTCGACGATGTTCATCGCGCAGCCGCCTTCGGCTCTGCGGGCCTGATAGGCAATCATCTGATCGGTCACGAAACCGTCTTCCACAAAATGCGTACCCATAGGGGGAAATATCGACCTGTTTTTCAGACTCATGGAACCAATCTTTCCCGGAGAAAGAAATTTTTCATAAACCATTTTATACCTCCTTATGCTTGTTTTTACAATTATCACCACTGGCAAGTAGAGTAACCAATACTCAAAATGGGCTTGTCTTCGTCTTTTTTGGCCTTTTCGAAAGCCTTTCCGCCCCAGGAATATCAATCCACTGGGTTCCAGGCATGCTGCATGAGATAAGGGGATTGTTCCCGGGTCAGTCTATTAGGTACTCATGTTTTAGTGGTCATGGTCATCACCTTGTTTCCCTTTTGAGAATTTATCCTATTTTTTAAATTAATATACCCCAAAATGAAAAGGGATACCACAAAAACCCCCCTTTATTTAAAATTAATTTTTCATGTCGGTTTTTCATATTCTGTTCAGGTGTACACAATTGATTTTATGCCGGTCTTATCTAGTTCATTTCTGATATTCAGAAGCGTTTTCTTAGTCCTGGCTTTTTTCTGAAAAGTTTAATTTTTTTCTCGATTATAATGGGCATTCCGCATCGACCTTAACAATACTTTTGTAGAAAAGGCACTGTATACAAAGCTTAAAATATATATAACACCCTTGAAAAAGGAGATAATAATACAGAAAACAAATAGTTAAATACTTAGGGCAAATTAATAATAATCAACATAAATCCTTACCAGAAAAAATATCCATTATTGCAAGCATTCTGGAAAGAATGAATCTTATTATATTGCCAACACTGGCTGAAGTTAAAACCTTCAGTAAAATTAATTGTAGGCAAAGGTATTAAATAAGCGCAGATTAAATCATGAAAGATTCTAGTTCAAGCAACAGGATTACACCAATGACAGATAGAATAACCGATATTTAAAAAGATAAACTTGTCTCTTTCTTTTGTTTTTTTTAAAGACTCTTCGCCCCAGAGATACCACCCCACTTGGTTTTGGGCATGCTGCAGGAGATAAGGGATTTTTCCCGGGCTAATCTATTGGGTGCTTTGGTGATTCTTGTCGTCATGGTCATCACTTTATTTTTGAGCTGTTCCATTATTTCCTGCATTTTCAGACGCAACCAGAACACAAACAATTGAAGCTAAATATGCAACTATTTATGAAGGTATTTTTTTATTGTTAACATTTTTCAAGTCTCGACCAGCCCATATTTTATCTTGATCCGGTCCAGTTTTTCCAGCATAGGTCCGGCGATAAACAACAAAAAGACTATTGTGGCCGCGGCATGAATCAGGTCGAAGGGAATGCCTTGCAGGTAATACAGATAGAACATCTCTTTTGTAGGGCGGCTTTGAAACATCAGCACCGCCGCAGGATTCATGATACCTCCGTAGATAAAAAAAGTAGACAATCCGCCGAAAACAGCAAGAGCCGTTGTATTTCGCCTCAGGGCCCCTTTGCGGAAGAGTACCCCCGCCAAAAAACCGATTATGCCGAAGGCAAACATCTGCCACGGCGTCCAAGGTCCCTGACCGAAAAAGATGTTGGAGACAAACGCGGTGACCGCGCCCACCAAAAATCCCGTTTCTCCTCCGAAAGCCACACCCGCGATAATGACAAGAGCCGCCACCGGTTTGAACTGGGGCAGCATGAAAAAGGCGGCCCGCCCTGCCACACCGACAGCGCAGAGCACAGCAATCACCAACAATTCCCTGGCCTGGAGCTTGCGACTCTCAAAGACCAGCGCAAAGGGCAGCATGGTCTCCAGTATGATGAGCATGCTGATAAAGTAATATTTTCTGTCACCCAGATAATAGATACCAATGTAGATCGTCAGCGGTACGGCAAGCAGAATCATGGCCGTTGCCGCCAGAGTGCGCCTGGAAAGATAGCGTTTTTCCGCCGCTACTTCTTCATTTTCGGAAAACTGATCTGTTCTGCTTCCCCCCAACGTCGTATAGAAAAGGCCGAGTCCTATTGTCAGCGCAACGATGATCAGAAGATAGCTCCAGGCATCAAAGGTATTGGCAGCTATTTGAGAATACAGGTCGCTCCCGCTCACCAGCGGAAGAAGGGCGTCCATTTTCCCTGCTGCCAAAGCCCCTGCGCCGAGAAAAATTAACGCCGCACCCACTCCTGCCCTGATTTTACGTCCCGGGTCAGATTTTTTTGTCCCTTCTTGATGTTCCGCTGCCTTTTCCTTTTCTTCCGGCATTTCATTTCGTTCCCATCCGGAGGGGATATCCTCATTTTCCGGCGGCCGGATCGCAAAAGGCGTCACATCGCCTCCGCAGGCGGCGATGATGTCTTCGGCCGTAACCGCACCGGGCAGTCTGTGCCGCGCCATGCGATTGGCGGCAGTGGTATAAAAGCTGTTACCGGAAAAGAAGCGCCGGGGCAGATCCTCACTGACAATATTGCCGTCAAAGATCAGGGCACAGCGGTGGGCATTTTTAGCACAGAACTCTACGTCATGGCTGACCATCAAGACGGTTACGCCCTTTTGTAAAAGCTCCCGGAGAATTTGGGCAAAGACCTGTTTGAATTCGGCGTCCAGTCCTTTAGTAGGTTCATCCAAAAGCAGGATCTTGGGCTGCAGCAAGAGTATTTTAGCCAGGGCCGCCCGCTGTTGTTCGCCGCCGGACAGGTCGTAAGGATGCATGACCAGCAATTCCTCCAGCCGGCAGAGCCTGGCGGTCTCCCGTACCCTGGCGGCCTTTTCTCCTTGGTGCTTTTTCTCGTTTATGAGCATTTCCAGGAGGTCTTCTTCCACAGTCTTTTTGACAAAGAGGGCTTGAGGATTTTGAGGCAGCACACCCAGCAGCCGTTGAAAAAGCAGGCCTTCTCCTGTTCCGGAGAGCATCTTGCCGCCCAGGTGCACTGTCCCCCTGTAAGGTTTGTTGATGCCGGAGATCAGTGACAAGACCGTGGTTTTTCCAGCGCCGTTGCCACCCAGGATAGCCCAGAACTGGCCGGGGTAAGCTCGCAGGGAAAGTCCCTTCACCACGTCCGGGCCTTCTTTTTGATAACGAAACCACACGTCAGCCAGTTCAAGGGCCGGCGTGCCTTTTGGCTCAGGATCCGAGGTGCTGCCCGGAGGTATTTCATCCAGGGTCTGCTCTTTTGCCAGGGCATCCAGCCAATTACGCCCCTCCCGCACAGTGACAGGACAAGGCAGGTCGCTTTCCACAGCGTCATAGACCTGCATAGGTGTAGGCAAAGCCAGGAACATGCCGTGGTGTCTTTCTTTCAGGCATATGCCCACATCCTCCGGCTTACCATTGCAGATAAGCCGTCCTTCATCCAGCACCAGTACCCGGTCTGAAAAGGGAAAGACTTCCTCCAGCCGGTGCTCGGTCAAAAGGACGGTAACGCTCAGTTCGCGATTGATTCTGCCCACGGTAGCGAGAAATTCCGCCGCTGCGATGGGATCCAACTGGCTGGTAGGCTCATCCAGAATCAGGACCGAAGGCTGCATAGTCATGATGGCCGCTAGGTTCAACAGCTGTTTCTGTCCTCCGGATAATTCGGTGACATTTTTGTAAAACCAGGTTTGTATGCCGAAAAAGGAAGCCATCTCCGCCACCCGCAAGCGGATTGTGGGCGTATCATAACCCAAGGATTCCAGCCCGAAGGCCAGCTCGTGCCAGACTTTGTCGGTGACAATCTGGTTATCCGGCGATTGCATGACGAAGCCGATCCCGGCACTCTGGGTACGCCGGTCAAAATCTGCCAGGCGCTTACCTTCAAAGAGTATCTCTCCCCTTCGCTCCCCATGGGGGGAAAGATCGGTTTTCAATTGCCTGAGCAGAGTGGTTTTCCCACAACCTGAAGGCCCGCACAAAGTAACGAACTCTCCCTGTCCGACGAAAAAGGACAGATCGCAGAGGGCCGGCTTAGACTGTTTAGGATAAAAAAAGCTCAGATTTCTGATTGTATAGCTTTCCATTGCCGTTCCTCCTTTAGATTGATCACGACCGGCATGATGCACAGCGCCAGGTAGCATAAATAAAGGCTTAGGGGATAAAGCTCCGCCCCTGTGCCTTGGAGGGTGGGAAAGTAACGGTAGTAAAGGCCGCCCAGCGCATAACCCGTTAAGATATACCCGCAGCACAAAAGCAAAAAGATCAGGGCCTTTTTATCTCTTTTGTCGAAACGGTAGATGGAGAAGGCAGTGCGGCCCGGCAACCCATAGCCCCGGCTCTTCATGGAGTCGGCCGTTTCGATGGCGTTTTCCAGCGACCAGGTAACGAGAATAGACAGTATGATAAGGCCGTGCCTGGCCCGTCTCCAAAGGCTTCCGCTCCCCACATCCCGCCCGATACACTTCTGAGCGGCAACAATGACCTGAAGCTGAGCCTTAAAACGGGGCACAAAACGCAGAGCCATGGATAAGATCAGGGAAAGGGACGGAATGACCCGTCCGAAGAGGTAGACAAATTTGTCCGTAGTCATTACGGTATTGTAACAGGAAAACCAGCAGATTACAGTAATCAGCATCACTGCCGCCGCAATGCCGTAGATGATGGATTCCAGCGTCAAAGGATTGCCGTCTTTGAGGTAGCCAAGGATCGTTGCCCCTTCATGGTTGAAGGCCGGATTGACGAGGGCCGCGATGATGAGCAGGGGCAGCATGTAATACAGATTGAAGCGTACTGCCTTGCGCCCGTTTAGGTAAAGGGAGTAGGAAAAGGCGCTCACAAGGGATAGACCCAGGCAGACCGGATGTATGAAAAACATAGCAAAAAGCAGTACCAGAGTGAAATACAAGAAGCTGACCAGCGGATGGTAGCTTGAAAAGGTGTCCTTCATGACTCCCCTCCTGTGGCATAGTAACCTCCGACATCGCTGCCGAGATCACAGGTATAGACCCATTCGACGAGATCACCGTCTTGGAGCCGATAGCGTGAGCAGCCGTAGCTGGGAAACCAGCCGTTGACTTTGTACATCCAGCCCGACAGTTCCCCGCAGTCAAATTCGTAGAGGTTGTTAATCCCCTCGATGTAGGTGCTGTTATACATGGGCGTATTTTGAAATTCCAGGTGAATTTTGTTTTTTTTCATCTCCCGCATGAGTACGTTGAAGACCGATTCTCCCTCATAGAAGGTGACTTTCGCAGCGGGAAAGATAATTCCGCCTTCCGGCACCAGCTCTCTTTTTTCCGGGTCCAGCCACTTGATGTTCTGAAGAATGGTGTCGCAGCGCACGGATAAGGTACAGCTATAGGCGGTGTCCTTGACAACAACGTCCCGCGGCTCCACAGGTACAGGCTTGCCCTCCGGAACCGGATCGGTCAGATACTTATCTTTGCCGGTACTCTTGTCGAGGGCCATGCCCTGCCCCTCGGAATATTCCGCCGAACCTTTTACATCTTTAGAAAGCAAGTCCTCAGAAAGGGAGGCTGCCAGCTTCAGTTTCTCCTCGGCCCTGAGCAGACGGTTGCTGCCTGCTTCCGGCGCAGGACCGGAACAGGGAGCTTCTGCCGATTCATCCACTAAATCTGCTGCGGGAAGAGAAACGGATGCAGACGACCTGCTGTCTTCGTGGTTTACATCCCCTCCCTGTTTACCCGGCATATCTTCCTGCGGTACAGCAGGAGTGCCGACGACAGGCGGAGAAGATTTCCAGCCCCGGAGTCCGGGGGCGTTTCCGCCCCACCAAAAAGTAAAAGCCAAGACACAGAGAATGACCAGGGCGACAAGGATTTTTCCTTTCTGCCTTTTCATGTTCCCTGTCCTCCTTAGATAAGATTAGCGGCACCCAGCAATTGAAAGAGCATCTGAGCAGTTTCACAACGCTTAATGGGTTCTTGGGGTCTGATATTTAGATCATCCCGGGAAAGGATATCTTCCCGGTAACACAAGGCCAAAGAAGCCCGGGCCCAATCGGCGGCGGTGACGTAATCAGGGAATGGGGCCGGCAGATCACGGACCTCTCCTGAATCTATTGCAGTCTCCAGGCCGCAGAGACCGGCCGCGCAGGTGACAATGACCGCAGCCTCCTGACGGATGATAAGATCTCCCGGGTTAAAGGAGGAGGCATCACCAGCACCACCCAGGAGCCCATACTCGTAAGCCGTACTCACGGCTCCCGCATACCGGCTGTCGGTCGGAACGTCAGCCAAAACAACAACAGTTTTCTTAGCGGGCAGCCCCAGGGTTTTTACCATAACGGCGGCAAATTCGGCACGCGTCATAGCTGCCTCGGGTTCAAAAAGATCGGTACTTCGTCCGGACATGATCCGGCGCGCCGCCAGCGCTTCAATAGCGGTCCGGTCTTTGTGAAAGCTGATATCCTTAAATGTTCTGCCCGGATCGGTAATTGGCATAATCTAAATATTAGGATGCTTGCCGGGCATACCCCGGGCGGGCTGAGAACCCTCACTCACCGCATCAGGAATCTTAAGGACATCCGTCATGCGATAGAGACTGTTTTGACCTGTAGCTGCACGCTTAGCTGCCACAAGACCGTAAAAGCCCTGCTCGGTAGCCATCTGGTTGGAACCGCCGCCGTCGGCGGTATGGAGAAAACCCTTGCCTGGGATATGAAATGTGAGAAGATTCTCCAGCAAGGTATGACCGTTTTTAACAAACCTGGGATCGTCCAGGGGCACGCCCAATTCACACAGAGCCACGATAACCTGGACGCAGCTCTCGGAATTGGTGGAACCCCAGCTGGCAAAACCACCGTCGTCGTTCTGCAACTTTGCGAGACAGGCAAGAGCTTCTTCGGTAACCTTTTTCACATCGGCCCGGTGCCGGTATTTGGCCAGAGCCTGCAACGCCATACCGGTGATGTCCGGGTCCGAAACCATATCTCGCGGCGTGTCATAACCCGTACCGCCGAAAAGGGAAAAACCTCCGTCGGCAAGCTGCCGGGAGAGGATTTCGTCCACATACATGTCCCGGGTGGCTTGGACGACTGCAGCAGGATTTTGCGGCATGGGATAACCACCGGAGTCAAGGGCGATCAGTGCCCAGACAGGGCCGTTGATACCCTGCCAGACGGTTTTTTCAAAATCCCCCAGCGGCTGCAGCAGGTTATAGCCTGCCACATTCCGGGGATCTTTGCCGATTGAGGTCAGGACCACGGTCAGGCGGGAATATTCGGTGTATTTCTTGTTGTGCAATACACCCTTACAAGCCCGGACATATGCTTCCACCGTACCATAATAATCCCGGTAATACTGCTCCGGCGCATCATAATCGGAACGAGCCAGACCCAACACCGCCCATTCGCCCCCGCTAGAACCCACCTGCGTTTTTTTAACCGTCTGATAAATATAATCCGCCGTATCCCCGAGGGCTGCGTTCAACGCCTGTTCCGTCGCAGCCCGGATCGTTCCCCCGCTTCCCAGCAGAAGCACCAGCATCAGCAAAAGAGCAATCCTCTTATTAATCACTCTCATATAAAACACCCTCCTTATTTCTCTTATTCTGCTCTTCTTATTTGCTGTGGTTGGCAGCGCTGTTTTTCATCATTTCCACGATTTCATCGAAGCGTTCGGTAATCATTCCGTAATTATCCCTCCTGTGCGGAATGGTACAACCGCTGCAATCCTTGACACCATTTGGCATATATTTAAAGTTTCCGCCGCATTTATCGCCCAGAGTGTAAAGCGGGCAATAACAGAACAGACAGTTAAAATCCTCCGTATTGTCGGTTGGATGACAAGGAAATGCCTCACACTTAGTGTTGATAAAAAAAGAATAGCCTTTCCCCCGCCAGATTTCCTCATTTTTTAACTTTACCTGGTTTGCTATTTTATCCATAAGAGTCCCTCCCTTTTTTATAAATCCGGTGCCAGGCTTCAGCCTGCTTTTCTTCTTTACGCACTTTCCTTCGTTCTTACTTGGCGATCTCTACCACTTGGCCGGCAGGATGCCAGATAACACGTGCTCCCAGGTTTTCCGCCACATAGCGGAGAGGTATCTGGATCCACCCGTTTCTGATACCGGCAGGCACATCCGAACCGGGACCGGACTGATCCACGATCAATTCTCTGTCTAAGTCTCCAAGGCTCCCGCTGCAAACCTGAGGGGATACCATAGAAATGGTAGAGGTCTGGTTTTTCTACCCTTCCGCCTGTTTTTCACAATTTTTATATCGGATACTTTAACAATTTGATCTATGCAATTTTAAGTTCTATTCATCTTGCTTTTTTCAAGCATGGAATATGTTCTTCTTAAAAAAAACAACGGAAACACTATTCTAAGATAGTGCCTCCGTTGTTCGGTCAGCATTCATCTGAATTTTTATACATTTTTAACTTTTCTGTCTGTACAGGCAGGCTGTTTATCTGTAATGCATTAATAATCTCACCCTAATGGAGTTTAAGGAAAACCGAAAAATCTTTTTCCTTTTTACTGCAATATAATCTCATTCTATTAAATACATGCTATCCCAATCGTTTTTTTTTGTCAATAGCTCCTGTTCCGCCTAAAGTATTTAAACATTAAACAAAAAACTGGTGCTTTTCCCAGGAAGAAAGCCGTTTTCACGGGTTACATATGTATTCACGACACCAATGCACCGTCCACGAATTTTTGACCATTGACTCAGGTACAAGCCCTCAGACCATTATATACATTACGTAAATCATAGATAAGGGAAAAAAGGAATCCTCTGTCTTAACTTATAGGCTTCCTTTTCTGAAATCATCGTTATCCGGGTGAGAATAGTAGTATTAATCGTTAATTTCTTGGATCTCTATTAATTCCCAATTCCCGCCGGCTTGACCTGGTATCTGACAGGAGAATATCAAATCTTTTGCCCTTACTACCATCCGGACTGCTAACCCCGGTTCATTTTTTAATTTATTATAGGTTACTTGGCCCAACTGCTCGACTAAGATATTCTGCGGTCTAAAACCCATGGGCCAATGAAAAGGATTTATGGTTCCCAGCTCAGCACTTAGTTTAATTCCCCCGGGAAACTTGCTTTTATCAACTATGAAAATAACACAGTCATCAAATTCGCTGTATTGCAGTTTTCCCTCTAAAATAAATTTCCCTGCCAAAGTCAAATCAAATGTAGCAGCGTTTTGATAAGCATTAATTGAAATCTTTTGGATTGTTCCGCCCGCATAGGGTGAGCCAGCTTTTAAGTCCTTGATGTCGACGATGCCGGGTGTTAGTCCCGCGGTGCCACCCGCTTTCTCCAACTCTGCTCCGGTAGGCTCTGTTTGGAAGCTCAGCGTATTTGGGCTGTATGTATAATGTTGATTTCTTTGGGTTATATCTTCGCCGGTTATGTTGTCATGTCTGGTTAAAGTGTACACGAAATCTGTCAGTGGACCGTCTATTGTTCCGGTTTCTTCAAATTGCGTGTCCGGAAAGGCAACTGTGCGGAAAATGGAGAGTTCATCTAAAACTCTGACCATTCCTGACCCGTTATAGACATAGAGACTCAGATACTCCATTTGCTCTCCGGTGCCGCCGGTTTTCTGCGTGACAGCTAAGAACCCGTCCTTAAATTCCAAGGTGTTTTTATACTTTGCTACGGGAATATCAGAAGGCACTTTTTGATACCCACCGCTGTCCCCGCTGATGATTTCCAGCTTTTCTGCCCAGGTTCCGCCCTTGTCGCCGACTATAACAGCCTCATCAGCTCCATCTCCGGTAATATCAAAATAATAAATACCCCAAACATCGAAATTTTCTCTTGAAATGTCCGCAATCTCCTTTCTAACGAAGTCATAAAGGGCATCTTTGTCTTTCACATTAATGGCTTTTTTAGCATTTTCTGCAGCTTTTTGTTCCGCTTCAAGCTCTGCCCTGATCTCTTTTCTCAGTTCTTCTTCACTCTTTTGTGGTGTTTCTTTTGAGGCACAGCCTCCCAAAGCAGTTAATGATACTGCCAAAATTATCCCTAGCACCAAAATCCTTTTCATAACCTGTCCCCCTCGGCTTTTTGATTTTACTTATTTCTGATTTCAGATTTCAATCCTTACACAGGTACCCTCATCCTCTGAGATGTAATCGGATGTTTCTGTCAATTGAAAATCAAAGCGAATATAAAGAGGTAACTTAAAAGGTTTTCTTTATTAATGAATAATCACCACTGGAAAATCTCATGTGAATATTCTCAATTTCCTTCACAAATCTTAATATTTCATCATAAAAGCCTAACTCCTTTAACAACTCAATATTTTCTATTTTATATAATAATATTCTCAATTTATCCCCAGCTTTTTTATACACCGTCTCGTCTTTTTGCAGTTTTCTCAATGTATTCTTTTGGGCCGGCTCTAAGAATGTATGCCAATCTTCCGCAAGTGAAAGATGATCAATCATAGCTAGTTCGTCACTAATTCTTTCGTCTATAGAATGAAGAACTCCATTTTCAGTGTATTCAGCTTGTATTCTGCAAAGTGATATATGTCTTAGAACTTTGCTATCATCATCACCAGATCCCAGTTCATCCAAATAGCTCTTTAACATAGGTTCCACATAGTTTTTGTTAAAGTGAACAGGGGTCACTTCTTCAAATATCCGATACATACATCCCTCCCACTCATATCGTTTAAAATGATAAGCCCCAAAATCGGCATAACCAATACTGGTTTGTTTTCCCCCATCATATCTTGCTATATGCTTAAATTTGCTGAAATTCTCTCCCCATAAATCCTGATAATATTCCTCCAACTCTCCCTCACTACATCCCATATACATAATAAAAACATTACAGAAAATAAAGAGGGGTATATGGAGAAAACGTATCCACTGTTCATCTCTCATCAGCAAATTCTCAAAAACGACTTCACAGAATTCAGCATCATTTTTTAGATAGCAGGTATAAATCTCACCGGCTAAAAATTCATTAGCCCGTAGCACAGGTTCTTCCCGATAAACGATCATTGCAAAGCTTTCCGCACAAAAACCCACAAGTTTTTTTATCAATTCTTGATTTCCCCGGCCAATATGCCATAACATCATCATATAAAGGCTGCATTCTTGCTCAATAAAATTATCTTCTGATTCTTTTAAAGCGGCAAGAAACAGCTCAATGGCTTCTTTTGTCTGCAGGAAGTTATAAATATAATGTGCGCATCCCGTACTAAGGTTTTTTTTCAAGGCTGCTTTCAATTCCGGATTAAGGCTGCTTTGGGTAATCATTTCATTAATCTGCCCATCTTCTAAGTATGTTTCCCTTGGTCCAAAAAGCCAATTCTCAGCATCCTCCTTAACCGCTGCGAGGGCTCTCTCCTCCTGGTCTATATCATCATGTAACGACTTTTTATATGTATCTTTTTTTCTGCTTAAAGATGCCGGTTCTCTACCGCACAAGTCAAGTAATTTCTGCCCGAATTCTTTTGTATAACGCAAGCCAAATTCCTTAAGAATGTCCGGGATATCATCGAGCAGCATATCAAATTGGAAATCCATACTAAAATCATCAAGAAACTCCAACTCAGAAAGTAGTGTATTCTTTAACCTTCTTTTTACCTGTGCAAAGTATGTTTTATAAAAAATACCGTATTCTTCCGGAAACACATCCCCGAATTTTTTCATTGCCCGATAATGATGTACACTGAAGGCTTTCTCATAGTATTTATCAATAATATCCTTTCCGTTGAAAACCATTCCCTTTTGAATACAGCGGACAATGATATCCGGCAAATTATGCAGGTCTGTATATTGAGCTTCCAGATCATCGCTGCCCATAGTTAAGCAATAATCCTTTATTTGTATTTCTAAAAACCAAAAAAGCGCGGAATGTCTTTCCGGCTTACAACAGCGGAGTAGGTGAAAAAGTCTGTCCAGGTGTTCCCCTTCATGTGAGAAAATATCCACATCCCAATTCCAGCTACCGTCATACTCCATATAGCAATCGTCATAATCATGGTAATGTAAGATACATTGTTCGACGATAAGATCCGCAATTCTCTTACTGCAATTCATTGATTGATGCTCTAAAAGAAATTGTAACTGATTGTAAAAAGTACAGCATTGTAAAACCAGCGGAATGCATTGTTCATTATTTTCTTCCATGTGCTGATACAGAAAATCCTGTACAGCCGGCATGCTGAACCTTAACAGAACGGCTTCTTCTTCCTTGCTGTAAAACGACTTGATCATCGTTTTCTCAAGCTCCGCTATGGTATCGCCCAAATTTTTTACCGTCGTTTGAGTAGTGCAATTCCGAATATATTTTTGATAGCAGCAAGCCATATCCGACAAACGCATAGGCGTCGAAGAAATCAATAAAAGCATAGCGACAATTTGGGCTTCTTGAGAGAGATCAACAAAGATAGCTTTCCAGAAAGCACTGGGATTATCAAAATAGTCACATAATTCATCGTAATATTCTTGAGGGGAACAAGCTTTACCGGATTCTTGCGCCAGAAAGATTGCCAGGACTCGCGGGTTGTAATTCCGATGATTTACAAGCCAATTACACTTGGCAAATAAGTAATCGACATATTCGTAATCAAGATTCGATGCATAGAGATGACGGAATAGGATGCTGGCCTTTTCATCTTCTCCGTATTCTTCCATCGTACAGATTAATGCGTATTGATCCAATGTTTCTTTAAGTGCAGGATGTTTTTGTAAACCTTGTTGGAGAATATATTCTCTTGTTGTCAGAATCAAACGTTTTTTCCCATCGGACTCTATGATACGCCTTATGAGTTTATCCAGTCGATTCTCATCGTTTCTGCGTGTATAATCGTCATGAAAAATACTGCCCCAAAAATCATCCAAGATGATAACTTGTTTCTGTTCATCTTCCAGCATTGCGTATATATCGTGAATGGAATTTGCCCAGATGAATCCATCCAAATTATCCGGCTGCAGGTATGCTAATGCCAAAAGATAGGCCATTGTTGTCTTGCCTACGCCAGGCTCTCCTGAAATAACAATCACGTGATTCCGAGACCACTCATGTAACGCCTTGCGGTAAATTCTGGTCGGAACAAAAATCTTTGATGTTTTGATTGCTTCTTTCAACTCTTCTACCGACTCTTTGTAAACGGCCCGGTATACGGATTTTTTTAACGTCTTCTCAAATATAGTAAGACTGGGTAACCAGAGCTTTGGATATGCAAGCTCAATCCGCTCATACGCAGGATCTTTCAAAAGGCGATTAATATCTTTTCTGCTTAAAATATCACCGGTGTCGGTCATATAACCTTCAAAAAGTTTAGCAATCTTTTCCTTCTCTCCAGGCTGAAAGTCCAGCGAGACCCCCAGAATGTAACGATCAGGATTTAACTTGCGAACTTTGGGTAATTCAATATGTTGCAGGTCATAATATAGTTTCTTAAAATTTTGCCGGTAACGTTTCGCCTGAACAATGATTTTTTTATTTTTATCGGTATATGAACCATCAATCCCGGAATCACGGCCTTCCTTATAGGTTTCCAGAAAAATACCGTCCCGGAGCTGGACGATATCACAAACCAGATCTTGAAATTCCAGTGGTTCTAATAAAGAATGGAAATCATAATTAGGCATATTTTATCCTCCAAAATTTCGCATACTGCGCTGTCTGATTATCATACAAAAGCAGCAAATGGATTTTGTTCATACTGTTTTATTAAAAAAACTTCATCGACCTGTAATTGCTTCTTTAAATATACCGCCATAACCGCCGAAGCATTTCACCTGTTCCTGGGAAACCTTTGTACGCTTTTAAGTCCTGTCCGCCATTATTTTTCGATAAAAATAATGATCTGTATCTTTATATAGTTCCCGTCCGTCCCGTTCACAAAATGTTTTAATTCTCTCCGGCTAGGCATCAAGCAAACCTCTTACTGCATCCTCATTCTTCTGAATCAAAACCCGCAGAATAAAAGGGAAATGAGGCTTTCTATTAGAAGACCCATAATATTCTTGGAACTCATCCATATATTCTTGCGCATATGCAGTAAGTTCTTTGGCCATCTCTGTTTTTAACGCATCCAAACTCGCAGCGTTAATTACAAGGTCCAGTTCTTTCAAGAAACCGCTGAAACTGCCGTCAGCTTCTTTTTCGTATTTAAGGGGGAACTTATACGGTGTTAATACAGTCTCCAAATGCTCGAGAGATATAGCTGCAATATAGTCTCTATTGCGTTTCACGAGAAAAGGCTTAAAACGCACAACATGGTCAATAAAATTGCCCCAGTTTTTTCTGACATCTGTAGCATTAATTACTTCCTGCATAATCACATCCTCTTTTTTAAGGATCATGCTCTCACCTCCCATTATATAATTATGTACACAGCGTACACAATATGCATTTGGGCAACATGTAATCTGTTTTTTTATTTTTGCTTTTATAAACGTACATAAAAAAGAACGCTTTGGGTGGTTACATTCTTCCTCATCCCGCCTCCGCATTTTATTTAAAATTCTTGAACCTTACTCATACTTTACAATTCCA
The DNA here is from genome assembly GCA_049366715.1 of Peptococcaceae bacterium. Taxonomy (GTDB): domain Bacteria; phylum Bacillota; class Peptococcia; order Peptococcales; family BICA1-8; genus JBMNCQ01. The sequence goes on along the minus strand of JBMNCQ010000036.1, from coordinate 59,522 downwards.
TTGCGTGTGTGGCAGACTTTCGGTATCCAATTTAAAATTCTGCCTCCAATGTTTTTGTGCAGCTGGCGAAACCTGCACTATTCTAACAAATGGAGGTAGTTTTTTCTACTCATAGCTAAAACTCTTTGGAACCACCTGCAGAGCAGGTGGTTTTCGCTATACAATAAAACCGACACCGTAAAAACGATGTCGGTTACTTCTACTTACCCTGCAAAACCGGGAGATTCTACGCTAGAACTTTCTTTATGTTATAAAGAGGATTAACCACAACACTTTGGTGTGGTGCATATTTCTTCATGTATAAAATTTATATATTTTGCAATGTTTTACATTTTATCTGTCTGTAATAAAGTGATTAACTGAAAATTAAATAGGTTACCCTATGGGGCTGATCTTCAAACTCCATAAGTCCTGCTAATTTTATACTCACCCGATATAGACGACAGCTTCAATTTCAATATTTGCATCTTTAGGTAATCGCGCTACTTCAACACAGGATCTCGCAGGAGGATTACCAGGAAAATATTGAGCGTAAATTTCGTTTATTAAGCTAAATTGATTCATATCTTTAATAAAAATTGTGGTCTTAACAATATTGCTAAAACTTACTCCTGCCTCCTCTACTATTGCCTTTAAATTCTCCAGGGATTGTTTTGTTTCCTCTTGAATATTATTAGTCAATAATTCACCATTAGCAGGGTTTATTGGTAACTGCCCTGATACAAAGAGAAAATCCCCGATCTTAACGCCTTGTGAATATGGCCCTATGGCTTTGGGTGCCTTCTTGGTATTAATTATTTGCTTTTCCATTTTAAAACCTCTCCCTTTAATTGATTATTTAATTAGTTATTTACTAAAAAGCGCTTGCTGAAACTGGTTTTGACCTTGCTTCTTCTAAATAATTATAGATAGTATAGCGGGAAACGCCTAAGACTTTAGCAACTTGGTCAACGGCGCCCTTAACCAAAAATACGCCTTTACCATCTAACCTTTTTACAATGTTTAATTTATCCTCTTTTGTCATAAGTTGTTGAGGCGTTGGATAGTCCGCTATTACATTTTTAATAATTGAATTTAATACTTCATTTACATCTCCATAAAATTCTTCACTGCTGCCTATATTTTCATCAACACTAACCATTTTTGTAAAATTATCTAAAATTTGTTGACAAGTTAATAATTCAGTCAGATTAAAATTTATGCACATACATCCAATTATCTTGTCTGTTTCATCCCGTATAAAGATAGTAGAAGACTTTAAAATCTTTCCATCCTTTGTAGATGTTTGATACCCAATGAGATTTGATGATTTGTCTCCATTTTTTCTTAAGGTTTCTAACACAAGGTTTGTTATAGGTGCTCCCAATTTACGTCCTGTAAGCTTTCCGAAAATATATACTAACGATTTTTCAGGATACTTAAAATCATGAATTACTACCTCACACATATTTCCAAATGTCGCGGCAATACTTTTCGCTACCGGCATAAATTCTCTCAGCTTTGGATGAACCTCTTCACTCATCTTTAATTCCCTCCTTGGGTCAATTTCGTTTTCCGTCATTATAGTAAGTATTATAGATAATACATTCAACAATACATCGCCTAGATTTATCCGCAGCATAACTTAATTTATAGATTATCTATTTAGCTAAATTTTTCCTTCTTATTATTAAATTTTTTTTGTAATATTTACAAAAAAATTTTAATAACTTCTTCATTATTTATATGAATTAGCATATTAATATAATGTCCGGAGGATACTTCAACATCCTCCGGACAATGATTTTCAGCATTATATAAGATTTGTTTTTAAAACATTTCCTTAACAAAAAGATCATGTAGACTGGATTCTTAAAAACTTAATTGTGCTTATTTGCGATTTCCGCACATTATTTACATTTTCAATCTGCTTTAAGTCTCACTTAATTTATGCGAAGGGAAAAAGTGATTTCTAAGCTAATCTTATTTAAGCCGTTGACCGGTCTGAAAAAAATCTTGCCATGGATCGTGTCCGTCAATTCTCATCAGAGCATCGGCCATATTGACGCCGGAGGGAGCCACCGTGTCCAGTTCTTTCCAGGCAATTGGCATAGACACCGGGGCGCCTTTTCTTGCTCTTAGAGAATAGGGGGCAATACTTGTAGCACCTCTGCCGTTTCGAATCCAATCGATGAAAATCTTATTTTTCCGCTTAATCTTTCTTACATTACTGGTATAACGATCAGGCCACTTTTTTTCCATAAATTCGGCAATATTCCTGGCGAAATCATGAAACGTAGGCCAGTCCGCGGATGGTTTGAATGGTACAACTACATGATACCCTTTGCCCCCGCTGGTCTTGAGATAAGAATTAAGAGAAAGCTGATCAAGGACACTCTTGAGATCCTTGACCCCCAAGCGTACCGTTTCCAGGTCCATCCCCTCATCCGGATCCAAATCAAATACCATTATATCAGGCTTTTCCAGATCTCCCGTACGGCTGCCCCAGGTATGAAATTCCAGTGTACCCATCTGCGCTTCCGATATCAGCCCGGAAGCATTCTCGATATAGAAATAGTCTTCTGTTGCTCCGCTATTGCTCAAGACCGGCACGGGGACAATTCCTTTGTTATCCGGACCGGGATGTTTTTTGTAAAAACAAGCCTGGGATACTCCTTTAGGACAGCGCACAATACTAAGGATTCTGTGACGGATATACGGCAGCATCCGCTCCGCCACCTTTGCATAATACCGGGCCACATCTTTTTTTGTAATTTCAAGATCGGCAAAAATTACCTTGTCCGGACTGGTGATCTTTATTCCATTAATGATGACACTCTCACTCTTTGCTTTCATTGGCCTTCCCCTATCTTTGCCGGATAATCCCTTCGTTGATTTTTCATTTGGAAATATTCCGGCACCCTCATTTTCTATTCTGATATCCCTGGGATCCTTATCCACCCGCAAGCCCTTGAAGCTGGCTTGTCTTAACAGATTATCTTCCGTCCATGCGGCGAATTTGATTTCCGCAACCAATACAGGTTCAAGCCAGATGATTTTTTCATTCTTTCTAGGCTCCGGTGCCCGTTTGAAAGGAGTCCTCTCCGTCTTGATACTTGCAAATTCTTTCTCCAGCTCTTTCATGCTGCGTACGGTCAAGCCCGTTCCGGCACGTCCGGTATAGATCAAATCCTTTTCTTCATAAAGGCCAAGCAGAAGAGAGCTTACCCCACTCGTTTTTTTATCTGAGAGGGTATATCCTCCGATGACGAATTCCTGTCTTGTATCACATTTTAGCTTGATCCAATCGCCGTTTCTTTTGCCGCTATATACGGAATCAGCTTTTTTCCCCACTATCCCTTCTAAATCTGCTTCACAAGCTGCCTGAAAACTTTGCTTGCCGTCTCCTTTAATATGTTTACTATAATAAAGATTTTTAGGTGCATCTTTCATCAGAGCTTTAAGGGTTGCTTTTCTTTCCAGCAGGCGGTATCCTCTTAAGTCTTCTCCATCCAATGCCAGCAGATCAAAGATGATATAGGTAAGGTTTTGATCCTTGGGATTTCTCAGATAGTTTTGCAGTGCCTGAAAATCTGTCCTGCCCTCCGTATCCGTGATTACCATTTCGCCATCCAGAACCATCGCCCTTCCGCCGGCTAAGTCCAGAAGAGAATATGCGATATCTTGAAACCGATTTGTATAGTCATGGCCGTTTCTGGTTATGAGCCGAACATCATTGCCTTCCAGATAAGCAAGAATCCTGTAGCCGTCATATTTCAGCTCAAACAGCCAGTCTTCCCCCGCAGGAATTGCACTGACAAGTATAGCAAGCTGCACACCGGTCTTAGTAAAGGGATTCCTGGTGATTTTTTCACCCGCACCCTCTTCAATTTCCGTCATAGTGCGTCCGGTTCTGATGCTCGTGGTAAACTGGGAAATCCCGTCGACAGTTTGGGCATAATCATCTCTTTCCTTGAGTAAAAGCCAGTTATTCTCAGCCTCACCCGCTTTCGCTTTCATCCGGATTAAAGCCCATTTTCCCTTTAATCTTCTTCCTTGCAGAACAAACTTAAGAGACCCCCGGCTGAGCCCTTCATCTACTTCCACCTGGGGTTCCCAGAAACCTTCATCCCAGAGCATAACTGCCCCGCCGCCATACTCCCCCTTGGGAATAAGCCCCTCAAAGTTGCGATATTCCAAAGGATGCTCTTCCACTTGTACGGCGAGCCTCTTTGCACGGGTATCATAGGAAGGACCCTTCGGCACCGCCCAGCTTAAAAGAGTTCCTTCCCATTCCAAACGCAGGTCGAAGTGATCTCTGCGGGCTATATGATGCTGGACAACAAACCTCAGAGATACTCCGGAGTTTCCCGTTTTTCCTTCAGGTTCCCCGGTCTTCGCAAAATTCCTTTTTTTATTGTATTTGTCCAACTTTTTAATCATACGATTACACACCTTTTTGACACTATATTATGGATGCCTCATATCCTATACCCGAAGAAGAAGCTTTATAACTCCGGAAGTTTCAATTAGTACCAGATATTCCCTGCAGGCCGGCTGCTAACGGTTAAGCAAAATGTATCCGGTACTGGAACCGGGAACATATCAGAAAAGCAAATCGACTTTTAGTATTTTCCAATTCTCCCGATATAAGCTTTCAGGTATTTTATCCATATTCGTATTCGTATAACCACATTATATTTGTATTCTTCTGGTTATCATAACTGGAAATTGCCTGCAAATAATGTTTAAGTCGGCTCTAATCACGGTAAATAATAGTATAAAGTTAATCCGAGAATCATAAACTATCCGCTATATCTAAGCCGTTTTAATCACCTTAGCTCAGATAGCAGAAAAGGAAAGGAGAATAAACATGGATAAAGTTAAATTAGCAGTAATTTACTACAGCATGACAGGTATCAACTACCAAATGGCCCGGTGGGCCGCTGAAGCCGGGCAGAATACCGGAGCAGAAGTGCGTCTTCTTAAGGTACGCGAACTGGCGCCGGAAACGGCTGTCAACGCTAATCCGGCCTGGAAGGCCAATGCGGAAGCTACGGAAGATATTAAAGAAGCCGGCTCAGATGATCTTGAATGGGCAGATGCCATTATTTTCAGTGCTCCGACGCGCTTTGGAAACCTCCCCTCCCAAATGAAACAATTTATTGACCTTCAAGGGAGGATGTGGGCACAAGGAAAATTGCTGAATAAGGTTGTCAGTGCTATGTCCTCGGCCCAGAACCCGCACGGTGGTCAGGAAGCCACTATCAAAGCGTTATATACCTCCATGATGCATTGGGGAGCGATCATCGTTCCTCCCGGCTATACCGATTCCTCTATTTTTAAAGCCGGGGGCAATCCTTATGGAACTACAGTTACCCAGGGATAAGACGGCAAAATGATAGAAGACGTGAAAGACGCCGTATACCATCAAGCCAAGCGCACCGTCGAAGTAGCCGGCTGGCTCAAAAAAGGTCAAAAATAAAGAGACTCTTTACCCGCAGGAATTTCTTTTTCATCATAAATAAGCTATACTATTCATTGCTCTAGATATTATTTCGTCGCGTATTTGGGTAACAATCATAATGTTATGCAAAAAACGGACGTTTTTTTTGCCGTTTTTCAGAGGATATTTTGTCTGTAAAATGTCCTTTTCTTCCGGATTATCTATGCAAGGTTCTAAATATATCCGCCTAATTTGCCGGTAATCGATACTTACTTTATTTTATTCGGACAACAAGGTATAATAATATTGTTAGAATAGTATAACTTTCACCTGATGCAGCCGGCGGCAGACGCCGCTTGCAGCTAAAAAAAGGCGGCCTATCATTTTTCAGCCGTCATTATGGAGGGAAAAGGATGGATAACCTGACATTTACCATGGAAAATTATCTGGAAGCAATATACGAGCTTTCGCAGGACGGTAAGGGGGCGAGAGTGTCGGATATTGCCAAACGATTAGGCGTTACAAAAGCAAGCACAAATAGTGCTATGTCAACCCTTGCCGAAAAAGGACTTATCATCAATGAAAAATACAAGGAGGTATTTCTCACACCCGCAGGACTAAAACTTGCTAGGTTTACTTCCCAAAAACATCAAGTTATTCAGAAATTTTTTACAGAGGTTTTAAAAATTGATACCGCTGTTGCCGATAAGGACGCCTGTGCAATCGAACATGTGATCAGCAGCGCTTCAATTTATGCCATGCAGGAATTCCTTGCTAATTTTAAGGGGAAAAATTACTTATAAAAGTCAGCGTTGATCGATTCAGTGATCTAGGGAATTTGCAAAATATCAATAATTAAAATTGCCTATTTCTGGCCGATTAATCAATTATTCAGGGAGTTATTTTTAGAAAGATAACTCCCTGAATTCAAATGAAGGTTATTGGGATCTATATATTGACAAAAAAAGTTAGGCGTGGTAAACTTTTAATGAATTAGACTAGTCTAACTTATAGGGGAGCTGTACATGATGTCATTATCAAAAGGGAAAATAAATACACCTTATACAGTAAATTGTATTAGAACCGAACAGGATGATATTCGTGACTTTTTGTTTACACTGGGTTGTTATCCGGGTGAGAAAGTAACGATTATTTCAAAGCTTGCATCTAACCTTATCGTTAACATTAAGGATTCAAGATACAGCATTGATGAGGATTTAGCAGACGCTATTATTGTATAGATAATGGCATTATCACATTAGGGAGGTGTAGGTTTAAAGTTAGGCAAGACTAACTATTAAAAGGAGGTAGCTCATGAAAATTGCATTAGCAGGAAACCCGAATAGCGGAAAAACAACGTTATTTAACGCTATTACGGGGAAAATTGAACATGTAGGAAACTGGCCCGGGGTTACCGTGGAAAAAAAGGAAGGTGATGTTAAAAAGAAACTGAACCCCCAAAACGAAGACCTGATTGTGGTGGACTTGCCGGGAGCATACTCCATGTCGCCATACACCAGTGAAGAATCGATAACCAAAGATTTCGTCCAAAACGAAAATCCTGATGTCATTATTAACATAGTCGACTCCACAAATTTAAGCAGAAGCTTGTTTTTTACGACCCAATTATTGGAGCTGGGTATACCTGTCGTTATTGCACTAAATAAAAATGACCTGACACAGAAAAAGGGTAACATGATAGATGTTCAGGCATTGAGTGATGCCTTGAAGTGCCCGGTTATTGAAACCATAGCAACAAACTCCACCAATAACGGTTTGTTTGAGCTGATGAATGCCGTAATAACAGTTGGTAAAGCAAAGCAAAAACAAGTCCCTCCTAACATTAAAGGTGCCCAAAAGGCTGCAACAAAAGAAGAATTTGCAGAAGCCGATAATAATCGCTATCAATTCGTAAAAGATATTGTGGCCGAAGTTGAAAAAAGAAAAGTAAGCTCGGAGAAACAGACCTTACAGGATCAGGTCGACAGGATAATCGCTCATAAATGGCTGGGCCTTCCCATTTTCGCTGTGGTGATCTGGCTGGTATTTTCCATCTCCCAATCCTGGCTTGGCCCCTGGTTCGCAGACACTTTTGTGGGCTGGATCGACTTATTGTACGAAGGTGTGGCTTCATTGCTGGGGGAAAACGTAAATCCTGTTCTTGGTGCTTTGCTTCTTGACGGGATCATTGGCGGGGTCGGTGCGGTTATTGGATTTTTACCGTTGATTATGGTGTTGTTTTTCTGCCTGGCACTGTTGGAAGACAGCGGATACATGGCTCGTGTAGCTGTTATTATGGACAGATTCTTTAGACAAGTCGGCTTATCCGGCAGGTCGATCATACCGATGATTGTGAGTACCGGTTGTGGTATACCCGGCATTATGGCGACAAGAACAATTAAAAACCAAAGACAAAGACGCTCCATAGCAATGCTGACCACATTTATGCCTTGCGGAGCCAAACTGCCGATCATTGCTCTTTTCGCCGGTGTTTTCTTCGGCGATAACAGCTGGGTGGGAACTTCAATGTATTTCCTGGGAATTTTTGTAATCATTATAGGTGCCTTAATTATTAGAAAAATCACGGGCGATTATTCCAAATCCTATTTCATCATGGAGCTTCCTGAATACAGGTGGCCAAGTGTCAAAAGGGCAACCATATCCATGCTCATGAGAGCCAAAGCTTTCATTGTTAAAGCAGGTACCATTATCCTGGTTTGCAATGCCGTAGTACAAATACTGCAAACATTTGATTGGAATTTCCAGGTGGTTGCGGAAAATGCCCCGGAGACTAGTATTTTAGCAAGCATTGCCTCACCCTTAGCATTATTATTTATCCCCTTGGGCTTTGGTCTCTGGCAGTTTGCGGCGGCGGCGGTAACAGGCTTTATCGCTAAAGAAAACGTAGTCGGAACCTTAGCTGTTTGCTTTGGGATAACAAATTTTATTGATGTAGATGAATTGGCCCTTGTCGGCAGCGGTGCAGAAGTGAGTACGGTGTTTGGTATAACCGCAGTAGCCGGATTATCTTATCTGGTATTTAACCTTTTTACCCCTCCCTGCTTTGCGGCTATAGGAGCCATGAATTCCGAGCTGGAATCATCCAAGTGGCTGTTCGGGGCTATTGGTTTCCAATTAGGTCTGGGTTATGTTTTAGCTTTCCTCGTATATCAGATTGGCACTTTATTAACTGCCGGCACATTAGGCCATGGGTTTATCGGAGGACTGATTGCCGTAGCGGCTATGGTCGGATATGTCTTTTACTTAATGAAAAAAGGCAGTGAAAAAGCCCAGATTCCTGCCGAAATGCAGACGGCAAAATCATGAGTACGGTAGATTTTATTGTGATTGTCGTAGTAGTTGCGGTAATTGCCCTGGCCATAAATAAAATTGTTAAAGATAAAAAGCGGGGTGTAAAGTGCCCGGGATGCGGCCAATGCTCGGACAAGATACATAAATAGCAATATCATAAAAAACCTTCTCCAATCTGAATCAATTATGGGAGAAGGTTTTTTTATAGAATAATTTTTAATTTATCTTTTTGAATTAGCCGGCTGCCTCTCAATCCTCCCTGACTTCCACCGAAATTTTTTTTAACCGGCCGCCCTTCAACGGCTTAATCAATAAATCTTCCTGTCCCGGATTTTCCGCATAGAGAAGAGGCATATTCCGATTGGCATTTAAAAGTTCACGGCCTGTCTCCCAATTTAAAAACAACTCGGCATTTAAAGCTTCGATAGGTGTCTCTTCATCACCGATAATCGCAATATGCTCCCCCTTATTAATGCTTAGATTTTCCGCAGCCAGGATAATATCTCCCTCTTCAGTTGCCTGATAAGGTATATAGTAAGTTACGACCGGGCTGATATCTTCAACACTTATTTCAGGAATAAAGCGCTTTTCTTTTAGTACTCCGTCTACCACTTCCAATTCTCCCCCGGTAACATAATTCTGCTCCAAATAAGTCAGGATTTGGTCATCTTTATAGCCGATTACCCTGTAATGAATATACTGATTATCTTCATTCCGGGATGAAATAACAGCCATTGAAGGCTGATTCTCAGGAAAAACGATCAGGGCAGCAGAACAAGGTTTACTGCTATTTTCAAATAAGCTGCTGTAAACCATCTCATAATCTCCGTTTCTTCCCGCTTCCCAGATTACAGCAAGTAAATTATCATTGATCTTATCCGGTTTACTGATTTTAAAAAAATGCAGCCATTGGTTTAAATCTGTATGATCAAGTTTAAGCAGTTGTTGGGAGATAGGCTGTCCCAATGCCGTCATTTTCCCCTCTTCCAGGCTCAAGCCGCCACTAAAAACGACAATAACAGCCAACAAAACAACAGCACAAATGGCAAATGCAGAAACTTTTTCGACCAGTCCCTGAGGGAAGCAGCTTCTCCCGGAGAAATTCTTGTGAGGGCTTTCTAAATTATGAAAAACTTTTTTATGCATATGCTCCTCAGGAAAACCGGAGAAAAACTTGTCGGCCTCATCTTTCGCCTGCGCTAAGTTTTTTTCTATATCATTTCTGTCCTTCATTCTGCACCCTCCTTAGACAATAAGACCTTAAGTTTCTCTCTTCCCCGGTATAATCTTACTTTAACGTTACTCTCACTTATTGCCAGCATTTCAGCAATCTCTGCTATTGCAAACCCTTCAAAATAATGTAAGCTAATCGGTATTCGATATTTTCTAGGAAGCTCCATAACAAGGCTGAATATTTCCCCGCCTTCTACTTTTTCAAACAACTTATTCATTTCCTGCTTAGACCTGCTTAAATCATTTACGATACCTACTGTAATAAACTTCCTGAATACGGCGGACTTAATAAAATCTTTACATAAATTTACCGTGATTCTATAGATCCAGGTATAATAACTGCTTTCCTGTTTAAACTTATCCAGATTATGATAAACTCTGAGAAATACTTCCTGATAAATATCTTCGGCCAGGTACTTATCCCGTACATAATAATACGCTAATTTTAAAATCCGCTGCCCAAATTTAAGCATTAAATATTCCAGTTGTTCTTCTTTGTCGGTATAATACGTCATCCGGTTATCAGCACTACTGTTCATCCTGCATCTCTCCAATATTCTCCTAGTCAGCCTTCTTTGCCGCAAGCCGGCTAAATTCAGGCCAAATAATCTTCATTATGCTCTAATTTCCTGCCTCATGAAAAATATATATGATATTGCAAAGCAAATCATATTTAAGGCCAGCAAGGAGATAAGATGAGGCCATATCAATAGTAAACTCTGGGAAAAGGGTAAAATACCCGGAATAGCTCCTATTAATTGGTTTTCAGTAATAGGTCCTAAAGTTCTAACACCCGGATTAAGCAGGGTAATTGTGGATTCATCATAAAGGGTCGCAGGAGATATGCGATTCAGCATTAATTTCACCTCACTGTTTTTCAGTGCCATATCTACCGTCGCCGAGTTGTTAAGGGGGAACAAGGCGTCGGCAGCTATGCCCGCCAATAGTCCCACAAAAACAGATAATAACAGCCAGACTGCGATACAGGCCAGAGCAGATGTCGCCGTCTGCCTGAAAAACAAAGAAGAAAGCTGGGATAAAGCAAGCCAAAAAGACATGTAAAGTATCGTAAATAAGAAAAAAACCGATATTCTAAGTATTTCTTCCAGGGTAGGAGGAATACCGATCATAATTATTCCTAAGCCGCCTATGGCCATTCCCAGCGTAATGACCATCAAGGAAATTATGGTGACTCCGGCCAGAAACTTACCGTTAATAACCGTATCTCTGGGAATAGGCTGAGCCAGTAATCTGCTGAGAGAACCCCTGTTTATTTCACCGTTTATGGCGTCAAATCCCAGGGCCAACCCGATTAAAGGACCTAAAAAGGACATAAAAGAAATAAAGGATGGTACGGAACCTCCCGCTGTTGTAAATAACCGTAAAAATACAAAAGTATTGCCGTCCTGAGCAACCGCACTTCTAATGCCGCCGGCAGCGGCATATATGCTGGAAAGTCCCGTAACAGCAACAAGAACCAGAATGATCGCAAACCTTTTGCTCCATAAATGATCGGCCAGCTCCTTTTTATATAATACCCATAAGCTCTTATTAGGCATATCCTCACTCCTTTCCTGCAAAATACCGGCTATAAATATCATCCAGGTCACGGCCGGTTTGCTTCAGAAAAAGAATCTCATAATCTCTCTGACTTAAAACCTTAACCAGTTGCTTTCTTATTTCCTCCTGAGAACGAATCATTATTTTATCCTCTTTCATTTCCACGGCAACATTTTCATGTATTGAATTAATCAAGGGCGCCAGTTCCTCATTCATGGGCGAAACACATAATTCCAAAGTTAAGGGCTGATCTCTAAATACCTTTTCAGCTAAAGTATTGATAGGCCCCTGATACAGGAGATTCCCTTTGACGAAAATCCCTACCCGGTCACATATCTTCTGAATTTGATGTAAAAGATGTGAAGAAATTAAGACAGTTTTTTTGTCTTTTTTAGCCAGCTCGACAATCAAACCGAGCATTTCCTTGATACCCTCCGGATCAAGGCCTAATGTAGGTTCATCCAAAATAATGACTTGCGGGTCTTTCATCAAGGTATCGGCAATTCCCAGTCTCTGCCGCATACCTCTTGAATAAGTCCCGACTTTCTTATCCCCTACGTCCGCAAGCTTTACCCGCCCTAATAAATCTGCAATTTTTTCTTCTATTGTTTGCGGTTCCAAACCATTCAAGCGCCCGACAAATCTTAAATTTTCCCGGCCTGTCATCTCATCATAAAATCCTACATGATCAGGCAGATAACCGACATTCTTTTTTACCGCCAGCGTATCCCGAGTTGTATCATAACCATCAATATGTGCAGAACCCTGAGTGGGTTCCGTCAGTCCCAGCAGCATCAGAATAGTAGTTGTCTTTCCGGCCCCGTTAGGACCTAATAATCCGAAAATTTCCCCTTGATATATTTCCAGATTAAGATCATCAACAGCAGTAAAATCCCCATATCTTTTGGTAAGACCTTCCGTTTTAATCACTACTTTGTTACTACCCATCTTCTATCGTCTCCCATAGGTGTTAAATGTCCAGTATAAACCTGTTACTAAAAAGATAATCACTAATACGCCGATTATTCCCCAGACCGTTGATGTTTTGACCATAACTCTAAATTCCGCGGAACTTGATGTTTCAGGGGTATCGGCAGCAATTTTCACCACATAATCACCTGTGATTGCCTTTTCATCAGGCTTAATAAAAGCTTTAACCGTCGCAGACTCTCCGGGGGCTATGGTATCAATAGCATCCTGAGCGAATCTAACATTCCAGCCATCCGGCTGCCAAGAAGACAACTTGATGCCTTGGAGTTCGGAACTACCTGTATTTTCAAGCACAATATCTACAGCTTTTTCCTTTCCCGCCGTAGTTTCGGCATTTAACCGCCCGGTAGGTGTTGTCAGCTCCATTCCGTAACTTCCGGTAATGATTACTTTAAGCTGGGTGGTCAGGGTCTCACCGGCCGCTGAGGCTGCGATGGGAATGCTATATTCGCCGGCATCTACTTTGGCCGGAGGTATTATCTCAACTTCCACGGCAGCTGATTTATTCGGCTCAACAGGAATGCTGGCTATCTGCTTACTATCATATTTTGCGGTAAATTTTACCTGCCAGCCTCTCTCCACATCTGCGCCCAGACTGTAAGTTTGCGCTTCACCTTTATTATTCTTGATATTTACTTCATATTTAAAACTTGTCTCACTGGAACCTTTTAACTCCGTATAATTTGTAGATAATTTTCCTGTATTATCAATAGCGGATTTAATATTATACTCCAGATCCAAACGGTCGCTGTAATTACCTGAGGAAGCAGACAGAACCACCTGATATGGCCCTTCTTGGGCATCTTTGGGTATTTTAACAGTTAGACCGACTTTCCCTTCATATTGTTGGGACACGTGAATTTTATCAACTACCTTCCCCCCTCCTTCAAGATAAGCCTCCCATCCTTCCGGTAGTGAAACGACAGCAATCTCTACCGTCTTATCTGAGCCCGTTGCATTGGCTACTGTAAGATCTGTTTCGACATTCTCGCCGGGTTTTACTGCTATACTGGGAAAAGTGGTGTAGATGGAAAGACCGTTTGCTGCCGCCGCTTCTACAGCCGGGAAAACCGCTGGTATCAGCAATGCTGTTAATATAAATGTCATCAGCGGCGTAACGATTTTATTGATCATAGTTTTTTTGGTAAGCATTGTAATCCTCCTTTGTTCATTAAGTATTTCCATATATTTTGACGACTCTCCAACTGAGGAGGTTACAAAATTTAAAATTCTTTAAATGATCACCAGGAAAATAGAACCGTACTTGGAGGATAGTTGACTTGTCAATTATATTTATTTATAATGGTTGATAAATCAACCAAGGAGGAATGGGTTTTGAAAAAGAGTATCGGGCGCTTAGTGTCAATTCTCCACCGCCAAGCGCAGATTTACATTAACTACTCCTTAAAGGAATTTAATATTACTTCTGCTGAGTATTCTTTTCTGCTTTATTTATATATGAATGACGGAATAACGCAAGATGAACTTTCATCTTTTTTGTATATTGATAAGTCAGCAACCGCCCGGGCCATAAAATCATTGGAAGAGAAAGGCTATGTAACAAAAGAGAAAGATTGTACGGATAAAAGGTGCAATAGAATCTATCTTACTGCTAAAGCCCGGCATTGTAAAAAAGAAATAAAACAAAGAGTATGGCGCTGGAGTGAATTTCTTACTGATGGTCTGGATGAAAATACAAAAGAGACTCTCTTATCTGTATTAGAGAAGATGGCCGATAAAGTAGAAAAGACAAATTTAAAGGAAAAACTGGAGGAATCCTAAAATGGAATATCTAAATCCACTAGGGGAAGAAAAAGTTACTAAACTGTTAATAAAATTTTCAGTACCTGCTATTGTCGGCATGGTAGTCAATGCCCTATATAATGTTGTGGACAGGATCTTTATCGGAAACAGCAGCGATCTGGGTACCTCTGGTTTAGCAGGAATTACGATAGGTTTTCCGATCATGATAATACTTATGTCCATGGGTATTTTATTTGGAGTAGGAGGCGCAACCTTATTCTCCATCAAATTAGGAGAGGAAAGGCCGGAAGAAGCGGAAAACGTCCTGGGTAACGCTTTGGTGATGTTAATAATTGCCGGACTTGCCTTTATGATTCTGGGGCAGATCTTTCTTAAGCCTGTCTTATCTTCTTTCGGTGCCAGTGCGGCTGTACTGCCCTATTCTATGGAATACATGCGGGTTATTTTCTTTGGTGCGGTTTTCCAGGTAGTAAGCCTGGGCATGAACAATTTTATCCGTGCTGACGGTAATCCTAAGGTTGCTATGCTAACCATGTTTTTAGGCGCAGGAACCAACATTTTACTTGATCCTATATTTATCTATATTTTTAAGATGGGCATGGCCGGAGCAGCACTTGCTACAATTTTAGCCCAATTAATTTCCTCAACCTGGGTCGTATCATACTTTATCACTACACGCAGCAAAAACAAACTGCGGCTTAAATATCTGAAACTTAAGCTACCGATTATTTTTAAAATAACTTCTCTAGGTCTTCCCGGTTTTTTTCTGCAGCTTGCCAACAGCCTGTTAAATGTTATTCTTAATAAGAGTCTGTTTATTTACGGCGGGGATATTGCCGTATCGGGCATGGGAATCATCAATAGCCTGCAAACTATTCTTCTCATGCCTATTATCGGGATAAGGCAGGGAGCTCAACCTATCATCAGCTTTAATTTCGGAGCCCGGAAATATAATAGGGTGAAAGCTGCCACAAAACTTGCGATCATAGCTGCCACGGCAATTGTAATTATCGGTTACATCACAACCCGGTTATTTCCCCAACATTTCATTGCTTTATTTAACCGTGACCCTGAATTAATTAATTTTGGAAGCTATGCTTTATTAGCCTGGTTTTTCTGCTTACCTGTTGTTGGATTTCAGATTATCACTTCTACCTTTTTCCAGGCTATCGGGAAATCAAAGTCTGCTACTTTTTTGACTCTTACACGCCAGATAATTTTTCTTATTCCGGCACTCATCATCTTCCCTAAATTCTGGGGGATCAACGGGCTCTTGCATGCAGCACCATTTGCAGATTTCTTCTCCGCCTTTATAACAGGTATCTGTTATTACCACACAATTAAAAACCTGGAGAAAAATGCCCTTGAAAAAGTATCTTTTGAATTAACATGATAAAATTCATAAGATATAATATCTTATGAATTTTATCAAAGCTATAAAAGCAAAGATGACCTCCCTTTTCAATAATTCCCTAAGTCAGACCGGAAATTGTGCCGCCTGATACTTTGGTATAAATATGAGGGTAAGGTCATTTTTTAGCAATCTTTAAAATTCAATTTCCGGACGGCTCTCTTTTACAATAAAACGTTGGCACTGTCCTTTTAACCGATTCGCAATAAGTTCTTCCAGGGAATCAAGAGCTTGCATTAACGGACTACCCGCGCAGTCCGCAAATCCAACCAACTGAAAAAAGACATTCCGGGTATCCAGAGTCATTTTGCCCAGTTCACTCTGGCGCCAGATCCATTTCCTGGTCTGAACAATACTGCCACTGGTAAAAATCAATTCTCCTGCATCTACGGGCTCATATTCCGCCGCACCAAAAGGTAGAAAAGTTTCCGTACCTTCACTAAAACGAACGGCCAAATCTTCTTGTATATCTTGTAAATCATGGCCGCCTAGCGAAATCTGATTTTCCAGAGAAACGGCATTGCATAAATCTACCAAAGCATTAATATCAGGCAGCGCCGAACCTTTAAGTACCCGCTTAAGCATAGCTTCAGCCGAAGGGGGATATTTATTAGGATTAATACCGGCCTTTTCCATGGTATTGCGATAGCCTTGGATAATCGGATGACTTCTTAGTTGTTCCAAGGGTAACATCAGCCTTACGGCTTTTTCGGCTTCTCTGAGCCGCAAAGTGTCCTCCGGCTTTGTTGCAGTATTGTGGAGCCCTTTTCCTATAAGAATTCCAAAGTGCAATTCCGGATTAAGGGTAAACACTTCCTGTTTAACCGTATAACGCATAAAATTCCTCCTCATCATTCTATAATTCTATATAAACCAAATTCCTACCCGGAAGATTAAAATAACCGCCTCCCAAATCTACAAGCATTAGCGCCTGTGCCGCTATAGAAAATATGCCGATAAATCCTGAGGAAAATATAAGCCTTTCTTACCCTGATTATGCCCTTTGCATATACAATTCTGTCTTTGAAGAGCTTACAGATCTTTTTATAAAGAATTAGTTGAATTTCATATCTATTATTATAGCATTCAAAGGCTAAACTCTCCAATTTATTCCGTAATTCCCAATTACACGAGAAATTAGTAAACTTAATGCAGTATTTTAAAACTTACGGCCCCTAATTTAACTAAAAATTTACTAAAAAAATAAATTGCGGAATAACTTCCGCTAAAAAAATAAATAATATTAAATGAAATAGAATTTACAGGAGGCATTTATTATGTTTGGTACTGTTAAATGGTTTAATGCAGAAAAAGGATTTGGATTTATTGAAAGAGAAAACGGTGAAGGAGATGTGTTCGTCCACTTTTCCGCTATCCAGAAAGAAGGTTATAAATCCCTTAATGAAGGGGAAAAAGTTGAATTTGAAATTGAAGATGGTCCCAGAGGACCGCAAGCAACGAATGTCAAACCTTCCTAAAACAAATAGGCACTATAAAGTGCCTTTTTTCTATATTTCAAGAGTTTCTAAACAAACTTTATCCGTAATAAGAAAATATTTGAAATCAACACAAAAGACTTAATTTAATAAAAAATTATACATCTCGAGCGGACTTTCACCGCCAAATTATCGCCCTCCAGGATAAACAAAAAAAGGAAGAATCCTAAATGTCCCATTCCATAGGAACGTAATGTGAACCAGCTGTCTGCCTTTGCTGATGCTCCAGTATTTTCTCGGCTTTTTCAGCGAATGCCCTACGGCTCCGCTGTCACGGTAGGGAATAACGATTTCCTGCTCCGCCGTTCCGGAATACCGTTCCGCCCGTTCTCCAATTTCAATCTTCTCGCTAAAGAAAATGCTCAGCACTCAGCCCGTTTAGGGATTATACGGCTCTTCATTTGGTTTATATGGCGGCGGAGTACTGTCTTTCGTTACCGCGGTGGCTGAATCGGGACATGTATGACTTCGCCTGTTATCTCCGGCTGTTCGGATGACAGAGAGGTTAATTCACTCAACGGACATTCTGCTCCGCCTATAATTTCGATTTTGTTCCCGTTCTCGTACATATCCTCGGCGCTCATGCCGCCGCCCATGATGCCGCGATGAGCTCATCGCGGGGATTGCCGACCGCCGTTCCGACGCTGCCGCCACCACGGTTATTACGGTAATTATTATCTTCATGAAAACGACCTCCCTTCAGCGATACAGGATACCGTTTTTTTCGATATATCGCTATCCAAATCTCCGAAAAGCGGTTTGTTGAAGAAAAGTACGATTTTTGTTATACTAACCGTGAGAAACCGGGGCTGACTTAAAGTTCAAGCTGTCAGCCTGACTTGCAGGAGTTGTGTATGAACCGATACAAAATCGCGGTCTGCGACGACGATATGCAGCAGCTGAATATCTTGTGCGAAGAAATCGGTCATGCCCTCCACGGACAGAAAGCCGGTTTTGACCTTGTGCGGTTTTCTTCAGGCGAGGAAATCGCGGCCGCCGTCGCGGAGCAGGGCAAGCGGTTCGATATTCTGTTTCTTGACATTATCATGGATGAGCTGAGCGGCGTCGAGGCGGCGCGGCGCATCCGGGGAAAGGACCAAAACGTCAGCATCGTTTTTATCACCAGCTCGCCGGATTTCGTTTTCGAGGGCTACGACGTGCAGGCGCTGCATTATATATTAAAGCCCGTCGATGAGGAAAAGCTCCGAGGCGTGCTCATGTACGACTTTGCCAAAAGGTTTGAGAAAAACTGCCTCGACATAAAGTTCGCAGGCTCTGTCGTCCGCGTTCCGTTTGATGATATCG
Organism: Peptococcaceae bacterium; assembly: GCA_049366715.1. Lineage (GTDB taxonomy): Bacteria > Bacillota > Peptococcia > Peptococcales > BICA1-8 > JBMNCQ01. The sequence goes on along the minus strand of JBMNCQ010000036.1, from coordinate 41,026 downwards.
TGTATCTTGAATCAAGAGGCAGGAAGATCATCTTCGCGACGAAAAGCAAAGCTTACGAAACCTACGGCGCTCTCAGCCAGTTTGCCGAGCAGCTACCCCCGGGCGGATTCATATTCAGCCACAAGAGCTTTGTGGTAAACCTCAACCATGTATCCCAGATAACGAAGACGGATTTCATAACCGACACAAAGCAAGCCGTCCCCATCAGCAAGTCCTGTTATCCCGAGGCAAAAAAGGCGTTCATCAATTTCATCGGCAAGGATAAATTTTAAGGCGGGCTGTACCATCAGAGCGGAACAAAATCGCGGCGTTAGCCCCCGCGTCCGGCAGCGCATATATAAGATACCCGTTTTTGTTTAAGTACACGCCCTTCGTGCCGCCGGGCAGCGTAACGGGCTTCGGCGCGGGGTCGGCGTCGGATATGATGACGGATATCGTGTACAGTGACGGCACCGCATTTGGAATAGTGGTAATAGCGGAGGACGAGACGATACGGTTGCAGATGGGACTACGCAAGCTTACACGCCGGATATCATTAATAACTAAATTATTTAACATAAGCAATCTTCCCCGGTCCAAGGCCGACGCCTTTGCCACAGGAGCTTTTTCGTATCGGTTGACAGTTACGGTCTATAAGTTAACCTGAATATGTTAATAATATTTTATCAGTTATTACCCGGGAGGCCTCATATGAATTATAAATCGGCAGTAGAAACTTGCCGGAAGACAGGTCTGACAGGTTGAGAGCTTGTGGAGTTCGCTCAGCGCCTTGTCAATCAAAATGGGAAATACTCCGTTGCCAATTCACTTGATTCACCGCAGGAGGCGTTTGAAAAGGGGCAGGGTTATAAACGTTCTAAACGAAATTCTGCGCAAATTGAGCTTCAACAACCGGCTTGTCCATGCGTATAAAAATCATTTCCAGCAGATCGAGCCGACGGGAGCTTACGCTAAAAAAGGACTTCCGTCATGCGCGAGATAGCTTTGAACTAACAAGCGCTATATCATTCGGACAATATAAAAAAAGAGGCATTAATTCTTGCTGGAATAATGCCTCTTTTTCTTTCTCCGTATCGGTTTGGAATACGGTTCAATAAGTTACCCTATTGAACCGCCCTTAATTAGGACTCTTCCGTTTTTTGCAAGACCTACATACCTTCTTTTTCCAGGAGAGCTAAGAAATCTTTAACTTCTTCTTCTTTCATTTTATATGTATGCTCACCGTCAATAGGGAATTTTTGTTCTTTAACTTCTTGATGATATTGTTTGAAGGCATTTGTGATGATTTCATTTACATTTGCATATTGTCTTACAAATTTTGGTGTAAAGTTATCAAATAAACCAATCATATCAGCATAGATTAAAAGCTGACCATGGGTATAGGGTCCTGCACCAATACCTAAAATGATATTATTCGCTCTCTCTGTAATTGCTTTACCTACCGCAGAAGGCACTGCCTCAACTAAACAACTGAATGCACCGGCTTCTTCAATTCTTTTGGCTTCTTTAACAACTTTAACAGCAGCTTGTGATTGTCTGCCTTGAGCTTTATAACCGCCCTGCTGCCCCATGGATTGAGGAGTAAGACCGATATGGCCCATTACTAAAATACCTGCTTCGTTGATCGCCTGGATTCTACTTACCATACGGGGACCGCCGCCTTCAAGCTTAACAGCATCACAACCGCCTTCTTTAACCATTCTGCCCGCACTGGCAATAGCCTGTTCGTCAGATACCTGATAAGACATGTAAGTCATATCACCAACTATAAAGGTATCGGGTGCACCGCGGCGGACTGCTTGACAATGACGGATCATATCCTCTAAAGTTACCGGCAATGTTGTTTCATATCCAAGCGAAACCATTCCTAAAGAGTCACCTACTAAAATCATATCAATGCCTGCTTTTTCTACCATCTTTGCAGTCAGATAATCATAAGCAGTAAGATAAGTAATCTGTTCACCTTCAGCAACCATTTTTTGAAAATCCAATATTGTTTTTTTCGACATTAAAAACACCATCCTTTTTGTTAGTTATTTATTATGGGAAGAGTATCGGGGGCATGGGTCAAAATAGTTACCTTTGCATTAGCTCCTTTGATCTCCCTTGCCTTTTGTAATGCATCTGCAACTGTTCTAAAAGGAGTAAATCCTAATTTCAAACCTTCTTCCGGCGTAATTCCGTCGGAAACTATGTAAACAGTTTCTCTTTCTTTTACTTGCGCCCAGGCAATTGCTAAAGCAGCACCCGTCAAATCTTTAATCTCACCTTGCTTGACCATGTCCCGTACTTCCTGAGAACTTTTTCGGGTAATTTCAATCATTTCACCATGGACTTTTGATACCCCTTCAGGGCACGGTGTAACAACAATAATGATCCCTTTTTCTTTAACAGCTTTGTCTGCTGCATACAAAGTCTTATGGGCCTGCCAGAATTCTAAATCACAAGGGTGAGAACTTGCCAAAACAATATCTGCCTCTTCGGGAACACTTACGGCATATACTTCTTTCGATAATTCAACACCCTGCTTGAAAGCTTCTTCCAAATCACCATAGAATCCTCGGACAACATTGCCAAAACGATCCAGAACAGTATTAAAAATAACATTCATGCCGATAGTACGGGCAATTTGGTTCAGTTCCCTGCGTACAGGGTTATCCTCTACACCTAAGTAAGACCTTTTTTCCTGTACACTTAACAAATGAGTAGAACCCGTTGTAGCCAAACCGGAAATACCAGGCTGGACAATTTTGGCCCCCCCTGCAAAACCGGGAATATGATGAGGTACTATACTCCCGATCCCAATTTTAAAATCGGCTTCATAAGCAATTTTATTTATGGAAATAGGGGTACCATTAGGTGTAGTACCTAAATCAACTAAAGCTTCAGGATGAACAAAATCATGATTAATCACTTTAACTCTTTTAACTACTTCCTCACCGAATTTAGTAATAATTTCTTCTTTAGTCATATCCCGGTGAGTACCTAAGGCAATCACTATGGTTATCTGCCCATCTTCTATTCCTGCCTTATTCATTTCATTAAGCAGCACAGGAATAATTTTGTCGGTAGGTGTTAACCTGGTGTTATCGTCAGCTACAATAACAATCTTGTCTTTACCCCGTACCAGATCGGCCAGAGATGCGGCACCAATAGGTTCTGCTAAAGCCCTCTCCACCTCTGCTGTAACATTCTCAACAGATCTTACATCCTTAGGAGAGTAAATACCGATTAAGTTTTCCTCTGCAACCTGCACAGATAATTCAGTTGATCCATACGGGATCTTTACATTAATTCCCTTCAATAAATCACCTCCTAAACTTATTTGTAATATTTTTCTCTGGCCATCCTGGCAGCTAATTTCAACGCTTCCTCCATACTTGCCGCTGATGCCCTTCCTTGACCTGCCCTGCCAAAAGCTGTACCATGATCAACAGAAGTTCTGATAATAGGAAGCCCGATCGTAACATTTACACCATCATCAAAATTTATAACTTTAACAGGGATATGCCCTTGATCATGGTACATCACAACAATTACCTTAAATTGTCCCTTCATCGCCCGGTAAAAAATACTATCCGGGGGGACGGGACCGATTACCTTGATCCCTTCATGCTGAGCCTCCTCTATTGCAGGAATGATTTCTTTTATTTCCTCGTCACCAAAGGCACCGCCTTCTCCACAATGGGGATTTAAACCTGCAACTGCGATTGTCGGATTTTCGATGGAATAAGTATTTATCATATCATGAGCAAGTTCAATGACTTTCTTAACTCTTTTTTTAGTAGCCCGGTCACAGGCATCCCGTAAAGAAACATGGGTACTCACATGAATAACATAATACCCGTCAGTATATAACATCATCGCATAATCTTTCGTATTTGTTTTCTCCGCATAGATTTCCGTATGTCCGGGATAATTTTTATAGCCGGCTAAGTGCATAGACTCCTTATTGATCGGCCCTGTCACAACAGCATCTATTTCCCGGCTGTTAGCCATTTCTATCGATTTAAAAATATAACTAACGGCAGCTTTACCGGCCGTTGCACCGACCTGACCATAAGGTACTTTATCTACCCCTTCGATATCAATATGTAAAACATCGATAATTCCATAGGTAAACTTAGCTTCATCAACGCTTTTGATTACATGAACAGCCAATTCTTCTGCGCTAAATTTTAAACTTTCTGTAATTCTTCCTTTATCACCAATAATAAAAGGACGAGCGATATCATAGTACTCTTTTTTGCTTAAAGCTTTTACGGCTATTTCTGCCCCGACACCCGCCGGATCACCCATGGTAATTGCCAAAATTGGTCTTTGTTTCATTAAAAACTTCTCTCCCTTTGTTTTAATATTTCCACACCGTTGCAAAATATATTTCGGGAACCAAATCCCCCGGCTTTGGTAATAATTGGCAAATTATTTAATGTACCGCCAACAATTTTCCCCAGGGGAACGCCGGCCTCTATCTCCCTTTCAACTTCGATGCCTTCGGCATTCATAACTTCCAGCAATTGCAGGGCAGTAGCCCCTCCTGTTACCATTATTCCCGCTAATTCCACATAACCTAAAATCCCGGCCATAAACTTCTGCAATCCTAAAGAAATAGTATTTGCAATTTCAAGACTGCTTAATCCTAACCTCTCCGCCTCTGCCTTTGCTAATTCCACATCACTGGCAGTCCGGGATGTCCGAATAACAAGATCGGCTCCCCCTTGTAATGTAGTTAAAGCTTCTTTTGTAAAATCCTTTAACGCACCTTCGCTATAATGCAAGAGGTTAGGCCATGGTATATATATTTCCTTGACCCCGTATTTTTTAATCATTTCATCAACTTGTAGATTACTATTAGGATGAACACTGCCTATTACAGTTAAAACAGGAAGCGCTTCCGCCGCTTCTCCCTTTTCTTTATCTTGTCTTAAAATTGCTGCCGATAATCCTGCCGAACCGACATAGATATGCCTGGGCAGCCCCTCATCACTAAGTTGCGCCAGGATATCCAAATGACTTTCTTCAATCGTATCTGCGATAAACAAACAAGGACCGTCTTTAATATTACTGAGAATATATTCTTTTAATATTTCTACGCCTTTTTCAATGACCTTCAGGGTTATTAATTTAACAGGCAGACGGGTCTGTTTCTGCAGTAAATCCGGCAAAAATCCTTCTTTAATGGGTGACCCCGGGTCTTTTGCCATTGATGTATGATGTAGTAGCTGCCCGTCAACTAATAAATATCCGCCTAAACCCACTCTTTTATTCCGGGGATAAGCAGAGCAAATAACAACAAATTTCAAATCAAGCTCTCTTAATAAAGTCTCAAGCTCCGCACCAATATTACCTCTCCAGGTAGAATCAATTTTTTTATAAATGTTGATGTCCGGAAGACTTTTTAGAGATTTACATACTTCCTTAATTTTCAACTGAGCATCAGCTGCAGATGCATCCCGGGAATTAGTCGTAATCGCTACGGCATTAAAGCCTGCATCTCTTGCCGGCAAATTAGCCAGCTTATTGATAACGATAGTCCTGTATCCAAAATTGCTGAATTGTACGGCTGTATCACAGGCCCCGCTTAAATCATCGGCAATAATAACATAATTAAGCAATTGTCACCCTCCCACTATTAATCGGCTCTGTTTTTGATAATTGCTCCTTTATCCGCTGATTCAGCTAATTTACTGTATACATATAAATAGCCTTCTGTCACTCTGGGCTTGGGCGGCTGCCAGTCTGCCTTCCTGCCGGTCAGCTCGGTTTCGGCTACTTCAAGTTCCAGCTTCCTCTCCGGAATATTAATATGGATCATATCACCATTTTTCACCAAAGCTATTGGCCCGCCCTCTTGAGCTTCGGGGGAAATATGACCGACAAAGCATCCGTTATTCGTCCCGGAAAATCTCCCGTCCGTCACAAGAGCCACCTTGTCTGCCAGCCCCAAACCATAGAGAAGTTTCATCGCTTTAAACATCTCGGGCATCCCCGGTCCCCCTTTAGGACCTTCATAACGAATCACCACGACCTCACCTGGTTTTATCTCATTATTTAAAATTGCCGTATTCGCTTCATCTTCACTATCAAATACGTGGGCCGGTCCCGTAAAAGCATGCATCCGGGGATTGATTGCTGCCGGCTTGGTTACGGCCGAATTGGGCGCCAGGCTTCCGTAAAGCACGGCAAGCCCGCCGGTCACACTAAAAGGCTTCGCAAAAGTCTTTACGATTTCATTATTTGGTGATTGATATTTTTTAATATTTTCCCCCATCGTCTTACCGGTAACACTCACAACATCTAAATTTAACAAAGACATGATTTCTTTTAGCACAACAGGTACTCCGCCGGCCTCATAAAAATCGATCACATTAGGAGAGGCAGCCGGATTCATTTTAGCAATTAAAGGCGTGGTCCTGCTAAAATCATCAAATATTTCCATATTAAAATCTACTTTGGCTTCATAAGCAATGGCGGGAATATGCAAAGCGGAATTTGTCGACCCGCCGATAGCAGAATTTAACCGCACGGCATTTTCAATAGACGCTTTATTAATAATCATTCTGGCCGTAATTCCTTGATTAACCAAATCAACAACAGCCCGGCCCGATTCCTGAGCAATTTTTAACCGGTCGTTATAGACAGCAGGAATAACGGCACTCCCTGTTAAAGACATACCCAAAGCTTCCGCAATGCAGCACATCGTATTTGCAGTTCCTAAAAAAGAACATGACCCACAGGTCGGAGCGCATACATCCTCCATTTTAATTAAATCTTCTTCCGTAATTTCACCTTTTTTTAATTTCCCTACTCCTTCAATGATTGAAGTCGTATCGGCTTTACGTCCGTGTATTACCGGCCCGCTCAGCATGGGTCCTCCATTGACAAAAATAGCAGGTAAATTCAATCGTGCTGCAGCCATTAACATCCCGGGGACTATTTTGTCACAGGAGCCTAACAACACAATCCCGTCATATTGATGGGCTTGAACCATTAATTCAATGCTATCGGCAATGATATCCCTGGTTGGTAAAATATACCGCATGCCTTCGTGACCTTCTGCAATACCATCACAGGCACCGATTACCCCAAATTCCACAGGAGTTCCACCTGCTTCTCTAATCCCTTCCTTAACCGCTTCTGCGACCTGGCGAAGATTATAATGGCCAGGTACTGTAGTACTCCAGGCATTAGCAATACCAATCACGGGCTTTTCTAAATCAGCATCAGTATAACCCATTGATTTATAATAGGCTCTGTTAATACTCCATTCCGGTCTGTTTAGAATTTTTGCACTACGCAATTCCATAAATCTCCCCACCCCTTATTCTTTATTACCGGACACCACTTATTATTACTGAATAACTTATTCTATTATTTACTTAAATTTTCCTTCAAAGATTTTAAAAAATTAAAGAAATATAATCAATATTATGCAAAGCCAGGCTGTATTTGGCCTGTGGTTGCTGGACAAAACACATTTTCAGATATCCTGACTGACTTTCTTACAGCTGAGTTAAATTACCTAATGTGCAAAAGAAAACACAGCCTGAGCTGTGTTTAGTATGATTCAATCTCAGAAATAAATTCATTTAAACGCTTCATACCTTCACTTATGGTTTCCAGCGAAGTAGCATAGGATAAACGTAAAAATCCGGGTGCGCCGAAAGATGAGCCCGGGACAGCCACAACAAAGTAATTTTCCAGGAGCTGCTTGGTAAAATCACTGTCAGTTATGATCTTTTGTCCGCGATAAGTTTTACCTAGGAAGCTCGTGATCCCAGGGAAAGCGTAAAATGCACCTTTAGGTGTGCGGCAGGTAATACCGGGAATTTTATTCAGGGCATCTACCATAAATATCCGGCGCCGGTCAAATTCTTCTTTCATTCTTTCTACATCTTCCTGAGGTCCTGTTAAAGCCGCCATGCTTGCTTTCTGAGCAATAGAATTAGCCCCGGAGGTAGCATGGCTTTGTAAAGAATCCATGGCCTTGATTATTTCTTTAGGTCCCGCAACATAACCAATACGCCAGCCTGTCATGGCGTAAGCCTTTGATACACCATTAAAGGTTAAAGTAAGTTCTTTGACCTCCGCACTTAAACTGGCAAAACTAATAAATTCTTGCCCGTCATAAACCAGTTTTTCATACATTTCATCAGAAAATACGATAATATTATGCTTTACGGCAACAGCTGCCAGTCCTGCTAATTCCTCTTTGGTATATACGGATCCCGTGGGGTTGGACGGACTGCAAAGTATTAATACTTTTGTTTTTGGGGTAACTGCCTTTTCTAACTGCTCAGGTGTCACCTTAAAATCATTTTCACTTGTGGTTTCTAAAAAGACAGGAATTCCGTCCGCAACTTTAACAGTTTCAGGATAGGTAACCCAGTAAGGCGCGGGAATAATAACTTCATCTCCTGCATCTACCAGAGCCATAACCGCATTAAAAAGACAATGCTTGCCTCCGTTAGAAACCATAACTTCCTGGGGAGAATAAACAAGCTTATTTTCCTTTTGTAATTTAGCACATATTGCTTTACGCAGTTCCATTGTACCCGGCGAAGGAGTATAGTAAGTAAAATTCTCTTTAATAGCCTGTATACCGGCCTCCTTAATATATTGCGGAGTATTGAAATCCGGTTCTCCCACTTGGAATTCCAGAACATCTTTTCCTTCAGCTTTTAAGTCTTTGGCTTTTGCCATCAGCTCTAAAGTAGCGGAAGGTTCAATAACCGTTACCCTTTTCGCAAGCTTCATTATGACCTCTCCTTATTTTTATTATTTTTCTAAAACTAGTATATAGTATTATATATTTATCTTCCAATACCTGCCTCCGCCCAAAAAATCAGGACACATCCTTACAGGATATGTCCTGATTTTTTAATGAGCCAATGCTCCTTTTACACTAAATACGTCAATTCTTCTATGAAGGATAATCAATATCACATTCATAACGGTAACATTAATCATAAATGAAATAAGCCGCGGTAAAAAAATTACTTGATAGGGTATGCCAAAGAGAATATTGAGAAAATAAGGAACCAGGAACATGCTGATTACTAATTGAGTTAAAACAACAGCTATCGTAATTCTGTAAGGATTTAATTTCTCCTTTTTGCCGATTAATACCGGAGGTAAAATACCATTTAGGGCTGAAGTCAAGGTAAAATGCGGCATATATGCCCCTCCGGGACTTAAAAAATATCCGATAATATCCGCTAACGCACCAACTCGGGCTCCTTGAAAAATACCGCTCCTTAATCCTGCTAAAATAATCGGCAGGGTACCAATGCCAATTCGTACGCCATCAACACCACCGAAAGAAACTTTTATGCTAAAAAATCTTGTCAAAATAACGCTTAAAGCAATTAAGAGTGCGCCTTCGACCAGATTTTTCCTATTCTTCAAAAGGCCACCTCCATTCCGGAATTTTAATGCGCCTATTCAGTCTGAATAGACGCATATATGTTTTAAAATAGCCCTGTAATTTTACCGCTGTTATCAATATCAATCTTTTCAGCCGACGGTACCTTAGGTAAACCCGGCATGGTCATAATATCACCGGTAAGAACTACGATAAAACCTGCTCCCGCCGATACTTTAACCTTACTAATGCTGACTTTGAAATCCGCCGGAGCCCCTAATTTGGAAGGATCATCAGAAAATGAATACTGGGTTTTGGCCATACAAATCGGCAGGTTACCATATCCAAGTTCCTCAAGTTGAGCAATTTCTTTGGCCGCCCCTTTAGAATAGTCTACACCATTGCCGCCATAGATTTTGGTAACGATAGCTTCTATCTTTCCTTTAATACTTGAATTTTCGTCATAGCTAAAAGAAAAATTATTATTTCCTTCTTCAGCAAGACGGATTACTTCTTTAGCTAATTCCATCCCGCCGTCTCCACCTTTCTCCCATACTTCGGATAAGGCTACATTCACACCTAGTTCTTTACATCTTTCATAAACCAGTTTCAACTCATTATCGGTATCTGTCGGGAACTTATTAATCGCCACTACTGCCGGTAAGCCAAATACTTTAGTAATATTGTGAATATGCTGTAATAGATTAGGCAGTCCTTTTTCCAAAGCAGCTAAATTCTCTTGCCCTAACTCAGTTTTGGCAACTCCGCCATGATGCTTTAAGGCTCTGATCGAAGCCACAATAACAACTACATCAGGTTTTAGACCGGCCATTCTACACTTAATATCCAAGAATTTTTCCGCACCTAAGTCAGCACCAAAACCTGCTTCCGTAACAGTATATTCTCCAAGCTTGAGAGCCATTCTGGTTGCCATCACACTATTACATCCATGGGCAATATTAGCAAATGGTCCCCCATGAATAAAGGCAGGTGTTTTTTCTAAAGTTTGTACTAAGTTAGGCTTCAAAGCATCTTTGAGGAGAGCGGCAAGAGCACCTTGAGCATTCAGATCTTTAGCAGTAACAGGTTTATCAGCATAGGTATAGCCAATTACTATTTTCGAGATTCTGTTTTTAAGGTCTTCAATATCTTTAGATAAACAGAGGATCGCCATAATTTCCGAGGCAACAGTTATATCAAAACCGTCTTCCCTGGGAACACCATTGGCTTTACCGTTTAAACCGTTAACGATATATCTTAATTGCCTGTCATTCATATCTAAAACACGTTTCCAGGTAATTTTTCTCGTATCAATTCCCAGTCTGTTGCCTTGCTGAATATGGTTATCGATCAAAGCAGCCAATAAGTTGTTTGCGGTACCAATCGCATGAATATCTCCTGTAAAATGCAGGTTAATATCCTCCATAGGAACAACCTGGGCATAACCTCCTCCCGCTGCTCCCCCTTTCACGCCAAAAACAGGTCCTAAAGATGGTTCCCGTAAAGCGATTACCGTTTTCTTACCTGATTTTTTCAGGGCATCACCCAGTCCGACTGTAGTTGTCGTTTTTCCTTCTCCCGCCGGGGTAGGATTGATCGCAGTTACTAAAACCAGTTTCCCATTGGCCTTTTCCTTTAAGTCTTCGAGAAGTTTGTAATCTACTTTGGCTTTATATTTACCATAGTTTTCCACATACTCATCAGGAATACCATATTCACCGGCTATGGTATTAACAACCTCCATTTTGCACTCTTGAGCAATTTCAATATCACTTTTGAAACCCATCTTTTCTCCTCCTTGAATAATAAGTTTTTATTTAATATGGTTAAATATATTAACCTTTATACCCTAAGTTACGAGAAATTTGAAGTGCAGTCTCTTTCACCGCTTCAATTATCTCAGAAAGTTTTTCCTGACTAACCCTGGTAGAAGGAGCAGAACAGCTGAAGGCCCCGATTACTTCGCCGGTATAATTTCTAATAGGCGCCCCAATACAGCGGACTCCCAATTCGATCTCCTCCAGATCTAAAGCATAACCATCTTCTTTCACCCTTTTTATATGCTCTCTGAGTTTATCAGGATCAGTGATTGTATAAGGTGTGTATCTTTTTAAAGGCAAAGCCAGTTCGGCTTCCTGCTGTTCCTGAGTCATATATGCCAAGAGCGCCTTTCCTACCGAAGAGGCATGAAAAGCTACTTTTTTTCCGACCTGAGTAATATTTACAATACTCCTGACACTTTCAACTTTATCAACATAGTAAGCGTCTCCCCTGTTGAAAATAACAAGGTGAATTGTCTCATCATATTTTTCACATAATTCCTCTAAAAGCGGCCTGGCTATCTGTCTTACATCCAACCTGTTTTGAACATACTGACCCATTTCTAAAAGTTTGAGTCCAAGACAGTACTTCCCATTTGTGCGCTTATCTACATAGCCGTTTTCATATAATGTACTTAATAAGCCGTAAGTAGTGCTTTTGTTTAAACCAATTAATTTACTTATTTCAGTTACACCTAGTTCATCTTGAACACGAAATGTGTGGAGAATCGAAAGAGCACGATCAACAGACTGAACCGTAACTTTGCTATTTTCTCTCAATTGATTCACATCCTTATTTATTACATTACCGCACATGGTTTTTCAATGCTGAATAAATAATTCTTTGAAAATCTTAAAATCCCTTTTTATTTTCGTAAATTTTTTAAAATTTTTTAATTTACGAAAGGATCGAAAAAAGCCTTAAACAAGATGTTTTAAGGCTTTAGGCAATCATTAAAGCATTTAATCCTTTTAAAAAATATTTTTTATGTTGCTGAATGCTAATTTGATAAAGCTCTGATTGGCATTAAAAATTTCTTCTAAAGAATAAATTAATTTATCTAAATATTCTTTTTCAATATTCAAGGGCGGCTCTATCCTGATTACATTAGGATTATTCAAAGTATATGCCGTGATAATCCGATAATCATTAAGCAGTTTCCCTGCAACAAGTGAAGCAAAATACTCATTAGACAAATTTTCAATCGTCCCGCCCGTTAACCTGTTTAAAATACGATTACCGGATCCCTGTAGTTCTATCCCAATCATTAAGCCTTTTCCCCGTACATCCTTGATAATCGGGTATTTAGTTTGTAATCCTTTTAACCTTTCTAATAAATAATCTCCTTTTTCTTTGGCTTGGCCGGCCAGGTCTTCATTTATGATGACCTGCAATGCGGCAATTCCCGCAGCACAAGCGTAAGTATTTCCGCCAAAAGTAGAGGTATGCAGAAGGGCTCGCTCCGGACTGCCATAAGCAGCATTATGAATTTTCTCAGTAGTTATATAGGCACCCAGAGGAGCAACACCGCCACCTAATGATTTAGCTATACACATGATATCAGGTACTATGTTTTCATGCTCACAAGCAAACATTTTTCCTGTTCTGCCAAGCCCTGTTTGTATTTCATCAACAATAAGCAGTGCTTCATATTTGGAGCATAATTCCCGAACAGCCGGTAAATATCCTGCCGGAGGAACATTTATCCCTCCTTCACCCTGAATACATTCAACGATAAAAGCTGCGACATCTCGCTTCATTAATTGTTTTTGCAAACAATCGATATCACCAAAAGGAACAGAATAGCACTGCGGTACTACCGGCTGAAATTTTTCCTTATATTTATCCCGGCCTGTAACAGATAAGGCCCCGTAGGTTTTGCCATGAAAAGAACCGTCACAATAGATGATTTTAGTTTTTCGCGAAGCAATGCGGGCTAATTTTAGAGCTCCCTCCACAGCTTCCGCACCACTGTTGCCAAAAAAACTTCTTTGCAAATTCCCGGGAGTAATTGCAGCGAGATTTTTTGCCAATACAGCCGCGAATGTACCTAATGATGCCTGTAAGATATTGGGATAAGATTTAACTTTTTCATAGGCTGCCGTCACTGCCGGGTGGTTATGCCCCATATTTAAGGCTCCGTAACCCCCCAGAAAATCAAGATATTCTTTCCCCTCCCTATCCTTTACTATACTGCCTAAAGCATAATTGTATGTCCGGTCAAAATTTATCAGTCCCATGATTGAAGCTAAACCAGGGTTTACATAAGATTTATACATATCCTTAACTTCTTTCTCCGCAAGATTTAAGGCATCTTCAAGAGAATATAAATCCATAATGCATCAACTCCCTTGTTATATGGTAATAGTTTACATTATATACGATTTACACACAGGTTTCAAATTACCTTTAATAACGGAATTTAAATAAGCCCGGGTCTTTTGCGATCATAACAAATTCCAGCCTATGTTCATGACTAAAAAGCAAATAAAAAAAGCAAAGCCTAAAAAGACCTTGCCTGATCATCCCAAATCACCCCTTTGATTTGAGGAGAAATCTGGAATCAGTTGAATATACAAAGGTAACATTACCTATTTAATAACAATAGCCGGGTACATTAATGAGTACGCCATATTCTTTAAAATATGTCCGTTCTTTAACCACTAATGAAGGCTGGTCAATCACGGCACATCCAAATCATATTCCTAAAGCCTTACGTTTTTTATTAATATGCTCCTCGATGGCCTGAGCAATTTCAGCGGGATCATCACCTAAAGCTACTTTACCCCCTGTTAATCCTTCAAGGTCTTGAGTTAAAAGTTTAGCCAATTCCGGTCCGCCGGTAACGGGGGGAACCGGTGATAGGTGGGTGTATAAACCATAAGCCAACGCAAATAAACCGTCAATAGTTGCTTTCTGCTCCATCCATTCCGGGGCACTAACCGCTACCGGTAATTGGGAGGGATCTACTCCTAAGGCATCAGCTATGGCGGTTACAAGCATGGATATCCGTCCTGTATCGGTGCACGTGCCGAAGGGGAGTACAGGGGGTATACCTAAAGCAGTACATACTTCTTTTAAACCGTTTCCCGCAAATTTAAGAGCGTCCAAATTACACATTCCTGCTACTTCTAACCCGTGACATCCACATCCCCCTGCAACAACTAAAATATCTCTTTTTACTAATTCCTTCGCTAAATTTACCGTTACCCAATCCTGAGGTCCGTTTTTTAATGTAGAGCAGTTTACTATAGCTACTATCCCTCTGATTTTTCCTGCCTTGATTACATCGAGAAAAGGATCTAATTTACCTCCCAGCGCCTTGAGAACAGCTTCCGTTGAAAAACCTGCTACAGCTTTCATGGTCTTATGAGGTACATAAGGTTTAACCTTTGCTTTTCTTACAGCAAAATTTTCTAAAGCCCACCGGATAACCTGTTTACCTAATGCTTCCGCCTCAGGAGGTTTATAGTCGAAATTTTTGTGAACTTTAGGAATTCTTACTAAATCATTAACCGATGCCAGGGTAACCTGATATTTTTCTGCATATGGATGTAAATTTGGCGGTGAACAATTTTCATCCATAGCAAAAACATCCACGGTCCCTGTAGCTAACAGAGGTTCAATTGCCAGCCAGTTACCGATATGACCCACAAAAATGTCATCCATTTTATAACGCTGTAAGATTTCCTGCCCCGTCTCTATCGAACCAATGATTCTGATACCTTTGGCACCGATACTTTTCGCCTCTTCCTGCCATTCCGGCTTTTTTGCTTCCAGCATGGTGGCAATTCCCATCCAGGGCTCATGACCGTTAAATACTATATTTACATAATCAGGATCCATTATTCCCAAATCCATATTTACCTCATGGGGCATAGGGGTACCAAATAAAATATCCTGGCACATTTCTAAGGGCAGTTGGGCGCCATAAATGCAGGCAATGCCCAGTCTAAGAGCTTTTCTTGCCAGTGATATATAATCCCCGTCTACATTGGTCAGACAGCTTGCAGTAGCATCTTTAATTTCATGTAAGACCCCGGCAGGAAAAATAGCCAGGTCCTGCCAGAGTTTTTGTCTGGATTTTGGTGCGAAAGCCCGGATAACCTTGCTGGGTTCTTGATAATCATTAGACATTTCCGCAATAAAAAAGTTGGCTAAGGTTTCTGCATCTCTATTTACATCCCCTGTTTTTTCCAGACTCAAACTTTCCAGCATTAAGTTCAGTTTTTCAATATCCGTTATTTTATAAGGCGTTTTTCCCTGAGCCGTAGAACGAAGAGTACTAAATGCTTCGAAGGCATGATGAGAATAGGTAGAGGTTCCCATTACATTGCGCAGCAGCATGTCTCTCATTGCCATTGCATCCGGTGATATACCACAAACCCCCAGCTCTGCTCCGGCTTTTTCAGAAATTCTGCAAGGACCATTACTGCAAAGTTGACAGCTTACCCCCGCTTCACAAAAATTACAGCGGATTTTGTCCTGGGGATCAAACCGATCAAAAACATTACTCATCCCATCAGGGACTAATCTTTTTTCATACATTTCCTGTACGGAATCATGGTAACTTATCCGGCCATCTATCCGATGAGGAACTTGTTTTGCCATAATTGACCTCCTTTACGCAATTAATTCCATCATTTATTATTCCTAAGTACAAAAAATACATACCAAAAGATAAAGGGCGTGTCATCAGGAAGTTTTAGTTGTACAGGAGACGGTACAACCCAAGATTACGCCGTCTGCTGTTTTTTGCAGCATTGCACCGGTTAATTCAGGTACATTCAGTATGCCCACACCATTATAGACGATTTCCACCTTTTGCTTTCGTTTACCGTTACTTTTGTCCGCTGTATGGATAACAATCTTTGCGATAACTTCATTCAGAACGGTGGCGTAAGCTTTTGTATGTTCGTATATTTCCCGGCCGTTTCAAGAAATTGACCGGTATCTTCTGCCTGCCGGTCTTTCGCGGCCAGCTCTTTTGGTAAATCAAATACTTTGCTCTGTAAATCCCTCTGCTCAGCCTCGTAGGCCGACAGCTTTGCATAACGTTCTGCCGACAAGCGTCCGGATACATTGCCTCCGACAGCTTTTGTCAAGGAGGTTTGTCCATTTTTTGTGAATGGCAAAATCCCTTGTTGACAAGTACAGTCTAAATGTATTAGACTACATTTAGTTTAATACGTTTAATTTGGGGGATTTAGCCATGGCTAAAAATGTAAATCTAACAGAGGCGGAAGAAAAACTTGCGGCTTTGATTTGGCAAGATGCGCCGTTGACCTCACCCGATTTGGTCGCGCTTGCAAAGAGGGAAATGGATTGGAAAAAGTCAACGACTTACACGGTGCTAAAAAAACTTTGCGACAAGGGTGTATTCAAAAACGAGAATGCGAATGTGTCGGTTATACTTACCCGTGACGAGCAAATAGCCCGTCAAAGCCGCCGTTATGTAGAAGATACTTTCGGCGGGTCGTTGCCCAAATTCATCACTTCATTTTTCGGCGGCAAGAAACTGACGCCGGAACAGGCGGCAGAATTAAAACGTCTGATAGAAGAACATGAGGGGGGTGGCGATAATAGATAAACTGTTTCTCACAATTCTTAATATGAGCCTGACCGGAGCGTTTGTCATCGCGGCGCTATGCCTTGCGCGGCTGCCCTTGAAAAAAGCCCCTAAAATAATTTCTTACGGCCTGTGGGCAGTAGCGGGATTTAGACTTCTATTTCCGGTTTCAATCGAGGGCGGTTTCAGTCTGATCCCGTTCAAGGCGCAGACAATACCGCCGGATATAGCCATGCAGCCCATACCGCGCATTGACAGCGGTATCCCCTTAGTGAATAACGCTGTCAGCAGTATTCTTCCCGCCGCCGCGCCATCTGCAAGCGTCAATCCGTTGCAGATATGGACAACAATCGGAGTGTTTGTTTGGCTTATCGGCGTTGCCGTAATGGCTGTCTACGGAGTGATGTCATTCGTTATCCTCAAACGGAAAATGATAGAAGCGGCCCACATCGAGGCCAATATCTTTGCTGCGGAAAACATAAAATCGCCCTTCGTGCTGGGCGTGTTCAAACCGAGGATTTATCTGCCCGTTGGTCTGTCCGAAAAAGAGAAAAGTTATATTCTCCTGCATGAACAGACACATATCCGGCGGCATGACCATATCGTAAAATTCGTAGCGTATTTCATTTTGTGCCTGCATTGGTTTAATCCGCTGGTTTGGATAGCGTTCCTTCTAATGGGCGTGGATATGGAAATGTCTTGCGATGAGTGCGTGTTAAAAGAAATGGGCGTCGGAACAAAGAAGGATTATTCACTGTCGCTTTTATCTTTGGCGACGGATAGACGTATTATCGGCGGTAGTCCACTTGCTTTTGGAGAAGGCGGCATAAAAGCGCGGATTAAAAACGTGCTGAATTTCAAGAAAACGTCGCGGGTGATTATCATTGCGGCGGTGGTTTTTGTTGTCATGCTGAGTATTGGGTTTGTTGCGAACAGGGTAAGCGACGCCATAAACATGGATGATTGGGATGAATATAGCTTTCCAGATGAAAATTTTGAGCAAGTATTTTTCAAGTGTAATGATACACCGTACAATCCCGAATACACTGTGGTTTCTGCACAGCTCATGAATAACCAAAACATCCAAGGATTGACTTGCGGTACATATTTTACATTGGTGAAACAAGACGGCAATACGTGGAAAATCGTTCCCTTTGTTGACGGAACAGGTTTTGACGATATCGCGTATTTGCTCGAAAACGGGGCAAGCATAAATTACGACATCAGACCAGAAATGCTTACCGTTAAACTAAACGAGGGGCTATATAGAATAATCACGGATGTATATCATCATAAAACCGAAGGTGAAGCACCTCAAAAACATACCGTCTGGGCAGATTTTGTTATTGATAAAAATGCTCCGAAACAAGAAACCTCTGAGTTTACAATCCCAAGTGAAGCGCCAATAAAAACATATTCTCTGGAAAATCCAACCAAAAGGCAAAAGGTTGAGCATCTGTCATCCGTAAGTCTGTATAGTGATGGTACGGCGTGGCTCGTAACACCGCCGATTAGCAGTTATATATTGCCGAATTGCACTTACGCCTTTACAGACGGCGAATTGTTGATTTACGCGAGTATCGAAACGGAAGAATCAGAAAAGGCTTTCGGTGTTAAAAACGGAGAAGTTAGTGTGAGATTTACGGTTGCTGATGATAACACATTGGTATTCCAGTCGGCAACTGTGCCTCTGTTCGCGGACGAGAGGGCACGGTATGTGTCTGCACCGAATATCTCCTCATACGAGCCGCGCAAATGGTTTGATTATTACTTTGCGGGGCAAATGCCTTGGGGGCGCAGCCTAGAATTGGAATTGCCCGAATACCCGGACACTACGTTCAGGTGGACGCCGGAAAAAGTTACGGCAATTGATGCCGACGGCGAAAAAGAATTGTTTCCGGGTATGCCGGTATGGAACGTATACCTCGCTGACCTCACCGGCGACGGACTGCCCGAATTCTGCGCAACGGTCAGCCTTGGTTCCGGGATCATTGATGAGCGCATAATTGTCTGCGATTATGCGCTGGGAAATATCTATGACCTAAACGACCGTATGTATTATGATTACGCGCTCTATCTTGATAGCGGACGGCTGATGGTAAAACAGACAAAGTACCCCGACCCTCAAAGTGACACGCTTGCGACAGGAGAATTGGCTATTGTAGACGGCGAGCTGACTGCCACTGACATTGACCGCACAAAGCCATAGATTGCTGCGGGAGCGACCCTTGCTTTACATAAATATGCTGCTGCCAAAAGTAATAATCAGTTAGTATTCATTAATAAGCTTTTTCCCGTTGCCGGCCTTTATCTATCTATTCCTATGAAAGCAAGTTTCCACCCGGAAGGTTTCTCTATAAACGTAAAAACCAATACCCTTCTGCCGGAGTCAAGTTCTATGGGATCGTCGGAGATATCAATTGCCTCGTAGCCCGTCACAAACCTCCCTTGCTCATCCAAATGATAAAATCTTTGTCTGACTTTCTCAAAATCCAATTTATTTTGAAAGAAGGGGATCTCATTGCCGTGGTTTTCAAAAGAAATTTCCAATCTGTCTTTCTTGATCACAATGCTGTCGTTTAACAGTTCTTTTTCAGTTTCACCGAATCTCCCCGAATTTAACGCGGAAAGCAGTTTTCGCGCTGCAATGTCCAGGACATTGCGGAGCTCGTATTCTTTTTCATACCGTTTAATCCGAGCGTCTTTTTCAGCGACTATTTGTTCAAGTTCTTTCACCCTGGATTTAAGCTCCTCAGGCTCAAGTTCCTGATCGGCGGCCGTTTCTCCGGAACAACCGCCGAAAACAAGAACCGCCGCTATGATAATTAATATGACCGGAAACCATCGTAACACAGGAGATCTATCTATTTTTCCGTTTGAAATTTTCATGTTTTGCCCTCCCGCTAATTTTGTGTTTTTTTGTCCCTGGTATGCTGCCCTTTTGTTTTATCTCGGCAGCGCTTCCCGGATCACGGCCTTGAAACTGTCGTACCCGGCATGCTCAAGCGCTTCGGGCCTTCGCAGAACTTTCGTATCATATCCTTTTGCCGAGAGCTTCTCCCACAGCTCGGTATTTGGAAATATGAAATTGAATTCTTCTGACGACAGCTTCAGCATTTCTTCATAGCTATACCCCAGGTTCCCGAGAACGCCGCTTTGAGCCCCGGTAATGCCATGCGCCGCAAGCTCCGCGCGCTGGGCGTCGTCAGGCATAAACGCGGGAGCGCCGTCAAGAAGGGCACCCGGCACAAAGATACTTTTGATTTGCTCCGGCGCAAGTGCTGCAAAGTCCTCCACGCTGTATCCAAATCCAAGGTTCCCAAGCATGTTCAATTCCCAATTCTCAAATCTACTCGTTGCCGTGACTTTAAAACTCTCTATAAGGAACCTCCCGTCACAGCTTTTCGCCAGTCCGATTTCTACCGTTGTGTTTTTGTCAAGCCCGAGCGTCACGCCAAGGTGGCCGGGGTCTCCGTCCAAAAAGACCGGCTCCGAGACAGAAACGGGGAAAGCCACGCCGGTAATTCTCGGAAACTGCATAAGATCACTTGCTTCCGAAGGCGTGTTATTGTCCCTTTTTTGGATTTCTGCCTTAAACCCGTCTGTGGCCAGCCTGTCAATCAGCTCATACCACCGAAAATGCGCTGCCTGACAGAAAGCCAAGCTGCGGCACATGGCGGATTCGAACGGCCTCATGTCGTATCCGGAAGGAAGGCGGTCCAGATCTGCGTTCCTGTGTACGGTAATTTTTTGCCCCAGGATTTCCGCCCTGTCCGGCCCCATGTAACCGGCAAATTCCATGCCGTGCAGCCAATCATAAACGGGCTTAAGGGCTGAGGCGTCAAGTGACCCTATCGTGTGGGTATAGACCCCGTCCTCCGAAAGAAACAAGACGTCCTCGCTCTTTGTTAGGCAGACGAGCATCCTGTCGCAGTGATAGGAGCGCCCGATATCGCCGAGCAGAGTATAGCTTAGCCCGTCGTTCCCATCAAAGACAAGCTCAAGGCAGGAGCCCTGCTCCCAATAATCGCGGACAATGCTTTCGTTGTCAATTTGGACCGCCGTCTGGTCGAGGGTTTCGGGCAGCGCGTCAATGAGTGCGCCGGCGACAAAGCCTATCCTATCTTCGTCCATCGTGTAGCTGTCCCATCCGATGTGGCGGTAATTCATCCGCGCAGCAGTTTTGATATAACCGGAAAGCGGCCGCGATGCCAAGTGGGAAAGAAAAACAGGCTCTCCGGTGGTTTCGTCCACATAATAGCGGAAAGATTCCGTCCGGACTGCGGTCAGCGCGCCATAATCGCCCGTGACGACGGCGGTGCGGACCTCCTGCCGCTGCTCGGCATTTAAGGGATATTCTTCGGTCACGCAGTAATCCATGGTGACGGCGTATACGGTCCGACCGTTCTCAATAGTTTCGTCATAGTTTTTTAGTATGTAAATCGGTTTATCGTTTATGCCCACGGGAACGGCCGTGTATTTCACGCCGTCATAGTTCCAATGCTTGTTTATGGATATGGATGCTGGGATGATATCCCTTACCTCAAAGTGGTCACGGATGACCTTGTCCACATAATCACGGGTCATGGTGCCCTTGTCGTCGCCCCAGTTGTCAAGGTTTATCGCAAATGCGTAAAAAAGATATTCGGCGCTGTCTGTGGGCGCGTCGCCCTCCGCAAAGCAGGGCACATAGTCGAGGCGGTTGCGTACGGCAAAATCAAAGTACTCGCCCCGCAGCGAGGCTTTGGCATCAAGATCTGCTTTTCCACTCTTGAAGGTGCACCCCACCGCAAGGACAATCAAAACAACGGCAAGTAGAACATATTGCAGCCGCAGACTTATTTTTCCTTTAAGTGCCATTCGGAGCAATATGGCCACAAGAATCAATAGCGAGGAGGTTATGATCCACTCAGCCATCTTTTTTCGCCTCCTCCCCTTTTTCCAATATCACACAGCATATTAATTTCATGCATTTTAATCATCCCCCGAGCTTTTTGTTATCTGTGGTTTGATACTGCATACTCGCTGTATTTCACTAAGCGGGTCTCCAGGTCGTCACCGTCTGCATAAAGCTCCGGCGTTTCATCCAGCCAGGGATATCTCACCAAGAATTGATCGGCCGCCAACGGGCCAAAGGAATAATTACCGCCTTCGCTGCTTAAGAGAAGTGTGCTCTTTCTGAGCAGCGCGTTCACTTCATCCGCAAAGGCTACCATCTTGGGCGCATCCAGCGCCGCAGTACCGTTTATGTCAAACTCAAGCGTATTGCTGCGGATGACATGCTCGGCACCGCCCTCCAGCGTAAAAAGTGAATAGGTATATGTGCAATAACCCTGCCACATGCCGGGGTTATATCTTAAAAGATAATATTCGTCTTTCTGTTCGCAGAGAAAGAGCGAATTCCAGCCCGTATGAGGAATACCGGCATCTTCGCTCCATATTTCATTACCGCTGCCGTCGCGGAGGCGAAGTGTAACCCAAGGCCCGCTGTCCATATGGCTTTTGTCGTGATAAAAAGCTTCCTTAAGGCCGTCCCGATTGACATCAGCCTCGACTATAGTTTTCCAAGATTCAGCCGCCTGCTGCGAGGGATCCTCATAATCATCACCGTTACCGACACCGCCCGTTCCCATGCTGACAAAGTGGTACTTGCCGTCGTCTCTCCAACGTAGTTCCACCTGCCGGGACATCTGTCCCCATGTTTCATCCCTGCCGCGACTGTTGCCGGTGTTGCCGGCCATCCAGAAAGCGTTGCTCACAATCGGATAAGTCGGCCTTACGGAAAAGGTGACGGAAAAAACGAATGCCTTTGAAAGCCTTTCTTTTGATACCCTGATGACTTCCAGGTGATCCACCGCACCTTCCGAGATGTGCGCCATATTATCCCCGGGCAGTGCTTTCAGCATATAAAACCACGCCTCCATCCAGGCCAGTGCTGTTTTCTCGTTGCTGCCCATATCATCAACCACTATTTCCTCGGTTTTTACAGATTTCTGTGCTGCGTCAAGGGCATCCAAATAGTCATCCCGATTTTCATATTCCGGATGGGGTTGCCAATCGTCATCACTGTTTTCACCCCTTACCCCGCCGGAACCGGTATATATTTTGTATATCGCAACGCTTGAGTCCCTGGTGCTTCGATATATCCCGGCATACGGCTCCTCAATAAAGTAAACATTCCCCTCAGAATACAGGCACAGCGTCCTCCGTTCCCCTGAAAGGTTGATCTTGACAACGAGATAGTTGTTCCGCGCCGGATAATCCTTTACAGATTGCCGCAATGTTTTTCTCGCTCCGGAAAGTGCGGCCAGTACGGTTTTCATGTCGCCACTGTCAGTCACGGTGACGGCTCCCAGGCTTTCATATTCGTTAAACTGCTCCATATCCAGGGAAAGTACGGAAGCAGCTTCCGGAAGTTCCGGCGTTTCTGCGGGGTTCGCTAACAGGAGTACCGCAACGGCGATACAGACAATGACCGCTGCAATGACTGCCCCAAATGCAGGCTTCTTGTAATTCATCACGTTTTTTATCCGGCTCTTTGTATCCCCCTCACCAAAGGCGAGAGGTGCGCCTGCAATGATTTTTCTGTCCGTGGCCAGGCTCAGAAGCGAAGCGGCATAGTCGGCCCGGATGTCACCGTCCAGCTTCTTCAGCACGGCCTCGTCGCAGGACATCTCCATATCCTTGCCGGAAAGAATGAAGGCAACCCACACAAGCGGGTTGAACCAGTGCAGGGTTAGCGCCAGAAATGAGACGAGCCTTATGATATGATCAAATCGGCGAATATGGATCTGTTCATGCAGGATGATATATTCCCGTTCCCGCTCCGAAAGCGTCGACGGAAGGTAGATTTTGGGGCGTATCACGCCGCTGACAAAGGGCATGGCGAGATGCTCGGCAAGATAGATGTTCTCCCGCAGCAGTACCGCGCCGGTAAGTTTCCGCTTGAGCGGCAGCAAGGAGGCCATGCTATAAACCAGCAGCACCGCGATACCGCCAAACCACAGCAATGTGGCAATCGCCATTGGCCCTTTCGGCGGCGCGGCTCCTGTCTGTTCCGCACTCTGCGGCAACGACTCGTTTATGACCTCACTAACGCCCGGCAGCGGCAAATCCACTTGTGGGTTTGCTGCATGAACAATATCAGCGGGAATATAGGCTATGTTGCCATTTGTAACGGCAGGAGTATGGAATGTGCCCACCAATGAAAGGTCCGAGGAAAACGACACGGGACAGAGAAGCCTGAACAATACAACCGCCCACAGTGCATAAGAAAATATCTTCGGCGCTTTGCGAAGCGGCAGACGGACAAGCAGCACAAGGATGATCACAATCCCTGCGGTAAGGCTCATATTAAGAATTATAGGAAACAATGTATGGCACCACATCAGCCTTAACCCCTATTCTTATCGATGAGCTTTTGCAACTCGTCGATTTCCTTTTCAGACAGCTTTGTTCGCAGGGTAAACGCTGTCAGGAATTTAGGCAATGACCCTCCGAAGGTATCTTCAACAAAGCGCCTGCTTTGCCTAGCGTAAAACTCATCCTTTTTTATCAGGGAGGATACGACTGCGTTTTCATTCTGAAAAATGCCTCTTTCGCACAGCTTCTTCAACACTGTATATGTAGTGGATTTTTTCCAGGCTAATTCTCTTTCACACAGTTTTACCAGTTCACCTGAACCGATTGGTTCATGCCGCCAGATTAAATCAGCAAACCTTGCTTCGCTTTGTGCCAGTTTGTAATGATTCACGCTTAAAGCCTCCTTGGCCTATTGCATATCGACCTTTATCTCTCAAGTCTATACCCAATAGACCAAAATATCAATAGCTGGAGTGAGCAAATAATCTTACGTGCTCACTCCCGTGCTTTAAACAACGTCCATTCTGCATTCATTTAGATTTTGGATCTTGCATCCTGTAAACAGGCAGATTAAGCACACGCATGACTAAATAAATGCAATACTCTATCTCCTCGTACACATCGTTAAATTCCTGTTTGTCTGTGCGCTGCAATTGCCGCGAAAGTTTATCCCATTTCATGTAATAAATAGTTTCCGTTAATTAGACAAAAAATTTTGTTAAAAGTTCCATCTGTCTGTAAATCTCTGCATTTTATTTAACATCACACCAGCTAGAAGCGCATAAAAAAGCACCTAACCACAAAAAATGGACAGATGCTTTCATTAATAGATTATTTTATCAGCTCAAATATTTCCCCGGTATATGATTTGGTGGAGTACGATTTCCTCTGCTTCATACTTTAACCCGTTCATCACCCCCACCCATTCTACCTCCCTGCTTGCCTTATCCGGCAGAATTCTTTTTCGGGCCGGCCTGACACGTGATTTTCCGCACCATTTCCCGTGCCTGCAAATCCGCTTCGGCAAGATGGGTTTGTTTAGCCTCCGATACATTTATCGTTGCTGTTCCCGGCTATCCAATGTTTATTTGAGATTACTTCCTTATCATATACCCCGCAATGGGGTTTATTATTTTTTATCCGAAAAAAGTGTGAATATTAATGTTAAGATTGCCAGCCCGATCGCAAAATATATTCAGGGTTTATAACTTTCAACCAGGTATGTCCCGGGAGGTAATCTTTTGGATAAGAAATATACTTTTAAAAGATCACGGCAGAAACTATTATTGTTACAGCAAATAAAATATTATTTAAAAATACTATTAATTTTTTATTCACCTTAGACCTCACAAAAGTTTATCCATTTTTTTACTGTAACCTTATTCCCATTTGTAATGATATTTCCCTTTAATCTTTACTCAAAATCTTTTAAACCCGGGACGACAATTCTGTCCGTACTTATATGAGAAAACGGACAGGCGAAAATAATAATTAATTGTTCGTTGCCTGTATTAACCAACTGATGTACTTCTAATTCATTTACCGTAAAACAATCCCCCGCTTTAACAGTAACCGGCTCTTTCCAGTCTACTTGCTCACTTCCGGGAATACCGATATATATTTCCCCCTGGCCCTTTACTATTTGATAAATTTCAGTTCCTTGGGTATGATAATGCGCGCCAACCCGTTTATGGCTCTCAATTTCAGCAGCATAGAAAGCTAAAGTATCATTACCGGTGAGTTTTACGATTTTAATTCCGACAGCTTCATCCCTTTTCGTCTTACCTAAGGCCTCACTTAAATTATTTAACATTAATGAATTGTTCATATCTCCTGCTCCTATCTTAGTTTTTGTTTATATATTCGTTATTATAACAAATATATCTCACCGGCAATTATTATTTTTGGGGAGGAGACAGACAGCCGAATAAAGATGATCTTAGATGATCTTTAACAGATTATACATCTCAATGGCACTCAGGGCAGCGTCCGACCCCTTATTTCCCGCCTTGGTCCCGGCTCTTTCAATAGCCTGCTCTATTGTATCAGTTGTTAATATACCAAAGATTACGGGTTTACCGGATTTGAGCCCAATCTGAGCTACACCCTTTGTTACTTCGGAACTGACATACTCAAAATGAGGTGTGGCCCCTCTGATAACCGCGCCTAAACAAATCACCGCATCATAACCTTTAGCTGCCATCTTTTGCGCGGCCAGTGGGATTTCAAAAGCTCCGGGTACCCGGGCTATATCAATATTAACATTTTTCACATCATGTCTTTCTAAAGTATCGATGGCTCCGCTTAAGAGTTTATTGGTAATAAACTCATTAAAGCGGGCAACTACGATACCTATTTTTAATTCTTCCCCGCCCACCAATTTACCTTGCAATACTTTACCCATTGATTTCTTCCTCCTCATTATATCCGGATGTCCGAGAACACCAGCTTAACTTATGGCCAAGTTTTTCACTCTTGGCTTTCAAATACTTTTCATTACTCCTCACGGGAGGAATTTCAAGAGAAACCCGTTCAATTACCTCTAATCCATAGCCCTCCAAACCGGCGATTTTCCTAGGGTTATTGGTCATTAATTTAATATTTTTAACACCGACATCTACTAAAATCTGCGCACCTATTCCATAGTCCCTGAGATCAGCCGGAAATCCCAATAATTCGTTGGCTTCCACTGTGTCTTTACCTTCATCCTGCAGCTTATAGGCCTTTATTTTATTCAGTAAACCGATACCTCTTCCTTCTTGACGCATATACAACAGAACCCCTCTGCCTTCAGCTTCAATCTTTCGTAATGCAGTACCTAACTGGTCCCCGCAGTCACATCTTAGAGAACCAAGCACATCACCGGTCAAACATTCCGAATGGACTCTGACCAAAACCGGCTCCTCACCTCTTATATCGCCTTTAACAAGGGCCAGATGGCCTTTCCCTGTCAATACTTCCTGGTATCCATAGAGCTTAAAATAACCGTATTTCGTAGGCATATCGACAACCGCTACTTTTTCCACCAGCTTTTCATGCTGCCGGCGATATTGGATCAACCCGGCAATTGTAATGATCTTTAACCCATGTTTTCGGGCAAATTCCAGCAATTGCGGAACCCTGGCCATACTGCCGTCATCATTCATTATTTCACAAATTACTGCCGCCGGATAACACCCGGCAAGTCTTGCTAAATCGACAGAAGCCTCTGTATGTCCGGCTCTTTTTAAAACCCCGCCCTCACAGTATCTTAACGGGAAAATATGACCCGGCCTTTTAAAATCCCGGGGAGCAGCATCCGGCGCGATCATTTTTTTAATTGTCAAAGCTCTTTCATAAGCAGAAATTCCTGTTGTTGCTTCGGCAGCATCAACAGACACCGTAAATGCAGTGCCCATATTATCCGTATTATTTTTCACCATGGGGGATATCTCTAATTCATCCAGCCGCTTTCCCGTTACCGGCAGGCAGATCAAGCCTCTGGCATATGCTGCCATAAAGTTCACTGCATCAGGGCCGGCTTTATCAGCAGCCATTACCAGATCTCCTTCATTTTCCCTGTCCTCATCATCCACAACGATAATCATTTTACCTGCTTTAATATCTTCCAGAGCCTCATCAATTGTATTAAACTGCATACTTTTTCCCATAATATCACCCTTTTAGAGAAATCCGTTCTCAGCTAAAAAACTTACGGAAACATCTCGTATATTTTTTGTGCGGTTATTATTATCCAGAAATCTCCTAACATACTTTCCCAGCACATCCGTCTCCAGATTAACAATTGCTCCCTTTTGCTTAATTCCCAAGGTAGTTTGCAACATGGTATGGGGTATTAAAGAAACAGTAAAATAATCATCATTTACTTCAACGATTGTCAGGCTAATACCATCAATGGAGATAGACCCTTTCGGTATCATATTTTCCAGAATATCTGCAGCTGCGGCTATCTTCAACACAATTGCAATATCATGCCTGGCTTTTTCCATAATTTGACCAATGCCGTCAATATGACCACTGACAATATGCCCGCCTAATCTCTCCCCGACTCTCAGGGCCCTTTCCAAATTGACCTTATCCCCCGCCTTAAGCTCTTTAAGATTGGTTTTCCTCAATGTTTCTTCCATGACCTGGGCGGTAAAACCATTGTCGGTAAACTTCACTACTGTTAAGCAAACACCATTCACCGCAATACTGTCTCCTACTCTGACCTCATTCAATACAATACTTGCTGCAACTTTCAATTGAGCCGAAGCCTGTCCGCTGTCAACAGCCTTTATTGTCCCCAGCTCTTCTGCTAAACCTGTAAACAAAGTTTCACCTCCTCCAGTTTCTCATTTTATTTCCGGATAGGCAGTGATTAAAAAATCTCCGCCCAGCCTTTTCATAGATAAGTCACCAAGTTTCAAGGCTCCAGCAAGCTGCTTCGGACCCTCCCCCCCTGCAAAACCCGGCGCCGTTTGACCTCCGATAAGCATTGGTGCATAGAATAGATAGAATTTATCGATCAAATTATGTCTGATCAGTTCCCCGTTAAGTTTTGCACCGCCTTCAACCAGGACGCCGGTAATTTGTTTTTTCCCTAAAAGGGTAAGTAATTTTTTTAGATCTACCCGGTCTCCATCATTTACAACCAGAATTTCTGCTTTTTCAGTTAAGCGCACTCTTTTTTGTACAGGAGATTTTTCTGTAGTTGCGATAAGCGTTGGCGCCTGCGAATTTAAATTTAGGATTTTTGCTTCAGGAGAAATGGACAGGTTACTGTCAACAACAACTCTGACCGGATCTCTGCCTCCTTCCGCCCGGCAGTTTAAAGCGGGATTATCAGCTAACACCGTACCTATCCCAACCATGACGGCATCATAGCGGTTTCTTAAAATATGTCCGTACGCTCTGGCTTCTTGGCCTGTAATCCACTGGGAATGACCGGATTGAGTTGCAATTTTTCCATCTAAAGAACAAGCAGTTTTCAGCGCAACAAAAGGACTTTTCGTAGTAATATACTTAAAAAATATTTCATTTAATTTTGCTGCTTCCTGAGCTTTTAAACCGACTTGAACACCCATGCCGGCTTCTTGTAATCTCTTAAGCCCTTTACCGGCAACTAAAGGGTTAGGATCTAAAACAGCAATATAGACATTTTTTATTTTCGATTCAATAATAGCTTCAGTACAGGGTCCGGTCCTCCCATAATGGCTGCAGGGTTCTAAAGTAACATATAAGTCAGCTCCGGCCGCCTCTGCACCGGCCTCTCTCAGGGCCATTCTTTCAGCATGTAAAGTACCGGCTTTTCTATGATAACCTTGCCCGACTATTTGCTTATTCTTAACGATTACTGCTCCCACTAAGGGATTAGGACTAGTCCGGCCGGCAGCTTTGCGGGCCAGAGCCAGGGCCAGCTTCATATACTTTTCCTCCATGATTTCCTCCTTTACAAACCTGCTGATCAGTTTAGTGAAATAAATTGCCAGACAAATAACTTCTGCATGATAAATAAAAGAAAGGCGCACCTTTTACTTTCTCCGGTGCGCCTTTAGACCTGCTTCATTTCTATATTCTTGCCGGACGGCAAAAAATATAGCTAATTATCGCCGGTAATGTATGAAAAAAGCTCCTGAAAATATTCAGGAGCAATTATACATCATTAAGCGTTAATCATATCCAAAATAGGATACAATATCTTCTCTTCTCTCATCCAGACTTTACTGTCGGCACTGGAATTTCACCAGTTCATGCCTTACGGCTCGTGGGCTATACCACCGGTCAGGACTTGAAAGCTAACCGCTTTCTCACCTTGCCCCGAAGAAATATTCACTTTTAAAAAAATTATAACCCACACAAGCTGCAAAAGCAACTATTTGGTGCTGAAATTTTTACTAAGATTCCACGTTCTTATAAATTTGCTGCAGCTTCGCCGACAGAAAGATGATAATAAATATCCGGAAACAGCAAGTTAAAAAGTTCACAGATGCTTTTCTTGCTAGTGTTGCGGAATCTAAAAATAAATATGCTGTCAATGAAATAAATAGCGGGGACCATACAGAGCATAATACTTAAGCCAAGCAGCATGATTTTATACCACTTTTACAACTTTATACCCGCCTTTATTAAGTTCAGCAATAATTTCCCCTACATGTTTATGACCGTTGGTCTCAACAGTTACTTCAAGTTGAACCTGCATAAACCGGTCTAATGTTTTAAACTGGTTATGATCAAGTTTAATTACATTTGCATTCATCCTGGCCAGAATTTCCGAAATATTTAACAGCTGTCCGGGGATATCCGGCAATTCAACGGAAAAACAAAATATCCTGCCTCGTGAAACCAGTCCGCGGCTAATCAGAGAAGATATTGTTAAGACATCAATGTTCCCCCCGCTCACCACACAGGCAATATTCTTATGTGCTGCTTTCATTTTTTTTAACGCTGCCAGAGACAGTACGCCCGCGTTTTCTCCGATAAGTTTTTCCTTTTCCAAAAGTAATAAAAAGGCCTCCATTACTTCAAAATCAGAAACGGTAATAATATCGTCAACGTAATCTTTGATAATTGAGAAAGTAAGATCTCCCGGTCTTTTTACAGCTACCCCTTCAGCAATTGTCGTTACCTTTTCCAGGTTTATAATCTTATTTAGTTCCAAAGATGCTTGCATGGATTTGGCGCCTTCCGGTTCTACTCCTACAATTTTTATCCCGGGCTTTAACATTTTTGCGGCCAGTGCAATCCCGCTAATAAGCCCTCCTCCTCCGATGGGAGCAATTATGTAGTCAATATCATTAAGCTGCTGGAGAATCTCCATGGCAATCGTGCCCTGACCTGTAATAACATCTAAATCGTTAAAAGGATGGATAAAGGTATAGCCTTGCTCTTTTTCTAAACTTACGGCTTTTTCAGAAGCATCATCATAGCAATCCCCATAGAGCATCACACTTGCACCATACTTTTTGGTAGCTTCTACCTTGATTAAAGGCGTTGTTTTCGGCATGACTATTGTTGCTTTAATACCCAGCTTTTGTGCTGCATAGGCTACTCCCTGAGCATGGTTGCCTGCTGACGAAGCAATCAATCCTTTTTGTTTTTCCTCTGCAGTTAATTTATTAAGTTTATAATAAGCACCCCGTATTTTAAATGCACCGGTTATTTGCAAATTCTCAGGTTTGATATAAACCTGATTATGATATTCTCGGCTAAAAAACCTACTATAAATAAGATTCGTATTTTCCACAATACCTTGCAAATCATTTTGAGCTTTTAAAAAGTCTGCGCTACTCGGTAGCTCCGTATCAGCCGGGAACGGATGATCAGCTAAATTATTTGTCATTTTCTCCTCCTAAACCTCTAAATTATTTCTCAAACACTAAGTCAAATTTTTAAAGTAACGGCTGTGGAGTAGTCCGCTCAGTAAGGCTGCTAAATATAAAACTTAAATTAAGTTAGCAAACATTGAAGACATTTTTATCCTAGCTATACTTAAAAATCTGTACTATAACAACATAGTTTTTTTTTATTGTAGTATATTAGGAAAATTTAACCAGCGTCAAGATAGTAAATACTATCTATCATTAAATATTTTTTTATCATTTCAAACTTGCTCTAACTTTTCGGATATTTATAACACAAAACTAAAATAACCCGGTACCTAATGTACTGGGTTATTCTTAGACGAGTGTTCATAAGAATAAGCTCGGAAACCCATATTAAATCTCCGGCACGAGCGAGCGAATATTACACAAATAATTATATTAATTAATATATACCACTCAAACCATATATACCATTTAACTCTTGATACAGAGACTTAGCATAAGAATCTGTCATGCCGCTAATATAGTCAACGACTAATAACAGCCGCAGATAAATATCATATTCCCGCACAGCTTTAACGTCTGTATTACCCGCACAGCAACGTTGAAACGATAACTTGTATGCTTCACGATAATTATCCGAAATCAGTTGATACAATTTCTCATAAGCCTGTATTTCTACGCATTTGTTACTACTGTACTTGCCATCATGGTAAATAGCGGCTTTGACAAACTTATCTAATAAATTTGATAGAATAGTATTTGCTGCTAACTCTAATTTCACTATACTACGGTTTGGGAAAATAAAATTCTTCATAATATCGTCAATAATTTGAACCGATAGGTCATGATTAGTCCTAGAAAATAAATCATGCTCATATGTGCCATCCATTATTTGATCATAAGCCCTATCAAATCTAAAAATAGCACAATACATTAACCATTCTTGAGCATATGGAACCCAGTTTTGAATAGCATATAGGTCTGGATTGTTAATTTTCTTTTGGTATTTGCTTCCTTGTCCTTCTTTACGAAAAACTTCCAGTCTTTCAAATAGCTGGTTTACATATTTAATAGTTGTATCTTGCGGATATTCTTCTTCATAATGTTGAATTCGCCTCTTGATATAAAGAAGAAGCTCGTCCAATGTAAATAGCCCTTTTTTAAACCCATCTTCAATATCAGCCGTTTTATATGCAATATCGTCTGCTGCTTCTAATACAAATGCAAGGGGATGCCGATTACTATAAGTTCCTGTATTACTAGATATTTTATCATAGAAAACTCGATCATCATCGGTATATCCCATTTTTTTCTTAAAAATAGAGTACTCTTTATCTTGCTTTGATTTGACTTCATCAGAAGCTGTGGGATATTTTATTAATGTGTTTAGAACCGAACTTGTTAAATTCAATCCGTAGTCGCCATCTTGAAAATGCAATTTTGTCAATACACGTAATGCTTGGGCATTCCCATCAAAATGTAATAAATCCAACTGATGAATTCGAATCAATATTTGATTTAATGATTCTTCCTTATGATCATCTTCCAAGCATATAGAGTAATTTTTTAGATTTGACGGAAACCATTTTTTTATAACCTCTTCACCAAAATGTCCAAACGGCGGATTACCTATATCATGTAGCAGCCCTGCACATGTGAGAATATCAGGGATATCTTTAATTATGACTTTATTATTGCCCTCCTTGGATTGAATTACAGAAAGTAGCATCATACCCAGTGTTTTTGCCAATGTAGCTACTTCATAAGAATGAGTTAATCTTGTTCTAACAAAATCGCTCTGATCTAATGGAAAAACTTGTGTCTTGTCCTGTAAACGACGAAAAGATGCGCTGGCTATGATGCGTCGATAATCTTTTGCAAATTCACTGCGAGGATATTTTTCTTCAGTGAAAGAATCAACGATTATCTTTCCTCCCAAACGTTTCTCCGAAAGAAGTTCAGCCCACTTCAACAATATCCCTCCTATTTTACAATTTACAAAATTTTACCATGTTTTGCATAAGATTAAAAGTAGTATTGTATAACAAAGAACAGACCGACTTATAATCGGTCTGTTCTTTGTTTGTTCTTACAAACATCTATTGGTACGAGTATTCTCTCAAAAACCCGTATAAAATAAGGTTTTTCGCCGCTAGCAAGCGAATATTACATCAGAAATGCTTAACTTATTTAAGAGTTAAGCATTCTTCAATAAAATGATATAGTTTTTATTTCTCTTTATATATTTCCATTTTAATTTGCTTCTAAATGAAGACATATCTTCTCCACCTTTACAGCGTTCCAGTTTATCATCCAAATAAACCATACTCCATTACATTTATTTATCGATTATGTATGATAATATAGCACAAAAAAATCGCTTCTCTAGGATGATTTCTCAATTCCTATAAAAGCGATTTTGGTGCCGGGGACCGGAATCGAACCGGTACGAGCTTTAAGGCCCGCAGGATTTTAAGTCCTGTGCGTCTGCCAGTTCCGCCACCCCGGCATGGACAATATTCAGATTACTTTGATAGTATAGCAGGTTAAACAATTGTACGCAACAGTTATTTTTAGCAAAGTTATTCGTTTGAAATGGTGCCGGGGACCGGAATCGAACCGGTACGGGCTTTAAGGCCCGCAGGATTTTAAGTCCTGTGCGTCTGCCAGTTCCGCCACCCCGGCACTTAATGGAGGCGACACCCGGATTTGAACCGGGGCGTAAAGGATTTGCAGTCCTCTGCCTTACCGCTTGGCTATGTCGCCATACCTATACTTTTTATATAACATTTAGTGCAGCATCAGCGTTTATTTTGATATTATTCTCTCGCTGCGACAAAACTTATTTTATCATGCAATAGATCAAGAGTCAACAACCAAATTCAGGCATCGTTTAATTTAAGTAACTCCTGCAATTCCTGCAATAATACTTCATTGCCGGCAGCAATAATCGTGAAACGTATCTCATTAAGAAGCTTCTCATTTTCAAGGCAGTCATAAAGAAAATTCTGCCGCAATATTTTTCCGTTATAATAAGGTATTACTTTCATAAAACCACCTGCCGCGGTTATTAAGGCATACGGCTGACAAACATCCGTAATTTTAAGTCTTTTGCCTTCGCTGATATATGCATCGTATTGTCCGGAAGCAACCTGACAAAGATCTAAAATCGTTGACCCCAATCTTCTTACCAGTATTTTTTGGGAAACTACTTTTTGCAATTCCCCGGAGAAAATATCTTTTTTGTCAAGATCTAATCCGATCACCGGGATGTGACGCATATTACAATTAAGGGCAGGAATCAATTTATGCTTTACGATATTATTTGTAAAAAAAGCCCCTTCATTTTTAAGAGAATAATAAATATTAGGCGAAAAAATTTCTCCGGCAATACTTATCTCTATCGCATCTAGTCCTTTATTTTTTAAATCCCTCAGCAAACCCAGTCCCAGCGAAATGACCAAATTTGGCTGGGGTGTAAACCAAGGTCTCACGTTATTGGAGCCGTCAATCGGGTCCAATAATAAAAAATATTCCGGCTCTGCAACTAATTTAATTATCCCGGTTTCTTCACTGATTATAACAGCAGGGATATTTGCTTCTTTTATTAAAGTGATTATTTTCTCATTTACAATTTCATCAATTCCCTTTTGCAAATCTCCGGAAACATTTACATGGTCATATTGCTTTAAAAATTTTGCTTGATTTTTATAGTAATTGTCCTGAATAAATCCACTTACTTCATTAACTATTTTTAGTAAGGCTTGCAGCTCTTTCATAATTCTTTTCTCCCATTATTATTCTTAATAAAAAAAGACTGGCCATAACCAGTCTTTTTTTGGAGCGGAAGACGAGATTCGAACTCGCGACCCTCGCCTTGGCAAGGCGATGCTCTACCACTGAGCCACTTCCGCAGATGATGGTGCCTCGAGGCGGAATCGAACCACCGACACGAGGATTTTCAGTCCTCTGCTCTACCGACTGAGCTATCGAGGCAAATATGGCGGAGCTGACGGGAATCGAACCCGCGGTCTTCGGCGTGACAGGCCGACATGTTAACCGCTACACCACAGCTCCACATGGACGCCGGAGGTCAGATACCGGAAGTCTGATTAATATTCCGACTTTCCTTGCTAACTTCCGACTTCATTTTTGGTGGGCGATGACGGGATCGAACCGCCGACCCCCTGCTTGTAAGGCAGGTGCTCTCCCAGCTGAGCTAATCGCCCCCAATTACCAGCGACAAAATTCATTATATATTTTATTTAAAAGAATGTCAACTGTAAATACTGGAACTTATTGATTTGATTTTACTTTAACTCTATCTTAATATACCGGACATTTTTTAGCAAGAAACTTTCATACCTATCTGCAATTTTCCCTAGATTGATCAGGTCCGGATTTAACCGGACCTGATCTTTACTATTCTAAAACTGCGCCTTTGCTGGCTGAAGACACCAGTTTAGCATAACGGCTTAAGAAGCCGCTTTTCACCTTAGGCACAGGCCTGCTCCATTTTACTTTTCTCTCTCTTAAAACTTCATCGGTTACGAACAGTTCTAACTGTTTGTTAACGATATCAATCTTTATCATATCACCTTCTTCCACTAAAGCAATGGCTCCCCCTTCCATTGCTTCCGGTGATATATGCCCGATGGCTGCTCCCCTGGTTGCTCCGGAAAACCTCCCGTCAGTGATCAGGGCAACCTCTTTGTCCAAGCCTGCTCCCACAATAGCTGAAGTTGCTGTAAGCATTTCCCTCATTCCCGGGCCGCCTTTAGGTCCCTCGTAGCGAATTACAACAACGTCTCCCGGGGAAATATCCCCGGCAAAAATAGCCTTTACAGCATCCTGTTCATCATCAAAAACCCTAGCCGGTCCCTGATGCTGCAGCATTTCAGGTAAAACAGCTATTTGCTTGACAACCGACCCCTCGGGAGCTAGATTTCCAAAAAGAACTGCAATCCCTCCTGTAGGTGAGTAAGGCTTATCCAGAGGTCTGATTATTTCATAATCATATACTTCCGCCTCGGCAATATTTTCTTTTACGGTCCGGGTAGATACGGTAATACAATCCGGTTTAATCAATCCTTTTCGGCTTAATTCTTTCAGCACGCCAGGGACTCCGCCTGCATAATGAAATTCATCGACGAAATGATTGCCTGCCGGTTTCATTTTTACTAGATGGGGCACTTTGTTGCTCACTTCATCAAATTTTTCAATAGGTAAATCAACACCCAGCTCATGAGCAATTGCAGGTATATGCAGACATGTATTTGTAGACCCTCCCACCGCTAAATCTACCGCCAAGGCATTTGCAAAAGCATCGGAAGTCATAATTTTAGAAGGCCGGAGATCCATTTTGATTAACTCCATTATCGTTTTGCCGGTTTGCCGGGCCATGGCTATTCTTTCTGAGGTCACCGCAGGAATCGTGGCACAATTAGGCAAGGACATTCCCAATGCTTCCGCAACGATATTCATCGTATTTGCTGTACCTAATTGAGCACATGCACCACATCCCGGGCATGAGCTAACTTCAATTTCATCCAGCTCCGCATCGGTTATTTTCCCGGCTTTATAAGCCCCTACCGCTTCTACTACATCATTATAACAAACCATTTTTGACGTCTTCTTGACCTTACCGGCCAGCATCGGACCACCACATACTAAAATGCTCGGGATATCAAGGCGAGCCGCCGCCATTAACATGCCAGGCGTAATTTTATCACAATTCGTAACCAAAACCATTGCATCAAAACCATGTCCGTTGATCATGGCTTCAATGGAATCAGCAATCAGTTCCCGGCTGGCTAACGGATATTTCATACCGACATGATCCTGGGCGATCCCGTCACATATTCCGATTACGGGGAATTCCATCGGCAGACCGCCTGCAATATTTATTCCATCTTTCACTGCCTGGGATATTTGACCCAGGTTAAGATGGCCCGGCACAACTTCGTTTTGGGCATTCACAACTGCGATTAAAGGTTTCCGGATATCTTCCTTCCGGTATCCCAGGGCATAGAACAAGGACCGGTGCGAAGCCCTTTCGGGTCCCTTTTTTACAATATCACTCCGCATAATTCTTCCCCCTTATTAATATTAATAAAGTTTTGGAAGGTCTTCATCAGCCATAGTAAAACAATGATTTTGCTGGGGATATTCCCCACTCCTTACTTCCTTGGTAAATTGAGTAAAAGCTTCCGTGATCGGCGTTGACAGTTTGGCATATTGCTTGACAAACTTTGGCACAAATTTATCAAACAAGCCTAAAATATCATACCCGTTTAAGTTTTGACCGTCACAATCAGCACCGGCCCCCACACTAATCGTATTGGCTTTAACATTTGCCGTAATCATTTTCGCTAAAGATGCAGGAATACACTCTAAGACCATCGCATAAGCTCCGGCCTGATCTATTGCTATCGCCTCTTTTAACAGCCTTTCTGCATCTTCCTTACTTTTGCCTTGAACTTTAAAACCTCCTAATTGACTGGCACTTTGAGGAGTAAGACCAATATGTCCCACTACCGGTATCCCGGCATCGACTATGGCTTTTATTTTAGGCGCAACAGGTAAACCGCCTTCTAATTTAACACAATCTGCGCCGCCTTCTTTGACAAGTCTCCCTGCATTTCTTACAGCATCTTCAACACTGGCCTGATAGGACATAAAAGGCATGTCGCCAACTACAATCGTATTCTTGGCGCCTCTTTTTACAGCCTTTAAATGATGAATAACTTCATCCATTGTAACAGGGACCGTATCGTCATATCCCAAAACGACCATCCCTAAAGAGTCTCCCACTAAAATCATTTCCGCTTCGGACTGGTCAACCAGAGCCGCCATAGGGTAATCATAAACTGTGATCATAGTAACCTTTTTACCCTCTTGCTTATATTCCTTAAATTTAGGAATCGGTACTTTAGTTTTACTCATAGCTCAGCCACCTTTTTAAAAATTTAGTCTTTTGTTTAAAAAACAAAAGACTATTGACAGTACCTTAGCGTTTATCATTTATTTATCTTTTAATGCCTCTTTTAATTTTGCTAATTCTTCTTCTTTGATTTTATAGCAGTGTTCGGGTCCTGGGAAATTCACCTGTTCTACATCCTCTTTATATTTCGTTAATGCTTCTTCGATAATTTCATTCATATTAATATATTGTTTAACAAACTTCGCTACGTGCCCGCCAAAGAAGCCTAATGCATCATGAACAACCAAAACCTGCCCGTCACAATAGGGACCGGCACCGATACTTAAAATAGGAATTTTGGCTCTTTCAGTTATGATCTGACCAACTTCAGCAGGGATAGCTTCCAATAAAATTGCAAAGCAGCCTGCCTCTTCTAAAGCTTTAGCATCTTCAATGAGCTTAAGAGCAGCAGCTACGTCTCTGCCCTGAGCCTTAAAACCACCCAGCATGGATACGGACTGGGGAGTTAAGCCAATATGCCCCATAACGGGAATTCCTGCCCGGCTCAGCGCTTTAATGGTATCCACCATCTCTACTCCACCCTCAAGCTTTACACCGTCTACGCCAGCTTCCTGCATAAGCCTTCCGGCATTGGCGATAGCTTTTTCAATTGTAATTTGATAGGACATATAAGGCATATCACCTATTACAAAACTGCTGGGCGCTCCTTTTCTTACTGCCTTAGAATGGTTGACCATCATATCCATAGTTACCGGAAGTGTGCCATCAAAACCATAAACACACATACCTAATGAATCGCCGATAAGAATCAGGTCAATACCTACCTTGTCCTCAATGACTGCAGTAGGATAATCATATGCAGTTAAGAAGGTTATTTTTTCCCCTTTGGCTTTTTTCTCCATTAGGGTAGGAATTGTTACCTTCTTTCTTGAAGTAGCTTCTTTTGCAGGTGTTTCCCATTTACTCATTTTTTTTCCTCCTAATTAATAATGTATTCGCTTGTACTCTATTTACCTTTAATTATTGCCCCTTATAACCGTCCCTTGTAATCTATAGTCCGGACCAGGTTATTATTTATTATTATCTGTTTTTTAAAATTGGGAAAGTATTGGCCCCTTGAGGCATCACTGTAATTTTCGGGCTTTTTACACCACATTTTTCATAAGCTATTTTTAAGGCATCTTCAATATTAGATACAGGTATTAATTTCGCTTTTTTCGCAAAGTCAAAATTCTCTTCTTTAGTCAAAAGAATAAAAGTTCCTTTTTCACTGCATTCAACTTCTTTAAAAGCCACCCATCCCGGGATAGTAAAATTTTCACGTAAAGCCTTTTCTAAGTCAAAGAAAGTTTCATATTTAAACCATTCCGTAAATTCCTGAGGTTCCATAATATCAGGGCACTCAGAGATTATAATTGAAACTCCGCCTTTTTTCATCGCATAAAATGCGTTATCCATTGTTTTTCCCGTTTGATACAAATTAATATCTTTGGGATAACCTCCGGCTGTGGCAATAACGATATCAGCCTCTTCCTCAATACCAATTCCATAAATCTTATCAACTAATTGAGTGCCCTCCAGCCAGGCAGATACCCAGTTGCCGGCAAACACACCGGAAATTTCTCCTTTGGGATTAGGCACAATGTTCACTAAAAAGTCCGGCTTTACAAAGGCCGCGATTTCCATCATATCCTCATGGCACTCATTACCTTTGGTGTATTTGGATTGGGAACGGGGATTTGAGCCAGAGCCCAATTCAGGCCCTAATGCCCACAAATGATTCTGCTGAATCGTTTTTATGGCGGCTACACCCGGTAAAATACTCTTTCTTCCGCCGCCGTAACCAACCATGTAATGATAAATTATGCCGCCCGTTAAGATTACTTTATCGGCTTCGGCAATTATTTTATTTACAGAAACTTCTGTACCTCTGCTTGTTTTTCCATAGTAAACCATATTATCAGAATCCCAAGCATCATGGTTTACTATTTTTACTCTTTTAAATACCTCTTCACTACATAATTCCATAAATTCTTTTTCCGTATTTGCTCTGTGTCCACCAACGGCTATCACGATTGTAATATCTTCATCTCTAACACCGGCTTCATTTAAAGTATCAATTAAAATCGGCAGGGTTAGACAATTTTTCTGCCAGGCTCTGGTAATATCACTTACCGTTATGGCGACTTTATCTCCCTTTTTCGCTATTTCCTTTAGCGGCGGACAATCGATGGGATGCTCCAGAGCATATTTATAAGCACCTTTTACATCAGGTAAGGCCGGATAGTCCGAGCCCAATACTTCCTGAAGTAAACTTTCTTCCGGGATCTTAAAAGATACAGCACCTTTACCGTATTTAAGACTGAATTCCCGCATTGACATAAGATTCCACTCCTTAAGAATAATTTATTTTAGATATATTTATATTTTTACATCTCATTTTAGTCTATTCAATGCTGGATTATTTTTCAATTATTTTTCCGGGAATAATTTTCTTTTTAATATATTTGCAAATTTTAATTTAATAAACCGCATACGGCTAGTATTGTTCCCAGTTAATTTTCAAATCCATAATATATACAATTATTACCTTAAAATTTGATCATTATTTACTTAATTAACAAATTAGGCAGCCACAACGTTATCCCCGGGAAATAGGT
>JBMNCQ010000035.1:0-139527 GCA_049366715.1 Peptococcaceae bacterium | reverse complement strand
AGCACATTCCCCCGATAATGCTACTGTAGCATGTTTTTTAATTTCACAGCAGAAAAGATATAAAGAAGAATCTATATCAGCCATACCGGGTAAATCCCTGTAAAATGCTGCTTTACCCAAAGTATCTACCAGCTGGGGAGTATCAAAATAGATATTGTAATGGTCTGTATCTAAGGCTTCTACCGCCCGCCCCACCCATTCACTATCAGAATTGGGTTGAAAGTCACTGGCGGTAAAATATTGATCATTATCCACATAATCTATGGAAAAACTTCTTAACCTGCCTAAGCCATTACGCCGGTAATAATCTGC
The DNA here is from genome assembly GCA_049366715.1 of Peptococcaceae bacterium. Lineage (GTDB taxonomy): Bacteria > Bacillota > Peptococcia > Peptococcales > BICA1-8 > JBMNCQ01. The sequence goes on along the minus strand of JBMNCQ010000035.1, from coordinate 139,215 downwards.
CGCAACTGCAGTTATCGCACTGGAATCCAATCCTCCCGACAAAAAGGTACACACAGGCACGTCAGAGACAAGCTGTCGTTGAATCGCATCAATCACCAGTTCCCGCACTTTTCCCGTGGTTGTCTCCAAATCATCCTCATGGGGAGAGCTCTGCAATTGCCAGTAAGCACGGGTCTTCAGTCCGCCGCGGTCAAAGAAGGCACAGCATCCTGGTCTAATTTCCTTGACATTACGGAATACACCATGACCTGGCGTTCGGGAAGGGCTTAAAGAAAATATTTCAGCTAAACCTTCCTGATCAATTTCAGGTTTTACCAGGGGATGGGCCAGCAGGGCTTTTAGCTCCGACCCGAAGATCAGCTTATTTTCTATTACTGCATAAAATAACGGCTTCACCCCAAACCTATCCCTTGCTAAAAATAACTTTTCCTCCTTTTCATCCCAAATAGCAAAAGCAAAAATTCCGTTAAACATGCGGACACATTCACTACCCCATTCAATATAAGCATCTAAGAGCACCTCGGTATCGGAATGACTCTCAAAATAATACCCGCGGTTTTTCAACTCCCGGCGAATCTCCTCCGTATTATACAACTCGCCGTTATAAACAACGGTAAAAGTATTATTTTTACCCTTGCGGGTCATGGGCTGTTTTCCTCTTTCCAGGTCGATGACACTTAAACGCCGGTGTCCTAAAGCCGCATGTTTTGTTAAAAAAATACCTTTATCGTCCGGTCCTCTGTGAGAGAGCGTTTCCGTCATCTTTTCAATTAACAGCCTTTTCTGAGATAAGTCATTAGTCCAGTCAATCCAACCGGTTATACCACACATAAGTTTCTCACCTTCCTTTAATTATTAAAAGAAAAAGGCGCATCAAGAAACATTTTTAAACGTTTCGAGGGCGCCATTGTCCTCAAATCCTTATTTGCATTTTTAATATATGAAAGGAAGGCTTATTTGGTTACAAAAAAAACCGACGGTGTCGGTTTTTTAGAAGTGTCGGCAGCTCCAGGGCCCTGGCAGCCGCCATGATGAAATTAATAAATATACACACAGGTATTTTAGAAACCAGGAAGTAACCTGAGTAAGATATCAGATTTTTAGTTCTTCCTTGGCAAATTTCTTAAAAAGGTAAATTGATGATATTGCCTTCATGATCAAACCGGATGCTTTCCGGTTCACCGATAATCTCGAAATTAGGATCATCCTTTAATTGACCCGCCAGGTATTCTGAAACCCACAAGTGCTCTAAGAACAGAGTATTGGGAATATAAACGAGCCTGTATTTTTTAGGATTGACACGGACACATGAGGTCAAGGCTACCTGCAGCGCTTCTTCGTCAGTATCGATGATAAAGGGAATGCGCCCGCCATGCAAAGCGGTAGAGGTATAGACATTAATATAAGTTTTCAATAAATCCAGCTTATCATAAAGCCTTTTGGTAATGACATCGGCTGAACCCAGTCCCGTTGCATTACCCTTAGTTTTTTCCGATAAATCGAGGACAACAATTTTTTGTATTTTTATATCCGGTTTGATTTCCGGATTCAAATAGCGGCCGACAACGTTAGGGTCCATACCGTCTCCGCTGTATTCCTTCCCGATTTCTTTGATCACCAGCACATCTAACTCCGGAAGCATAATTCTCCCCATCAGATCCCGGGCTTTTGCCAATAACTCCTTATCAACCCGGACAAAATCTTCCCGGGGCACAATTCTTATCTCCGTAGTTTCTTCAAAAGCATTTTCTACTATCCCCACACCGAAGAAGATGGGAGCTTTGGCCAGGATTTCCTGTCCTACTGCCGGGATTATTTCCCCAAACTTATCAAAACCCTGCTGATGAGCCATGGTAGCCCCTTGATGTTTACCTAACCCAATCGTAAGCATTTTCATTAAGCCGCTTTCTACCTCATGCCTGAACAAAGTATGAGGTTTAACCCTGTTTATTACTACGATCCCGTCAGAATTAAATCCGGCTTTATCGACAAATACGGGGAATTCTTCCGGAACGGACGGGACTGTGACCTTACCCACTTCCACTACTTCCAGGGAGGAAGTAATAGGAACCCCCATAGTCTCTTCATTTATTCCATATTGTTCCAGTATTTTTTTTTGTCCTTCCGGAGTAGCCCCGCCATGGCTGCCCATGGCAGGTATGATAAAAGGCGCAAAGTTATTTTCCTTGAGAAGTTCTACAACTTCTTTAGTGATTTTATCAATGCCATGAATCCCTCTGCTGCCTACAGCAACAGCGATCTTTGCCCCTGGTTTAAGCCTTTTGGCGAGTTCTGCCGCTTTGAACTGACTATGAATTTCCTCCCGCATATTCTCCAAAACAGATCCGGAGAATTTTTGTCTGACCTTAATCATTTTAGGCAGTTCGACTTTGTTCCATTCCTTAACTAATCCAGAAACCATTTCGCTTCTCCTCCACTTCTAATATTTAGGATGATATTTCCACCTTTTTAACCTTAAAGCATTACTAACAACAGAAACGGAGCTAAAGGCCATAGCAGCTCCGGCTATCACCGGTGAAAGCAGGCCTGAAGCTGCAATGGGTATTCCCAGTGTATTATAGAAAAGCGCCCAGAATAAGTTTTGTTTAATATTCCGCATAGTGGCCTTGCTTAGCTTAATGCTCGCCACAATCCCATGAAGATCCCCGCTGATCAGAGTGATATCACCGGCTTCTATTGCAACATCGGTACCTGTACCTATGGCAATACCGACACTGGCTGTGGCTAAAGCAGGCGCGTCATTGATCCCGTCTCCTACCATGGCCACATTTTTACCCTCTTCTATTAGCCTTTTAACCTCCGCAGCTTTATTTTCCGGTAATACTTCGGCTAAAACCCTGGCAATTCCTGCCTGCTTGGCAATAGATTCGGCAGTTCGTTTGTTATCACCGGTAATCATAATCACGGTAAGACCCATTTCCTGTAATTCTCTGATGGCACCTTGCGAGCTTTCCTTTACAGTATCGGCAACGGCAATAATCCCGGCCGCTTTGCCTTCAACCGCTACCAGCATAGCGGTTTTACCCTCCCCTTCTAATTGATCGGCACTCTCTTCTATCCCGCCCAAAGCAATTTTCATATCTGCCATTAGCTTCCGATTACCGATTAAAACCTGGCTATTCTCAACATTTACGATAATACCATGCCCCGGAACCGCCTGAAACTGAGAAACTTCGGGAAGATCAACATCTCGCTCCCGGGCATATTTTATGATGGCCTCAGCCAGGGGATGTTCTGAGTTTTTTTCTGCTGCGGCAGCCATTCTTAAAAATTCCCTTTCGGCAAACTCTCCCGCTACCACAATATCTGTTACTTCCGGCTCTCCCTTGGTAATCGTTCCGGTCTTATCCAAGACAACCGTATTGATCTTATGAGCATTTTCCAAATGCTCGCCGCCTTTGATCAGGATCCCGTTTTCCGCTCCTTTGCCGGTACCGACCATTATGGAAGTAGGTGTGGCCAGGCCTAAGGCGCAAGGGCAAGCGATTACTAAAACCGCTATGGACGGCAGCAGAGCCTCGCTAAATTGCCCCGGTGTAACAAGAAAATACCAAACAAGGAAAGTAACAGCAGCGATCCCTACAACAACAGGTACAAAATAAGCCGAGATAATATCAGCCATTCTCTGAATTGGTGCCTTGGAGCCCTGAGCCTCTTCAACAACCTTGACGATTTGAGCCAGAGCCGTATCCCTGCCCACTTTAGTAGCCTTAAATTGAAAGCTGCCGTGTTTATTGATGGTTGCTCCGATTACCTCACTGCCTTCTTTTTTGTCTACCGGAATACTTTCCCCGGTGAGCATAGATTCATCAACACTGGAGTGGCCGCTGACCACAATTCCGTCCACAGGTATTCTTTCCCCCGGTTTTACGATGACAATATCTCCTACGATCACATCGTCTACAGGTATGTCCTGTTCCGTATTGTCTCTGATAACTCTCGCAGTTTTAGGCTGCAAGCCCATCAGCTTTTTTATCGCTTCCGATGTACGCCCTTTAGCCAGAGCCTCAAAAAGTTTACCCAGAATAACTAAAGTAATAATAATGGCAGAGCTCTCATAATAAACATGACTTGTTCCTGCCAAATCACTGAAAAAAGTTGCCGCCACGCTATAAAAATATGCAGCGGAAGTACCAAGGGCAACTAAAACAGACATATTGGCACTTCCACCCCGCAGCGCTTTAAAAGCGTCGATATAAAAGTAGCTTCCTACCCCGAACTGTACAGGGGTCGCGAGAATAAACTGAAAAACGGGATTCATTAAAAAATGCGGGGCAACTTGGTGTAAATTAAACCACTCAATAAACATCATGGAAAGCAAGGGCAAAGAAAAGAGGGCCGAAATAATAAATAAATTCCTTTGCCTTTTGATTTCTCTGGCCCTTGCTTCTTGTTCTTTGTCTTTATTTTCCTCCCCGCTGAGATCTAAAACCTGATACCCAATATCCTGAATTTTTTTCCTGATATCCTGCAGGGTTACCACACTGGGAACATAAAGGACAGCCGCTTTTTCTAAAGCCAGATTTACACCTGCCTCCAAAATACCATCCATTTTATTTAATCCCCGCTCAATCCGGGCCGAGCAGGCGGCACAAGTCATCCCCTGAATTTTAAGGTCTATTTTATCCGTAGGGACATCATAGCCGGTTTCAATTATTTTGTTAATAACATCTTTTAATTTAACAACATCTGCATCGTATTTTATCGTGGCTTTTTCTGCTCCGAAATTGACATTTACCTCCAAGATGCCTTCCAGTTTTGGAACTCTTCTTTCAATCCGGGCCGAGCAAGCAGCACAAGTCATTCCTGTAACCTGCAGCCGAACCGTTTTTTCCTTTGCCATTTTAACCTCCCCTTTTTAATGGATATTTTCCTTTATTATAACACAATACCCCCCTGTAGTATCTAGAGTACCTGCAAACTTTTTCGTTGTCCGTTCGCTATTGGGGGGATTCCGGCTCGTGTTTATGCAATCAGCAATTCTTCCATTTTCAACTTTCCCTTATACCTTAACCCTTTGACCCGGTTCCAGCTCAGAGGGCGGATTGATAATAATCTTATCCCCTAATTCCAGCCCTTCCACAACCTCGGCCAGATCTTCATCCTTTATCCCCAGTTGAATTTTAGCCAACTGAGCTCTGCCGTTTTTGATTACAAAAACATAATCAGCATCGTTCAGCGTGAATACACCGTCTCTATCAACCACCAAAACAGCTTTTTTACTTTCTTTGATAATGTTTAAATCAACCTGACTTCCGGGAATCAGCCTTTCATCCTCGACAGCTAAATTAACCCAAACGGGAACCCGGTATTCTTCCGCGCCCAGCAAAGAGTACGTCAATACTGCTTGAGGAGCAATTATCTTGATGCTCCCCTTGAGGATTTCCCCTTTTCCCAGGAGATCTCCATAGATTTCTATTTCCTGCCCTACCTGTAAATCCTTAATTTTTTCTGCTAATACTTCTGCTTTCACCTGCTTTTCCTCCAGCTTACCTATTTCCAGAACAGTACTGCCCGCGGGGGCCGGCTCCCCTTCTTCCGTCACAATCCTGGTCACAATGCCATCCAGTTCAGCGATAAACTGAACATCATCCAGGTTTTTTTTCATGACTGTAAGCTCTGTTTGCGCATTGACCACATTAAATAAAGCTTCTTTTTCGATATTCTGCAGACGTGAACCGGTGACCTGGCTTCTGGCTGCCGCCAGATTTTCCCGGGCTATATTTAAATCATTTTCCGCTGCAGTTAGTTCGTCCTTGCTCACCGCACCCGCAGCAAATAATAACTTATTCTGGTCATATTCCCTTTGAGCGGTATCAAAAGCCGCTTCCGCTTGCACTAAAGAAGCCTTTAAAGTTTTATATTCGGGATTTTCCGTTAAAATATAGCGATAGTTATTTTCAGCCAGCTCATAGGCATCCTCCAGAGCTGCCAGTTGGCTTAAAACAGCGGTTCTTTGTCCCAGCCAGCCTAAAATCTGCCCCTCTTTAACGGGATCGCCGGTGGTAACCTGCAGTTTTTCTACTTTACCTCCCTGAAATGTTGTAACAGTTTGTTTATTCATTAATTCTATCTTGCCGGTTTCCTCAATTACTTCTTTAACATCTCTTTTTACAACCTCATAACTTTCCACCGGAAGAGAATGATATTTTAAGGTGTAAATACCCCCGGCTGCTGCCGCCAGAATCAAAGCTGCCGCAAGTAAAAGGATTTTCTTTTTCGCCATCTTATCCCCTACCCTTCTCTGTTTTTAAGAACTTCAACAAGGTTAAGTTTTTTAATATATTGGAAATTAGGCCAAAACAAAATAAACATAAAAGCTATTAGTGCCGCCGTTACCAGAAAATATGTCCTGGGATAAATAACAACAGGAATAACCATAATCTCCTGGTTGTAACCCTCACTGATCAGCCCTGCCATGATTCGCCCCAGAGGTAAACCTGCCGCCAGACCGATCATATTTAAAACAGCATTTTCTTTGAAAATCATGCCGGCCAGTTGAATATTACTGTAGCCCAGGGTACGCAGCAAGGCTAATTCAGTACGCCTTTCCAGCAAATTAATACTGTTGGTAACATAAATAATGCTGACCGCAATTGCTCCCCCAAAAGAAATACTAATCCCCAGAAAGAGATAGGTTAATCCCAGATATTCCTGAAATTTATCTTTTAAAAAACTGCTGCTCTCCAAAAATGCTGTGTGGGGGAGTCCCAAAAGTTCCCGCCGAATGGCCCCGGTCCTGTCCGGTTTATTCTTTATTAAGATATTATTTGTTATTTTCTCTTCACCTATCAGCTTATTCAAGTCGGAGAAGTCCATAAAACCATTAAACTCCAAATATTGTTTGGTGAATCCCCGCACCTGAATCTTTTTTTCATCATCCCGCCCCAGATAAGGTTTAATCTTAACCCAGTCGCCTTTTTTCAGACCAAGTTTTTCCCGCCAAATGTGCGATAATATTAAACCCTGGGAGGGAATATGAGGAATCAGCTTATCATTTTCATCTTTTAATTGATAAAGACGACTGTCCTTTACCACACCGACAACCAGCAGGCCTTCTTTTCTCCAGCCGTTTTCTATCTGCACAGGAACTTCTAAATAAGGCTCCGCGTATTCTACTCCTTCTTTATTTTCTATTTCCCGTAAAATTGGCGCGGCTTCCAGAGGATTATCCAGAATTAAACGCAGCTGGTATCTTTGGGCATCTTTAAAGTGTTTATTCAGGAGAAAATCCATAGCATCAAGACTAAAAGAGACAGTAATCATCAATCCGGCGGAAACTGCTACCCCTAAAACGGTGAATAATGTTCGCTGTTTATTCCGCAGCAGATTCCGTAAAGCATATCGCCAGGTTAAATCCAAACTGTTCCAGAACCAGGGTATCTTTTCCAAAAAGGTTTCCCGTCCCTGATAGGCTGGTGTCGCCGGTCTTAAAGCCTGGGCCGGCGTCAAGCGGGTTATTTTTTTGGCAGCCCGCCAACCGCCGAGAGTGGAAAAAACTACGGCCAGGAAAATGCCCAGCCAAAAAACCAGCCAATTCACCTGTCCTTTTAAAACGGGAATATTAAAGTACTGGGTATAAAGCTGCGTCAAAGAAACACCCGACCACTGGCCCAGTATTCCCCCGCCGATTCCCCCGCACAAGCAGATTATCAGCCCGTAGAAAAGATAGTGGCCGATTACCTGCTTACGGGAAAATCCCAAGGCTTTTAAAAGTCCGATTTGGCTCCTTTGATTTTCAATAATGCGATTTAATAAAATATAAATAATTACCGACGAAACACCCAGAAAAAGAATAGGTAAAACGACCGCCATTTTTTCTAATTGTTCCAATTCGGCTTCCAATATCCGGTTGGAAAGCTGGTCTTTTTGCTCTACAATACTTAACAGCCCAAACCTCTCAAGCTCTTTTTCCAATTCCTTAACGACTTGCTGAGTATTTGCACTTTCATCTAAGGCAAACAAAAGCTCATTGTATCCCTCATCATACTTCCAGAGGTCTTTCGCAAGACTGTAGGAAGCATAAATAATCCCGAAATTTTCTATGTTAGGGAAAATATCTTTGCCGCTGCGCATGGGATAAATATACTCCGGGCTGGCAACGATCCCCACAACGGTAAAGGAATATTTTTTCCCGTTGACAATTGGCCGGATCTTATCACCAGGAATAATGCCGTGAATTTGCGCGAACTGCTTTTCCAGTAAGACTTCGGTGTAAGGATCGGTCGAAAGACGGCCCCTCTCTAAGTGAAGGCGGTTCAGGTAGGGATTTTCCGGATCATAAGAATGGATACGGCCATAGACCCTCTCCGCTTCCTTGCCGGGAACTTCCAGAGAAACCTCCAGAGTTACTCTGCCCTCAACCCCTGCAACTCCTTGTACCGTTTCCATTTCGGGTAAAACCGCCTGGGGTATTCGGGTAACCTGGGACCACAAATCAGCAAAATGCGCTTGATTATAATAGCTTTCCTGGGAAATTTTCAAATTTTGAAAAGATACATAGGTACTGTTAAAAGCGATAATCCCTACCATAACGATTATGATCACCGCGATCCATTGTCCCCGGGCGGAGATGATTTCCCGCCACAGCTTTGTAAAAAGGCTACCCATCTACCACCCAATCCTTTCAATTTCTTCCCGCCGGTGATTTGTGATATCCTCGCTTATTTTCCCATCGGCCATCTTAATAATCCGGCCGGCAATTTTACCGATATCCCCGTTATGGGTAATGATGACTACGGTCTTCCCCTGCTTTTGATTAATATCCAGCAGAACCTGTAAAACCTTCTTACCGGTAGTGCTGTCAAGTGCTCCGGTGGGCTCGTCACATAATAAGAGCTCAGGGTCTTTAACGATAGCCCGGGCTATGGCGACCCTTTGCTGCTCACCCCCGCTTAACTGAGAGGGGAAGGAAGAGGCCCTCCCCTCAAGGCCGACCAACTCCAGTTGTTCCAGAGATGAAAGCGGCCTTGTAACCAGTTGGGCCGCTATGGAAATATTCTCCAGAGCAGTCAGGCTGGGTATTAAATTATAAAATTGGAATATAAAACCGATTTGGTCCCGGCGATAAACAGTCAATTCCTTTTCATGAAAAGCAGCGATATCCTTGCCTTTAAATTTTACGCTGCCTGATGTTGGTACATCCATCCCGCCTATTATATTCATAAGGGTACTCTTCCCTGAACCGCTGGGGCCAAGGATGACAATAAATTCACCCTTATTTATCACCAAATCAACCCCGGCCAGCGCCTTAACGGTTACTTCCCCCATTTTATATTCCTTGCTCAATTTTTGTACCTCAATCAGGGGAACAGCTTCTCTCATGTCCTTCACTCCCAATTCTTTCAGGATTTAAAAATTCCCGGGATTAAAGCCAGCCAAAAATAATATTCCTCTAAAAAAATATTTACCCTTATTTTTAGTGAAACTATCGTCATTACTATCATTAGATTACCATATTTATCCCGCCCAACATACTTAATCCTCTTTATTTATTGCATGCCTTATTGTTATCATATGCCGGCTCAAATCTTATCATAAAAAGAGAAGCACCTTAGTTAAGATGCTTCTCTTTTTTTAGGCCTCTCCTAAATATTCCTCTAAAGTTAAATTGGCAGATTTGATCCGCAAGGCAGGCTCAATACCTACATAACGAATATGCCACGGTTCATATTGATATTGGGTTACCGCTACCTTTTCCCGGGGGTACCTGATAATAAACCCAAATAAATGGGCATTTTCTTTGAGCCAAATTCCTTCCGCTGTTTCTCCAAATTTAATTACTAATCCGTTGCCGACTGAAGAAGCACTTACATCCATGGCCAGGCCCGTTTGATGTTCACTCTGGCCAGGTACCGCACTAAAAGTATTCGCTTTTTTAAAACCATATTTTTTTACATTGGCCAGAAAAATTGCTTTTTGCCTGTCGTAGGATCTGTAGCCTGAAACAGCGTTTAAATGAATACCTTCCTCGGCAGCTTTGGTAATAAGCTTTTCTAAAGCCAGGGCCGCATCCCGGCGCAGGTACATTTTGGGATCATCACCGCTAAATGAAAAAGGCACGTTAGGTTTAACTAAATCCTGGGGAGTATATGTATCGGCCAGATTATTGTTTTTATTCACTAAAACCAGCAACTCATCGGGATCATCAACCGTTTTTTTCTGATCATTTTCAATTAACTGCACAACCTCAGCATATGTCAAATCATCTTTAGGTTCTTCCACAATTTCTTCTTCCGGTTGCTTTTCCGGTTCAGAAGGCCGGGTAAATACTTCTACGGTCTTTTCTTCCTCTTCCTCTATCTCCGGTTCTATTTTTGCAGGTTCCTTAATATTACTGAGAACCTCCTTCCCTCCCCAAAAACTAAAGGCACCAAATATGACGACAGTTACAACGACAATACTTATTATGATTTTTTTCAATAGATATGCCCCTTCTTCATTTCATCATTTTATGATTCAATTCGACAAAAGAGGGCATACTCCTCTAAAAATTAAAATAATACGCAATAATTACCTATATTTACCAGTTATTTTTAGTTAAGCAAATTTAAATTTTAAGAATATCTGCCGTACTGCAGGCATATAAAATTTAAGGACATGTTTATGGGAGGTATGATGGTAATGAATCTTAAAAAGCTGCTTCTTATTTATTGCTTAGTCAGTTTCTTATGCGGCAGTATTGCCTTTGCAACTGCCAGTAAACAGCAGATTACCGTAGAATTCTTAAATCTAAAATATTATTTTAACGGACTACTGATAAACTCCCTTTCAGATAACCAAGGATTTATTTATAAAAAGGTTACCTATGTTCCCCTTGACATGATCGGTGAAATATTTGAAAAAGAAATAACCTGGGCAAAGAAAGCGGAAAGTATTCATATTAAAGATAAAAATTATCAGCAGGAAATCATCAAGAGTACACCTTATTCGGAAATCAGCGGTTACGCGGTATTCGCCGCCAGAGATTGCGGTGACATAAATCATGATTCCCTTCCTGAATCTATTCAGGTGCTGACATCGGCAAAATACGCTGAGGGAAAAGAGGAATGGCTGTGGGACGACGGGCAGAGATGGCTGGTAAAAATAACCAACGGCCTGACGGAATATATTTTATTTGACGAGTATGTCCAATTAGGAACCGTAGAAATATTTAATGCTACGGAAAACTATGTTTCCTTCCTGGTTAAAACCCACCGGCAGTTCCTGAACATTTATCACTGTAATTATGATCGTAAAAAAGACACGTACCTCGTCAACTCACGATTTATTGAAGTATAAGCCCCCGGTTGGTCAGCGGCCAAGAGCGGAGGCAAATAGCCCGCTTTTCTTGAAGCCGTTTAAATCAGGAGATCAGCAAAGTGCAGAGATAAAACAAATATTTTGATCAGACCGGTAATCGTCTTAGCCGTCGGTCTTCAAGAGCCTCCGATAATCCCGGGTTTGTCGTAATTCACCGAGTTCCGGATCATTTTCCGCGTATTTAATATTCTCTTCATCTAACTTGAAGGCTTTCTCTAAAGAGCTTAAGGCATTGGAATAATCCCCGGCTAAAGCAAAAGTACAGCCCAGATTATACCAGGCATCACCATAGAAGGAATTCAATTCTAAAGCCTTTTTATGAAAGCTTATTGCTTTGCGGAAATCCCCTAGCTCCGCATATTCCACCCCCATATTTGAATATACCAGATATGATTGGGGATCTAGGGCTAAAGCCCTTTCATACATTTCCAAGGCCTTTTCCTTTAATCCCGCATTTGAAAATCCGACACCCAAATTAACATAGGTATCTGCATCATCGGGATTCAGCTGTAAAGCCTTTTGAAAGTGTTTTAAGGCTTTGTCGTTTTTCCCCAGCATTTCATATACTTTACCTAAATTATAGTGGGCTTCAAAAAAGTCAGGGTCAACCTCTAAGGCCTTTTGATAAAAAGCTGCCGCATCGTTAAATTTATTTTGGTTCCTGGTCACATTGCCAAGGTAATAATAAGTATCTGCCCGGATCTGGGGATCAGAACGGAGAGCCCTCTGAAAAGCAGCAAATGCCTTATCATTAAAACCTAACTCCTTATACCAAACCCCCATGGGATAATGTATTCCTTGATATAAGGGGGCTCGTGAAACGATTTGTGTATATAGGCCGTCGGCTCCGGTAAAGTCATGGTCTCTTACGGCTTTTAACCAGCTTTGCAATAATTTCTCCAGTTCCATACGATCACTCCTGCCTGATTTATTTGTCTGACGAAAAGTTAAGATGAACTAGGTTCGGTTATTATACAATAGTATCACCGAAAATCCACTTTTTTACCTGGCTCGTTTTCTAACGACTCCTCATTAGAGTCAGGATAGATTTTAGAACATCATCAAATAATTGCTAAAAGCTTCTATCATTAAGCTGTGGGCCCAATAGAAGCTTTATCGGTAAAAATTCATATCTCAAATGTTTAGTTCTTCTTCAGTAAAATATTTCATGCTGGTCTTTTTTAATTCCCGTTCACTAAAAAGCAGATCATAGTTTTCAATACCGACTAATCCAGCCATTTCTGCCGCCAGTTGATAACATTCTTCCTTGGTTTCGCCATGAATCATGGAAAACACATTATAAGGCAGCTTAGGCAGCATGGCGCGGTAGTAACAGTGGGTAACCTGCGGAAAAGAAGCCAGTTTTTTTCCTACTTCCTCCACTTTTTCTTCCGGGACCTTCCAGACAATCATCGGATTAGCCTTCAGTCCCATCTCCCGGTGCCTTAAAGCAGCTCCGTACCGGCGTATGAAACCCTTCTGCTGAAATTCTTTAATTTTTTCCAGCAAAGCTTCTTCCGTAATGCCCAGCCGCCGGGCAATAACCTGATAAGGCCGGGAAACGACCGGAATATCTTCTTGAAGCTCCCGAATAATCGCTTTATCTAAAGGACTAAACAATGCTCTTCTCCCCCCCTGCTCCCGGGACTTGAAAGTTCACCTTTATTTTAAATATTTTTAAAGCCGGGAGGTTAAAAACCTTTAATCCTGTTTTATTTTCAATCTCACCGATAACCTTCTTCAGATGCTCATCAGAAGGGGTAATTAATGTAAACCAGATGTTATATGGATGATTTCGTAAATAATTATGCGTAACCCCCAGGTATTGATTCACGACCGCGCTGACTTCGGCAAGTTTTTCCTTAGGTACTTCCATGGCACATAAAGTACTCCGATAGCCCAGCTTGCGGGAATCAAAAATTCCTCCCAGACGCCTGATAATTCCTAGTTCTTTAAGTTTTTTTACCCTTTCAATTGTTTCATTTTCAGATATCCCTAAGATTTTCCCTAGTTCTTGAAAAGGCTGGGGACAGACAGGAAAATCCTTTTGAATAATGGTTAACAGCTGCTTATCAATACAATCCATATTTTACCGCCCTTCTTACGCACCAATCTCTTTATCCGTTAGATAACACGCAGGGTCCGGACCCCAAAAATCACCTGAAACAGCTTCCGCTCTGGCTCTAAAATTGCCGTTGCAAATATCCAGCCATTTACACCGGGCACAACGTCCCTTTAACAAAACTTTCCGGTTTTTAAGTCCGTTTAAAATAGGCTGAGTCGTATCTGTCCAGATTTCACCAAACTTTTTTTCCTTTACATTACCAAACGTATGATTTTGGGTGAATTGATCAGGATGCACATTACCAAACCAATCTACTTCCCCAATGGCAATCCCTGTCCGATTACCCCCATTAAGCCTTAATAATTCCAGAACCTTGGCGGCTCTCCCGGGGTCTGTTTTTAATAATTTAAGGTATACATACACTCCGTCGGCATGATTATCTACTGTTAATACTTCTTTATCCAAACCTTTTTCCTTAAAATATAAGACCTTATCCATGATTAAATCCAGGGCACTACGGGCCTCCTCCGGGGAAATATCTTCATTAACCATTTGACTGCCCCGGCCGGAATAAACCAGATGATAAAAACAGACCCGGGGAATCTTCACTTCTTCAATGAGGTCAAAGACTCCGCCCAGTTCTTGGAGATTATGCCGGTTAATGGTGAAACGCAGTCCTACTTTTTGTCCTTCCGCCAAACAATTTTCAATGCCTCTCAGGGCTGAAGCAAAAGCCCCCTGCTGTCCTCGAAAAAGGTCGTTCTGAGCTTCTAAGCCATCCAGACTTATGCCGACATAGCCGACCCCGATTTCTTTGAGTTTTTTCGCAACTTTACGGGTAATTAAAGTACCGTTTGTAGAAAATGTTGTCCGGATTCCCTGCCGGGCAGCATAATCGGCAAGATAAAGGATGTCCTCCCTCATAAAAGGTTCCCCCCCGGAAATCAGGAGAACAGGAACATGAAACTCTCTTAAATCATCAATGAATTTTACTGCTTCTTCAGTAGTAAGTTCGCCGGCATATTTTTTACTGTCGGAACCTGCATAACAGTGAACACACCTTAAATTACAGGTTTTGGTAGAATTCCAGACAACTACGGGTCCTCTGCCATGGGTCGTACCATGGCTCGTGCCCTTTGATTTCTGACTATATCTCAATGAATCGCCAAAATTATTTGTATCAACCAGAAGTTTACTAATACTAATCACAAAGGGTCCCCCTATTTTAAGGTAATTAAAATATTTATATATATTCATAAATATTTTATCAAATATTATCCCAACAGGCAAAAAGTATTTAAGAGTCATAACAGCCGGCTTAATTTGATATTTTTATATCCCTGCCTGCATTTTGGGCTGCAGCCTCCGGAACAGGCTCCTGAAATTTCCGGTAAATATCTGCATTATAATAAATTACCACCGGCATCCCCAGGGCAGCTAAAATCAGCATTACGGTGAAAGTCACCCCCAAATCTTGAATATTCGGACCAGTTAGTACCAAACTGAAATTCCAGTACGATCCCTGGGCAACTCCAACCACAAAACGAATTGCCAATCGTTTAATCCAAAAGACCGCTATTTTTCATATACTTCTGCTTTGCTTTTCCAGGATAAGGTTTGCATAATAAAAATAATCCGGGCCATACCAATAGTGAGAGGCGGAAAAGGAAAATGAAAGCCCGCAGCTAAAGCAAATTGAATACGGAATAGCAAAACAACATCCATCAGTTTTACCTCCTGCGTAAAATATCGCAGCTTTTTATCTCTTACCCTGAATTTCAAGTTTATTAACTTAGCAAAAGCGGTAATATTTACTATCCCCTCTATGCACAGGATTAAGACAATATTTTAGCAGTGCCATAAATATTATTAATAAATAATCGTCCGTATTTTTATCATTTTATTGTTTTGTATAAATAATTATTATATTTATGTCCGGATACCTTTCTAATCCTAACTGAAAGGAGGTTTCATCTTGCGCAAGAGCAGCTTTGTCATACTATTATGTATGACCATAGGTTTAGTACTAACAGGATGTGCAAAAAATAATCCTGATGAAAAGGGAAAAATTGCTGCCGGGGAAGTACAGGAAGTATCGGCTTACGTTGGTTCAGATGCTTGTATTACCTGCCACACGGAGACAGGTAACGGATTTGTGATGACCAGTCACGCCGCTGTCTTTAAACCTTTAGATACATATCATGTAAACTGGAACCAAAAAGTAACTGTTTGGGATGATACGGCTAAGGAAAATCCCCGTTCCCGGGAAATAAACTTACAGGACTCTGCCGGAGTAATGATGGATGATTATGTGATTGCTAAAATTGCAGGCTTTGCTAATGAATACTACCGGGTGGCCGTCCTGGAAAAAACGGACCAGGGCTACAAATTAGAACCTGTATCTTTAAACGACTATAATGCCGACGGAACCGGGGATTGGGGAGCCAAAGCCTACACATGCGCCCAGTGTCATAGCCCGGGCTTAACCGTCCAGAATTCTGCAATAAATGATTTGGAAACGGGCATTAGCTGTGAAACATGTCATGGCCCGGGTAGTATTCATGTGCAGACCAAGAAGAAAGAAGCAATCAGTATCAGCAAAGAGGCCTGTATTTCTTGTCACACCCTGGGTGAGCCTAGCGAAGCTGAAGATGGTGACTATCTCATTGCCGAAAACCATTACGGGACGAGAAACTGGTTTACTTCCGCCCACTATACCAGCGGTTATGTAAACTGCTTGAATTGTCATACTTCCCATCAGGTTAACCCGGGGGGAATCATGCTCAACGGAACCTTTGCAGAAAACTGTGGTAGGTGCCATAAAGATCAGGAATTTAATAGAGACGAGATTATGTGGAAAAACCCTACTGATGCCTATAATCACATCACCAGGGACCACAGCTTCGGTGCCGTTCCTTACGATCAATATGGCGATAATCCCGGAACTAAGGAATTAGAGATCATTAATCCTGAGACTGTAAAAAAACTTAAAGCTCTTAAAAAGGATGCCAAATAACCCCATGCGCCCATGGGGTTATCTTGAACCAGAAATTAATTATCTGTTTAATATTCTGTTCCGGGCCTAATTACATGCACATATAGAATAACCGGTTTCAGCAGACAGGGAGGTATGTTATGTTTACCCTTGCAGTCTTCAATCCCCTCACAGCAAATTTGAACAACCTTTATCTTAGATATATTGAAATAATCATTCTACTGGGCACGATCGGCGTAATTCTGGGCATAGCGGGCCACTATCTGCTCATTGGTCCTCATGCCAAGAGATTGGGCAAGCTCAAACCTGAGATAACCAGGTTAAATGTCCTTGAACGGTCAACACACTTTGTCCGCATGATTAGTTGTATAATTTTAGCCATTACCGGTATCTCCTTTGCCCTTTTTAAAACAGGCGCTATCGGCATGAGTTACCAGACCGCCTATAAAGTACATATTTTCTGCGCCGTGTTATTCACCCTTTCCTCGGTAGTTGCCATCGTAGTTTGGTTAAAAGACAGTCTGTTTAAAAACTATGATTGGGCATGGTTTAAAGTCATGGGAGGCTATCTGACCAGGAAAGAAATCCATCCGCCTTCCGGTAGATTTAATGCCGGTCAAAAAGCGTTTTACTGGTATAGTTCCCTGGCCAGTATCATTATCATTCTATCCGGGTATATGCTGGTTTATCCTGCAAAATTCGGGCTGGAATCTTTAGTATGGGCAGCAGCCCTGCACGGTCTGGCTGCTGTCGGTTTAATTGCCGGTGTGATTGCTCATGCTTATCTGGGCACTTTTGCTAATCCGGGCACCATAGGTACCATAATTCACGGTAAAGTTGCCAGGGACTGGGCTAAAAACCACCATCCCCACTGGTATCGTGAATTGAAGCAGAGTTCCGCAGGTAAAAAATAACCCGGTCCGGCTTATTTATAAGTATTTTATAAAAAAAATCGCCTTACGGCGATTTTTTTGTTTACCGTTGCAAATAAATTGTGTATTTATGACTTTAGAATGATAAAATTGTTGCACAAAGAAGGTATTTCCTAGCTATTGTAGAAAATTCTACTAATATCTAGAAATTAGTGAGGTGACAGACTTGAAAGGCAGTGTTGTTGGAACCTGGCTCAGCAGTTTAAAAGAAATTTACGGAACAGATATTGTCGACCAGACCATTACCGAAATAGGCTGGCAGACAGACAGAATAATTTCACCATCAGAAGATATTCCTGATTCGGAGCCAAAAAAGATTGTAGAATTAGTGGCCCGGACAGTTGGCAAAAATCCGGGGGAAGTATGGCGTGAAATGGGCCGTCATAATATACGCACCTTTAGCACCTGGTTCCCCTCATACTTTGAACGGTTTAGTCTAAAAGATTTTTTGATGATGATGGACGAGGTGCACCGGCAGCTCACTAAAAGGATACCCAATGCCGTTCCTCCCCGTTTATTAGCGAAAGAAACAGGTATCCGGGAACTGGAACTTGTTTATCTCTCGCAAAGAGGTATGTTTGATTATTTTCTGGGACTGATCGAGGGCAGTGCAAATTTTTTTAATGAAAAGATCGCCATTACCATTTTAGACAAGGGACAACAGTCCGACGGCAAGTATTTCATTAAAGTAAATTTACAATTGGAAAAGGCCGAACGCCCCCCCAAATCTTATGTGATTAATAAGATCCTATCGGTGGGCATCATAAAAAATCTCCCCGTCAAGATCGCTTTAGCTGCTTCTCTGGTAATGTTCCCTATTGCCTGGGGAATTTCTGCGGGCAGCATAAATGCGGCACTGTTATTAACCGCGGCTACTTTCTTGATTAATTTCATTCTCTGCAGTCTAATTTTAAGGCCCCTTAAAGGTTTAAAAGAACAAATCAGTAAGCTGGAAGATCTGGACTTTGCTTCTAAAGCGGCTTTCTCCAGCAAGGATACCTTAGATGAGATAAGCACCCAGCTTGACTCTTTAAAGGACCATGTCAAAAAAGATTTTCTTTTCCTTAAAGGCGGCACTGATGATTTACATACTTTTACTTTAAAATTCGGCGAAATTGCCGCGCAAATGGCGCAGGTTTCCGACGGTATTTCCGGTGTCGTCCATCAAGTGGCCGAAGGTGCTGTCTATCAGGCTGAAGAAACGGAAAAATCTGTGGGCGTCTTAACTGATAACCTGGAAAATCTCAATACCCTTGCCCGGCGGGAATTAGAGACAAAATCCAACCTGGAAGAAGCGGTGAATAATATCCAGATTTCTTATCAGGAGGTTCAAAAAGTTGCCGACCTTCTTTTAATGACCAAAGACCAATTCGGCCAGGTAAATGCCCAGGGTAAAGACCTCTCCACCAGAGTGCAGAATATTATGGAAATCGTTACGACTGTGGAAAATATTGCCGACCAAACAAACCTCCTGGCTCTGAATGCTGCCATTGAAGCTGCCCGGGCCGGTGAACAGGGACGGGGCTTTGCCGTAGTTTCAGAGGAAATAAGAAAGCTTGCTGATGATGTTAAAAAGGCAGTTAAAACAATTAATGAAAATCTGCAATATTTTATTAATCAGGTCAGCAAACTTGTTCTTGATATTGAAGCCCAATTTGCTCAGCTTGAAAACAGCAACCGCAGTTTGGAAAAAGCCGTCAAAGATAACATGAGTGCTACAACGGAAATTGGCAATGTTTCCACCACTATTGTTACCCTGGTTGAAGAACTTTCCAGAGAAACGCAAAACATTTCCGAGGTCTTTGAAAATCTGCATACATTAGCGGCTATCGCTCAGGAAAATTCTGCTTCCAGCGAAGAGATGAGCGCCAATGTTATGGAGTATTCAGATAAAATTAAAGAATTAAGCGGCTATATCAAGCAATTAGAACAATTAACCGGCGGATTTAAAGACGAATTGAAAAAATACAAAATATAAGAACCGGGCCGGCCCGGTTCTTATATTTTCTTAGTTCCTGGTTTCTCTTTAATACTTTACCTCTACCTGACCCATAATGTTAGCAGGAAGCTTATCTTTACTTAACTTAAGAGACCAGTTCCAGCTTTCCGGCTGCTTCTTGAGCCAAGAGGCCCACCGTCTGTTCGATCAAATTCCCCTCTTTATAGATGATGATTTTCTCTTTTCTATCCCTCAATAATTTAATTTGGGGCAGCGCCTCACGATAATTCATTTCACCGACAGCCCAGGCGGCATAGCCGGCTAAATCGGGACTGCCGTTGGTTAGGAATTGCAACACGTGGTTTATAAAAGGCAGCACCGGTTCAGCCTTTACCCGCCCTATTTTTCCTGCCGACCACAACATCCCTCTGTGACACATCGGATTTTCAAAGGCGTTGGTAAATAACATGGGTGTATATTCCTTAAATAGAAAAGGCTGATTTGCAATGATTATACCGATCCCCTCAGGTGAACTCCAGGGGACATTACCGCTTTCATCATTCATCGCCCATAAAAACCGCCGGATTAAGTTTTTATATACCTCCGTTTCTTGCGGCGCCAATTCCCCGGCCAGTCTGCCGATAGCTTCTAAAGCCCGCCATCTTAAAGGCTCATTGATATCGGCAAATAAATTCATTTGGATATATTTTAGGGTTCGGTTATGATTTTTCTTAGCCATTTTAACTAACTGTTCATATTTTTGTGCGATTATTAATTCCTTTATCAGCTGCTTATTTGACATATTATAAACCTCCCGTCTTTAGCTAATTTTATCTTACCCTCCTGATTTTCTTTTCAAACAGGCAGGATTTCCCTCACAATGAGCAGAGCACTTGCCCGCTCTTCAGCAATATTTATAGGTATACATTAACTTATTGTTAACAAACTATTAATAAACATTGCCAATACTTTATGTTATGGTAGATTTAAGTGATTTATTTTTTATATAAAGAGGGGTTATTATGGCTAAAAAAAGCAAACCGGATATCGTTGCCGGGATAGATATAGGGTCCCATGCGTTGCGGATGAAAATTGCGGAGATCAGTGATCTGGGAAAAATTAAGACTCTGGAAGTATTGCGTTATCCAATATCTTTAGGAGCCGACACTTTTACAACCGGAAAGATTAATTTTGCAGCAGTTGAAAAGACTTGTGAAATCTTAAAGGGTTTTAAAAAGCTAATGAGTGATTATCAAGTTTCCCGGTATCGAATTGTCGCAACCAGTGCGGTCCGGGAGGCAGAAAATAGAGATTACATATTAGATCAGATTAAAGTAAAAACCGGATTAAATATTGATTTAATCAATACCTCCCAGGAAAAATTTTTAATATACAAATCCATTCGGGAAAACCTCACCAATTACCAGAAATTCCGAGTAGAAGGTGCTATGCTTCTTGATTTAGGCTCAGGAAGCATTTCCGTATCTATCTATCATGACAACAAACTTACCTTTACCCAGAATATTAAACTGGGGTCTTTACGCTTGCACGAAATCCTTTTGAGTATTGAAAATAAAAATATAAATTTCCCCAAAACCTTAGAAGAATACATAGCCAGCAACATTGACCGGTTACAGGAATTTATCCCGGACAAACCCGTAAACAACTTCATCGTATTAGGGGGAAACGCCAAGATTATCAGTACACTGTGCAACAAAACCGAAGATGTTGCCGCACTTAAATACATTGATATCAAGGTCTTTAATCATCTCTATGACGAAATTCTCAATAAAACCATCCCGACTATTGTTAAAGATTATCATTTGCCTTACGAAAGGGCCAATATTTTAATCCCCTCCATGATGGTATTGAAAAAGTTCCTGGAATTTACTTCAGCCGGCGGGATATATGCGCCTCTGGTTTCATTGCGGGACGGGATAGTCTGTGATATTGCCGATAAAATTTATGATACCCAGCGCAGTAAAGATTTTGTGGAGGACGTCGTATCTTCAGCCCGTTTCATAGCTCAAAAATATAAATACGACCAAAATCACAGTGAAGATGTGGAGAAGAAATCCTTACTCATGTTTGATAAACTGGTGAAACTACACGGTTTAGGTTTCCGGGAACGCTTTCTGCTGAAACTGGCTACCATCCTGCATGATACAGGCAAATTTTTAAGCTTTGACAGACACGCCGATCATTCCTACAGCATCATTATGGCTTCCGGCCTGATGGGCATTTCCGATGATGAATTAAAAATAATCGCTAATGTAGCCGGCTACCATAGTTCGGCTGTCCCCAGAACAAGTCATCAAAACTTTCAAAAACTCAAAGGTAATGATAAAATTATTGTTGCTAAACTCGTAGCGATCATCAGAATGGCCGACGCCCTGGACAGAAGCCACCGTCAAAAAATATTTAATCTCCGCCTGGAATTAAAAGAAACCGAACTAATTGTCAAAGGTGAAGCTCAAGATAATATCTTACTGGAAGAATGGACTTTTGAGACTAAATCGGAATTTTTTCAAGAAGTATTTGGAGTCAGACCAATTTTAAAAATAAAAAGGATGACGGAATATGGAAAAATCTGATTATTTTATTAATAGAGAACTTAGCTGGCTGGAATTCAACCACCGGGTCCTCCAGGAAGCCAAAGATAAAACCAATCCTCTTTGGGAAAGATTAAAATTTCTGGCCATCGTAGCCTCAAATCTTGATGAGTTTTTCATGGTCCGGGTCGCTTCGTTAAAGGATTTAGTCAATGCAGGTTTTAACAAACCGGATCCTGCGGGTTTACCTCCCAAACAGCAGTTAAAACAGATATCTGTCAGAGCACAAAAAATGGTGGCAGATAAATACAATCTTTTTAATCGTATCCTCAAAAACCAATTGGAAGAAAACAACTTTTTTATTCTGCAACCCGGGAATTTGAATCAGGTCCAAAAAGATTTTCTCCAAGAATACTTTACCAGTATCATTTATCCTGTCCTTACACCCCTGGCGGTTGATCATAACCGTCCTTTTCCCCTGATTCTTAATAAAAGCTTAAATATCGGGGTTTTTTTAAGAAATAAAGATTTAGCAAAAGACTATATTTTCGCTACCGTCCAGGTTCCTGTCGTGCTGCCCCGTCTGATTTCCCTCCCCGCTCACAGGGACGGGATAAAAGAATTTATATTTTTAGAAGATGTCATTATGCTTTTTATGGCCCGGCTCTTTTCCGGAAACGAAATAATCTGCTCCTATCCTTATCGGATCATCAGAAATGCCGACTTAACGATTGAAGAAAACGAAGATGAAGATTTCCTCCTGGAAATTGAGAAATCCCTCAAAAAAAGAAAGTGGGGACAGGCAGTCAAATTAGAGGTCAATCATCAAATGGATGAAAAAATGGTGGAACTTTTAAGGAAAGCATTGGAAATTCATCACCGGGATGTTTACTATGCCGGCGGTCCCCTGGATTTGACATTTTTAATGAAAATCTATGCTATGGAAGGATATGAGGATCTGAAATATCCGACCCACTTTCCACAGCCGGCGGAGGATTTATTAAATGAAGAAAATATTTTTGAAGCTCTCGGCAAAAAAGATATCCTCATTCATCTCCCGTATGAATCTTTTGATCCGGTCATAGACTTTATCAAAAAGGCCGCCGAAGACCCTAAAGTATTAGCGATTAAGCAGACACTTTACCGGGTAAGCGGCAATTCTCCGATTATCGAAGCTTTAGTGACGGCCGCCGAACAGGGTAAACAGGTCACCGTATTATTAGAAGTAAAAGCCCGTTTTGATGAAGAGAATAATATCCACTGGGCCAAAAGATTAGAGCAGGCAGGCTGCCATGTAATATACGGCCTGGTGGGTTTGAAAACCCATGCCAAGATATCTTTGGTCGTCAGACTGGAGGAGGACGGAATTAAACGCTACGTCCATCTGGGTACGGGTAATTATAATGATATCACTGCCAAATTTTATACCGATTTAGGTCTTTTTACGTCCAACGAATATTTTGGTGCCGATGCCTCGGCCTTATTTAATATGTTATCAGGTTATTCTCAGGTTCCCGAAATGTATAAACTAACCATAGCACCTACCCACCTAAAAATTAAAATCTTGGAATTAATTAAAACTGAAGAGCAAAATGCTCACGCCGGTAAAAAAGCAAAGATCATGATGAAATTAAACTCTTTGGTAGACACCGATGTAATTGAAGCCCTTTATCATGCTTCCACAAAAGGAGTAAAAATCGATTTAATCATTAGAGGGATTTGCTGCCTAAGACCCGGCTTACCCGGTATTAGTGAAAATATCACGGTCCGGAGCATTGTCGGCAGATTTCTGGAACATCCCCGAATTTATTATTTTTATCATACAGGTAATGAACAGGTATTTTTGTCCAGTGCGGACTTAATGCCCCGGAATTTAAACAGAAGGGTCGAAATATTGTTTCCTGTCGAAGATCCGCTTCGCAAAAGAAGGGTTATCAATATTTTAATCTACTCCCTGTTAGATACCGTAAAAAGCAGAAATCTTCTGCCCGACGGCAAATATAAACCCGTAGATAAAAGAGGAAAAGCACTGCTTAATTCCCAGGAATATTTTACGGAGCAGGCCCTGCAGACAAATAATAAATATAACGGTAAAGCCGCAACGCTGACCTTTATCCCTATTATTAAGGACGACATAGCAAAATAAGAGGTGGACAAATTGGAAAAGAAAATTGCGATTATAGACCTGGGGTCAAACTCCGTAAGAATGATTATCATGAAGGTTTATGAAGACAAAACTTATAAAATGATTGAACAGGAGAAGGAAATGGTCCGCCTGAGTGAAGGAATGGGCAAAGACCTTATCTTAAAAGCAGAGCCTATTCAACGAACTTTAAATACCTTACGGCTCTTCAAAAAATTAATCGAAGCACACAACGTCGCCGATGCTAATATTATTGCCGTAGCCACAGCTGCCGTAAGGAAGGCCGGGAATAGGGACATATTTATAGAAC
Organism: Peptococcaceae bacterium; assembly: GCA_049366715.1. Lineage (GTDB taxonomy): Bacteria > Bacillota > Peptococcia > Peptococcales > BICA1-8 > JBMNCQ01. Next base: position 114,957 of record JBMNCQ010000035.1, on the reverse strand, counting down.
TGGTGGAGAAATCTACCGGGCTTAAGCTAACTATCCTCTCCGGTAAAGAAGAAGCATATTTTGGCTACCTGGGTGTGATAAATTCCATTGCCGTGGATAATTGTTTAATTGTTGATATAGGGGGTGCCAGCACTGAGATGGTCTGGGTCGTAAACAGGCAGATTAAAGAATCTACCAGCCTCCCCTATGGTGCGGTAGTACTTTCGGAAACCTTTCTGGGTAAAGATGAGGCCTCTCCGGAAAAAATGCAGAAACTGGAAACCTTCCTCCATAACCGTTTATCAGCTGTCAGCTGGTTAAAAAAAGCAGTCAAACTGCCGATAATAGGTATTGGCGGTACAATCAGGACTCTGGCGAAAATTGACAAAAGGAAAAACGCCTTCCCCCTGGAGAACCTCCATAATTATCATTTAAGCGCAGAGGAATTTTTTACGATCTATGAGCAAATCATTACTTCTTCCTTAGAGACCCGCAAAAAAATCCCCGGCCTTGACAAGAACAGGGCGGATATCATTGCCGGCGGTTTAGCACTAGTAAAAACTTTACTACAGCTGCAAAATACCTCGCAGCTGATTATTAGTGGAAATGGTTTACGAGAAGGGTTATTTTATCATAAATATTTACAAGAAATCCATTATCCGGACAGGATCATTACAAATGTTCTGGAGCATAGTCTGGAAAATATCCTAAAAACCTATGATATCAAAATCAAACATAGCTTTCATGTCCAAAAGCTGGCACTCTCCCTCTTCGACCAGACCCAATCCCTTCATGAATTAGGGCCGGATGCCAGAAAGCTATTGGCAGCCGGAGCATTACTCCATGATATTGGTACATATGTAGATTACTATAATCACCATAAGCATGGTTTTTACCTCATTCAAAACTCGCGGATTTACGGTCTAAGAATCAAAGAAATTTTAATGTGCGCCTTCATCGTAGCCATGCATAGAGACCTGGAGTTTAAAAAGAACTGGAAAACATATGGTATGCTAATATCCCGGGAAGACTACGAGGTAATCAAAAAATTAAGTCTTTTTGTAAGAATTGCGGAAAATTTAGATCGGAATGAGTTCGAGAGCATTGATCGTATTCACTGTACTATTTCTGAGAAGACAGTTAAAGTTGAGCTCTTGACCGGCAATACTCCTGAACTTGAATTAGCCGCAGCTATGAAAAGCGCAAAAGAATTTAAAAAATTATTTAAGAAAAATTTGCAGGTATGCCTTACTAAAATAAACTGACTTTCATCAGTTAGGTCAAACAGCCTCTCTTCTGTAAACAAAAAACCGGGATAATCCCGGTTTTTCAGATATTTACCAACTTCACTTTAATATTATTAAGCATTTCTTTACTTAAAGTAATCTGATTATATCCAACCTGCACTAACCAGTCTACAGCTTCTACAGCCTGCTGAAGTACAATAACAGACATACCTTTGGCGATCCCGAGTTTTTCACTCATCAAGATCGTTTTCCCATTTTCTTTTAACTCAACAATTTCCCCTATTTGGCCGGCCTTAAGCTTTGCTAAACTAAATACTTTTGACATAGCATCCCCTCTTTTCATCCAGCTGACACTATTTTTATACCCTTTTCTCTATCTTTACAAACAGTGGAGTGATATTTATTATAACATAATTTTTATAGAAAAATATATTCTAATTTTTATGGAAATGTGCAAGGTTAATTTTAATAAAGGGATTTTTTACATCCAGGTATTATGTATTCATTGCTAATCGTTCTAGCCTGCCATTCTTTTATCCCTTATAATAATATAATACTTATTTAAAAAACACTGTTTAGACAAACATGGAGGTATCAGCTTGAACACAATTAAAAAAATTATGGTTGCCAATCGCGGCGAAATTGCAATTAGAGTCTTCCGGGCATGTACTGATTTGGGGATTAGAACCGTAGCGATTTATGCCAATGAAGATAAATACAGCCTTTTTCGGACGAAAGCTGATGAAGCTTACTTATTGGGAGAACAAAGGGGCCCGCTGGATGCCTATTTGGATATCGGTCTTATTATTGATTTGGCCCAAAGAAAAGGCGTAGATGCCATCCATCCCGGCTACGGTTTTCTTTCTGAAAACCCGCAATTTGCCCGGGCTTGTGAAAAAGCAGGTATCACCTTTATCGGCCCTTCTTCTGCAATTCTGGAGAAAATGGGTGATAAGATCAGTTCTAAACTTATCGCCAGGGAAGTAGGTGTCCCCACTATCCCCGGAAGTCAAACTCCGATCCGCTCTTTGCAGGAGGCTGAGGTAATCGCTTCACAATGCGGATTCCCCGTTATTCTTAAAGCCTCTGCCGGTGGCGGAGGCAGGGGGATGAGGGTTGTTCACCGCACCGAAGACCTTCTCAAAGAGTATGAACTTGCCAAAAGCGAAGCGAAAAAAGCTTTTGGCAATGATGCGATCTTTATCGAAAAGTATTTAGAAAAACCCAAGCATATTGAAGTACAGATTCTGGGGGACAAATACGGTAATATTGTTCATCTCTACGAACGGGACTGTTCTATCCAAAGAAGGCATCAGAAGGTTATTGAATTTGCCCCTTCTTTTACTTTAAATCCTGTGAAAAGAGCAGAAATCTGCACGGATGCTTTAAAAATTGCCCGGCAGATACAATATGAAAATGCAGGAACCATCGAATTCCTTGTTGATGCCCGGGGAAACCACTACTTTATCGAGATGAACCCTCGTATCCAGGTAGAACATACCGTTACGGAAATGGTAACAGGTATTGATTTAGTTCAAAGTCAAATCCTCATAGCCCGGGGATTATCATTGGATTCCCCGGAAATTGCCATTAAAAATCAGCGTGACATTCAAATCCGCGGCTATTCCATCCAATGCCGGGTTACTACGGAAGACCCCCGGCATAATTTTGCTCCGGATACGGGTAAAATCACGGCATACCGGAGCGGAGGAGGTTTCGGTGTTCGTTTAGATGCAGGAAACGCCTTTGCCGGAGCTGTGATCTCCCCGTATTATGATAGTCTCCTGGTTAAAATAACCAGCTGGGACAGGAATTTCCCGGGCACAGCAAAAAAAGCCCTGCGTTCCATCAGTGAACTGCGAATTCGCGGCGTTAAAACAAATATTCCCTTTCTAACCAACGTTTTAAATCATCCTGTATTTTTAGAAGGCCGGTGCCACACAGGTTTTATTGATGAAACACCGGAGCTTTTTGAACTTGAATTTCCCAGGGATAGAGCTACCAAAGTCTTAAAATATCTGGGTGATATGATTGTTAATAACCCCCAGCCCCCTAAAATAAATTATGAAAAACCAAATATACCGGCAGTACCTGCTGCTTTGCCCCCCGCAGGATTAAAACAGCTCCTGGACGAACAAGGGCCGGAAGGCCTGAAAAACTGGGTAGCAAAGCAGAATAAACTCCTGGTCACGGATACGACTTTCCGGGACGCTCACCAGTCCCTCCTGGCAACGCGGGTCAGGACCATAGACATGGTCAGCATCGCCCGGGCTACATCCCATTTGGCCGCTAATTTATTCTCCCTGGAAATGTGGGGAGGAGCTACTTTTGATGTGGCTTACCGTTTTTTAAAAGAATCTCCTTGGACCAGATTGGAAGAATTACGCCGGCGTATCCCCAATATTCCTTTACAAATGCTGATCAGGGGCTCCAATGCAGTAGGCTACACAAACTATCCTGATAATGTTATCAGGTTATTCATTGCAGAAGCAGCCGTCAGGGGTATTGATATTTTCCGGATTTTCGATTCTCTTAACTGGCTTAAGGGTATGGAAGTCGCCATAGAGGAAGTCCTTAAGGCGGGCAAAGTCGCCGAGGGATGTATTTGCTATACCGGTGATATTTTAGATCCCGGCCGGGATAAATATTCACTTCAGTACTATCTTAAATTGGCCAGGGAAATTGAAAAAAGAGGCGTGCATATTCTGGGCATCAAAGACATGGCCGGCCTTTTAAAGCCGTATGCAGCGAAAGTTTTGGTTAAGGCCCTTAAAGAAGAAGTCGGTTTGCCTATTCATTTGCACACTCATGATACCAGTGGAAATCAGCTGGCTACCCTGCTGATGGCCGGAGAAGCCGGCATAGACATTGTTGACACTGCGCTAAACTCCATGTCCGGACTAACAAGTCAGCCGCCTTTAAACTCTTTGGTAGCAGCTTTATCCGGAACAGATAGGGATACCGGCCTTGAACCGGAACAGCTTCAGCCTTTAGCGGATTACTGGCAGGGCATACGTAATTATTACCAGCAATTTGAAATCGGTCTTAGATCAGCGGCTACCGAAATCTATAAATATGAAATACCCGGGGGACAATACTCCAATCTTAAACCCCAGGTAGAAAGCCTGGGATTAGGGCATCTTTTTGACCAGGTAAAAGAAAAGTATAGTGAGGTCAATCTGCTCTTAGGGGATATTGTCAAAGTGACTCCTTCCTCCAAAGTTGTAGGTGATTTGGCTATTTTTATGGTTCAGAATAACCTGACTAAAGACAACATCATCGAGAAAGGCCGTGCTCTTACTTTCCCCGATTCGGCGATCTCCTATTTTAAAGGCCTGATGGGTCAGCCGAGGGGAGGTTTCCCTCCGGAATTACAAAAAGTGGTCCTTAAGGGAGAACAGCCTATTACCTGCCGGCCGGGTGAACTTTTGGAACCTGTTGAGTTTTCAGATGTAGAAGGAAAGCTGAAAGATGCTTTTGACATAACGCCCACAACAAAAGATATTTTAAGTTATTGCTTATATCCCCGGGTTTTTGAAGACTATTTAAAACACCTGCAGGAATTCGGTGACTTAAGCAGAATGGACAGCCAGGTGTTTTTCCTGGGTCTTGATTCCGGGGAAACTACGGAATTAGTCATCGAAGAAGGTAAAAACCTGCTCATTAAATATATCGGCCGGGGAGAGTTGAATGAAGATGGTACCCGTAATGTTGTCTTTGAATTAAACGGCATCCGGCGGGAGGTTACTATCCCTGAAAAAAATATCCTGGACAAGATGACCGTTGTTAAAATCGCGGATCCCACAGATCCTGCCCAGGTAGGTGCCGGTATTCCCGGAACAGTATTCAAAATCCTTGTTGAGAAAGGACAGCCGGTAGAAGAAAACCAGGGACTAGTTATCATCGAAGCTATGAAAATGGAAACAAAAATAGTCGCCCGGCAAAAGGGCCTGATTGAAGAAATTTTCGTTAATGAAGGGCAGATTGTAAAAGCCGGCGAATTACTCATTAAGATCAAATAAATATCCTGTTGATTCAGACCTTTCAGACCGGAGTGTGTTCTCACTCCGGTTTAATTATTCTCTTTCCCTTATAAAGAACTTCTCCGTACCCGGCCGTTTCTCCGGTTTTCAACTAAACTCCTCTCAGAACTGCTCCCGGCAACCTTTCGTTTTATCCATAAATCATCTGCTTACCCTGATATTACCTGCCAAGATATCCGGATTTTTTACAAACATCCCGTTGATTTGTGAAGGTAATTTCTTTCTTTTATAGAATAAAAGATTAGAGGTATTTGTCAAAATATATGATATATCGTTTTCAAACCCGTACAGTACCTGGAAAAGGTTTTTTTTAAAGGTATTTTTACAGACGGCAGCCAACATCTAAGTGCAAAAAGTTAATTTGGGGGGTTGATTAATATGAATTTGGAATATTTAAAAACTTTTTACCTAGCTGTAAAATCCAACAGCATTTCTAAAGCGGCTAAAATATTAAATATGTCTCAACCAGGCGTCAGCATTCAAATTCAAGCTTTAGAAAGGGAATTAAACAGCAAGCTTCTGGATAGGAGTAATAAAGGGGTAGAGCTTACAGAAGCGGGCCAGATCGTTTATGATTACGCAATCTCTATTCTGTCAATTCAAGAGAACATTGAGCGGCAGCTAGATTCATATAAAAAACAAAAAACAGAATTAATCGTGAGTTCCTGCACAACTGTAGGTTCCTATGCTCTTCCTTGCAGTCTCTATATTTTCAAAGAAAGATTTCCCAATGTTAACGTCTTGCTGGATATTACCAATTCCTGTGAAGTAATTAATCATGTTCTCAATGGTTCTGCCAGGATAGGTCTAATTGAAGGAAACTTTTCTCATAAAAACATTAGTAAAGTAAAAATAACAACCGATACTTTAAAAATAGCCGTTTCCCCGGCCAGATATACCTTTAACCACCTAAGCGTTGAAGATTTCCTTAAGCTGCCTTTCATTATTAGAGAAAATGGGTCCGGCACACGGGAAGTCTTTGCTTCGGCTTTAGAAGATCATAATATTAAACCTGAAGACGTTAACGTCGTTATGGAACTTTGCTCTGCCGAAGCAATTAAATCTGCCGTAATCGCCGGGAAAGGCATTTCAATATTTTCCGATTTAGCAATAAAAAAAGAACTGGCCACCGGTGCCCTGAAAGAAGTGAAACTAGCAGGTTTATCTTTTCAGGCTGAATATTCCCTGGTTTATAACAAAAATATCAGTTTAGTGGGAGCAGAGGAAGATTTTTATGATTTTATCATGTCAGCCAAACGGGGTTTCTGCTAAAACTGAACTACGCTCACTTTTTAATTGAGAATGGAAGATGAGAAAGTTAGCTCTGCTCCGCAAAGCTATAGCAAGTATTTGATTAATATCTTACTCCCGACCCAGGCTCCCAGGAACACAAAAATACCAAATAGCCATCCGCTTAGAGAGAGGGATGGAATTGAGCTAAAAAAAGCGCCTATATTGCAGCCCATTGCAACTCTGGCACCGTATCCCATTAACACCCCGCCGCTGATAGCCGCGAAAGCCTGCTTGGCAGACTTGATTTTTCGGATCTTGAATTGGGAAACAAGCAGAATGGACAGCAGCGCTCCAACGATCAATCCCAAATCCAGCACCGATAATTCATTGGTAAAGACAGTTTCTTGAAGATTTGTCAGATGTTTGGGATTTTCGCTAAAATACTCCCATTTTTCCGGTGTACCGCCCAAAAACCGCCATAACCAGGCTGCCCAGTATGTAAACCCCGTAGTAATTTTCCACGGCCTGTCAACTACGGCAAACATCAGGATGTTTAAAACAGCCAGCATGATCCCGCCCGTACGGTAGCTCCATGTCCCGTAAATTATTTCTTTGATTTTCACCATATGCACTCCTACTATTTTTTTGTAATATATATTTCCCATTCGCCATTGGCTATTTCGATTATCTCACAAGGGAAATCTTGTTTTATCACCCACTCTTTAATGTTCTTAATTGCACAAGTATGGTCGGTTTCTACAATAAGGGTATCACCGCTCAGCAGCCCCTTAAGCTTCTTCATGGTTTTAAGTAAGGGAATAGGACACGCTTCATATAAACAATCCAACCTGTATTCAGCCATAATCTGACCTCACTATATTAAGATATTATTTTCATCATCATATTTTTTAACGTAGTGGTATAAAACGCTCAGAATCACTAATTGCAAAAAGACTGCCCCTCCCCAGCCGAACAATTGGGGTAAATGTACGGTAACCGAACCGGCAATAAAATTCTTTTCCCACCAGGGAAAACTCCAGGCTCCTCCTAATGAACCAATCAGAAAACCTCCTAATACCAGACCTTGGAGAAGAAATCCTTCGCCAATTCTCATCAAAGTACCTGAAGCGCACCCTCCTGCAATTACCATCCCAACACCAAAAATGAAACCGCCCGCTGCTTTGTGGAAACCAATAGGATCAACCTGACCGGGAATAGCTAAGGCACCACCGGCTATTTTACTATATTGAATAAAGGGGAAAAAAATTGTCATAATGGCTAAAGATAAAATAAGAGCTCTTAAAAGAGAAGTACTGCCGGCGATTACCGGGTCCCTTAAAGCGGCCACAAAACAAAATCTGCTTTTCTCAAGGACAAACCCGAATGCTATTCCCAAAGTCCAGTAAATAGCCAGCTTTCCGTTAATATTAAAAAAATAAACAAATAAAACTATCGTAAAAGCTAAAACAATCCCCACAAGAGGCCTTTGGTCTCTTTTCTTTTTTTGCTGCTTAACATTTATCATTTTAATTCTCCATGGCAAAGATTTTAATTCATATTTCTTTGGGGAGTCTCTTTATTCCTGCTTAATGCTCCCTTGAAAAAACATCCATTCTAGCTATACCCGGAATTGAATTGTGAGCAGGCGCCGGTAAGTAAACTGCCCGGATACCTACCCGGCCGGGGCCCGGGAAACGCCACTTTACAGATAAAACTTTACACTTGCTATATTATCAGCTCTTAACAAAAAACGGGCTTAAGCCCGTTTTATATGTTCATTTATAAATTCACCTATCTTACCAATAGCCCTGAACATTACTATTCAGTTCTTTCCCGCCGCTCTCCTTATTGTTCTTTTTCTACCTTTTCTATTTGGTCCTCTACATCCTTGGCAGCGGCTAACAAGAATAATTCATGTAGTTTACCTTTAGCGGCAGCCTTCTGCAGTACTTGCTCCGTAATAACTTCACCCGGTTGAATGATCGGCTTATTCTCTTCATCATAAAGAACTTCACTAACCGTTTTATTTTTTATTTCTTCTAGTAACTGGTCACTGAGTTCATCCTGTTTTTTGTTCTGAATCATCGTTAACTTTGTCTGCCATTTATCCTTAACCTGGTTTAGTTTTTCCAACTGTTTATTGGTTGCCGAATGGGCTTCTGTTAAGAATTCTTTGGCCTCCCCGCTTAATTTTCCCGCCTGACCCTTAATCACACCTGCCCAGTCCTCTGTCATTTTCTTTGTTTTTTGCCCAACTTGCTGCCAGGTCTTTTCGGCAGTATTTTTGGCAGTTTCCAGACCGCGCTCCAGATTATCTCTGGTGTTCTTCATCAGCTCTTTGGCATCTTCTCCTGTTTCCCGGACATCTTCCGCCCCCGCCGGATAAGTATCTTTAATCTCAATATACTCCCCTTCCACTTCCTCTAGCTGGCTTTCATCCACTTCGGCGGCAGCTATAATCACATCCTTACCTATTCTTGATACCTGATCTCCTTTTAATAAGCCTTTGCCCCTGAAGGTATCCTGCAGAATGCCTTCTGTTAATATATATTCGGTAATTATACCTGAGGCAGAATCAAAGGTAAAACTATCCACATTCCCCAGCAGAGTACCTGTAATTGTAATAACCGGCATTTCAAGAATATCTTTCTCTTCTACCTCTTTGCCCGGATTTTCTCCTTGGTAATCTTCTTTAATCGTTACCGTATGTTCACCAAAATAGCCGACTCCGGAGAAGGAGATGAAAGTTTTGCCGCTTAAAATTCCTTTTTGTTTAATATAGATACCGGTAACCCTTTGCTCTTCTCTATTGACCATAACCCCTTGGATTTTGCCGAGATATTCCCCATCCTTTAAAGAAACCGCTTCTTTTCCCAGAACATTAAATACTCCTATTTTGGTCTCAGTCATTGCTATATTCCTCCTTTTACTTAAATTATAATATAAAAGTAGTTCTTTCCACCTTCAAATCCAACGTTTTAAAAAATATTTACCCTCCTGTCAATTTATTTAAACTCCTCTGCGGTACAATAAACAATATTAAATTTTCTTTCCAAAAACTATCCGTTTTATTGTTCAGGAAAGCTACCGCATAATCATCCGCACCTAGTTTAAGACCATTTATGATATCTCACTTAAGGCCTTGGGATCCTCCGGCCAATTGTCCGGCACATTTTCCCCACTTGACCCTCCCATGATTTATTTTTGATTTTCTTTAATATTATTAAAAACCGTTAAAAATTATCACAGAACACAGGTTAAACATTAAAATTTTACTAAAATTAAACACCTCCCCGGGGAGGTGTTTAATTACTCATCATCTGTTTTTTCCTGACGTTTTTGCTTTTTCCGATAGATAAGAACGGAAATAATAATGCTTAACTCATACAAAATAATCATCGGCAGCGCCAGAAAAAGTTGGGCAACTATATCCGGGCCCGGCGAAAGAACAGCAGCAAGAATAAACATGATAAAAATGACATATCTACGATTTTTACGCAAATAGTTAGGTGTTACAATACCCAATTTTGTTAACGTATAAGTTATAATGGGTATTTCAAATACAATTCCAAAGGGCAGGAGAAAAGATATTACAAAAGAAACATACTTACTCACCGAGATCATAGGAGTAAGTCCGCCGCTAAAATTAATAAGCAGTATTTTAAGACCCAGATCTAACACAAACATATATCCAAAAACTATGCCGCCGACAAAAAGCAGGATGCCGGAAAAAAACAGAGGAAAAAACAGCTTTTTCTCATAACTGTACAAAGCAGGTAAGATAAAGCTTAGTATTTGCCAGATAATCACCGGGCTTGCCAGTATTACACCGGCAAAAAAAGCTACTTTCAACTGGGTAAAAAAGCCTTCGGTAACTCCTAAAAACACTAACTCCTGACCAAGGCTTTCCAACGGTCCGACTACAATAGCCATGATTTTATCTAATAAAAACCCATAGCTGATTATCGTTCCTACGATGAGAGCTATAAAAGATTTTATTAGTACCTTCCTCAATTCCTCCAGATGCTCCATTATAGGTGCGGTCTTCTCCTTCATCTTCTCACGCCCTGCTTAAATTTTAGAATCATAGATTCCAATTAATTATATCAAAATAATATACCTAATTAAAATAAATTCATAATAAATTGGAGCCTGAGGAAGACAAAAGGACGTTTTACCGTCTTGTCAAAATCTCCGGAAAAGGCTTGAAAATTAGCCCCCGTTCCCTCCGGTCTCGGCAAATACGCAGTCCGTAGTCCGGCAATTAACAGCCGGCAGAGGCATTTTCCAAACTGCTGCCCCGGAGGGGCAGAAAGGGCACGTCTTATGATGCCGGAGTAAGATAAAAGAAACGTCCCTTGTCTTATTTTTTCAGAGCTTCCGTGAGGAAACTGGTATCCATCCAAGAATCGACAGCGAAATCTTTTTGAATGAATCCGTTGTCACGCAAAAAATCTTTTTCCAGTTTCAAAAGCTCCACCAATTCCGGATCAAATCCGGGGGCCATGTGCAGATGAAAGTCATGATCGCGGGTTTTTATTACTTGCTGTTTAGTGGTATCATACTGGCCCCGTGCAATCATTGCACAGAGTTCCTCTTTATTATTTTTAGCCCACTCCGCCGCACGGAGAAGCTGCTGCAGATAAACAATCACCAGATCAGGGTTTTCAACAGCGAATTCCTTTTTTACAGTAATTGTAATCGGATAAATATTGTTGACTTTTAAGAGATTTGTTTTAGAAATATCAAGGAGCACTTTTGCCAAGCCTAACTCTGCAATTTCTGCCACCATGGCTCCATGAGCAAATATTGCATCTACATCCCCGGCAGCCAGCATCTCCAATTCTTCCTGATGAGCAGGAACGGTCCCTTGCGGTTTATTATAAACCCAGCGGGAATTGTCGGTACCGGAAACTTTTCGGAAATCCTTCTTCTCCTTAACAGTAAATTCGACAAATTTAACTTCATCTTCTTTAATCCCATAGTATTCTAAAATAGTCTTGTAGCCTCTCCTGACCATGGCCTGCCAGAAATCGATACGATTGACAGCAAAGCAGGGAACTGAGAGTTTTTTCCCCCTTAGATCTGCTGCACTCCTAATTTCAGAATCAGGTCTAACTAAAACCGCGTGGGACTGGTTAATGCCAACTAGCCCGATAAGTTTCGTTTCGATGCCCTTTGACTTACCCCAGATAGGGGGATTGTTGCCACCCTCCCGAAAGCACAATGGATAATCCTGGTCATAATGATGAATATGTTCTTCCGGAGGCAAGGTCTGCAGTACAACTAGTTCTGCCCCCGCCCGGTTCATCGCCTCCTCCAGCCAGCCTTTTTGTAAAGCTATTTCAGATGCCCCGCCGATGGGACATCTTGTTACAACAACCTGCCGCTGATCTTTCGTCATATGTTTCACCTCAATTTCATTTGTCGTCACACTTTCAGAAAGTAAGTATGACTTTTTACCTGTTTTTATAACAATACCACGCTACAGCAAAGGAACTTCACACATAACAGCAGCTCTAAAAAATGCAGGATCTTTTGCAATCGCTAATTCCCGAACAATAAATTGCTTTCATAATTAGAATTCACTTTGATATCAGGTTCGACGCACCGTCAATATGCTCAAGGCACAATTTTCTGACCCTTTCCGAATCTCTTTCTTTGATCGCTGAATAAATCTCAAAATGTTTACGGTTCCCGACAAAATTCTTCTGAATATCCCTTACTTTTTCCATGTAATATAATTCAAACAAATGGGTATGAATAACCGGCTCCAGCCTCTCTAGCACCGGATTGTGGCATATTTTTGCTATGGTGTGATGAAACTCCATATCCAGATGTAAAACTGCTTCTATTGTCGCATTGTTAACTCCTAAAGTCTCGAATTTATCAACTTCCTGATGTAATTTATTTACAACGTTTAAAAGTTCTGAGATTTCTTCCTCACCGGCCCTTTGGGCAGCCAGAGCGGCTATCTCAGGTTCGATTATCCTTCTGGTTTCGATCAAATACCCGAATAAATTGCCTTGATTCATAAACTCAACGCCAAATGGGTCATTAGAAACTCCTGGATTTTCACAGACGTAAGTGCCATTACCTCTTTTTATTTCTAGAATATTTTTTGATATTAAAATTTTAATGGCCTCACGGACAGTATTTCTACTTACTTTAAGGATTTCAGCAATTTGGTTCTCATTGGGAATTCTTTCCCCAATAGCATAATGCCCGGAAATTATTTTACTTTTAATTTGATTTGCTACACTTTCTGATAAAATGTTTGACATTTTAATCATCCTTTCACCAGAATAATCTATTCAATATAATACTAGAAAACTAAAATAGTAGATAGCCTGAAAGGATGGGAAAATTTCCACACAGCATTCTACTCTTAAATCCGGTCGGCCTTCTTCTTGAGCACTTTACTTAATCACAATAATATCTGCTTTTTGGTAAGCCTCAGCGGATATTTCCTGTCCCAACCCGGGAAGCTCCGGTACTTGATATTTTCCCCGGACCGGTTGATAATCATATTTACAGATTTCAATATTTCTGGGAACCAGAGAATCCCTATGATGCTCGTGAATAATGAAATTGGGAATCGCCGCTTCAAGATGGAGGGTGGCAGCAACCGCCAGCGGGCTTCCGCAAACATGGGGCTGCACACAAACGTCATAAATATTTGCCATATCACAGATTTTTTTAATTTCCGTGATCCCACCGGAATTGGCAATATCGGGTTGAATTACATCTAAAGAGCGCTCTTCTAAAAATGGTCTGAAACCCCACCTGCTATAGATACGCTCCCCTCCGGCAATGGGTATATTGACCTTTTCCTTAATTTCACGTGTTAATTTAGGATTCAAGGGACCTGTTACTTCTTCATAATACATAATATTCAAACCTTCGCAGGCTCTGCCGAATTGAATGGCAGTTGTCACATCGGTAAGAGAATGGTTTTCAAGAATAATATCCACTTCCGGTCCTACGGCATCCCTTATGGCTTGAAGACGCTCATAGCCGTCCCTGACAATCTCGGCGGACAAAAAACCTTTGAAACTGCTTTGATTCCTTCTTCTCCCCTCCGAATCATAGACCAATACATCTACCTTCACGCAGTCATAGCCCAAATCGACAGCTTTTAAAGCAACTTCCGCATATTCCTGGGGTTCTTTTAACGGTTTCCAGGCTTCAACATCTCCCGAAGGATCAAGAGGGGTAATCCAGGCTTCTTCCTGATCCCAGCCATATTGAAGCTGGGAAGCATATACCCTGATATCCTCCCTGCACTTTCCGCCTAAGAGCTTATATACCGGGACCCCAAGGGCCTTGCCCTTGATATCCCACAAAGCCATATCCAAACCACTCATTGCGGCGGAAATAATTGTTCCCCCGCCCAGACCCCAGACTGTATTTCTATACATAGTTTCCCAGATGAGTTCAGTGTTAAAAGGATCCATACCTAACAACAAACCGGCAAAATCTTTAGTCAGTCCGACAGCACCGGAAACTCCTGTTCCAAAGGCCAGACCTACCTCACCGTATCCGCAAATCCCCTCGTCGGTATTTACCTTAACCAATACAGGATGCCATCTGTGACCACCGTTTACAATGCCGCAATTAATCTGTATTACCTCGACGCTGTTAATTTTCATCTCTTCAATAACCTCCGTTTTCATATAGTAAGTTCCTTTAATATGCCATACCAAGAATATCAAGTAATTTTAGGGAGATACCGGGAATAAATCCGATCAGTATTAATGAAACAAATAAAGCCATTACAAATGGTAGTGCTTTGCGGGCAATTTTTTCAACACTAATTCCCGATAGCGTTGAAGCGACAAATAAGTTCACTGCAGCAGGAGGTGTAACAAAGGCAATGGCAAGGCTTATTGTTATTACCACTCCAAAGTGAACAGGATTTATGCCTAAATCTTTAAATAGGTTAAGAAAAATCGGGGATAAAATAATTATAGTGGGCGCTGTCTCCACAAACATTCCAATCACAAGCATGACCAGGAAAAATACGAACAGCAGCACATAATAATTTGTTGAAATACCTAAAAAGAAAGCATTGATTTGCTCGGGGACTCCCATCAGCGCAAACAAGGTTCCCATTGAAATTGCAGGTACAAAAGTAAGCATCATTCCTCCGAGAAAAGAGGTCGTATCTTTATAAATACCCCATATTTTACTGATATTCAATTCTTTATAGACAAAGGCGGCTACAATTAAACCATAAACAACGGAGGCAACGGCAGCCTCAGTCGGAGTAAATATTCCGCCATAGATGCCTCCTAAGATAATTACCGGCATCAGTAAAGCCCACTTAGCCTCCCAAGCCGTTTTAAAAAACTGTTTTATTGATGCCTCTTCACCTGACCCCTGGTAACCTCTCCGCTTGGAAATAATATAATTAAACAACATTAGAACAGAACCGACTACTATGGCCGGACCAATACCTGCTATAAATAAAGCTCCTATCGAAACATTATTGGTGACTCCATATAATACCAAAGGGAAACTCGGCGGAACGATAACTCCCAATCCGCCGGCTACCGCAACTAAACCCACCGCATAATATTTATCATATCCGGCCTGCACCATTTGCGGGAGCATCACAGAACCTATGGCAGCTACCGTAGCCGGTGCCGAACCGGATATGGCACCAAAAAACATGCAAGCAAGGATTGCAACAGCACCCAATCCTCCCGTTACATTGCCAATCATCGCATTAGCAACTTTAACAAGTTGTCTGGAGAGGCCCCCGACGTTCATGATAGTACCTGCTATCATGAAAAAAGGCAGGGCTAACAAAGGAAATGAATTCAACCCTGCATATAAAGACTGGGCAATATAAGCAGGAGCTGTTATCTGGGTAAACACAAGCCCGGAAGCTACGCCGAGGCCCATGGCAACACCGATCGGTACACCAAGAAGTAATAAGATGAACATAATTAGCAAAACGATCATAAAATAATATCCTCCTTGGATGATTTAATATTATCCAAGTCTAAGAGCGCTTTCGTTTCTCCTAGGTGCTCTTCATCTTCTTGCAATAAGATGATGCTGTCCTGAAAGAATCTTATGATGGTTAAAACCATGCACAGGGGAATTATCCCATAGGTAACAAGCTTGGGGATCCCTGTTATGGCAGTTACACTTTTTATTTGATACAAATTAAAGACAACCTCGCAAAAAGGGCCTAGAAAATATCCAAAAAATAAGATCGCCATAATGTTAGAAAAGATTAACGCGGCTTTCTTAAATTTAAAAGGCAATTTTTCTATAAGAAAATCCATTCTAATATGCTTTCTTTTTAAAGTTGCTGCTGAAATTGCCAGGTAGACCATCCAGACAAAAAGTATTAATGACACTTCTTCCGTCCAGGTAAACGAACTCTTAAAAACATATCTTGAGATAATTTGCAGGGATAAAAGTATGGTAATCATTACAAAGAACAGCGTCGCAATATATAATTCAAAATTATTTAAAAAATATTTTAATTTTTTTGACAAACTTCTTCACCTCATTTTCCCAAGGTAGCAGTACTCTGCCTTAAAGGCAGAGTACTGTTTAACTAAAGACAGCTATTTCACTTCCGAATTTAACCTGTTTACTTCCTCAATAATTTGATTGTAGTAATCTTCTCCAATCGCCTCTTTTACATCATCCCAGGAAGTTTTCGCTTTTTCTTGAAAGGCCATAAACTCTTCTTGCGTCAGGTCATAAACCTGCATCTTTTGCTCAATTTCGGAAAGCAGGCTTTTTTGACTCTCCAGTGATAATTGCCTGGAAAGAGTCTCGGCATTTTTGGCTTCTTCAACTATTATCTCTTGAATATCCTGAGGCAAAGATTCGAACTTTTTATTGGACATGCATAAGGTGAGCAAAGTGAAATTATGTTTGGACAATGTTAAATATTTCTGTACTTCATAAAATTTTGCCTGATAAATATTGGAGAGAGGATTTTCTTGGGCATCAACAACTCCTTGTTGCAGCGCAGTATATAATTCCGAATATGCTAAAGGTGTAGGTGAAGCTCCAAGTGCTTCCATAGCTTTAATCTGATAAGGGTCTTGCATCGTTCTTATTTTAATACCCTGCATATCTTCAGGAGTCTTAATTTCCCGTTTTGAATTTGTAATATGGCGGAAGCCATTGTCTAAAAAGGCTAAAAATCGAATATTCGTATCTTTCAAGGCATCTTCCCGCATTTTATTTCCTAAGTCCCCATCCAGGAATTCATGTATAACCTCTTCATTTTTAAACAGATAAGCTATATTAAAGGGCATAAAGGCCTTTGTATATTCACCCCAGCTCCCCATTGCAGGGTTAGTGAATTGAAAAGAACCGGACTGCATACCGACGAAGTCAGTCTCCGTATTTTGGCTTAATTGCCCCCCGGTATAAAGCTTAATTTCTACTTTTCCTTCACTTTTATTTTCAACATTATCGATAAAAGATTTAATTGCCCTGGCTGCAGGATGGCTTTCGAATTCCACATCAGGCATGGTGGTAGAAAATTTCAATTCTATTTTTTCACCTGAGTCATCAGACCCTTGGCCTGCTTGATTTTCCGGGGTACTTTTGCCACATCCTCCGATTAACAGGGATAAAAAAATAATTCCAAGTAAACTAAGTTTTAAAAATTTTTTCACAAAAAATACCTCCCTTAAATTTTTAACTGCTCTGCTGGTAATTGTTAACTTTAAATTCTAAACAGCCGGCCCTTAGTTCAAGTATTAATTTTCACAAACAATCGCCTTCATGTCACCCGTAGCGCAGCGGCATTAAATTTCACCCCCCTTCTGAAAAAATAATGGTATCATGAGAAGCATGGAAATCTTCCGGAGAGAATCTAGAAAGGATTAAAGCAAAATTTAGTGCGATATTCATTGGACGTTGGACGTCCTATGTATTTATTATTTAATTTTTGCAAAGATTTGTCAATAGTAATATTGCCAGCAATTTTAAAATATTTAGAAAATATAAGTTTACACGCCGCACAAAACGAAAATGACTTTCTTCCGCCTTTCAAGAAAACTGCGGAATAACACCAGATTCCTTATTTACTGCTCTCAAGCTCATTAGCCCTGAGGAAGAATCAGCTCCGCAACATACGTCTTAAGCAGCTTTCGGGCTACTCTTGCATTTTCTATTATAGATTCTGCCAATTTGGAGACACTAAGGAAAAAGGAGATTTATAAAAATGTTTAATATTTTATCATTGCTGGGTCCTCAGGAAGTTTTCCTTGTCGTTCTTATCGGCTTGCTATTTATCGATTTTGATAAATTATGGGGAGATCAGGCAAACAAAAAATGACCTTTATAAATACCTCTGCGATTTTTGCAAAGTAACCTAAAATCTTATTTTTTCATATTTCCAGAAGCTGAGAAATCTCTTGCTTTGTTATAAAATATATAAAAAAACAAATATCACTTATCCGGCAGGAATTTGGACTTTTCTTATCGTATATTGAAGTAGCAAATTTTCACAAGTATTTTAGATATCGGAGGTAGTGAATTTGGAAAAAATCGCTTTGGTTACAGATAGTTCATGTGATTTACCTCAGGAGATCATTAAAAAATATCACATCCATGTTTTACCGTTACACATTATTTTTAAAAATAAGGATTATAAAGATGGCGTTGATATCACTTCTGATGAATTTTACGAGAGATTAAAAACTGAAATTCCCAATACCTCTATGCCTTGTGTCGGTGAAGCTTGGGAACTCTTTAAAATATTAAAGGGAAACGGCTATACGCAGATTTTGGCAATCACCTTATCAAGCGGATTAAGCGGTACCTACAGCATGATGGAAGGATTGAAAGAGAAGGTAAATGAACTGGGACTCAAGATAAATGTGATCAATTCTAAAGCCTTATCCTTAGGCCTGGGTTTTTTAGTTATGCATGCCGGGGAACTCATCAAAAAAAATATCCCTTTACAGGAAATAATAGATAAAATAGAAATGCTGGTTAAGGAAACCAAAGTTTTCTTTGTTCTCAAAACATTAGAGTTTCTCAGGAAAGGCGGCCGGATCGGCCTGGTGGAGGGAACGATCGGAGACATTCTGGATATAAAGCCCATCATATCCATTAATGCAGAGGGGATTTATTACTCTGTCGCCAAAGCGAGGGGCCGTAATCGTTCTTTAAATAAAATAGTTGAAATTGCCAAAGATATCATGGAGGCACGTCCTATGTTATTAGGTATTTTACACGGCTCCAGTTTAGAGGATGCAGAATATGTCTTTGACCTAATGAACAAAGATAAAAATCTGCAGATTGTCGATTCCTATCTCGAGCAGACGACAGCATCTATGGCCGTCCATACCGGACCCGGTCTGATCGGGATCGCATTCTGTCCGGCCTAGGAAAATGAACGGACCTGTTTTTTCATAAACTACCGCAGCTGCATAAAAATAAATCCCGTTCATCAATAACGGGATTTATTTTTATTTATTCATTGAGATCTTTCCGTTCCGCAGTTACCATATAGATTACATTTTCTCCTATATTGGTAGCATGATCTGCCATGCGCTCAAGATAACGGCTCACAAACATCAGCTGAGTCCCTTGTTTAATATTTCTGGTATTCTCAAACATGTATGTCAGCAATTCTCTGATGATTTGACCATGGAGGCCGTCGACTATATCATCTTTGCCGGCTAAAGACTCAGCTAGATGGATATCTTCATTTATATAAGAATCTAAGGCCTCTTTTAGCATGTCCTGGGTTATTTGCGCCATTCTCGGTATGTCGATAAGGGGTTTTATTAACGGTTCTTCCCCAATTCTTAAAGTAGTTTTCGCAATATCAACGGCATTATCCCCGATTCTCTCCAAATCGGTAATGATTTTAAAACCTGCCGCAATTCTTCTTAAATCTTTTGCCATTGGCTGCTGCGTAGCAATGAGCATCAGGCATTTTTCTTCAATTTCCAATTCAAGGCGGTCAATAATATCATCCTGTTCAACACATTTTTGCGCCATTTTTAAATCCTGGCCTGCTAATGAATTGATCGCGTGACTTATTTGTTCCTCAACCAAACTCCCCATTTTTAAAATTTCTTTCTCCAGTTCATCCAAGGCATTCTGATAAGTTACTCTTGGCGTCATCATCATTCCCCCTTCTTAACCAAACCTACCGGTAATATAATCTTCTGTTCGTTGATCTTTAGGTTTTGTAAACATATTCTCTGTTTGGTCATATTCGACCATTTCACCATTTAAGAAAAAAGCCGTAACATCAGAGACCCTGGCAGCTTGCTGCATATTATGGGTTACGATCACAATCGTGTACTCCTTCTTAAGCTCTTGCACCAGTTCTTCTACCCTTAATGTTGAAATTGGGTCAAGAGCGGATGTCGGCTCATCCATTAATAAAACCTCCGGCTCGACAGCGATTACCCGGGCAATACAAAGACGCTGCTGCTGACCGCCGGAAATACTTAAGGCACTCTTATTCAAATCATCTTTGACCTCATTCCAAAGAGCAGCCTGTTTTAAGCTTCTTTCGACAATTTCATTCAGGTGATTTTTACTCTTTATCCCATGAACTTTAGGTCCATAGGCAACATTTTCATATATTGACATGGGAAAAGGATTAGGGCTTTGAAAAACCATCCCGACCTTTTTACGTAAGGCAACAACATCCACGGTGCTTCCATATATATCAGTATTATCAAAAAGAATTTTTCCATCAATTCTAACATCATTTATTAAATCGTTCATTCTGTTCAAAGTTCTCAGAAAAGTAGATTTGCCGCAACCTGAAGGTCCTATTAAAGCAGTTATCTCCTTTTCTTTAATGTCAATACTAATTTTTTTCAAGGCCTGAAAATTCCCATAAAAAAGATTAAGGTCCTCGGTAAGTATTTTGGTCGTACCTTTATTCTGCATAGTAAATCCTCCTATCTATTACGGGCAACAAGACGTTTAATCGCAAAATTAGCCATAAAATTTATAAATAAGATTGTAAAAACTAAGACAACTCCTGTTCCAAAAGCTGCTTCCATATTACCGGTCTCCATAGCGACCATATATAAATGCATCGAAAGGGTTCTGGCCCCATGAAAAATAGATTTGGGCATCAATAGGGACCCGCCTAAGGTCAGTAGTAAGGCTGCGGTTTCCCCGATGGCCCGTCCGATGCCCAAAATGACACCTGTTAAAATACCGGGAAGTGCCGTCGGCAGTACTACTTTATAGATTGTCTGCCATTTATTGGCACCTAGCGAAAGACTGCCTTCCCGATAAGAACGGGGCACTGTCTTCAAAGCTTCTTCGGAAGTACGAACCATAGTAGGCAAAATCATACAAGTTGCGGTTAATGCCCCTGATAACAAAGACCATCCTTGTGTATAATCATGCAGCAATACCACAAAGAACGCATATCCGAATAAACCGAAAATAATTGAAGGTATACCTGCTAACAGCTCGGTGCCAAAACGGATGATCCTCGTTAAAGGCCCCTCTTTCGTGTACTCATTCAAATAAATAGCAGCACCGACACCAATTGGCGTAGAAATCATAATGGTTAAAGCGACAAAATATAATGTGCCGACAATAACGGGAAAGATACCGCCTTCAGCCCCCATTCTACGCGGTCTGTCGGTTAAAAACTGCAAACTGATATGGCCGATTCCCTTTAATAAAATATAACTTAATATCAAGATGAGAATAATCACAGTTGAAAAAGCCGCTGTCCACAAGAAACCATTGATTAATTGCTCTCTACGTCCCCTGATTTTTGTTAACATTATCTACCAACTCCTCTGCGTGTCACCAGGATTGCAAATGAATTCAGCAACGCGATTATGCAGAACAGCACGATACCTACAGCAAACAGCACCGCCCGGTGCTCAGGACCGGCATAACCCATTTCTAAAGCAATTGTTCCCGTTAAAGAACTGATGGGAGCGAACAAACTAAAAATACCATGCTCCGGCAGCATTGAAACATTACCGATAACCATGATTAAAGCCATTGTTTCACCTAGAGCTCTGCCCATGGCTAATACGACGGCTGAAATAATACCGGATTTGGCTGCCGGAATGATCACTTTAAAAATTGCCTGAATATGAGTCGAACCAAGGGCCAAGGCTCCTTCTTTATAGGATTTGGGGACGGCGCGAATCGCGTCTTCGGAAATATTAATAATTGTTGGTAAAATCATAATCGCCAAAACGATACCCCCGCTTAGAACACTATATCCCCAACGATAGTCTTCAGGTAAATAAGCAAACAACCATTCCCTTTCGATATATCTCATAACATCGTTAATTACAACCATGCCAAACAAACCGTATATTACAGAGGGAATTCCGGCTAACAATTCAATTGCAGGTCGAATGATCTTAGCAGCACTTTCTGTGGCAAGCTCAGAAAGAAAGATAGACGTTGCCAAACCCATAGGAACTCCGATTACCAGGGCTAAAAATGTGACATAAAATGTGCCGGCAATCATGGGCATAATCCCGTATATCTCATCGGTAGGATGCCACACCTTGCCAAACAGCATATTAAAAACGCCATATTCCCGGAAAACCGGCGCACCTTTTTGAAAGATAAAAAACGCGATTAAAAGAATAATAAAGACCGCCATGGATGCCGTAATGAATAGAACGGGTTTGATAATCTTCTCTGAAAACCTGCGGGAAGAAGTCCCTTTTTTCATGATGCTTGCTTTATTAACGCTCTTTCTGTCAATTTGCATTTTCCCACCCCACAACTAGAAGCTTTCATGCAGGCCGAAAGGGTGGATCTCTCCACCCCTCAGCCCTTTATATTTAACTTTATGTGAAATTACTTAGAAACAATATAACCTTCTTCCGTAGTTATCCCCTGTGCTTCGGAACTATTTAATACCCAGTCGATAAAGGTTTTGGCTAAGCCTTGCGCTTCACCCTTAGTAATAAAGTTAAAGGGACGGGCAATGGGATAAGTGCCATTAATCACATTATCTACGGTAGGCTCAACACCAACGATTTTTAACCCTTTAACTTCGCTGCTCATGGAACCCATGGAGATGTAACCTACGGCATTCTCGTCGGCAGCTACGGCAGTTTTTACGGCACCGGTAGAGTTCTGGACGGCAGCTTTATCCGTAAACTTTTCTTCGCCCAGAACGATCTCTTCAAAAGCACCGCGAGTACCGGAACCTTCTTCACGGTTTACAACTGTAATGCTGGCATCATTACCGCCAAATTCTTTCCAGTTTGTTACTTTACCGGAGAAAATATCTTTGACCTGCTCTAAAGTTAAATCATCTACCGGATTATTGGGATGAATGCCTACCGTTATACCGTCTTGTGCAATTGCAACAGGCTTTAATTCAGGATAAGTAGACATTTCTGAATCTTGTACATGACGGGATGCCATACCGATATCAGCAGCACCGTTTCCGGCAGATTCCACACCGGCACCTGAACCGCCGCCGGCAACATCGATTTTAACTTCTCTGTTTAATTCCATAAATTTCATGGCTAACTCTTCTGCTAAAGGCTGAACAGAAGTAGATCCCGCTAATTTTAAATTACCTGATAATGCTGCTTCTGCCGGCTGCTGCTCTTCCTGTTGCGGAGTCTCTTGTTGTTCCGCTTCTTGTTTGCCGCATCCTACAACTACTAAAGATAAGGCTAAGATAAGTACTAAAGTAATCACACCTGCTTTTTTGAACATTTACTGTTCCCTCCTCGAATTTGTAAGAACTTGTCTTTCCATACCTAAAGTTAACACACATGTGTAAATGACCAATTACCGTATTGTTAAGATTATGTTAAGTTAAAAAAGACCAGCCTTTGGCGGTCTTTTTAATAACAAGGGCGTTAAAAGCACCCCTTTATATTGCTGTCAGGACAATAGCCTCAAATTGCTTTTATTTCCGGTATTTTAAGATCTCTCCATCAGAAAGGCAGCATATCTGTAAGTCGGGGAAAACAGGCGGCTCCATACTGAAATTTATCTTAAACTTAGCTTAACCTTGTTCTGCTTGCGGAAATGTTAGATAAAAAACGGAACCCCTGCCTATCTCACTTTCCACATTGACATGACCTTGGTGCTGTTCCATGATATGTTTTACAATACTCAGGCCCAGACCTGTCCCCCCGGCATCCTTACTCCGGGCCTTATCAACTCTATAAAACCTTTCGAAAATTCTTGGCAGATCATCTTTTGGTATCCCTATTCCGGAGTCTTTTATTTTAACGATCAGGCCTCCGTCCTCCCGGGCAGCGCTTACTTCCACTTTTCCGCCGGCATTGGTATATTTTATGGCATTATCGATAAGATTGATAAAAGCTTGCATCAGCATATCCTTATTAGCCGTAATGAGTGGTAAATTTTTGGCAATATCCAGGATCAATTCTATATTCCGCTCTTCAGCCTTATGGGAGAGACCTAAAGTACAATCTTGCAAAAGCTGCCCGATATCCGTGTCTTCCTTTACCATTTCTGTTCCTTTCGCTTCTAATCTCGATAAATCTAATAAATCATTAATTAAGCGAATCAGCCTGTCGGCCTCTTTATCAATTATGGTGATAAACCTTTCCCTCAGCTTGGGTTCTTCAAGCGCTCCATCTAAGAGAGTTTCCGCAAAGCCTTTGATGGCAGCAACGGGAGTACGCAGTTCGTGGGAAGCGTTCGCCACAAAATCTGTTTTAATTCTTTCCAACTGTCTAAGGGATGTGATATCATGAAATACTATGACAACCTGCTCAATCATACCATTCTGGATAACAGGGGCAATATAGGCTTTAAGGGTCAGCTTTTCGGGATAAATAACAGAAAACTCATGGGAATAAACCTGACCTTCTTCTATTACCTGCTCGATTATTTCCTGCAAGCCAAAATTACGGATGATTCCTTGATAAGGTTTTCCCAGTACCTTTTTTTCCTGAGTACTGAACATTCTCTCCGCCTCTATGTTAATTCCCTGAATTTTACCTTTACTGGATATAACGATAACCCCACTGACCATATGATTTAAAACTGCCTCTAATTTTTGTTTTGCGGAAGTAACCTCGTCAATTTTTTGCTGCAGGGCCAGGGTCATATCATTAATAGCCTGGGCAAGTTCTCCCAGCTCATCGTTGGTAGTCAGAAAAATTCGCTGTTCTAAATCCCCTTGAGATATTTTGTTTGCAGTAATATTTATTTTTTCAATAGGTTCGGTAATTGTAGAAGAAAGACGCAGACTGAGAATGACTGCAACAGAAGACGCCAGCATGATTCCGGTTAAGAGTATCAGTTTTAGATTAAGCAAAGTTTTGTTGATTTCCGTCAAAGGTAAAGAAAGCCTGATAACTGCTAAAACATCGCCATCCTGTTCTAAAGGCATCGCAACATACATGGTATCAGTATCCAAAGTCGTACTATAGCGGGTAGCACTGCCTTTTTTCCCGGAAAGTGCTTCATTTATTTCCGCTCTGTTTCTATGATTCTCCATCAGATTAATGTCATAATCAGAATCACCAAGAACCGTTCCGTCATTTTTTATTACTGTTATTCTGGTCTTAATCTTACGACCTAAATCTTTACTTATTTGATCTATGGGCTGATAATTTTCATTAACAACGTAAGGATAAACAATATTATTAACAAGCTCGGTATTATTAAACAACTCCTGTTTAATGTGCCCGATAAAATAATTTTGCAAAGGCCACAGGAGAGCAACCCCCAAAATACTCATAGAAACCAAAATCAGGATTAAATAAGAAACGGTGAGACGATTTCTTATGCGCAGCTGCATTTTGCCACTTCCTTATTTGTTAAGTTAATTATTGATTTTATAAAAAAGAACAGCCAATTACAATACTTTCACGGTAATATATATCGTTCAAAATTTAGAATTTTTAATATTGAGGATATACAATACTAGAAATACTAAGACTATGATTAGTTTGTTCAGTAAAGTTAACTTTATCATCATAATCATCATTTAAACACACCTAAAAATATATTTAAGCACATAATTCTCGACTACTTTTCAGCGTCCTTCGGAAATTATGTCGAATATTGTCTGATATGATTATGTTTTTGTTAATTCGAGGTTAAATCTTGCCCTAAAAAAACCTTGGGAGAATTCTCCCAAGGTTCTATCATCCATCTATTATTCACCTAATACATAGCCTGCAATGTTTACGGAGTGGTCGCCTATTCTTTCTAGATTACTGAGAATATCTAAATACACGGCTCCTGCACTGCCGTTACATGTCCCTTCATTCAACCTGCCGATATGGGCTTTCCTTAGATCTTTTTCCATCTGGTCAATAATATCATCACTTTGAACCACTTTTTTGGCAAGTTCAATATCTTCTGTTTTTAAAGCTTCCAAAGACGTCACTAAAATTTCTTTAACCTGATTAATCATGTTTTGCAGGTCTTCAATCGCCGTATCGGAAAATTTGACATTATTATCCTGGGCATAGTCGGCTAATTCCACCAAATTATCGGCATGATCACCAACCCGCTCCAAATCGCCGACGGCCTGTAAAATAACGTAACTTCTGGCAGCCAGTTCATTGTCCAATTTTTTACCTGCCGAGGCTTTTACTACGTATTCGGTAATGTCCTTTTCCAATTGGTCGACCAGATCTTCCAACTGCTTGGCACTTATTTTATTCTCACTTCGGTGCTGCAAAAAGTAACTAACAGCGTTTTCAAAGCATTCACAGGCAATTCTCCCCATCCTTAACAGTTCCCTGCTGGCATTAGCTAAAGCTACAGGAGGATTACCCAGTAAGCGGGGCTCCAAATACTGGGGTTTTATATCAAATTCCTTTTCATCACCAGGGATTAACCTGGTAACAAATGCGGTTAAAAATCCCACAAAGGGCAGTTGAAGCAGGGTATTTGTTACATTAAAGGCCCCGTGGGTTTGCGCAATCTGCATTTTAATATTTAAACTTTCCCAGGCTCCTTCGAAGCCGGGAAGTAAGATATAAACATAATCAGTGAGTAATTTCACTATATCGGTAAAAATTCCCGTTAAAAATAAAGGTAGAAATATTAACGTACCGATAACGTTAAATAAAAAATGGGTGAGCGCCGCTCTTCTGGCCGCAACAGAGGCACCAATTCCGGCTAACAAGGCAGTAACGGTCGTCCCGATATTGTCTCCAAACAAAATAGGTACTGCCTGAAAATAAGTAACTACCCCTTGATTAGCCAGCTCCTGCAGCACACCGATAGTGGCACTGCTGCTTTGCACGATGGCAGTAAACACAGAACCGATCAGGATACCTAATAATGCATTGTTCTCCACATTGGACATCAGCCCTATAAAGTATTGGGAATTTCTTAAAGGCTTTAACCCCTGCCCCATTATATCCATTCCATAAAATAATAATCCAAATCCCAAGAAGACTTGTCCAAGATAATTAATTCTTTTATTCTTAAAGAAAAATAAGAGGAAAACACCCAGGGCGATAATCGGCAAAGCATAGGCGCTTAATTTAAAGCCGATTAAATACGCAGTGACGGTGGTACCGATATTAGCGCCCATTATAACGCCTATTGCCTGCCTTAAGGGTAATAGCCCCGCATTAACAAGTCCCACTGTCAGCACTGTTGTTCCACTGCTGCTTTGAATTAAAGCAGTCATTAAGGCACCTGTCAGAACACCTCTTAAAGGAGACTTGGTTCCCTGCTCTAAAATAAGTCTTAGTCTATCCCCGGCAACAGCCTGAAGACCTTCGGACATTGATTTAATTCCAAAAAGAAATAAACCTAAACCACCCAAGAAGCTAAATAACATTTCCGTTACCGACATTAATTTTTACCCCCATAACAAAAACTACAAATAATAACAATTTCTTTACATATATTTCTCTCTCTCTATCATATTAACATTTTCATCACACAAATTTAATAATATCATAACAATTATAATCTGTTAAATAAAAAAATGAAATAACATAGAAATTTAGCGGTCATTTTTTGTCAAATTTACTATTTATTTGATATGAAAAATAAGCTGACCACAACCCGGTAAAATAACAAAGCATATTTTATCCCCAGACCGGAAGCGCTATTAATACGCTGTGGATCCGGGGATAAAAATTGACGCCGCCGGCTGGGGTTTAAGCTAATCTCTTATACACTAGGCAACTTCGGTGGTTAGATATTCCGTCAATAAAGAACGCACCTCTAAAACTGCATCTACAAAAGAAGCATTGCTGGTTATCCCATTTCTTAAAAGACTTTCGTATAACACCAGCTGAATCAATTGAGCATGTGTCATTCCGGCATGGCATGCCATAAAATTTAAAGATCCCGTTTGCGATAAAGCCGGAGTCCCGTTCACATCAATTACATAGATATTGCCTTCCGGATCTTCTTTTAGATCTATCCTGATAATATCATGTGCAGAGACGGCATCGAATGTTTTGGCTCCGATTTCCATCAAAATATCAAACCTCTCGTCTCCGGTTGTAATCATCTCAAAATTATCCCGCAGTTGATGCTCAATTTTTTTAGAATTGCTATCCCTTACTCCGAAATTATGGGGAAAGCCTATTACAGGTAGAATGAACTTCTGGACATTGCCGATTATTCCTAACGTGTACTCCTGTCCGGGTAAATATCTTTCCATAATTAAATTTCCATGGCCTAGCTGTCCGTCAACAAGAGCAGCCTGCTCTTTTAATTCTGTGAAATTTTTGACAACGGATTTCCGAGAAATCCCTATACTGTTCCCGCCGCCGTTAGGCTTAATGATCAGCGGATATCCTATTTTTTCTGCTTCATCCTGCAAGCTTTTGATATTTTGTAAAAAATGGGTATCAAAAATGAGATATTCAGGCACTAATACTCCGTTTTCACGAAGCCTGGCATAAGTCAAATCCTTATGCCGGCAGATTTCCATTCCTTGAAATCCCGAATGACTACAGGGTATATTATATTTGGCCATTGTCTTTCTCACCAGAGCCGCTCCATTACCATTATACAATGTCTGAGGCTGGGCTTTAAAACCTTCGGCTATAATGAAAGCACTGTCAATAGGCAAATTTGCTTCGATGAAACTTTCCAATTGCTCAGGAGTAAATAAGTCTAAAGAGAAAATCACGTTATCGGTAGCTAAGAGGGCTTTTCTTATAAGGTCGACTTCTTTAACCAGAGTACACTCCCCGTATATTCCCCGGCGTTCTTCCGTATTTATCTGGTTATAAACAAAAATTATTTTATTAGACATACAATACCCCCAAACCTGATTAATTTGTTGATTTGCATTTGTTACCACCGCTTTCATTATAAATAGCATTCAGCAATAAATAAAGATGTGTTTCGTTAATTTCCTACAAAAGCAGCGGCAATTTCATCAGGCCTGATTAAATAACTACCGTTCTCGGCTTCCTCACCAAAGAGCAGTAATTCTTTTTGATAGTTTTGTCCGCTGTTAACTTCATACCATTCAATATTTACTCTATATTCATCCTGATGCTCTCCCGGAGTAATGCTATGGATCTTAAGACTGGCTATTTTATTTATATATTCCAGGATCCTTCCGATATTATCATTTAGCACAAATGATAGAGTTATTAATTGGGGATCATTTTGCGCGATTGCAGTTAAAGCAACTTCTACCATTTCTTTACCTGATCTATCTTTTAAAAAGTCCTCGATTAAACCGGCCGCTTTAAAAACCATCAGCTGATGGGCCAGATCTAAATTATTACCTGAATGGGTTTTAGTCTGCCAGAAGTGTAAACAAGAATGACCCGGGAAATTATTGCCGTTAATAGCTCCTTGCCCATGAGGCATTCCATTCATAGAGGCTGCAATGTAAAAACCATCTTTCTCTAAAATAGCTGCTCTCCTTTTCCAACTCCATTTTCCGCCGTAGATACTTTTAAATATTGCTGTATCCTGAGCAGTTAACGGCTGAATATCGGCATGGGCACTACCGCCTCTGCGTTGAATATTTAAAGACAGTCCTGTTTCCAAATCTCTAAGCTTAGCCTTAGACATTCTGGGAAAAACCTCATCTACTTCCTCCCAGGTCAGTAATTGACCAAAAGGATTTGCAGCAACTATTCCCGCCAGATTACCTTCTAAGATAGTTTTTAATTGCGCTATGGGGATTATCTCTTCATTGTCCGAACTGTCATAGAGATAGTCCGGAGAGTTAAAATAATATTGCTTTGTTTCCGAATTATGCATAACATTTAAAAGATACCAGTAGCTCAGATCACTTTTCGCTTTATCATATCGGGAGGATTTCTTAAGGTATTTTACAATTTCAGGGCCTTCGGAAATTTCTGCCCGGGCAGGATATTTTAAGGCTACAATTTCCACCTTAATATTTTCCCTGCTTTGCTTAAATGAAAATCCAATAATAGCCACAAGGATCACCATTGTCATAATTACGAAAAATTTTTTAGGGGTCTCCATTTATGCTTACCTCCTTTCATTCTTAATTACGAAATTAGGAGGGAAAATATGCATAAAAAAACAGGCTGCGCCGGATTAATTAAGCGACTGGTGTAGTAAAGTTGATAGAGCATCGTTTATAGTTTATAGAACAGAGGACAGAGAACATACTGCAGCACTATTACACTGTAGCCATTTGTAGTGACTGGGGAGATTCAAGTTCATAGAGCATAGTTTATCGTTCATAGGTTATAGTGTGTTCTCAGTTCTCGGATACCGGTTCTCAGGGTTTCATCATGTTCATGAACAGGTTTTTATAACTGTTCCGGTTACTGTAGGTACTGTCACCACCAGACTCTACCTGAAAAAATCCCCTCTTCCTGATAGGAAGAGAGGATTTTAAGGATTAGCAGCAGCCTGTAACATCGACTTCTTTTTTTTGCTTTTTTAACAAACCTGCACAAGTATCAGGATTAAGCTCTTCCAGACCCCGGCAGTCATTAGTCAAAAACTTAGTACAGCCCTTGCATTTTGCATTTATCATTTTCCCCACCCTTTCTAAGAATTTATCTTTTTTAGTTTGGGAAAAAGCAGGTCAGTTTATTCTACATATATTAGTTTATTTTGTTGAGGAAAAAACCTTATTAAAAAATACCCTCCTAAAAATCCTCCGATATGAGCCCACCAGGCGACGGAATTTCCAACAACACCCAGGCTGAATACTCCATTAAACACTTGCAGTAAAAACCACAAAATAATAAATAGCGATGCCCTCACTTCCAAAAAAGTAAAGAAAAAGAAAATGGGAATAAGGGCTAGGATGCGGGAACGGGGAAAACTAAGATAGTAAGCGCCTAAAATCCCTGCTACCGCACCACTTGCCCCTATTACAGGCACAGTGGAGGCCGGATTAGCCATTACCTGGGAAATATTACCTGTCATGCCGACCAGTACATAAAAAACGAAGTATTTAAAGTGGCCGATTCTATCTTCGATATTATCACCAAAAACCCACAGAAAAAGCATATTGCTTACAATATGCAGCCATCCGCCATGCATAAAAGTTGCAGTAATAAGAGGCACAACTGCTCCCAGATAATTTCCTTCTCCAGTAGCTGCAAAAAACATACTGGGAACAATCCCTGTACGATAGAATAATTCGGTAAGCTGTGAATTATTTAAACTAATTTCAGCCAAGAAAATAAGTACATTAATGATTATGATCGCCAGATTTATATACGGAAATGTTCTGGACTTAACGGTATCTCTAATCGGAATCATACCAAATCCTCCATAATCTTTTTCTTCTCTATCTATATTACGCCTGCTTTATATTGTTCCTCTTACCCATTTTTAAATACTTACTAACCGTTTATATATAGAATATAGTTCATAGTTCATAGGGCATAGGGCATAGTTGGGAAAAACGAAGCAGGAAATGAGCAATCTCTAATCACCAGTCACTACTCGCTAACCAACTGAGAACCGGTATCTGAGAACTGAGAACACACTATAACCTATGAACGATAAACTATGCTCTATGAACTGAATCTCCCCAGTCACTAATTCAAGATATATTTTAAGCCCAAAACCGCAAGTGTACAAGTTCGTACCTTGAGATTTCGGGCTTAAAATTAAAGCAATTCGGAACTGCGTCCAACAACAGCATCAGAACAGTATTTTTTGGCGGCGGATATGAATATTGAGCAACAATCCCAGCCCAATCATATTAGTCAGCATTGAACTCCCGCCATAACTTACAAATGGTAACGGTATCCCAGTTACAGGCATAATACCCATCGCCATTCCCACATTTTCAATAATATGAAACAAATACATAGAAACAATACCTGTAGCAATTAAACTGCCAAATAAATCCCTGGATAAGGAGGCAATTTTCAACCCTCTATATATCACAACCAAAAATAATACCAAGAGTAAACCTGCTCCGATAAAACCCAGTTCTTCCGCAAGTACTGCAAAAATAAAATCCGTCCATTGTTCAGGAAGAAATTGCCCCATGCTTTGCGTTCCGCTCCCTAAGCCTTTACCTAAGAGTCCCCCGTTACCAATGGCTATTTTAGACTGCCAGACATTCCAGCCGGCACCCCTAGGGTCGATATTGGCATCAAAAACAACCAAAATACGATTAAGCTGATAAGGCTTTAAAGGGATCCACCAGCCAAACTTCATATGGCCTAGTATATAACCAATCGCAGCTAAAGTTCCCCCGCCAAAAATACCAAAAAGCCATAAGCGGTTGGCACCTGCCACAAACAACATCCCCACCATTATGGCAATTACCACCAAGCCCGTCCCTAAGTCGGGCTGCTTTAAAATCAACAGCAAAGGTACCGCTACAAAAATAAAAGCCGGTATTAAATCTTTCAGGGTCTCCAGTTGTCCCTGTTTATATACCAAATAGTGGGCGAAAGTAACAATCAGTAAAAGTTTAGAAAGCTCGGAAGGCTGAATACTCCCTACTCCCGGGATTACGATCCAGGATTGGGCGCCTTTTACTTCCGTACCTAAGATAAACACTGAGATCAATAACAGAATGTTTAAAACATAAAGATATTTTGTATATTTAGTAATCACACTATATTCCAAGCGCAGTAAAACTGTCAGAACCAGCAAACTGACAACCACCCACATCATCTGCTTGATCAAAAAAGACGAATTCAAGTGTGCAGTGGCACTATTTAAAATAAACAGGCTCATCACAAGGATGAGCGCAACTGCACCTATCATAGTAAAATCAAGTTTATTGAAAATTTTCCTGTAAAAACCCATGATATCCCCACCATCTAGATCGTGTATAAATACTTAAGTGTACAGATGTAAGTGAAAGAAAAGCTTATTCCAAACTATAGTATATACTTTTTCCAAAGACTTAGTCTATAGAGAAATATTGGCACCTGCCCTAAATTCCTTAAAGAAAGCATTGGGGGCTCGCTGTACTCCGCAGCGACACTTGTAGTCCGACCTGCCGGGCAGTCAAATTTTTACGTCTGACACAAGCTTTGCCTGCTAAGATAATGATCAGAGGAAAATATTCCCGTAGAGTTATCAGGCGCATAATGTTTACCTAGATGCATATCAGACGCAATAGCTTAACCCTTAAGTAATTATCAGATACAGAAGTATAGCTTCCCTGGTATATCCGCCCCATTAGCTAACGTGTAAGATCAAAGGTTATGCCCTGGCATCCTGATATGTACGCTTCATTTTAATAACAGGGATATTAGCCACTAAGGCGACTGAATCATCTTCTTTATTTAGTTGCACATCCAGCGACTCTTCATCGATTTCCATATAATTGGAAATTACCTTGATCAGATCTTCTTTAAGACTTTCCAGTAAATGAGGGGATATCGTCGCTCGATCATGAACCAATACTAAACGTAAGCGTTCTTTTGCTAAATTTTTACTTCCAGGCGCTTCTTTGCCTAAAACACTTCTTAGGAAGTCAATCATTTTTAAACCTCCTTATCCCTTAAAGCCTATTAGACGCTTAAGTTTGTTCACAATACCTTCTTCAACATCTAAGTTAATCAAAGGAACTTCTTCTCCGGTAAGACGCTTAGCAACATTACGATAAGCCTGCCCGGCTCTTGATTCCATATCCAAAACTGCCGGTTCTCCCTTGTTTGTGGAAACCACTATATGCTCATCCTCAGGAACAACACCCATTAGTTCAATAGCTAAAATATCAATCATATCTTCAATGTTCATCATATCACCCCGTTTTACCATATCAGGGCGAATTCTATTAATAATTAATTTAGGCCCCCGCAGGTTATTCGCCTCCAGCAACCCGATGATCCGATCGGCATCCCGTACCGCAGACACTTCCGGGGTAGTTACAATTATTGCCTTTTGAGCGCCTGCAATAGCGTTTTTAAAACCTTGTTCAATACCGGCGGGGCAATCCACCAAAACATAGTCAAATTCTTCCTGTAAAGTATTGCAAAGATACTGCATATCCTCGGCATTAATAGCAGTTTTATCCTTTGTCTGAGCTGCCGGCAACAGATACAGGCTGTCAAAACGTTTATCTTTAATTAATGCCTGTTTCAGCCGGCAATGTCCCTGGGTCACATCTACTAAATCATAGACAATACGGTTTTCCAAACCCATTACAACATCTAAATTTCTTAAACCGATATCCGTATCTATCAATACTACCTTTTTGCCAAGTGCAGCTAATCCTGTACCAATATTTGCTGTAGTAGTGGTTTTCCCCACTCCACCTTTGCCTGATGTAATTACAACAACTTCTCCCATGGCTATCCTCCTTATTTTTGCGAGTATTTTTCAATTACTACACGACCATTTTTAATCCGGGCGATTTCCGGCTCTGTCGGAAACAGTACTTCCTCATCAGGGGCCCGGGTAATAAAATTAGCAATCCGTAATTGAGTTGGTTGTAAACGAGAGGCAAATACTATGGCCTGAGTGTTTCCTTTCGCGCCGGCATGAGCAATTCCCCGTAAACTTCCAATTACCAAGATATGTCCGGTAGCTGTTATCTCCGCGCCGGGATTGACATCCCCAAAAATGATTAATGTACCTTCATAAAAAATACTTTGCCCTGAGCGAAGATTTTTTCTGATAATTTGAGCAGGTCCCTGGGCTAAAAATTGATTATTATCAACCACTTCTGGTGGGAGCATTATTTTCGTTTCCATGACCTCCTCATCTTTACTAATTTCAGAGATAATCCTTTTAACACCAAAACCCAATGATCGAAAGAGGGCTTTTAGCTCCGCAGCTTGTCCGTCAGTAAGAACTACGGAACCACAATTAATTATGACCTCTGTTTTACTTCCTAGAAAAAAATCTGCAGATTTTAATTTTGCTTCAATTCTATTACACATTTCTGTAAAATCAATTTTTGCATTTAGCTGAACCACTATACCTTCACGATTACCTTTTAATACCACTGGCTCCATTTTTATGCTCCTTATGCTGTTCACTTAAATTTAAGAAAAATATTCGAAATCAACTGTTAAATTCTACAAAATCAATAATTATCCCTGCCAGATACTAAGAAAAAAGGGGAGTTTTTTTCCCCTTTTTTCAGCTAAATATTGACATTTGTCTGTAAAATTTTAACTTTTATTAATCTAAACCGGGAGTTTCGTCAATTACCGATTTCTGAGATTCATTTCCCTCTTTTACCGTCAGGCCGAAATATTCCTCAAAAACCGCCTTAGCAATTTTTCCGGCAGAGCCGCCACCGCTATAGCCAAATTCTACGACACCTGCAAAAGCGATTTGGGGATCGTCGGCAGGGGCAAAAGCCACAAATAATCCATCATAGTATTGTTTATCACCGACCCTGTAGCCTGTTTGTCCGGGCTGGGCCGTACCTGTTTTAGCAGCAACTTTAATTTCCGGGGGGAAATTGCTGAATAAAGAATACGCGGTACCCCCGGGTACGGTAGTAAATCCCATTGCCTTTTTTACTTCGTCAAATGATTTTTGCGAAACATTGGCTTTAGCAGCAATTTCAGGCTGGAATTGTTTGATCACTTCCC
The DNA here is from genome assembly GCA_049366715.1 of Peptococcaceae bacterium. GTDB lineage: Bacteria > Bacillota > Peptococcia > Peptococcales > BICA1-8 > JBMNCQ01. The sequence continues at coordinate 79,533 of JBMNCQ010000035.1, read as the reverse complement.
CATTGTTGGCAACAATCTTTTCTACAATATATGGCTTATATCTAACGCCATTATTGGCAATGGTCGCAATATAAGTGGCCAGCTGAAGGGGGGTGTAATTTTGCCGCCCTTGCCCGATGGCAACATTAAATGTATCTACATCATGCCAGCTGGTATTCCAATTAAGGTCAATTTCCCTTTGCGAATTCAACTTTTTGATTTCATTCTCCTTTTGCCATTGCAGCTTCTCTTGCTCACTTTCATCACCGGCAGCTGCAATGAGTTTGTTGTATTCGTCTTCTTTGGCCGTAATTTTATCATCATACCGCTGATTGACGATCATGGCAGCCCAGTCAAAATACTGAAGTCTCTTTTCTATTGTGGGCAGCCCTTGCAAGGGAGAGTCACCTTTATTTTCATAAGGCAGATCAATACCGGTAAAACCTTCCATGCCTAATTCGGCACCCATTTTAGAAATCCCGTCTATCCCTACCCGGCGTCCCACTTCTTGGAAATATACATTACAAGACTTGGATATTCCGGTATACAAATTTATAGGTCCGATGGGAGCAACACTTTTGATATAGGGAGGCAGCCAATACCGGCCGGGATTATAAATGATTTCCTGGGGTGTTATCTTCCCTGCTTCTAAAGCAGCCAGGGCCGTAACCATTTTAAAAGTCGAACCGGGAATATACCTGCCTTGAATCACCTTATTCTGTACGGTGATCCTGTCATCAGGCCTTGTTGACATGGCCAGAACCTTACCTGTTTTAACATCTAACAGAACCGCCGCTCCGGCATTTGCCTTATCCGACCGGGGATTCGTCTGTAACTCTGCCAGAACTGCATCAAAGGTATCATCCATAGCCTTTTGTACATCAAAGTCTATCGTCAGAATAACGTTATCGCCAGGCTCAGGGGCAATGGTTTGGACTGCTCCGCCCGGGATAGGTCTGTTTTTTACATTTACCTCTACCTGGCGGAAACCGCTTTTGCCCCTTAAATATTTATCATACTGTTTTTCAATACCTATTTTTCCGATAAGATCGCCCAGCTTATAATCCTCATACCCTTCTTTGCCTAATTCTTCATTAATTTCCCGTAAATAGCCCAATACATGCCCGGCCAGATTGTCGAAAGGATAAGTCCTTTCAGGGGCCAGTTCGATCGTGACCCCCGGCAGTTCCATCCGTCTGCTTTCAATAGCCGTTACTGTTTCAATGGAAATGTTTCTTTTCACGACAATCGGTTCATATAAGCGGGATTGATTATCGGTAATTAGTTTATTAATATATTCCGGGGTAATCTCCGGATCATTAATAATTTCCGCCAGTCTAGTAACAACCTGGTCTTGATTATTTAAACCTAAATAGGTAATTGACACCTGAAAAGAAGGATGGTCGGTAGCAACTACCACTCCATCGCCGGTAACAATATTACCCCGGGTAGCGGGAATAGTAACCAGCCGCATCCGGTTATCTTCCGCCTTTGTACGGTACAAATCTACCTCAACCAGTTGAAGCCAGCCCAAACGTACAATGAGAAGAATAAAAACAGCCAGGACAATTCTTTGAAAAATTAAAATATCATGCTCTAATATTTTTCTTCTTTTTCCGTTCACCGCTGACCCCCTTCCGTTAGTAACTAGTTACCGGTGACTGGATTTCTGCTTCCGGGTAACATTTTGTGTCTGACAATTGCACACAGGTCTAGCTTATACGTCTGACACAAACGTTGCATGTTATTTTGTAAAGAGTACTTTCAAAAAAAATACTTGTCTTCAACCTGATGCAGCGAAATCTCTAATACTTTACCTCTGCCTTGACCTTAGTCTTACGCTTTCAGCACGCCCTTAGTACTTGATTTGTAAAACTTGCCATATATAAAAGGAGCAAAGCAGGCATTGTAAATAGCCACAGGAAGAGCTACCCGCAGCATTTGAGCCGGATTCAGGTAATAACCGGCTATATTGGTAAAGATCAGGTAAATTACAGAGTAAACTAATGATCCCACAAATAAGGACAGTACAGGCACGAAGAAGTTGTCTTTATACGTCCTTTTTTCCATAAAACCGATTATTAACCCAATACAAAATTTAGAAACGGCATTCAGTCCCAGGTATTTAGCTAGATACAAATCTTCTAACAATCCTAATCCCAACCCCAGCAACGCCCCCTCTTTAGGGCCGTTAAAGAGGGAAAACAAAATTACAATAACCAAAATAATATCTGGCTTGACTCCGGCTATTATCAGCTCATTAAAAATAGTTGATTCTAAAATTAAGCTTATAAAGCCTAAGAGGGCCAGAACCATATATCTCATTGTTCCAATGCCCCCTCACTTTGTCTTTCTAATTCTTCCTGGATAATATAAGTATCGCTCACTTTCATGATTACCAATACTTCTTCCAAACGGTTAAAATCAACAAAGGGCTCTACTTTAGCCTGTTTCATCAAACCGGAAGCTTCGTCAGCAACTTCAGTTACTTCTCCTATTCTAATTCCCGGCGGAAAAAGACCGCCCAGCCCTGAAGTCACAATCGTATGCCCTACAACAATTGAGGCATCGTGGGGTAAATGAATCATTGTTAAGATACTGGAGCCATCGCCTTTTCCTTCAACGATCCCCAGAGTCTCCCGGGTCTCCCAAACCCTGGCCCCCACAGCACCTTCCTGATCTAAAATTAACAAAACTTCGCTGGCGTCTGCCGTCACATTGATCACCCTGCCTACCAAACCTTGATGGGTAACAACCGGCATATCTTTTTGAACTCCGTCCTCAGAACCCCGGTTAATGGTAATCGTACTGTACCAGTTGCTGTGGTCCCTGGCAATGACCTGAGCAGACAGCAAACTAAAATCATTACCATGTAATTCTTTATATTCCAATAACTTGCGCAGGCGGATATTTTCCAAGCCATAATCCCGGAGAAGATTTATTTGATGATTTAGTTCACTTACATCTTTTTTTAACTGAGCATTTTCGGCCCGCAGTTCTTTCACTTCACCGAATATACTAAAAAAGTCTTTGGTTTTTTGCATAATACTAGTAGCCCCATTTTGAAACGGAGCTACCACAGTTTTAATCACTGCTTCAATTGGACTTAACTGATTACGTTCCATTCCGGTATATTTCGCCAAGCCTAACAGCAGAACAATAATTCCAATTGTTATTAAAATATTTCTTAATAACTTATATTTGGTCATTGTTGTCCACCAATCCTATCCAATTCTTTTGTTGGTTATAACCACTCGCTTTAATATATCAATATTCTCCAATACCTTTCCTGTCCCGGTAGCTACACAAGATAGCGGATCGTCTGCGACATGAACAGGCATACCGGTTTCATTAGCAACTAATTTATCCAAACCTTTTAATAGAGCTCCCCCGCCGGCCATAACGATCCCCCGGTCCATAATATCGGCGGCTAATTCAGGCGGGGTTTTCTCCAAACATACTTTAATTGCTTCTAAAATACTATTTACGGGATCTTTTAAAGCTTCCTGGATTTCTTTACCGGATACCGCAATATTTTTGGGCAGCCCGGTAACCAGATCCCGCCCTCTGACCTGATAAGTTCCCAGGGTGTCTTCTATATGAGCAGAACCGATTTCAATCTTAATTTCTTCGGCTGTTCTATCACCGATCATGAGGTTATAAGTGCGCTTAATATAATGAATAATGGCATCATCCATCTCATCCCCGCCGATCCGAATAGAACGGCTGGTCACAATACCTCCTAAAGAAATGATTGCCACATCTGTGGTACCCCCGCCAATATCTACGATCATGTTCCCGGTAGGCTCATGAACAGGAAGTCCGGCTCCAATAGCAGCAGCCATCGGTTCTTCAACAAGATGGGCTTCCTTAGCCCCTGCCTGGACAGCGGCTTCCTTAACCGCCCGCTCTTCCACTGAGGTAACCCCGGCAGGCACACAAACGACAACCCTTGGTTTAACCAAAATGCTTTTGCCCTTCAAAGCTTTATTTATAAAATATTTTAGCATATTATGGGTCACTTCAAAATCGGCAATTACGCCGTCTTTCATCGGACGGATAGCAATAATGTTTCCTGGTGTTCTGCCAATCATCTTCTTAGCTTCTTCACCAACAGCCAATACATTGCCGTTATCCCGCTGAATAGCCACTACCGACGGTTCTCTTAAAACGATTCCTTTTCCCCGCAAATAAACTAAACTGTTAGCAGTTCCCAAATCAATACCTATATCCTTTGCAAAAAGCATTATGAAATCTCCTTTCCATATATCCAAGATCATTTAAATATACGAACATCCGGTATCAGGATAGTATTTACATTTCGAATATACTTTTTATTTATATTGTTGCCTAAATTACGCCTTTTTCCTTCATACTTACAAAAATTTTATTACCAACAATGATATGATCCAGTATTCCTATCCCCATTATTTTACCTGCTTCAACCAAACGCAGGGTGATTTCAATATCATCCCTGCTGGGGGTAGGATCTCCGCTGGGATGATTATGTACTAAAATTAACGCTGCAGCGCTACGCTTTACAGCAATTTTAAACAGCTCACGAGGATGCACTAAAGAACTGTTCAGATTGCCGATGGAAATCATTTCGCATGATATTACCTGATTTTTGGTATTCAATAACAAGGCCCTAAAATGCTCCCGGTCTAAAAAACGCATTTCTTCCATAACCAGGTTACACACATCTTCCGGCGACTGAATGGTAGGTTTAAATTCTCCTCCCTGCAAACTGATTCTTTTACCAATTTCAACAGTTGCCAATAACCTGGCAGCCTTACCTTCTCCAATACCTTTAATACTTTCCAATTCTTCTGCCGTCAGGTTGCTGAAATTTTTCAAACCCTGATATTCAGTCAAAATACTTTCAGCAAGATCCAAAGCCGTAGCATCTTTCGACCCCGTTGTAAGTAAGATAGCGATTAATTCACGATCTGATAACGCTTGTACCCCAAAACGGTAAAGTCTTTCCCGAGGCCGCATTTCTAACGGATATTGCTTTAAAGTCAATTTATAATCCGGTGAAGTCATGCCAAACCTCCACGTCCATTACCTTTAGCCCCCGTGCAAGTCGATTCAGGGGTAGTCCCACCACATTAAAATAGCAGCCTTTTATTCCTTCCACTAAGAGAGCCCCCAGACCTTGGATGCCATAGGCCCCTGCTTTGTCCATCGGTTCACCGCTGGCAATATACGCAGTGATCTCTTGAGAAGTAAGTTCTTTAAACCTGACTTCCGTTATTTCAACATCGGTAAAATTTCTTTCTTTTTCCGGATCAATTAGAGCAATGCCTGTCATTACTTGGTGGATTGAACCGGAAAGAAAGTTCAACATATCGGCAGCTTCTCCCCGCGAACCTGGTTTACCCAAGATCCGGTTATCTTTGACAACTATCGTATCTGCTCCAATAACCACGCCTTTTTCAATCGTTTCGGCAACAGCTTGCGCCTTTAAAAGGGCCAGCTTCTGCACCCATATTTCAAATTTCTCATTGATTGCAAGATCTTCATTGACATTACTCACCTTAACTTCAAAGGGAAGCTTTATCTGCCGAAGCAGTTCCTGGCGGCGAGGCGAAGCTGAAGCCAAAATAATATTCACTATCTATACCTCCTAGAGGCGAAAATAGATAAACATAGCCAATAAAAAACCAATTATGCTGGCAACATTAATCTTTAAAATTAGACCAAAAGTTACAGTTAAGACGACTAAATTTATGGTCGTAGGCTGCAATCCTATTGGCTGAAATCCGGTATTTAAAATAGGTAGGTACTGGCCTAGAGTCTGCCCCAGAAGGGTTCCGATCAGCCCGCCAATTACCAATAATATAACCAAAATCCAGGGGCTTTTAAAACCTCGTTTCAAATAAAAACCCTCCTTAAAAATTAATCATTGTCACTTTTACCTAAAATAAGTTTATCACCCTAACTACCTGTATACAAGCAATACCTTTTTTGTAATTGTTGGAATTACAGATGACGTTGTCAGTTAATTCAAAGCTTCCGGCTTGTATTTTAAAGCCCCTAAAATTATCTGCTATAGTAAAGTATCCCCCAAACGACAGTATTGTCTGCTCTCCCCTATGACGGGGATTTATTCCGTGCCGCAGGGGAAAGCTTTTATCCGTAAATCTGCGTCCCCTGCGGCACGGCAGGACAATGACATGTCAAATGAAGGGGATATTCAAGGCCCAAGATGCCCGTGCCTTATTCTCGCATTTTTAATCCCTGGATATTTTCTGTCAGATATAAATTCAGCCAGTCCAAAATAAGAGGGTTATTAATAGGTACATCTTCCAGTGTCTCTTTAACATCTGCGGAATCAAAAGAAAAATTATGCCCGTTGTAATTGTAATTCACTAAAAAATGGAGTTCAGGGTTAACGGCTAAGACAGAAATAACCGTACCTACCAGATTGCCAAGGGGCACCCGGTCAATATGACTATGTTGAAAAGCTGCATAAACCTCCGTACCCGTCCCAACATTTGAGACAATCTTAAACCTGCCGTTACAGCCCTCAGCATTTGCTTTAAATAAAGGTATTCCCAAACCTACTTTCCGTGTGGTTCTACTGGTAAAAAAAGGGTCCGTTACTTTATTCAACTCCTCCGGAGTCATGCCTTTACCATTATCTTTAACACCTATTTCCAAAATATCATTTATCGTGTCTTCGCCGACAGCTAATTCAACCCTTGTTGCACCGGCAGCCAGGGAATTCTGGATAATATCCAGAATATGCAGAGATAATTCACGCATTTAAAACCTCCACAGATTAATACGAGTATCAGAGACAGAGATCCTCCGGTTTCGATATTCGGTACACAGTATCCAGTATCCATTTAGTTGATGCCTTACTTCCTTTATCATCAGCAAATCATCCTGACAAATTGATATCCATCATGGGCGGACTTACTATTTATAACACGTTTACCGATGCTCCGGCCGCTCTCTTTTCTTACCTCAGTCTCACTCATTAAGGATCCGAAACGGATCTTCTCTATACGTAAGATACCTTCCTTGTTCCGACTTTAAAGCCAGCTTTAATTCTGCGACAGTAAATTCCTGAAGATAGCCTCGGGTATGCGGCCCTTGTATCTGATTGAGCCAATGGGCATCTGATGATAATACCACGCCCAGCTGATTATCCCGCAAATATTGGATCTGCCTTTTATTCCTGGGGAGATGAAAGGTTAGCTCTACTCCCAAGAAACCTAAATTTTCCGGTATAAAACCCAGATTGGTCCATAAGCTGAAAGCCTGCCTGTCAATGTGGGCCGGTAAAGTTAAACCTGCCAGTTGGTCAACCTTTTTGGTAATATCATCAACGGAAAGATTAACTCCTGTTAAGAGGAGCCGTTGATTTTCCCCTATTATGTTTCCCTGCCAATCCAGAATATTTTGCGGGCCGAATATCTCTCGGTTATTATTTATGGGAGGAAGATATTCATAGATGATTTCTTGAAAAGCTAAGATCTGCTCCAGGCGATCAAAAATACATAACATGTGCACATCCTCCTTGGACTGGACTTCCATTCCCGGGAGAATCTTAATGTTTAACGTTTCGGCACATTGTAAAAAAGCCTCCTGATTTTCAGCAGAATTATGGTCGGCAATTACTAATCCTTCCAGGCCGGTTCTTTTCGCCTGCATTAAAATATTAGGAGGTGTCATTTCTTCTCCGCCGCATGGCGATAAAGCAGAATGGATATGAAGGTCTATTCCCAGCAGATTCATTTAGCGATTTCCCCTCAGACCCAATTGATATAACTCCCCTGCTAGATGATAAGCGTCTTTAACCGTCCGCAAAATGGTGATTTCTTCCGTTGCTGCTTTTTCTAAGGTTATTTCGTCCGGTTCTAAATTTTCCGGGATAATGATGGCAGCAAAATTTAATAAGGAGGCAACAGCAACGATGTTTTGATGAGTTTGAATCGTAACCCATAAGTCGCCCTGCTTGCCGTGGGCCATTACATTACTTAAGAGGTCACAAATATAGACTCCCTTAACCTCTTGCTCCATCTTTTTCCCAGTAATTATTTCCAGCTTTAACTGCCGGATAATTTCTGCCAGTTTCATAATAACCCCTCCCTAGATACTAATTTCGATATATAATTCTGTTCCCCTACCTGGAACAGAATTGATTTTAAATTTGTTACTGGATTTTTTAATGTTCGGTAATCCCATTCCCGCACCAAAACCCAGCTCTCTTATCTGATCCGGAGCCGTAGAATATCCTACCTGCATAGCCTGCTCAATATCTTTGATTCCCGGTCCTCTGTCTGTGAATATCATGACAATATTTTGAGGTTTAACAATTGCTTTGACTTCTCCTTCTAAGGCATGAATGACAATATTCATTTCAGCCTCATATGCAGCGATTGCAGCTCTGCGTATTACTTGCGGATCAATTCCCCGCTCCAGCAGTATCTTTTTCAAAGAACTTGCCGCTAAACCTGCCGAATCAAAATCCCCGCCTTTTATCTTAAATTCCAAAACCCTGGTTTCATTATTCCCTTCTGTAACTGCATTATCTTCATTAATTTCATCAAGCTTAAGAAAGTTTGCCAATCTCTTTACAATATCGTTAGGTGTAATGATTCCCACTACTTGATTCAAATCATTCACAACCGGAAGCCGGCTGTACTGAAATCTCCTAAATAATGACAGCGCACAATTAATGGTATCATATGGCTTGATACTGCAGACATTTTTCGTCATCCTGTTTTGTACTTCCTCATCCAGGGATTGATCATCCAAAGCCTGAATGATATCAGCAATACTAATAATTCCTATTAGTCTGCGGTCTTTATCAATAACAGGCATTCCGGAAATACTTTTTAAACGCATTATTTCTTTGATTTCTCTCATTGTCATTTCCGGAGAAACGGTAATCACACAAGTAGTCATCATATCTTCTACCAGTATCCTGGATTGCTCGTTAGCCATATTGGTCATTGTTTTGCCTCCTCACCGAGACCCTCTTTATATAAATATCCGCAGGCCTGGTACATCGGCAATTTGGTAGCTAGTAAGGGCAGACCTTGTTCAGAAGCCAGCTTAACAACCTCCCGGGGAGGAATTTTCCCGCGTACAAATACGATAGCCTTTATATCTAACATCTCTGAGGTTCGTATTACCTGAGGATAAATCAGCCCTGTCAGCAGCAAACTCTTCTCCTTGGCAAAGGCTAAGACATCACTCATTAAGTCCGCACCGCAAGCTGTCTCTACTTCAACATCTTCCCACAGCAGTCCTGTAGTAAGTATATCTGCCTGAAGAAGCTCCTTAACTTTTTTCAACTTCATATTCTGCTTTTCCTTTCTCTCAAGTTCCCGTTTAGCAATGTGAAATATATAGCAATTATACATCTTTCTATCCCGGAAAGCCATAGAAACCCTCACTAAAAAAAACAGGCAGCGCCTGTTTTTAGTGACTGGTGACTGGTAGGGGCAGATCATAGATCATAAATCATAGACCATAGTTCATAATCATAGATTATAGCACAGAGCATATAACCTATGTCGGGGAACAAAGTACAGAGCACAGTTTGTCGGCTATTAGCCCTCAGTTCCCGGTTCTATCGCACTGTAGAATTATAGATACTGTAGCGACTAAACCGCTGCCTTTGGTAAGTGAATCGCAACTTAATTACTTATACAAAAGACACCTTGGGGTGCCGCTATTTTTTTTCTTTATTTATTTCCATATTAAAAGTTAATATCTCTAAATTAACAGCTAAATCAACATTCCGTAATTCAACCTCTTCAGGAACGGAAATCACTACAGGAGCAAAATTCAAGATAGCCTTAATCCCACTTTCCACCAGTGTATCGGCAACATCCTGGGCAAAAGGGGAAGGTACCGCTATTATTCCTATATCGATATTCTTTTCATTGACAATTTCTTTAATCTTAGATATCGGATAAATAGGTGTGCCATTTAGGGTCAGCCCAACTTTATTGATGTCATTATCAAAAACTGCGCCGACATCAAACCCCCGCTCACGAAAGCCTTTATACTGAGTTAAGGCTGAACCAAGATTACCTGCACCGATAATGATAACCTGCCAGTTTTTATTTAAACCCAATATTTTAATAATATGTTGATTTAAATCCTTGACATTATAACCTACCCCACGGGTTCCAAACTCTCCGAAATAAGCCAGATCTTTTCTTACTTGAGCGGGGCTACCTCCAACACCTTCTGCAATTTCTCCCGAAGAAATGTTTGTAACACCTCTTTTATCAAGCTGAGTTAAATAGCGTGAATACACGGATAATCTTATTATAGTTGCTTCCGGAATCTTTAAGGTCTTCATACAGCATCCCCTCCTTCTTCAAACATTATAGCATATTCTGGAAGATATCAACAATACACCCTGACCAATGGCTAGAGAAGATATTAGTCCGTTCCTAACTGTTCATTTGCACCCGTAATTAAATTATGATATTCTGCAATAACTTCCAAAAGATAACTCTGGCTATACAAAACGGCTTTATCTGTTTTGGCCTGTAATATTATATCAAGACTATTCTGATACGCTTTTGCTTTTTCCTGCAATAATTTTAAATTTTTTTCATATTTTTCACTTTCCTCTAATTTTAATATATCATCTATTGCTTTTATACTATTATTTAGTTCAGATTGCACCTTTTTTATCATATTAACCCACAATTCGGCATTATATACTGATATTTTGGGGGATTTAAACATTTTTAAAGAATGATTAATCGTAATATCAAATACTCCTAATAAAGGCGAAAAACTATCCTGCATGTATCGGTCGGAGCTGGGAAATTTCAAGGCCCTGTCATTAACTAAACCTTCACTTATAAATGCATCAAATCCGGACTTTTGCAAGAATAGCTCCAGTTCCCGGCCTGAGCTGTTGTCATTAAAACAGCCTACCCAGATCTTATAAGGCTTTTCCGGGGATATAAAAGGTCTGAAACCCATTTCGACTAGTTTATCGGTACTATCCTGGGCCGGTTTTATTTCAGAATAAATACCGGCCTGCAGGGTAAAAAAAGGAACCGGCTCCAATCTCAGCACCTTCCTCTTTGGCCCGGGTGACGGCGGTGGGACAGGAGCCTGCACTTTAACTTCCTGCTCCTTAACCGCAGGGTTGTCCCCCACCAGAAGATTATAAATGTAAAACCCCCCTAAAAGCTGCCCAAATAAGACAGATGTCACCAGAATACATACCGATATTATCATCAGGGTAAAAAACTTTCTCATAACCTTCCCCCATTTGCGTACCTAGTCGTATCGTCTGATTGTCAATAGCTTTAAGCAGTTCCCGGCTTCCGATTCATAGTTATTTGTCATTGACATAAACAGGCCGGTTTAAGAACCGGCAACTAAAAACCAGCAGCTTTTCCAGTACTTTCTTTAATATTAGAAAACGAGCTTAAACTCGTTTTCTAAATTATTTATCCTGCTACTACGCTATCAGACAAATAAAAAATAATATGGGCTATAATAATTACTATGACTAAGAGAAGGTATTTAGAACATACTTCCGGCTTTCGCCCAGCAGATACAAGGAGCCGGTTATACAGATCAAATCATCTTCGGCGGCAAGATCAAAGGCAATATTCATTGCCTGCTGAAAATCCTCTTCGGCAAAGATATCTGCAGCATACGGTTCAAGAAGTTCGCTAAGACTTTGCCAATTGCCGGCCCTTTGATTCGGCGGTTTAGTAATAACAAATACATTGCCTAAAGGTCCCAGATATTTTATAATATCTTTTTTATCTTTATCTTCTAAAACACCCATCACCATTATTAATTTTTTATAATGAAAATATTTGGGGATTGCTTCAGCAAGAACTTTAGCACCTTCCGGATTATGAGCCCCGTCAAATAAAACATGTTTTTGCAAGGCATGATATTCCAGCCGCCCCGGCCATTTTACTTTTTTTAGACCTCGCATAATATGGGCATTAATTACGGGCCAGCCGTAAGATTGTAACAGTTCAACAGTTTTGACGGCAGTTACCGCATTCTCCAACTGGTGATCCCCCAATAAGGGAAGTTCCAGATTATTGTAATGATTGGTTTCCGTAACCAGATCAAAAATCTGACCTCGGGAGCTAAAACTTGTCTGCTTAACTTTATAATTTTTAATAAAGTACAACGGACTGGCCAGCTTCCGGGCAGTATCGGCAAGTACACTTTCCACACATTCCTCTTGAAAGGCTGAAATTACAGGAACTTTGGCTTTAATGATTCCCGCCTTTTCTCTGGCTACATCGGCCAGGGTAGGTCCCAGATAATCTATATGATCCCTGCTGATACTTGTAATGACAGATATTAACGGCGTTACTACATTTGTTGAATCCAAACGCCCCCCCATGCCTACTTCTATCACCATAATATCTACTTTTTCTTTCGCAAAATACTGAAAAGCTAAAGCGGTAAGTATTTCAAATTCCGTAGGATTTTCACCGGTAAGCCGCAAAACCTCAGGGACAAATTCTTTTAATTCCGCCATTCCTGCGGCAAAATCATGATCGGCAATATCTTCACCGTTAATCCGGATTCTTTCTGAGTAACTGTGCAGATGGGGTGAAGTATAAACGCCGACTTTTAAACCGGCCTCTTTTAAAATACCGGCAATCATTGCGGAAGTGGAGCCCTTGCCGTTCGTACCTGCGATATGAAGCGCAGCAATCTGCCGGTGCGGATTACCCAATAGGTTCAAAAGCATTGTAATCCGCTCCAGACCTAAATTTATACCAAACTTACATAATTCATGTAGATACTTAAGGGATTCCTGATAATTCATAAGATCCTCATCTTCCTTCCTGCCTTTTCCTGTTGAGACATCTTGGGTAAATAAGAGTAGACACCTTTAAATCCCGTGCCTCCTCAAATTCAGGCCTTAAATGTCTTAACTCTGGTTAATAGTGCCTCTTTATTGGCTTGATAATTACTGAGCTTTTCTCTTTCTTTGGCGATTACGTCCTCCGGCGCTTTGGCCAAAAAACCCTGATTGCTTAATTTCTTTACCAGTCTTGCTATCTCCTGGTCCACCTTAAGCAATTCTTTTTCCAGACGGACTATTTCCTTTTCAATGTCAATTAGCCCTTTTAAGGGCAGGAATATTTCTACACCTTGAACTACTGCGGTAACAGCCTGCTCCGGTTTAGTACCGGTCGTTAATTCAACATCCAGCTTACCTAGAGCTGCAAGGGATTTAAGATAATTCTGAGCGTTAATTATAACGTCAAAATATTCTTGTTTATTCGCAACGATAATTGCGTCCGCTTCTCTGCCGGGAGGAACGTTCATTTCACTGCGTAAATTTCTTACTGCCCGTATTATGTCCATTGCTAAGGACATTTCTTCTTCAACTTTGCTGTCTATAAATTGATTATCTTCCTGCGGCCAGTCGGCCAGCAAAATACTATTACCCGTTTGGGGCAAATGCTGCCAGATTTCTTCTGTAATAAAGGGCATAAAAGGGTGCAGCAGTTCCATTGTTCCTTTAAGCACTTCGGCCAACACCTTCTGAGCCGTAGTTTTGCTTACTACATCCTCTTTCCCATATAGTCTTGGTTTGGCCAGTTCAATATACCAGTCACAAAACTCGTTCCAAATAAACTCATAAAGTATTCTGGCAGCTTCACCCAATTCGTATTTTTCTAAAAGCCTTGTCACTTCTTTAATTGTAGAATGATATCTGCTCAAGATCCACCGGTCGGCCATATTATAAGCTGTTTCATTGCTCCCTGCCCGGTAGTCCGTGAGATTCATGAGTACAAAGCGGGCCGCATTCCAAATCTTATTGGCAAAGTTCCTGGCTGCTTCCAGTCTTTCAAATTGGAACCTCAGGTCATTACCGGGGGTATTGCCGGTAATCAGCATAAACCTTAAGGTATCTGCTCCATACCCGTCAATTACTTCCAGCGGATCAACCCCATTACCTAACGACTTACTCATTTTACGGCCCTGGGAATCCAATACCAGCCCGTGAATGAATACTTCTTTAAAAGGAACCTCATTTTTAAATTCCAGTCCTGAAAAAATCATCCGGGCCACCCAGAAAAATATAATGTCCCGTCCCGTAACCAATACGCTGGTTGGGTAATATTTAGCCAGGTCTTTGGTATTTTGCGGCCATCCTAAAGTAGAAAAAGGCCATAAGCCTGAACTAAACCAGGTATCAAGTACATCAGGATCCTGAACCAATTTGTCCGAACCACATTTTCTACAGGAGTGCGGTGCGTCTTTTTGACAAATTACTTCACCGCAATCCTGGCAATACCAGACCGGAATACGGTGTCCCCACCATAACTGCCGGGAAATACACCAGTCCCGGATGTTCTCCATCCAGTCCAAATATACTTTGGTAAATCTCTCCGGTACAAACCTGACCTTCCCCTCCTTAGCAGCAGCTATTGCCGGCTCAGCTAAGGGCTTCATCTTTACAAACCATTGTTTTGATACCAGCGGCTCAATAATTGTATCACAACGATAACAATGGCCGACAGCATGACCATGCTCCACTATTTTCGTTAAGAAACCCTGCTCCTGTAAATCTTTAACAATTTGTTTACGGCATTCATACCTGTCCAGATCCCGGTAAGGTCCTGCATTTTCATTCATTACAGCATTTTTATCCATAACCACCACTTCCGGAAGGTTATGTCTGCGGGCCAGTTCAAAATCATTAGGATCATGGGCCGGAGTTATTTTTACTGCTCCTGTCCCAAACTGGCTGTCCACATAAGCATCTGCTACTACGGGGATTAACCGCTTAACAATAGGTAAAACAAGATTAGCACCGATTAAATGAGCGTACCTTTTATCCTCAGGATTTACCGCTACCGCCGTGTCCCCCAGCATTGTTTCCGGACGGGTGGTAGCGATTTCCAGATAATCCGTACCATCTTCCGTAGGATACCGTAAATAATAAAGGTTACCCTCCGTATCAACATGCTCTACTTCAATATCCGAAATTGTTGTCTGACATTTCGGACACCAGTTAATAATATAGTTGCCCTGATAAATCAAACCCTTTTCATATAAACGGACGAAAACTTCCTTTACCGCTTCCGAGCAGCCTTCATCCATGGTAAATCTTTCTCTGTCCCAGTCACAAGACGTGCCTAATTTCCGCAGCTGCCGGGTAATACGGTTTCCATACTGTTCTTTCCAGGCCCAGGTCCTTTCCAAGAACTTTTCCCGCCCCACTTCATACTTATCGGTGCCTTCTTTAGCCAGCTGCTCTTCAACTTTAGCCTGGGTTGCAATACCTGCATGGTCGGTACCTGGCAGCCACAGGGCATTATAACCCTGCATCCTTCTCCATCTGGTTAAAATATCCTGTAAGGTGTTATCGAGGGCATGTCCCAGGTGTAATGATCCGGTTACATTAGGCGGAGGCATTACAATCGAAAAATGCCGGGCATCATTTTCCACATCGGCATGGAAATACTTTTCCTTTTCCCAATGGGAATACCATTTTTCTTCAACCTGTTTAGGGTCATACACCTTGGATATGTTATTTTGTTCTTCCATCTGAATTCCTCCCTTTAAATTGGTAACGGTAAAGTTCAGTTTATAGTACATAGTTTATCGTTCTCAGTTGGTTAGTGACTGGTGACTAGTTATAGATAGCCGCTGTTCTGACTGAACACTGAAAACAGAGAACGGGGCACAGAGTACGGAATATAGAAAACAAAGCACAATTCATTGTCCACCCGTTCCCGGTACTATCACACTGTAGAAACTGTTGCTACTGCCGCTCTTAATAAAAAATACCCCTTTCATCCGCTAAGGACGAAAGAGGTAATCTTCCGCGGTACCACCTTAATTTCACATAAATAGTGACTCTTAAGCAAAGCTATAACGGGCTTTTCCGATAAAACCTACTAATTTAGTGACCGGTGACTATTTCACTCTTATATTTTTCACTGTGTTCACTAATTTCAGTTTTATTCCTCCGGGGCTACCTTCAGGTTAGACTGCCGGGGAATCTTTCAGCCTGCGAATCCCCCTCTCTGCCGCACCCATATCCCTACTCCTCCCCTTCTCAGGAGATAGCGATTTTCTTCTGTTCATTTAAAATAATATACATATCAATTACCCCTGTCAAGTTGCATAAATCTTTCTTTTTTCGCTTGTTTAAAACTATAGCCTTTACGGTCCCTTCTGTACTTCAATATTCTCAGACCGGCTATCCCACCTGAAATACCTAATATCACCGCAGCAGCCCACTGAAACAAAACTTGTTCCCAGGAGATGATCGACGGTACGATCTCTAATAAAAATATCACTGAGAACAATCCCAAAAATAATCCGGCCCATAAACCATGCTGCCATCCCCTAAAACCGGCTTTATAGCCCGCGATAAATCCCCCCAGGAAAAAAATCATCCATGTTGCCAGTTTCAATATTCCTGCCATTGCATAAATAGTCCCATTTGTTGAGGCTAAAACAATTAGTGTCCCTAAACCCACGATCACCATCCACAAAACGCATGCAGATATGATTCCGTACCATAAGGCCGCATAACTTATCGTAGCATTTTGTTCCGTCAGCAGACTTTTTAATTTAGTCGGTATAATCTTCCTGTTTTTGCTCACCAACCTGCACCCCTCCCCATTTTATGTTTTATTAATTTTTACGTGATTGGCACCAAAAGTATGCGGTATTTTTTCACCATTACTTAGTTTCCAATTTAAGAAAATATTTTTTTAAGAGCGGAATATATATTATTAATCCTAAAGTAGGAGGGAAAAATATTGTTTAAGAAAATTTTACTTATTCTGCCGGTTTTATTTTTGTTATGTACAACACTAATCTTTACTTCCTGTCAAAGAGAAAAGGAACCGCCGGAAAAATTAAGCTTAACTGCCATCTCCCGTTCACCTTTATATGCTCCTTTGTTTATTGCGGAAAGCCAGGGTTTTTTTACAAATGAAAGATTAGCTGTTGCAATAAATACGATCAGCAGTAATGCCGAACTTATCGATGCTTTAAATACCCGGGAAACCGATATAATTCTTGCCGGTCCGCAAAACACAATTACACAAGAAAAAACCAGGGAAGATAGGCTTGTTAATTTTGCCCAGTTAATACAGAAAGACCCGTCTTATTTACTGGCCCGTGAAGCACAGCCCGATTTCCAATGGCAGGATTTAAACAAAAAAATCGTTATCGGGGCAGTCACCAATTCAACACCGGAATTGGTATTAGAATATTTATTGCTAAAACACGGCCTGCCGCCCTTCAGGAAGGTAGACATTATCCACAATATCCCCCCGGAAACGGCATTAGGTGCCTTTATGGGAGGAGTTGGAGATTATATTCATCTTCTCGAACCCCAGGTTTCTTACCTGGAAAAGTCCCAAAAAGGATTTATCGTTGCTGCCGTAGGTGATCATATCGGTGAAATAGCCTATACGAATTTTATTGCTTTAGATACCTTTTTGCAGGCCAAACCTCAAGCTGTGCAAAAATTTGTTAACGCCCTCTACCAAGGACAACTCTGGTGCAAATACCATACTCCTGCGGAAATTTATCAGGCTTTGCTGCCTTATTTTCCTGACCTGGATAAAGAAATTTTGCAAAGAATGATCGTTCATTACAAAAATCAAGACATTTGGACGGATACCCCGGTAATAAAAGAGCCGGCTTTTCAAAAAATCCGGGAAATCTTAAGGAAAAGCGGCTTATCAACCGCAGAAATTGATTTCACCGGTATTGTTAACAATACATTTGCCCAGAAAACAGTAGAAGAAGTCCCGATCCCCAAGGAGTATACCAAAAAAGACTAAGCCAGTTCATTTTTTTAACCGGCATTACGTTGTAAAAACGAGCCTTTGCTTATTTTATGATTTAAAATAGATATAATAGTAATAGGATCTATTTTATGGTAAAATTTTTTAAGACTTGGACAATACATCTTTTCAAGGCAGCTTAGCTGAGATTATTTTTTTATAAAGGAGTTCTAAGTAAATGTCATTAGCAGAAAGGCTAAAAAAGCTCAGAACCGCACAAAGCCTAACGATAGATGTTCTGGCTAATAAACTAAAATTGGACAAGGATCTGTTAATTAAGTGGGAAGAAGCGCAAGAAGAACCCAGTCTCCTCCAGCTCAGTGCCCTGGCCAGATTTTTCGATGTGAGCACTGATTATTTATTAGGACTGGAAAATAAAAATCCCCTGCCCTGGGCAACACCGGGATTATTTCCGGCCTTTCCCGGACTGGCAGAAACACCGGAAAAAGAAATGGATGATGATTTACTGAATGAACTAATCGAATTAACCAGAGCAGTAGATCTAAACCGCAGAAAAAAATAAACCGGAGGAAACGTCATTGCATTCTATTATCGCTGACTTGTCACTTCTTTTCGTTGCCTTAATCTGGGGATTAACCTTCCCGGCAGTCAAAGGTGCCCTCGGAGGAATCACCCCTTTTGCATTTTTAACCATAAGATTCAGTATAGCCTGTTTATTTCTAATTATTCTTTACCCGCAAAGTCTAAAAAACATGAATAAAACTACCCTCGGGGCAGGTTTGCTCATTGGTACGGCTTTGTTTTCAGGATACGGCTTTCAAACAGTAGGAATTCAGTATACTACAGCATCTAACGCAGCGTTTATCACCGGTTTAGCCGTAGTAATTGTCCCTTTGCTCAATATCCCTTTCAGCAGAAAATTACCGAATAGGTATGCATTCGGCGGAGCATTAAGCGCAGCTGTGGGTTTAAGTCTCCTAACCTTAAATACGGGCTTTAAAGCTAATCTCGGTGATATTTTGCTTCTTTTTTGTGCCGTGTCCTTCGCCGCCCATATCGTTCTGGTAAGTAAATATGCTCCTTCTCTGGATACTAATCTCCTGACCATCGTCCAGATCGGGGCAGTTGCATTCACCAGCGGCTTATTCGCCCTTAACCTGGAAGTTTTTCCAAAGGAATTCACTCAGGAATTTTGGGTTGCCCTGGCAATCTGCGCTATTCCTGCGACTTCCTTAGCATATTGGATCCAAAATAAGGTCCAAAAATATACTTCACCTGCCCGTACGGCTATTATCTTTGCTATGGAGCCTGTCTTCGGGGCAGTATTTGCTTATTTTTGGATGGGCGAAATTCTTACCATCCGGGGGATAGCCGGCTGTATTTTCGTTTTACTGGGTATGCTGATCTCGGAACTGAAAAGTTAAAGGGAAGCTTGGCCCGCCCGGCATCTACTCTGCGCCGGATTAAGATAATTTTGAGAATTTTATCTCAAGTCAAGATTTTCTTATATTAATTAAGAGGAGGTATGTAATTTGCGGTACAGTCAATTGTTGATCGTTGTGCTGGCCTTATTATGGGTATTCCTACCCTTATCACAAGCCAATCGTTTTCTCTTTTTAGGTTTGATTGCCGTTTATCTGGCAGGTCATAATTTTATGGGCTACACCTTGGCCCGTAAAGGCAGCTTAAAATTAAAGAAATATGAACAGATGAAGAAAAAACTGGGGGATAAATGGGGCCCGCCTGTTTATATGATTGTATTCGTATTTTTACCCCTGGCTTTGGGCCTATATGTGGCTGTTACAGGTTTATTGATGGGCCTTAGATCTTAAAAATATAAAGCCTATATCTTAATTCACAGACAAATTAAGATATAGGCAACTTCGGTATACACGAATTTATTCTACTCTGTGATAAACAGCTATTCCCCAGCCCGTAAACAGTACCAAGTAAAACACTTGGATCAAGGGAGCCCATACCGGCAGCTCCCAATTTAAAGCCACAGCCCGCAAACCATAGCTGGCCGGCGTAAGGGGCAATAAATTGATCATATTGCGCAATAATTGGGGCACGTTTTCTAAGGAAAAAAAAGTCCCGCATACAAAAACCATCGGCGTAATAAAAAAATTATTAAATCTGGCCATATCCGGATGGGATTTGATTTTTAAGGCGGCCAAAAAGCCCAGACTGGAAAAAACCAAGCAATTTAACAAAAGCAAAATGATGAATAAAGGGGATAAATTTAAGCTTACTCCAAAAAACACGGCAACAAGTAAAATAATAGCCGCTGCATAGAGACCCCGTAAAGCCCCGGCAACTATTTTTCCGATAGCAAAAGAAAAATTAGTGATGGGAGCGATCATATATTCTTCCAGTGTTTTATCATAAAGTCTGGCGATGGAAAGAGGTGTCGCAATGGCTCCAAAGCTGGTATTCATCGTACTAATGGCAATAATCCCCGGAACTAAAAAGTACAGGTAATTAACGCCTTCCATATGCACGGATTTTCCTAAGCCCAGACCGAAAGTAAGTAAATATAATAACGGGGAGACCATGGAACTGGTCGTTATTGTTTTAAATCTTCTTTTAAAGAAAAGATACTCTCTCCATAATACTGCCCAAAACCCTGCCATTATGAATCACTCTTTTCCTGAGTTAATTTGACAAAAACATCTTCTAATTTTGTTTGTCTGACCGTGATCTCCTTATCCTTAATATCAGAAACAAATTCAATAGCTTCCGGATGGGACTTGAAAAAATATAAGCCGGTCTTGCCACCTGCAAACAATTCAACAACTACAGGCCCCACTTGCGCCCGCAATTCTTCCAATGAACCGCACATTAACAGCCGGCCCTTCTTTAAAAGCCCGATTCTGGAACATAAAGCCTCTGCTTCCTCTAAGTAGTGGGTCGTTAATATAATTGTCTCTCCCCTGTGCCGCAAGCTGCGGATAAGATCCCAGACTTTGCGCCTTGCAAAGACATCCAGGCCGACTGTGGGTTCATCTAACAGTAAAATCGCCGGACTATGCATGAGAGCCCGGGCAATTAATAGTTTTCGTTTCATTCCTCCCGACAGGGTATTAACAAGGGAATTTTTCTTCTCCCATAACTCGGTATAATCCAGAAGCTCTTTAATCTTTTCCGCTATGAGATCTTGGTCCATCTTATACAACATACCGTGCAGCTGCAGATTTTCCCGGACAGTTAATTCCGGTTCTAAATTAGTATGCTGGGGAACCAGGCCTATCTGGGCCATATAGGAAGTATTATTCCTGCTTACCGGATAACCGTTTATGGTAATATTTCCCGAGGTAATGCCGGTAAGCGCCGTAATCATCCGAATCGTGGTTGTTTTTCCTGCTCCGTTAGGACCCAGCAGTCCGAACAATTCGCCTTTGGCAATTTCCAGGGAAAGTTTATGGACAACGACCTCATCATATTTTTTCGTCACATTATTTAAGACGATCATTATATCACTGCCTTTAGAGTTAAATACCTGCCTTGGGGCAATTAAAAATTCTTTCTCTTAGCAATTACTGTCGATAAATAATTAATTTTTTTATCCTCCGTAACCTCGGCAAGATTATAGGTTATTTCCTCATCCTCCAGACCGCATTTACTTACCATAACGGAGTTTTCAAGATAATCCTGATTCTTCAGCTTCTCAACGACCTGGTGGTAATTCTTATAAACCTTCATTAATACCAGATTACCGGCAATTTGCAATGCTTCGTCAAGCTCCTGCTCTTCATTAGTCGCCGGCACAATACATAATTTCTCATTACCTTCCGCAAGGGGAAGCCCCAGCCTGCTGGCAATGGCACAAAAAGAAGGAATCCCCGGAACAGTTATAATCGGATAACCGCAATCCTTTAAGAGCCGGTATACATAAATAAAAGTACTGTACAACATAGGGTCACCCAGTGTTAAAAATACTACTTTATTACCCTTTTGTAAATATTCTAAAATTATTGTTTTGTTACCTTCCCAGGCCGTAGATAAAGTTTCATGATGATAAACCATAGGAAAGATAAGTTTTTCGATCCGGGCTTGGGGGGAAATAAATGACCGGGCAATTGCTAAAGCCGTACTGACTGCTTTCTTTTGCGTACGGGGAGCAATAATTACATCTGCTTCCTTGATTATTTCTACCGCCTGCAATGTCAACAAACCGGGGTCACCGGGTCCTACACCCACACCATAAAAAACTCCTGCCATATTAACACGCTCCATATATCTCAAAATTTATTCGTTATTTTCTGCAAAGCTTGGATTACTTCTTGCCCTGTGACAAGCTTCTCCGGATTAAAAAGCCCGTCCTCAACATTTAATAAACCGTTATCGATAACTAACTGAACTTTTTGCGGAGCCCTACATTTGTTTAAGTCTTTGACAACCACCTTAGTGGGGGAATCTGCCGGACCCGTCAGCAAAAGCAGGATTTCCGCCAGGTTTTCTCTTGTAATATTCTCATCCGGTCTGAATTCATCACCAAAGTCATTGATAAATCCGGATAATACCGCAGTTTCTATATAATCAAAACCGGGCTGGGTAGTTAAGACATCCTTGAAGGTCCCATAGACATGACCGGCAGAGGATTCATAATGTTTTGCGGTAGGGGAAAAAATAGGCTGGTGCTTAAATAAAACCGTAATCTCTGCCATCTGGGCCCGGGTTATTGAATCAGCGTTATTATATTTAGATAAATCATCCCAGATCCGGGGATAAAACATTCTGGAAAGCTCTTTAACACCCTTGGCAAAACGGAAAGTCGGACTGGAGACAAGTTTTTCGTCAATATTATAGATTTTATTGTCCCTTACTGCTTTAATGGCGCTAAACCCCGGACGGTTCCGGATGGCCTCAGGATTACCGCCGGAATTCATCGCCCCGCTCTGGGCTACATAAATATCAATTTCTTCGGCCTTTTCAAGAATTCTCTCTGCGCCATAAGCTGCAATACTGGTTCCTTCCCGCAGGGGCTCGGCATCAGAAGCAATATTAACTCCTCCGGCAAAATTTATAGCATGGGCCGGTATTGAATCCGGCGTGATTGTCCGATAATTGGTTTCGGTAGCTTCAAAATAAACTCCTGCTTTAGGCCGGATATCCCGGACAGCCTGCTGTATTTCTGCTAATTCACTGTAAAATTTATCTAATAACTGTGCCCCTTCTTCTTCCTTTCCTGTTAAAAGGGCCAGTTTTTCCAGATAAGGTTGAAAATCTTCATATTTTTCAGGATACAAAGAAACTACGTTAATACCGGCCTTTTCTAAAGCATCCACAAATTCAGGACTGCTATTTTTTATAAAGGGACGGATTAAAACCAGATCCGGTTCGGCTGCGATTACTTTTTCAGGATCCGACCGGTAATCAAAAATCTGTTTTCCTCTGACCTGAGGCGGATAAGCATCGCTTTTATATACTCCGATGATTTCCTCATTCAACCCTAAAGAAAATAAGTTTTCCGTATGGGCAGAATATAAAGATATTATTCTTTGTGCGGGTTCATCCATTTGCACAACTTTTCCTGAATCATCAGTGAACGTAATCCCGGCGGTATTTGCTTTTTCCGCAAGCTGGGTATCATCAGCACAACCGGCTATATTTAAAATGAGCATAATAGAAAATGCCATTATAATAATTTTTTTCATTTCTGGCCCCCCCTTTATCATAAAAACCTCTCTCCAAAGAATCCGGGATTATTTGTTTGGAAATTGATACTTTCCGATGCGTTATAAGGAAAGATGCACCAGTAAAAATAATTTTTACTGGTGCAATGATTAATTATTCTTCTTCATGTTGCCCTAAGGGATGACCTGCAATACAATCCTGAATATTATCTACATACATCTGCTGGTAAGCAGCATTTTCGCCTAAACCCTGTAAGTATGTATTTACATAAAACCCTTCTTCCTTTAAAATGCTTTTCCAGGAATCTTCCTCGTCCCCTGCCATATCATTTTGGGCATGGTCACCGGCCACCACCATATAAGGCATCAGGGAAATTCTCTTAATGCCTTTTTCCTTTAACAAAGGGATAATATCATCCAGAGCAGGATATCCTTCGACGGTGCCTATGAATACGTTAGGCATTGACTGCCAGATTTTTAATTGCAGGCAGGCATAGCTGGCATTAGCCGGATGGTGCGTTCCATGCCCCATGAATACGACTGCCTCCGTCTCGTCATCTAGCCAAGGTTCTTGAATCTGGGTTTTAAGAGCTGCCACCGCTTTATCGTAGTCTTCGATAGTCGTAAGAATAGGTCTGCCAACTACCAGGGAGGCAAAATCATCTTTAAAACCAGCTACCATATCCAAAACTTCGTTATACTCTACCCCGGGTATAATATGTAAAGGCTGTACGATTACTTCGGTAAATCCTGCTTGCTTCATTTTTGTTAAAGCTTCTTCAACACTATCAACCTGGATATGATCTCTTTCCTGCATAATCTTTCTGATAATGCTTGATGTAAAGGCTCTGCGAACTTCATATTCGGGGAAACTGTCTCTGATTTTATCCTCACAGGCCTCGATCGTAACCTTTCTGGTTTCAGCATAACTTGTCCCAAAGCTGGCTACCAGGATACCTTTTTTCTCTACGGGTGCTTTAGTCTCTTCCTGGGTTGTTTCAGCAGCATAGCCTGTTAAGGCAACTGTCAAAAACAGGACAGCTAAAGCCGCCGATAGATAAAAAACGTTTTTTTTCATTCATGATGACCTCCTCTTTTTTATTTAAACAGCTTACACTACCTAGGACCGGTAAACTGCTTAATACATTACAAATCGGGCAGAACAGCCAGGCCTTTCTCGCCCAGTTTACTTACATTTATCTTAAATAAGGTATTGATAAAATCAGGCTTCATGACTTTTTCTGTTGTACCCCAGCTAACCATACGTCCTTGATCCAAGGCAATTATTTTATCGCTGTATAGGTCCGCCAGGTTTAAATCATGCATCACGGCTATTACGGAGATTTTCTTTTCCTTAACTAGGCTTTTCAGGATGTTTAAAGACTTGATATTATAAAAAATATCCATTGCCGAAAAGGCTTCATCCAAAAATAATACCTGGGGGGTTTGGGCCAAGGCCCGGGCCAGAATGACCCTCTGTCTCTCCCCTCCGCTTATTTCGGTAATGAGAGCATCGGCAAACTGCATGACCCCGGTTCTTTCCATGCTTTCGTAAATAATGTGCAGGTCCTCGCCGCTCAACTCTTTGAGCCGTTTTTTATAAGGCGTTCTCCCCATCATGACAATTTCTAAGCAGCTAAAAGGAAATCTGATATGAATATCCTGAGGGATAACAGCTATTTTCCTGCTCAGCTCTTTGATCCTATATTTTTTAAGAGGAATCCCGTTAAAATAAGCCTCGCCCGTATAATCCTTTAAAAGCCCCGTCAGAATCTGCAATAAAGTCGTTTTACCGGAACCGTTAGGCCCGATAATTGTCACAAACTCGTCTTTTTCCAAGGAAAAGTCTAAATCCCGTAAAACTTTTTTCTTACCGTACGCAAAATTAAGTTCTGCAATTTCATAAAGCATAGAACTCCCTCACTGGTGTAATGTTTTATTGCGGGTGATAAAAATGTAAATAAAGAAAGGGCCTCCCAGCAAAGTTGTAATAACACCTACCGGCAGCTCAATATTCAACAGGGCTCTGGTTCCGGTATCAGCTAATAATAAAAGTTCTCCCCCGCATAAAGCAGACAGGGGTATAAGCATCCGGTTGTCGGAACCGATTATAAACCGCAGCATATGGGGGACAATCAAGCCGATAAAACCTATTATTCCGCTGACTGAAACACAAACTGCCGTTATTAATGAGCCTGTTATCAGAAAAATCATTCTTAATTTTTGCACATCAATACCTAAAGCCCTTGCTTCATGGTCACCCAAACACATAATATTTAAATCCTCGGCATAATAGGTGCATATTAAAATGCCGCTTAAAATCAGAGGAAAGCCCAATAATACATGATCCCAGCTGCGGGCTGCCAAACTACCCATCAGCCAGTATACGATGGCTGCAACCTGTTCTCCGGAAGCACTTTTTAAAAAACTTATGGCAGCCGAAAGAATCGAGCTGACAATAATTCCGGCAATGATCAGATTGGCAGAATTCAAATAACCTTTTACTTTGGCAATAGAAACGACCAGCAGTAAGGTCAAAAAGGACCCGGAAAAAGCACAAAGCGTAATAGGAAGCTGGACCGAATCACTAAAAAGATTAAGATAGATGCCCAACACGGCCCCAAAGGCAGCTCCCGTGGAAACACCCATGGTATAGGAGTCGGCTAAAGGATTCATTAACAGGGATTGAAATACCGCTCCTGCCACGGCTAAGCCACTGCCCACCAGTACGGCCGTCAATATTCGCGGCAAACGTATACTCCATACTATGGCTTCCTGAGCCTGAGTAATCCCGTTGAGGAATATTTCTTTTCCGCTGGCTTTGGCTAAGATGATCTTCAGAACGCTTTCCACGCCAATATCGGCTCTCCCCAGCATAACAGAAAGCATTATTGTCAATAGCATTAGAAAAAATAAGCACATTCCTGCCATTCTGGCTATAAAATATTTTTTTTGCAAAATCTGCAGAAATTTCGTATCCATACTTCACCATTACCTAAAATTACTAATAAAAAAATCCTTTAGCTAAAAGCTAAAGGACGGTGCCCGCAAACCATTCCAACGAAAAGCAATACCCTTTCCCAAGGATATTTCTGCTTGCTCTCAGGCAGGTCTTCTGGCTTACGGATCATCCTCATCTCCACCTTCCCAAGCAGTCTCTGTTCACCCTCAGTGGTATATTGGAGATTTGTCACCGATTACAGCGGCGGGCCCGCACCGGATTTCAACCGGTTTCCCTATTCTTTTGCAGTAGCATAGGCTACGTACAAACACCTAAAAGTAATTTTTCAATATTAATTTTCTGTTAAATTGTACCACATAAAGTCACAATTGTCTATTGAAATGCAACTATGGGGTCACCCGACCAAAAAAATAAAATTATCACTGCTGTTATTAATCCTTGCCGGTCTGTTGTCGCTGCCGCCACTACGGCTACTGGAAGCTCCGGACCTTGTGGTGAAGCCGTGCGTGCTGTCGGGCTGCATCACGTTGCCCGCTTCGTCGGCAAAGCCTTCGATAACGATGGTGTATTCCGTGCTGTAAAATAAGCCCGTATACGAGACGGTGTAAACCGTATCTCCCGCGCTCCAGCTTCCGCCCGTGAGCGTGAAATCATAGGCCGGCCCGCCGCCGGCGCGGTGATAAACCGAGTACCCGGCCGTACAAAGATTTATTTTGATTTATTTCCGATACCACAAGCATAGCGGATTAAGCTATCTGTTTGCAGGCGTATGTCATAACCGGGCTGTTTTTTGTATGAATTGGATTTGCCGCCCGGTTGATGGGGCGGGGTATTCCTGTTACTATATAAAGGAATTAAGTAAGCTTTTACGAGAGGGCGGTGAGCGGATGCTTTTTGGCAAAAAAATAAAGCCGGCGGAGGTATTGCCGCCAGCCTTGCTCCTGCTTGCCGTTATCGTGTGCGTTATCCTGTCGGCGAAAGTCTCCGCCCGTCCGCACATCAGCCAGGGCGTTACGAACATATCGGACCGCTGGCAGTACCATACCGACGCCGACCCCGCGCCGAGGCCCATCGGGCTGCCCGGCGGCACCAAGGGTGTATACTTAAACGAAAACTGGTATCTGACCTATACCCTGCCGGATATCGGCTCTAACGCCGCCATCCTGTTCCGCTCGGATTATCTTAGAGTCATCGCCTCCCTTGACGGGCAGGAAATCTACCGCTACGGCTATGAGGAATCTGCTTTTACCACGCCGGGGAAGGAGCTGATCCTCATCCCGCTGCCCGACGGCTACGCAGGCAGGGAAATGACGCTGACGCTCACCCCGACCATGAACCTGCGCGCTTACGGCATTTACATGGGCGATGAGGCGTCGCTGCTGTCCATGGCGGTACGGGATATGCTGCCCGCTTTCGTGCTTGCTACAGCGGTGCTGCTGCTGGGGCTGGCGCTGCTTGCCGTATACTTTATGCAGAAAAGAAGGAACCGGGCGGTGGCGGCGGACTTCTGGTTCGGCATCTTCGTCGTTTTGGTCGCGGTGTTTATCCCCAGCAAGAGCTTTCTGCTGCTGATGCTGCTGAACCCGATTTCAGCTGCGTTTATGCCGATGATCGTATCCTTTTTGCTGCCCTGCGCCGTGCTGCTGTTCGCCCGCGCGTCCTGCCCCAGGTTTAGGCTGCCGCTTATGATTGCCCTGGCTGTACATATCACGGGCTATCTGCCTCTTTCGCTTATGCAGCTTTTAAGTCCTAATCCGCCTACGGAGCTGCTTTCTGTTTTCGTTTTTCTTGTGCCGGTTTATTACACGCTTGTGGTGATTGCCTTTGCCTTGGAAATACGCGGCGGCAAAAAGGATTACCGTCGGCTGACGTGGTCGGGCCTTCTGATTATAGGAATGTTTGTCATCGACAGGGTCAATAGCTTTATGGGCAATCCCCTGCATTTAAAGGACGTGGAGCAGTTTACCAAGTCCGGGCTGCTCATTTTCATAGCGGTCGAGGTAATAGGAAGAGTGAAAGAAAACTATAAAGCCTCCGCACAGCTGCTGGCAGACTATCAGGCGGCGCAGGTAAAAAACGAGCTGGCGCTGGAGCACTTTGAGAACGTCAAGGAGCATATGCAGGAGGTATACAGGCTCAACCACGATATCCACCACCACTTCGGCGCCCTCGGGCACCTGCTGGAGCAGAACGACATACCCCGCGCCCGTGAATACCTGGCCAAGCTCACCGGGGATTATTCGCTGGACAAACAGATCGTGTATGCCAAAAACCAGCTTCTCAACTATATCGTCGGCTATACCGCCAAACAGGCGGAGGCAAAGGGTATCCGTTTTACGCATACGATCGATCTGCCGGAAAATGCCGGTATCAGCGACAGCGATTTATACAGCCTGTTCATTAACATCATCGATAACGCCATTGCAGCGGCAGCGTCTGTGCAGGACGAAGCTGAACGGCATATCGAGCTTGCCTGCAATATGAAAAACGGCTTTATGCACGTTTCCTGCAAAAACAGCAAAGCAAACGGCGTGGTTTTCGAGGGCGGGCGATATGTTACCACCAAGTCCGGCGACGGTAAGCACGGGCTGGGACTGAGCATCATCGAGAATATCGTGGAAAAGTACCGCGGCGTTATGGATATCGAGTACGACTCAAACTCGTTCACGATTAAGCTGGTAGTAAAAGTAGAATAAGGCAGGCGTACCTTTCTAATGGTACAGCCCGCCTTAAAATTTGTCCCTGCCGATGAAATTTATAAATGCCGTTGTTGCCCTGGGTAACAGGACCTGCTGATGGGGACGGCCTGCCCTGTGCCGGTTATGAAATCTGTCTTCGTATCTGTGACACATGGTTGAGGTTTACCACATGGAGATGTTCGTGTCGTAGACATGAAAAGCAAGTCTACCTTCTTGGGTTCGGCGATTACAACGCCGAGCAGGAGGAGCCGAACGCGGTCATCCCTGCGCGGGCAAAAGACCGCATAAACAGCGTTAGGGCGGGCAGCCGACGCTGCCCGCCCACCTATAATAAGGGCTAAAGTATCCCTATCAACGCTAACAGAAAGGTTCGGAGCTTAAAATTAACGCAGTTCAGATGCCTTTTCGAAAGGGAGCCTTATATTATTGTTGAAAGCCAATTCCCGACTTCTTCCACACCCTCACCGGTTAAAGCAGAAAAAATTACTACAGATTGCTCCTTAGGAAGCTTCATGGTGTCCCTGATCTGCTTGAGATGTTTTTGATACTGCCCCCGGGAAATCTTATCTGCCTTGGTGGCAGCCACAAGGGTGGGAAACTCATAATGCTGCAGCCAGTCATACATGATTACATCATCATTGGTAGGCGGGTGCCTGATATCGACAATATGGATTACACCCTTGAGATTCTCCCTATGAGCCAGATATTCTTCGATAAATTTAGCCCACTGTTCTTTAATTCCCGCCGCAACCTTGGCAAATCCGTAGCCCGGTAAATCAACGAAGAAAAACTCCTGATTGATCAGATAAAAGTTTAAAGTTTGCGTCTTCCCCGGCTTGCCGCTGGTGCGGGCCAAATTTTTTCTATTTATTACCTTATTGATCAAGGACGATTTGCCGACATTAGACCTTCCGGCTAAGGCTATTTCCGGTAAGCCCTCTTCAGGATACTGTTTTTTACTTACAGCACTAATTACAAACTCTGAATTCTTGATAATCACAACACTTAATCCTCCACTAAAGCCTTTTCCAGCACTTCATCCATATGTTCTACTAAAATAAAATTAAGTTTCCTTTTAATGTTGCCCGGGATATCTTCCAAATCTTTTTCATTTTCTTTCGGTAAAATAATAATCTTGCTCCCTGCTCTATGGGCTCCCAGCACCTTCTCTTTTATTCCGCCTACCGGCAATACCCTGCCTCTTAGCGTGATCTCACCGGTCATAGCTACATCTTTGCGGATTTTACGCTTAGAAAGGGCAGATGCCAGCGCAGTCGCCATAGTGATGCCGGCTGAAGGTCCGTCCTTAGGGATGGCTCCTTCCGGAATGTGAATATGAATATCATATTTTTCATGGAAATCTTCCGCAATTTTTAACTCCTCGGCTTTACTGCGGACATAGCTGAAGCCTGCTTGAGCCGATTCCTTCATAACGTCACCCAGCTTTCCGGTTAAGAGAAGCTTCCCTTTACCGGCCAGCAAAGAGACTTCAATTTGGAGAATATCCCCGCCGACTTCTGTCCAGGCTAAACCCGTAGCGACTCCAATTTCATTATCCTTTTCCGTTGTTCCGTATCTGAATCTGGCTATACCTAAGTAATTGTGAAGATTTTGTACCGTTACCTTAACCTTTTTGTCAGGTTCTTTCACGATCTCTTTCGCAGCTTTACGGCAAATCCCGGCAATTTCCCTTTCCAGGTTTCTAACACCCGCCTCCCGTGTATATAACCTGACTATTTGCAGCAAGGTGTTTTCGGAAACCTGCAGTTGTTCTTCCTTTAAACCATGCTCTTTCATTTGTTTTGGTAATAGGTATCTCTCCGCAATTTTAACCTTTTCCTCTTCCGTATACCCTGAAATCCTGATAACTTCCATGCGGTCTAAGAGAGGCCTGGGTATATTATAAATTACATTAGCCGTAGTAACAAACATTACATTGGAAAGATCAAAGGGCACTTCTATAAAATGGTCGCTAAAGGAATTATTTTGTTCCGGGTCTAAAACTTCCAATAATGCGGCTGAAGGATCTCCCCGGAAATCCATGCTCATTTTATCTATTTCATCTAAAAGAAAAACCGGGTTATTAGAATCGGCATTTCTCATCCCCTGGATGATCCTGCCGGGCATAGCACCTACATAGGTACGGCGGTGACCTCTGATTTCTGCTTCATCCCTTACACCGCCCAGGGACATCCGCACAAATTTACGTTCCAATGCCCGTGCTATTGATTTCGCTAAAGAAGTTTTCCCGACACCGGGCGGACCCACAAAACAGATAATCGGTCCTTTGCTTTTTTCAGCAAGCTGTCTGACGGCAAGAAACTCCAAAATTCGTTCTTTGGCCTTTTTAAGTCCATAATGATCTTCATCCAAAATTTGTTCTGCCAAATCTATGTCCAGCCTGTCTTCAGTTTTTTCATTCCAAGGCAGCATCAAAAGCCAATCCAGATAATTCCGCACCACAGAAGCTTCCGCAACCATAGGGGGCATTTTTTCCAGTCTCTCAACCTCTTTAAGGGCCTTTTCTTCCACTTCGGCCGGTAAATCTGCTTCTGCTATCTTTTCCCTGAGCTCGTCCGCTTCTGCCGCCCTTTCATCTTTTTCACCTAACTCTTTTTGGATCGCCTTTAACTGCTCTCTTAAGTAATATTCTTTTTGCGTCTTCTCCATCTGTTTACGAACCCGGGAATTAATTTTCCGTTCTAATTCAAGTATTTCTAACTCCCGGGTCAGGATAGCATATAAACTTTCCAATCTGTCTTTGATTCCGACGGCTTCTAAAACCTGCTGTTTATCCGAAACCTTTAAGGAAAGATGGGAAGCAATAACATCTACCAGTCTCCCCGGGTCCTCAAGGGTAACTACTGCAATGACTGTTTCCGGCGGTATCTTCTTACTGATTTTTACATATTGTTCAAATTGAAAAATGACACTACGCATTAAAGCTTCAATTTCAGGATTTTTTTCCTCTTCTTCATCATATTCTTCAATCTCCGACAAGAAATAGGGGTCATCAGAGATAAGTTTAAGAGATTTGGCCCTGTGCAGGCCTTCTACTAAAACCCTAATCGTACCGCCCGGCAGCTTCAATATTTGTTTTATTTCAGCTACAGACCCTACTTTATAGATATCTTCCTCAGTCGGCTCATCGGTTTCAGCCTCCTTCTGAGTCGCCAAAAAGATTTGTTTATCCTGAATCATCGCTTCTTCGATAGCCGCTATCGATTTTGGTCTGCCTACATCCAGGTGAATGACCATATAGGGAAAAACAAGCACTCCCCGTAAAGGCAGAACAGGTAGATTGCGATTTTTTTCCGACATAACTTCACCTCCTAGAATAACTGGGCCTTTAATATAATTCTGCTCTTAATGAATCTCTCCTGCTTTTAATTATACGTTATTTTATTTATATGTTAAATTTACCCACTAATTCATCCTTTGAAAACCACCGGTTCAAATCTTTGCTACATAAAAGGTACGGGATTGCTTATTTCAATGGTTGAGGTATTAGGACTGGGACTGAATCCTTCCTCTTCTGCTTTACTGTTTTTTAAAATTGCCAACTCAATAACCTCCTCCAGACGTTCTACCGGAATTACTTTAATGTTAACCATATTTTCAAAAATCCTTTGCCAGTTATCCTTAGGAATCAGTACTCTCGTTGCCCCGGCCTGCCTGGATGCTTCTACTTTTGCCACTACTCCTCCTACAGGTTTAACATGGCCCCTGATGGAGACTTCCCCGGTCATGGAGACTTTATTATCAATAGGCTGCTTTCTTATTGCGGAATATACTGCCGTAGCTATGGCTATCCCTGCGGAGGGTCCGTCGTTAGGTATACCGCCGGGAAAGTTCACATGGATATCATAATTCCTCGGCTCAATATCCAAATTTCTCCTTAGTACGGTCAATACATTTTCTACTGAGCTCTTGGCCATACTTTTTCTTCTGATTTTTTGACCACCCATCCCACTTAACTCCTCTTCCTCTACGATACCGGTAACGACAATTTTCCCCCGCCCCTTGCGGACAGGAATAACACTTACTTCTATTTCATTAATAATACCCATATTTGAACCATAGACGGCCAAGCCGTTTACTAAACCGATCTGGGGCAGCGGAGCAACTTTCTTTTCCGGCCGGGGAGAATACTGACCGCTATTCACAACCCATTCTATATCTTCCCGGGAAATTTCCTTCCTGTTCTCAGTTAAAACCATCCCGGCAGCTATTTGAATAATATTTACCGCTTCCCTGCCATTTGTCGCATATTTCTTAACAACTTCCACAGCGTCCTCACTGATGGGAAAGCCTACTTTATCTGCCGCATTTTGGGCAATTTTCTCAATCTCTTCGGGGAGAAGCCCTCTAAAGAATATTTCCAAGCAACGGGATCTGATGGCAGGCGGGATTTCCTGAGGCATTCTGGTTGTAGCTGCAACCAGCCGGAAATCTGCCGGAAGCCCATTTTGGAAGATATCATGAATATGGCTAGGAATATTTGTATCCTCCGGACTATAATAAGCGCTTTCCAGGAGAACTTTTCTGTCCTCTAAAATTTTCAGCAATTTATTAATTTGAATGGGATGAAGCTCACCGATTTCATCAATAAAAAGAATGCCGCCGTGAGCCTTAGTCACCGCGCCGGGCTTAGGCTGGGGAATCCCTGCCATACCCATTGCGCCGGCACCCTGGTAAATCGGGTCATGCACCGAACCGATTAAGGGATCTGCTATCCCTCTCTCATCAAAACGGGATGTGGCACCGTCAACTTCCACAAACTTAGCCTCAGCTTTAAAGGGAGAATACTCGCTCTTTTTCGCATGTTCCAGAACCAGCCGTGCCGCAGCAGTTTTCCCTACTCCCGGCGGACCATATATCAAAACATGCTGCGGATTAGGGCCGCATAAGGCAGCCACCAGTGTTTTCAAGCCTTCTTCCTGCCCGATAATATCCTTGAAACTTTGCGGTCTTGTCCTGGAAGCCAAGGGCTCGGTAAGTTTTATTGAACGCATTTTTTCTAATTTATCTAATTCTTTGCGGGATTCTTTCTGAACGGCTACTTTATTACCTTGTTGACTTTTTAACAAATTCCAGAAATATAATCCTATGACAATGGCAAAGAATATCTGGATAAAACCCAAGATGCTACCTAAATTTCCCCCAAACATAAAAATATCTCCCTTCTGCTGAAAAAATCCGAATGGTTACCGGTTATTATTAAGATCACTTAAAGAATATATAATGCGGAGCGAACTAATAACTAAATTTAGTATGTTCTTTGTACATCTTTTTTATCAATTGTTTTTTATTATTTTGGCAAAAACTTTTATGATAAATAATCAATTTTAGGGGAAAATTAAAATAAGTCAGATTTGTATCAATAACTTCAATATTAAGGAGGTTATTCATTTGGCACGCCGGGGAATTATGTCGGACGGGTTAAAATACGAAATTGCCAAAGAACTGGGCTTTTATGAGGACATCGCAAAAGATGGGGATTTTGGAAATGTTACTTCCCGAAACTGCGGTAATATGGTGAAAAAAGCCATAGAAATAGCTGAACGTTCTTTAATGCAAAGGTAGGCAATTCTGACTTTAAGAAAGACGGATAAAGACCGTTTTTTCGCTCTTACGGCAGCTACGGTTCTACAGATCAAGGTGAAAAATCCTAGTAAAACTGACCGCAAAGAAGAAAACCCTGAGCATTTTATTGTTCAGGGTTTTTCTTGATTTTTATGCTGTTTCTTCCTTCTTTTTTTTCTTTTTTTCACCAGTCACAATCAAAGGTTCCTCTTTATTTAATACGACATCCTTCGTGACTATAATCTTGCTGATATCCTCGCGGGATGGAATCTCATACATAACATCCATCATGATATTTTCAACGATCGACCGCAAGCCCCGGGCGCCTGTGTTACGGCGCATAGCCTCTTCCGCAATGGCTTCCAGGGCGTCCTGTTTGATTTCCAGAGTTACCTGGTCAAGCTCAAATAGTTTATGATATTGTTTGACCAGAGCATTTTTAGGCTCCAGCAAAATTCGCATTAAAGCTTCTTGATCTAGAGCATCCAAGGAAACAATAACAGGCAGTCTCCCAACAAATTCAGGAATTAAGCCGTATTTTAAAAGATCTTCAGGTAAAATATTCTTAAGAACTTCACCAATATTAATATCTTTTTTGGATTTAACCTCGGCGTTAAAACCCATTACTTTTTGGCCAATCCGGTTTTGAATGATTTTCTCAATTCCATCAAATGCTCCCCCACAGATAAATAAAATATTTGTGGTATCCAATTGAATAAACTCCTGATGGGGATGCTTACGGCCGCCCTGAGGCGGAACGCTGGCAACAGTACCCTCTAAAATTTTCAATAATGCTTGTTGGACACCTTCCCCGGATACATCACGAGTTATGGAAGGATTCTCTGATTTTCTGGCTATTTTATCAATCTCATCAATATAAATTATGCCTTTTTCTGCTTTTTCCACATCATAATCAGCAGCTTGGATTAATTTTAATAAAATGTTTTCAACATCTTCACCCACATAGCCTGCTTCAGTTAAAGACGTAGCATCGGCAATGGCAAAAGGCACATTCAAAATCTTGGCAAGGGTTTGGGCCAGTAAAGTTTTACCGCTTCCGGTAGGTCCTAGCATACAAATATTGCTCTTTTGCAGCTCCACATCCTCTATTTTCATACCTAGATTAACACGTTTATAGTGGTTATAAACCGCAACAGAAAGGGCTTTCTTAGCTGCCTCCTGGCCAATTACATACTGATCCAATATCGCTTTTATTTCTCGAGGTTTTGGTATATCTCCTAGTTCAAAATTTGTTTCTTCACTCAGCTCTTCTTCGATGATTTCGTTGCATAATTCTATGCACTCGTCACAGATGTATACACCCGGTCCGGCCACAAGTTTTTTCACCTGGTCTTGCACCTTTCCACAAAAAGAGCATTTTAATTGGCCTTTTTCATCCCCAAACTTATACATTTTATCACCTCACGTTATCCATATCTAGGATTTAGGGGATCTTGCGTTCTATTACTTCGTCAATCAGACCATATATCTTTGCTTCTTCCGCAGTCATAAAACGGTCACGTTCGGTATCTTCTGCAATCTTGGACTTAGGCTGGCCTGTTCTCTCCGCGAGTATGGTATTCAATCTGTCTTTCATCTGCAGGATACGTTTGGCATGGATTTCAATATCTGTTGCCTGACCTTGAGTTCCTCCCATAGGCTGGTGAATCATGATTTCACTATTAGGAAGAGTAAATCTTTTTCCCTTCTTGCCGGCAGCCAGCAAGAACGCACCCATACTGGCAGCCATACCCACACAAATAGTAGAAACATCCGGTTTAATATACTGCATAGTATCATATATTGCCATTCCTGATGTAATAGAACCACCCGGGCTGTTGATGTATAAGTGAATATCTTTATCTGGATCCTCTGCTTCTAAGAATAACATTTGGGCAATGATCAGATTCGCGACATGATCGTCAATGGCATCCCCTAAAAAAATGATACGGTCCTTAAGTAAACGTGAATAAATATCATATGACCTTTCCCCGCGGTTTGTTTGCTCCACAACGATCGGAACTAAAGGACTCATTTGAGCGACCCCCTTTTTAGCTTATTTTAGCATTATTAACTAAAAACTCAATAGCCTTATCAATAATAATGCTATGTTTCACCGCTTCCAATTGTCCTTGTTTTTCAAGAATTTCTTTTACTTTTTCCGGTTCCTGCTTATAAACTTCAGATAATCTTTGGATTTCCTTTTCAATATCACTTTCCTGGGTCTCAATACCTTCTGCCTTGGCGATAGCTTCCAATACCAGCTGTTCTTTTACGGTTTTCTTCGCATCCTCTTGATATTTTTCTCTTAAGGATTCAGCAGTTTCATTAGAATATTGCATGTATTGGTCTAAAGATAAGCCCTGCATCCGTAAACGGTAGTCAAAATCTTGAATAATATTGTCTATTTGCGTATCTACCATAGCTTGCGGAATATCTATTTCAGTGTTTGCAGCTGCTTTCTCTATCGCCTGCTGATTTAAATTATTTTTTGCATTTTCTTCTTTTCTGTTTTTCAGTCTATTCTCCACATCTGCTTTTAATTCCTGCAAAGTTTCAAATTCACTTACATCTTTTGCAAATTCATCATCAAGGTCCGCTAATTTCTTGCGCTTAATCTCTTTAATTTTAACATCAAAAGTAGCAGGCTGCCCAGCTAAATCTTCACTATGATATTCTTCCGGGAATTTTACCTCAATGGTTTTCTCTTCAGCCGGCTTCATGCCAACCAACTGCTCTTCAAATCCTGGAATAAAAGACCCCGAGCCGATTTCTAAAGAATAGTCTTCAGCAGTACCTCCTTCAAACGGTATTCCGTCTTTTTTGCCAACAAAATCAAGTACTACCTTATCATTGTTTTCAATAGGGATATCTTCCCCCATTACTTCTAATTGTGCATGCCGTTCCCTTAGATTTTCCATTTCCTGCTGAACGTCTTCTTCTAATACAGCAGTATCTAGCTTTTCTAATTCCAGTCCTTTATATTCACCTAATTCAAATTCAGGTTTGATTTCTACTTTAGCTTTAAAAATAAACGGCTTTTCTGCTTCCAATTGAACAATATCAACTTCCGGCCTGCCAATCGGCTCGATACCTTCTTCCAAAGTATTTAACGCTTCTAAGTATGCTTGAGGCATAATAAAATCAACAGCATCTTCAAAAAGGACTTCTACACCGAATCTTTGTTCTAATAATCTCCGGGGAACTTTACCTTTTCTAAAACCCGGGATATTTACTTTTTTTACTACTTTTTTATAAGCATGCTGTAATCCTTCCTCAAACTTCTTTTCATCCACTTCAATCGTTAATTCGATTTGCTTGTTGTCTATCCTCTCCATATTAACCTGCATCTTAATTTGCTCCTCCTTAAACTTTATAAATAGTATGTAAATGTTTACAAACTTACCTTTAAATTATACCCATATTAACTGGTAGATAAAAGGGAAAAAAGGAAACAGTTATAAATACAATAACACCTCGACTACCAGAAGCCGAGGTCTGTCTAAATTGCTATGGAGCGGAAGACGAGATTCGAACTCGCGACCCTCGCCTTGGCAAGGCGATGCTCTACCACTGAGCCACTTCCGCATATGGTGCGGGAGAAGGGACTTGAACCCCCACGGTGTGAACCGCCAGATCCTAAGTCTGGTGCGTCTGCCAATTCCGCCACTCCCGCAAATTATCTACAAATAAAATGATCATAGATTATTGTCCGGCCAAAATCCAAA
The DNA here is from genome assembly GCA_049366715.1 of Peptococcaceae bacterium. Classification (GTDB taxonomy): domain Bacteria; phylum Bacillota; class Peptococcia; order Peptococcales; family BICA1-8; genus JBMNCQ01. Next base: position 41,175 of record JBMNCQ010000035.1, on the reverse strand, counting down.
GGCCTGTCAGATTAATCTGACATCTGACCTCCGAACTCTGACTCTCTTTCTGGTGAGCCATCCGCGACTCGAACGCGGGACACCCTGATTAAAAGTCAGGTGCTCTGCCAACTGAGCTAATGGCTCCCGCAAAAATGGCAGGGGCGGCAGGACTCGAACCTACGGATGCGGGAGTCAAAGTCCCGTGCCTTACCGACTTGGCTACGCCCCTTTAATTGCCAGCGAGAAATATTATATCATTTTCCGTTGATGCATGTCAATAGTAACTTTCTGGGATTATTCTTAGTATAACCCCGCCACCAAATTATATGCACGAAAATTAACTGTTATAAAAGAATGGGGTGAGTGATGGGACTTGAACCCACGAGTGCCGGAGCCACAATCCGGTGCGTTAACCACTTCGCCACACCCACCATAATTTAGATATTATAGATGTTCGAAGTTAGAAGCTAGAAAGAAAATCCAACCTCCAACTTCAAATTTCCAATTTCTAATTGGCGTGCCTGAAGGGATTCGAACCCCTGACTCTCGGATTAGAAGTCCGATGCTCTATCCAGCTGAGCTACAGGCACATAATGGAGCGGGTGAAGGGAATCGAACCCTCGCGACTGGCTTGGAAGGCCAGGGCTCTACCACTGAGCTACACCCGCTCAAAAAGATATCGGAATCGGGTACCGGAAGTCGGAAAACTGCCTGAAATTATGCTCTTCAATTTCTGATTTCCTACTTCTAGTATTGGTCGGGGCAGAGAGATTCGAACTCCCGACCCCATGGTCCCAAACCATGTGCGCTACCAAACTGCGCTATGCCCCGCCAAACCGTGACAAAGGATAGTATACAATAATTAAATTTCTTTGTCAACAACATTTAGCTATTCCTGCCAACAACCAGCTTATGTGATCTTAGCAGCAAAATTAATTATAGCATCAGGAAAAGTAGAAAACAAGTGGTATTATTTAACTATTTGCTGTAAAGTAATGTTTATTTCCGGCCCTAACTCAACTACTGCATAGGAAGGACTGCTCCCTTCCCGGGGATGCCCGATGCTGCCCGGGTTTAAAAAATGGATATTATCTTCTATTATATATGAAGGTACATGAGTATGTCCGTAGATTACGATATTTATTTTTAATTCTTTACACCGGTAATATAACCGTTCCAAACCGGATTTCACACCATATTGATGACCATGAGTCAATAATATGTTATGTCCGTTTATCCGAATTATCTCTTCATCCGGCCCGGCAAGTTTATCACAGTTTCCTCTGACTGCTACGGTTCGTATCCGGTATTTGGGAGCTAATTTAAGGGCATCTTGATAATGATCTCCGCCATGGAGCAGTAATTCAACCGGCCCCATTTTCTCCAGTGCCGATTCAGCCGTAAGCAAATCGTTATGGGTGTCACTTATTACGCCGATTCTCACTTTTTACATCCTCTCACACATCGCTCTTAAATAACTCCTGCAATATTGCCATTGCTTGACGGACAGCTTTACCCCGATGACTAATTTCATTTTTAATTTCCAGATCCAACTGGGCAAAAGTCTGCCCATATTCCGGTACATAAAACAGCGGGTCATAACCAAACCCACCTGCACCCTTTTCTTTTTCGAGAATCAGCCCCTCACAATTGCCTTCTACCGTAAATTCCTGACCGGCAGGAGTCACTACTGCAATCACACACTTAAATCTTGCTGTTCTCCCGGCCGGAGGAGTCCCCTTTAACAGCTTTAAAAGCTTTTCATTGTTCCTTTTATCATCCCGCTGCTCTCCCGCGAAACGAGCCGAATTAACACCGGGCTGCCCATGCAGAAAATCTACTTCCAAACCCGAATCATCGGCCAGGCTTATTAAACCGGTATGAGCCGCAGCCACCCTCCCTTTGATCAATGCATTATCTTTAAAAGTCAGACCATTTTCGGCAATTTCCCCTATTTCAAGGAAATCTGCTAATGCTAAGACCTGCACATTTAAGGCTGCTAATAATTTTGCAAATTCTTTCAGCTTACCTCTATTCCCGGTCGCAATAACAAGTTTTTTCTGTTTCAACTGCTCCACTCCTTTATTAGCTGTTAAGCTTGATGATCGATCTCACCAACGGTCTCCTTTTGCAACGCAATGAGCTGCTTAATACCCTGTTCTCCCAAAGCAAGCATTTCCGCAAGTTCTTCCCTTGCAAAAGGATCCTCTTCCGCTGTGCCCTGAACCTCTACAAACTTGCCCTTACCGGTCATGACAATATTCATATCTACTTCAGCCTGGGAATCCTCGGCATAAGCCAGATCCAACATAATTTCCCCCTTTATTTTACCTACACTAACAGCGGCCAGCCAATCTGTAACGGGCAGCCTGGAATATACACCTTGTTGTTTAAGCTTTTTTAAAGCTTCTATTAAAGCAATATATGAACCGGTTATTGAAGCTGTTCGTGTTCCCCCGTCGGCTTGAATTACATCACAATCCAACCAGATCGTTCGTTCTCCCAGCGCTTTTAAATTTATTACCGATCTCAAAGCTCTGCCGATCAGCCGCTGGATCTCATGGGTCCTGCCGGTAATCTTTCCTTTGGATGCTTCCCTTTGGTTGCGCTGTTCGGTAGCTCTGGGAAGCATTGAATATTCGGCAGTTATCCAGCCCTGCTCCTGCCCTTTAAGCCAGGCAGGTACTTTTTCCTCAATAGTAGCATTGCAAATCACCTTGGTATTTCCCATTTCAATTAATACCGAACCCTCCGGAAATTTAATATAGCCAGGTGTTATTCTCACAGAACGCAGTTCATCATTTTTTCTTCCATCCATCCTTTTCATTTTGTTCCCTCCTGAGTTTTATAGAAATCTAGATTGTGAAAATTTTATTCATCTCCGCCAGCTCTACTTCACCTTCAAAGCTTACTTCAGCTTCTCTTCTTAACTGATTTAAGTTATATTCAGGCCAAAAATGCGTAAGACTCACTCGCTCTGCACGAGCCATTTGGGCCAGCTTCCCTGCTTGACTTGCCGTCATATGACCTTTATTAGTATGAACGATATCCGCTTCCCGTAAACTTGCCTCAGCGATAACCATGTTGCTATCCCGGCATTCCTCCACCAATTGGGATGTCCAAGCCGTATCCGCTGTATAAGTTAATTTCTTATTATTAGAATTGATCTTAACACCAAAAGTGGGCAGAGGGTGACTGGTCGGGAAAAAATTCAACCTGACATTAGTAAATTTGTTATCCCTTAGCATAGCATCTTCTAAAGGGATTGTAATAAAAACATCCCGCCAGCCGTTGATCTCATCAAACACCTGGTCCGGTTGGGAAGGAACATAAACGATAAGGGGCTCTTTTCTGGATCCATCCCGCATAGCACCCATAAATCCGTGTCGAACAGCATGTATATCTGCATAATGATCAGGATGAAAATGAGTGATTACCAGTGCGTGAAGTTTGCGAAAATCTAAATGTTTTTGCAGTTGAGCAAAGGCTCCATGTCCGCAATCCAGCATAATATTAAAATTATTACTTTGAATTAAATATCCGCTGCATGCCCCTCCGGCAGGAGCATAAGGTGCATAACAGCCTAAAATCGTAATTTGCACGATAAGTCATTTCCTCCTTCAATTTAATCGTTACCGGTAACTAGTGAGGTTCGGATCATAGAGCATAGGCATAGTCCATAATAGCAGTTCTCCGTTTCCGGTTCTCAGAGTGCTGCGGTATTCATGAATAACGAATAACTTAGCGTTTAAACATAGGAATGCCGCCTTTAATGGTCCTGGCATCAAAAACCGTAACAAAGGCAGCCGGATCCCAGTTATCAATAATCTTGCGCAGCTTAGGAAGGGATTTCCTGCTTAAGACAATCTGGATAATATACCGAATCCCCTCCCTGCCTTCACCGGCTATAACGGTGACGCCGAAACCTTCTTTACGTAATCTTATAGTTAATTCTAAAGGTTCTACTAAAGTAATGACTTGAACCGTTAAATACCCCATGGCCATCTTCTCTTCTATTACTATCCCCACAATATTGCCTACTGAAAATCCTAAGCCATATACGATTAAGTTTAAAGGATTATCAAGGGTTTGAAAGACTTTTTGCAGCGCCAGTACGTAAATTATCGATTCTGCAAAACCGATACCGGCTGCCGCAAGTTTCCTGCCTTTCACCACAAATAATGTTCTGGTTGTAGCCATAGACATATCCAAGACGCGTGCCGTAAAGATAAAAATTAACCCCCATACAATATCTGCCATCATACCCACCTGCCATTAAAAAAGCTTCCGCACCCTTTCCTTAATTACTTACCCTTATTTCTTCGTTATTATCTCCCCAAAAACCTAGTAGTTTGCAAATAAAATTAATTTGCATAATCATCCGGCTAAAATAATCCGGAAAAAACCCTTAACACCTCAGTTATTGCTCTCATAAAGTTGTTTTATTTCCGGAAAAAACTTCCGCCTATTTCACGTTATTTAGAATAGCCGGCTGTGATACAACGAAAAAAGAAAAAAGCCTATGCTAAGCATAAGCTTCTCTCTTTATAATCCGTTAAAATATTTTTCTATTCCTTTAAATATACCTGCTGCCATTTGCGAGCGGAACTGGTTTGTGGAGAGTAATCTCTCCTCTTCCGGATTGGTCAAGAAAGCCATTTCAACTAAGACCGAGGGAACCCTTGTTTCCCTTAAAACAGCAAAGTTTTCTTCCTTGATGCCTAAATTAAGACGTCCTCCGGATTTTACCAGCTCTTGCTGGATGTTTAATGCCAACCGCTGCCTCAGCCACCGCTGGGAAGCCAGCTCTCCGTGCCAGGTCGGGGCATAATAGTAGACAGATGTACCGGCAATAGCTATATTATTATTAGCATTAGCATGAATGCTGACAAAAATATCGGCATTTATACTGTTTGCTACGTCGGCTCTCCCGGCCAGACTTAGAAAAGTACGGCCGGTATTATGGGTCATAACCACTTTCGCTCCTTGCTGGCTTAATATCTGCTGCAGCTTAAGGGCAACGTCCAGATTAACATCCCTCTCCACTACTCTGAGAATTTTACCTGTTGCACCGGGATCAGTCCAACCTCCCGGCTGGACACTGCCGTGGCCGGGATCGATTACAATAGTCTTGCCGGCTAATCCTCCTTGTTGGGCGATCTTAGCACCTACAACGATATAATCATCTTGCTGAGTAATCTGATACTGCGTTCCGTCTACAAATTCCGCTTCAATACGAACAAGATCCGGCGACAATTGCCTCGATGTAACTTTGCGAATTGGCCCGAATGCCACATTTTGTTCAGCCTCTGCTTTTGACGCTAATTGCAGGGAACTTTGCGGCAGGTCAATTACTAAGCGGTTCGGTTCCAATTCCTGAGTGGTAAAATCAATTTTATTATCGGCGGCAATTTGCACAACAGACTGACTTTCCTGGGGATTCAGCTTAATTTGTTTTACAGGAATCAGTTGCTCGGCCGGGTAAGTAATTTCTATTTCCAGCGAGCCTTTTGAATTGTTATATTTATAAATATGTTGAAAATCTTTATTAAAGGTTATTGTAACGCCATGCTCCTGAATACCGATCTCTTTGACGCCCCAGTTGTCCAAAGGCTGTACCATTTTCCTTAAATTTAAAGACTCCAACTCTATCATTAACTTACCTTCAGTTGGTTTTATTGAATATTGATTTGCCTTGATACCTGATAAGGTAATGGATAATTTATCGCCTAAATTACTAAAATTTAATACTCGTTCATTATCCAGTGTCAGTTTAAGCTCGTTAAGATATTCTGTGGGCAGGGGCTGGGAGTTTTTATCCACCGTAAGCCAGCCGGCAATCCACCCTGCTGTTCCATCGGCAAGCCTAACCTTTAACCATTCACCGTCGGTACCAATTACACCTAATTCAGTTTCCGCCGTTACTTTGCCAATTGTGGCGTAATCTAAGCTGGGGCCTTGACGAACGTTGACAATGTTACCTGTTACAATTACATTTTTCAGCACAACATTTTCCGGGGGAGACGCAGTCTGAACAGGAGCACTCGGAGGAGCACTCGGAGGAGCGCTGTCCGTACCTTTTTCCGGACTGCTTTCTAAAGAAACAAGCCAGCCCGCAATCCAGCCCTCTTGACCCTTTGCAGTTTTTACCTGATACCAATCCTGCTGCTCACCAATTATTTCAATTAAATCACCCGCTAATACCTGAGTAACACGAGGTGAATCTGTAGTAGGCTTTTGGCGGATATTTACCTTGGAACCGGTAACAATGGCATTACGAGCAGTATTGTCTGCACCCGGTAAAGTCACCAGCCAGGAGGCAACCCAGCCTGAACCTTGCGCAGTCTCAATCAGATACCAGCCGTTATTTTCCTCTTTTATGGTTACCTGCTTTCCTTTATCCAACTGGAAAAGCAACGGATATGTAGTACTGGTACCTTGGCGAATATTCACTGAAGAACCATTTATGTAACCAACCTGTGCTCCGGCAACCTTGTTAATCTGAACCAACCAATTTGCGATCCATCCCTGTCCTCCCTCCGGCAGATTTACCAAAAACCATTTGCCTTCAGATTTAAGGACATCCAGTTTATCGCCTGACTTGGTTTCTCCTATTTTTGCATAACCGGTGCCGGGACCTTCTCTGATATTTACAATGCTCCCGGTTACGACAGCCCTTTCTATTTCACTGCTTTGCTCACTAATTAACCAGTTGGCCAGCCAGCCAACTTTACCGTCGGCTAATTTTACCTGATACCAATTATTTTCTTCAGATAATATGGAAACAAACTGTCCTTCATTTACTTGTGCAATCCGGGTATATTCAGTTCCAGGTCCACTTCTAACATTTACAATGCTTCCGCTGATCATTCCATATTTATCCTGAGCAAAAAGATAACCGGGAAAAATTGTCCCAATAAAAATAGCCATTAAAAAGATACTAACAATTGGGAAGGAAATCCTTTTTTGCAATTTGACCTAATTCACCCCCTTTCCCTAACATTAGACTTAATTCGCTTCTATTCAATAAATTCCTTTTTCAAAAATACTGGTAATGTTTTACTTATCATAATATCTATTCTTTTTAAATTTCTATTTACAAATTTCGCACAAAAGGGAAATTTTCCGACTGCTGATTCGAATTTATCACAATTATATTTTCAAAAATGCCTGATTTTCGTTTTACTTTTCAGTTTCTGTACATCTTCCGGGAAATATTTTTATACGATTGCCAAGCGGTCTCCGTAAAAGTTTTTGACTTTCTAAATAAGGCGGGATATAATATTTGTAAAAAATAATGATTATTAAAAATTAAGGTGCCCTTAAAAGGGAGAATAGGGAAGTCGGTGCGAATCCGACACGGACCCACCACTGTAAACGGGGACAATCTCCACATGTCACTGCCGCCACTCATGATTATCTTTAAGACATTCAAGTTAACAACTGCTAATTTTCAGCTTGGAGTCCTAATCATTTTGAGTGTTGAGCGGGAAGGCGGAGAGTCGGTTGAACCGTTAGTCAGGAGACCTGCCTTACTTAATATGTCGCAGAAGATAGGGGATAATATTTTCCAAGATAACTAATCGGCTGATAGATGGGTAAAGCCTCTTAGTATAAATGCTAAGAGGCTTTAATTTTTCTCAGGCAGACCATACATTCTTTTATCCTTCAATTACCGGAGCCTGTTTTGCAAAATAGTAGATGATTTATCCCCTTAAGCTATACAAAGCTAATTCTATTAAAATTAAAGGGAGTGAAAAAATGTCTTGGAAAAAATTTAGCATTTTCTTTTTAACTTTAAGTTTAGCAGCGATCATACCAAAACCGGCTTATGCCATGCATATCATGGAAGGTTTCTTACCCCTAAAATGGGCGTTAATATGGACCGCGATAAGTCTGCCTTTTGTAGTCTATGGATTTATCTCGATAAAAAGGCAGCTCACCAAAAATCCGGAATTAAAATTATTATTAGGCGTTTCAGGAGCATTTACCTTTGTTTTATCTGCTTTAAAAATTCCTTCCGTTACCGGAAGCAGTTCCCACCCTACCGGAGTCGGCCTGGGAGCAGTTTTATTCGGTCCGTCAACGATGAGTGTCTTGGGGTGTATTGTCCTCTTGTTCCAGGCCTTGTTACTTGCCCATGGCGGCATTACTACATTGGGAGCCAATACATTTTCCATGGCAATAGTAGGACCATTTGTAGCTTATGGAGTTTTAAAATTAGCGCATAAAACAGGCCTGAATACCAAACTGGCTATTTTCTTTGCTGCATTTTTCGGAGATCTAATGACATATGTCACGACTTCCTTCCAATTAGCACTGGCCTTTCCGGCTGAAGTAGGCGGTGTGACGGCTTCCGCTGCCAAATTCTTTGGAATATTTGCAATTACCCAAGTTCCCCTGGCAATAAGTGAAGGATTGCTAACAATTATTGTTTTTAACTTCTTAACCGTTTATAGTAAAAATGAACTGGCCTTATTAAATATTTATAAAGATAAAGGGGGTGCCGGCCATGAATTTAGCATCTAAAAATATTCTGCTACTTTCCATAGTAATTATCTTAGCCGTACTTCCCCTCCTAACTGTTCATAATTCGGAATTTGGAGGAGCCGACGGAGCTGCCGAAGAAGCAATTCTAGAGATCGCACCGGATTACCAGCCCTGGTTTGCAAGTTTTTGGGAGCCCCCGGGCGGGGAAACGGAAAGTTTACTGTTCGCATTACAGGCTGCATTAGGGGCAGGCTTTATCGGTTACTATATCGGACTTAAAAAAGGAAGTATGAAAAAAAACGGACAAGGCTGAGCCTGGCTCAGATCGAGCAAAAAGTGGAATACTTACTGTAAATCCCGAAGGATAAATACGGGTTATACAGCCAAAGAAGCCGGGGAATATCCCTCGACTTCTTTATTTTTTTTATCTATTATGACTGAAATGTCCTGCATTGGCAATGGGGGCAATGGTACTAACCCATCTGTTGGTATAATTAAAAAATCCTACTATATACGCAGCTTCCAATATCTCATGATCATTAAAACCTGCTTCCCGCAAGTGTTCAATTTGTTTGGCATCAATTTCCCTGGGATAAACTGTAGCAAAATATGCATAATCACATAAAGCCCGCTGCTTTTCAGTCAATTCCACGCTGCGGTAATTATAGGTAAGCTTATCCACAAATACAGGGTCCCCCGTAAGACCTCTCAGCACATCACTGTGGGTCGTTAAACAATAACTGCAGTTATTGGTCGAAGAAACGATCAAACCGATCATTTCCTTATCGGCATTACTTAGATAACAGGTCTCCGGGCTAAAGAGGGAAGCCTTAAAGTCAAGGAAACCTTTATACTGCCAGGGATTAAGAGGAAGAACCTTAAAAAGATTATTAATAAACCCCCAGTTTTTCAGCTGATCTTCTACATGCTGATCAAATAAATCTTGCAGTTCCCGGGGGATTTCCCTTTCATCCGGTTTTTGAAGACGGGAAAGCTGTTCCGGGTATTTATCACTCATACCAAATTCCTCCAATGCTTTAATTATAATTGGTGTAATTATACTAAAGGGTCGCCGTAACGTCAATAAACTGTACGAATTTTATGAAATTTAGGACCTGAATTTACCACCTTTAAATTTATAACTGAAAAATTTGTTAAGCGTTTAAATATTAGTATAAATCCAGTATTATCCCTTTAACATAAAAAGCCGCAAAATGTCAAAGAAATCAACATTCTGCGGGTTTTTATTAATTTAACAATGCTTTATATATAACTAATGGTATTTAGATAAATTCAGCATATTCTAAGCTCCGAACCTGTACAGTGAGATTTGGGACTAACTAAAGCCCTCAACACCCTTCCCGGAGTTGGTCTTTATTGAGATACAACAATATCGGAATTAGCACTGACAGTAGGTTCTAAATTAACATAACCCAGTAATGTGTCCATCTGCTGTCCTTCTACCCTAAACTCAACTTTGTCAATTGTCGGGAACTGGCATAATGTATTCACAACTGAATAAACAGTTAATTGTTCATTAAGCTCCCCGCCGAGCATATTGGATACCAATTCTTTATTAAAGTCGACAATACATAAGCCATCATCTTTTACATTAATATCAATTAGACTTGTTCCTGCCGGAATCGTCGGCAAAAGGCCGCTCTGGAACTCAGGGCCTTCAATTAAGGCATTAACTGTTTCCCGGGCAATTCCTTCTACTTTGGGGACATCTTTTTCAACAGAAACTAAATGTTCACCATCAGCTGAACCAAAGTATAGTAAGACTGTTTTATATTCTGTGGGCTGAACATTAATAACAGGCTCATTGACATCGGGAGTATCAACAATTATTTCTCCCACCTCATTTTGATTCTGCTCCTGCTCCTCCTGCTTAAAATCTTCCTTAATTGATAAAAGTTTATCTACCAGACCACATCCGGTGAGGGTAAAGGTGAGAAGTGTTAGAATTGCAACCAAAAAAATGATCCTCTTGGACAATTTAAAAGCCTCCTTTCCTTTCGGTAATGTATCAATAAATCATATCCGCCAGGACAGGATTTTATTACACAATTTTTAATTCAGAGCTAGATTTTTTCCCAAAACTAATCAGGCAGGGTGTCCCCGAAACACCCTGCCTTTTATTTTATTTACTCCTTTGAGACGGAGGCGATATCGGGTTAATTGTCATTGCTGCTTCTTGGGTTTCTGCTTCTACATTCACCTTGATCTCCAGATTCGGAAATATTTCCGACCATTTTACCTGTTTCCAGATTTGAGGGTGCCGGGCTTTTACTTGTTCGCCAATGCCAAATATGTCGGCTTTATTATCCTGAGCCAGAACTATGGCCTTAGTTATTTCCTTTCTTACCGCTTCGGCCGCTCTCTTATTTAGCTCATCAATCCGTCCTGCTTCTTCCAATCCAACAATTCCGGAGTTTTCAACCAGATTGAATGCTGCTGTCACATTTATTGTGATTTCATGGGGAACGTTATTGAAATTAGTTGCAATTTCACCGGCATTCTTCTTTATCTCCAGAGAGATATTACTGCCTGGCTGCAAGGGATTCTCGACAACGATTATCCCGCCTTTTACCTGACCCTTCGCCCAGAGGTAACCCCTGGTCGTTTCCTCATCCATCCATTCGACCAGTTTATCACCTTTAAAAATTCCTCCCCCTCTTAATTCTAAAATCTGTTTTGGTTTTTCTGCCCCTTCTTCCGGGCCTGCTGCCGGCTCTGCAGCTTCTTTAGGAGGCAAATAACTTTCCTGCTCCAGAGCAGCAATTTGCGGAAGCACACATTCTGTACCGGCAGTACTTAAACACACCAGTAAATCATTGAGCGTAACTGCCGGTGCTACCGACTGACCTGTCCTGTTTTCAATTAAACTGCTGATAAAGATAGCATTAATACTCTCCAGCTTAGGCTCTGCTTCTAAAATATCCCGCCCTTTGCCTTTGGCCACCACGATATAATTAGACCTTCTTAACTCCTGCCCCCTGCTTAATAGGTCAAGTACGGGAATTATTCCCTCTTTAGCCACTTCTTCTCCGATTACGATAACATTCAAATGCCCCCAGAAAGGTTTCCGGGCAGAACGGGTATTCACATCCCGAATCGCCTCAAAAATCGTTCTCCCTTGCCCGCCTACAACCCAGACCGGAGCCTCCGGGCCACCACTATCGCCTACCAGCATGCTGGGTAAGGCCAGCTGAGTAGTTACCTGATAGCTTTCTCCATCCTTGTCTATTCCCAAACCTACGGCAAACCCGATAGAATTGATCTCTTTTCTATCCCAGCAGCCTGCTAACAGTGAGCCTCCCAGCATCACGATTATCATGAAAAAAGTCAATTTATCCTTACCGGCGGGCATCTGAAGATCCTCCCTTATGAAAAAGACTGACGATAAACAGGAATAATGGCAGTATTAAACTTATTACAAATCCGTAAGTAAAATTAAATTGGTAAATGCCTAACACAACTAATAAATCCTTAGGCCATAAACTTAAAGCGAAAAGCATGAACATGATGGGATAAGTAACCTTTCCGTAATTCTTCTTATTGGTTAACTGTGTCCAACCCACCACTGAACAAAATGCCAGCACACTGATATTTATAAAAGCGATGCTGAGCCAGACCGATAGAAAAAGAGATTCTACTCTTTCTAAAAATTCCCCCAGATGAACCATTTTCACTAATTCTATTACAGGCCACGCCATTCTGGCAGTTTCATAGATCCCAAAGGTGGAAACCGTCCCGAGAAAAAAAGCTATGGTAATTAATACTGCGAATAATAATGCTCCCATACTTGTCCGGGTCAGTTTTTCAGGAGCATTAACATAAGGATACAGCATTAATAAAGCAATTATTATTCCAAAATAAGAAAGGGCACTTAATACCCCCTTTACTAAGGAACCGGTATCTGATTGCAGAACCGGTTGCAGCCTGATTACTTCCATATGCCCGACATCTCCGATTAAGGCCGTAATTAAAAAAAGAATGATAATGGGTGCGATCAGTTCTGTAAATCTGGCGATATCCTCGATCCCGTTTTGTACGATCCACGTAATAAGTCCCAGCAAGGTGGTTATTACAATCCATCTCGGGGTTTCCGCCAATAAAACAGACTTTAACATCTCTGTGAAAATTCTCAGACTTACCGCGGCCAGAAGTGTATAATAAGCTGCCAACACCACCCCAATTCCTTTGCCAAGCCATTTTCCCATAACAAGGGGCGCGAATTCTATTACGGTCTTGCCGGGAAATTTCATGGAAATTTTATTCACAAAAAAAAGCATCACTCCACTTATCATACCCCCGCCCAAGAGGACCAGCCAGCCGTCCGTACCTGTTAAGGACACCATATGGCGGGGAAGAATAAGGATATAAATCCCTGTGAGCAGCATAGTTATGATAAAAAATACCTGCCGGGGGGAAATCGTCCCTCTTTTTATCATTTTTTATCCCTCCCCTTAACCTGCTTGACATAAGGCTTTTGCAAGAATGATCCGGGAGGCTTCTCCGTCGGCTTGCGGAATTGGGGAGCTGTCATCATCTGCCACCTTGGCGCCCGAATGAATACATCCTTTAATTCACCTATCCTTAAGGGAGCCAAGGGGGCAAGATAAGGATATCCGAAAGATTTTAAAGATATCATGTGGATTAAGGTAGCGATCCAGCCCAGCATAACACCATAAAGACCAAAGATTGCGCCCAGTACCATCAGGGGAAATCTAATTAATCTTAGAGGAATGGATGCGGCAAAACTAGGGATCGTATATGAACCTATGGCAGTTAAGGCCACAATAATAACCATCTGAGGAGCCACCAGCTTGGCCTCAACAGCTGCTTGACCAACGATCAGGGCACCTACAATGCCAAGGGTGCTGCCAATTGCCCCCGGCAGTCTGACACTTGCTTCCCGTAATAATTCCAGGGATATTTCCATGATTAGGGCTTCTACTAAAGCCGGAAAAGGAACACCCTCTCGTGCTCCGGAGACGTTGAGAGCTAAATTGGTCGGTATCATCTCCTGGTGAAAAGTTGTGATCGCAATGTACAAAGCCGGTAAGGTTACCGCGGTGAAAATCCCGATAAATCTAACCCATCTTAAGAAAGTGCTCATGAGAATTCTGCTGTAATAATCTTCCGGTGACTGTAGAAACTGCACAAAAACAGTAGGTACGATCAAACAGTTAGGACTGCCGTCCACCATTATAACTACCCGGCCTTCCAATAAATAAGCGACTACCTTATCCGGCCGTTCGGTATACTGAATTTGCGGGAAAGGAGAATAGGGATGATCTTCGATATACTGTTCAATACAGCCGGTTTCTAAAATGCTGTCCACTTCATTGATGCCGTCTAAGCGCTGCTGTACTTCGGCAACGATTTCCGGATTGACAATACCTTTCATATATAAAACAGCTACATCAGTTTGGGTATATGTACCAATTTTTCTGGCTTCAATTTTCAGCTTGTTGGAATGAAGCCGTCTCCTAATCATCGAAGTGTTAATACGGATCGTTTCCGTAAAGCCTTCCCGGGGCCCCCTGATTACTACCTCCGAATCAGGTTCGGAAATCCCCCGGGTAGCCCAGCCCTTTGTCCCAATGACAAGGGCTTTATGCCAGCCGTCGATTAAAAGGGCCGTATCTCCGGATAAAAAACCGCTCATGACATCATCTAGATTTTCTACCTGTTTTTTTTCTGCAACATTAACAGTAGACTTATCTATCCAGGAATAAATATCTTCCGGCTTTAACTCTCCATCAGGTTTAACCTCTCTGGATTCAATGGTTAAGTTTTTTAGAATATACTCATGAATAGAGTTTTTATCCGTAAGGCCGTCAACATAAATCAATGCTGCCTTAAGCCGGGCTTGATATCCGATAATAAATTCAGTAAAAACAATATCGCTGCAATTTGTAAAAACATCCTTGATATAGTTTAGATTTTCAGCCAGGTTCGTACTGACCAGGCGGGCCTGTGAGCTTTCCTGTTTTTTGCCGGCCCCGTCAGATTTTCTCGTTCTAATTAACCTAGGTTTTTTAACCATGGATTCACATCCCTGCAGTAAACTTACTATGTGTTAGTTATTCGCTCTAACAGGGATTAATATGCGTAGTACCCAAGGCTAACGGGTAAGAGCCCGCAAAAAAAGAACCGGCTGAGCCGGCTCCCTCTTAAATGAATATTCTGTTACGGTTTTTTCTTCTGCGATACCAAATTAAAACAGCAGCAATTAGGATAAGGCTTAAACTCATAACCTGCGCGATCCTTAAAGGCCCCAGCATTAAACTGTCTGTTCTAAATCCTTCAATAATGCCCCGGCCCAGAGAATAATACATCAGATAGCTAAGAAATACTTCGCCTTCTCTGATAAAATTCCGCCGGCGCAGCCACAGGAGTAAAATAAACCCCAGCAGATTCCAAATAGATTCATAAAGAAAGGTAGGATGACGGTATGCCCCGTCAATCCACATCGCCCAAGGGATTTTTTCCGGATCTACCGCATAGCCGTAGGCTTCCTGATTGATAAAATTACCCCATCGCCCAATAGCCTGACCGATGATTAAGCCGGGAGCAGCAATATCGGCTAACTGCCAGAAATTCATGTTATAGTGGCGAATCATTAAATACCCAACCAAAAAGGCACCGATTACCGCCCCGTGAATAGCAAGCCCGCCATGCCAGACAGCCGGAATCTCCGCGGGATATTTGCTATAATAATCCCATTTAAAGATAACATAATATAACCTCGCTCCGATAAACCCGGCAGGAATAGCAGCAATTAGAACATTCATGAATTTATCTTCATCTATTCCTTTCCTTCTTATCTCCCGCAAGGCTAAGAAAGTACCAATCAATATTGCCGTCGACATTAAGATTCCATACCAGCGAATCTGAAAGGGTCCTATCTCAAACGCAATAGGATCAATCACAAGTCTGCCCCCTTTTATGTTAATCTCCCTGCTTTAGACTATCCTAATGAGAAAAAATTGTCAAACAATAGGTCGTCATATAAAAACTTTTACAAGGAATAAAGGGTAGCACCTTCCAGAACCTTAATTCCTGCTTCCTCAAGAACTGTCACGGCTTTCGCCATTTCTTCCACTTTAAAGATAACGACGGCCTGGTCAGATCTTCTGGCCAGAAAAGCATACATATATTCTATATTTATCCCTTTACCGGCCAATGGTTCCAGGCTGACAGCCAGTCCTCCCGGCGTATCCGGAACTTCGATTGCTAAAACATCCGTTTCACTTACTCTGATGCCACCGGACTTTAATACCTCAACAGCCTCTGCAGGCTTGGTCACAATTAGCCTCAGAATTCCATAGGCATTCGTTTCCGCTATCGATAAAGCTCTGATATTTATTTTTTTCTCACCTAACAGCATCAATACCCGTCCCAATCTACCTTCTTTATTTTCCAAAAATACCGAGACTTGCTTTATCATTATATATTACCTCCTTATAAGACCCTATTATCAATAACCCGGACAGCCTTACCTTCACTGCGGGGAATGGTTTTAGGCTCTACTAATTTTATATCGGCAGATATTCCTAAAATTGTTTCGATTTTACTTCTAATCGTATGCTCTAGTTGTTCCAAATTTCCTATTTTGTCTAAAAACATCTTTTCGGAAACTTCAACTAAAATCTGCAAAACATCCAGATTGTTTTTCCGCTCAATAATTAATTGGTAATGAGGTTCCGTTTCCCCGATATCTAAAAGTACGCTCTCTACCTGGGAGGGGAAGACATTAACACCTCTGATTATGATCATATCATCGGTCCGTCCCGTTACCCGCTCCATCCTGACGTGAGTTCTGCCGCAAGCACAAACTTCAGGGTGCAGCACTGATATATCCCTTGTGCGGTACCTGAGTACAGGTATCCCTTCTTTCGTAATTGTTGTAAATACCAGTTCCCCTTGCTGCCCGTACGGTAACGGTTGCAGGGTTTTCGGATCAATGATCTCCGGAATGAAATGATCTTCGGCAATATGCAGACCCACTTTGCATTGACACTCTGCCGCAACACCGGGTCCGATAATCTCCGAAAGTCCATAAATATCTATAGCCGATATCCCTAATCTCTTCTCTATTTCTTTACGCATATTTTCCGACCATGGTTCTGCCCCGAATATGCCGTATTTAAGCTTTAAGTCAGCCACGTTAATGCCCATTTCCTCGATAGCTTCAGCTAAATAGATTGCGTAGGAAGGAGTACATGCCAAAACGGTCGTTCCGAAATCTTTCATCAGCATGATCTGCCTCTGGGTATTTCCCCCTGATATGGGGATAACGGAAGCACCAACATGCTCCGCACCGTAATGGGCACCTAACCCCCCGGTGAAAAGCCCGTAACCAAAGGCGATTTGAATCACCGAATCTTTTGTAGTCCCCCCTGCTGTTAAAGTTCGGGCCATTAATTCCGACCAGGTATTTAAATCTTTCCGCGTATAACCCACTACCGTTGGTTTACCTGTCGTGCCTGATGAAGCGTGAACTCTAACGATTTCAGATAAAGGAACGGTAAACATCCCGTAAGGGTAATTATCTCTTAGATCCTGTTTTGTCGTAAAGGGTAAGTGCTTTAAATCAGCAAGGCTGTTAATATCCCCCGGTTCAATACCGGCACTCTGCAGAGCATGGCGATAAAAGGGTACGTTAAAATAAACTTTCTCCACCACACTTTTCAACCGCTGCAATTGTACTTCCTGTAATTCCTCCCGGGGCATTAGCTCATAATTAGGATTCCAATACATTTTCATCACTCCTCTGTCGTTTTAGTTCATAGTTCAAAGATTATCGTTTATAGATCCTGTTTAGTTCCCAGTTTTCCGTTTTGGTTCTTGCGTAGTTTTTTAAATTCTCCATCATTCTCAATTAAAGACCCTTTACCTCTACCGACCGCCAATCTTCACCCGGAAGATAACCTTAGCTTTTCAGACACAAAAACTCCCGTCCTGAAAGGACGGGAGTTACCCGCGGTACCACCTTGATTGGTTATAAACCCACTTAAAGATACGCAGCAATCACAAAAAAGCTATGCCTTAATATCCCTTCCCAATAACGGGGGAAAACCGGTCCCACCTACTTATTTTCAGTGGACAGCTCCAGAGGGAACTTCATTTTAGCCTTCCTTACCGGCTTCCAGCACCCCGGCTCTCTGTAAATTACAAACTAAAATTACTTTTCTCTTTCATAGCTATTAAATTATTTAAATTAAATTATAAAAGTTTAAGTTTCAATAGTCAATTCATTAAAAAAATTTTAACATTAATATATTTTTAAAGAGGATTTTCCCCTTTTCGCAATTAATATTTAATAAACTAACATACACTATAAAAAAGTATTTATTAATAAGTTATCTGTAATGGTGGTGTTGAGATGCTTTGGCAAAAATTTACCGATACATTTTTTATTCTTTTGGGCTCACTGCTTTACGGCTTTGGCATTAATTATTTTATTGTAGCCAATCACCTG
Organism: Peptococcaceae bacterium; assembly: GCA_049366715.1. Taxonomy (GTDB): domain Bacteria; phylum Bacillota; class Peptococcia; order Peptococcales; family BICA1-8; genus JBMNCQ01. Next base: position 23,207 of record JBMNCQ010000035.1, on the reverse strand, counting down.
GCGGAAGGAGGCTTTACCGGTATAGCCCTCATATTGCACTATACCTTCGGCTGGCCTATCGGAACAACTATTCTCATCGGTAATATCCCTCTGCTTATCGTCAGCTGGCGGATCTGGGGCTGGGAATTTGTTTCTAAAACGATACTGGGAGTAGTTTCTGTTTCTCTGTTTATTGATTTAACTGCCGGCTATAAGCTTATCGTAAATGATTTATTGTTGGCCGCCCTTTACGGAGGAGTAATAACAGGAGCCGGGCTGGGGCTTGTCTTAAGGTATGGAGGAACAACGGGGGGAGCGGATATCATAGGCAGATTGGTCAATCATTTTTGGGGAGTACGAATGGGTAAATTTTACCTGGTATTTGATTTTTTAGTCATCAGTACCATTGCCTTATTTTTCGGACTGACAATCGCCCTTTATTCCCTGGTAACGATCTTTGTTTTTAGTAAAGTAACGGATTATTTAATTGAAGGTCTGGATTCAGCTAATCAGGCCCTGATCATTTCCGATCATAGTACTGAAATAGCCCAAAAAATTGACCAGGAATTAGGCCGCGGTTTTACTTATTTGCAAGGGCGGGGGGGATTTAGGGGTATTGATACCCAGATTATCCTTTGTGTTGTGGGGAAATGGCAGATTTTCAGACTAAAAAGACTGGTCAAAGAGATAGACCCTAAAGCTTTTGTAATTGTTAGTGATGTTTATGAAGCACTGGGAGAGGGCTTTAAAGAGGGGGAACGATAAAAACTGCTGCCCAAAAAAAGAGGCCTTTAAGGCCCATAGAAAGAAAATCAACTAATTTTGTAGTTCATCTGGTAACATTTAGCAATAGCTCGGTAGTACTTTTCTAATATTCCGCCCTTTTCGATAGTTGCAACTAGTTTTATAAGCTTTTGCTTTTCCAGTTCTTTGACATGGTAGTGCATTTTGGCTGATGACTGTCCTAATATATCAGCAACCTGTTTCACTGTAGCCTGTCGTTCAATAAGAATTTGCAGTACCTTAACCCTAAGGGGGTCCGCAACCGACTTTATCTGTTCTAGATCCTCGAGTAATAAATGATCCTCCATACTCAACAACACCCCCTGATACTCAACAGTATAGTTGATTTTTAATTATTGTATAACAGAGAGAACTTAAAATCAATAATAACGAGTAAAGAATTCTGAATACATAAAAATTTTTTTAATCCATTCATAGAAAAAACTGTAATCCGGCAGATTACAGTTTTTTATTTAATCTTGTAGAATAATGTCAATAAGCTATCTCCAATATGCATATCTTCAATTACAACTTTTTTATTGCCATGCAGGGCTGTGGGAGCAAAATTCCAGATACCTTTAATATTATGTTCCATCAGAATATCAGCAACCCCTTGGGCAGCCGACGCCGGAGTTGTAATAATTCCTATTTCGATGGAATTAGCGGCTAAAAACCCGGGAAGAAATTTTACATCCTGCACGCTTAAATCGCCAACCTCATTCCCCACCAAATTAGGGTTACTATCGAAAATTCCTACAATTTTCAATCCCCGGCGGCTAAACCCCGAATATCCGGCAATTGCCCTGCCCATATTCCCGGCTCCGACAATTACTGCTTGATAGTTCTTTTCCAGGCCCAAAATGCTGCAGATTGCTTGATCAAGTATCTCCACACGATAACCGTATCCCTGCTGCCCAAACTCCCCAAAATAGCTCAGATCCTGACGTAATTGCGAAGATGTTATGCCCATTAATTGACTTAATTCCCGGGAAGATATTCTTTCTATTCCCTGCTGTAATAATTGAGTCAAAAATCTGTGATACATTGGAAGCCTTTTGATAACAGCTTTGGGGACAGTTAAGATAGGCTTAGTGTCCATAAATAATCACCTGCTTTTGTGGAGATTTGTTCCTAAATTTCTTCTGATTTCCTCCGCCTCACCGTTATCCAGCGGAGACTGGGCTTGACAATTCTGAGAAAAGGTCTGTAAATAGCGTTTTGTCATTTTACCATCAATAATCGTTCCCGGCCCCCCTAGACAACCCCCCGTACATGCCATTCCTTCCAGGAAATTGTAGTTCAGCCGTCCTTTAGTCAGTTCGTTAAGGATTTCGGAACATTCGTTCAGACCCTGGGCACTCAAGGGCTTCCAAACAACATTCTCCCCGTCGAGCGCCTTCTCTACAGCTTTAGCAACTCCGCCTGCCTGAGCAAAACCTCGGGCAGAACCGGAAATATTACTGTTCACCTTAATATTATCTGATTCTACTTCGCCGACATTTATTCCTGCTGCTACAAACATTGCGGTTAATTCTTCAAAAGTTAACACGGCATCAATAATTTTATTCTGCCAAGCTTCTGTTTTTTTGGCTATGCAGGGACCAATAAATACGATCCTGGCCCGGGGAGTTATCTGCTTTAGATATTTCGCTGCCGCAAGCATCGGAGATACAGTACTTGAGATATTCTTCTCCAGATCGGGGTAATGTTTTTTAACTAAATTCACAAAAGCCGGACAGCAGGAGGTTGTCATAAAATCCAGCCGGCCGGGTACTTTCGCCAGGAATTCTGCTGATTCTTCCAGCGAAACAATATCTGCTCCCATTGCAGCTTCCACAACTTTACTAAAACCCAGCATCTCCAGCGCTTTGATAATAGGCCCCGGATTATCCCTTTGTCCCAATTGACCGATAAAAGCAGGTGCCAAAACAGCAATTACCTTTTCCGTTTTAAGATAATTAATCACTCTGAGAATTTGGGACGGATTAGATATCGCCGCATACGGACATCCCATAACACATGCCCCGCACTCCACGCACTTTTCATAATCGATTACTGCTTTACGGTCCGTATTGGCTTTAATCGCATTTATTTGACAGGAAGCTTCACAAGGTCTGTTTATTTCTACAATAGCACTATACGGGCAGGATTTTTTGCATAATCCACACTCCACGCATTTATTCTGATCAATATAGGCCTGCTTCTGCACAATAGTAATTGCATCTCTGGGACACGCATTCTGACAGGCATGGGCTAAACAATTTTGGCAAGCGTTCGTCACAAAAAACTTATTGATCGGACATCCTTCACAGGCAATATCGATAATATTAATTTGATTGTTCTCCAGATCAGGAAAGGATAAGGCAATAGGTAAAAGTTCGCTTAACCTTCTTTTCTTGTATGCTTTTTTCTGCCTTAGTCCCAGGGCCAGCTTTATTCTTTCGGTATATATGGCCTTCTCCTTATACTCACAGCAGCGGTATCTTTGATTACCCATACTTAATAAATATTCCGGCAGGTCATCTATACCCTCCGCCAGGTTATCATGTAAAGCCAGTCTTGCTACTTCCGTTAATACTCTACGTCTGATTTTTACTGTTTCATTCACATCTTTATGACCAGCCATCTTTTTTACCCCATTTCTTTACAGCGCTGTTAATGATCAACTAATACCAGTGAATATCCACAATTTTGCCCCTTGCCGCCAGCTGCTCCCTCCAGCGTTCCACTATTGATTTCCTTAAACCTAAGGGCAGCGGCAGCTCGGGATTTTGATGAGCAGGGTTAATTCTTGTACCAACCATAAATGTTATTTTATCACATTCTAATAATTCTTTAACTAGTAAACTGGAACCATCTTGGGAATCATAATCAAGCAAATTTTTTTCGACCATCTCTAAACCTTTCGTTAAAGTCAGAATACCTTCCGTTACCAAGTCAACTCCATCGATTTTGGCAATGGGAGGAATATCCGAGCTGACATAGGAAAAATCCACTTGCATATTTTTCTTAGTTTCCCTGGCAACAATATTAGCAGTCGTACCGCCACATACAATCTTGACATTATCTCCTGCCATAAATTCCTCCACAACCTTCAGGTCGTCAGCCACGTCTTTAGGCGGTCCTGTCAGAACCACCGCATTTTTGGCTCTTCTCAGTCTCAGCACTGCTATAGTAGTATCATCTCCCGGCTCCTGAGCATAAAATGACTCACACAATTCCAGTATCTGATTCGCGATTTTCTGGGTATTACAATTTGTGTTAACATATTTTTCCAAATTTGTCATAAGCCCCTCTATACCCAAACCTAGGGGCAAGATCCCTCCCAACCCGGCCTGGGTGACTCCGTCACTTACCAGGACCAGGAGTTCATTTCCTTTCAAATGAAAGGTACCTTCTCTAATATTCCGCTCAGCAATTACCTTTGTAACGGTAGGAATTATTTCCGCTTTATTACCCCTTACTTTAATTAACGAAGGCCCGTCGTATTCAAATAACTGCCCCTCGCCCTCTCTATTTATCTTAATAATAGTAAAAGTCGAGTAGGCTAAACCCCTGATCTTACAGATAGGTAAAGTCTGGATCAGAGTATTTACTACTTCCGTAACAGGAACATCCTGACTGATCATATGAGCAGCTATTTTAGCGGTCAGGGTTGCTAAGATATTTGCTTTGACCCCGCTGCCTAGTCCGTCGGATAAAACAACTATCGTATGATTAGCGGTACGCCGTATTTCTATCGCGTCACCACACAGTTCTTCCCCTTTTTTAGCCAGTTGGGCAATTCCTATTTCAGGTACTAGCTGCATTAAACTTTCCGCTCCGTTTCTTTCGTAAAATGTTTAATCACTTCTAATAAGGTGGTCTTGGTTTCTGCCGTTGTCTCACCTAGTAACCCGGCAATCTGCTGGGCTACCAGCATCTGATTATTAATGACATGATGCGCTTTGGATAATATCTGATCTTTTATTTGTTCCATTTCTATTTTCTTTTTCTCATTTTCGGTAATGTCAGTAATAATAGCCATGTATAAATTTTCTTTGCTATTGAGCATGGGAACAATAATCTGTCTGGTCCAAAGGTCTAATTCTTCATAATAGACAGTATAATCTTTTAGCGCTATACCAGTGTTAATAACCTGTAAAAAATGTGTCACATCCATATAGATATCCAGTTTTTCCCCAATATCCAAATCGTAAAAAGCAAAGTATTTCTTAGCCGCCGGATTCAGTTCCTTGATCATAAGATTTTGATCAAATACGATCACCCCATTAGGGGTAGAATTTACGATAGTATGAGCGGTAGTTTCAGCTTTTGATTTCATGTAGGACATACACATTTCCAGCTCGGCATTGCCTCTGAAAACCGCTTCTGCTTTCTCCCGGCAAGTTTTATATCCACACCCGCCGCAGTTCTTTTCGTCTGCAACCGAATATTTACCTATTTGGCTGAGGATCTTTTCAATCTCATTCTGCGGTACTTCCTCTTCAACAAAAGGCCGGGCCACAAATTTCCTGACTAAAAGATTGGCCGTTACAGGAAATATTTCTTGCCCGGTACAGTTCTGCAGGCCGGTATAGAAATCAAGTACATATCTTTTACGCTCAAGAATGCTCTTGGTATGATCCATTACCGGTCCGTCTATACATCCGCCTTTGCAAGCCATCATTTCAATAAATTTCACATGTAAGCTTCCCGATTTAAGGCTTTGCAAAGTTTGCCAGCATTCTTCGATTCCCGTTATGGTTTCGACTTCCAGATTAATATTGTTTTCTTTAACAAAGGATCTAATCGTCCCCCCGGGCAGAGGAAATAATCTCGTATCTATCGCATATGCTTCATGATTATCATCAGTATTAATAAATCCATCCTCGGCAGAAGATAATAAATCCTCTAACTGGGCAAAAGTTAAAACCGCATCGACCCTTCCTTCTTTTCCCCGTTCCACCATTTTAGCGATGCAGGGCCCGGCAAAAACAACTTTCGTATCCCAGCCATAGCGTTCCTTTATGCTTAAACCGTGAGCTATAACCGGTGATGCCGTGGGAGCAAGATTTTTTAACAGTTCCGGGAAATAAATCTCAATTATATTTACAATAACAGGGCAACATGAAGAAAGGGTAATCTCTCTATTATCCTGCAGATATAACTCTTTATAAGACTCCGCCGTATACTGGGCACCAAAGGAAGTCTCTTCTACCGCCCCAAAACCGATTTTCCTTAATCTTGCCGTTAAGGAACTCCAATCCTCCGCATCACAAAAGTATGCCGGAAAACTAGGGGCTATACTCAGAACTACCTTAGCCCCGGTTAAAAGAAAATCCCTGACCTTAAATACTTCACTTTTAATAAGTTTAGCCTGCTGCGGGCATTCCAGGACACATTTGCCGCAGAGGATACATTTTTCCTGCTGAACCTTAGCCTGCCCTTCTTTTACGCTTATTGCCTTTACGGGACAGACTCTTAAACAACGATAACAGTCTTTACAGTCCGCACTCCGGGTTGTAATAGGGTGGATCATCAAGATAATCCTCCCAGAACCCATTGTTCAAAAAGCTCTCTTGCCTTAGCCGGAGTTACCTGGGTAAAGAGTTGCTCATCAATTTTTACGATCACACCATTGGTACAGGCATTATGACAAAAACTTCCGGTAAGCTTGAGTTCGGAATGGTTTTCTAATCCATATTTGGAAATTTCATTTTGAAAAGCCTGCACAACCTGATGGGCACCTTTTAAATGGCATGAACTTCCCACACAAATTTCTATTTTCATCAAATTCACCCCGCTCAAAGTTAGAAAAACCTGTCTTACACATTTTCCGAGGTCATACAACAAAGAACAAAATACAAAATAATTACTCCCATAAACAGACGAGAGCTTTTCTGAAATCCTAGAACTAATTAATAATTGTAACAATTATTAATATTCCTCACAAGTGAATATTATCACAAAGCCGGGGAGATTGTCAACGAATTGACAATCTCCCCGGCGAATGAATTCCTATTAATTAAGATCGGCAAACGTGCCCATTTCTTCCATTACCTTAACCGCACAATCAAAGATATTAAAGGCCAGCAATGCGCCTGTCCCTTCACCCAAACGCATATCTAAAGTAAGGTACGGCACTAAATGCAAAGCTTCCAATAGAATCCGGGCACCCGGCTCGGCTGATAGGTGAGACGGGAACATATAATTAAGGCTTGCCGGTGCTAATTGAACAGCAAGGAGAGCTGCTACACCGGATATAAACCCGTCTATAACCACAGGGATTGACTCATTAGCCGCTGCTAAGAAACAGCCAACCATTCCGGCAATCTCTAAACCGCCGACTTTAGCCAGAACGTCAAGAGGATCATTTTTATCCGGCCGGTTAATATCCAGCGCCTTCTTAACAATATCATATTTTTGTTTTAACTGATCATCGGCTAAACCCGAGCCCCTCCCCACTACCTCTTCCGGCGCCGCACCCGTTAATACCGCCAATATTGCCCCGCTGGTAGTCGTATTGCAAATTCCCGCTTCACCAACCGTTAATAAATTAATGCCCTTTTGAGCCAGTTCCGTTACTGCTTCTATTCCTGCTTCCACAGCTTTTACGGCCTCTTCCCTGGTCATGGCCGGGCCCTTGGTAATATTTCCTGTGCCATAACGCACTTTCTTATTAACAATATGGGCACCCCGCACATCTTCCTTTATACCTACGTCAACCGTAACCATTTCGGCATGGGCAAATCTTGCAAAGACAGCACCGCCGGCTATTCCCTCCTTACCTGATAATTCTGCAATAATCTTGGTAATTTCCTGAGGATAGCTGTGAAACCCTTCTTCATAAACCCCGTTATCCGCACACATCATAATTACTGCCTTTTTATTATTGTGCGGCCCGGCCGTCCCCCTGATCCCGGCTAATTTAACAATCAGATCTTCCAGGCGGCCAAAACTTCCCCGGGGTTTTAGCAAATTATCCAAGTGACCTCTGCTTTCCTCCATTGCAGCTTCATCAAGTTCCGGTGAAATCCCCGCAAGGGTTTTTGGTAATAACTCCATTTCCTCTCATCCTTTCCCTTATTTTAGTTTAAATTAGTTCATAGATTATAGGTCATAGTTCTCTGTTCTCTGTTCTCTGTTCTCTGTTTTCAGTTCTCTGTTCTCTGTTCTCTGTTTTCAGTTCTCTGTTTTCAGTTCTCAGTTTTCAGTTCTCAGATACCGGTTCTCAGTTGGCTGGCGACCTGTGATTAGTTACTGAATATAGTTGAGAGCAGAGAATATAGTTCAGAGAGCATAGCTTATGGGTTATGGTGTTAGAATTGTCGTAGAAGCTGTAGACACTATAGCTACTTACCTCTACCTGACCGGCGGAATTCTCCGCATAGCTTCCCTCTACTTCTTCCGGTGAAAAAAGAAAGTCCACAGCATAAAAATGCTGTGGACTTTACCATCATCCAAAGTATTCAGAGTCTTTCAGGCAGGTCTCCTGACTTGGCTTCGTCACTTAACACCCCTTCCCGTTTTATACTTGAAGATTAAGTAAAAACAGTGGTTCTTTGTGATAAGCTCTGCCATACAGTGGCGGGACCGTGCCGGACTTGCACCGGCTTCCCTATTCTCCCCGGCAGGGGCACCCAAAGACAAGACTAAACATAACTTTTCTAACTTTATTAATACTGCATAACTTACAAAATTCCTGCTTGTAGCCGCCAATCTTTAATCATTTCTATCTCTTTAGCCCAGCCGGCCAAATCATTTGGGGTTTCCAGGATCAAGGGAATCTCCCTGGTGCTGGGATGAAGAATTATATTTTTAATACCCTCCCGGCCAATTTCACCCTCACCAATTGCCGCATGCCGGTCTTTTTGGGCACCTAATGGAAATTTGCAGTCATTTAAATGCAGAACCTTAATCTTCTCTACATTAATAATGCCGGAAAGCTTCTGCCAAAAATCATCCCATTCTCTTACATCATAGCCTGCGGCAAATAAATGACAGCTGTCCAAGCAAATTCCGATTTTCTCCTGACACTCTACTTGTCCGATTATTTTTTGCATTTGTTCCAGGGTATTTCCCAATTCCGTCCCTTGTCCGGCCATAACTTCCAGTAATAGCAGCATCCCGGGAGGACACTGGGGCAAAAGCTCATTCAGCCCCTGAATAAGCAGTTCTTCTCCTTTTTTTGTTCCCTGCCCCCCATGACTTCCCGCATGAACGACAATAAATCCTGCCCCCATCTCCTTCATACGTAAGAAATCCTCCAGAATCGTATGCACACCGAATTCCCTGATTTCAGGTTTCAGCGAAGCAAGATTTATTGTATAGGGGGCATGAGCAACCCAGGGTCCGAAACTTTTCGCACGGGTTATTTCTTTGCTTTTTTGTATATCCGGATAATCAAGTTTCTTAGCCTTTCCGCCCCGGGGGTTACGGGAAAAAATCTGCATCGTTGTGCTCCCGATCCTAAGGGCATCCTCCAGTGCTCTACTTATTCCTTTACCAATAGACATATGAGCGCCAATAAGCATTCTAGAAAAACCTCCTCACAGGGTTAATAGTGGAGGCCTTTAAAACAGAGGGAAATTTCGCCACACACAGATTAACACAGATAAAAAATCTTATTACTTTTATTTTTCTATTCTTACCCGTATTTATCCACAGTCCTCACAGAAATCTGTATCGACAAAATATCTTAACATTCTTTTACATAACGGGAACTGAGGATAAATATGTAAAAAAAAGGTCTATCCTAACAAAATAAAATAGGATAGACTAATATGGAGGGTGTAAATAATCTACAATTATTGTAGACTACTTTAACCTTAATTTTACCCTTTTTTCATTTTCAATTCAACAAATGTTTTTACAAAGATTACTGCTTTAGATAAATAATTGCGATATTTAGTGGCTGGAGGTTTAAAATTTGAAAATTGATTGTACCTTAAAGGACGCTGTTTCTCCTTGGTTAAAGAACTCTTTTCCCCAGATCAAAAAGTATACCGATCATTGTGAGAAAACGAAAATTAAAAGGGGCACTGTGTTGATTTCACCTGGAGAACGCTCCAGTATTTTATTTTATGTCTTAAAAGGTAAGCTGAAGGTATCCCTGGTACATATTGACGGACAAGAAAAAATGCTTTCTCTGATCGGACAAGGAAGTATGATCTATGAAGGGTCCATGTTCACCAATAATATAAGTCCCGTACTGGTCACTGCCCTGGAGAATTGTGAACTGGCTTATCTTAACGATGTTAAAATCAAAGAATTAATGGAAAAAGATTTACAATTTTCCTATGAATTGCTAAATTACATTTACCTAAAGTACAAGCAACTGGTTTTCCTGCATCAAGGAGTCCTTTTTTCCTCACCTTCCCAAAGATTCTGCAGGTTAATTTGTGTTTTATCTGATACTTTTGGAGAAAAGCACGAAGATAAGAGGATTGTAAATCTAGGTTTCACCCAGGCTCAGTTGGCCGAATTGCTGGGGGTTTCCAGGGTAACAGTTTCCACTATTCTTAAAGATATGCGCCAAAAAAATATCATCACAACCAAAAATAGAAGTCTAATATTTGATAATAAGATCTGCACATATTGCCAGAGCAATTAAAAGTTAACATTTGCCGGTTTTAGCGGCCTGTGGCATTCTGTGCCTCTTGATAAAAGTATCCTGCTCATAGCAAAAAAATCCGGTTTAAAAAGGCTCCTGAAAGTGAACCTCCTCACTTCCAGGAGCTGTTTATTTTAATATTTTCCATCCAAGAGCTGTGCGGTATGGAATACTTTCTTCTCCGACTTCTTCGTATCTAGTCCGCCTCTTAAGGACATCAAGCAACCCGGACAGTCAACTGCAACGATCTCCGCACGGCTATTATCCACATTCTTAAGTTTACGGTCTAAGAGCTGAGAAGAAATCTCAGGAAGTTTAATACAGTATGAACCACCAAATCCACAGCATCTGTCGGATTCTTCCATCTCCACAAATTCCAGATGGGCCTGGGCCTCTAACATTTCCCGGGGCTCTGCCTTAACACCCAATCCCCGATTTAAATGACATGAATCATGATAAGTTACTTTAATTGGCGCCGGGCAGGCAATATCACACGTGGCAGCAGCCTCTTCCCAGGCTCCGCCCTTTTGTTTTTTCAGCGTATGCATCAGTTTGATAAAATCAAGAGATTTGGCAGCAACCATCTCCGCCTTTTCTAAAGAAACTTTATCCCCGGCAAGAACGTGAAGCCATTTTTCTTTCAAAGCGGCCGTACAGGTAGGACATGCACTTACGATATAGGCAAACTCTTCCCGGGCAAACTGGTCTATATTCTGTTTGGCGATATCCCTGGCAACATCCTGCCGTCCCATATATATCGCAGGTGCACCACAACAAGTTTGGTCGGGGTAGACAACCTCATAGCCCTCTTTATTTAAAACCCTGACTACCGATTCACCGATTTCCGGATAAGCATAATCGATTACACAACCGCCAAAGAAAGCAATTTTCCCTTTTTTGTCTACAATATCCTGCTTTAGTGTTTTTATCCGATCCCGGAAAGGAATAGCGGAAAAGCCGGGCAGGCTTCTCCAATCGGCAAGCTTTTTGAAACCAAAGGGAAGACTTCTGATATACTTATTGCCATCTTTACCCTTAGCGGTGAAAGGAGCGCTGGCCCAAGAAGCCTGCCGCAGCCCAAATTGAAATAAACCTTTATTTTTTAATACGGACCCAACGATAAAATTCTGCATGCCTGGTAAGGGGATCTGCTTTCTGACCCGGTTACGCATTTCTAAGATTAATTTGGATATTTTGATTTTTCCCGGACAGAATTCGTCACAGCGCCCGCAACCGATACACATCTCCTGTACTTTATCGGTGTCCTGAAAGGAATTAAAAAAAGCAGTTAACAGTGAACCGATTCCGCCGGCATAGATATGCCCAAATACATGCCCTCCTACTAATTGGTAAACGGGACATACATTTAAACATGATGCACACCGGATACACTGACCGGCTTCTTTAAAAACGGGATCATTTAATAGCTCTTTACGTCCATTATCCAATAAAATTACATGGAGCTCCTTAGCTACTACTTCAGGACCTGTTTTATCTTTTAAAGTCTCCGCGGGACCGCTTATCATCGTTACATAGCTGGTCAAGGTCTGGGCGGTAGCACTTTTCGGCAGAGCTTTGGCAATTGGTGCGATATCCTTAAAATTTTCCACCAGCTTTTCATAGCCGACCAGTATTACATGTACAGGCGGTAAAGTAGCCGTTAAACGGGCATTCCCTTCATTGGTGAAAATAGCCATTGTTCCTGTTTCCGCCACAGCAACGTTACAGCCGGACAAGCCGATATCCGCCGTCATAAAGTGGTCCCTTAACGTCCGCCTGGCCAGTTTTACCATAGCAGGGATATCCGGCTCAACCTCATAACCTAAAGCTTGGGAGAAAATCTCGGCGCATCTTTCTTTACTGAGATGAATGGCCGGCATAACCATATGGGATGGTTTCTCATTTATTTGCTGGATGATCCATTCTCCCAGATCAGTTTCCACCATCTCCAGGGTATCCGCCATGTGCTGGTTCAAATGAATTTCCTCTGAGGCCATAGATTTTGATTTTACCAGTTTGGTCGCATTTCTCGTGCGGGCGATTTGTTTTAAAATCTGGAACACCGCATTGCCGTCCGCAGCCCGGTGCACTTTACCACCTCTTTTGACGACATTGGCCTCAAATTGCTCTGCTAAGACTTCAAATTTCGAACCTGCTTCTGCTTTCCTGCTGGAAATTACAGTTCTTAATTCTTCAAAATCGATTCCTTGATATACATTAGCCCTTGATTCGGGGTAAGAGTCACCAAATTTACCTAAAGCCCCCCTAAGATTCGGATCATTAAGAGCTTTATTTATTTTAACCTTAAAAGCACCATCTATCGGCATTTTGCTTCAACCCCTTTATAATTTTTATTTTAATCTACACAAACTATGATCAATCTTCCCGGACCGTGCACCCCAATGGTTAGTACGCGTTCTATATCCGCAGTTTTACTTGGTCCTGTTACAAAAGCTAAAAAATTAGAGGGATTGCCGTTATACACTCTCTCGATAACATCCAGAGAATCGGCAAAGGTATCCACGATCGTTTTAGTAGATATTACTGCCAAATGGGTTGGAGGTAAGGTCGATACTAATCTTTTGTGCACACTATCGGCATCTTGAACAATCGTACCTAATTCGGCGATGCCTAAATCAAACTCTGAAAGGCCGAAATCAGCTTGTTCGATAAGATTCCGGTCTAAATCCAAAGAAAAACTTATGCCTGCGCTTTGAGCCCCGCTTTTTATTTTTTGTCCATCAACAAGTGTCATCGGTACACCTGCTGCCAGCTTAACCTGGAGTTCTTTCATTTCTGCAACAATTGCCCGTTCAGCCTCTTCGCTGCTTTTTGCCCTGATCACCTTTACTGTTAGTGCCTCCGCTTTTTCTTTAAATGATGTGAAAAGCTCTTCGGCACCGGCACCTTGAGGTAGATGGTTTTTCCAATCTACAACCTGTCCGTTCATAAATTTCACTCCTCACTCAAAAAATAATAAAACATTACATAACATATGTTATTTCTTGATGCCTACTTTGTTTTCCTTCTCTTCTGCAATTAGTATTCTTTATTTAATTTTAATATTTTTTTAAAAATTGTTCAATAATACAAAACAAACCTGCAGAGAACTGCAGGTTTGTTTTGTATTACTAAGGCTTTAAAATAGGCTTTGATTCTATCGTAAAATGTTCTCTTTCTCTCAGCTTATATCTTAAATCAGACCATTTTACTACCAGTTCCTTATCGCGTTCATCTTTAGAAAACCATGGGTGCCTGGCGAATTCCAGAAACACTTGAACTTCCGGATCATTTTTCGTTGCCCGGACATGCAGACACTCTTCTTTTTTGGAAAGTTTTTCTTTGATCATTATTTGTCCGGCAAATGCATCTATCTGCCCCAGGTAATAAACCTGTGATTCCTCCAGAATAAAGTTCCAGTTCCTCCATCCCAGCAGGGGAGGTAAGAGGCTGATTCGCCGGTTTTCCGGAAAATTCTTCATCAGGCAGGTTTTGGCCTTATGGCGAAGATTCCGCATTGCTAAGATGTATAAGACTAACAAAGGATACAGGGCAAATAAAAGCGTTCGTTGATCTTTAAAAACATATAAGCTAATCCCTAACACAAAGATCATAATGATCAAAGGATCAATGATCATTAGGATATCCAGAGCGAATCTGTGTTGTGAAAAAGGCCAGAGAAGCTTAGTCCCATACGCATTCAAAAGGTCCAAAAACAAATGCAGGCCTAAAGATAAAAAACTAATCAAAAATAAGAGTCCGTAATCGGTCTGGGGAAAGAATAATTTAACCCCCCAGGCCGTAAAACCGGCTAACAACGGTGCTAAAAACAGGGAATGGCTGAATCCCCTGTGATGTTTTAAATAAGCTGTTTTCCCTCTGCTGCCGATCAGAACATCCAGATCGGGAAGCTGGGAAGAAATTATTGCGCAAACAGCGAGCCCTGCCTGGGGAACAGCAATTATTTCCTGGGCTACATATGCTAAGCCCAGACCTGTTATACCATGGGTCAAGTTATCCAATTGAATATCACCTACTTAATAATTTACCGAGAAAGCTTCTTTTAACCGCTACTGCTTTATGGGGGCATAATTCCTGACAACAAAAGCACCTAATACATTCATCTAAATTTAAGCTGGGCAGTTTATCTCTTATTTCCAAGGCTTTAGGCGGGCAGTGTTTGACACATTCTCCGCAACCAATGCATATTTCAGGATGAAAAACAGGCCTGGGCCGTAAATAATCACTTAAAAATCCGGGAACCGGGAATCGTACCTCTCCGGCAATTTCCGGAGTTATAAAAGGCGGTTTAAGAGATTCGGTACCGTCACCAACAAAATCCCCTTGCCGAGGGCCTTCATAAATATTTCTCTTAATTGCCTGATAAACAGTAGGAACAGTTTTTTGTTTTATGCCAATGATTTCTAAAGCAGCCCAGTCTAAAGCAAAGGGATCCGTACTGACTAAGATTTTTCCTACCGGCCTGGGATTCCCCGCCGAGGGTCCGTGGCCTTCCATCCCTATGATCCCGTCCATAATATGCAGGCAGGGATTAAGACAAAGGGCTAAATCTATCAGCATGTCACAAAAATCTGTTACTTTAGGCATTTTTAAATGATACTCTGCTTTTTGCAACCCCGGTATGGCTCCGAATAAAACCTTAACAGCACCTGTATATTTTGTCATTTGATGGGTCTTTAACTTGGAAAGAGAAATAATTTTATCAGCCTCTACCATAGCTTTGCTGAGATGAAATTTTTTAATAATTTTACCCTGGGGAAATCTGATGTCAATTCCCGTAACATCATAATTCAATTCTGCTCCTGTTCTTTGGGCCACTTCTTCTATTCCCGCCGCCTTATAGATATTTTGCAAAGACCGCACTGTAAAAGGCCCCCCCGGACTGTCGCCTATGACTACCCGGGCCCCTGATTCCAGTAGTTTCCTGGCTACGGCTTCTACCACAACGGGATGGGTAGTAACGGCATCATCAGGCTGCTTTTTCATTAACAGATTAAGTTTTAGAAAAATCTTTTCCCCCTGCTTGACAAACTGCTGCCAGCCGCCTAATAAATCTACTCCTCGCTCAATACCCGCCACAACTTGTTTTAGCCGATACTCCGGGCAATTGACAACTGCTACCTTAGCCATTTAATACTTTTTCCTCCCAGCTTAGTCAGATTAGGATTAGGGGTCAGGCTTGAATTATTCCCTTATTTTTTTCTATCTTATGCAACTGCTCTCTTTCTATTATAAATCATTAAGTTCCAGAAACAACTCCTTTATCATGTGAGCACCATTCTTTAACAATAATATAAAATTGGCCGATTGGGGGCCGGTCATTCCTTTTATGTGCAGATATGAGATAACTTGGTTAAAAAGACAGGTAATATGCAAAATTAACATGAACTGATTTTAGAAAGATTAAATGATTACCAGGGTTAGCATTATTGGAAAGATGCTGCAAAAAAGCCGGGCAGCTGCCCCGGCTTTTTCCGCTATCTATTTTCTTCATGCCTGTTCGGCGGCAATCTTTTGTAACTCCCGGTTTTAACGCCGTCAGGGAATTTCTCCCGGTCGGCAGAAATTCCCTTTGGCCGCTGGGCGGCATCACGAACAAATTCTTCTCTCTTTTGTTCCAATTCTTCATTCATTTCCCCGGCAATTTCAAACCAGTATTTAGCACTTTTCGGATTTGTCTTACCCTTTTCCTCAACCACTAAATTACCCCCTTTTCTCTAGTTCAGGGGTAGCTTATGCATTTTAAGATTTTGCTATTCTAAATTACTTATATATTTTTACTTTTCGGAGACAGAGACATCATGTCACCACACCATATACCTTTAGCTTTTACACAGCATCCATTACCGCTTATAAACAGCCTTTATGATGAATCAGTCAAGATAGGGCAGCTGCCGTTTGATCTTCTGCTGCCAATCCCTCAGCTTTGAGATCAATGTAGGAACAGCCAGCTCTTCAATAATAACCTGCCGGTACTCAATGATATCCAAGCCGCCTAATTCAGCTAATCTATTATAACAATAGCTCAATTCCGTATAGATATACGCAGGGAAAAATGCCAGTTCGTTTTTTACTAACTGCCAATTTGCCGTGCTGACTAAACTACCATGCTCGACATTTAAATTTAACTCCAGTTCGGTAATTAAGAGGCTAAACGCATTATACTGTTCTTTTAAACCTTCCTGGAAAAATAAAAATTCCAGGTTATCTGTCCGTCTGTTAATCGCCCAAGCTGAGATCAGACCTGTAATTAGGAGACTTAAAAAAATAACCGCCAATAAAATAACTGTAGTGGTTGCCACTTTTCTCAATAATATGCCGATTAAAATACCAAATAAAGCAAAGGCAAAAACCAATAAATAAGTTAGCCAGTCTTCTCTCACTAAGACCGCCATATTTACAGACAGGCTTCTATCTTTATTTCTCCCCCCACGAACTCTCCGCATTAAGGCATCCCTCCTTGTTCTGTTAATTCGACTTACTAGGGGATAATCCTTCAACAATTGCTAATTTTCACCTCTTGGTCAGGAAGAAAATTCTTGCCGACTTAGTTGTGGTAACCGATTAATAAACTCAGCGAACTCAGCTAAAGTGCCTTGGAAATCCGGCTGATAAACCGGTTTTCCCCTGTCGATCAAATGATCTACAACCAGAAAGGTTTGCATACCTAGGGTTGAGGCAACCAGATCTTCCTGGACATCATTCCCTACCATCAGACATTCCTGCGGTGCCATCTTAATCTTCGCACAGACCTCCCGGAAATATTCCGGATTCGGCTTGGAATATCTGCTGTTTTCATAGGTAGTAACCAAATCCCAGGGAAGATTATTTATCCCTGCCCACTCCATACGATGTTCAGTAGCCATTTGCGGGAAAACAGGATTGGTGGCTAAAGCAATTTTGTATCCCTTTGCTAAAGCTTGTCCCCCAATACTCCGTGCTAGTTGAGAATGCCCGGCGTATTTCTTTAATTTGGGAAACTCATGCTGATAGAATTCTGCAAAAAGGGGATACATATCGGCTTTATTCTGGTTAATAGCGGGTAAAAATCTCTTCATAAATACTTCCTCATTGGTCAACTCCCCCGAATTGTTGATCATAACCTCGGTGGCGCTCATCAACTCTTTAATAAACAACTTAGGTTCTACTTTGGAGGCAAAATACGACCCGATTGCCGCACAATACTTACTAACGAAGATCTCCAGATCTAATGGCAATAGAGTGCCGTCTAAATCAAAAAGAATTGCTTTTAACATCTTGCTTATCACCTCATAAGTTTTGGTAAAATACGCTTTGCGGATAATAATTGATTCCCTGGAATTGATATCCAAACCTTATTAATAATTAACTTAATACCACTATTTAGTTAATTATAGCAAAAAGGAAACTTTTTGGGTCAAATTTTCTATTTTATTTACAGTCAATACCCATTTATCGGAGCTGCGGCCGTCATAAAACCAGGAATAGGAATCTTTATTCATTGTTAAAACCCTGGTATCATCCCTGGGATAGTTGCTGTCGTATACCCGGATTGAAATGCTGAATAATCCTTGAAAAACAGCATAAGGGATAATGGTATGAGCGAAAACGATATTCGTTAAATATGGGAACTTAGGCAGGATAACCAGCAGCATGCCGTTACCCTGCTCTAAAGAACATTCTAACTTTGCAATATTTTTAAAGACCGGAGAATAATAAGTTTTGATGCAGGCTTTTAGAAATAAACTCCCCCAGGTCCTGGCTTGCAGAACCGCGATGGCAAATTCCGCACTTTCTGCGCAAAAATTTTTCCCGGTAAATTGCAGCAGAGTATAAGCACTTATCCCACTGCATACTCCGGATGCCAATGTTTTTAATAAAATTTTATCAGCAATAAAATCGGGAACGAAATAATGACGAAAGGCCGCTTTTTTTACTTTATTTAACTGGGTTTTATCTAAACTCACACTATAATTGGGCAGCTGATACCCATGGATTGACGGCAGAAAATCCACTCCGCCGCAGTTGAGCTGTTTACCGGGCATTTAGCTCACCCCCCACAAAACAACACCTAAAAAAGTTAAATAAAAGATCCCGCAGCTAATCAATAATTGAGTAGAAAGCCTTTTATTTTTTAATAAGCTGAACACGACAAGGCAAACGGAACAAAGGACTAAAATCCCGCTTAAAAAAGCTGTTCCGTTTAGCTGCCAAGGTGTAAACAAAAGTCCGAAGGCAGGGATTAAAGAACTCTGAAAAACCATAGCTCCGGTAATATTCCCCATAGCTAAGGTATCCTTTCTCTGCGCAATCCAGATTACACTATTGAATTTCTCCGGCAGTTCCGTAGCAATGGGAGCTATAATTAAGGCCAGAATTAAAGAAGGAATTCCCATATTCACTGCCAGCACTTGGATCCCTTCTACAAAATAACCGGCGCCCCAGATGATGGCAGTTAAAGAAAAAACCACCTGCACTAGAATAATCGGCAAAGTAGGTACAGTCCAAAAGCAGCTGTATAAGGGTCTTAAATCCTCGGTAACGATCTGTTCCCCTCCATTCAGGGTACGGAAAACATATAATACATACATTAAGATTAAAAATAATGCCGTTAGATGATGAATAAATTTACTGTCCAGCAAAGAAACTCCCAGAGCCAAACTATACATGACCAAAAAAAATGTTAGATCGCGGGAAATATTAACGGGATCTACCTTTAAAGATTTCACACCGGCTCCCCTCCAGACAAAACACCTGGCACTTAAACCGGTTATAAACAGAGCCAGCGTCCCCAGCATGAAAGGAGCACCTAAAATCGCTCCTATCCCAATATGGGCAGTATTAACATCATGGGAGAATAAAATTGCAACAATAGGTATAATTGATTCAGGTAAAGCTGTTCCTACCGCAGCTAAAATGCTCCCCACAGCACCTTCTGAAAGACCTAAACGGCACCCCAGCCATTCTACGGCATTTGTAAAAAATTCAGCACCTATTAAGATAACAATCAAACCGAGTAATAATTTTACAATCAATTTCAGCACCACCGCAATTGTTTTATTCATATATATATATTGAGACGGACGTAATAAAATGCCCAAAACCTGCTAGCAGGTTTTGGGCATTTTATTACTTAAGGTAATAGCCGGATCGATGCCGGGTATAAAGTAGAGCCTCAATAGGTAAGAACCTCCTCATCACGATACTGCATATCATCCCGGGCCACTCTCCGACTATCGTTTTCCGGATTACTGAGCGTCTGGTAATGGGGCTTGAACAGGCTCCCCTCCCCTAATGAGACGATAAGCTTTGCCGCAGCAAGACCAAAGACTCCATGGGTTATAAACCCGCTGATACTGTCCCGGGGCTTAATCAGATTAAACCCTGTTCCTCCCAGCCTGCTTAATAATCCATACATGGCCGCCCAGCACATTGAACCCATACTCAGTCCTTTTAAAAGATAATTATCTTTACCCGTTGCGGAAATATAATAGGTTAACGCTATGCCTAACTCACACGCTATGCAAAAATCTGCTATGATCCCGACCAGGGTGCCATGGGGTTTTTGCGTTGTTTTCTTACTGACAAACATAGCTCCTGCCTTATCCGGGGCAGTAATCTCGACCAGACCCGTTTTCTTTAAGATGTAGGATAAAGATTGCTTTATCATATTAGCCAGTAAACCCGCCGTGATGCCTAAGGTAATTCTATCCTGTATTTTTCTCATGATTTATCCCCCTTACCACTATATCTAACAGCGGCATCAATCAAAACCTGATCCTTTCTGCGCTCAATCCCGACCAATCCGACAATCCCCGGATCCCCCTGAGAAGCAAGATACTTACTGACAAATTCCTGCACGCCTTCTTCCGAATAAGGATTCAAATAAGATTTTAACGCCTCCTCATAATCTCCCCGTGAAACGCAAAGCAGTTTGTGCTTCACGATAAAATAAGGTTCTTTTGTTGATTCCAATACTTTAGAAAAATCCAAAATAAATCCCACCTACTGTAACTTTTTCATTAGTATACAGCAGATGGGATTTTTTAATGCAGTAAGTAACCACAATTTGATATTAGTAGCCCCGGGTGAGATCGATGATATTTTTCATTTTCCCTTGTCCGGAGGAATAAACTTGCAAATTATGCTTAAATATTTCTACCGCCCTTTCCATATATCTGGGGGTCCTCCCGGCTAAGTGAGGCGTAATGATTAAATCACGCACATTCCAGAGGGCATGCTCCGCAGGTAACGGCTCTTCACAAAATGTATCAAGGGCAGCCCCCCTGATCCAGCCATTCGTTAAAGCCTTTAACAGTGCATCCTCCTGCACAACTTCGCCTCTGGCAATATTAATGAAATAACACTTTTCAGGCATCATGCGAAATTCTTTCTCCCCAAACATATGCCGGGTTTCAGGAGTCAGAGGGGTAATAACTACCACATAATCCGCTATACTTAGGGCATCATGCAATTGTTCCGTTTTATACATTTTATCAAAATTAGCTGCACGGCTGCCGGTTCTATTCACACCTATGGTATTCATATCAAAGGCTTTAGCCTTCCTGGCGACCTCCGTACCAATGGCACCTGCACCTACAATGACGATCTTAGCATCTGTCAGCTCATTAACCCGGATCATTCTATCCCAGACCTTGTCCCTCTGTAAGTCCAAAAGGCTCACTAAACGCCTGGAATCCTGCAGAATCAGCGCAAAGGCATGCTCTGCCATGGGGTTCTTATGAATTCCTCTGGCATTTGTCACCAACACTCTCTGCTCAATCAGCTGTCGGAAAGGCAGCTTATCTATACCGGCACTTACGACCATCAGCCATTTAAGTTTCGTACATTTTTTTATCAGCTCCGCAGTTAAATCTTCCCCGTAACTGATTAGTATTTCGGCTTGAGATAGCTTAGGCTCTACTTCTTCAATATTTCCGTATTCCAAAGTTAAACCGGGGTATTCCGCAAAAACCGGCTGCAGATGCTTGGGGCTAATCTTAGCCGTAGTTATCATAAACATGATCGTATCTCCTTCTTACTTCAGCATATTTCCTTCCAAGAATTCTAAATCTCTTACCAGCGGATCCCCCAAATAAACATGGCCGGCTATTGATTCAGCTTCTTCACCTTCTATTAATATTTTTACCTGCTCAATACCCGGCAGCTCGGTAAGGGAGTTGACGATTGAATAGACAGCCAGGGTTTCACCCATAGACCCCGCTACCGCATGAACATGATCAGATAAATTCACAACAGCCAGTCCTGTATCCTGGTCATACTGATAGTCTAAAACCTCAGTTCCTTCCGGTAAAACATTTAAGGTATCATCCCCGGACTCACTGCCCTTAATAAGCTCTTGAACGACTTCCTGGCCCCTTTCTGCCGCCGGCAAGCCGCTAATTAATCTCGGTTCTTTTCTCAGATAGCCGTCCTGCGTACCAAAATACAGGTTTATCACACTTTCTTCCGGCTGGGGAATTTCTGTTACGCTAACTTCTTTGATGATTTTACTATAATCCGTACCTTCCACAAAAACAACCTGACCGGGTAAATCCCGGCCCAAAATTTTACCTAACGCATACGGATAGGTAATTGCCTGGGAAGCTTCCCCTTGCCCGGGGTCTGAAGTAGTTACTTCCACAAAAAGTTTATCATCTGAAATACCTGCCTTGTCAAAGGAAATGGTATATCCTCCTGTATTCATTTCACCGCGGGCAGCAAACACCAAAAGACCGTCCTCTACATTAAACACAGCATAATTCTCCTGTGTTTGCAAATCTTTTAAATATTCTTCAATATAACCCGGCATTTGTTCAATTTCCCGTGCAGAAATTTCAACAGGAGTAACCTGAGGCGAATCTTCCTTACTTGAACAACCGGCTGTTCCAACAACGAAGAAAATTATCAAAAGCAACACCAGTGTTTTTTTCACATCTTATTCCTCCCAGTGAATAGTAAGTTTGTCTCTAAATCTTATTCGACACTAACCATTTTTTTCCTGCAATGTGCAGTTTATGACCTTCTTTCTTACTTAATAGACGCTAATTCCTCCAATTTGTTGCAACTATTTTCAACTATCTACTTAGCCAAAATAATCTCTTCTTAAACATCAAAAACCTCAGTGCAATTCCCGTTCTTTAGTATGGGAAACTCTATCCCTTTCTACCAGATAAATATCTCCATTAGAGTCCATACTGGCATAGAAAACGGCTTGCACTGATGAAACATTTCTTTTTTTTAGTTCTCTCTCCAACCAGGCTAAATCCAGGTCAGCGTCTTTTAACCCCTTATAATTTATCTCTCCGTCATCTATAAGGGTAAGGGGCAGGCCTTCATAATCAGTTCTTATTTTAAGATCTTCTGCCGAAAGAGGTCTTTTCTGAGACTTTAAGGAAACCGTCAGCTGGCCTGAGGTTTCCAGTACTGCAAATTCAACATCGGCAATATTAAAAACATTGCGTTCCCTGAGCTGAGTTAATAAATCATCAATATTATACCTGGACTTGCGCATTTCATTTTGCTGAATTTTACCATTAGCAATTAAAACATTCGGCCGCCCATAAATTAATCTCCGGAAAGCATTACTTTTTAAGCATAAGAGAGAGAGACTTATTTGGGCTAAGGCCAGGATTCCGATGGGCAAAATACCTTGGACCAGCGGAATATCCAGATCACCCAGAGGGATGGCGGCCAGTTCAGCGATGACAATGGCCACGACAAAATCTATTGCAGACAGCTGGCCGATCTCCCGTTTCCCCATAATTCTCATAAAAATAATTAAAGTAAAATAAATTACTATTGTCCGGAAAATTAAGTCAAGCATGGCAGTCTCCCCTAAATCAGATAA